>CAVSOA010000001.1:0-224895 GCA_963729505.1 uncultured Solirubrobacterales bacterium
CGGCGGTACGGGCCGGTCGACAGGACCTCGCCCTCGGTCGCGTAACGGCGTCGCGCCTTCGGAGTGGATCCGGTAGCGGTGGTGGACGGTGGTCGAGCCGGCCGAGATCATCGCGTTGACCGGGCAGTACTTGCGTCGCCGAAGCTCGATAGCGCGGCGGATTGCGGCCTCGGACAGGTCCCGGCCCTCGACCTCGTGGGTCATCACGACCTCGGTGTAGACCTGCGGGTACTCGTCGCGCTGGCAGGCCGGTCACCTCGATCCGGTAGCGCCGTGATGTCCTGGCGCTTCTTGGCCAGGATCCGACGACGTCCATCGCCGAGCACGCGCCGAGCGCGGACGAGGACGGTCTCGACCGGGCTCGCGCCGGTGTTCGACTGGCGGTCGTCGAAGTCCATCGGGTGGCCCGACGACGGCTCGGCATGGAACGCCATCCCGCCCCGGTGTTCGAGCCGGACCGACTTGTGGGTGGGCATCGCGCGTCAGCCTGCCAGCGCCGACTTCGGTCGACGGCCCGTGTCCTCGGTCAGGAACTGCTCGCGGTACAGGCGGGCATACAGGCCGCCCTGGGCGAGCAGTTCGGCGTGCGTGCCGCGCTCGACGATCCGGCCGCGGTCGTAGACGAGGATCCGGTCGGCGCGCAGGATCGTCGACAGGCGGTGGGCGATGGCGATCGTCGTGCGGCCCTCCATGAGCCGCTCGAACGCGGCCTGGATGAGGCGCTCCGACACGTGTCGAGCGCGGACGTCGCCTCGTCGAGGATGAGGATGCGCGGGTCCTTGAGCAGCACGCGGGCGATCGCGATGCGCTGCTTCTCGCCGCCCGACAGCTTGTAGCCGCGCTCGCCGACGATGGTGTCGTAGCCCTCGGGCAGCTCCATGATCCGGTCGTGCATCGCCGCCGCGCGCGCCGCGGCCTCGATCTCCTCCTCGGTCGCGTCGGGCCTGGCGTAGAGCAGGTTGTCGCGGACCGAGGCGTGGAACAGGTACGTCTCCTGGGTCACGACGCCGATGATGCCGCCCAGCGACGCGAGCTTGATCGCGGACGTCGATGCCGTCGATCTCGACCGAGCCGGCGTCGACGTCGTACAGCCGCGGGATCAGGTAGGTGGTCGTCGTCTTGCCCGAGCCGGACGGTCCAACCAGCGCGACGAGCTCGCCGGGCTCGCGCCTCGAAGTCGATGTCGCTCGAGCCCGAACGGCGGGAGCATCTCGAGCGCGGGCATGCCGCCCGATCGCGCCTCGCCGTCGACCAGCGTCTCGACGGCCTCCGTGTCGACGGCCAGCCGCGCGCCACCGCGACTGCCGCCTCCTCGGGCTCGTCGTCCTGCGTCGCGGCGCCTGGGCGGCGCGTCGGACGGGACGGCCTGCGTCGGGTAGCGGAACGACACATCGCGGAAGCCGGACCTGGCCGCGGACGGCGTCGGCGCGAGATCGACCGCGTCGGGCGCGTCGACGATCTCCGGGTCCATCTCGAGGTACTCGAAGATCCGGTCGAACAGCGCGAGTGCGCCCTGGATCTCGACCTGGACATTGAGCAGCTGGCCCATCGGGAAGAAGAGCCGGCACTGGAGCGTCGTGAAGGCGACGATGTCGCCGATCGTCGGCGCCGTCGGGTCGTTCTGGATCGTCAGCCAGCCGGCGAGCCAGTACACGAACGCCGGCGTGATGCTGAAGATCGTCCCGATGATCATGAAGAACCAGCGCCCGACCATCGCCTGGCGGATCTGGAGCGCCGCGAGCTTCGCGTTCAGCGCTGCGGAATCGGTCGATCGAGGTCTGCTGCTGGCCGAACGTCTTCGACAGCAGGATGCCGCTGACCGACAGCGTCTCCTCGGTCAGGGCCGACATCTCGGCGAGCGACTTCTGGGTCTCGGTCGAGACCTCGCGGCGGACCTTGCCGACCCGGAAGGTGAGGTACATGAAGAACGGCAGCAGGCCGAGCGACAGGACCGTCAGCCGCCAGTCGATCAACCACATCGCGACGATCGTGCTGGCCGCGATCGCCAGGTTGCTGACGTGACCGAGCTCGCCGTGTCGGTCACGACCGACTGGACGCCGCCGACGTCGTTGGCCAGGCGGCTCTGGATCTCGCCGGTCCGCGTCTCGGTGAAGAACCGCAGCGGCATCGACTGCAGATGTCCGTAGAGCGCGCTGCGCAGGTCGTGCATGACGCGCTGGCCGATGAGGTTGTTGAGGTAGGACTGGCCGACGCCGATCAGGCCCGGTGATGATCGGCAGGACGATCATCAGCCCGACGTAGAGGGTCAGCAGGCCGAGGTCGCGCTGCGGGATCGCGTCGTCGATGAGCAGCTTCAGCAGGTACGGGTTGACCAGCCCGAGGAAGCTCGTCAGCAGGATCGCGAAGAGGACGACCGCGATCTGCGGGCGATACGGGCGTGAAGAACACGAGGATGCGGCGGATCGTCTGGCCGCGGCGCTCCTTGCGGGACCGGGACGAAGTCGTCCGAAGGGCCGCTCCCGAAGAAGCCGCCCGACCACCGCCCGTACCCCGGCCGCCGCGACCGACGCCACCGGTCGCGGCACGCACGCCGCCGCTTCGCGGAAAGCCCATCAGGCCCTCGCGACCGCGACGATCGTCGACCGGCGGGAAGGTGCGTCCTTTGCGATGAGGTCGCCCGGCCAGGCCGAGCGCGAACGTCGGCCAGGTCCGGCCCCATGCCCGGACGGTGTCCGACCGTGGTGCACGCCTGGGGACAGGTGGCAAGCCTCGAGCTGGGCGAGCCACCGGCAACGGACCTCCGCCGGGCGCTCGATGCAGTTACGCCCCCCGAGATCGCGATCTACGCGGCCACGGAGGCCCCGGCCGGCTTCAACGCCCGCCGCGATGCCCGCTCGCGGACCTATTGCTACCGCCTGCTGCCGCAGCGGGTGGTCAGCCCATTCGAGGCCAGCCGCGCCCTGTGGTGGCCCTATCCGCTCGAGCGCGAGGCGCTCGATGCGTGCGCCGCGGCGGCGCTCGGAACCCACGACTTCACGGCCTTCACGCCTACCCAGACGGAGCACGTGCGCTTCGAGCGCGACATCTTTCGCTGCGAGTGGCGGGAGGGACCAGGCATTGGCCCGGACCCCGTCCTCGAGCTGTGGATCGAGGCCGACGCGTTCATGCGCAACATGGTGCGGGCGCTGGTGGGCACGATGCTCGAGGTCGCCGCCGGGCGCCGACCGCTTGCCGATTTCCCGGCCCTGCTCGAGGGCGCCCCGCGCGAGCGCGGGGGAGAGACCGCCGCCCCGCACGGCCTCTATCTGGCGTCGGTCAGCTACTGAGCACCCCCTCCATAGAATCGCTCCGGTGAGAGTCCTGCTCACCAATGACGACGGCATCCAGGCCGACGGGCTTCAGTCGCTGCGGCGGGCCGCTCGCAGAGGTCGACGGGGTCGAGCGTGCACGTGATCGCACCCGACTCCAATCGCAGCGCGACGGCCCGCAGCATCACCACGCGATCGCCGCTGTGGGTGGAGGAGGTGCGCTTCGACGACGGCACCAGCGGCTTCGCCACCGACGGCACGCCGGTCGACTGCGTGCGGTTCGCCGAGCTGGGCCTGATCGGCGAGCAGCCGGAGCTGATCGTCTCCGGGATCAACCACGGCGCCAACCTCGGGGACGACGTCACCTACTCGGGCACCGTCGCGGCGGCCCTCGAGGGCATCGTGCTCGGCGTCCCCGCGATCGCGGTCTCCCAGCAGTCGCTGAAGGGGGAGATGGGGTGGCATTTCGGCGGCAAGCTCGACTTCACGGTCGCGGCCCGCTTCGTCGCCGGGCTGGTGTCGCGGCTGGCCGACCATCCGCTGCCCGATGGGACCCTGATCAACGTCAACTGCCCGGCGAGGTCCAAGGGGTCGAGGTAACGCGGCTCGGCAAGCGCCTCTACGACGACGAGCTCGCCTGGTCGAGGAGGCCGAGGACGGCCGCCGCCGCTACCGGATCTACGGCTTCGAGCCCTCGTTCGAGGACGAGCCCGGCACCGACCTCGCCGCCCAGGCGCGCGGGCGGATCTCGATCACGCCGCTCCATTTCGACCTGACCTACCACGACGGGCATCGACCCGGTTCGCGAGTGGGACCTGGAGGGGATCCTCTCGGGGACGGCGACGAGCATGAGCAACGAAGCGCGCCGCGGAGCTGCGAGAGGAGATCGCCGGTCACGATCACTCCTACTACGTCCTCGACGACCCGACGATCGGGGACGACGAATACGACGCGCTCCTGAACGAGCTCCGCGACCTCGAGGAGGCGAACCCCGACCTCCGCACCCCGGACTCGCCCACCCAGCGCGTCGGCGGCAAGCCGCTCGACAAGTTCGAGCAGGTCGCGCACCCCGAGCCGATGCTCTCGCTCGGGCAACGCCCGCAACGAGGAGGAGCTGCGCGGCGTGGGAGGCCGCGGATCCGCAACCTCCTGAAGCGCTTCGACATCACGGCCGACGAGTTCGGCTACGTCACCGAGCCGAAGATCGACGGGCTCGCGATCTCCCTCATCTACGAGAACGGCACGTTCGTCCGGGGCGCGACGCGCGGCGACGGGCGCATCGGCGAGGACGTGACCCACAACCTCCGGACGATCAAGGCGATCCCGCTCTCGATCAAGGACGCGCCCGAGCATGGTCGAGGTCCGCGGCGAGATCTACTTCCCCCGCAGCGGCTTCGAGCGAGCTCAACGAGCGCCGCGCCGAGGCGGGCGAGCCGGCTTTCGCGAACCCCCGCAACGCCGCCGCGGGCACGATCCGCCAGCTCGACCCGCAGATCGCCGCCGACCGGCCGCTCTCGATGTGGTCCTACGGCATCGGCGCCGGCTTGGACCTGCCCACCCACTGGGACGAGCTCGAGTGGATGCGCGAGCGCGGGTTCCGGGTCGAGCCCGAGGTCGAAGATCCACGAGAGCGAGGACGAGGTCGTCGAGCGCTGCCTGTGGTGGGAGCAGCGCCGGGAGTCGCTCGACTACGAGATCGACGGCGTCGTGGTGAAGGTCAACGAGCGCTCGCTGTGGCGGGAGCTGGGGGTCGTCGGCCGCGAGCCGCGCTGGGCGATCGCCTGGAAGTTCCCGCCGATCACCGCGACCACGAAGCTGAAGAAGATCGTCTGGAACGTCGGGCGGACCGGGCACCTGATGCCGTTCGCGATGCTCGAGCCGGTGCGGCGTCGGCGGCGTGACCGTCTCCACCGCCACCCTCCACAACGAGGAGGACCTCGCCCGCAAGGACGTCCGCGAGGGCGACGAGGTGGTGGTCACGCGCGCCGGCGACGTGATCCCGCAGGTGATCGCCCCCCTGATCCAGCGCCGCAAGGGCAAGCGGCTGCGCAAGCCCAAGCCGCCGAAGAAGTGCCCGGCGTGCGGGACCGCCGACCGTCAAGCCCGAGGACGCCGTCTTCTCGATCTGCCCCAACCGGCGCGGCTGCCCGGGGCAGCTCTTCCAGCACGTCAAGCAGTTCGCCGGCGTGATGGACATCGAGGGGATGGGGGAGAAGCTCGCGCTGCGCTTCCTCGAGGAGGGCCTGATCTCCGACGTCGCCGACATCTACGACCTCACCGCCGAGCGGCTCGAGGAGCTCGAGGGCTTCGGCGAGATCTCGGCGCGGAACCTGATCGAGGCGATCGAGGAGTCGAAGAAGGAGCCGTTCGGGATCGTCCTGTTCGCCCTCGGGCTGCCGGGCGTGGGCTACGTCACCGCGCAGGCGCTCGCCGAGCACTTCGGCACGATCGACGCGCTCGTCGGAGCCACGACCGAGCAGATCACCGAGGTCGAGGGCGTCGGGCCGATCATGGCCGAGCAACTGCGCGAGGAGCTCTCGGAGGAGGAGACGCTGGCGCTGATCGAGCGCCTGCGCGAGCGCGGCCTCAAGCTCGAGCTGTCCGAGAGCCGAGCGCCGTGCCGAGGGCGGGCCCCTGGACGGCAAGACGCTCGTGATCACCGGCACCCTCCCCGAGCTCTCGCGCGAGCAGGCGACGAACCTGGTCCGCCGTGCCGGCGGCAAGGTCACTGGCTCGGTCTCGAAGAAGACCGACTACGTCGTCGCCGGCGACAACCCCGGCACGAAGCTCGCGAAGGCCCAGGACCTGGACGTCGAGATCATCGACGAGGCCAAGCTGCGCGACCTCGTCGGCGCCTAAGCCGCCAGCCCGGCGGCTTCGAGGGCCTCTCGGTGGGATTGGAACCACTGGAACCGCACGGCCAATCCATCGCGCACAGTCCACACGTAGCCATGCTCGCCCGCCACGGGTACTCCGCTACCCGAACCGGACCCGGTGAAATGAGCGAGGACGACGGTTTCGTCGCCTGCATCGATGATGCGCTCGACCTTGATCTCGAAGTCCTCGTAGGTGCCGCGGACGACGCCGAGGCTCTTGCGCCCGCGGCGGGTCCCCGGCTCCACGGCATAGCTCGGATTCACGTACTCCATGTCCGCGGCGATGAAGTCCCGAGCCGACTCCTCCCGGTCCCACGCGTCGTAGATACGACGCACCAACTCGACGTTCTCCTGCGACATCCTCCGCGGAGTATCCCGTGAGGCGGCTGTCGGGCGATCGCGGCGGCCATTGATCGGCCGGCGGATTGGCATGCTCGGCCCTGTAGGGAAATGACCATTCGAGGCAGACCGGGACTGGGTGCGGGACTGATCGCGGCGGTTGGCGCCCTCACGCTCTGGGCGGCACCCGGCGCCGAGGCCGCCCTGAACGTGAGCTATACGGGGAGCGGAAACCTCCTGATCGTCGCCGGCCCCGGCGAGATCAACGACGTGTACGTGCAGAAGGTGATCGGCAGCGAGAACATCTACGTCCAGGAGAGCACGGCGGGCGTCGGAGTCAACGCGCCCGCATGCTTCCAGCCGGCCGTCTACGCGGCCGAGTGCGGCAGCGTCGGCGTCACGAAGGTCCTCGTGCGGCTGGGCTCGGAGCCCGACTCGCTGGCAGGTGCCCGAATCCTCGTGGCCGGCCGACGTTCGTGTCTCCGCACAGGGGGAGGGAGGCGCCGACGAGCTGCAGACGGCGACCGGCGCCGACCTGGTAAACGGCGGCCCGGGGCGGGACACCCTGCTCGCCGGCGCGGGCAAGGACAAGGTCCTCGCGAAGGACGGAAAGCGCGATACCAGCATCGACTGCGGCGCCGGTAAGGACACGCTGAAGCTCGACCTGGGTCTCGATCCGGCGCCGATCAGCTGCTGAGGAGGCGCCGGGCTCCGGCCCGATCGCCATAATTCCCTGCTCGGATGGGCAAGGTCGTCGAATATCGACAGCGCCGACGCCAAGGGCGGGCGCGCGGGGGGCAGGCGCCGCAAGCGCTCGAAGACCGCGCTCGTGCTGGGCGGCGGCGGGTTCACCGGCGGCGTCTATGAGATCGGCGCCCTGCGGGCGCTCGACCTGCTCGCGGTCAACCAGACCGTGAACGAGTTCGACATCTACGTCGGCACCAGCGCCGGCGCGTTCATCTCCTCCCTCACCGCCAACGGGGTGACGCCCGAGGAGATGATGCGGGTGCTGAACCGCGACCTCGCCTCGCCGCTTCGCGACATCGACCTGAAGATGCTGCTGCGGCCGAACTACCGCGGGCTCATCACCCGCGGCGCCCAGTTCCCGTTCCGCATGGTGGGCTGGCCCGCACGCTCGCCGGGCACCTGGGCGAGACCTCGGCGGTCGACCTCCTGATGGGCCTGGCGAGCGCGCTGCCGAACGGCTTCTACTCCAGCGACGGGATCGCCCGCTACGTCGAGGAGGCGCTCACCGACCCCGACCGCACCAACGACTTCCGGCTGCTCGAGCGCGAGCTCTACCTCACCGTCACGGACCTCGACACCACCGAGCGCATCGTGCTCGGCGAGGGCGAGTGGGCGGACGTGCCGATCTCGCAGGCGGTGGCCGCGTCGGGCGCCCTGCCCGGCGTGTACGAGCCGGTGAAGATCGGCGACCGGGAGTTCATCGACGGCGGGATCCGCTCGACGACGAACGTGGACGTGGCGGTCGAGCGCGGGGCCAAGTTCATCGTCGTGATCAACCCGATCGTCCCGTACGTCAACGACTTCTCGCAAGCGCATCCCGACGATCACCGGCGACCGCGTGCGCCGGGTCTCCGACATGGGCGTGGGGGCGATCGCCAACCAGTCGTTCCGCGCGCTCTCCCACGACCGCCTGCACCGCGCGGTCAAGGACTGGCAGGAGGAGTATCCCGGCGTGGACATCATCCTCATCGAGCCCGAGCTGGACGACGAGCTGATGTTCGGGACGCCGATCCTCGACTACTCGAACCGGCTCGAGATCGCCAAGCACGGCTTCGAGTCGGTCACGCTGAAGCTCGCCCGCGACTACGACCGCTACAAGGCGATCGCCGAGCGCCACGGCATCGAGATCTCCGGCCGCCGCGTGCGCCACGTGCTCGACCAGGTCGAGCGCGACCGCGGCAAGCTCTCGGCCTGGCGCCGCGTGCTCGAGCAGACGACCGCGGCACTGCTGCGCCAGCAGCCGCGCGAGCCGAGCCGAGGAGCGATGCCGGCCCGGCCGACGAGCCCGCCGGCTAGCGCCTACTTCTCGTAGAGGCTTCTCGACCTCGCCGGCGTACTTGTCGGCGACGACGTTGCGCTTGACCTTCATCGTCGGCGTCAGCTCGCCGCCCTCCTGCGAGAGGTCCTGGGGCAGGATCTCGAACTTCTTCACCTGCTCGACTCGGGCGAACTTCTCGTTCACCTGGTCGAGGTGGGCCTGGATCGAGGCGCGCACCTTCTCGCTCTTGGCGAGCTCTGCCAGGTCGGAGGGGAGGCCCTCCTCCTTCGCGTAGGCGGCCGACGTCTCGGGGTCGAGCGTGACGAGGGCGACGAGGTAGGGCCGGCGGTCGCCGATCACCACGCACTGAGAGACCAGCGGGTGCTGCTTGATCTCGGCCTCGAGGTTCGCGGGGGTGATGTTCTTGCCGCCCGCGGTGATGATGATGTCCTTCTTGCGGCCGGTGATCTTGATGAAGCCGTCCGGGTCGATCTCGCCGATGTCGCCGGTGTGGAGCCAGCCGTCGACGATCGTCTCGGCCGTTGCCTCGGGGTTCTTGTAGTAGCCCTGGAAGACGTTCGGGCCCTTGACGAGGATCTCGCCGTCGTCGGCGATCTTGATCTCGACGCCGGGAAACGGCTTGCCGATCGTCCCGAACTTGAAGTCCTCCGCGGTCGCGATCGTGGCCGCCGTGGACGTCTCCGTCATTCCCCAGCCCTCGAGCACCAGCACGCCGGCGGCGTCGAAGAAGCGCAGGATGTCCGGGTTGATCGGCGCGGCGCCGGAGACGGCCTGCTCGAGGTTGCCCCCGAAGATCGCGCGGATCTTCGAGAGGACCTGCTTGTCGGCGAAGTCGTACTGCGCCTTCAGCAGGAAGCCGGGCTCCTTGCCCTGGCGCTCGAGCTCGCGGACCTTCGAGCCGACCTTGATCGCCCAGTCGAAGATGGCCTTCTTCAGGCCACCGGCCTTCTCGGCGTTCTGAGATGGCCGCGCCGTGGATCTTCTCGAAGATGCGGGGGACCGACGGGAAGTAGGTGGGCTTGACCTCGCTGAGGTTGGGGACGATCTTGAGCGGGTCGCGCTCCCAGTAGGCGAGCGTCGCGCCGAGCGCGAAGCTGCCGAGCTGGATCAGCAGGGCGAACGAGTGGGCGAGCGGGAGGAAGAGGTACGTCGTCCCCTCGGCGTCGATCGCCCCGACCGAGATCACCATGTCGAGCATCGAGCGGTAGTTGCCGTGCGAGATCACGCAGCCCTTGGGCGGGCCGGTGGTGCCCGACGTGTAGATGAAGGTGCAGATGTCGGACGGTTCGACCGAGCTGTAGCGCTCCTCCCAATCGGACTCCGAGCCGCCCTCGCCGCGGGCGGCGAGGTCGTCCATCGCGATCGCGTCGTCGGCCGACCCGGTCATCAGGATCACGTGCTCGAGGTCGGGCACCTGCGAGCGGATCGCGCGGATCTTCTCCAGCTGGTCGGTGTCCTCGCACGACGACGGCCTTGGCGTCGGAGTTCTCCAGCACGTACTGGCACTCCTCGGGGCTGTTGGTCTGGTAGATCGGGACGACCGTGGCCCCGGCCGTCAGCGCCGCGAAGTCGAAGTAGGTCCACTCGGGCCGGGTGTTCGCGAGGATGGCGACCTTGTCGCCCTTCGCGATCCCGAGGTCCATGAGCCCGAGGGACAGCGCCTTGACCGTCTCGCCGACCTCGGCGTAGGTCCGTGTGACCCAGGTGCCCGAGTCGTCTTTGAACTTGATCGCGGGCTTGGCGCCGTGCTCGCGTGCGGCGAGCGGCAGCAGATCGGCGATCGTCTTCGATTTGACGCCGCTAGCCGCGGCAGGCGCAGTGGCAAGTTCCATGCCCGCAATCTACTGCGCCCGCTTGTGCGGGCGCGCTGCACTGCCGGCGAGAGGCCGGTGTACCGGGCCGGCGTGGGGAGCCCGCGGAGGTCTGAAGTTGGGTCTAGTGCGCTGCCTGGGGCTGTTTGCTGGGCTCAGTGAACTGGCGCATGGAACTGACGAAGAGGGTCTTGTCGATTCGGCCGTTGAAGATCGGCACTCCCATCTCCATGCACTTGGAGATGACTTCCCGCCGCTTCATGTTGACTTCGTCAGCGAGCTCGGTCGGCGTCAGATGATTGGCCACGTATCTCCTCCTCAGGTCGTTGCCTGGAGTTTTATCGCGCAAGGCGGATGCGGTCAACGTTTTCTGTCGCAATTTGCGGGGTTGCACCCCCATCGGAGGCTACTTGCGGCGGGCCTTCGGCCGCCTGACATGTTGCGTTCGCAGGCCCGAGTCCCTCACCCGAATATCTTGTGGACGATGCCGGATCCCCCGAACGCCTTCCTCGAGTCCCTGATGGAGACCGAGCTGTACTCGATCGGCGCCTACTTTTGCGACGAGCACCCCGATCTCGTCGACGAGGTCGTGGCCCGCGCGGAGGCGATCGAGCGCGGCGGCCTGGCGGCCTATTCGGCTGAGGCCGGGGTGCCCGTCGAGGAGACCTTCGAGACGCTGCTGACCGGGCTCGCGGTCCGTTACTACAAGGCGGTCGCGGGTTGAACCCCAGTTCCCCGTGGCTGCCCCGCATCTTGCTGGGGATCGGCGCCGTTGCCGTGATCCTGACCGTGGTCTTCATCGCCGTGGGTGAGGACGGCCCCGACGCACCCGCCACGGAGGGCTTCAGCGAGACTCAGGAGCTCCTCGCCGGGATCCGGCAGGAGGGCGCGCTGCTGGGCGCCGAGGATGCGCCGGTCCTGGTCAAGGTCTACAACGACATCCGCTGCACGCCGTGCGCGAAGTACCAGACCGAGGAGATCGATCCGGTGATCGAGCGCTACGCCCGCGAGGACGAGGTGTTGTTCGAGTTCAGCCACTTCTCACTCGGGCCGGAGGAGACGAGCCTGGCCGCCATCGCCGCGACCGCCGCCGGCGAGCAGGGGCGCCAGTGGCAGTACATCGACCTCCTGGTCCGCAACCTCGACGCAGCCGCGGGCGACACCGACGAGGACTTCCTGGTCGACGTCGCGAGGGCCGTGCCCGAGCTCGATATCGAGCAGTGGCAGGACGACCGCCTGGCCCCGGAGACCAAGGACGTGGTCGAGGCGGACGCCGCGGAGGCCGTGGACCTGCGCCTCCAAGCGGACCCGGTGGTGATCGTCACCGGTCCGAACGGCGAGGAGCGCCTGGAGGGCTCGCCGTCGAGCGAGGAGATCGAGGCGGCCGTGGAGGCTGTGGCCTAGGCCGGATCGCCCAAGCCCAGCGAGCGCGCCAGCCGCCGGGTGAGCAGCAGCAGCCCGACGAGAACCACCGCGCCGATCCACAGGATCGGGTCGTTGAGCGAGAGCTCCTCCAGCCGGCTGCCGACGTATGCGAAGACGGCGGTCAGGGGCAGGTAGCCCACCATCGTCGTCCACATGAACCGCCACACGGGGACGCGCGCCGAGCCGGCCGCGTAGGAGAACAGGCTGAAGGGAACCAGCGGCACGAGGCGCATGCCCAACAGGAGCGTGACCCCACCGCGGGAGACGAGCTCCTCGTAGGTCTCAAGGCGCTCGCGGCCCAGCCATCGCCACAGCAGCGGCCGGGCGGCGGCGCGGCCGATCCAGTAGGAGACGATCGCGTTCAGCGCCCAGCCCGCCATCAGCAGCGGCAGCGCCACCCAGAAGCCGTAGACGTAGCCGGTGGCGGCGCTCAGGATCTCGGTCGGGTACCAGACGACGGAGTGGACCAGCGCCAGCGCCAGGACGATCAGCGCGCCGCCCGGGTTCGTCGAGGTCCTCGCGAAGCGACTCGGTGTTCGCCGCTGACGCGTCGCGCGAACGCGTCGCGCAGCGGCTCGATCGCCAGCACGAGCACCGCCAGCACCGCGATGCCCGCGAAGGTGACGCCGAGCGCCAGCCACGGCGAGCGTCGCGCGGCGGGATCGGCAGCCGGATCAAGCGAGGGCTCGACCATGGCCTGAGTATGGCGGGCGAGCCATGCTCCGTCCGCTCCCTAGAATGGGCGCCCTTCGGGGCGTGGCGCAGCCTGGTAGCGCGCACCGTTCGGGTCGGTGAGGTCCCCGGTTCAAATCCGGGCGCCCCGATTGTTTTTCATGTCAGACGACGAGAAGCTTCCCCAGGAGGACGAGCGCGGCTCCGAGCCGCCTGCGGACGACGCGGACGCGGAGGACGAGGGATCCAAGGGCCCACTCGGTAACCCGGCCAGCGACGAGGAAGCCCTGAGCCATCGCCAGCAGGAGCAGGACCCGCCTGGTGATGACTGAGCGCGCGATGCGCACCGTCCTTGGACTGCTGGGCATCTACCACGTCATCACCGGCGGCCTGGCACTCCTCGCCCCCGGCACCTTCTTCGACCAGATCGGCCGCTATGGGGCCGAGAACCTGCACTACGTCGGCGACGTTGGCGCGTTCACCGCCGCCTACGGCGCGGCGCTGCTCCTCGCCGTGGGCCGACGCTCGTGGTGGGTGCCGATGCTCACCCTGGGGGCCATCTGGTACGGCCTCCACGCGTTCAACCATCTGTTCGACACCGACGAGGCCCGCTCGAACGCTCGCGGATGGGTGGACACGCTGCTCTTGGCCGGCGGCTGCCTGGCGCTCGCGTGGCTGGCGAACGTCGCCGGGCGGATCAGGCCCGCGCGGGCACGCTGAGGCGTCGACGCCGCATCCCGAGCTGGAGGGAGGGGTTTCAAAGGGCGCTCGCGTAGGCTAGGTAGAGACTTCTGAAGTAACCCCACCCAAGGAGAAACCATGGCCTACGAGGTCCCCGACCTTCCTTACGACTACGACGCGCTCGAGCCTCACATCGACGAGGAGACGATGCGCATCCACCACGACAAGCACCACCAGGCCTACGTCGACAAGGCGAACGCCGCCCTCGAGGGCACGGAATGGGCCGACAAGGACGTCGACGAGGTCCTGAAGAACCTCTCGAGCCTCCCCGACGACAAGCAGGGGCCGGTCCGCAACAACGCCGGCGGGCACTCCAACCACTCGTTCTTCTGGCAGATCATGGGCCCGGACGGCGGCGGCGAGCCCTCGGGCGATCTGGCCGCGGCGATCGACGAGAAGTTCGGCAGCTTCGACGCCTTCAAGGAGGAGTTCAAGAACGCCGGCATCGGCCGCTTCGGCTCCGGCTGGGCGTGGCTGGTCCACGACGGCTCCGGGGTCGCGGTGACCTCGACCGCCAACCAGGACTCGCCGGTCTCCGACGGCCAGACCCCGCTGCTGGGCGTCGACGTGTGGGAGCACGCCTACTACCTGAAGTACCAGAACAAGCGCCCGGATTACCTGGACGCGTTCTGGAACGTCGTCAACTGGGACGAGGTCGCGAGCCGCTTCGGCGACGCCGCGTAACCAACCGGCTACCCCGGAGTAGAAAAAGGAGAACGCGGAACCGGGGTCGCTACCCTGGTCCGCTCGGCTTGCTGGGGCAGGGGCTCTGCAGGCTGATTTCGAAAACTCCGAGAGAAGGGTTGTCGGCATGGACGCTGGCGTACGTGTGATCTGCAGGGAAGCGACGGGGCAAGGGCCTCGGCTGGGCGGTTGGCGCTGTTGCGCTCACACTCGTCTTGCCCGCAGCCGCACTCGCGCACGTCGAGCGCCCCAGCTACTGGCCCGACCCTGCCGCCGACACCGGCGTCTCCCCGTCCGCCGGCGGCGCCGTGCCGACGGCCAAGCCGCTGGACACCGCCCTCACCGGCTCCGACGACGTCGCCGTCGTCTGCCAGGACGACTCGCTCGACCTGGCGAAGGCGTCGATCAAGAAGGCGCAGGACAAGGGCTGGAAGAAGATCCCGACTGCCAACAAGAAGACGCTGAGCGATAACAAGGCGAAGGCGCTCCGCACGCTGAACAAGGATCTCTTCGAGGAGTGCGAACTACGACGAGATCCAGCCGGCGGTCGACCGACTCCGGCAACAACGACCGGATCGTCGTCATGCCGGGGCACTACACGGAGCCCACGTCCCGCGAGGCGCCCACCCACGACCCGGCCTGCGACGAGTTCGAGCTCGGCGACGGCTCGGTCTCCTACGAGTACCAGGTCGAGTGCCCGAACGACCAGAGCCTGGTCTTCATCCAGGGCCGCGAGGTCGGCGCCGAGAACCCGCCCTCCCCGCCGCTGACGGACCGTCACGGCATCCCCGACGAGGGCGACTGCGTTCGCTGCAACCTTCAGATCGAGGGCTCGGGCGTCCTGCCCAACGACGTGCTCCTCGACGCCGCGACCGATCCCGAGGGCACCGAGCTCAAGGAGCTGGGCGTTCCGATCAAGGACGTCGGAATCCGCGCCGACCGCGCCGACGGCCTCGTCGTCAAGAACATGACGTTCGCCCACGCCGCCGAGCACGGCCTCTACATCATGGAGACCGACGGCTACCTCGTCGAGGATTCGAAGTACTTCTACAACGGCGAGTACGGAACGCTGATCTTCAACTCCGACCACGGCCTCACCGACACGCTGCGAGGGCATGGGTCACGGCGACTCGGCGATCTACCCCGGGTGCGGCTGCCGACACCGGCGAGGATGCCGCCGACGATTCGCCCCAGTTCTACGACGACGCGCCGCGCATGTCCGTCACGTTCAGGAACTGCGACATCCACCACAACACGCTCGGCTACTCGGGCACGATGGGTAACGCGACCCGCGTGACCGAGAGCCACTTCTGGGACAACGGCACGGCGATCACGACCGACTCGCTCTACGCGGGCGGCCATCCCGGCTTCCCCCAGGACTCCGCGCGCTACGACCACAACGAGATCTACTCGAACAACTTCAACTCGTTCGAGGAGGGCTCCGACGTCGTCCCGCGCGTGCCGGTCCCGGTCGGCGTCGGCATCTTCATCGCCGGCGGTAACAACAACGAGATCGACCACAACCGGATCTGGGACAACTGGAAGCGCGGCACGATGCTGCTGACGCTGCCCGAGGCGGACTGCGGAGGCTCAACCCGACCTCGCACCGCAACGAGTACCACGACAACGTGATGGGCCGCGACCCGGACGACAAGAAGGACCCGAACGGTGTCGACTTCTGGTGGGACGCGGCCAACCCGTTCCCGGACGTCATGGGAAGCGGCGTCACGGACAACTGCTGGTACGACAACGGCAAGTTCACCAGCGACACCGCCGCCGCCCGCCGTGCCCAACGCCAACGAGCCCGGCCGTCTCCCCGGTGGCTGCGACCAACGACACGGACGCGGACAACAGCTACGACGAGCATTACTTCGGCGAAGCTCGCCACCGAGCTGCTGCCGTGCCAGGGCGCGATCGAGAACGGCGAGTTCGACCCGGCGGAGTGCCACTGGTTCGTGACGCCCGACGAGCCGGGCAAGACCGGCAAGGTCGGCAAGACCGGCAAGGTCGCCGTGGCGCCGGAGGTCGGCGATTCGCTCGCCCTGCTCGGCTTCGATTGCGCCCTCGCTGGGCGACACGCGAGTCATGCTGCGGGCGTTCGCCGAGCAGGCCGTAATCGCCGCGGCCGGCGACGGCGGCGCTGATTGCGCTCGCCGATCGCCGCCGGGTGCGGGCCCGACGACGCCGGCTCAAGCGCGGCGAGCGCAGCCGAGGCACCGGCTGAGCTGCCTCGGCGAGCGCCCCGGCACGCTCACCTGCACCGACTGGAACGAGGGCACCGAGGCCGAGCGGCGCGGGGACGATCGAGCAGATGACGCAGCTCGCCGGCGCCAACGCCAACCCCGAGGAGGTCGGCGCCGAGCGCACCCTGCCGCGACGACGAGGCCTACAACGCGCTCGACGGCACCTGCGAGGAGGATCTCGCGCGCGGGTTCCTCCTCTACGAGATCTACAACCGCGCCGCGGCGTTCGAGTTCGAGGGCGACTGACTACGAGGCGCGGCGCGGGCGCGCCTCGGGCAGCTCGCGCCGCTCGCCTCGTCGGCGGGAGGGACGAAGCTCATCGCGCGCTCGGCCAGCGCCGTGATCGTGAGGCTCGGGTTGACTCCCGGGTTGGCCGGCACGGCGGCGCCGTCGCAGATCAGCAGGTTCTCGTAGCCGAAGACCCGGTTCCGCGAGTCGACGACGCCGGTTTCGCTCGTCGGCGCCGATCACCGCGCCGCCCAGGATGTGGGCGGTCGTCGGGACGTTCAGCGTCGCCTCGGTGATGCCGGACTGCGGCGATCCCGCCGGTGCGCTCGGCGAACCACTTCGTGGCGGCGTCGGCCGCGGGGATGTGGGTGGGGTTCGGCCGCTCGGGGTCCTGCTCGGTCTGCAGCTTCACGCCCGCCGGCCGTTGCGCGGGCGTCGCGCGCAGGCTCATCGCCGTGTCCAGCGTCTGCATCACCAGCAGGATCACCGTCCGGCGCGACCAGGCGGCGGGCCAGAGGAGGCGCATCGCCTGCGACGGGGTGGCGCAGCATCGCCGCGATCCAGCGCAGCGGCCGGGTCGCCCTGGTGCCGGGGCCGGTGAACATCGTGAACAGCCGGCTGAGGGCGTCGCCGCCGCGGCCGTAGGTGACGACCTCGATGTGCGTGTCGGGGTCGGGGTAGATGCTCGAGGTGATCGCGACCGAGCGGGTGAAGTCCTTGCTGTCGTCGCGCACCGTCACGGCCTGCACGGACTCGGTGTTGGTGCGGACGACCTCGCCCAGCCGGTCGGAGATGCGCGGGCAGCGACCCCGACGTGCTTGCAGTCGGCGAGGAGCTGATTGGTCCCCAGCGCTCCGGCGGCGACCACGACGCCGCGCGCGCGGAAGGTCCGCCGGCGCTTGCGAAGCCAGGCGCCGGGGTGCTCGGTCGCGATCTCGTAGCCCTCCGAGCCGTCGCCCGGCCCGAGCGGGCGGATCTCGGTCACCTGGCGTTCCGGGATCACCTGGACGCCGAGCTTCTCGGCGAACCAGAGGTAGTTCTTCACCAGCGTGTTCTTCGCCCCGTAGCGGCAGCCGACCATGCACGAGCCGCAGCGCAGGCAGCCGGTGCGGCTCGGGCCCCTCGCCGCCGAAGTAGGGGTCGGCGACCTCCTCGCCCGGCGGGCCGAAGAAGATCCCGACCCGGGTGTGCTTGAAGGTCTCGCCGACGCCGATCTCCTCGCCGTACTCGCGCAGGAGCTCGTCGGCGGGGGTCATTCCCTCGTAGTTCGCCGACGCCCAGCATGCGCTCGGCGACGTCGTAGTGGGGCTCGAAGCTCCGCTTCCCACTCCGCCAGTCCGTCCCACTGCGCGGTCGGCGAAGAAGGCCGGCCGGGCCCGGTACAGGGTGTTGGCGTAGCCCAGGCTGCCGCCGCCGACCCCGTTGCCCGAGGCGATGAAGACGTCCTTGAAGAGGGTGAGGCGCAGGATCCCGCGCAGGCCGAGCCGCGGCATCCAGAAGTACCGGCGAAGGTTCCAGGCCGACTCGGCGTAGTCGTCGTCGGCGAACCGTCGGCCGCACTCGAGCACCGCCACCGAGTACCCCTTCTCAGCGAGCCGCAGGGCGGAGACGCTGCCCCCGAAGCCCGGACCCGATCACCACCCAGTCGTAGTCGACCCCCACGGCCACGCGTGAAGCCTACCCTGACCCGGTCTCGCCCTCGGCGATGTCCTGAAGCGGCTTGAACGCGGCGGCCCGCGCGTACATCACGTGGAGCCGGAAGCCGAGGGCGCGGGCTCGTCGCAGCCGTTCTCGAAGACCTCCATCGCCTCGTCGTCGGTGAGCTCGGAGGCCTCGACGCCGGCGTCCTCGCGGTTGACCTGGCTGCGGATGTCCTCGATCGTCGCGAGCTTCTCGGCCTCGGTGGCCGCCGACCCAGTCGCGGCACTGCGCGAGCGCGCCACGGAGCCGCCGAGCTCCTGGCCGACGGCGGCCGCGGCCGCCGTCGAGCGCGCCGTCGTCCGGCGCCGCAGCCCGCCGGCGGCCGCCGCCGCGACGAGCGCGACGGCAGGGCCGCCCGGGCCCGTGCGGCTACTCGTCGGGCCGTAGTCGATCTCACCGGCCAGCTCGCGGTAGTAGGCGTTGATCCGCTTCGCCTCCGGCGTCTTCGCCAGCTCCCGCATGCTCGCGGCGCTGCGTCGCGCTGTTCGGCCTCGGCCTTCGGGGTGCCCGGCTGCGGCGGGCATCTCGTACCAGTCGCAGGCGCCGTCGCCGGCCATGCCGCCCTCCCATTCCGCGAAGCACTCGAGCAGCAGCAGGGCCTTGGCGCCGTAGACCGGGCTGCCGATGCTGCTCGCGCAGTCCTCGGGCAGGAAGCCCGGGAGCGACGGTTCGGCCAGCGGGTTCAGCGGCGGGTCGCCGGTGAGGCTGGCCCGGGTGCCGTCGGGCCCGGTGTTGTCGTACCAGCAGTTGCCGTCGTAGGTCGGGAACTCGTCCCACTAGAAGTCGACGCCGTTCGGCAGCTGCATCGGGATCGCGCTCGCCGCGTCGAGGCCGGTCTCGTTGCCGAACTTCGTCAGGCCCGAGTGGGTCTCGGAAGCTGTCCGGGACCTCGCCCATGTGGTTGTCGAAGTACTCGGTTGTCGCACGAGGTCGAGGCGACTCCGTCAGCGCCGGCGGCACCCCGGGATCGGTCGCGGCCGGGCAGTGGATCTCGGCGTCCACGTTGCCCTCGGCCGTCGCCGGCGACGCGCGTCGGGGATCGCGACCAGCAGCGTGCCCGTGCGCCAGTTGTCGAACACCCGGTTCTGGCTGAACGTCGCCGTCGTTCATCCCCGGCCACATGATTCCCGGTGCCGATCGCCTGCGGCACCAGGGCCTCGAACGGCGTTGTCCTCGCGCGTAGACGTCGAGGTTGTTCGAGTAGAACCAGTTGTGGTCGACCTTCATCGCCGTCGGCCGGGAAGCCGGGGTGCCCGGGCGCCGAGATCGTGTCGGTGGTGAGCCCGTTGGCGTTGCCGTAGAAGCGGTTCTGGGTGACCCGCACCGAGTTGCCCATCGAGCCCGAGTAGCCCATCGCCGAGCCGTGCAGGTCGCACTTCTTGATCGTCGTGTTGTAGCGCTCGTCGGGGTAGAAGCTACTCGTCGCGGAACTCGCCGGTCTGCGGCGCGGCGCCCGGGTAGACGACGGCGTCGCCCGACCCGAATCCGTCGCAGCGCTTGACCACGTTGTGGTCGGTCGTGAACGAGAGGTGGCCGTAGTCGGCGTTCCAGAAGAACTTGACCTTGTCGAGCAGGATCGCCGTCGGTCTCCTCGGTGTAGAAGCCGTGCTCCTTGGCGCCGCGCATGCAGGAAGTTGCGGCCCACGAAGCCGTCGGAGCGGTCGGTGCGCAGCACCACGTGCTTGGCGTAGCAGGGGTTCTCGGGCCCGTCGGGGCGGCGAGGCAGTCCGCGGCCGGGCGTATCGCCGCCGGGACGGGCGCCCGGCTTGCCTGGCGTTCTCATAGCCCTTGCCGGCGTCGAGCAGCACGTCCTCCGGGCGCACGCCGGAGCCCTCGATCTGAAGGTTGCAGCGGACGCACCTGCCGAGCTCCTGCTCGGGGATCCCGTGGCGGTCCGGGTCGGGCGCGGGCAGGGGGTCGCCCTTGACGGCCCGCGCCCTGGACGTAGATCAGGTTCTGGTCGTTCGAGCAGGTCGCCTGGTACTCGTAGGACGGGGTCATGGCCCCGCTCTGGTCCTCCTGGAGCAGCGACGGGTTGCACGCCGGGTCGTTGACCGGCGCCTGGCGCGACTTCGGCTCCTTGTAGCGGCCGGGCATGATCACGACCCGGTCGTTGTTGCCGGAGTCGTCGACCGCCGCCTGAATCGAGTGGTAGCTCGCAGCGCTGCGGCGAAGCGCTCGGTTCAGCTTGCGAAGGTTGTCGGCCTGCGCCGGCCGAGAGCTTGCGCTTCGGCAGGCTGGGGCGCAGGCGGAAGCCCTTGCGTCTCGGCGCGGTGGATCGAGCCGCAGCGCGAGCGGCGAGCGACTTGCTCGCCGCCCTTGCAGACCACGCGCACGTCGCCGGGGCCCTTGCCGGTGGCGGCCGAGGCGAGCGAGCGGGCCTTCGGCACCTTCCCGCCGGCCGCCGGGCGTCACCGAGGTGTCGGGAGCGGGGTCGGGCCAGTAGGAGGGCCGCTCGAGGTGCGCCGAGGGCGAGCGCCGGGATCGCGAGCGAGGCGGCGACGAGGGCGCCCGCGAGCAGTCGGAGGCGCGCCGGCCGGCGATGGCGCCGCTCGGCATGTCCGTTGCCATCTCCTTCAAGCGCTGCGGCGACCCTAACAACGGGAATTCGGCCGCGCGCGCCGGTTCAACCGGCTGCTCGAGCGACGCCGCTCTTCCGGTGACCGTGACGCGCCGCCTTAACCCGAACTCAACGTGCGCCGCGCCGAAACTCTGGCTTCAGAAGAGCCATTTACGGGGACGGTTGTGCTTTGACAGCCCGCACTTGCCCGCACTGGTAGGTTCGCCACGCGTACGGGGGCAGCACGCGCAACGAGGCACACCAAGTGTTCGGGTACGGGAGAAATTGAGAGGCTCGACTGCCTTCGGCAGGATCGCCGCGCTGGTCGCGATCGTGGGATCGCGGTCGTGCGTGCCGTGCTGCGCGCTGAGCGGCGGCGGCGACTCCTACCAGGTCACGGGCGAGTTCGAGAACGCCTCCCAGCTCGTCCCGGGCAACGAGGTGATCGTCGGCGGCGTCGCGGTCGGCTCCGTGAAGGAGATCGAGCTGGGCGACGACGGCCAGGCCCTGGTCGACTTCACCGTCGAGGACGAGTACGCGCCGCTTAAGCGGGGCACCACGGCGACCGTCCGCTCCTACTCCCTCTCGGGCGTCGCCAACCGCCAGATCCAGCTCACCATCCCCCCGGACTCCGAGGCCGGCGAGGAGATCCCGCCGAGCGGCAACCTCGCCCAGTCCGAGACCGTCTCCGAGGTCGACCTCGACGAGGTCTTCAACACCCTCGACAAGGAGACCGTCGCGGACTTCAAGCACGTGATCCAGGGCTTCGAGATCTCCTATGACGGCGTCGCCAAGCAGGCCAACGAGGGCTTCAAGTACGCGAACCCGTTCCTGTCGACCTCCCGGGGCCTGTTCGCCGAGCTCACCTACGACGAGCGCGCCCTCGAGAACCTGATCGTCGACACCTCGAAGCTCTCCGGCGCCCTCGCGGAGCGCGCCCCCGACATCTCCGCCCTGGTCGGAAACCTGAACACGATGATGAGCGCGATCGGCAACCAGAAGCTGGCGCTGGCCGAGGCGATCTCGAAGTTCCCCGACTTCATGCGCAACGCCAACACCACCTTCGTCAACCTCCGCGCCGCGCTCGATGACATCGACCCCCTGGTCGAGGCCTCCTAGCCCGCGGTCGACGAGCTCGGCCCCTTCATCGACAAGCTGCGCCCGGCGATCGCCGACGCGGTGCCGACGATCCGCGACCTCGACGCGATCGTCCAGCGCGCCCGGGCACGGCCAACGACCTCGTCGAGCTCACCCGCGACCAGGTCTCCCTCGCCAAGCGCGCGATCGGCTCCGGCGCCCCCGACTGCGGCGGCGGCGATCTCTCCGACCCCGACAACGGCGCCGGCGACGACGACTTCCCCAGGGCGCCTTCGGCGAGTCGGTCTGCGCCCTCACCAACGGCAACCCCACCCTGGCGATGTTCCGCCCCTACACCCCGGAGCTGGTCGGCTGGTTCGACGACTTCTCGCACCCGGGCACGTTCGACGCGCTCGGCGGCGTCGGGCGCATCGGCACCAGCTTCAACCAGTTCACGCGTCTCCGCCGCCGGCTTCCCCGACCTCGGCGTCGCCCGTCGACCCCAACGACCCTCGACGGCCCCGGCGGGACCCTCCAGAACGACCTCGACTTCAAGTGCCCCGGCGCCGAGGAGCGCCCGCTGCCCCCGTCGGTCGGCGAGGGCGGCAACGTCTTCACCGACTCGGGCAACCTCGACTGCGATCCCGACGACGTGCTTGAGGGAGCCATGAGGCGCATCGGCTTCATCCTGCTCCGTGGTGGCCGCGACCGCGGCCGCGTCTTCGCCGTGTCCGGCCCCGGCCGACGACGAGCACACCTACCTGATCGAGATGTACAACGCCTTCGGCGTCGTCGAGGGCTCCGACGTCCGCGTCGCCGGCGTCAACGCCGGCTCCGTGACCGGACCTCGACGTCAACTCGGCCAAGCGCGCCGTGGTCACGGTCTCGCTGAGTGGCCCGCTCGCCGTCCTGGGCGAGGACACCACCTGCGCGACCGAGCCGCAGTCGCTGATCGCCGAGTACTTCATCGACTGCCAGCCCGACGGGCCGGAGATCGAGCCGAGCGGCGACGTCGAGGACCCGGACGTCCCCGCCGAGGCGGTCTCCCAGACCGTCCAGAACGACCTCGTCAACAACACGCTGCGCGAGCCCTTCAAGCGCCGGCTGCAGCTGCTGATCAACGAGTTCGGCACCGCGCTCGCCGGCAACCCGGACAACCTGAACGAGGCGATCCGCCTCGGCGCCCCCGCGCTCACCTCGCTCGAGAAGGTGCTGGACGTGCTCGGCGACCAGAACACGGATCATCCGCGACCTCAACGTCCGACTCTGACCAGATCATCGCCCGCCTCACCGCGCGCCGCGAGGACGTGGTCGAAGTTCATCGAGGAGGCTCGCGACACCGCCGCCGCCTCCGCCGAGCGCCGCGACGACCTCGGGATCCGACTTCGCCCTGCTCGACGACTTCCTCGCCGAGCTCAACCCGACGCTGGTCGAGCTCGAGGCGGTCGCGCGCGAGACGACGCCGCTGTTCACCGACCTTCGCGCCTCGGCGCCGGGCCTGAACGAGCTGATCACGAGCCTGCCGGCGTTCAATGCCGCCACCGACGACTCGCTCGACTCGCTCGGCGAGGCCTCGGTGGTGGGCGAGAAGGCGCTGCGCCACGGCAAGGAGGAGATCGACGCGCTCGCCGATTCCGGCGCGCAAGGCGCCCTTCGTCGGCGAGATGCTCGCCGACCTCTTCCGCGACATCGACGACCCGAGCCGCGCCGTCGAGGTCGACGCCGCGCGCTCGCCGACGTGCACGGGCCGCCCGGCCCCCACCGGATACACCGGCCTCGAGGGCCTCCTCAACTACGCCTACTACCAGTCGGCCTCGCCAACCAGTTCGACCAGGTCGGCCACCTGCTGCACTTCAGCCTCTACTACATCTTCTCGGGCCCCTGCGGTGCGTTCACCACCGGCCGCGACCCCGAGACGGGCGCGATCGAGCTGCCGAACAAGGCTGGCGGCACGACCTCGACGCCGTCGCTCACCGGCCCCGACGCCAACCAGGTCGCCAACTGCGTCGGCTGGCTCGGCGACACCCAGCCGGGCATCACCGACCCGGACGGCGAGGTCCCGACGCTGGCGCCCTACGACGACTCGGTCTGCCCTGACGGGCACCGAGCCGCCGCAGGCGGCGGCCACGCTCTGCCCGGGGACGCCCAAGCAGGGCAACTCCGGGCGGCGGCGGCGGCAACGGCGCGCAACGGCCAGGGCCTGCGCGGCGGCGGCGCGAACCCCGGCGGCGGTCCCGGCCTCGACGACCTGCTGCCCGACCTGGGCGGCGACGGCCTACCCGACGACCTCGAGGACCTGCTCGACCTGCCCCCGAGCGTGCTGAACGACCTCCCCGACCGCCTCCAGGACCGCCTGGACGAGCTGCGCAACCTCGGCGGCGGCGGTGGCGGTGGCGGTGGCGGCGGTGGCGGCGGCGGCGGCGGCGGTGGCGGCGGCGGCGGCGGCGGCGGCGGCAACGCCGTCGACGACGTCCTCGGCTACCTGCTGGGACCGTGAGATGAGAGCGTCGCGGCCCCCTCCAGTCCCTCGCAGCCTCGCCGACGATGGTCGGCGCGGTCACCGTGCTGATCGCGATCGTCGCCGTGTTCCTCGCCTACAACGCGAACAACGGCCTCCCGTTCGTGCCGGTCTACCGCGTCTCGGTCGAGGTCCCGAACGCGGCGCGGCTGACCAACAACAACGAGGTCCGGATCGGCGGCTATCGCGTCGGCGTCATCGAGTCGATCGAGCCGGTCCAGAAGGACGACGTGCAGACGACCGCTGCCAGCGACGGTGCGGTGGCGGCACAGGCCGCGGACGACACCGGCGGGGTCGCGGCGCTGCTCAACCTGAAGCTCGACAAGACGGCCGAGCCACTCCCGCAGGACTCGATCTTCCGCGTTCGCTACAAGTCTGCGTTCGGCCTCAAGTACCTCGAGGTCGTTCGCGGCAACGGCGAGGACGCCCCGGAGGGGTTCACCTTCAACGGCACCGACGACGGCGGCGTCTGCACGCTGCCCTCCTCCGCCTCCGAGCCCCCCGCCGAGGGCGCCGCCGGCAACGGCTGCTTCCAGGAGCAGACCGAGTTCGACGACATCGCCAACACCTTCGACACCGAGACGCGCGAGAACGCCCGCCGCAACCTCGTCGGCTACGGCGACGCCTTCGCCGGCACGCGGGTTCTCGCTGAACATCGCGCATCGAGAACCTGAAGCCGCTGCTGGTCAACCTGAAGCCGGTGGCCGACAAGCTCGCCGAACCCGCGACGAGGCTCGAACGGCCTTCTTCCCCGCGCTCGGCCGCGCCGCCGAGATCGTCGCGCCCGTCTCGGAGGAGCAGGCCGAGCTCTTCACCTTCATGGCGACGACCTTCACGGCCATCTCCTCCGACCCCGAGGCGCTCAAGGAGACCATCTCGGAGGGCGTGCCGACGCTCGAGACCGGGATCGAGACGCTGCCGCGGCAGATCCCCTTCCTGCGCGACTTCGCCACCCTCTCGCGCCGCCCTGCGCCCCGGCGTCTCGGACCTTCGGATCACCCTGCCGACCCTGAACGACGCCATCGACGTCGGGACGCCGGTGCTGAGCCGCTCGGTGACGATGAACCAGGACCTGAAGGGCGTGCTCCAGGAGCTGCTTGAGCTCGTCGATCAGCCGAGCACGCGGACCGCGCTGATCCGCCTGAAGGACACGTTCGACATCGGCGTCGCCCCTCGCGCGCTGGGTGGTCCCCGCCCAGACCAACTGCAACTACTGGAACTACTGGTTCACGAACCTTCCCAATGGGCTCTCCGACCCGGACCAGCTCGGTTTCACCTTCCGCCAGGCACTCACCAACTACCCGATGGGGCCGCAGGAGTTCAACCTTCCCGGCCTCGGCCCGACGGTCATCCCCGGCGAGGTGGAGACGCCGATGGCCGGCTACACCGGCATCCAGTCGAACGGCAAGGTCGGCGGCTTCGCGCCGCCCGACGGCAGCGTCAGCTACTCGTCCGGCGAGTTCGCCCCCTACAAGCTCCCGATCACGTACGGGCCGATCTACGGCCCGGCGGGCCAGAACCTGCCCGGCCAGGACGTCGACGACTGCCAGGCCGGTCAGAACGGCTACCCGCTCGGCCGCGCCCAGCTGCCCGGCCAGGCGGACAAGAACCCCGCGATCGGCATCGCGGACCTGCCAGGCAGCCGTGGCCCGACGACCCTCTTCTGGGGCCAGGACTCGACGCGCGAGCTCCGTGACACGCGCGTAAGCAACCGCCAGCCCCTGACCTGGGAGAAGCTGCGATGAGGACGACCGACTCCAAGCGGCGTCTGCCCAATTGGGCAGTCGGGCTGATCCTGATCGTCGTGATCGGCGTCGGCTCCTTCTTCGCCTACACGAAGAAGATGCCCTGGAGCGACCCCTACGAGGTCCAGGCCGTGTTCGAGACCGCCCAGAACCTGCGGCCGAAGGCGCCGGTGCGGATCGCCGGCGTGGACGTCGGCGAGGTCACCAAGGTCGAGCCGCTCTCGACCGACTCGCCCCAGCTCACCGCCCAGGCCGGCGGCGAGCAACAGGCCTCCCCGGACGAGGACGGTGCCGCAGTCCGCCGCGCTGGTGACGATGACGCTCAAGGAGGAAGCGCTGCCGCTGCACGAGGACGCTCAGTTCCAGCTGCGCCCGCGCCTGTTCCTGGAGGGCAACCTCTTCATCGACACCAAGCCGGGCAGCCCTAACGCGGAGGAGGTGGGCGAGAACCACACGTTCCCGGTCAATCAGACCTCGAGCTCGGTCCAGATCGACCAGGTGCTCACGACCCTTCAGTCCGACGTCAGGGCCAACCTGCAGACCTTCCTCGACCAGTTCGGGAACGCGCTCACCAAATACGGCGGAGCCGAGGGCTTCCAGGAGCTCTACAAGTCCTCGGGCGGCGCCTTCAAGTACACGTCGATCGTCAACGAGGCGCTTCAGGGCAAGCGCCCACACGACCTCTCCGGCCTGATCCGCAACCTCGACAAGGTCGTCGCCGCCCTCGGCTCGAACGAGGTCGCGCTCCAGAACCTCGTCACCAACTTCCGAGTCGTGTCGGGCTCCTTCGCCGCCGAGTCCGCCTCGCTGGAGCAGGCCATCGCCAAGCTCCCCGACGTCCTCGACGCCGCCGAGCCGGCCTTCGCCAACCTGAATGCCTCATTCCCGCCGCTGCGGGCCTTCGCCCGCGAGGCGCTGCCGGGCGTGCGCTCGACGGCGCCGGCACTGCGTGAGGCCACGCCGTTGATCGACCAGGTACGCCTGCTGGTCTCCGAGCCCGAGCTGCGAGGCCTGGTCTCCGACCTGCGCCCGACGATCCCCGACCTGGCCAAGCTCTCGGCGGAGACGAAGCCGCTCTTGACCCAGTTCCGCCGCGTCTCGAGCTGCTTCAACGAGGTCGTCATCCCATGGTCGAACGACACCGTGGATCCGCCCGCCAGCTACCCGGCGAAGCTCCAGCCGCAGGGCAACGTCGCCGAGGAGACCGCGTCCGGCCTGGTCGGCATCGGCTCCGAGAGCCGCTCGGGCGACGCCAACGGCCAGTACATCCGCGTCGAGGCGGGCGGCGGCGCGAACACCGTCCTGCTCCCGGGCGCCGCCGAGGATCCGGTCACCGGGGCCCCGCTCGACGCGGTCGGGCTCCTCGACTTCCCGCTGCTGGGAGGCATGCCCAGCGTCCACGGCAGCACCGCTGACTCGCAGCGGCCCGAGTTCCACCCCGAGATCGCCTGCGAGACGCAGGATCCCCCTGACCTGAGCGCCGCCGGCGTCACCTCCGGCGACGCCGGGATCGACACGCCGCCGAACCCCGTGGGCTTCGACGACCTGGTCGACATCATCAACGGCATCATCCCGTCGCTGCCGAGGCGCGCCGCGTCGCAGCTCGAGGAGCAGTCCGACGCCTACCTCGAGGCCCAGCAGGCGGGCGACGCCGACGCGCTCGCGGAGGCCAGGGCGCCCTGCAGGAGATCCTGGGTGACGCCGCCGCGTCGGGCGCGCTCTCCGACGCCGCTTCCGAGGCCGAGCGCGCGGCCCAGACGGAGGTCGGCGGCTGATGGCACTGGCGATCCGCAAGAACTTCGCGCTACATCGTCGCGATCGCCGTGCTGGTCGCGGTCGCCGCCGGCATCACGTACTACATCTTCCAGCAGCAGCGACTGCGGATCCCGATCCTCGAGGAGAAGCCCTTCGAGCTGAAGGCCGAGTTCGAGACGGCGCAGGCGGTCGTCCCCGGCCAGGGCCAGACGATCCGCGTCGCCGGCGTGCGCGTCGGCGACGTCTCCGGACGTCGAGCGTCGAGGGCGGCGTGGGCGTCGTGACCTTCGCAGATCGACCGCGAGTTCCTGCCGATCTACAAGGACGCCACGCTGCTGATGCGCCCGACCACCGGGCTCAAGGACATGTTCTTCCAGCTCGACCCGGGCAGCTCCAGGCCGCGGGCGAGTACGAGGAGGGCGAGACCGTCCCGGTCTCGAACACCGCGCCCGACGTGAACCTCGACGAGGTGCTCGAGGCGCTGGACTCCGACACGCAGGCCTATCTGAAGGTGCTGCTGGTCGGCGCCGGCAAGGGCCTGGAGGGGCGCGACGAGGATCTCGGCAAGGTGCTCGGCGGCCTCGGGCCCGATCAACGAGGACCTGCGCGAAGCTCAACAGCGAGGTCGCCACGCGCCAGCAGAACGTGCGGAACCTGGTCCACAACTTCAACGTCCTCACCGGCCGCATCGCGCAGGCCGACGACGACCTCGTCGAGCTGGTCTCGACCTCCAACTCCGCCCTCGGCGCGATCGCCGAGCAGGACCCGAGCGTGCGCCGCGCCGTCCAGCTCCTCGGCCCGACGCTGACCCAGGCCGAGTCCACGCTGAACCAGGTCGCCGACTTCGCCGCGGTCGCTCGGCCCGACGTTCAACGACCTGCGGCCGTTCGCCCGCAACCTCGACGAGGCGAACGGCTCGCTCGAGACGCTGGCGCGCAGCGCCGACGCCGGTGCATCGAGAACGAGATCCGTCCGTTCGTGCGCGCCGCGCGCGAGCCGGTCCCGGACCTGCGCCGGGCGGCCGACCGACTACTCGAGCGCCGCGCCGCGCCTGACGGTCGTCGGCAAGAAGCTCAACAAGCTGACGAACATGGCCGCCAACAACCCCGACACGAACGGCGACGGCGACGGGCAGGACCCGACCGGTACGCCGAACCGCGACGAGGGCTACCTGTTCTGGGCCGGCTGGCTCGGGCACAACGGCAACTTCATCTTCAACACGGCCGACGGCAACGGCCCGTTCCGCCGGATCTACTTCACCGCCGGCTGCAACCAGCTGGTGAACATCCTCACCGGCGGCACCGGCGGCCTGATCCCGACGGCGCCGCCGCCGGCTGGCGAGGAGATCAACGCCCTGCTCCAGCAGGTGCGCGGTCTGATCAGCGGCGCCGGAACCCTGTTCGCCGCCGGAGGGCCTGTGCCGAGTAATGGCCGCGCGCGACGACATCCGCCGGGAGGTGAGCGCCTGATGCAGAAGCAGGCGCCCAGCGTCGGCCGCATCCTCATCGCCGTCGGCTTCACGCTGTCGTGCTTCGGGCTGATCCTGTTCCTGTGGATCGCCTTCGGCGGACCGATCCCGCTGAAGCCCGAGAGCCTACAAGATCACCGCCTACTTCCCGGAGACGACCACGCTCGCCCGCGAGTCAGACGTGCGAATCGGCGGCGTCTCCGTGGGCAAGGTGAAGGACGATCGAGCTGGCGCCGCCCGAGTACCGGGTCGACGGGCAACGACACGACCGAGGCGACGCTCGAGATCCGGCCCGAGTTCGCGCCGATCGCCGAGGACACCAAGGCGATCCTGCGCCAGAAGACGCTGCTCGGCGAGACCTACATCGAGCTCACCCCCGGCACCGAGCCCGGCGGGCGAGGAGGTGCCGGTCTCGATCGGCGCCGCCGCCAACGTCTCCGACGCCGAGGCCGAGAACGTCGAAGACGCTCGAGGAGGGCGGGACCCTCGGCATCGAGCAGACCCAGGACGCGACGCAGATCGACGAGATCTTCAACGCGCTCGACGAGGACACGCGCGAGTCGTTCCAGCGCTGGCTCGCCAGCTCCGCCGACGCGATCGAGGGCCGGGGCCTCGACCTGAACGACGCGCTCGGCAACCTCGGCCCGTTCGTCGAGGACGCCGCCGAGCGTGCTGGAGATCCTGAACCGCCAGAAGGTCGCGCTGCAAGGGCCTCGTCCGCGACACCGGAACCGTGTTCGAGGCGCTCACCGAGCGCGACCAGGCGCTCGCCGGCGTGATCACCGGCTCGAACGAGACCTTCGAGGCGCTCGCCAGCGAGGACGAGGCGCTCGCCGAGTCGTTCCAGATCCTGCCCACCTTCGAGCGCGAGTCGCGCCTCACGTTCGACCGGCTGGACGAGTTCCAGGCCGACACCCGGCCGCTGATCCAGCAGCTGATCCCGATCGCCAACGACCTCTCGCCGACGCTGGCCTCGGTGCGCCGCCTCTCGCCCAGCCTGAAGAGCCTCTTCGAGGATCTCGACGTGCTGATCACCGTGTCCAAGACGGGCCTGCCCGGCGCTGGAGCGCACGCTGAACGGGCTGGCGCCCGGTGCTGGAGGCGCTCGATCCGTTCCTCGCCAACCTGAACCCGGTCCTCCGCTACCTGGAGTTCCAGAAGACCACGGTCACCGACTTCCTGGCCGGGCCCGGCGTCGCGCTGGCGAACTCGATCGACCCGGTCGATCCGGACCAGGCCGCGCCGCGCCACTACCTGCGCCAGCTCGGGTACCTCGGCGCCGAGACGCTCGGGCGTCCACGAGGTCGCGCCTGAACACGAACCGCTCCAACGGCTACCTCGCCCCCGGCGCGCTCACGGACTTCACCGCGACGTCGTCCGGGATGTTCCCCAGCTTCGACTGCCGCAACCTCGACTACGACGCCGACGACGGCTCCAGGCTCGCCGGAGGCGCTCAGCGAGGAGATCCACACCGCGGACGACCCGGACCCCGACGCCGCCGCGCCCGTCGGCGTCAGCCTTCGCCCCCTGCATCGTCGAGGAGCCCTTCCCCGGCGGCTTCGGCACCGGCCGCTTCCCGAACCTCTTCCCGGACCCCTAGCCCGCTCGGCGCCATAGGATGCGGCCGCGAGCCGCATGGAGGAGGGAAGACGGTGGCGCTGTTCAAGGACGCGGACGACGTGTATGCGACGCTCGGGCAAGCTGTTCACGGACCTCGCGGAGGACGAGGAGCTGGCGCCACGTTCAGCGAGGCGAACACGATCGTTCGCTACGCCTACAGCGACCCGGACGCTGCGATCACCGTCCGCCTTCAGGAGGGCCAGCCGACCGAGGTCGACTTCGGCGAGTCCGAGATGGAGCCCGAGGTGACGATGTCGATGGCCGCCGACGTCGGGCACCGGTTCTGGCTGGGGGGCGTGAACGTCACCGTCGCGCTGGCCCGCGGCGAGATCCGCGCGGTGGGCCCGGTCGCGAAGATCCTGAAGCTGGTGCCGCTCGCGAAGCCGGTGTTCCCGCGCTACCGGGCACAGCTCGAGGCGCAGGGCCGCACCGACCTGATCGAGGTCGCGGACGAGGGCGAGGCATGAGCGCGAAGGACGACGCCGGCGGCCTGGGCCGAGACGGTCCAGGAGGTCGGCAAGCGCCGCGAGCTCACCTACGACGCCGTCGGCGGCCTCAACCCGCGCGGCGGGCCCGCGGCGCTGTGCCCCGGCGGCACCAACCGGCTGGTCGGGCAGCTCTCCGAGGGCTTCTGGGGCGCCTCCTGCGATGCCGACGAGCGCGAGGAGGGTTCGCTGTTCACGCAAGGCGGTGCTGCCGCACGCCGTGCTCGCGAAGGCGCACGTGCCCGACCTGGCCCAGGCGATGCCGCCGTTCAACGTCGAATCGCTGGAGCGCAGCGCCGAGGACGTGATCGAGCGCCGCGCGACGCCGCCACAAGGTCCAGTTCGAGATCGATCGAGTTCAACAAGCGCTTCCTCGCGACGGTGCCCAGCGAGTACGACCCGATCGCCCTGCGCGAGATGTTCGGGCCGGGCTTCCTCGACTGGGTGACGACGATCGACCGCGAGGTCGACTTCGGCGTCTCCGAGGGCCAGCTCTACTTCCACTGGCGGCTGCGCGAGCGCACACGCGAGGAGTACGAGGCGGCGCTCGACTCCGGCGCCGGGCTGTTCACCCGCGTCTGCCGCGAGGTGGAGGAGCACGGCGTCCACACCTACCAGCCCGGGCCCTGGCACGCCGGGCCTCGAACCGCTTCCCGGACGCTCAAGGAGCCCTCTCGGGTAGTCCGGGTCGCCGGGCAGCACGACGCGCCAGTCCTCGCGGGTGCCGATCACCTTCGGGAGGATCGGCTCGCCGCCGCGCTCGCGCGGCCGCGGCCAGCGCCGCCTCCGAGCTCTCGTACGGCAGCAGGGTCTCGAGCGTCTTGATCGTCGGGAAGACCAGCTCGATCTCGCCGGCCGCGTGGCGGTCGAGCGCGTCGCGCGGGCTCATCCAGGCGACCTCGGTGATCTCCGCGTCGTCCGGCCTTCGGGCTCGCGTGCGGCGGCGCCAGCGCGACGTAGAAGCGGGTGTCGAAGCGGACCGAGACCTCCTCGGGCGTGATCCAGCGGATCCACTGGTGCGAGCTCGGAGGGATCGACCTGCGAGCCCGACCTCCTCCTCGACCTCCCGCGCTCCGCAGACCCGGTACGCCTCGTCCTCGGCGTGGGCCTCCAGCTCCTCGGCGTCGACGGCGCCGCCCGGGAAAACCCACACGCCGGGCATGAAGCTGGCCTCCTCCGTTCGGCGTGCCGAACAGCACCTCGAGGCCGCGATCGCCGTGCTTGCCGCCGCGCCGCAGCAGGATCACGGTCGAGGCCGGACGGGGCGTGGCGGGCTCGTCGTTCATCGGGGCCGAACGCAATCTATCCGCGATACCCTGCCGCGCGATGGAGGCAGGCACGCAGACCAAGCAGCTGTGGGTCTGCACCTCGTGCGGGTTCATCTACGACCCCGACGAGGGCGACCCCGACGGCGGCATCCCGCCGGGCACCCCCTTCAACGAGATCCCCGACAGCTGGTTCTGCCCCGTCTGCGGCGCCCGCAAGGCCGGACTTCGAGCCCTACGAGGACTAGCGGCACCCTAGGTGGGCCGGGGTCGGCCGCCGGGGGCGGGCATCCGGCCCTGCCCGAACAGGCATCTATGCCGGCAGATCCCCGAGGCGCCACCGGCTCGGTGCAGGATTCAGCCGCCCGGGGCCGCACAGCCGTCACTCGCGCGCATGCTGGGCGCGGCCCGCCCAGGGCGCTACTCGTCCAGCGCGCGGTCGCGGGCGCGGCCGTGCGGGTGCGGAGACGAGGGCGACGCAGGGCCGACCAGGGCCAGGGGCAGCAGGACCGCCCCGGCGATGACGACCACGCCGGCGGCGGTGGTGAGCACGTCGCCCGGCGTCCTCGATCGCCTCGTCGATGCCCCAGTCGCCGTCGTCGCCGGCGCCCTCCTCGGCCACGATCGAGACCGTGACCGGGACGAGCTGCACGCGCTGGCGGTCGTCCTCGAGCTCGGCGCGCGTGGCCTGAAGCTGTGCGTTGACCGAGTCGAGCTGGCGGCGGAGGACCTCGGCCTCGGCCTCGGTGTCGGCGTCGGCGAGCTGGTTGAGGATGCTCTCGCGCTCGGCGTCCAGCTCCTCGATCCGCTCCTGCGCGCTGACGAACTGGCCGGTGATGTCCTCGGTGCTCTCCGTGCGCGACTGGACGTGGGCGAGCTCGGAGAGGTCCGCCAGCGCCGGCTGGAGGTTGCCGGCCGGGATGCGCAGCTGGAACTGCGAGCTCGCAGCGCCGGCTCTCCCCGTCGCCGCTCTGCACCGAGGAGGAGACGACGATGCCCGCGGTAGCGGTTGGTCGACCTCGTTGACGCCGTCGGAGACCTCGCGAACCTCCTCGGGCTCGGTGGCGAGGGTGAGGTCGGCGGTGCTGGACGACCTTGCGGTCGTCGGGGTCGGCCTGCTTCGAGCTCGTCTTGCGGGAAGCCGGTCACGTCGCTCGTCCTCGACGCGCCTCCTTGGTCGACGCCACGCCGCTCGGCGGTGCCGCCTCCGGGCAGCGGCGCTCGCTCGCCCTCGGCTGCTCTGGCCGACGTCCGAGGGCCGAGTCGCTGCTGTCCGAGGTGGCGGCGTCGTCGCTGCCCGACTGCGGCCCGCCGCCTGCGGAGATCGCGATGCCCGACGACCACGACCAGCGTCGCCACGGCGCCGACCGGCGCGATCAGCTCGCGCGGCGAGGACCCGGCGAACCGCTCGCGCCGCCGCCGCGGCGTCGCTGCCCGGGGCTGGGCCGGCGGCGCTCCGCGCGCGCGAAGCCGCTCGCCGCCCAGCGGTCGAGCTGGGCGGCGAAGGCCGGGTGGGCTCGGCGCGCTCGGCATGGAGCTCGCGAGCGAGTTGGGCGAGCTTGGGCGTCGTCGGAGGCACGGGGCCGCCGGACAGCGCGGCGTCGATCACGGCGAGCTCGGCCTCGACCTCGGGGTCCAGCGTCTCGTCGGTGCGGAACCTCTCAGGCAGCTTCATCGCAGGCCCTCCTCAGCTTCTCGATCACACGGTGAAGCCGGGTGCCGGCGTTGCTCTCGCTGGTGCCGATCACGGCGCGATCTCGGCGTTGGAGAGCCCGGCGAAGAACTTGAGCGCGACCAGCTCGCGCTCGCGCGGCGCGAGCTGCGGCCATCGCCGGCGCAGGGCGGCGCGGCGCAGCGCCACGTCGGCGCTCTCGGCGGGATCCGGCGCGTCCGGGTCGGCGACGTCGTCGGCCAGCTCGGCCTGGCGCTTGCGGCGGCGCAGCTCGTCGAGCGCGGCGTTGCGGGCGATCCCGAACAGCCAGGCCCGCCGCGTGCCCCGCCTCGGGTCGAAGCTGCGGCGCCGCCGGAACGCCCGCTCGAACGCCGAGCGCGGTCACGTCCTCGGCGGCCGAGCGGTCGCGCAGCAGGCCGCTGACGTAGGCGAACACGTCGTCGCGGCTCTCGCGGTAGAGCGCCTCGAAGCGCCGTCGCCTCGTCCTCGGGGCCTCGGTGGCGGGCGCGGTCAGCGTCTGCTCCATGTCCCCACTACGGCGCCAGCGGCGGTTTCATCACACTCCCGGGCCGATCCGAGGGTGATTCTGTGCTCCGCAGCCAGTGGTGCGATGGCGACGCCATCTGGCCCGACGGCGACTGAGCCGGCTCAGGCCGCCTTCGCGACGGGATCGGCGGCGAGGCTGTCCTCCCGCTGCATGAGCGCGTGGGCGTCTCGTAGGCGGACGCGTGCGCGGCCCCGATCGCCTCGGCGGTGATCGCCACCAGGCGGCTGAGGTCGGCCTTGCGAGATCGCGAGCGGCGGCATCAGCACGACGGTGTCGCCCAGCGGCCGGATGATCGCGCCGCGCTCGCGCGCCTCGACGCGTGACGCGGTGGCCCATCCGCAGCGGCGGGCTCGTGCTCGCCCAGGTCGATCCCGACCATGAAGCCCCGGCCGCGAACCTCCGCCACCTCGTGCATCGCCGCCACGTCGGCGAGCAGCTCGCCGAGGAGCCGGATCTTCGGCTGCAGCCGCAGCAGCGTGCTCTCCCGCTCGAACGCCTCGAGGCTGGCGATCCCCGCCGCGCAGGCGAGCGGGTTGCCGGTGAAGGTGTGGCCGTGGAAGAACGTGCGGTACTCCTCGTGGGCGCCGAGGAAGCCCTCGTAGACGCGCTCGGTCGTGAGCGTCGCCGCCAGCGGCAGGTAGCCGCCCGTGAGGCCCTTGCCCAGGCACAGGAAGTCGGGCGCGACCCGCTCCTGCTCGCAGGCGAACATCGTCCCGGTGCGGCCGAAACCGGTCGCGACCTCGTCGCAGATCAGGAGGACGCCGTGGCGGTCGCAGAGCTCGCGCACCGCGCGCAGGTAGCCCGGCGGCTGGACGCGGATCCCGGCGGCGCCCTGGACCAGCGGCTCGACGATCACCGCGGCGATCTCGTCGCCGTGCTCGGCGAGCACGCGCTCGAGCTCGGCGGCGTCGCCCGGCGGCGACGCTGATGGGCGTCGAACAGCAAGCGGGCCGTAGGCGGAGTGGAAGAGGTCGATGCCGCCGACGGAGACGGCCCCGATCGTGTCGCCGTGGTAGCCGTCGGTCAGCGAGACGAACGCCTTGCGCTCCGCGTCGGCGCCCCCGCGCTGCTGCCAGTACTGGAACGCCATCTTCAGCGCGATCTCGGTCGCGGTCGATCCGGAGTCCGAGTAGAAGACGCGCTCCAGGCCCGGCGGCGCGATCGCGACCAGGCGCTCGGCCAGCTGCGCCGCCGGGGCGTGGGTGAGGCCCAGCATCGTCGAGTGGGCGACGCGGTCGAGCTGCTCGCGCACGGCCTGGTCGATCCGCGGGTGCCGGTGCCCGTGGACGTTGCACCACAGCGAGGAGACGCCGTCGATGTAGCGGCGGCCGTCGGAGCCGATCAGGTCGGTGCCCTCGGCCCGCTCGATGACCGGCGGCTCGGCCGTCCTCCCAGTCGCGTTGCTGCGTGAACGGGTGCCAGAGGTGGCGCCGGTCGAGCTGCGCGATCTGCCCCGTCATTCGACCCGGGCGACGTTAGACCCGCGCGCGGCGGGAAAAGCCCGCCCTAGATCGGGCGCGTCGCAGCTCCGGCCAGGAATCGGGCGCGCCGAGGTCGAGGGCGGCCAGCGTCTCGAGCACCTCGACCGCGCCGAGGCGGCGGATCGCCTCGAGGTTCGAGCGCTCGATCCTCCGGGCTCCTCGGGCCACGGGCGTGAGCACGACCAGCCGCCACCTCGAGGCCCGACGGCCCGGACCGCCTCGACGGTCAGCAGGGTGTGGTTGATCGTGCCGAGCCCCGGCGCCGCCGCGATCACGACCGGGAAGTGCGAGGTCGCGGGCGAGGTCGCGGACCAGGTAGCCGAGCGTGAGGGGGACGAGGAAGCCGCCCACGCCCTCGCAGACAAGGACGTCGGCGTCCGCGGCCGCTGCGCGCGCCGCATCGCGCAGCCGCGCGGGGCTCGATCGCCTCGCCCGGCGAGCTCGGCCCCGAGGTGGGGCGAGACCGGTGGCCCGTAGCGGTAGGGCGCGATCTCGTCGTCGGCCTGGCTCGATGCGGCGGCCTCCCGGAGCAGCTCGTGGTCGGGCAGCTGCGCGCCATCGGCGTAGTCGTCCAGCCCGCTGACCGCGGGCTTGAACACCGCCACGCGCTCGCCCGCCGCGCGCAGCGTGCGGGCGATCGCCGCCGCGACCACGGTCTTGCCGACCTCGGTCCCGGTCCCGGTGACGAAGACGCCCTCTCACGCCGCCTCGATGGCGCTCCTTGATCGCCGCGCCGCCGCCGCTGAGCACAGGCGGCCCGTGCGAGACGAGGACCCGCTCGACCGGGAGCTCGAGCAGCGGGCGCAGGGCGCGCGCGAGATCGGCGGACGAGACCATGCCCGATCCGAGGTAGCCGAGCCACGACGGTGGGCAGAGGCGAAGCTCGCCCGCGCGCTCGCCGCCGAGCAGCCGATCGCCGGCGACGAGCGCCCGCGGGCCCGGGAAGCCAGAACATCGTCTCGCCGGCGCCGCGGATCGGGATCGCCTCCACGCCCGCCGGGAGAGCCGCCTCGGCCCGCGACGTCTCGGCGCCGTAGCGCTCGACCACGGCGTCGCGGCTGCGCCGGTGCCACTTGATCGTGTTCAGCGCCAGCACCCGGCCGCCCGCCTCGGCGGCGCGCTCGTCGAGCCAGCTCCACAGCGCGTCGGCGCCCTCCGGGCACCAGCGCGTCGATCAGCACCAGCGCGTCCGCGGCGCTGCGTAGGCGACGCTGCCGACCTCGCGCGGCCAGTCGGCGGTGCTGCCCGGGCTTCGCGCCCGCGCGTCCACTCCGGGTGCCCGGCGGTCCAGCGCCAGAGTCCGTCGTCGATCTCGGTGATGTCGGCCGGCGCCAGCACGCCGCCACTCTACGAGGGCGGTTCAGGCGGCGCGGTCCACGCGGCCGTGCTCGCCGGTCGAGCGCCCGTCCCGGCTGGCGGGTCGGCGATGCCCAGCTCGCGCGCCGAGCTGCCCGATCACGCGCGCCGCGGCGCGCAGCTCGTCGGCGCGAGTGCGTGGCCATCACGGCCAGCCGCAGGCGCGACGTGCCCTCGGGCACGGTCGGCGGCCGGATCGCCTGGGCGAAGACGCCGCGCTCGAGCGCGTGCTCGCACAGCGCCATCGCCCGGCGCGCGTCGCCGACCATCACCGGGACGATCTGCGTGCGGGAGCCGCCGAGGTCGAGCCCGTAGGCGCCGAGCGCCTCGCGGAGCGATCGCGGCGTTGCGGCGCAGCTGCTCGACGATCCCGGGCGCGCTCGCGCAGGATCGCCAGGGCCGCCAGCGCGGCGCCGACCGAGGGCGGCGGGGGGGCGGTCGAGTAGATGAACGGGCGCGCCGTGTTGACGAGCAGCTCGGCGACCTGGCTGCGAGGTGCAGACGTAGGCGCCGTAGCCGCCCAGCGCCTTGCCGAGCGTGCCGACGATCACGTCCACCTCGCCCGGAGAGCCCCGCCGCCGCGACCGCGCCGCGCCCGCCCGGGCCCAGGGCGCCGGTGCCGTGGGCCTCGTCGACCATCAGCATGCAGCCGGTGGCGCTCGGGCCAGCTCGTGGAGGTCCGGCAGCGGCGCGACGTCGCCGTCCATCGAGAAGACGCTGTCGGTGACGATCAGCGCGGCGCGCGAGCCGGCGCGGCGCAGCCCCCACTCGAGGTGCTCGGTGTCGCGATGGCGGTAGACGAAGACCTCGGCCCGGCTCAGCCGGCAGCCGTCGATGATGCTCGCGTGGTTGAGCTCGTCGGAGAAGACGACCTCGCCGCTTGCCCGACGAGCGCCGCCACCGTCCCGGTGTTCGCCAGGTAGCCCGAGCCGAACAGCAGCGCCGCCTCGGTGCCCTTGAAGTCCGCGAGGCGCTGCTCGAGCGTGCGGTGCAGCGACATCGTCCCCGAGATCAGGCGCGAGGCGCCGGCGCCCGCGCCGTAGCGTTCCGCGGCCTCGGCGGCCGCGGTCGCGCACCTTGGGGTGGTCGGCGAGCCCGAGGTAGTTGTTGGAGCACAGCAGCAGCACCTCGCCGCCGTCCAGGCAGGACCCGCGGGCCCTGCGGCCCCTCGATCAGTCCGCAGCCGGCGGTGAAGCCCGCGGCGCCGCAGCTCGGCGAGCCGCGCGGCGACGTCGTTCACGCGGCTGCGGGTCCCGGCGTCCCCGCCCCCGTCGGCCGCGTTCGGGTAGGGCGGGCGGCTTGCCCTTCTGTCTTGATCACCCGAAGCTGCGTCGAGGGGTCCCAGAAGTTCGCCTCCGCCTGGCTGTCGATCAGCTCGTCGACCGGCGTGCGCGGGCGTCGTCGCCCTCGAGCCAGCCGTCGCGGTTGTCGGGCCGCGGGTTGGCGCCGTTGTCGTCCTGGCGGGCGACGTTCAGCCCGAGGTCCTCGAACATCTCGCGGTCGTCGGCCGGCTCGGCGCCGAGCGTGGTCAGGAAGTTGCCCATCATCACGCCGTTCAGCCCGGCCTTGACCGCGAGCGGCTGGAGCTCGTGCAGGTTCTCCACCCGGCCGCCGCAGAGGCGGAAGAGCGCGTCGGGAAGGATCAGCCGGAAGATCGCGACCCACTTGACGACGTCCCACGGGTCCATCAGCGTCGCGGTCGCCGAACTTCGTGCCGGTCCGGGGGTTGAGCAGGTTGATCGGCACCGAGGTGGGGTTGATCTCGGCCAGCTCGAACGCCATCTCGACCCGCTGGCGCGGGGATCTCGCCGAGGTTGAGGATGCCGCCGACGCAGGTCTCGAGGCCGGCCTCGCTCACGGCGTCGATCGTGCGGATCCGGCCCTCGTAGCGGACCGTCGTGGTGACCTCGTCGTAGTAGGAGCGGGCGGTCTCGACGTTGTGGTGGACGCGCTGGACGCCGGCGTCGGCAAGCCGCTGGGCGCGCTCGGGGGAGATGTGGCCGACCGAGACGCAGCGCTTCAGGTTCGTGTTCTCGGCGACCAGCTTCGCGCCCTCCACGATCGACTCGAAGTCGCGCTTCGAGAGGCCCTGGCCCTGGGTGACCATGCAGAAGCGGTGCGCCCCGGCGGCCTCGGCGGCGCGGGCGTGCTCGAGGATCTGCTCCGGGCTCATCATCGCGTGCATCGGCGTGTCGGCCTCGGCGTAGCGCGACTGGGCGCAGAAGCCGCAGTCCTCGGCGCAGCCGCCGGACTTCGCGTTGACCAGCGAGCACATGTCGGTCGAGTCGCCGAAGCGCTCGCGTGCGCACCGCCCACGCGCGCTCGACGAGATCGCCGATGTCGTCGTGGTCGGTCAGCTCGCCCAGCGCGAGCGCCTCATCGAAGCTGATCAAGGACGCCATCCTGCGCCCGCAAGGCTAGGCGTGGCCTCGGACGGCCTACGCGTACCCGAACTCGGCGAGGCCCTCGGCGCCGGCCGCGACGACCGCCGCGAGCTCCGCATGATCGTGGCAGGCGCCAGCGCCCGATCTCGAGCGACGGCACGACCAGCTCGCTGCGCCCTCGCGACGGCCGGGTCGGGGTCGGCCTCGAGGTGCGCGAGGAGCCGGGCGATGGTCCGCTCGGGCTCCGCGCAGAGGTCCTCGTAGCGGATGACGAGGTGGCGGCCCTCCATGAAGCGGCGGCCGTAGGCGGCCGCCGCGACGTTCACGCGCGACCACAGCGCGATCGAGCGGACCGGCTGGGGGGTGTCCGGGTCGAGGTCGCCGAGCAGCGCCGGGCCCAGGGCCTCCAGCTGATTCTGGTTCTGCGAGTACGCCATGTCGCGGCCGTCGCGCACCAGCTGGATCGCGTAGGAGTCGCGGAAGACGTGATGGATAGCCGGGAGGACGAAGATCGTGCGGGGGGCCTTCCAGCCCCAGCGGGCGCCTGGGGCCGGGATGCCCTGCCGCTGCTCCTTCAGGGCCGCCAGCAGGTCGCCGACCATCGCGGGGTCCGGGCGGCCGGCGGACCTTGTCGCCGTCGAGCCACCCTGTGACCGTCACGTACTCCTCCGGCCAGCGGCGCAGGAACGGCTCGAGGGCCAGGGCATCGCTGGCTCGGTTCAGCCGCGAGCCCAGGTACATGCCCCCGGCCTTCAGGATCCCCGCGATCGCACGGCGTGCCGGAGCCGCCCGTTCCGAACGAGACCACCGGCGGCGGCGCAGAGCGAATGCTCATTCGGTCGATCAGGCGAGGAGAAGTCGACTCCAAGCGGCCTATTGTGGCGCGTTCGGCAGCGACTCCCAGAGGTAGATGCAGGCGAGCGAGCGCTGGGGGCGCCACGGCTCGGCGATCCGGGTCAGCTCGTCGGGCTCCGGGAGCTCGTCGAGGCCGTAGTGGATCTGAACGGCCTTGCGGATCCCCAGGTCTCCGGTGGGCAGTACATCGGGGCGCTCCAGGAAGAACATCAGGAACATCTGCGCGCTCCACTCGCCGAAGCCGCGCACGGCCACGATCTCCTCGATTACCTCCTCGTCGGAGAGCTGGTCGAGGCGCTCGAGCTCGCAGGCTCCCGTCCTGGATGTGCTCGGCGAGGCTGCGCATGTACTCCACCTTGCGCCCGGACAGGCCGCAGCCGCGCAGGTCCTCCTCGGGGGTCGCGAGGAGCTCTTCGGGCGCGGGTGCGCGCCGCCGTAGAGCTCGAGGACGCGCCCGTGGATCGTGAACGCCGCCTTGGCCGAGAGCTGCTGGCCGATCACCGTCCGCAGCAGCGTGCCGTAGGCGTCGCCCTGCGGGCGCCCGCGCCGGCGGCGCTCGAGCGTCATCTCGCCGGTCTCGGCCATGACGCGCGCCATCACCGGGTCGGAGGCGGCGAGCTCGGCGTGCGCGCCCCGGCGGCACGCTACTCGCCCCGCCAGCGGGGCTCGCGCTTCTCGGCGAAGGCGCGGATGCCCTCCCTGAAGTCCTCCGAGGTGAAGCAGGATCGCCGCAGCTCGACCAACTCGCGCTCCTGCTCCGGCGTTAGCACCGGGTTGCGCGCGAGCGTCTCGATCGCGCGCTTGTTGCCGCGCGTGGCGAGCGGGGCGTTGCGCGCGATCGCCGCCGCCAGCTCGACGCCCGCGTCGCTCGATCTCGGATGTGGCCACCACGCGGTTGACGAGCCCGATCGCCTCGGCGTGAGATGCATCGAGGTTGCGCCCGACCAGGAAGAGCTCCTTCGTGCGGGCGATCCCGATCACGTCGATGAACCGCTGCAGCCCCGTGTGGCCGTAGATCAGCCCGAGCTTGGCCGGTGGCATGCCCAGCTTCGGCGCCCTCGGCGCAGATCCGCAGGTCGCAGCGGACCGCGAGCTCGAGCCCGCCGCCCAGGGCGTGGACCGTTGATCGCGGCCACCACCGGCAACGGATGGGCGCTGATCGCCTCCATCGCCGCGTGGAAGGGGTGCGCGACGAGCGCCTCGGCCTCCTCCGAGAAGCCCGAGTCGGAGATGCCACCGATGTCGTACCCGGCGGAGAAGATCGAGCCCTCGCCCGTGATCAGGACGCAGCGGGTCTCGATGCCCTCGTCGAGGGGCGGCAGGGCCTCGGCGAGCGCGTCGAGGATGGCGTGATCGAGCGCGTTGCGCTTGTCCGGGTTCGAGATGGTGAGCCGGGCGACCGCGTCGGCCGGCCGGTCGAGCTTCAGCTCTCCGGGCACGGCGCTCCTACGACTCGTCGAGCACGACGAGGACGTCCCCCTCCTGGACGGACTGGCCCTCCTCGCACTTGATCTCGGCGACCTTGCCGTCGTCCTCGACCTCGACCGGCATCTCCATCTTCATCGACTCGAGGATGACCACGGTGTCGCCGTCGGAGACCTCGTCGCCGACCGCGACCTCGATCTTCCAGACGGTGCCTGTGATGTGGGCTTCGACGTTGATGGCCATGTGGCGCGGCACAATAACCCCCCTTGCCGTCGTCAGCGCCAGCAACGCAGGACCTGATCGTGCTGGTCGCGGCCCGCAACGAGGCCGACCGGATCGGGCCACGCTCGCGGCGCTCGGCGAGGCGTTCCCCGGAGCGCACATCATCGTCGCCGACGACGCCTCGCAGGACGCGACCTCGGACGTCGCGCTCGCACACGGCGCGGAGGTCGTCTCGCGAGGCCGCCCGCACGGCAAGGGGGCCAACATGACCGCGGCGGCGGCGACCGTGATCGAGCGCGCGCTCGGGCCCCGGATCGCCCGTGTTCCTGCTGTGCGACGGCGACCTCGGCGAGTCGGCCGGCGAAGCTGCGGCCGCTGGTCGACGCGGTCGAGGCCGGCGAGTGCGATCTCGCGATCGCCGTCTTCCGCGACCGCGTCGGGCGGCGGGTTCGGCTTCGCGCTGCGCTACGCGCGGAACGCGATCCGGCGGCTCTCGCGGGTACGGGGCGCTGGCGCCCGATCTCGGGCCAGCGCGCGCTGAGCCCGGCGGCAATGCGGGCGGCCTACCCGTTCGCCGCCGGCTACGGGATGGAGATCGGGATCACCGTGGACGTCGTGCGTGCGGGCCTGGAGGTGCGCGAGATCGAGCTGGACCTCTCCCACCGCGCGACCGGCCGGACCCTCGGCGGGTTCCTCCACCGCGCACGCCAGCTTCGCGACTTCCGCCGAGTCGTGCGCGCGAAGCGGGCGGGATAGCCTCCGCGCGTGATCCTCGCCATCGACCAGGGGACGACCGGCACGACCTGCCTCGTCTTCGACCGCTCGGGTGGGATCGCCGGCCGCGCCTACAGCGAGTTCGAGCAGCACTTTCCGCGGCCGGGTTGGGTCGAGCACGACGCCAACGAGATCTGGGACGTCACCCGGAGGGTCGCCTCGGAGGCGATCGCCAACGCGGGCATCTCCGGGCGAGACCTCGCCGGGATCGGCATCACCAACCAGCGCGAGACCGTCGTCGCATGGGACCCGGCCACGGGCGAGCCCGTCCACAACGCGCTCGTGTGGCAGGACCGGCGCACCGCCGGTCGCTGCGACGAGCTGCGCGAGGCGGGTCACACCGAGCTGGTCCGCGAGCGCACCGGCTTGGTGATCGATCCCTACTTCTCCGGGACGAAGATCGAGTGGCTGCGCCGCAACGTGGACGCCGCGCAGGACGCCGTCTTCGGGACGATCGACTCCTGGCTGGTCTTCAAGCTCACCGGCCGCCACGTCACCGACGTCTCGAACGCGTCGCGAACGATGCTGTTCGACATCCGCGAGCTGCGCTGGGACCCCGAGCTGTGCGCGCTGCTCGACATCCCGGAGGCGTCGCTGCCCGAGCCCGTCCGCTCCTCGCAGGTCTACGGCCGCACGGACGTCTTCGGCGGCGACGTGCCGGTCGCGGGGATCGCGGGCGATCAGCAGGCGGCGCTGTTCGGCCAGGCCTGCCATCGGCCGGGAATGGCGAAGAACACGTACGGCACGGGCAGCTTCGTGCTGCTCAACACGGGCGCCGAGGCGCCCGAGCCGGGCGATGGGCTGCTGACGACGGTCGCGTGGGGGCTCGAGGCGGGGACCGACGTACGCGCTCGAGGCGGCGGTGTTCGTCACCGGGGCCGCGGTGCAATGGCTCCGCGACGGGCTCGGCATCATCGAGGGCGCAGCCGAGACGGAGGCTCTCGCCGCCTCGCTCGACTCGAACGACGACGTCTACTTCGTGCCGGCGCTAACCGGGCTGGGCTCGCCTCACTGGGACCCGTACGCGCGGGGCACGATCGTCGGCATCACGCGCGGGACGGGCCGCGCCCAGCTGGCGCGCGCCGCGCTGGAGGCGATCGCCTACCAGACGGTCGATGCCGTGCGGGCGCAGGAGGCCGCCGCGGGCGAGCGCCTCACCGAGCTGCGCGCCGACGGCGGCGCGGTCGCCAACGACTGGCTGATGCAGTTCCAGGCCGACGTCCTCGGGGCGCCGGTGATCGTTCCGGAGATCAGCGAGACCACCGCGCTCGGCGCCGCCTACCTGGCCGGGATCGCGACGGGGATGTGGGATCAGGCCGAGGTGGGGGAGATGTGGCGCGAGGCGGCGCGCTACGAGCCGCGGATGTCCGACGACGAGCGCGAAGAGCTGGTCGGCCGCTGGGGCGAGGCGGTCGAGCGCTCGCGCGCCTGGAGCCGCGGGGACGCGCCCGAACCCGAGTAACCGGCCTCGCCGGAACGGGTAGTCCTAGGTGGAGCCGGCATGGCCGGCACCGTTGTCATGGCCGACATCAAGCCGCAGGTCTACAAGGATCCCCGCCCGCCGGAGTACTTCACGCCGTTCCACGAGTACGTCCGCACGCACCGGCCCGGCTGGATCTACGAGATCGTCCGCCTGATCACCACCTGGATCTCGATCTTCCTCTACCGGGAGCGGGCGATCAACACTCAGAACGTGCCCGCCGACGGGCCCGCGATCGTCGCGCCGAACCACTTCTCGAACATGGACCACTTCTTCGCCGGCGCCTACCTGCGCCGGAAGATGCAGTTCATGGCGAAGTCGCAGCTCTTCGGGAACCCGATCCTCAACTACATCTTCCGAATCGGCGGCGTCTTCCCGGTCCGCCGCGGCCACCACGACGAGGAGGCGTTCAAGACCGCGCACGCGATCCTCGACCGCGGCAACTGCGTGCTCATGTACTGCGAGGGCGGGCGCTCGCGCACCGGCCAGCTCGGCGAGGCCAAGCCCGGCGTCGGCCGGATCGCGCTCGAGTCGGGGGTCCCGATCGTGCCCTGCGCGATCCACGGCTCGCTGGGCGTGCGCAAGTGGCGCAAGCTTCGCTTCCCGAAGGTCACCGTCCAGTACGGCGAGCCCATCATCTTCGACGTCGTCTCCGACCCCTCGCGCGAGCAGCAGCTGGAGGCCGCGCAGCAGGTCTTCGAGTCGGTGAAGGAGATGTACGGTGCGCTCGAGGAGCAGGGCCGCAGCGGCGTCATCAAGTCGCTGAAGGGCGGTCCGATGTCCGTCCAGCGCTCCGGCGGCGTTTAGAACGCTTCTCAGCGGAAAGGTGGACCCCATGTCCACCATCGCAGTCATCGCCATCGTCGCGGCCGCGATTGTCCTGGCGGTCTTCCTCTTCGTGGCCCTGCGCCGCTGGAGCGAGTCGCGTGCGGCCGTCAAGGAGCGCCGCGCCCAGGAGGCCGCCGGCCACCGCCAGCAGGCCGACGCCCACACCTCGAAGGCGCGTGAGCTCGGCAGCGAGCTCGATCACCACCGCGCGCAGGCCGAACAGCAGCACGTCGAGGCCGAGCGCCATCGCGCCGAGGCCGAGCGTCAGGCCGAGCTCGCCGAGGCTCACTCCAAGGCCGCCGCCGAGGCGGCCGATCGCGCCAACGACGTCGAGGAGCGCATTCCCCGCGAGGGACGCGGCGCCGCCTTCCACGACGAGCGCGCCACCGAGCTCGAGCAGAAGCTCTAGCTACTCGTAGCGCGCTTTCAGGTTCTTCCAGAGCTCGGCGTCGTGGCTCGGGATGATCAGCGCGTCCGGGTACTGCTTGGCGAACAGGCTCATCTCCTGCAGCGAGCGGTTGTACGTGTGCGGGTCGAACGGCTTGGCCTGACCCGGCGCGGTCGTCGAGCTGGTTGAGCGTGTAGACGACGTCGCCCGCGATCACCAGGTCGCGGTCGCGCAGCCGGCAGATCACGGACATGTGGCCCGCCGAATGGCCAGGCGTGTAGGCCAGGCGGACGCTGCCGTCGCCGAATAGGTCGAAGGTGCGGCCGAAGGTCGAGTAGGACTGGATGTTCTCGGTGAACGAGATCGTCCGGTAGTCGAAGGCGTAGTCGTATTGGTGGGGGACGTAGCCGCGCAGCAGGGGGCGGTTCCCGCTCGTGGCGTCTTCCCATTCGGCGGCGCTCATGATGAACGCTGCTCCCGGGAAGTCCGCCATCCCGGACGCGTGGTCGAGGTGGAGGTGGGTCATCACGACCATTCGGATCTCGCTCGCCTCGACGCCCAGCCCCCGAAGCTGGGAGGCGAGGTCCTGCCCGGGCTCGAGGTAGGGCTTCGAGTACCAGGAGATGGTGCGGCCGAGGTTCTCGGCCGGGCGTGCGGCCACCGAGCCATGCAGGCCGGTGTCGACGAGGAAGGGGCCGGCCGTGGGATGGCGGATGAGGAACGCCGTGCACGGCACGGTCCACCAGCGCGAGCGCGGGGTGAAGACGCCCATCGCCCGCAGGCTCTCGAACGGTCCACCGGTGCGCTGGAAGTAGGCGCCGGGCTGGGTGACCTCGCCGACGATCATCGGCTCGACGACGACCGTCGCGCCGTCCTTCCCGCGCGGCAGCGGCTTGTCCAGGGCTCTCGGCTCGATGTGGACCTTCATGAGGCGGCCCAGCGTAGCGGCGGGCCTGGCGCCGCTACGCGTAAGGGGCGGGGGCGAATGAGGCCTTGCCGGAGGTAGGCTGCCGTGCCGTGCCAGAGGGTTCACGCATCTTCAGGGAGGGCTTGCTCGAGGGTCAGGTGTGCGTGGTCTCGGGCGCTGGAACCGGGCTCGGGAAGGAGACCGCGCTCGAACTCGGGCGCCTCGGCGCCGCCGTCGCGATCTGCGGTCGCCGGCCCGAACCGCTGCAGGAGACGGTGTCGGCGATCGAGGCGGCGGGCGGAACCGCTTCGGCAGGAGCCCTCGACATCCGCGACGAGGACGCGGTGGACCGGTTCATGGACGAGGTGATCGAGCGGCACGGGCGTATCGACACGCTCGTCAACAACGCCGGCGGGCAGTTCCTGAGCCCGGCGGAGGCGATCACCCCGAAGGGCTTTCGCACCGTCATCGAGCTGAACGTGGTCGGGACCTGGCTGATGACGCACGCGGCGGCGACGAAGGCGTTCATGCCCCAGGGCGGCGGCAAGGTCCTGAGCGTCACCCTCTCGCCGCACAACGGCATGCCCGGCATGGTCCACTCGGGCGCCGGCCGGGCGGCGGTCGAGAACATGATGCGGACGCTGTCCGTGGAGTGGGCCCGCTTCGGCATCCGGCTCACCGCGCTCGCCGCCGGCCAGTTCGGCACCGAGACGATGCGGACCAAGTATCCGAAGGAGGTGGTGGAGAGGGTGCCGCGGACCGTCCCGCTCCAGCGCCTCGGGACCGAGGAGGAATGGGCCTGGCTGGTCGCCTACCTCGCCTCGCCGGCCGGCGACTTCTACTCGGGCGGCGTGATCACGATGGACGGCGCCCGCGACAACTGGTTCGGCTCGTGGCCCCCGGGCGCCGTGGCGGGCGAGGCCGGCGAGCCTCCAGCGGAGGAACGGCGCCCCAAGGACTAGTCCTACGTGGTCATGCCCCCGAACTGTCCGCCCGTGACGTTCAGGACCTGGCCGTGAACGTAGTTCGAGAGGTCGGAGCAGAGGAAGAGGACCGGCTTGGCGGCCTCCTCGGGCTGCGCGGGGCGGCCGAGCGGGATGATCATCGACGCCATCGCCCGCATCTGCTCAGGGATCCCGAGATCGACCTCTTCCCCGTCGGGCATCTCGATCTTCTCGCCCTTCTCCTTGGCCTGGGTGAGGCGCGTCTCGATGAAGCCGAACGCGACCGCGTTGCAGTTGATCTTGAACTGGCCCCACTCCTTGGCGAGCGTCTTCGTGAAGCCGACCACGCCGGCCTTCGCGGCCGAGTAGTTGACCTGCCCGGCATTGCCCATCGTGCCCGAGATCGAGGAGACGTTCACGATCTTGCGGAAGACCTCCTTGCCCTCGCCGGCCTCGGCCTTGGCGGCGTCGCGCCAGCTCGGCGCGATCGCGCGCGTCACGCGGAAGGGGACGATCGTGTGGATGTCGAGCATGGCCTGGAACTGCTCGTCGGTCATGCGGTGGACGACGCCGTCCCAGGTGTAGCCGGCGTTGTTGACCACGATGTCGACGCTGCCGAACTCGTCGAGCGCCTTCTTGACCATGTCGTCGGGCACGTCGGGCTTGGTCAGGTCGCCCGAGAAGACAGCGGTCTCGCCGTCGATCTCGGAGGCCGCCTGCTCGGCGATGTCTCCGTCGATGTCGTTGATCAGAACCCGAGCGCCCTCGCTCACGAAGAGCTCTGCTGTGGCGCGGCCGATTCCCCGAGCGGATCCGGTGACGATCGCGCTCTTGCCGTCAAGTAGTCCCATGTTGAAGTCTGTCCTCCTAAGGGGTCGAAAAGCGGTGCAGAACCGTAGACGAAATACCGAACACGCGTCCGGTAAGTGAACGGTTGTGGTGTTTGCGACTTGAGGGTGAGGGGTATCGACCCTCGGTCAGTTCAACCAAGCGATTGATCGGGGGATCATTCTCATGAGACGGACCCTTCGGGGGGCGCTTGCTGCTGCTGCGGCAATCGCCGTCCTCGCGCCATCCCAGGCGCTCGCGGACCACAACGCGAATCCAATCCATCCGGGCGTGCAGACGGTCACCGCAGGCGGTCAGTGCACGTCCAACTTCGTCTTCCAGGACGGGAACGGCACCTACCTCGGGCAGGCCGCTCATTGCGCCGGCACCGGCGCGGCGACTGAGACCGACGGATGCGACAGCGGCTCGCAGCCGCTCGGAACACCCGTCGAAGTCACCGGAGCCACGAGGCCTGGAACCATGGTCTACAGCTCCTGGCTCGCGATGCAGGCCGCCGGGGAGACGGATGCGGATACCTGCGCCTACAACGACCTCGCCCTGGTGAAGATCGACCCGGCGGACGTTCCCAACGTCAACCCCACCGTTCCCGGATTCGGCGGGCCGACGGGCGTCGGGCCCTCCAGCGCGATGCTCGGGGACACGGTCTACACCTACGGCAACTCGTCGCTGCGCGGGGGCGTGGCCCAGCTTCGCCCGAAGCAGGGCGTCGTCGTCCAAAGCGAGGGCAACGGCTGGAGCCGCACCGTCTACACGGTGACCCCGGGCATCCCGGGCGACTCGGGTAGCGGTTTCCTCAGCGGATCCGGTGAGGCGATCGGCGTGCTGTCGACGCTGCAGGTCCTGCCGGTGGCCGGCTCGAACGGCGTCGGCGACCTCGCGAAGGAGCTGGCATACGCTCGCTCCCACGGGTTCGGCGGGCTCGAGCTCGTCGAGGGCACCCGGCCGTTCCGGCCGAACCTCGTCCAGGCCATCCAGGGCGACTGACCCGAATATCCGCGTACGCGGCTGGCGCCCCCGCGCACACGCCTATTCAGGTCAGCCGCCCCTGGGCGACTGAGCTAGAGCAGGCCCATCCGTGCCGCCTGGGCTGCGGCTGCCGCACGTGACGGCAGTCGCAGCTTGGTGCGGATGTTGGCCACGTGACGGTGAACGGTATGCGGGCTCAGGACCAGCCGCTCCGCGATCTCTGGGTCGCTGAGCCCCTCTGCGACGAGCCGGAGCACCTCGAGCTCGCGCGCTGAAAGCTCGGCCTCCGGTTCCTCGCCGGACGGCTCCGCGACCGGCTCGGGCTCGGGCAGTAGCGAGTCCTCCACACCCAGGAAGGCGAGAGTCCGTCGCAGCACCTCGGTGCTGTCGCCGCGCCACGGGAAGTGGTCGCTTCCGCTGAGCGGGATGAACGCTGCGTCTGGGATCGCGGCGGCCAGCTGGTGTCCGAGCTCGAACGGCAGGGCGCGATCCTCGCGGCGATGCATCACGAGCGTTGGGGTCTGGACCGCCCCGAGGCGGTCGCGCACGTCCAGCGCGTAGACGGTCGCGAGCGCCGCGACGGCCGAGCTCGCCGGGGCAGCTTCGCGCTGGAAACGGGCGAATTCCTCGCGCTCCTCCGCGGACGCGCCGGGCAAGAACACATCCGAGAGGACACGCGACCCGAGCCCCCAGTGGGCCTCGACGATCGAGATCATCGAGTCGCGGGCGCTCTGCTCAGCGATCTCCGAGCCGTCGGCGTAGCTGCCGTAGAGCACCATCCGCCTCACCCGCGCGGGGTTGGCGGCGGCGAACGCTGCGGAGACCGTGCCGCCCGAGGAGGCTCCGAACAGCTCGACCGGTTCCTCGCTCGCAGCCTCGGCGATTGCCCCCAGCAGGTCCAGCTCCTCTTCGAGGTCGCCCGCTACGGGGTCCTCGGCGGCGGACAACCCAGTTCCGGGGCGGTCGTAGCGGATCACCGTCCGGTGCTCGGCAAGGGCCTCGACGAACGCACGGAAAGTGGGGTCCTCCCAGTTGAGCTCCAGGTGGCTCACCCACCAACCGCCCATCACGAGGGGCGGGCCCTCGCCGACGCTGGACCAGGCGACCCGCCGCGGGCCGATCTGGGCGAAGCGGATCGTCTGCTCGCCCGAGGCCATTGGCGCAGCGTACTCGCACCTCGACGGCTCGATCCGTGCCTGGATGGCCGGATCGGGCCATCGCAAGATGACCGGTTCAGGCGAAGTCGAGCCGCCCGCCAAAGGGTGAAATGGGCGTGTCAACTTCAACCGAGAGGCACAACCATGAACACGTCATCCCACCACGTCGTCATCAGCGCCCCGGCCCAGCCGGGCTTCGCCCCCCGTCCCCGCCGCGAGCACAACGGGCTCTCCTGGTGGCAGCGGCTCCGCGCCGCCCTCGCATCCTGAGGCTCGCCTACAGCCCCAGCTGCTTGCCGAGGATCTCCTTCATGACCTCGTCGGTGCCGCCGCCGATGGGGCCGAGGCGGGCGTCGCGGACCGCGCGCTCGATCCCGTACTCGCGCATGTATCCGTAGCCGCCGTGGATCTGGAGGCATTCGTCGGCGACCTCGAGCATCGCGCGCTGGGTCAGAAGCTTCGCCATCGCGACCTCCCGGATCACGTCCTCGCCGGCGACGTAGTCCCGTAGCGCCGAGTAGGTGAGCGAGCGACACGCCTCCATGCGGGTCGCCATCTGGGCGACCTTGTGGCGGATCACCTGGAAGTGGCCGATCGGCCGCCCGAATGCCTGGCGCTCGAGCGCGTACGCGACGGTCACGTCGAGCAGGCGCTTCATCCCGCCGACGGCCCCGAGCGACATCAACAGCCGCTCCCAGGCGAAGTTGGACATGATCAGGTAGAAGCCCCGGTTCTCCTCGCCGAGAAGGTTCTCGTCGGGCACCTCGACATCGGTGAAGGCGAGCTCGCCCGTGTCGGATGAGTGCCAGCCCATCTTCTCGAGCTTCGAGACCACCTCGTACCCGGGCATGTCGCGCTCGAGGATCAGGAAGGAAATGCCCTGATGCCCGCCCTCCTCGGTGGTCTTGACGGCGCATACGAGGAAGTCGGCGCGCACGCCGTTGGTGATGAACGTCTTCGAGCCGTTGACCACGTAGCCGCCGTCGACCTTCTTGGCGAAGGTGCGGATCGCGGCGACGTCGGATCCGGCGCCCGGCTCGGTGATCCCGAGCGCAGCGATCCGCTCGCCCTTGATCGCCGGGCGCAGGAAGCGCTCGTGCTGGTCCGGCGTGCCGAACTTGAACACGGGCGGCGTGGCGATCCCGGTGTGCGCTCCAAGCCCGGCGCCGACTCCCCCCGATGCGCCCGCGGCGGCCAGCTCCTCCGCCCACACGGCGTCATGGACGTAGTCGCCGCCCTGGCCGCCCAGCTCCTCCGGGTACTTGAGACCCAGGAAGCCCAGCTCGCCCGCGCGGGCGTAGAGCTCGAGCGGGAACTCCCGGGCCTCCTCCCACTCATCGACGTTGGGAGCGATCTCGTCGCGGACCCAGCGCCCGATCGACTCGCGCAGCTGCTCGTGCTCCTCGGTGAAGGGTGGGACGAGCGCCCTGGAGCCGCTGTCCTTGACGACGGTCGACATCGGCGGCGATTGTGTCAGGATCGCGCCCCCCTTCGGTGGACCCGCTCGATCACATCCGCTCCTACTACCGTGCGCTCAACACGGGCGACACCGACCTCGTCGCCTCGCACTTCACCGACGACGCAGTGCACTACTACACGCGCCTCGGGCCCCACGAGGGCGCGCGGGCCATCGCGGAGAACGCGACCTGGGCGGTGGAGACGATCGACGGCCAGTGGTGGTTCGAGCACGGGATGGCCGACGGGGACGAGGCCGTGATCGAGTGGACGATGACCTGGCGTGACCCGAAGTCGGGCGACAAGCGCCTCAACCGCGGCACGGAGTGGTTCCGCCTGCGCGACGGTCGGATCGCCGAGGTGCGCGCCTACCACCACGGCGACCGCAAGAACCCCCAGGGCGACCTGCTCGGCTTCGACCACGAGGGCCGCGGCTACTCGACGCTCGAGGGGGGGACGGGGCCCGGGGAGTAGGGCTCCGGAGCGGTCGGTCGTCCGCCGGCCGGGTTGGGGCTGGGTAGGGGGAGCTGGGATCGACTGAACGATTTTGGGTGCTATGGCACCCCAAAGTGCGCAATCGTTGGCTCGTCCGCCGCTTCGGCGCCGATCACTCTCCCTCACTGCCCCTCGCGGCTCCGCCGGGGCGCGGACGGCTCTCGGGAGGCCTAGGCGATCGGTACGCCCGGGTCCCCGAAGAGCAGGAACCAGATCGTGCAGACGAGCGCGACGACGAGCGTGGCGGCGGCGGCGATGTCCTCGATCGAGTTGGTCTCGGACGGGCCCGTCTTGCGCTCCGCGGAGAGGCTGCGATTCCACTCGTGGCGGACGGGGCCTTCGCTTGGGGAGATCCGCTCCCGGACCCAGGCGAAGATCGTCAGCAGCAGCGGCGTAGGAGAGGACGATCCCGAGCAGCGCTACGCCGAGACCGCCAAGCGAGGGGGCGGTGCCGCCCTGGAGCTGCGAGCCGATCCAGATCCACAGGAACGGGATGCCGGCCCCGAAGATGATCACGGCGACGATCGCCACCACGATGCGAAGCAGTGTTCCGATCGGGCGCAGTGCGGCCATCCCGCTCACCTCACCGCCGCCTGGCCGCCGGCAGCCACCCGCCCCAGTTGGGAGCCGAGGGTTTCGGGCGTCCAGCCGTCCTCGCTGAGCAGGGCGCGCGCTCCCGACTCGGCGAGACCGACCGTGAGGTGCCCGAGCAGACGCGCCTGGCGATCGAGCTCGTCGCTCTCGCCGTCGCCCAGGAGTGGGCGGGCGAGCATCGAGACGGCCTCCACCTGCCGCTCGCGGCCGCGCTGGATGCGGTGAGCGACGGCGGCATTGGCTCCCTCGCCCAGGAAGATCACGCGGTAGGCCCGCGGTGAGGCCTCGACGGCGCGGAGGAAAGCGATGAGGCCCTCCGTGAGCGCCGAGCCGAGGTCGCCCTCGGTCGCCGCCGGAAGCGCCGCCGCGATCTCGGTCAGGACGCGGTCCTCCTCGCGGCGAAGCAGCGCGTTGAAGAGCTCCTCCTTCGACGGATAGCAGGCGTAGATGACCGGCTTGGTGACGCCGACGGCGCGCGCGACGGCCTCCATCGACGTGCCCTCGTAGCCGTGGTCGAGGAAGAGCTCGAAGGCCGCGTCGAGGACCATCGGGCGACGCCGCTCGGGCCCGAGGTGGGCGGCCCGCGGGTGGCTGGGGGCCTTGCTCTTGAGGGCTGGGGGCTCGATCGAAGACATCGTATTCCTACTTATGGTAGCGTTTTCCTACCCACAGTAGGAACCTTGCCCAGGGAGGCACCCGATGACCGAGACCACAGACACCGCCGAGACCGCCGACGCCGCCCCCGTGGTGGGCGCCGATCTCGCCAACATCGACGCCGGCCAGCTCGCGGCCCTCGCCGCCGGCGCGACCGACGAGCAGCTTGCAGAGGGGATGTCCGATCCCGCCGCGCGCCAGTCGATCCTCGACGAGATCTTCCGCCGAATGACAGATCACATCGACCCGGAGAAGGCCAAGGGCACGGATGCCGTCCTTCTCTGGAAGATCACCGACAAGCCCGGCGGCGGCGAGGACACGTACGAGGTGACCCTCAAGGACGGCCAGGTGAGCGTCTCCCAGGAGCCGACCGCCGACCCCCGCGTGACGTTCGTCGTCGGCCCGGCCGCGTTCCTGCGCCTCGTCTCCGGCGCCCAGCCCGGCCCCGTCCTGTTCATGGCCGGCAAGCTCAAGATCGAGGGCGACCTCATGTTCGCGAGCCAGGTGGCCACCATGTTCAAGATCCCTCAGGCGGGCGCGTGATGGCCGCCACCGACACCGCCGAGCAGCAGGTCGCCGCCGCGATGGCGGGCTCCGCCGAGTCGAGCTTCTCGATGGAGCTCTCCCAGGACCAGCTCGACATCCGCGACTGGGTCCACGGGTTCGCGGAGAGCGTCGTCCGCCCGGCCGCCGCCGAGTGGGACGAGCGCGAGGAGACGCCCTGGCCCGTGATCCAGGAGGCCGCCAAGATCGGCCTCTACGGATTCGAGGGACTCGCGCAGTTCTGGGCCGACCCGTCCGGCCTCACCCTGCCGATCGTCAACGAGGAGCTCTTCTGGGGCGACGCCGGGATCGGGATGTCGATCTTCGGCACCTCGCTCGCGGTCGCCGCCATCTTCGGCAACGGCTCCCCCGACCAGCTCGCCGAGTGGGTCCCGCAGTGCTTCGGCACGCCGGAGGATCCCAAGGTCGCCGCGTTCTGCTCCTCGGAGCCCGACGCCGGCTCCGACGTCTCGGCGATCCGGACGACCGCCAAGTACGACGAGGCGACCGACGAGTGGGTCCTGAACGGCCAGAAGGCATGGGCCACCAACGGCGGCATCGCCGACGTCCACGTGGTGATCGCCTCCGTCGACCGCGAGCTGGGCTCGCGCGGGCACGCCGCGTTCGTCGATCCCGCCCGGGACGAAGGGCCTCGAGCAGGGCGCCAAGGTCAAGAAGCACGGCATCCGTGCCTCGCACACCGCCGACGTCCACATCGACGACTGCCGGATCCCGGGCAGCTGCCTGCTCGGGCGGCAAGGAGAAGCTCGACGAGCGCCTCGCCCGGGTTCGCGAGGGCCAGAAGGCCAAGTCGCAGGCCGCGATGCGCACCTTCGAGCTCTCGCGCCCGACGGTCGGCGCGCAGGCGCTGGGCATCGCCCGCGCCGCCTACGAGTACTCGCTGGACTACGCGAAGGAGCGCCAGCAGTTCGGCAAGCCGATCATCGAGAACCAGGCGATCGCGTTCACCCTCGCCGACATGGCGGTGGAGATCGAGGCCGCCCGGATGCTCGTCTGGCACGCCTCATGGATGGGGCGCGCCGGCAAGGACTTCGACTCGGCCCAGGGCTCGATGTCGAAGCTGAAGGCCGGCGAGGTCGCCGTGTGGGTGACCGAGCGCGCGATCCAGATCCTGGGCGGGAACGGCTACACCCGGGAGTTCCCGGTGGAGCGCATGGCCCGCGACGCGAAGATCTACACGATCTTCGAGGGGACCTCCGAGATCCAGCGCCTGGTGATCTCGCGAGCGATTTCAGGCGTCCACATCAAGTAGGGAGATCCCCATGAGCTCAGCAACCGCGGCCTCCGCGGTCACACATCGCACGCCCACGCCCGAGATCCGGGACGAGACCATCGAGCTCCACGGCCACCGTGTGAGCTACAAGATCGCGGGCGAGGGACCCGTCGTCGGGCTGATCCACGGCATCACCGAGAACGCCGAGAGCTGGCGCGACGTGATGCCCCGGCTCGCGCGCCACTACACGGTGATCGCCGGCGACCTGCTCGGCCACGGCCGCTCGGCGAAGCCGCGCGGCGACTACTCGCTGGGCGCCTACGCCAGCGGCATGCGCGACCTGATGGGTGCGCTCGGCTTCGAGCGCGGCACCGTCGTCGGGCGCTCGCTGGGCGGCGGCATCGCGATGCAGTTCGCCTACCAGTTCCCCGAGTACACCGAGCGGATGGTTCTGGTCTCCTCGGGCGGGCTCGGCCGCGAGGTCCATCCCCTGCTGCGGGCGGCAACCCTGCCCGGCGCCGAGCTGGTCCTGCCGCTGATCGCGCCCGGCTGGGCCGTCAGCGCGGGCGAGGTCGCCGGCCAGGCGCTCGGCAGGGTCGGTCTGCACGTGCGCTCCGACATCGCCGAGATGGCCCGCGGCTACGCATCGCTCAACGACTCCGAAGCCCGCGAGGCCTTCCGCCACACGCTGAAGGCGGTGGTCGAGCCCGGCGGCCAGCGGGTCAGCGCCCTGGACCGCCTGTACCTGGCGGAGGACATCCCCGTGCTGTTGGTCTGGGGAAGCGACGACCCGATCATCCCCGCCGCTCACGGCAAGGCGGCGAACGCGTTGATCCCCAACAGCCGCTATGTGGAGTTCGAGGGCTCGGGCCACTGGCCGCAGCTGGACGACCCGGAGCGCTTCGCCGACACGCTGATCGACTTCATCGAGACAACCGAGCCCTACGAGTTCGAGCTCGAGCGCATGAAGGATCAGCTCCGCCGGGGGCCCACGGCCGACTCAGGGCGGCTCGCCGGTCGGCGTAGGCTTCGTTCGTGGCCGACATCCGCAAGCAGATCTCGGACGCCGCGTCGGTGGTCACAGTGCCGGCCGCCCTCACGCGGAACGTGGGTCGGGCGACGGACGCGATCATCGACATCCGCGACCAGCTGGCAGCCATGGCCGGGTTGCCGCAGGACATCCTCGAGCAGCTCCGCGCCATGCAGGAGCTGGCGGCGCAGATGAACCAGACAGCGCAGGAGCTACACGCCATCGCCGAGCCCATGCTTCAGACCGCACAGGGCATTCAGGCCCTCGCTGAGCCGATGCTGGAGATGGGCCGGGCCGCGACGACGGCGGCCGAGCAGGCCCGCGACTCCGTCGAGCGCACGAACAAGCTGATCGAGCAGTCACTGGAGATCGCCGCGCCGATCCAGGGCCTCACCGAGCGCGCCGTCAGCCTCCGCGACCGGCTGCGCGGCGACCGTCCGCCGGACCCGCACGGACCCGGACGAGCCCGCCGCTAGCCGGGCGTGAGCGGCCGGTCGCCGATCCAGTAGCGCGGCCCGGGGCCGAAGCCGGCGGCTCGGTCGCCGGGGTTCGCGAGCTTGCAGCGCTCGAGTGAGAGGCAGCCGCACCCGATGCACTCCGTGAGCCCGGCCTTGCAGACGCTCGAGCTCGGCGATTCGGTCGTCGATGCGTGCGCTCCACCCGCTGGAGAGGCGCGCCCAGTCGCGACGCGTGGGGGCGCGGTCCGGCGGCAGCTTGGCGAGCTCGTCGCCGATCTCCTCGAGCGTCAGGCCGACGCGCTGAGCGAAGACGATGAAGGCGATGCGGCGCAGCACCGAACGCGGGTAGCGGCGGTGCCCGGAGCCGGCCCGCTCGGACGTGATCAGGCCCCGCTCCTCGTAGAAGCGAAGGGCGGAGGAGGCGACGCCGCTGCGCCGCGCGACCTCGCCGATCGTGAGCTCCTCCGACGGCATCGGGACAAGAAAATCACAGATTCGGCGCTTGACTTCAAGTTAACTTGAACTTGTAGTCTCGCTGGGACAATCGAAATCGAGGAGGAATGAGCATGAGCACGACGCAGACCGCCAGCGAGCGCATCACCGAGGAGGTCACGGCATGGCCGGGCGTCACGGCGGGGATCGGCGAGCGCGGCGAGTACGGCTTCACCGTCGACGGCCATCAGATCGGCCACCTGCACGGAGACCGCGTCGCCCACTTCGGCTTTCCTCGCGACGTCGGCCAGGCGCTGCGTGACGAGGGCCGCGTCGGCCCGCACCCGGTGAACCGACACTCGCCGAAGATGGCCTCGCGGGCGTTGGAGAGCGACGAGGACGTCACCGACGTGATCGCCCTGATGCGGCTGAACTACGACCGGGTGACCGGCGCCGCCGCGTAGCCGCGGCAGGAGTGGCACCCCGCGCGCCGAAGGTCGCACCAGCACTCAGCATTCAGCGACTCAGCGCGAAGGGGAAGACATGGAAGGCAAGGCAGCGGGCAAGAGCGACTCGGGATGGGCGGCATTCGCGGGGTGCCTGATGTTCCTCGTTGGGTCCCTGGATGCCCTGTGGGGCCTCGGAGCGATCCTCAACGACGACATCGTGGTCGTGGGCGGCGAGGGCGCCCTGATCGCCGACATCACCCTCTGGGGCTGGGTTCACCTCGTCCTCGGCGCGATCGTGGCCATGACCGGGGTCGGGCTGCTGACCGGCCGCGGCGGCGCGCGATGGCTGGCCGTCTTCTTCATCACCGTCAGCGCGATCTCGCACATCGTCTGGTTCCCGGCGGCGCCGCTGTGGGCCTTCATGATCATCCTGCTCGACGTGGTCATCCTGTACCAGCTGACGGCTCGCTGGGACCAGCAGGCGTACTGGGACTGACCCTACGCCGCGACGAGCGGGGCGATCAGCCGTCGCGGAGCTGCGGCGGGAGGGTGTCGATCAGGTCCTCGGGGTCGGCGTGCTCCGGTAGCTCGTCCAGTTCGTCCTGGTCGAGCGCCAGGCAGATCCGGCAGAAGTCCTCGCCGAACGGCGTCAGGTGGATGCTGCGCCGGATCACCTTCGCGATCCGGACGGACTTCGTCGCCTCGAGGACGTCGGGCTGGGCCTCCAGCACCTGGTAGGGGACGGGGTCGTGGAGCGTCTCGCGCGAGAACCAGACGAGCCCCATGCGGTTGAGGTTGTTGAGGTACTGGGGCACCCGCAACGGATACCGGCAGCCCGGCCCTCGCCCCGATCATCGTGAACCCCTGCGCGATCAGGTGGGAGTTGAGAAGCGCAAGCGGCCCGCCGGTCCGGACGTCGACCGAGGGCTGCGGCCCCTCGATCATCATCAGCCGCAGGATCCGCGCCTCGTCCGGTGCGAGCTCGTCGAGCATCCGCTCGTAGGCGGGATGGGCGTTCTCCTCGTAGTTCACGTCGCGCGAGCGCGCCAGGATCGCCGCGCCGCGGTCGCGCAGCGCTGCCCACTCCTGCGTCTGCTCGTCGTCGCCGGTCGGCTGCGAGGACGTGCCGGCGTCCCGATCGCCGGAGATCTCCTGCGCGGCGTCGCGCAGCGCATGCCGCACGCTGTCAACGAACTCGGGTGCGGTCTCCGGGCGGGCGGCGACGCGGATCAGGCCCAGGCCCGCCTTCGCGTAGCTGCGAATCGCCCATTCCGTCGTGTGCCACCACGCCGACGCGGCCAAGCGGGCCATCCCGGGCAGGTCGTCGATCGTCGCCGCGGCCGTTGTCCTCGTGGCGACTCGGTGGGCTCGTGCGATTCGGTGGGCTCGCTCATCCGCTCACCCCGAAGATCGACAGGTGGATGAAGCCGCCGGCCAGCCCCATGATGGCGCCGTGCGCGTAGAGCATCCACTCATCTTCCTTGATCGCCGAGCGCATCATCTCCACGAAGTCGGCCGAGCGGCAGCTCCTTCGTGCGCTCCGCGATCAGGCTGTAGATCTTCTCGCTCTGCTGTTCCGAGAACTCGGGGTCCTTGAACGCGGTCATCGTGTGCCCGCCCGCCTCCTGCGCGACCGAGTCACGGATCGTGTCGTACTCGCGCGTCCCCACCGCCACGCGCACGGCCGCCCGGACCGGGCCCGCGGCCTGGTCGATCGCGGGCCCGAGCTCGTCGGTGAGGAGCTGTCGCGTGCGGTCGCCGCGGGGGCCGTCGAGCAGGAAGTCACCGATGTTCTCGAGGGTCAGGACGTCGTCGGCGATGATCTGCGCGTATACCTCGGCGGCCTCGTCCTGACGGCGCAGGAACAGCCCGTGGACCTTGACGCCGAGGAACCGCTTGGGCTCGGTCGGCTCGAAGATCAGCTGCATCCCCAGCAGGTTGGTGGTCCAGCCGACGAACACGCCGAGGATCGGCAACAGCCACCACTGGTGGAACGTGTGGTCGAGGAACGCCACGGGGATGCCGAGGAGGAAGCCGAACACGAACCCGAAGGCGATCATCAGGTTCAGCTCCTTCTGGCCGAAGTCGCGGAAGATCCGGACGACCAGCTCGGGGTTCCGCTGGAACTGGTCGATGACCATGATCTTCGGGTCGAGGAGCTGGTCGATGTGCTCGCCGATCTCGTCCATCAGCTTCTGGACGATCCCGGGCAGCTGCTGCTGGACGCGTGAGTACACCGCCTCCTTGCCCCGATCGGGCACGTTGGCCCACATGCCGGGGTGCTCGCGCTGCATCGTCTCGTCGACGATCCTCGGGATCTCCGGGCTAGAACAGCGTGACGATGTGGTCAGCGACCTTCTCGGGCTCGAGCTGCTGGTAGAACTCGCCCGGCGTCCCCAGCTTCGCGATCGCCTTGTCGACGGCGATCGAGCCCATCTTCGCGGCGCGTGCCGGGACGATGCCCTGCCAGCCGACGCCGCCCTGCATGATCCCCGGGACCTCCTGCAGGCGGTGGGGGAGCAGGGTCGAGAGGTCCTTGCAGGCCAGGGACGGTGAACCCGTGAAAGCGGATCGGGTTGAAGAGCATCCAGACGCCGCTCCAGTTGATCAGCCATCCGATGACCCCCGTGAAAATGGGGATCGTGGCCAGTTGGATCCACTCGCTGGTGCTCAACCCTCGATCAATGTCCTCGTCCCGCGGCGCGGAGGCGCCGCGAGCGGAACATAGCTGCAAATCGCGGCCCCCGGACCCGGTTCCGGGCCGCGTGGGCGCGCTTAGGAGGGAGCGAACCCGGTGGGCGCCTTCGTCAGCTCGTGGCGCTCGACGATCCGGTCGGCGAGCCCGTACTCCACGGCGTCGGAGGCAGAGAGGAAGTTGTCGCGCTCCTGGTCGCGGTGGAGCTCCTCGAGCTCGCGACCCGTGTGCCGCGCGTAGATCTCGTCGATCCGCTCGCGCTGCGCCATCACCTCCCGGGCGTGGATCTCGATATCGCTCGATTGGCCCTGGAAGCCGCCGGAGGGCTGATGGATCAGCACGCGCGCGTTCGGGAGGACCATCCGCTTGCCGGCGGCGCCGCCGGCCAGCAGCAGCGCCCCCATCGACATCCCGATGCCGAAGCAGATCGTCTGCACGTCGGGCCGCACGTACTGCATCGCGTCGTAGATCCCGAGCCCTGCGTACACGGCCCCTCCCGGCGAGTTGATGTACAGGGAGATGTCCTTCTCCGGGTCCTCGGCCTCGAGGTGGATCATCTGGGCAACGATCAGGTTCGCGATCTGATCGTCGACCGCCTGGCCCAGGAAGACGATCCGCTCCGAGAGCAGGCGGGAGTAGATGTCGAACGAGCGCTCGCCGCGAGCTGTCTGCTCGACGACCATGGGGATTGTTGGCACGGGGTTCCTTTCGGTATGTGCAACCTTTGAGTTGCGCGTTGTCGGTACGCTAGCATTCGCAACCAAGCAGTTGCACATTGCACCGAGGAGGTCGAGCGATGGAGTTGGAGCGCAGGGTCGAGCGGGAGCGGGTATTCGATGCGGAGCCCGCCGAGGTCTGGGAGGCGCTCACCGACGAGGCGCTCCTGCGCGAGTGGCTCGGCGACGACGTCTCCCTGGAGCCCTACGAGGGCGGTGAGCTTCACGTCCGTGACGGTGGCGTGGAGCGTGATGGGACCATCGAACGAGTGGAGGAGGGCCGGACGCTCGCCTTCACCTGGTCGCGCGACGGCGAGATCCCGAGCTCGGTCGAGCTGACGCTCGAGCCCGCGGTCTCAGGCACGCGCCTGCGCGTGGTCGAGCGGGCCGGCGCGGGACCGATGGCTTCCACCGCCGGGCCGCTGTGGGAGATGCGCCTCGGGGGGCTGGCGAAGCTGCTGACGCTCGCCCTGGTGTGAGCGATTCGGTCTTCACCGCGCTGGCCGACCCGACCCGGCGGCGCATGATCGAGACCCTGGCCTCGGGCGAGGCGGCGACGGCCACCGGACTGGCGCGCGGTCTGCCCATCACCCGCCAGGCCGTGGCTAAGCACCTCGGCGCGCTGCGGGACGCCCGGCTCGTGAGCGCAGACCGCGTGGGCCGGGAGACCCGCTACCGCCTCGAGCCGCAGCCGCTCGCCGACGCGGCGAGGTGGATCGCCGCGGTGGGCGGGGAGTGGGATTCACGCCTGGCCGACCTCGAACGCGTACTCGCCAACCGGCGCTGACTGTCGATCTGGGCCTCCCCCGTTCGTCTATAGGGTGAGAGCGGCGATCGGCGCCGCCCGAGACCTAGGAGGTTTCAGATGAAGTACATGCTGATCATCGTCGGCCCGGAGACAGGCCAGAACGAGGAGATGAGCCCAGACCAGATGCGCGAGGTCATGGGCGCATGGAACGACTACACGCAGGCCCTGGTCGGGGCCGGCGCGTTCGTGGCCGGCGACGGGCTTCAGCCCAGCGCGACGGCGACGACCGTGCTGCGCACGGAGGACGACGAGCGCATCGTCAGCGACGGCCCCTTCGCGGAGACGAAGGAGCAGGTCGGTGGCTTCTACGTGATCGACTGCGCCAACCTCGACGAGGCGCTCGAGTGGACGAAGAAGATGCCCGTGCGGCCCGGCAACAGCGTCGAGGTCCGGCCGGTGATGGACTACGGCGACTCCGCCTACGAGGATCCCGCCGAGGCGAAGGCCACCGCGTAGAGGCCTCCAGCGAGCGGATCGACCGCCTGTTCCGACACGAGTCGGGGCGGGCGGTCGCCACTCTGATCCGCGTCCTCGGCGACTTCGACCTCGCGGAGGAGGCGGTCCAGGAGGCCTTCATGACCGCGCTCGAGCGCTGGCCCGACGACGGCGTGCCCGACGACCCGGCCGCGTGGATCATCCGCGTCGGGCGCAACAAGGCGATCGACAGGATCCGCCGGGAGAGCACGCTCGCGGAGAAGCGCAAGCTGGTCGAGCGGCTCGAGCCGCCGCCCTCGGACCAAACGCAGGCCGAGGTGCTGGACGCCGAGGAGCTGCCGGACGACCGCCTGCGACTGATCTTCACGACCTGCCATCCGGCGCTGGCGATCGAGGCCCGGGTGGCGCTCACCCTGCGGACGCTCGGCGGCCTGACCACGGCCGAGATCGCCCGGGCGCTGCTGACGACGGAGAGCACGATGGCCCAGCGCCTTGTTCGGGCCAAGCGCAAGATCCGCGACGCCGCGATCCCGTACGAGGTCCCTCCGCTCGAGGCGCTGCCGGAGCGCCGCCCCGCCGTCCTGGCGACGCTCTACCTCGTCTTCAACGAGGGCTACGCCGCGGCCAGCGGCGACGAGCTGATCCGCCATGAGCTGTGCGCCGAGGCGATCCGGCTCGTCCGGGTCCTGGACGAGGTCATGCCGGGCGAGCCCGAGGTTCAGGGGCTGCTGGCGCTGATGCTCCTCCACGACGCGCGCCGCGAGGGCCGCACGGACGAGCGCGGCGCGATCGTCCTGCTGGCCGACCAGGACCGCTCCCTGTGGGACCGCGAGCAGATCGCCGAGGGGGCTCGGCTGACCGGGCTGGCGCTGGGGCCGGCCCGGCCGACGGGGTCGCGTCCGCCCGGCCCCTACGCGCTGCAGGCCGCGATCGCGGCCGAGCACGCGACGGCACCCACGGCGGCGGACACCGACTGGGCGCGGATCCGCCACCTGTACGACTGGCTCGCGCTGGTCGACCCCTCTCCTGTGATCGCCCTCAACCGGGCGGTCGCCGTGGCCATGGCCGAATCGCCGGAGCGCGGCCTCGAGGAGATCGACGCGATCGATGGCCTGGACGCCTATCTGCACCTGCACTCGGCGCGCGGCGACCTGCTGGAGCGCGCGGGCCGCCGGCCCGAGGCGCGGGCGGCGTTCGTCCGCGCGCTCGAGCTGGCGACCAGCCCGGTCGAGCGCTCGTTCCTCGAGCGACGGATCGCCGCCCTGGGGGCGGCCTGACTCAGTCCGACGAGTCGCCGGAGCGCTCGAGCTCCGCATCGCCTGCGAATAGCCGCTTTGCATCGAAAGCGCAATGTTTCGCGAGATACTGCGCGGGCGATGTCGGAGGAGAACCTGGAGATCGTGCGCCGCTCCACCGCCGCGTACAACCGTGGCGACATCGACGGGATCTTGGAGAGCTGGGCGCCCGATGCCGTGCTGGATTGGTCTAACTCTCACGGCGTCGAGGCGGGCGTCTTTCGGGGGCACGCCGAGATCCGCGCGTATACGCAGCGTTTCCTCGGGACGTTCGAAGAGGTCCGCCTCGAGCTCGTGGATCTCGTGGAGGTCAAGGAGGGGCTCGTGCTCATGGAGAACGTCGCACATGTTCGAGGACGGGACGGCATCGAAACCAAGGCCCGAAGCGCCTGGCTGATCGAGATTCGGAACGGCGAGCAGACCTCGCTTACGCTCTACCAGACGAGACAAGAGGCCCTCGAAGCCGCCGGCCTGGCGGAGTAGGCGATGTCGCAGGAGAACGTTGAGATCATTCGTCGCCTGGTGGATGCTTGGAACCGGCAGGACATCGAGGGCATCCTCGTCTCGGTCCACCCTGAGGGCGAGTACGTGAATGCCCCCGCGGCCGTTGAGCCAGGGACCAGGCGAGGGCACGACGAAATCGTCGCCGTAATGCGTACGCAGTGGGAGATCCTGTCCGGTGCCATGCAGGAGATCGACCGATTCCACGACCGGGGCGACAAGATCATTACCGAGGGCCATGTCTCTCGGACGATGCCTGGCAGCGAGGCCCGGATCAGCAACCCGCTCCTCATCTCGTGGAGGTTCCGCGATGGAAAAATCATCCGGCTCGAAATGCTGGGCGCTGGCCCCGAATTTGCTGACGCCCTCGAGGCCGCCGGGCTACGGGAGTAGGCCCGCCTCCTCGACGCGCCCCCGCCTGGGTGAGAAAGTTGGCGAGAACGCAGCAATGCAACGGAAGGGGACTCGCGTGTTGGAAGGGATTTGCGATCGCCTCGCCCATAGCGTCGATCCACGGGGTCCACGAGAAAGATGAGTGGCGGTATGCGCGCGCAGCTTCGGCGCAGGCGGCGGTGTATGAGGGGAAGATCAAGGGTCAACCCAGCAGCACGGTCGACCTGACATTCGTCAAGGAGGACGGAAAGCGGTTCCTCGATGATGTCTTCCTGTCCTCCCGTAGCCAGCCGGGCGGCGTGGCTCGCGCCCCCTTGACAGCGCCGCCGCCAGCGCCGAGACTGACGGGCACTCGATCGAAGGGACTGGCCATGATCGGATCGATCCGGCGGCAGCTGAGCTACGCGAACGTGATGTCGACGCTCGCGGTGTTCCTCGCTCTGGGGGGCGGGCTCGCCTGGGCGCTCGCCAACAACACCGTGAAGTCGCGGCACATCGTGAACGACCAGGTGAAGCCCGCGGACGTTCGCGACGACACGCTGCCCGGGGGTGGGCTGGGAAGCGCGGACGTGGCCTCGGAGGCGCTGACCGGCGGCGACATCGACGAGAGCACGCTCGGACAGGTCCCCACGGCCGACAGCGCCGGGGATGCCGCGGCCCTCGGCGGCATCGGGCCGGGCGGGTTCGTACAGGGGAGCGCGGCCTTCTACTCGGGCCGAGAGAACGTCCCGAACAACGGGAACACGGTCAACGTTCTGGACATCCCTGAGATCGGCCAGTTCAACGCCGCCTGCAACGGCTCGAACGAGCTCATCTTGTCGTTCTTCAATGACAGCGGCTCGACGATCTCGCTCACGCTTGACGACGGCGCCGCAGACCCCTCTGTGAGCACCTTTCCCAACAACACAGGAAGCGCCTCGCTGCCCGTCAGCGGGGCGGAGCGGCTACTTATGCAGGCTGGCCGCGACTCGGGCGCGAGCCATGATCTCGCGACGATCATCATGACCGGCCAGGAGGGGGCGAACCCCTGCGTGGCGCAGGCGCAGGCGATCGTTCACACGAACTGAGCGCTACTTCACGAGGGGTGATGTAGTCACAGACGACCCGTATACAAGCGGCCCGCTCTCAGCGGATCGCGAGATACTGAAGAGGCGATGTCGCAGGAGAACGTCGACCTTGTGCGCCGTTGGTATGGAGCCCTCGCACGAATGCTCTCCGCCTACTCCGCTGCCCCCGGCCGGATCGAGGACGCGCCATTCCTCGATGAGGTGTTCGCCCTGGCCGACGAGGACATCGAGTGGAGGTGGCCACTCACGCCAGAGTCCTTTCGCGGCCGCGATGGGCTGCTGCGGGCGGCAGCCGACTGGCTGGAGACCGTGGACGAGTGGCAGATCGAGCTCGAAGACGTCGTCGATGCCGGCGAGCGGGTGCTCGCATCCCAGCTCGTTCGCGCCCGGGGCAAGGGCAGCGGAGCGCCGACCGACCAGCATGTCTTCACCGTGATCACCTTCCGCGATAACCGCATCCTTCGCCTGGACGACTACCTCGATCGTCGCGAAGCGCTGAACGCGGCCGGGCTCGGGAAGTAAGGAATAGCGAGCGGCGGACGCCCGCTGCGTACTTCCAGGTGCGATAGCACCCAATAAGACGCAGTCGTCGGAGCGGCCGGGACTTAGCTGCTTCTCGTCCAAAGCGACCATCGCAGGGCCCATCGCGAGGGCAAGCAGGCCCAGCGAGGTCTCGCGCGAATCGAGAGCAAGGCCTGACGAGGTCGGCCGGGCTCGGCCTCCGTTCCGGAGTTGGGGCTAGCCGAGCGACGCCTCGATCTGCTCTGAGGCTCGCGCGGCACCATCCTCCCGAGCGATTCGCTCCGATAGCTCACCCGCCCGGTCACGCATGGCGGGGTCTTGGATGCCCGCGCGGATCGCGGCGGCGAGCCGCTCCGCGGTCAGCTTCTTCGCTGGCAATGGCTCGGGGCCCGCGCCCGCGCGGTGAACCGCCGCGCCCCAGAATGGTTGGTCGCCCTGAAACGGGCAGACGACTGTGGGCCGCCCCGCAAGCAGTCCGGCAGCGGTCGTTCCCGCGCCTCCGTGATGGACCACGGCGGCAACCCGTGGAAACAGCCACCGATGTGGCGCGCGCTCAGTCACGATGCTGTCGCCGCCAACGTGGCCGTCGACGAGCCCACCCCAACCCGTCGCAATCACAGCGCGTGCACCCGCCTCGCGCAAGGCTTGGGCCACTATCGCGCTCAACCGGGCGGGATCCGGACCGACGCTGCTCCCGAAACCGACATAAACGGGCGGCGCGCCCGCGGCGACGAACGCTTCGAGCCCGGGGTCAACCGGCTCGTTCCCGCGATCCTCGCGAAACCAATAGCCCGTCGCCACCGTATCCGGCGGCCAATCGCCGGGCGTTGGAACGAGGCTCGGGCTGTAGCAGTACAAGGTCCTGGCCGGGGCCGGCGGATCGCCGCGAGGCGCGAGGCCGAGGTGGTCTTCGCGCCAGCTGCGGATCAAGCCCGCGTAGGGACGGGTCAACAGTCCGAGGAGGCGGTAACTCGCGCGATTGAGCACTCCGCCGAGGTCATGACGGACCAAGGCGGGTAGCGGAAAGTCGCGGGTCGGCGTCAGCATTGGGACCGTGAGCGCCTGCACGTGCGGGATGCCGAGCTTTTCCGCGATGTGCGGAGCCGCAAGTGTCTTCTGATGGGCGACGATCGCCTCGGGTCGATGGGCTTTCGCAACCGCCCAGCTGTCCTCGAGCATTCCCTGAATCACCCGGAAGGCGTCATCCTTGGACGGGCGCTTTTGCTCTGGTGTCGGTACGAGCGACTGAAAGTCGGCGCGGATCGGCGCGAACTCGACGCCATTGCTGGGAGCGAGCCGCGCGAAGCCGGCGTCAGCCGTGAACGTGACCGTGTGACCGCGCCCGGCAAGGTTCGCGGCGAGCGCCGCGAATGGCTCGACATCCCCAGTGCTTCCTGCGGTGAGAACCATGATCTTGGCCATGCCCGGTGATCGTAGATGAGCCGGGATAGGGTCAAGCCGGGGAAGGGGGAGGCTGTGCGGTGATGCGGACTAGCTGCTTTCCATGGAAAGCGGAACACTCCAACCCGGCTCGTTGGTGCCTTCACGGCCGGCTAGGCGCCCTGCTGGCCGGCCGGTTGGTCCTAGTACGAGCGCGGGAGGCCGAGCGAGTGCTCGGCCACGTAGTTCAGGATCATCTCCCGCGAGACCGGGGCGGTGCGCGTGAGGCGCGCGCCCCAGTACATGTCGGTCAGCCCGTACTCGAGGGCGAAGCCGTTGCCGCCGTGGGTCTGGATCGCCTGGTCCACGCACGCGATCGACGCCTCGGCCGCCGCGTACTTCGCCATGTTCGCGGGCTCGCCCGCCGGCGCTCCCGCGTCGTAGAGGGTCGCGGCCTTCTGCGTCATCAGCCGGGCGAGCTCCAGTTCGATCTTCGCCTTCGCGAGCGGGTGCGAGAGGCCCTGGTGTGCGCCGATCGGGGTGTCGCCCCACACCTTCCGCTCGTTGGCGTAGTCGGAAGCCAGCTTCAGCGCGCGGCGGCCGACGCCGTTGGCGACGGCGCGCGCCCATGATCCGCTCGGGGTTGAGGCCGTCGAACGCGGCCTTCAGCCCGGCGGTCTCGGACTCGCCGATCACGCGGTCGGCCGGTACCTCGACGTCGTCGAAGAAGAGCGTCCACTGCTTGTCCGACGCCTTCACCGCGACCGGGATGAACTGCTTCTCGAGGCCGGGCGAGTCGGTGTCCACCAGCATCAGCAGCGGCAGGCCAAGCGACCCGTCGTCCTCGCGCTTGCGAGCGATCACGAGGATCGCGTGCGCGTCCTCGACGCCGGAGATGTAGGTCTTCGTGCCGCGCAGCTTGTAGACGTCGCCGTCGCGCGTTGCCGCCGTGGAGAGGTTGTGCGAGTTGGTGCCGGCGTCGGGCTCGGTGATCGCGAAGGCGACGCGCGTGGTGCCCGCGGCGATGCCGGGCAGCCAGTCTTCGCGCTGGCGCTCGGTGCCGTGGCGGGTGATGATCGAGCCGACGATCGCGGGGGAGACCACGATCAGGAGCAGCGAGCAGCCGGCCGCTGAGATCTCCTCGCCCACGGCCTGCAGGGCGTGCATCCCCAGACCGCCGCCGCCGTATTGCTCGGGCAGGTTGACGCCGAGGTAGCCCTTGTCGGCCAGCGCGTCCCACAGCTCGCGCGGCGACTCGTCGGCCTCGACGATGCGCCGGTGGTACTCGGGCCCGCCGAAGCTCTCGCAGATGCCGCGCACGGCGTTGCGGATCGCGACCTCCTCGTCGGTCGCGACTACGGGCAGGTTGACGGCATCGACTGCCTCGGTGGCTCCCATCTCAGCTCCTTCTAGAGGCCGTAGGAACGGCCGATGACTTCGAGCATGACCTCGTCCGTGCCGGCGCCGATGCGGTTCAGGCGCTGGTCGCGGAAGGCCCGCTCGATCTCGTATTCCTTCATGTAGCCGTAGCCGCCCAGGATCTGGACGCACTCGTCGGCGACCTCGTGGCAGATCTGCGCGGAGTACAGCTTCGCCATCGAGATCTCTCGCACCGGGTACTCGCCGTTCGCGAAGCGCCAGGCGACCGTATGGGTGAGCTGCTTGGCCGCCTCGATCTTCGTGGCCATCTCGGCGAACTTGTGGCGGATCGCCTGAAAGCGGCCGATCGGGCGGCCGAACGCCTCGCGCTCCTTCGCGTACTCGAGCGTGCGCTCGAACATCCTCTCGGCGCCGGAGTAGCAGCCGGCGGCGCCCACGAGCCGCTCTCCCTGAAGCTCCCAGGAGATGTGGTAGAAGCCCTTGCCCTCCTCGCCCAGCACGGAGTCGGCGGGCACGCGGAAGTCCTCGAAGGCCAGCTCGCCGGTGTCCGAGGCATGCATGCCCATCTTCTCGAGCTCCGCCGAGACGGTGAAGCCCGGGAGCTTCTCCCCGTTCTGAGTCGCGCAGGTCGATCAGCATCAGCGTGATGCCGTCATGGCGCTTGGAGGGGTCGGTCTTCGTGACCAGCACGCAGAAGTCGGCGCGCGGCCCATTGGTGATGAACGTCTTCGAGCCGTTGATGACGTACTCGTCGCCGTCGCGGATCGCGGTCGTGCGGATGCCGGCAACGTCGGAGCCGGCGCCGGGCTCGGTGATGCCGAGGCACCCGACCTTCTCGCCCTTGATCCCGGGCACCAGGTAGCGCTGCTTCTGCTCCTCGGTGCCGAGGAGGTGGACCGGCGGCAGGACCATGTCGGTCTGCACGGCGAAGGCCATGTTGGTGCCGCCCGAGCCCGAGTAGCTCATGCACTCGGCGCGGATCAACGAGTAGTAGTAGTCGCCGCCCTGGCCGCCGTACTCCTCCGGGAAGCAGAGGCCGAGGTAGCCCAGCTCGCCGGCGCGCTTCATGACCTCGGTGGGCCAGTAGGTGTCCTCCCACTCGTTGCGGTGGGGGTGGAGCTCCTTCTGGACCCACGCCTTCATCGACTCGCGCAGGTCGAGGTGCTCCTGCGTGAAGAGGAGGTGCTTGCGCGCGGCCTCGTGCTCGGGCTTCAGCACGTTGCTGCCGTTGGACGTGGTCGCTGTGGCCACTCGTACGCCTCCTCGGGTCGAGAATGGCGTCGCCCACACGACGCCTGCATGAAGTGTAGAGTAATACTTTCTACTTATGGCGTACGAAAAGATCACCTACGAGGTCGGAGACAACGGCGTCGCGACGATCGCGCTCGACGATCCGGAGACGCGCAACTCGCTCTCGCCGGAGCTGCTCGGCGATCTGCTGCGGGCGCTGGCGGACGGCGAAGGACGACGACGCCGTCCGCTGCGTCGTGCTGACCTCGACCCACGAGAAGGTCTTCTCCTCCGGCGGCAATCTCGCGGCGTTCGGCGGCCGACGCGCCGCTGATCGACCGCTACAAGGGCACGCAGCCGTTCGTCGACGTCTTCAAGGCGCTCGGCGAGCTGGGCAAGCCGAGCGATCGTCGCCGCCAACGGCCACGTCCTCGCGGGCTCGCTGGGCATCGCCCTCGCGTGCGATCTGATCGTCGCCAAGGACACCGCCGGCTTCGGCACGCCCGAGATCAACGTCGGCCTCTTCCCGTTCATGATCATGGCGCTGATCTACCGCAACGTCCCGCGCAAGAAGACGACGGAGATGCTGCTGCTGGGCGAGCGCCTCACCGCCGAGGAGGCGAAGGAGGCCGGGATCGTCAACAAGGTCGTCCCGGCCGAGGAGTTCGACGCCGCGGTGACCGAATGGGCCGAGAAGCTGGCCTCGAAGTCGCCCGTGGTGATGAAGCTCGGCAAGGACGCGATGTGGCGGCAGATGGACATGCCGCTCGCCGACGCCCTGGACTACCTGTGCTCGCAGCTCACCATCGAGCTCGGGACCGAGGACGCGATCGAGGGCGTCATGGCGTTCTTCGAGAAGCGCGAACCCGAATGGAAGGGCAGATGAGCGAGGAAGCGACCACCAGCCGACTGCATGAGCAGACCGACGAGCTCCACGCCCGCCGCGAGAAGGCGAAGCTCGGCGGCGGCCCCGAGAAGATCGCCAAGCAGCACGAGCGCGGCAAGCTCACCGCCCGCGAGCGCATCGACCTGCTCATCGACGAGGGCACGTTCGTCGAGATGGGCATCCACGGCCGTCCGCACTTCTCCGTCAAGGGGATGGAGGGCAAGGAGGCCGCCGCCGACGGCGTCGTCACCGGCTGGGGCGACGTCGAGGGCCGGCGGGTCGCCCTCGCCGCATACGACTTCACCGTGATGGCCGGCTCGATGGGGAGGACCGGCGAGGTCAAGATGGCCCGCCTTCGCGAGCTCGCGCTGAAGCAGCGGATGCCGCTCATCTGGCTGCTCGACTCCGCCGGCGCCCGCATCCAAGAGGCCGCGGGCTCGCTGTTCGCAGGCTCGGGGCACCTCTTCCGCGAGGAGGTGCAGATGTCAGGCGTGGTGCCGCTGGTGGCGGGGATGCTCGGCCCGTGCGCGGCCGGCACCGCCTATATCCCGGGCCTCTCGGACTTCGTCCCGATGGTGGTCGGGCAGGGCGCCATGGCGCTCGCCGGCCCGCACCTGACGAAGGCGGTCACCGGCGAGGACATCTCGATGGAGGACCTGGGCGGCGCCAAGGTCCACTGCCGAAAGTCGGGCGTCGGCGACCTCGAGGTCTCAGACGACGCCGAGTGCATCGAGGCGATCAAGACCTACCTCTCGTTCTTCCCGTCCAACTGCGAGCAGAAGCCGCCGGTCCGGCCCTCGACCGACCCCGACGACCGCATGTCGGAGAAGCTGATGGAGATCGTCCCCGACTCCAACCGCCAGCCCTACGACATGTACGAGGTGATCGCGGAGATCGTCGACGACGGCGAGTACTTCGACATCAAGCCGAGGTTCGCGAAGACGATCATCACCTGCCTCGCCCGGTTCGGGGGCCAGCCCGTGGGGATCGTGGCCAATCAGCCGAAGCAGCTCGGCGGGATCCTCGAGAACGACTCCGCCGACAAGGCGGCCCGCTTCGTCAACCTCTGCGACGCCTTCTCGATCCCGCTCCTGTTCCTCCAGGACGTGCCGGGCTTCATGGTCGGCTCGAAGGTCGAGCACGCGGGGATCATCCGTCACGGGGCAAAGATGCTCTACGCGATATCGCGGGCGACCGTCCCGAAGATCACCGTCGTGATCCGCAAGGCCTACGGCGCCGGCTACTACGTGATGAACGGCTCCGCCTATGAGCCCGACCAGATCTACGCGTGGCCCAGCGCCGAGATCTCGGTGATGGGCGCCGAGGGCGCCGTGAACATCATCGGCCGCTCGGCGATCGAGGCCTCCGACGACCCGGAGGCCACGAAGGAGGCGATGCTGAACGCGGTCCGCGAGCAGATCGACGTCTACATCGCGGCGGGCAACGCGATGATCGACGACGTCATCGACCCCCGCGAGACGCGCCCGCGCGTGATCCAGGCCCTGCGGATGGCGAAGGACAAGAAGGTCGAGAGGCCATGGCGAAAGCATGGGGTGATGCCGGTATGAGTGTCTTTGACGACCCGGTGATCATCAGCAACTCGATCTCGGGCGCGATCGCGAACCGCGACCAGTGCCCGGCGATCCCGTACACGCCGGAGGAGTACGCGGCGGAGGCGCGGCGCGCGGTCGACGAGGGCGCCTCACAGATCCACATCCACGCGCGCACGCCCGAAGGGATCCCGTCGTACGAGATCGAGGACTTCCGCGCGATCACCCAGGCGATCCTCGACGAGGTCGGCGACGTGATCATCAACTACTCCACCGGCGCGATCGGCGTCTCGATCGAGAAGCGACTGGAGTACCTGCGCGAGCTGACCCCCGACGTGGCCGCGCTCAACATGAGCTCGATGAACTACGCGAAGTACTCGCGCCGGCGCAAGGACTTCGTCTTCAAGGCCGTGTTCGAGAACTCGTTCGACACGATCATCGAGTTCCTCACCGAGTTCCGCGAGCTCGGGATCAAGCCCGAGCACGAGTGCTTCGACGCCGGTCACGTCGCGAACCTCGATCCGCTGATCGACATGGGCCTCGTCACCGAGCCGCACCAGATCTCGCTCGTGATGGGCGTCAACGGCGGCATCCGCCCGACCTCGCGCAACGTCGGCGTGATGGCCGAGCAGATCCCGGGCGGGCCGGACACCGGGGCGAACTGGCAGGTGATCGGGATCTCGCGCGACCAGTGGCGGCTGCTCGCGACCTCGCTCACGCTGGGCGGCAACGTCCGCGCGGGGCTCGAGGACAACCTCTACCTCCCGAACGGCGAGATGGCCCGCTCGAACGGCGATTTGATCGCCAAGGCCAGGCAGATGGCGGAGGACGTCGGGCGCCGGGTCGCAACGATCCCCGAGGCACGCGCAGATGCTCGGGCTCGGTGAGAAGAGCAAGGCACTGAAGGCGGGCGCGGCCGCGTGACCGGCGCCCTCGAGGGCATCAGGGTCCTCGACCTCTCCCGGCTCCTTCCGGGGGGCTACTGCTCGCTGCTCATGGCCGACGCGGGCGCCGACGTGATCAAGGTCGAGGACACCGGGATGGGCGACTACGTTCGCTGGGCGCCTCCCCTCTACGGCGACGATTCCCACCAGGCCCTCGGGACCCGCTCGGCGCTCTACCTGGCGCTCAACCGAGGCAAGCGCTCGATCCGAATCGACCTGAAGTCCGACGCCGGCCGCGAGGCCTTCCTGCGGCTGGCGCGCGAGGCCGACGTGGTGCTGGAGAGCTTCCGCCCCGGCGTCCTCGACAAGCTCGGCGTCGGCTACGAGGCCCTGCGGGAGGTGAACCCGGGAATCGTCGTCTGCGCGATCTCCGGCTACGGCGCCACCGGCCCCAACGTCACCCGCGCCGGCCACGACACGAACTACCTGGCGCTGGGCGGAGTCCTGGGCCTGACCGGCCCGAAGGACGGCCCGCCGGTTCAGGCCGCCGGCCAGATCGCCGACCTCGGCGGCGGCGGGCTGATGGCGGTCTTCGGCATCCTCGCCGCGCTGTGGCGCCGCGAGCGGACCGGGGACGGGCAGTTCGTCGACGTCTCGATGACCGACGGCGCGCAGAGCTGGCTGGCGATGGTGGCCGGCCAGTTCCTCTGCGACGGCAACGTGCCGACCAGGGGCACGGGGATGCTGAACGGTGGCGTCGCCTGTTACCTGCCCTACGAGTGCGCCGACGGCTGGGTGAGCGTGCGGGGCGCTGGAGCCGAAGTTCTGGCAGGCCTTCTGCGCGGGGACGGAGCGGCCCGACCTGCTCGAGCACCAGTTCGCCGCTCCCGGGTCCGAGGGCCACGCGAAGATCGCGGAGGTCTTCACGGGCCGGACCAAGGCCGAGTGGGCCGCCTTCAACGACGAGCACGACTGCTGCATCGAGCCGGTCCTCGACGTCGACGAGGCGCTCTCGTCCCAGCTCACACGCGAGCGCGAGATGGTCGTCGAGCTCGATCAGCCGCAGCTGGGCCCGGTGCGCCTGCTGGGGATGCCCGTGAAGTTCTCGGAGACCCCCGGCGATGCAACTCGCCCCGCGCCCGCGCTCGGCGAGCACACGGAGGCGGTCCTGCGCGAGGGCGGCCTGGGGGATGACGAGATCGCGAAGCTGCTGGACAGCGGCGCGGCGGCCGGGCTGAACGAGCAACCCGAGCAGGAGGCGTTCCTCTCGTAATGGCCGCGCCTGCGCAGGAGCTGCTCAAGATCTCCGAGCTCGCCGAGCGGGCGGACGTGCCCGTGGCCACGGTGCGCCACTACCTGCGCGAGGGACTCCTGCCGGAAGGAGTGAAGACGTCGAAGAACATGGCGTACTACCCGCCCGAGCTCGCCGAGCGCATCCGCCTGATCAAGCGCCTCCAGGAGGAGCGGTTCATGCCGCTTCGCGTGATCAGAGACGTGATCTCGGCCGATCGGACCACGAAGTCCGAGCTCCTCGAGCGCTACGACGTACCCGCGCGCGCCCTGGACCGGCTCAAGGAGGTCGGCGTCCTCAGCCCCGACCGAAACGGGTACTCCAGCGCGGACGTTCGCATCGTCGAGTCCATCGCCAGGTTTCGCGCCGAGGGCTGGAACGAGACCAGCGGCTTTGGCGCCCGGGACGTCGCCCGGCTCATGCAGGGCCTCGAGCCGGTCGTCGCCGAGGAGCTCGAGCTCCTGAGCGAGCGCTTCTCCGCACTTGAGCCGGACAGAGCGGCCGAGTTGCTCGAGAGCGGCATGAGCCCGTTCCCCGACCTGATCGGCGCGCTTCACGCCAAGGCGCTCAACGACCAGTTCGAGCGCCAGCGGATCGAGCGGGACTAGGCGATGGCTGAAACGAGCGACGTCGAGCGGCTGAACATCGAGGCCTTCAAGGGGTTCGCCGAGCGCGCCGACGAGGGCCCGCTCGTGATGCTCAACCTGCTCGCCTTCAAGCCCGACGGCGGCGCCGAGCGCTACGCCGAATACGCCCAGGCGACGGCGCCGTTCCTCGAGCGGGTCGGCGGCCGCCTCATATCCGCCTACAGCCCCGCACCGACGCTCATCGGCGACGAGGATTGGGACATGGTCGCCCTGGTCGAGTACCCCACCCGCGGCGCCTTCCTCGAGATGATCGGCTCCGAGGAGTACCAGGCGATCACCCACCTGCGCACGGAATCCCTCCGCGCAGCCGCCCTGGTCCCGATGGACCCGTCGGACGCCTCACTGGCCTAGTCCCGCTCCGGCCGCGCTGGAATCGCCGCTTTGCATGGAAGCGACACATCCGCGGGATACTGCGGGGGCGATGTCGCTGGAGAACGTGGAGATCGTGAAGGTGGCCTATGAAGCGTTTGCCCGTGGAGGGCTTGATCAGTACATGGAGCATCTCACCGACGATGTCGTCTACCGGACTCGTCGAGATGATCCCTCGAGCGCCGAGTCCGGTGCGATCCGTGGCAAGGACGCCATGCGGGCATGGCTTCAGGACTGGATCGACATGTTCGACGGGTTCAGGATGGAGCCGGTGGAACTGATCGACGCCGGTGAGGACACGGTGGTTGTGGTTGAGCGATTCGGCGGACGCGCCAAGCTCAGCGGCGTCGAAACAGATCAGACCATCGGAGACGTCGTAACAATCCGCAACGGAAAGATCGCGCGTGGTCATGAGTACCCGACCCGTGAACAGGCCCTCGAAGCCGCCGGGCTGCGGGATTAGCCGCTTAGGACGAGAAGCGGACGCTCGCAGCGCCTCGCCTACTTGACCGGGTCGGCCTGCTCGACCAGGAGTTTCTCGAGGTCGGTGACCACCGGGGTCAGCTCGTCAGGGAAGTTGCTGCTGTCGAACGTGACGCTGTGGTCGCCGCGCTCGATCACGTAGATGAAGCAGTCGGCGCAGCCGGTGTCGTCGCCCGGGCTCTCGATGTCGTCGAAGCCCGCGTCGTCGAGCTGGGAGTTGAGCTTTGCGAGCTCGGACTCCGGCAGGGTGAAGGTCTTCGTGACCGGGTCGACGTTGCCGCTCTCGATCGTGGTCTCTCCGTTCTCCTCGATCGCCACGTGCTCGGAGATACCCGCGATCCCGCCCGACTTCGAGTAGGTGAAGCCCTCGACGGCCGGGCCCTCGGGCTCATCGCCCCCGTCGTCATCGCCGCAGCCGGCGAGGCCGAGGCTCAGTCCCAGGGCGATGGCGCACAGCAGGTTCACAGGCGGACTACGCCGGGCGAGCGTCTTCGTCACGCCTCGCGGCGCTACGTCTGCGTCGTCGGCGAGCGATCGCCGAGGCACACGTGCTCATGCGGGCCGCCGCCGTCCACGCGCTTGGCGACCGTGGCGTAGTAGCGCTGGCCGATGAACTCGTACTTCCAGCGGCCCTTGTTGTTGGTGGTCGTCTCGCCGACCACCATGCCCTCTTCGGTGCGGAGCTTGACCGCGCGGTTCCTCTCGCATGCCTCCCGCTCGGAGATCACACGCCCGCTGTACTTGGCGGTCATGTCCTCGTGCTTGATGGTGATCGTCGACTCGTAGGTCTGAGTGTGCGCGGACGAAGGGCCGGCGATGATGAGCCCCGCCGCGACGACCGTGGCCGTGAATGCCCACGCGTTCGGCTTCATGCCTCTCACGCGACGAACGCTACTACGCCGCTTGGCGCTCGCTCAACGTCCTCGCGCACCGCGGACAGGATCTCCGCCGCGAGCCGGGCGCCGTCGGCGGGGTTCTGCGGCGTGGCGGCGATCTGGACGACGACCTCGTCGCGGTCGAGCTCCTCGAGGGTGATGTCCGGCGGGTAGCGGAGCGGCACGGTCACGCCCTCGTCAACGCGATCCTCCACGTCGGCCGGCGTGACCTCCGCGCCGAACCTCGCCCGCAGCTCGACGCGCTCGGGCTCGCGCAGAGGAACGATCGGCGACGTTCAGCATCGCGCTGTTGGGGATCATCGTGCTGGTCGGCGCCGCTGACCAGGGTCACGTAGAAGAGGCCCAGCGAGCCGACGATCCCCTCGATATGTCCCGGCGGCCCAGCCGCCGGTGATCCGCACGCGCTCGCCGACGCGGAACGGGCGGGTGGTGAGCAGGACCATCCCGGCGAAGACGTTGCCGATTGTCTGCTGAGCGGCGAGACCGAGGATCACGGCGGTGAAGGCACCACCGGCGGCGAGCGTGCCGGTGGTCAAGCCCCGCGATGCGAAGCGCGACGACGAGCATCGCCATGATCGTGCCCAGGCGGATGGTGAAGCCCACGACGCCGGCGGTCCCGGGCTCGAGCCGGCGCCACAGAGGACGGTGCGATGCCTTGTGCCAAGCGAGGCGGGCGAGTCCCCAGCCGAGGACGACGAGCAGCACGACGGTCGCGATGCGAACCGGGGTGCCCAGGCCGGGGAACAGCGTCTGGCGCTGGCTGAAGAGCACGAGCACGCCGGCGATCAACGCCAGGAAGATGAGGGCGCCGCCGCGGGCGCGCTGGGCCTGCGCGCGGTCGACCTCGGCGCCCAGGCCGACCTGGCGCCATTGCTCGGTGCGGCTCTCGAATGCGCTCAGGGAGCGGATGCCGCTCAGCGGAGAGCCTGCGTTCGCGGTCGACGGCGGAACATTCCGATCGTCCCTAGCCGATTCGAGCCGGCTTACACCACTTTCGTGCGGCACTGTGACCTTCGTCACGAGCGCGTCGCCCATACGATCCTCGCCGTGGACGAGCAACGCGCACCGCTGCTGGGCGTCGCCGTGGGGACCGGCCTCGCGCTGATCGGCCTGCTCCTGGCCAGCGCCAAGGGGGCGCCCTACCTGACCACCGACTCGGTGAACGGATGGATCGTGCTGTTCGCGTTCGGGCTGCTGGGCGCGCTGTTCGCGACGCCGTTTGCCATCGAGCGCCGGATGCGCTCGCGATACGAGGAGAGCGACCGCCGCTGGGAGCGCTCGCTCCTGGCGTGGGGAGCGATCGCGATCGGCGTCACTGCTCGCCGGTTACCTGCTCGGCGTCTCCGCCGACTGGGCCTCCGGTACCTCCCTGGCGGGGGCGGCCGGGCTGCTGATCACCATCGAGGCGGTCATCGTCATCGGGACGATGGTCGTCTGGCTGCTATCCGGCTGAGGCGCTGATCTCCGCGAGACCCTGCTCGCGAGATACGACGGGCGCGTAGCCCAGCTCCGAGCGGGCCTTGGAGTCGTCGAGGACGCAGTCCTTCGACGCGGCCCAGAGCGCGAAGCGGGTGAGCGGAGGAGCGCCCTTCAGCGGCAGGAGCTTCCAGGCCGCCTCGCCGCCGGCAGCGATCGCGCCGGCAACCCAGGCGGGCACGGAGCGGTCGGGCGGCTCGACCCCGTTCGCGCGCAGCAACTCGGTGAGGAATTCGCGGAAGACCACCGGGTCGCCGTCGGTGACGAAATAGGCCTCGCCGCCCGCGCCCTTCTCGGCTCCACGGATCAGGCCCTCGACGACGTTCTCCACGTGGGTGATCGAGGTGCGATGGCTGCCGCCGCCGATCCAGGCGAACTTCCCGGATTCGACCGCCGCGGTGATCTCCGGCATCAAGGTCGTGTCGCCCGCGCCCCACACGAACCGGGGCCGGATGACGACGGTCTCGAAGCCGTCGCCGTTCGCTCGCGCGTGACGAGCGCCTCGGCCTCGGCCTTCGTCGCCGAGTACAGCGCGCGGGAGTCCGGGCGCAGCGGCTCGGTCTCGTCGGCGCCGTCGAGCGCCTGCCCGGCGAGGATCGCCGCCTCGGTGCCGCAGTGGACGAAGCGGGCGACGCCCGCGCTGCGGCTGGCCTCCAGCGCGTTGCGCGTGCCGGTCGACGTTCCCGCGCTCGAACTCCTCGCGGGTTCCCCAGTCGCCCAGGTGCGCGGCGAGGTGGTAGGTGACGTCGCAGCCCTCGGCGCCGGCGGCCATCGACGCGACATCATCGAGGTCGCCGTGGACGCGGCTCGGCGCCGAGGTCGGCGACCTTGGCGGCCGACGGCGTCGGATCGCGCCAGCGCACGCATCGGCCACGCCGTCAGCGGCGAGCCGGCGAAGCAGGCGGCCGCCGATGAAGCCGGACCCACCCGTCACAAACGCGCTTCACGAGTCGGGCATCCATGGGTGGAGAGGCTATCCGGCGGGCGAAGGTATCCTCCTAGATTGACCCGTCAGTCAACGGTCGGTCGCGGGGAGGAGGAGCCTCGCTGGCGGCCTCGGGGAACTCATGCGCGTTGCAGCCGTACAGCTCAACTCAACCGCCGACAAGCCGGCAAACCTCGCGTCCGCGGAGCGGCTCGTGCGTGCCGCGGCGGCCGACGGCGCCGAGCTGATCGGGCTGCCGGAGAAGTGGAACCGTGCTGGGCCCGCCTGAGGATCTGCGCACGGATGCCGAGCCGCTGGACGGGCCCGCCCTTCGCGCCGTGGCTGAGTGGGCGCGCGAGCTGGACGTGGTCGATTCTCGCCGGCTCGATCACCGAGGAGGGGGCCGAGCGCCGCCACAACACCTCGGTCCTCATCTCGAGCCAGCGGCGAGCAGCTGGCGGCCTACCGCAAGATCCACATGTTCGACGTCGACGTCGGCGGCGTCGCCTACCGGGAGTCCGAGGTCGAGCAGGCCGGCGAGGAGATCGTCGACGCGACCGTGGAGGTCGGCGTCTGAGGAGCTCGCCGTCGGCATGTCGATCTGTTACGACGCCCGCTTCCCGGAGCTCTACCGGATCCTCGCCGCTGCGCGGCGCTCGCCTGCTTACCGTCCCGGCCGCGTTCACCGATGCCCGACCGGCGAGCGCGCACTGGGAGCCGCTGCTGCGTGCGCGCGCGATCGAGAATCAGGCTTTCGTCCTGGCGCCGGGGCAGGTCGGCGACGGCGCCCCCGCACTACGAGTCATGGGGCCACTCGATGATCATCGACCCCTGGGGCAGGATCCTCGCCCAGGCCGGGCCCGGCGAGGGGCTTCGTCGCGGCCGACATCGATCTCGCCGAGCAGGAGCGGATCCGCACCGAGCGTGCCCTCCCTCGCCAACCGCCGACCGCAGGACATACCTTTGGCCCGGACCTGATGGAGGCGCGCGACTAGATGGCCAAGGCACCCCCCGCCGACCGCCGGCAGCAGATCCTGGACGCCGGCGTCCGCGTCTTCGCCCGCCAGGGCTTCCACTCCTGCCGTGTGTCGGACATCGCCGACGAGGCGGGCGTCGCCTACGGGCTCGTCTACCACTACTTCAACTCCAAGGACCAGGTGATGAACGAGCTGTTCACGGAGCGCTGGTCGCTGCTCCTGGCGGCGATCGACGAGGTGGACGCCAAGTCCGTCTCCGGGCGCGAGAAGCTCGACGAGGTCGCCCGCTTCATCATCGACTCCTACCGCTACGACCCGGAGCTGATGAAGGTGATCATCGTCGAGGTCACGCGCGCCGCGAACTCGTTCGGGCAGACGCACCTGCCGGAGATCCGCAAGGCCTATCGAGTCGATCGCAAAGATCATCTCCGACGCCCAGAAGTCCGGCGAGTTCCGCTCCGACATCGACCCGCTGGTGGCCTCGATGTGGTTCTACGGGGCGATCGAGCAACTCCTGTCCGGCTGGGTCTTCGAGCTGATCCCCGATGGCGATGGCGACTTCGACCGCGCCCGCGAGATGGTGGTCGAAACCATCTGCGGCGGTCTCGAGACCGCGTAGGGCCGTGCGCCAGGTGGTTTACTGCGCCCGGAGCCACGGGTAGCCGCAGCCACAGGAACTGCGAGGCGATCGGGGACCGAAGGACAGCATGGATAACGACATGGTGAGAAGACTGATCTGGGCCGGCCTCCTGGCGGCGACTGGAGCGCTCGCGAGCATCGCCGCGCACAAGACCTCGACCGCCATCTGGTACCGCGTCTTCAACGAGGATCCGCCGGAGTGACCCCGGACGGGGGTGACCGGATCCCGCCGGATCCGCCCCATACCGAGCACCCGCGCGACGACATGAGCGTCGGCGAGATGGTCTTCGACGTCTCCGAGCGCGTCTCGATCCTCGTCCGCGAGGAGATCGAGCTCGCGAAGACCGAGGTCACGGAGAAGATTCAGGCGCTGCTGCGCGGTGGCGCCGTCGGCATCGCCGCGGGCGTCTTCGCCCTCATGGGCCTGGCGATGCTCATGCACGCGTTCGCCTGGCTCCTGAACGAGCTCTTCTTCGAGGACAGGTCTGGCTCGGGTTCCTGATCGAGGCCATCTTCTGGTTCCTCGTCGCCGCCGGCGCGGGTTACTTCGCCTACCGCTCGCTTCCAGAAGGGCTCGCCACCCACGCCCGACCTCGCGATCGAGGAGGCCAAGCGGGTGCGCCAGACGCTCGAGGGCGGGACGACGCCGTACGAGGAAGCACGCCATGAGCGACGGCGGCGACCTCTACGTCAGCGGCGCGGGCGAGCCCGTCGCCCGGCGTGCCGCGGGCGCCCCGGGCCGCAGCTCCGCCGAGATCCGGCAGCGACATCGAGCTCCAGCGCGAGCAGCTCGGCAAGTCGGTCGAGGCGCTCCGCGGCCGCGTCACCGAGCTCACCGACTGGCGCAAGCAGGTGCGCGAGCACCGCCAGGAGCTGATCGTCGGCGCCGCCATCGTCGGCTTCGCCGTCGGCGGCCTGATGGCCCTGCGCCGCCGCCGCTAGCGCCGTCAGAGGCTTTCTGACTAACGCGCGCGGTGGCGCTCCATCGCCTCGAGCTCATCGAGTTCCGCTTCCAGCGCCACCACGAACACCGAATCCGGCTCGCTCTCCTCGATCATGGCGACCGATTCACGGTAGTGGCGCGCCATCCCGGAGATGCTCGTCCCCATGCGGGCCTCGATCCCGCCGCGAAACTTCGCGATTCCTCGGCGAAGCCCGCGGATGTCGGAGAGCTTGTCGGCGGCGAAGATCGTGATCGCCTGGCTTCCGGCGTCCCTCACCTGATCGCGGAGAGCCTGCTTGCGATCCTCGAATGACGCGATCGAGGCGTCCTCGGTAAGGGCGAGCACGAGCGAGCTGATCGTGTCGTTCATCGCCTCCCGCAGACGACTGCTGCTCAGTGTCCCGCGCTCGACGGAGTCATGCAGGAGGCCGGCCGCGACCAGGTTCTCGTCGAAAGCCGGCCTCTTGGAGCAACTCCCCGACCTCGACCACGTGCGCGAGGAACGGGGCACCATCCGTGGCGCGTCTCTGGTCGCCGTGAGCCTCGGCTGCAAGGGAGTGAGCGCTCCTCAGCAGCGCCGATCCAGCGACCCAGCTCGGGGCCGCGACCACCGCTGAGGAGGCCGCGTTGGGGCCGAACCGGCCTGCCAATTGCGTGCTGCCCTTCAGAGCTACCCCTTTTCCTCGACTGCGCGGGTGCCCTCGGCCAGAAGTTCCGTCGGCGGCCACCGGCGCGGTGCTGCACCCTAACACCTCGCAAATTGTGGGTTTGCCTGGGATGCTGGCCGTCTGTCTTCGAGCGACCCAACCCAGACGGACGGCGGCGAAACGCCCTGGGGCAGGGCGATGTTCCAGGAGCTGCTCTGGGTCCATTCGGCGATCCGCCGTGATCTCGAAGTGGTCGAGGCGCTCGCGGCTGATGTGGACAACGGGCTCCCCGGTGAAGACGTACGGGAAGCCCTGGACGAATTGAAGACAAACGGCCCGTTGTGGCAGTTGAAGGTCAACTGCCTGCGCTACTGCCGCTTCGTCCACGCCCACCACGGAGCCGAGGACCGTCTCCTGTTCCCCGCGCTGCGCGCGATCGATGCATCCGTCAATCCCATCGTGGACCGTTTGGAGGCAGACCACGCACGCGTGTCCGACCTACTGGACGCGGTTGAGGAGGCAGCCCGCGCGCTCACGGAGTCCGACGGTGGCGCCGCGCGGCAAGCTGTCATCGACGGCCTGCGCGATCTCCACGGTCACCTGCTCGAACACCTCGACTACGAGGAACTCAACGCCGGCCCGACGATGCGCCGCCTCGAGAGCCTCGGGGTGCCGCCCGCGCGTACCGAGGACGACGTCTAGAGCAGGTCGCTCTTCGCGCCGCCGAAGCCCAGCAGCCCGGGGCCGATGTGGGCGCCGATCACGGGCCCGATCTCGGAGACGAAGACCGGGTCGGAGCCGAAGACCTCGCGGCAGCGCTCGACGAGCTCGCGTGCCGTCTCGGGGTCGTGGATGTGCTGGACGACCCAGTTGTCGGCGCCGGCCTCCTTGCGCTCCTTGGCGAACTCGACCAGCCGCTCCATCGCGCGGCGGCGCGTTCGCACGCGCTCGACGGGCGTGATCTCCTCGCCGATCGTCAGGATCGGCTTGATCTGAAGGGCCGAGCCGAGGAATGCCTGAGCGGCCCCGATGCGGCCGCCCTTTCGCAGGTACTCGAGGGTGTCGATTGCGAACCACAGCTTCAGCGTCGAGCGCACCTCCCGCGCGGCCTCGAGCGCCTCGGCGCGCGTTGGCGCCCTGCTCGAGCCGCGACGAGGCGACCATCGCCATCAGGCCCTGGCCGCCGCAGGCCGATGCGGCTGTCCTCGACGTAGGATCCGCTCTCCGCCCTTGCCCTCGTCGACCAACTGCTGGCGGGCCTGCTGGGCGGACTCGAACGTGCCCGAGATGCCGGCCGAGAGGTGGATCGAGACGATCTCCTTGCCCTCCGCGAGCAGCGGCTCGTAGACCGCGCGGAAGTCCCCCACCGACGGCTGCGAGGTGGTCGCGCCCTCGTCGGAGCGGCTCAGACGCTCGAAGAAGTCGTCGTACTGGGCCGGCCGCGATCTCGCTCTCGGGGCGCTGCTCGCCGTCGAGCGTGACGTACAGGCTCACCCGGTGGATGCCGTGCTCGGCGATCATCTCGTCGGAGAGGTAGGCCGTCGTGTCCGTGACGACAGCGGTGGAGGCATCCGCGCTCACCGGTCCCCTTCTAACACACCTGCGAGCAGACCCTCGGCCCCCCGGGACTCCGTAGGCTGCCGCCCGATGCCCAAGACGCTCGTCACCGGCGGGAGCGGATTCGTCGGCTCCCACCTCGCCCGGGCCCTCGCGAAGCGGGGCGACGAGCTCGTCCTGCTGCTGCGCAAGACCTCGGATGTGAGCCACCTCGAGGACGTCGAGTTCACGCGCGTGACGGGCGACGTAACCGACCGGCGGGCGGTCCGGCGGGCGATGGAAGGCGTCGAGAAGGTCTTCCACGCGGCGGGCCGCACGTCGCTGCGGGCCGCCGATCGCGAGGCCGTCTTCGACACGAACGTGAAGGGCACTCGCCTCGTCTTCTCCGAGGCCCTGGAGGCCGGGGTGAAGCGCGCGGTGCTCACCTCCTCGGTTGCGGCGATCGGGCCGGCCAAGCCGAACGGGACGAACGACGAGGCGGTTCCGTTCACCGCCGGCCGCCTGGGCATCGCGTACGTCAACTCCAAGCACGAGTCCGAGGTGGAGGCGATGCGCCTGGCGGTCCAGGGGCTCCCGCTCGTGATCGTCAACCCGACGTTCGTCCTCGGCCCGGACTCGCCGGGCGGGACCTCGATGCACCTCGTGCGGCGCTTCCTGCTGGGCCGGATTCCGGCCTACGTCGACGGCGCCCTGAACATCGTGGACGTCCGCGACGTGGCCAACGGGCATCTGCTCGCGGAGAAGAAGGGGAAGGTGGGCGAGCGCTACATCCTGGGTGGGCGCAACTTCACCCTCGATCGGCTCTTCGCGGACCTCTCGCGGCTCTCGGGTGTGCCGGCGCCTGAGCTGCGACTGCCATCCGCGGTCGCCGCGCACGGGGCCGAATGGGCGATGCGGGCCGGGCTGCCCGTGTCGGTTTCGCCCGACGAGATCCGCTCGGGCGGCCTGTGGTGGACGTTCCGCAACACGAAGGCCAAGCGGGAGCTGGGGTTCAAGCCCCGGCCCCACGAGGAGACGCTGGAGGACGCGGTTCGCTGGCAGTCCGACGTGCTCGGCGATCGCGTCGGCTCCGGCGGCGGTCCGCAGCGGCGCGTGCTCGGCGCGGCCGGCCGGGCGGTGCGCTTGGGCGAGCGGCTATGGCCCGGATCCGGATGAGCGAGCTCGTCCTCTTCCGCTGTCCGACTCGCACGAACGTGCTGTGCCCATGCGGCGCCGTGGAGCGCCGCCTGCGAAAGCTCGGCCTCGAGCACGAGACCGAGCGCGTCCCCTACAACCGGCGCCGCAGGCCCGAGATCGAGGAGCTCACCAGCCAGCGCCGGGTGCCGGTGCTCGTCGACGGCGACGAGGTGATCCACGACTCGAAGCGAATCCTCCAGTACCTCGACTGGAAGTACGGTCCCGAGGAGCCCGGAGAGGCCGATGCAGAGCCGAACGGCGCCCGCTAGGGCTATACAATGTGAAGCCATGGATACGCCCGACGCCGCAGTAACCCTCACCGACAAGGCCTCCGAGAAGATCACCGAGCTGATCGGCTCCGGCGAGGTCGGCGAGAACCAGGCGCTCCGCATCGCGGTGCGCGGCGGCGGCTGCTCGGGCTTCCAGTACGCGTTGGCCCTCGACCAGAAGAAGGCCGACGATCACGTCTTCGAGCACGCCGGCGTCGCTGTCGTCGTCGACAAGGTCTCGATGCAGTTCGTGTTCGGGTCCCAGGTCGACTACGTCGACGGCCTCCAGGGCGCGGGGTTCACGGTGAACAACCCCAACGTCGTCGCCGCCTGTGGCTGCGGCTCGTCCTTCCAGGTCAAGGAGGACGCGGCCGAACAGGCCGCTGCTTCGGTGTAGGCGTTCGCGCCACTCCCTCCTCGGACCTTCGCAACCGGGCGCGGTGACGCGCCCAGCACGACACAGGAGCATCGATGGCCACGGTCACGGCATCGGGCCTCACCAAGAACATCGGCGCGCGCACGCTCTTCAGCGACGTCTCGTTCAGGCTCGAGCCCCGGCGACCGCATGGCGCTGTCCGGGCGCAACGGCAGCGGCAAGACGACGCTGCTTCGGACGCTCGTGGGCGAGCTGGGGCTCGACGCGGGGACGCTCTCGATGTCGCTCCGGGGCGCGCGCGGTTCTCCACGACCAGCGCCCGCCGCGGTCGGAAGAGACCTCGCTTCGCGACTACGTCCTCTCGGGCCTCGACTGGATCGCCGGAGATCGAGGACGAGCTGGCAGCCGCTCGAGCAGCGGATGGCCGACGGCGACTCGTCGGACGCGACCCTCGCCGCCTACGCCGAGGCCCAGGGCCGCCTCGAGCACGCCGGCGGCTACCGCTGGCGCGAGGTCGCGATCTCCGCGGCGCACGGGCTCGGGTTCGGCAAGGCCGAGCTGGACCGTCCGCTGCAGGGCTTCTCCGGCGGCGAGCTGACCCGCGCTTCGCTGGCCCGGGCACTGGCCGCGCAGCCCGAGCTGCTGCTGCTCGACGAGCCGACCAACCACCTCGACATCGAGGCGATGGAGTGGCTCGAGCAGTACCTGATCGGGCTCGACGCCGCCGTTGTCCTCGTCGCCCACGACCGCTGGTTCCTCGAGTCGGTCGGCACCTCCGTGCTCGAGCTGGAGGCCGGCCGCGGGCGCGATACTTCGCCGGCCCCTGGCACGCGTGGCGGGCCGAGAAGGCCGCGCGCGAGCTCGCGGCCGGGCGCGACGTCGGACAAGCGCCGGCGCGACATCGCGCGGATGGAGCGCTTCGTCGAGCGCTTCCGCTACAAGGAAGACGAAGGCCCGCCAGGCCCAGTCGCGCGTGAAGATGATCGACAAGCTGCGCGGCACAGGACGCCGAGGGCGGCGGGCGCGAGCGAACCCTCGCGTTCTCCTTCGGGGACGCGGAGCGATCAGGGCGGGTGGTGCTCGAGATGGAGGACGCCGCGTCTGGCGTTCGGCGACCGGACGCTGCTCGAGGACGGCGAGATGTGGCTCGAGCGCGGCGAGCACGTCTGCCTCGTCGGAGCCAACGGCACCGGGAAGACGACGCTGGTCGAGTCGCTGGCCGGCCGCCGCGAGCTCGACGCCGGCAAGCTCAAGATCGGCCACAAGGTCTCGCTCGGGTACCTCTCCCAGCACTCCGACATCCCGTCCGATCCCGCGCTGACCGTGCTCGCCCACGCCCAGCGCTCGACCGGGCTGTCGGAGGCGAAGACCCGCGGGCTGCTCGGGCGGTTCCTGTTCTCCGGCGAGGAGGTGGAGAAGACCGTCGACGCGATCTCCGGCGGCGAGGCCCAGCGTCTTGCGCTCGCGATCCTGGTCAGCTCCGACGCCAACCTCCTCATCCTGGACGAGCCGACGAACCACCTCGACGTCGAGAGCCGCGAGGCGCTCGAGGACGCCCTGCAGGCGTTCGACGGCACGCTGCTGCTGATCTCCCACGACCGCGCGCTGCTCGAGGCCGTGGGCAGCCGCACGGTCGTGCTCGCCGACGGCCGGCTGCGGAGCCATCCCGGCGGGCTGGGCCGAGTACCGCGCCGCGGAGGAGGAGCGCGCCTCGGCCGCGAAGCGACCCAGCTCGCCGCCGAAGCGCCGGGCGCAGAAGGGGCCGAGCAAGAACCGCATCGCCGACGCCGCGCGGCTCGAGCGCGAGGCCGAGGAGGCCGAGCGGAGGCTGCGCGAGCTCGAGGAGGAGCTGGCCGATCCGTCGCATTGGGGCGACCCGCGGAGCTCCGCCAAGGCGACTCGCCGCCACGAGGCCGCGCAGCGGGCGTTCGACGAGGCGATGGCCGCCTGGCACGAAGCCGCTGAGCTCGCGGAGCAATAGGTTGCCGTCCATGAACTACGAGCTTCAGCTGATCTACGTGCCCGTGTCCGACGTCGACGCCTCGATCGCCTTCTACACCGAGAAGGCCGGCTTCAACCTCGACCACGACCACCAGGTCTCGGACGAGATGCGCTTCGTCCAGCTCACGCCGCCCGGCTCGGCCTGCTCGATCTCGATCGGCAGCGGCATCGGCGCCGGCGAGCCGGGCAGCATCAAGGGCCTCCAGCTCGTCGTCGAGGACGCGGATGCGGCCTACGAGGACCTCAAGGGCCGCGGCTGCGACGCCGGCGAGGTGCAGGACTTCCCGTGGGGTCGCTTCACCGGGCTTCGAGGACCCGGACGGCAACGTGTGGGCCGTGCAGCAGATCCCGGACTACTCGGCGCAGCAGTAGCGCCGGCTCAGCCCTCGCCGTCGGCCGCCGCCTGGAGCGCGGCGATGTCGAGCTTGCGCATGCTCCATCATCGCCTTCCAGGCGCGGTCGACGCGCTCGGAGTCGTCGTCGGCGAACAGCTCGTCCATGCCGGTCGGCACGACCTGCCAGGAGACGCCGAAGCGATCCTTGAGCCATCCGCACATCGACTCCTGGCCGCCGTCCGCGAGCAGGGCGTCCCAGTAGCCGTCGAGCTCGGCCTGGTCCTCGCACTCGATCAGGAACGAGATCGCCTCGTCGAACTTGAACTCCGGGCCGCCGTTGATCCCGGTGAAGCGCTGTCCGTTCATCTCCCAGTCCACGGTGACCATCGTGCCGTGGCGGTCGCTGGACTCCGGGTAGGGGAGCCTTCCAACGATGCGTCGAGTCCGGGAAGATCGAGCAGTAGAACTCGGCGGCCTCCTCGGCCTCCGTGTCGAACCACAGGTTCGGGACGATGTTGGACTTCATAGGTTCTCCTCAGTTCGATTGGGCAATCTCGAAGGTATTGACCGCAGCAGTCCCGCCGACTCATCGGTGACCGACCCCGACGACACAACTCTGCTCGACGACGTGCTCGCGCCGGGCCTGCGGGTCGTCTTCTGCGGGACCGCCCTCGGGGCGGTCGCAGCAAGGGTCGGCGCCTACTACGCCGGGCCGGGCAACGCGTTCTGGCCGACGCTCGCCGAGGTGGGGTTCACTCCGCGGCGGCTCGAGCCCCTGGAGTTCCACGAGGTGCTCGCCTACGGCCTGGGGCTGACCGACCTGTGCAAGACGCGGTCGGGGTCCGACGCCGAGATCGGCGTCGACGGGTTCGACGCCCCGCGGCTGGTGCGGAACCTCGAGCGCTACGCCCCGGAGTGGATCGCGCTGACTTCCAAGAACGCCGCGAAAGGGGCCCTCGGCCGCGCGGTCGACTACGGCGTCCAGCCGGAGCGCCTCGGCCCCAGCCGCGTGTTCGTCCTGCCGTCGCCGTCGGGGGCGGCACGGGGCCACTGGGACATCGCGCCGTGGCGCGAGCTTGCGAGGATGGCGATGTGAGCGCCAAGCGAGGGATCTTCGTCGCACCCTTCGACGAGCTGGTCGACCCGAACACGCTTGCCGAGCTCGCAGCATCCGCCGAGGCGCACGGCTGGGACGGGTTCTTCGTCTGGGATCACGTGCGCTACCGGGAGCCGGTCCGCGCGGTCGCGGACCCGTGGGTCGCACTCGCGGCGGTGGCCACCGCCACGCGGCGGATCCGCCTCGGGCCGCTCGTCACGCCACTCTCGCGGCGACGGGTCCAGAAGCTGGCGCGCGAGACGGCCACGCTCGACCTCCTGAGCCGTGGGCGCCTCACGCTCGGCGTCGGGCTTGGCGCGGACAACAACGGCGAGCTGGAGCCCTTCGGCGAGGTGGTCGATCCGAAGGAGCGCGCCCGTCTGCTCGACGAGGGACTCGACCGGCTCAGCGCGTTTTGGGACGGCGAGTTCGAGCCGCGCCCCTCCAGTCGCCCCGGATCCCGGTGTGGGTGGCCGGGCGATGGCCCAACCGGCGGCCCCTTCGGCGGGCGGCTCGGTGGGATGGACTGTTCCCGATCGAGCTCCCCGGCGCCCGAGGCGCTCGCGGAACTCGCCGATGAGATCGCCGCGCAGCGGCGAGGGAGACCGGGCGTCAGGCCCGTTCGACCTCGTGGTCGAGCGCGACGCTGGCGCCGAGGCCGAACCGTGGGAGGAGGCGGGCGCGACCTGGGTCCTCACCGACTTCGGCCTCCAGCCCGGCTACCGCGAGGTCCGCGAGACGATCGAGGCGGGCCCCGGCTAGCGGCCGATTCGTATCGCTTTGACCCGCGGCTCAGGTGGGATCGGGTCCGCCGTCTTGCTCGCACTGGCGCAGCGCGGGCGAACGATCCGCCGCGTTGTCCAGGCCCACGGCGTTGTCGTTGCCCACCCTCATCTGCGAACCACCTCGCGGAGGAACGCGGGCGGGACGGGGTCGACGATCCCCTCCGAGACGACATAGCCGCCGCGGTGCGAGTTCTCCGCCTCGTTGCAGACGGTACCCGCCTGGCCCGCGGGAGCGAGCGCGGACAGATACACCGCGGCCACCGTGCCAATCGTCACGCACAGCTTCTGATTTCTCATGACAGCCTCCTGTGGTGCCGGCGGCCGCGCATTCCCGTGTTGCGACGGGTCCGCCCGATGCCGCCTGGTTTGTGGCTTAAATCGACCGGCGGCGGCGGATCGATTAGCGCGCTCGACGGATTGGCATGTGGACCACGATCGACGGAGCGCACGCTTCTACCGCTTTGGGCGAACAGCGACCACGGCAATTGCCTGCGCGGCGGCGCCTGTCGCTAGCCGATCGTCCAGTCCTCGATCTCGTCGCGTCGGAAGCGCAGGTACTCGGGCTCGGAGAGGCGCCCGCCGCGCACCAGGTAGAAGGGGATCGAGTCGCGGTCGACTAGCTCGACGACCTCGCTCGGAGGAAGCTCGAGGATGGTCGCGACGTCCTGGACCGTGAGCCAGTCCGGGTCCTCGGGGTCGGGCAGGAGAGTGGTCCGCGGCTGCTGGGGATGGGTCCGGCCGCCGATCCCGACGAGCACGTAGATCGTCGCGGCGAACGCCACCACGGCGACACCGGCGACGACGATGTCCACGGACGTCCGGCTCTAGCCGAGCTGCATCGGCGGGCTCTGCTGCGGGCCGCCGGGGACGAGCTTCTCGGGCTCCGGAGCGCTCGCCGCCGCGGGTTGCTCGACGCCGAGGAGCTCCGCGAGCTCGCCCGATTCGAACATCTCCTCGACGATGTCGGCGCCGCCGACGAGCTCGCCCTTCACGTAGAGCTGGGGGAAGGTCCGCCAGTCGGAGATCTCGCCGGTGGCCTCGCGCAGGGGATCCAGCGCGGGGAGGACGTCCACGGCGCCGTACTCGGCGCCAAGCTGCTCGAGCATGCCCACGACGCGCATGGAGAAGCCGCACTGCGGCGCTTCGGGTACGCCCTTCATGAAGAGGAGTACCTCGTTCTCGCGGATGATCTCCTCGACCTTGGCCTTCAGCTCGGGATCGCTCATGGGTTCACCTTAGCGAGTCGCGACTACGCCTCCGGCAGGCTCGCCGAGACCGACAGCGCGTGGATTGACCCGTCGTCCATCAGGTGCTGCACGGGCCGCTTGACCAGGCGGTGCTGGTCGATTCGCGAGAGGCCCTCGAACTGTGGCGCGGCGACGACGGCGCGCAGGTGATCGCCGCCGCCCTCGTCGAGGATCTCGACGTTCGCGCCGGGGAGCGCTTCGGCGATGAGCCGCTGGATCTCCGCGAGATCGGCCAGCTCAGGTGATCTCGCAGTCGACGTCGTCGCCGGCGTCGGCCGGGCACTCGTCGTTGTTGCCCTTGCCGCCCACGGTCGTGTCGTTGTCCTCACCGTCGTTGGTGTCGATGAAGTCGTCGCCCTTCTTGCCGATGGCGCGATCCTCGTCGTCGTCTGTGGCGTCCTGTACGGCGTCGATCTGGTCGTCGCCGCCGCCTGCGATGTGGAGGTCGTTGCCCTCGCGGCCGGCGATGAAGTCGATATTGCCGCCGCTCGCCATCTTGTCGTTGCCCTTGCCGCCGAAGATGTCGTCGCCGTCGTTGCCGCCGCAGATCCGGTCGTTGCCGCCCTTGCCGTCGATGTCGTTCTCGCCGTTGCCGGCGACGATGACGTCGTTGGCATTGGTTCCCTTGATGTTGTCGTCGCCGCCGCCTCTGACGATCGTGGCCGGCTTGCCGAAGCACTTCGGCGAGCCGCCGGTCTGGGCGCTTGGGACGGCGAGGACCAGGAGCGTGGCCGCTGCGACGGCCACGGCCCCTGAGAGCTTGGTGATGCGAGCGATCATGTGAACTCCCTGAAGTTCGTGAACGCCCCAGAGCCTACGCCGGTGTCTGGCTCCGTGACGCCTCGAGCATCTCGTCGATGCTGCAGAACTTCACGCGGGGGCGGCCCAGCGGTTCGCCCTTGCCCTTCTCGGCGGCGTCGATCGCCTCCCAGCCGGCGAAGCTGACGACCGTGTCGGGGCTGCGTTCGGCCAGAAGCTCCTCGATCGAGGTGCCGTCGGCGCCCGGCGAGGGGTCTGGAACGCGTCCGGCTGCCAGGTCCTCGAAGAGCAGGTCGATCGTCTCCTGCGCGTCCTTCTTGTTGGTGCCGATGACGCCGCTCGGACCACGCTTGATCCAGCCGACGACGTACTGCCCCTCGACCTGGGAGTTCTCGTCGTCGAGGACGCGCCCGGCCTCGTTGCGGATGGTCCCGCGGTCCTCGTCGAAGGGGATGCCCTCGAGCCCGATGCCCTTGTAGCCGATCGAGCGGAACACGAGCCCGCACTCGATCTCCTCCCGCTCGCCGGTGTCCTGGGCCTTGATGCGCCCGCCGTCGGAGACCAGCTCGTTGCGGCCGATGACGATGCTCTCGACCTTGCCCTCGCCCTTGATCTCGACGGGCGAGGAGAGGAAGCGGAGGACGATGCGGCGGGGCTTGCCCTCCGGATCGCGCTGCGAGAACTCGGTGAAGATGTCGACGTTCTTGCGCGAGGTCATGTCGGCCTCGTCGGAGTCGAGGAAGGCCTGGCTTGCCTCGTCGAGCTCGCAGTCAGCGGGGTCGATGAAGACGTCGGCCTCGACCATCTCGCCGAGCTCGCGAACCTCGGGGTTCGTGAACGCCGCCTGCGCGGGACCCCGGCGGCCGAGGACGACGATCTCGCGCACGCCGCTTTCGGCCATCGCCTCGATCGCGTGGTCGGCCGTGTCGGTCTCCTCGAGCTCGGCTCGGTTGAGGGCGAGCATCCGGGCTACGTCGGCCGCGACGTTGCCGTTGCCGATCACGACGACGCGCTCGCAGGAGAGGTCGAACTCGTGGCCGGCGAAGTCCGGGTGGGCGTTGTACCAGGCGACGAACTCGGTGGCGGCATGGCTCCCGGGAAGCTCCTCGCCGGGGATCCCGAGGCGACGGTCGGTGGAGCTGCCGTAGGCGTAGATGACGGCGTGGTAGCGCTCGGCGAGCTCCGCGGTCGAGATCTCGCGGCCGACCTCGACGTTGCCGAAGAATCGGAAGCCCTCGTTCGTGGCCGTCTTCTCGTAGCGCTTGATGACGTTCTTGATCTTGGGGTGATCGGGGGCGACGCCGGCGCGGACCAGCCCGAAGGGCGTCGGGAGGCGGTCGAACATGTCGACCTCAGCCGTCACCTCGTCATTCGCGAACACGGCCTCAGCGGCGTAGAAGCCGGCCGGGCCGGAGCCGACGATCGCGGCGCGAAGGGGGTTGTCAGGGGTCCCGATGTCGCTCATTCGAGCGGGGAAGGGTAGGGAATCGGTTTACCATCAATGCCATGAACCGGTGGCGGGGTATGAGCACGAGCAGGGCGATGGCCGTGCTTGCGCTCGCGCTAGGTTCGGCGGCGCTTCCCGCCGCGGCCGGAGCCGAGATGCGGATCGAGTACGTGCGCAGCGCGAACACGGTGAGCGCGGGCACCCAGGCGCAGGCCAGCGCATCGTGTCCCGGCGCGCTGAACGTTTCCGGCGGCGGGTCCGAGGCCGGCGGCGGCTATGACGCGGCTGGGCTCAATTCGACGTACCCGAGCTCCGTGGGCGCGTGGACGAGCTGGTACGACTCGCACGGCGGCACCATCCTCTTCCGCACCTACGCCATCTGCATCAAGGACCCCGCGACGATGGACGCGCGCACCGTGCCGAATGGGGGCACGACCCGCTCGCGCTGCTCCAACCAGCAGGACCTGACCGGCGGGGGGATCTACAGCACCGGCACCTACCACCAGTCGGCGATCCGCCAGAGCGTTCCGTTCGCGCGCTCGGACCGGCGGACGAGGCCGCCCAACCTGTGGCAGGGCAACTTCGACAACACCTCCCAGCCCCCGGTGAACGTCGACTTCACGACATACGCGATCTGCCATGACGAACAGCTCGACGTCCACTACCGCCGTGCCCACAAGATCGGCCGCAAGGGCAAGCGATCGAGCCTCAAGGTCCTCTGCAACCCCAACGAGCGGGTCCTCGGCGGCGGGGGGCTGGCCGCCTCGCTCAAGTTCTACCTCGTCGAGAGCTATCCGATCGACACGAACGCCGATCCGGACAAGCTCCCGGATAACGGCTGGCGGGTGACGCTCGACAACCTCGACCCCTATCGCGAGACCATCGGCGCCCACGCCGTCTGCGTGGAGCCCTGAGTCAGGCGGTCGCGGCGGCCGTTTGAGCGACGCCGTCCAGCGCGTCGAGCGCCCGGCCAACCGACATCGAGACGCAGGTGAAGATCGGGGTATCGCGCAGCGTGTAGGAGCTGGACTCGGTGCCGCGGAGCTCCTGGACCAGGTCGAGGAACATCCCGGGGTCGTCGGCCTCGAAGGACACGACGAACTCCTGGTCGTCGATGCCGAATGAGTACGCGGTGTTGATCGTGATCTCCGGATACGTTCGCCCGACCCTGATGTGGTCGGCCATGATCCGCTGGCGCTCGGCGTCGGGCAGCGTGTACCACTCACGCTTCTTGTCCATGGGGTAGACGATCAGGTACTTGCGATCGGACGTGCAGATCTCGGGGCGGGCATCGGAGTCCGAGTACGGCGAGCGCTTCGTGAGCGCCAGATAGGAGTGGGGGACCGTGGCCCAGCGGGCGAGCCCGCTCTGGGCGAGCACGACGTGGAAGGTGTGGAGGTCCTCGAGGACCGGGCTCTGCGAGAGGATCAGCAGATCGGTATCGCCGCGGGTGCCGACCGTTGAGTAGGCGCGCAGCGAGCGGTCCTGGGCGAAATCCTCGCAGGCGGCGAGGAACTCACGTTTATCCTGCGCCCGCTCCTCCGCGCCACGGCGCTGCCACTCTGGATCGAGCTTGAAGAACGTGAACTTCGCGTACGTGCGATCACTCATCCGGCCCATTCTCGCATCGCTCGTCGCCGCGCTGGCGCTCGGCGCGCCCGCGACGGCTGCCGCCCAGGCGACGCCGGCGGCCCCGAGGGTCACGATCGCCCTGCTGCCCGGAGGCACGGGACTGACGACCCTGGACGGTGTTGAGGGGCTCGCACCGGGGCTGATGAGCGCCGGGATCGGCGCCGTTCCGGCCGCCCAGACCTACCTCGACATCACCCAGGGCAATCGCGTCTCCGAATCGCTCTACGACGAGGAGCTGCCGTTCGTGCGCTTCGGCGAGACGGGGGTGGCGCCGGTCGACTGGCAGGCGATCGCGCGCCGTGCCTCCGACGCGCCCGCCGAGGTCGTGCCAGGGCTCCTGGCCTCGACGCTCGCCGACGCCGGGCTCTCCTCCTCGGCCGTGCCGGCGGCCGGGCTGGGCCGCCTGCTCGCCGCGGATCGCCAGGGCCGCTTCGTCACGGCACCGGCGTGCGACGGCGTTGATTGCCCCTCGCTGGAGGTCCGCGACGCGACGGTCCAGGATCTTTCGCGACTCGTGGGCGAGGTGGAGGGCGATGATCTGCTGATCGCGATCGAGCGGCCGCCGCCTGCCTTCCGCAGCCTGTCGATCGGGATCGCCGGAGCCGGCTTCGACGGTCTGCTGACGTCCGACAGCACGCGCACGGACGGCCTGGTCACCTCGACGGACGTCGCCCCGACCATCCTCGAGCGGCTCGACGTCGAGGTCCCGCCGGAGATGAACGGCCAGCCCGTGCGCTCGACCGGCGACGGTGACGTGGGCGATGTGATCGACCTCGAGCGGCGCCTGGTGGTGACCGGCGAGCGCCGCGGGCCGGTGGTCGGGCAGACGCTCCTGGCGTGGTTGGCGATCGTCGGGCTGGCGGTGGCCGTCGGCCGCCGCCGCGCTGCGGCGATCGCGCTTCCGCTGCTGGCGCTCTCGATGGCCTACATGCCCCTGGTGTTGCTGCTGGCGCCGATCGCGGAGCCCTCGCTCCTGGCCGAGCGCCTGGCGGTCGGCCTTCTCGCGCCGCTCCTGGCGGCGCTCACGTGGAGGTTCATCGGGGGCTGGCGCGCCCTCGGCGTCGCCTGCCTCGTCACGGTCACGGCGTACGCCGCCGACGTCGTCGCCGGCTCGATCCTCGTCCCGCTGTCGATCCCCGGCCCAAATCCGATCTCCGGCTCGCGCTTCTATGGGATCGGCAATGAGATCGAGGCGATCGTGGGCGCGTTGCTGCCGCTGGGGGTGGGGGCCCTCCTGGCGTCGTCGCCGAAGACACGCGACGGCGGCCGGGCTGCAGCCGCCGCGTTCCTGGTCGTGGGCCTGGCCGGGGCGGCCGCTTTCGCGCTCGGTCGCTTCGGCGCCGATGTGGGGGCGGCGATCGTGCTGCCCTCCGCGGCCGCCGTCGGGGCGGCGGTGGCGCTCGGGACGAAGCGCGGCCTGATCGTGGCCCTGCTCGTGCCCGTCGCGGCTCTCGCGGCACTGATGGGCGCCGATCTGCTGCTGGGTGGCGAGGCGCACCTGACCCGGTCGCTCCTCGACGCCGGCGGCTTCAGCGAGGCCGGCGACGTCCTGGAGCGCCGCGTTCGCCTGGCAGCGGACAGCTTCACCAAGGGCTCGAACATCCCGTTCCTCGCGGGCGCCCTGATCGTGATCGGGATCGGCGTGTACAACCGGCGCACGATTCTGGGCTGGTTTCGCGAGCGCGCCGCCCTCGCCGGGTTCGCGGGAGCCATCGCGGCGGCCCTGATCGGTACGGTTTCCAATGACTCTGGCGTAGTGCTGCTGATACTGGGTAGTGCGTACTGCCTGGTCACGGTCGGCTATGCCTGGAGCCTGGTCCAGGCGCGGCCCGTCGAGCCGCTCCGCTAACGTCGAATTGCCCCCTATGCGCATCGCGATCGTAAGCCCCTACTCCTGGACCTATCCGGGAGGCGTAAACCGGCACATCGAGTCCCTCGCCGGTGAATTGATCGCGCGCGGACACGAGGTGCGCGTGACCGCTCCGTGGGATCCCCCGGGCCTCACGAGCAAGATCCTCCACCAGGCCCGGCCGGAGGACCGCGAGATGCCCGACTACCTGGCTCCCGTCGGGCGGACATTCGGCTTCAAGGTGAACGGGTCGGTCGGGAACCTCTCACCGTTCCCGGCCGGGATCACCGAAACTCGGCGGGCGCTGCGCGAGTTCCAGCCCGACGTGGTCCACGTCCACTCGCCCGAGGCGCCGATCATCAGCTGGGACGCCTGCTCGTACCCCGACGCGCCCGTCGTTGGCACCTTCCACTCCTATTCGACCCGTCCCGTCCCGAACATGCTCGCGAACCTGTTCGGTGCCCGCCGCAAGTTCAACCACCTGACCGCCCGCATCGCCGTCTCCAAGGCGGCGGAATGGACCGGCCGCCGCTGGTACGGCGGCAGCTACCGGATCATTCCCAACGGCGTCGATTTGGATCCCGCGCCGCCGGCGCCACGTGAGCCGGGGGACGAGCTTCGAGTCCTCTTCGTGGGTCGCGCCGAGGAGCGCAAGGGCTTGCCCGTGTTGCTCTCGGCGTTCGAGGCGCTGACGGAGCACGTTCCGTCTCGGCTCACCGTGATCGGCGCGGAGGCCGACGAGGTCGCGCGGTACGCGGACCTGGACGAGGCGTCCTCGCACATCGACGTGCTGGGCCGGGTCTCCGGTGAGCAGTTGCAGCAGGCGCTGGCCGGCGCCGACGTTCTCTGCGCGCCATCGCTCGCGGGGGAGAGCTTCGGGATGGTCCTGACGGAGGCGTTCGCCGCGGGCACGCCCGTCCTGGCCTCGAACATCGCCGGCTACGCCGACGTCGTGACCGACGGCGTCGACGGCATCCTCGTCCCGCCCGCCGACGCGCAGCGGCTCGCCGAGGAGCTTCAGACCCTCTACCACGAGCCGGCCCGCCGCGAGGCCATGGGTCGTGCGGCGCTCGAGAGCGCGCAGCGCTATGCGTGGCCGCGGGTCGCCGAGCAGGTGGAGGCGGTCTACGAGCGCGCGATCGCCGCTCCCGAGCCCGCGACGCGCTCGGAGGCCGCCGGTCGCCGGATCGGCCTGCTACCCGCCGACGGCAGCAGGCCACGGCCCGCCCAGCGCCTGCCCCGCCTCGACCCCGAGCCCGCGAAGGCGATCGGCCGCCACCGCACCAAGCGCAGGGTCGCGCTGGGCGTCGCCGGCGTCCTGGGCATCGTCCTGACCGCGCTCGCCGCCAACCGCATCGGCCTGCATGAGGTGGTCCGAAACATCGTCCGCTCCGACGCGACCTGGGTCCTCGCCGCGCTCGCACTGATGAGCGCCTCGCTCTTCATGCGCGGCGGATCGTGGTACGTCGCCGTGCGCTCGGCGCTGCCGTCGCGGCCCCTGCGCCGCCGCGACGTGCTGTCGGCGACGATGATCGGCGTCCTGATGTCGGCGACGCTGCCGGCCCGCGTCGGCGAGCCCGCACGCGCGATGGTGCTCGCGCGCCGGATCGGGCGCATGCGCGAGACCTTCCCGGTCCTGCTCGGCACGCTCGTCTCGCAGACGGCGATGAACATCGGTGCGCTGGCCCTGCTCGGCGCGATCATCGTCTGGGAGACGGATCTGTTCGCCGCGAGCTCCGAGCGGCTCTTCCTGTTCAGCCTCGCGCCCCTGCTCCTCCTGCTCGCCGTGATCGTTGCCCCGCTGGTCGTGCGCCGCAGCGGCTCAGGCCGGGTCGCGCGCGTGGCCGACGCGATCCGCTCCGCCCTGGTCCAGGTCCGAAGCGGCCTTCACATCCTCCGCGATCCGCGGCGGGCGCCGCTGGCGATCTCCGCTCAGCTCACCGCGTGGGCGCTGCAGCTCGCCGCCTGCTTCGTGCTCTTCAACGCGCTCGGCCTGCACGTCGAGGCGCAGCTCGGCGCGGCCGCCGCGGTCCTGTTCGCCGTCAACGTGACGGCCGTCGTCCCCGCGACCCCGTCGAACGTCGGCGTCTTCCAGCTCGCGACGATCAGCGTGCTGACCACCGGCTTCGGAGTCGGCGCCGCCGACGCCCTCGCCTACGGGATCGTCCTCCAGGCCGTCGAGATCGCGACCGCGGTCGTGCTCGGGCTCCCGGCCCTGGTGCGCGAGGGCGTCACCTGGTCGGACATGCGGATGCGCGCCCTCTCGGCGGCTCCGGTGCGCCTCTCCCCGCGCGGGAACGAGCGCGGCGAGACGACCGTCTCCGGCTAGTCGCTGCCTTCCAGTCCGACGCGCAGGGGGAGCCTCTTCCGCTGCGTGGCGCTTTTTCCCCGCATACCGGAGATAAGGCGCCATGTCGGGTCCGGAATGGGCTGCGTGTCCTGGATAGGTCGCTATCGCCAGACGACACCAGCGGCAGGACAGCCCGATTGGCGATGCATTGCCGCGTGAACGTGGCGACGTGGCCGCTCCCTCATTGATTCTTGGGCCGGCAAGCCGCTCCCCATGTGAAGCAGCCATTTCGGGTCCGGGGCTCAGTCGTTCTCCAGCAGGAACTCGTCGAGCGCCTGCCAGGTGGTGCGCTCGGCCGAGCGGCCGGTGAGGACCCCGAGGTGGCCGCCGGGTGCGGTCTCGAGGCGGAGGTCGGGGGCGTTGCGGACGAGGTTGCCGACGTGGTGCACGGCCGCGCGCGGGGCGAGCACGTCCGTGTTGCCCGCCACCGCCATCACCGGAGCCCGCACGTTTCGAAGGTCGACCGTGCGGTCGGCGAGCTCGAGGCGGCCCTCGGAGAGGTCGTTGACGCGGAAGAAACGGTGGTAGAGCTGGCCGAAGGTGCGCCCGGGGTAGGCGATCATCGAGCCCATGAAGCTCTCGATCGCCTCGTCGTGCGCCAGGAACTCGGTGTCGTCCATGCGCGAGGCGAGCACCATCGGCCTTGTCAGGTACCGATCGATCGAGGTCAGCCTGAAGCCGGCGCCGACGAGCGTGGCGGGGGCGCCGCCCAGCGCGCGGTAGAGCGCGGTCCCCAGGGCGCCTCCCGTGAGGTCGGCCAGGCGGCGCACCGGTGCCATCAGCCGTACCTGCGCGAAGTCGAACGGGCTCGCGATCAGGCTGATCGAGGCCACCTCGGAGCGACCGTCGGCCACGGTCAACAGGCCCATGATCCCGCCGAGGCACCAGCCGACCATCTGCGTGCGATCCGCCCCGGCATCGTTGATCGTCACGCCCGCCGCCTTCGGGATCACCGAGTTGACCCAATGCTCGAGCCCGAGGGCACGGTCGTCGAACCCGATCCGGCCGTAGTCGACCAGGTAGGTCCTGTAGCCGAGCGAGGTGAGGTACTCGGCCATGCTGCAGCCGCGGCGCAGATCGAAGCACTGGGCCGGGGCGGCGAGCGGTGGGACGAGCAGGACGGGGGTGTTCTGGGTCGGCTCAATCCCGTCCGGCATCTCGTAGCGGTGGACCGTGCATTGCGGGCCCTCGTGGATCACCTCCGACGGCCAGGGCCTCAGATCCGCGATGCCGCCACCGAGGAACTTCTTGTAGGCGTTCTCCGCCGCGGCGGGCAGGCGCCCGGGCGAGATCGGCTTGGGAATTGGCACGGGGAGCGAGGCCACTGGACGCGGAAGGGTAGGGACGCTAGGGTCGGAGCATGCAGGTAGGTGGGCGGTGCATCTTCGTGGGCATCCTCGCGACCGTGACCCTCGTGGTTTGCGCACCAGCGGCCTCGGGCGCGAGCCTCGAGTACGTGCTCTCGAAGGAGAAGAACCTGCCGGCGGGCAAGGTGGCCTTCAAGAAGGCGAACTGCCCGAACGACACGCACGTGACGGGCGGCGGCGTCACCATCATCGGCGGGAACACCGCGACGGCCGTCCGGTCGAGTTTCCCGATCGATGATGGCGACGGGAACGAGAAGCCGGACGATGGGTGGAGCGGAGCGGCAGTCAGCCGTTCGGCCGGGAACAAGAAGATCGTCGTCCTCGCGATCTGCTCGCGCACCGGGCGCTTCAGCTACGTGATGGAGCAGGCAGGTATGGGGGGCGGCCAGACCAGCGGCCTCGCGGAGTGTCCGACCGGGGAGCCACTCGCCGGAGGCGGCGTGGCCCTGTTAACGCACGAGAAGGCCCAAAACGAGGGCCTGATCGCGGCGTCGATGCTGCCGTCGGAGGATGGATTCTTCGCCGTGGGCAATAACCAGACCATGGCCATCGGCTTGCTTCAGGTCTACGCGATCTGCGCCAACTCGGGCTCATACGAGTACGTCGAGAGACAGGAAACCGCCCCTGACGGCGCTCGCTTCGGCGTCGCGGCACCGTGCCCAAACGGGACGAAGGTCACCGGCGGAGGCGTGGATCCGGACAGCACATCGGTGGCGGTGGAGGTGTCGAGCGTCTTCCCGTACAACGACGGCGGCCAGCTGCCGGACGACGGCTGGCAGGGCACGATCAACAACAACAACACCGGCGCGCCCGTCGACTTTTCCACCTGGGTCGTCTGCCGTGACTAGCCGGCCGATCGGCCTGCACCGGCCATGGCTCGCTAGGCTGGCCGGCATGGGACTCAGGCGGGGCGTGCTCGCAATCGCCGTACTCGCGGGAGCGGTTTTCCCCGCCTCCGCCGCGGCGGACACCGTCGACACGCACGTCACCATCGGCTACGGCAATATCGCGAAGGTCTTCACCCACGAGTTCAGTGGGAAGGTCCAGTCGCCGGAGGACGCGTGCAAGAAGGACCGGAAGGTGAGGCTCTACAAGCTCCAGCCCGGTCCGGACGACCTCGTCGCCAAGACGGATTCGAAGGACAACGGCAGGTGGGCCATCGGCAACGACATCGCCGATGGTCGCCACTACGTGAAGGTCACTAAGGCACTCGGTGATGGCTCCGACGTGTGCACGCGGGCCCGCTCCAAGAACCTCAAGGTCTCGCAGCCCTAGGCCGCTCGCGCGAGCGCGGCCGGGAACTCGACCAGCAGCTCCGCCATCCGGTCCGGGCATTCCACCTGCGGGCAGTGCCCGCAGTCCTCGATCAGCACGATCGCCGACCCCTCGACCTCCTCGAGCACCCGGTCAGCGCCCTTGGAGAAGACCATGCGGTCCTTCTCGCCCCAGACGACCAGCACCGGGCACGAGATCCGCCCGAGCTCGAACGGGTCGCCGAGCTCGGCCACGAGACGATGGCCGGTGCCGAGGATCCGCACGACGTCCCGCTTGGAGCGCGACGTGGCGCGTGAAGGAGGAGACCGATGCGGCGTCCACCTCGCCCGGGTGGGCGAACGCCATCGCCCGGTACATGCGCCCCACGACGTCGCGGACGACGATCTCCGGCATCGGGACCGGCGAGCGCATCAGCCACCGCAGCGGCGCCTCGCCCTCGATCACTGAGAGCCAGCGCGCGTGGTCGAGCCCGGCGGGGGCGACCGGCATGATCCCGGCCAGCGGAAGGTCCGCGTCCTGGCCGGCCCGGAGCGTGGCGGCGCCGCCCATCGAGTTGCCGGCCAGCACCACGTCGCCGGTCGGGGACCGCTCCGCCTCCCGCCTGACCGCCGCGGCGGTGAACGCGTCGAGCTGCGGAAGGATCGTCGGCCTCGCGATCGAGCCTCGCCGCCTGGCCGAATCCGGGCAGGTCGAGCGCGATCGCCCGCCTGCCCTCGCTTGGCGAGTTCCTTCAGCGTCGGGCGCCAGCAGTCGGCCGAGTCGGAGAACCCGTGGAGCAGGACCATCGCCGGGCCTCGCCCACGCCCGTGGGCTCCAGCTCGAGCGCGCGGGTCCCGAAACCCGGCCAGCTCGATGCGCTGCTCGCGGATCGTGGACATCACAGAACCCCGCCGCTATTCTCTCTGACAGTGAAGACGCAAGCCGCAGCTCGCCCATCTCTACGCCCGCCGGGAGGCAATGATGCCCTCGGACATGCCTGGGCGGGCGCTTCGCACGCCGGCGTCTAGCCAGGCACCCTGCACGGCGGCCGCGCACCTCTCCCTACCATTTCCACGCGTCATGACTGAGCGCGACTACCTGGCTGCGGTGCGCGAGCGCGTCGTCGTCTTCGACGGCGGCATGGGCGCGACGCTGGAGCAGTTCGACCTGACTCAGGAGGACTACGGCGGCCTCCAGGGCAAGTGCCACGAGGCGCTCGTCCTCAACCGCCCCGACGTGATCGAGGGCGTCCATGCCTCGATGGTCGAAGCCGGGGCCGAGGTCGTCGAGACCGACACCTTCCAGGGCTCGCGCCTGAAGCTCGACGAATGGGGGCTGGGCGAGCACACGCTCGAGATCAACACGAAGGCGGCCGAGATCGCCCGCAAGGCGGTGGGAGAGGAGCGGTTCGTCGCCGGCTCGATCGGCCCGACCGGCTTCCTGCCGGCCAGCGACGACCCGACCCTGGGGGACATCAGCTTCCGCAAGCTCGTGGAGGTGTTCACCGAGCAGGCCCGCGGCCTGGTCGAGGGCGGCGCGGACCTGATCATCATCGAGACGGCCCAGGACATCCTCGAGGTAAAGGCCGCCGTCTTCGGCGTTCGCGAGGCGTTCGAGCAGGCCGGGCGCAAGGTCCCGATCCAGACCTCTGTCTCGCTGCTCCCGCAGGGCGGCAAGATGCTGCTCGGGACCGACATCGCCGCGGTCCTGACCACGCTCGCGGCGCTGGAGGTCGACGTGATCGGCCTCAACTGCTCGACGGGCCCGGAGGACATGCGCGACGCCATCCGCTTCCTGGGCGAGCACTCGCCGCTGCCGGTCCACTGCATCCCCAACGCCGGGCTGCCGCTCCAGGGGCCCGACGGCGAGACGATCTTCCCCGAGACCCCCGAGCAGATCTCGACCGTGCTCGGCGAGTTCGTCGAGCGCCACAACGTCGGCATCGTCGGCGGCTGCTGTGGAACGACGCCCGAGCACATCCGCGCGATCGCCGAGCGCGTCGCAGGCCGGACGCCAGGCGAGCGTCCCCGGGGCGCCCCGCCGCTGGTCAGCTCGATGATGACCGCCACCGACCTCGTCCAGGAGCCGCGCCCGACGCTGGTCGGCGAGCGCGTGAACTCGCAGGGCTCGCGCAAGGCGAAGGAGCTGCTGCTCGCCGACGACTACGACGGCCTGGTGCAGGTCGCCGAGGATCAGGTGACCGGCGGCGCCCACGTGCTCGACGTCTGCGTCGCCCTCACCGAGCGCCAGGACGAGGACGTGCAGATGCGCGAGGTCGTCCAGCGCATCTCGCTGACCCAGCCCGCGCCGATCCAGATCGACTCGACCGAGCCCGAGGTGATCGAGGCTGCGCTCGAGGCGATCCCCGGGCGCGCGATCGTGAACTCGATCAACCTCGAGGCCGGCCGCGACAAGGCCGACCGCGTGATCCCGCTGGCGCAGCGCGCACGGCGCCGCGCTGATCGCGCTCGACGATCGACGAGGTGGGGATGGCGAAGACCGCCGAGCGCAAGCTCGAGATCGCGAAGCGCATCACCGAGATCGCCTGCGACGAGCACGGCCTGCCCCGCGACTCGCTGATCTTCGACGCCCTCACCTTCACGCTGACCACCGGGCGACGACGAGTGGAAGCCATCGGCCGTGGCGACGATCGAGGGGATCAAGGCGATCAAGGAGGGCCTGCCCGGCGTGCAAGACCTCGCTGGGCGTCTCCAACGTGTCGTTCGGCGTCGGCCAGCCGGCACGCGCCGTCCTCAACTCGGTCTTCCTGCACCACTGCGTCGAGGCGGGCCTCGACCTCGCGATGGTCAACCCCAACCACATCACCCCCTACGGGGAGATCTCGGAGAACGAGCGCGAGCTGGCCGACGACCTCGTGTTCAACCGCCGCGACGACGCGCTCGAGCGCTTCATCGCCCACTTCGAGTCCAAGGGTGAGGAGGACGAGGCGGAGGCCGAGGACCCGACCGCTGACATGGAGCCCGAGGAGGCCCTGCACTGGCACATCCTGCGCCGCAAGAAGGACGGGGTGGAGGAGTGGATCGACCGCTCGGTGGAGAAGATCGGCGCGGTCCCGACGCTCAACCAGGTGCTGCTGCCGGCGATGAAGGAGGTCGGCGACAAGTTCGGCGCCGGCGAGCTGATCCTGCCGTTCGTGCTCCAGTCGGCGGAGGTGATGAAGCGCGCGGTCGCCCAGCTCGAGAACTACCTCGACCGGATCGAGGGGCACACGAAGGGCAAGGTCGTGATCGCGACCGTCTTCGGCGACGTGCACGACATCGGCAAGTCGCTGGTGAACACGATCCTCACCAACAACGGCTACACGGTCGTCGACCTGGGCAAGCAGGTCCCGATCGACACCATCATCGACGCCGCGGTCGAGCACGAGGCCGACGCGATCGGCCTGTCGGCGCTGCTGGTCTCGACCTCGAAGCAGATGCCCGCCTGCATCCAGGAGCTGCACTCACGCGGGCTGTCGTATCCCGGTGCTGATCGGCGGCGCCGCGATCAACCGCGACTTCGGCCGCCGGGTGCTCTACCCGAACGGCAAGGAATCAGATGACGTCTACGAGCCGGGCGTCTTCTACTGCAAGGACGCCTTCGCCGGGCTCGACACGGTGGACGCGCTCGTCGACGACGAAGCGCGCGACGCGCTGGTCGCGAAGATCCGCGACGAGGCCAAGACCCTGCGCGAGAAGCCTGAGGTCGTCGACGACTCGCCGCCGGTCGACCGACGACTCGACCCGCTCGGCCGCGGCGACCGACAACGCGATCCCCGAGCCGCCCTTCTGGGGCGTCCGCGACGTCGAGATCGACCTCGACGACGTCTACCCCTACCTCGACCGCCACGTGCTGTTCAAGCTCCACTGGGGCGGGCGCGGGAACAAGGGCGAGGACTGGCGCCGGATCGTCGAGGGCCACGACGGCGAGGAGGGCTTCGCGCCGAAGCTCGAGCGCATGTGGCGCGAGCAGGACTACCTCCATCCGAGGGCTCGGATCGGCTACTTCCCGTGCAACGCCGACGGGAACGAGCTGGTGATCTTCGACCCGGACGATCACGACAAGGAGATCGAGCGGCTGGTGTTCCCGCGCCAGCCCAAGCACGACCGCATCTGCCTGGCCGACTTCTACCGGCCGCTCGACTCGGGCGAGCGCGACGTCGTGGCGATCCAGGGAGTGACGGTCGGCGATGAGGTGACCGAGCGCATCGAGCGGCTCGAGCGCGACGGCGAGTTCGCCGAGCAGCTCTTCGTCCACGGCCTGGGAGTGCAGGCCGCGGAGGGCCTCGCCGAGTGGCTTCACGCCGAGGCGCGCGCGCGGCCTGGGTATCGACCTCGACCAGGGCCGCCGCTACTCATGGGGCTACCCCGCCTGCCCCGAGCAGTCCGAGCACGAGAAGGTCTGGCGCCTCCTGGGCCTCGAGGAGATCGGCATGACGCTCTCCGACGGCTACGCCGTGACGCCCGAGCAGTCGACCGTGGCGATCATCGCTCACCACCCGCAGGCCGTCTACTTCGGCATGAAGTCGGGGTTCATCCCGCCGGAGAAGAAGGGCGACGAGCTGATCGCCGGCACCGAGCGCGGCGGAGAGCTGCCGCCCGACGAGGACATCGAGGGCGACGGCACCGTCGAGGCGGAGACGGACGAGCCGGCCGCGGACGCGACCCCCGCCTGAGATCCGCGCATCTGCGGTTCGACCACGCCCGCGTGGGGAATCATGTGAGCGTGGAGAGCTACGAGGAGGCGTGCGCGCAGCACAGCTGGGACGTTCCCGAGCGGTACAACATCGCCGCCGACGTCTGCGACAAGCACCCGGCGGACAAGCTCGCGATGGTCCACGAGCGGTTCGACGGCGAGGTCCGCGAGATTCGCTGGGGCGAGCTGCAGGGGCTGGCGAACCGGGCGGCCAACGTGCTCGCGGGCGCCGGCGTCGGCGAGGGCGATCGCGTGGCGGTCGTCCTGCCGCCTACGCCCGAGACGGCCGCCATCTTCTTCGGTACGTGGAAGCTCGGCGCCGTGTTGCTGTCGATGTCCGTGCTCTACGGGGACGACGGGATCCGCCACCGGCTCGATGACTCCGAGCCGACCGTCCTCGTCACCGACGCCGCCAACGCCGATCGCTTCGAGGAGTCGGGCGTCGAGCTGATGATCCTCGACGAATCGCTCCTCGAGGGCGCGTCGGACGAGTTCGAGACGCTCGACACCGCCGCAGACGACGCGGCGCAGCTCTACTACACGTCCGGCACGACGGGCATGGCGAAGGGGATCGTTCACGCCCACCGCTACCTGCTCGCCCACGAGGAGTTCATCTACTGCCACCAGGTCGCCGACGGCGAGCGCTTTCATGGCATGGGGGAGTGGGCGTGGGCCGCGGGTATCGCGCCGCTGCTCGGCCCCTGGCGGCTGGGCGCCATCCAGTGCGTGTACCAGCGCGAGGGGGGCTTCGACCCGCACAAGCAACTCGACTTCCTGAGCCGCAACGAGGTGTCCAACGTGTTCACCACGCCCACGGCGATGCGGGCGATGATGGCCGTCGCCGACGCGGGGGAGCGGTACCCGCAGCGCTTTCGCCGCGTGTGCTCGGCGGGCGAGCCGCTCAACCCCGAGGCGATCCGCTGGTTCCGCGACCAGTACGGGCTGACGGTCCTCGACTACTACGGGCTGACCGAGTCCTACCCGCTGTGCGCGAACTTCCCCTTCATGGACGTCCGCGAGGGATCCATGGGCAAGCCGATGCCCGGCTGGGACGTGGCGATCCTCGACGAGGACGAGCAGCCCGTCGCCCGTGGAGAGCGCGGCGAGATCTGCCTGCGGGCCCGCTCCAACCCGCATTACCCGCTGGGCTACTGGCGCAACGAGGAGGCCGCGAAGGAGACGTTCGGCGGGGAGTGGTTTCACTCCAAGGATGCGGCGTCCGAGGACGAGGACGGCTACTACTGGTACGAGGGACGCGCCGACGACGTGATCATCGCCGCCGGATACCGGATCGGCCCGTTCGAGGTCGAGTCGGCCTGCATCGAGCACCCCGCCGTCCACGAGGCGGCGGCCGTCGCGTCTCCGGACGAGGTGAAGGGGAACGTCGTGAAGGCGTTCATCGTCCTCGTGGAGGGCGAGGAGGGATCCGACGAGCTGGCCGACGACATCAAGGCATTCGTCCGCAAGCGCCTGTCCGCCTACGCCTATCCGCGGAAGATCGAGTTCACCGACGAGCTGCCGAAGACGCTGACGGGCAAGATCCGCCGGATCGAGTTGCGCCAGCAGGAGGCCGAGGGCGCCTCCTAGGGTCCGCGAGCTGCGTGCGATCGCCGAGTGGTGCCGTATCGAGGCCTCACGCCTCGAGGGCGGGCTGGCAGCGGCCGTCTAGGACTTCGGCGCCTCGCCGGTGGCCTCGAGGTCGAGCAGCAGGCGCTTGCGCTCGACGCCGCCTGAGAAGCCGGCCAGGTCGCCAGCTCGAGCCGATCACGCGGTGGCACGGCACGATCACCGTGATCGGGTTGCGCCCGTTGGCCGAGCCCACCGCGCGCGCAGCGCCCGGCTTGCCCACTGCGCGGGCGAGCTCCGCGTAGCTGCGCGTCTCCCCGTAGGGGATCGCCCGCAGCTCGTCCCACACGCGCCGCTGGAACTCGGTGCCGTCGGGGGCGAGCGGGAGGTCGAACTCGGTCCGCTCGCCGGCGAAGTACTCGCCCAGCTGTGCCCGGGCGTCGGCGAAGGCGCCGTCGTCGCGCCGCCAGCCGGCGTCGGGCTCGACGGCCGCCAGGCCGTCCTGGATGTACAGCCCGCTGATCGCCTCGCCGTCTGTAGTCAGGAGCAGCTCGCCGATCGGGCTCGGGATGTTCGTGTAGCTCGTCATGCCGGTGAAACGCTCGCAGGCGCCCCGGCGTGAGACGGGCTAGTCGACGACCTCGACCGTCCCCTTCATGAACGGGTGAAAGTCGCAGAAGTAGGCGTAGGTCCCGGCCTCGTCGAAGGTCAGCTCGCCCTCGTCGTCGAGCTCGAGGCGGCCGGTGTCGAACGACTTCTCGTCGTCGGCGGTGGCCGTGTGCGGGGCATCGTCGCTGTTGATGAAGGTGACCGGCTGGCCCACCTCGACGGTGATGTCCTGCGGGTCGAAGGCGAAGTCGGCGATCAGCACCTGCGCGTCCTCGCCTGCCGCTGCTGCCTCGCCGGAGCCCGAGGTCATCTCGTCGCCCCCGCAGCCGGCGACGGCGAGAGCCGCCACGGCCGCGAGGGTGACGATGCATGTCTTCCCTGACATGAGAGAGGCTGTCCTCATGCCAGTTGTTACGCCCGCGCCGGGCGGTCGGATGCAGCTAGCCGCGGCTCTTGCCGATGCCCAGGCGGGCGCGGAGGCCGCGGGCGTTCACGAGCCGGTACAGGCGGTTCATCAGCTTGCGGCGCTTCGGCGTGTACGGGTACCAGAGGGGCTCGGACTTGGCCGTCGGCAGGCGCGGGGTGACGATCGACTCGGTGCGGCAGTACTTGCGGATCCCGCCCGCGCCGTGGCGCCAGCCGATGCCGGAGTCCTTCCAGCCGCCCATCGGGACCTCGAGGTGGAAGTAGTTGACGAGCGCGTCATTGATGTTGCAGGCGCCGACCTCGAGCTGCTCGGCGATGCGCTCGGCGCGCTTCGTGTCGCCGCTGAAGACGGATGCGGAGAGCCCGTAGCGCGTGTCGTTGGCCATGCGCACGGCCTCCTCCGGGCTCTTCACCTTCATCACCCCGAGGACGGGGCCGAAGGTCTCGTCGACCATCACCTTCATCGAGTGGTCGGCGTCGGCGATCACGGTCGGCTCGTACCAGTCGCCCTTGCCCTCCTTGCGCTTGCCGCCCGTGAGGATCTTCGCGCCCTTCTCGCGGGCGTCCTCGACGTGGGCCTCGACGATGTCGATCTGCGCCGGTGAGGTCATCGCGCCCTGCTCGGCGCCGTACTTGCGGCCGTCGGCGCCCTGGCGGAGCTCCTTGACGTTCTCGGTCACCCGCTCGACGAACTCGTCGTAGACCGGCTCCTCGACGTAGACGCGCTCGATCGACATGCACACCTGGCCCGTGTTGACGAAGCCGCCGTAGGTGGTGGCGTTCGCGGCGCGCTCGATGTCGGCGTCGGCGAGCACGATCGCGGGGTCCTTGCCGCCGAGCTCGAGGCTGACCGGCGTAAGCGTGTCCGCGGCGCGCTTCATCACGATGCGCCCGGTCCGGTCCGAGCCGGTGAAGTGCATGAAGTCGACCTCGTCGACCAGCGCGCCTCCGGTCTCGCCCGTGCCATTGACCACGTCGAAGACGTCGGGGCCGCCGACCTCCTCCTTCCAGCCGCGCACGACCTCCATCAGCTCCAGCGGCGTGAACTCGCTGGGCTTGATCACGACCGCCGCGCCGGCCATCAGCGCGGGGATCGCGTCGCCGGCCGAGAGGATCAGCGGGAAGTTCCAGGGGCTGATGATCCCGACGACCGGATAGGGCCGGTAGCGGACGCGCAGGCGTCGCACCTTGGTCGGCAGCAGGCCCGGCGTGGGGGTCTCGTCGGCGAGGTACTGCGAGGCGTTCTCGCCCCAGAAGTTGACGGCCATCTCGAGGTAGATGGACTCGAGGCCGGAGTCGCCGCGGACCTTGCCGGTCTCGGCCTGGACCACGTCAGCGATGCGCTCGCGGTTGTCCAGCAGCCAGTCGCGCCACTGCTCGAGCCAGCGACGGCGGCCCTTGACGCCGAGCGCCTCCCAGGCGGGCTGGGCGGCGCGGACGCGGGCGACGGTCTCGGCGACCTGCTCCGGCGTCGCGACCTCAACCTGCTCGAGGACGGAGCCGTCGGTGGGCTTGAGGACGTCGAAGGTCTCGGCGGCCGGCGCGCCGCCGTTCCCGGACGCGCTCTGCCCCCCCTTCTTGCGCTCGGTTGCGGCCGTCGGCTCCATGCGCTGCGGGAACTGTAATGCCTGGGCGCGCCGCGCGAGCCGAAGCTACGTCGCTGGGATCAGGCGGTAGAGCTTGCCCTCGGTGAGCGCGGTGATGTAGACGACCCCGTCGGGGCCGGATGCGAACGAGGAGGGGTTCGGCACCGAGATCCCGAGCTGCCGGTCGTTCCGGGCGCCGGACAGCTTGACCTTGAACGAGCGCAGCTCGTCGCTTCCGTAGTCCGCGTAGAGGTAGCGCTTCTCGAGCTCGGGCAGGGCGGGGTCGCGGACGACGACGCCGCCGGTGATCACGTTGCCCTGGCTGTGCGGGTACTCGTGGACCGGCCGCTCATACGTGCCGGCGGGCGGCCTGTCGGCCTCGTCGTCGCCGATGGCGTCGTAGCGGTGGTCCCCCTCGAAGTGATCCCAGCCGAAGTTCGCGCCGCGCAGGGATTTGGCGCTCTCGATGTCGACCTCCTCCCACTTGGACTGGCCGACGTCCCCGATCGTCATCCGGCCGCTCGGCGGGTCGAAGGACCACCGGAACGGGTTGCGCAGGCCGAGCGCGTAGATCTCGTCGCGCCCGGGGCGGCCGTCGAACGGGTTGCTGTTGGGGGTCGAGTAGTCGCCGTCCCCGGCGCCGTGCGGGTTGATTCGCAGCAGCTTGCCCAGCAGGACGCTCCTGTTCTGCGAGTTCTCCTTCGGGTCGCCGCCGTCGCCGCCGTCGCCGGTGGCGGCGTAGAGGAAGCCGTCGTCGCCGAAGGCGATCGTCCCGCCCTGGTGGTTCTCCGCGCCGGGATGCGGGATCGCGATCACCGCGCGCCGCGAGGACTCCTGCGCGTCGGTGTCGGAGACGGTGTCGTACTCGTCGATCCGGATCGTGTGGCTGTTGTTGGTCGTGTAGTAGGCGTAGAAGAGGCCGTTCGACTGGTAGTCGGGGTCGAAGGCGATCGAGAGCAGGCCGCCCTCGCCGTCGGTCGAGACCCTGCCCTCGATGTCCAGGAACTCCACGGAGCTGCCGTCGCGAGGGATCGAGCGCGCGCACCGTCCCCTCGCGCAGGACGACGTAGGCGGTGTCGGCGACGCCGGGTGCGAACGCCGTGTAGATGGGCTGGTTGAGCCCGTCGGCGACCTGGTCGCGCTCGACGTCGAACGACCCCTTCGATGCGCTCGGGGCGTCCTCGCCCTGCGCCGCGCGCTGCGACGGCGCAGCACGCGGCCAGCGCCGCGAAGGCTGCCGCGCCTCGGCTCATACGGCCTGCTCGAGGCGGAAGACGTCTCCGCCGAGGTCGACCACGTAGATCTGGCCGTTCTCGCCCTCGCCGAAGGACACCGGCGTACCGGTCGAGACGCCAAGTTCGGAGGAGGTGCCGGAAGGGACGCCGGCCACGAAGATCTCGTTGGCGCAGAGGTCGCTGAAGACGTAGCTCCCCTCGATGGCGGGCAGGCCGGGGTCGTGGACGACGTAGCCGCCCGCGATCGAGCAGAAGTTGTCCGGGTCCCCGTGGGTGAAGTCGGCGATGGGCTCGGTGTGGGGGCTGGCGTTGGCGCCGGTGCCGAACGCGGTCTCGGCGAAGCCCTCGTAGTCGTTCCAGCCGAAGTTGGCGCCGAGGCCGGCGTTCGGCCCGGTGACGTAGTCGATCTCCTCGAGCGCCGACCCGCCGACGTCGCCGATCGTCAGCGCGCCGTTCGACCGAGTCGAAGGAGAAGCGCCAGGGGTTGCGCAGCCCGATCGCGAAGATCTCGTCGGCGCCCCGGGCCGTCGGCGTAGGGGTTGGCTCGCCGGCGCGGTGTAGCCGCCCTGCGGCAGCGGGTCGATCCGCAGCAGCTTCCCGAGCAGGCTGTCGATGTCCTGCGCGTCGTCCTCGGGGTCCTGCTGCGGGCCGCCGTCGCCGATCCCGGCGTAGAGGTAACCGTCGGGGCCGAACTGGAGCTGGCCGCCGTTGTGGTTGGACGCCTGGTCATGCGTGATCTTGATGACCTTCTTCTGGGATCCAGGTGCGGCCCGGAGCGGGTCGGATGCCTTGCGCTTGAACTGGTCGATCCGGATGTCGCCCTGGTTGTTGACGTAGTAGACGTAGAAGCGACGATTGGTGTCGTAGTCGGGGTCGAACGCGACGGACAGCATGCCCTCCTCGCCGCCGAACTGGACCTTGTCGCGGATGTCGAGGAAGGGGATCCTGACCTTCTCCTCGTCCTGAAGGACGCGGATCTTCCCGCTCTGGCTGACGACGAACAGGAGGCCGTCGGCGCCCGGCGCGTTGTCGACGTGCACCGGGTCGTGAAAGTTGCCGATGTCGACGAGCTCGAAGCTGAACGTGCCGGCCCGCGCGGAAGCTCCCGCGCCGAGCCAGCACAAGAGAGCGAGCAGCGCCGCGCCGGCGCCGAGCGCCAGCCTTCTGCCTGTGCCTGCCGATCACCGTCCCTCCCGCCATCACAAAGAGGTTAACCGGCGAATTGGCGACGCCTCACGGTGTCTGCGGCTCGAGCCGGTAGACGGGGCCCTGGGTCGAGGTGGCGTACACATGCCCGGCGGCGTCCTCGCCGAACGAGCTCAGGCTCGGGACCTGGACACCCAGCTCCGTGTCGTCCGAGGCCTCGCGGGCGGGGTCCGCGGTGAAGCTGCGCAGCTCGCCCTGGCAGTAGTCGCCGTAGAGGTAGCGGCCGTAGAGGCTCTCGAGCTCGGGGTCGCGGACCACGTAGCCCCCCGTGATCGAGCAGCCCTCGTCGTGGCCGTAGGCGAAGACGGGCGGGATGTGCCCCGGCGCCTCCTCATCGTCGTTGTAGCGGCGCGTCGGCCTCGTAGGCGGACCAGCCGAAGTTCGCCCCCTCGGCGTCTGGGAGCTCGACCGCGTCGATCTCCTCGAACTCGCTCTGGCCGACGTCGCCGATCCACAGGTCGTCCGTCTCGCGGTCGAACGAGAACCGCCAGGGGTTTCGCAGGCCGACCGCGACGATCTCGTGCTCGTCGGGCGAGGACGGATTGGACGCGTCGGGGTTCACCCGCACGAGCTTCCCCAGCATGGTCGCCGGGTCCTGAGCGTTTCGGTTGGGATCGCCCGCCGAGCCGCCGTCGCCGTAGCCGGCGTAGAGCTCGTCATCGGGGCCGAACAGGACCAGGCCCCCGTTGTGGTTCGGGAAGGGCTGGTCGATCGCCAGCACTTCGCGGCCGTCGGCTGCAGTCGACCGGCTGGCCGTCCTTCGATTCGTATTCAACGATGCGCGAGTCCCCCTCGGTGTTGGTGAAGGAGGCGTAGAGGAGGCCCGACTCGGAGTAGTCCGGGGCGAAGGCGATCGACAGCAGGCCCTGCTCGCCGCAGCAGACGATCTCGTCTGAGAGGTCGAGGAAGACCTCCGGCTCGCCGCCGCCGGCAGGCACCCGCTGGACCTTGCCGGTCTGCTCGACGACGTAGAGGGAGTCATCGCCCGCAGGCGGCTGCGTCACGTAGACGGGGCTGTCGAAGTTCCCGATCTCCTCGAGCTTCACGCCGCCCTCGCCATCCCCGGTGGGCGGCGGCCCGTCGGGTTGTTCCTTCTCGGTCGTGGTCGACGTCGACGTGGTGGTGGGCTCGGACGTGCTCGTCGTCTCGTCGTCCCCGCCGCAGGCACCAAGGAGGAGAGCCGAGGCCCCCAGCGCCACTGCCAGCCGCATGCGTCCCGTCACCTGCCTGAGGCTAGAGAGTCGGACCGCCCGGCCATCGCGAGATACTGCGCGGTCATGTCGGAGGAGAACGTGGAGATCGTTCGGCGCGCGGTTCAGAACCTCGAAACCTTCTGGGCGCTGCTGGATGAGTACGTGGTCTGGGACCTGCGCGAGTCGCGGGGTGTCGATCTCAACGGTGTGTACATCGGGCGGGATGCAGTTATCGAGGCCTCTCGCCACTACTGGGGCACCTGGGACGACTACAAGGTCGAGGCAGAGGAGCTCATAGACGCAGGCTCAAGCGTTGTAGTCGTGGGAAAGGAGAGTGGCCGTGGGAAGGGGAGTGGCGTGCCGATTGAGCGGCCATTGGCGCAGCTTTGGACGCTTCACCGAGGCAAGCTCATCCGTTGGGAGATCTTCCCCGACCGGGTCACGGCCCTCGAAGCCGCCGGGCTCTCGGAATAGTCGCTTAGGCCGGGCGCCAACCTCACCGCTGCGTGGGTCGCTGCCAAGGATCGGCTGGTAGGTTCGCCGCGTCTTCATGTTTCGTGAGCAGGGCGGAGCGCCGCGGAGCGGCTACTTCTCGATCTCGATCTGGCCGTTCGGCTTGACCGTTGCCTCGGGGGGCTTGGTCGCGATGGTGACGACGAACGAGCCCTCGGCCGGGCTGCCGTCGGCGGTGATCGCCTTCGCCTTGCCGGTCAGGCCGGCGGCGAGCTCGTAGTTCACGGTGTAGGTGCCGCCCTGCACCGGGGTCACGCGCCAGACCGGCGAGAGCTCGTCGCCCGGCGCGAGCGCGCCGAAGGAGAAGGTGTTGGTCTGGGCCGCCTCGGCGCCCGCGGTGGGCTCGTTCTCGAGCTCCTTGGGGGTGATGCCCGGGGCGAGCAGCTTGGGGTAGTCCTGCTCGAGGATCCACACCGGGCGGCTGGGGCTGGCCAGCCCGGCCTGCTCGGAGCGCAACGAGAACGGGCCGTCCGCGTCGCAGGAGTCCAGGCAGATCGTCACGGCGAGGTCGGGGATCTGCTCCTCGCCGGTGTTCTCGACGGTGAGCGTGAGGTCGCTGGTCTCGGCGAGGCGCTGGCGCGTGGGGAACTTCGCGTCGACGACCTCGACCGGGAATTCGCCAGACGGCTCGTCCGCGTCCTGCCGGGATTCCTCGCCTCCACCCCCGCATGCGGACACGGCGACGACGGCACCGCTGAGGGCCAGAGCGATCGAAATCCGTGCTTGGATTGCCCAGCTTCGCGATGGCCGGGCGGTTTTGCCTCTCTCCCCCAAGGCGCGGGGAACATACCATCGGAGCGCGCAGGGTCATGCCGGTTGCCGGCGCTGCTCCGATGCCGGGGGCCGGCTCAACACGGGCACAACAGTTGTCGGTGGCGGACGCCTCCCCCATCGAATACTCTTCGTCGCAGCCTTCGGCCCATGAGCCGCGAGGCGGGAGAGAGATGGTCAGATCAGTCGCGGATAGGGCGTTCCTGCCGGCCAAATCGATGTTCGAGGAGGTCGGGAACATGATGATCCTGACCGGCAAGACGATCACGGCCGTGGTCAGGCCCCCATATCCCTACGGCGGGGAGTTCATCTCGCAGTTCCTCTTCGCCCTCCAGCTGTGCTGGTTCCCGATGATGATCTCCACGATCGCGTTCGGGTTCGGCGCGCCCGGGCTCCAGGCCGCGAACTTCCTCTCGCTCTTCGGCGCCCTCGACCGCCTCGGCGGCTTCTTCATCCTCGCCTCGGTGCGCGAGTTCGCGCCGTTCGTGACGGCCGTGGTCGTCGCCGGCGTCGCCGGCACGGCGATCACCGCCGACCTCGGCGCCCGCAAGATCCGCGAGGAGCTCGACGCGCTCCAGGTGCTGGGCGTCGACCCGATCAAGAACCTCGTCGTCCCGCGGTTCCTGGCGCTCATGCTCATCACCGGGCTGATGGACATCTACGCGCTGCTCTTCGGCATCTCCGGCGGCCTCTTCGCCGAGATCGCCTACGGCCAGCCGCTGGGTGGGTTCTTCGCAACGCTCTTCAACAACGCATCCGTCACCGACCTATGGGGCTCGATCCTGAAGTGCACGATGTTCGGCGCGATCATCGCCGTCGTCTGCTCCTACAAAGGGATGAATGCGTCCGGAGGCGCTGAGGGGGTGGGCCGTGCCGTCAACGAAGCGGTCGTTATCGCGTTCCTTGGCGTGTTCGCCTTCAACTACGTCTTCACTCAGACCCTGCTCGCGACCAATCCCGAGATCTCGGTGATCAAGTGAGGATCGGCTGATGGGCTGGCTCGCGGTACCCAGGGACTGGCTCGACTCGCTCGGCGAGATCGCCCGCTTCGGCGGCCGCGTGATGATCCTGGTCTTCAACGGCCGGGTCTTCCGCTTCTTCGGCGAGGCGCTGCGCCAGGCCGGGATCCTGATCCTCGGCTCGGCGATCGTGATCTGGGGCCTCACGTTCATCCTCGGCCTGCAGTGCGGCATCGAGGGCGCGTACTTCTCGCGCTCCGTCGGCGCCCCGTCCAACGCCGGCGTCTTCGCCGCGTGGTGCGACCTGCGCGAGGTGATCCCCTACGCCTTCGGCTACATGATGGCCGCGAAGGTGGGCACCGGCATCGTCGCCGAGCTCGGCTCGATGCGGATCTCCGACGAGATCGACGCCCTCGAGGTCATGGGCGTCCAGCCGATGATCTACCTCTGCGCGACCCGCCTGATGGGCGCCTGGCTGACGCTGCCGTTCATCTACCTGGCCGGCATCGGCGTCGGCTACTTCGCCTCGTACCTGGCGGTGGTCGAACAAGTCGGTGAGGTTTCGTCGGGCGGATATTTCTTGATCTTCTGGATGTTCCAGAACCCACCCGACCTCATATTCAGCCTCACCAAGGGGATGGTGATGGCGACCGCGATCGTGCTGGTCGGCTGCTACTACGGCTACAACGCCGCGGGCGGCCCGGTCGGGGTGGGTACGGCTACGGCGAAGTCCATGGTGCTCAACATCGTGTTGGTGCACATCATCGGGATGATGGGAACACTGATCTTCTGGGGCGCGAACCCGAGAGCGCCCATCGGAGGATGACGGGCACCCCGGATGGGGCGCCGGAAGAAGGAGAGGGCACCGAGTGACTGACGAGCAGCAGAACGAATTCGAGCCGGACGAGACCGAGGCGCAGGCCGAGGCGGAGGTCCAGACGGAGACCGAGTACGAGGAGACGGACTCCTCCGGCAGCTTCGACCCGAGCGTCGGCGACGACGAGGGCGTAGTACGTCGAGCCCGCGCCCGAGTTGGGCACGCTCCACAAGGACTACATCCTTCCGGGCGTCGCATCCGACGAGGCCAACCCCTACCGCTGGCACACGGGGGAGAAGCGCGACCACGGCGGCGAGGACGCGATCGAGTCGATCGACGTCGTCAAGCAGTTCGGCCGCATGCGCATCCAAAACGGCCTCAACCTCGGCGTCCCCGACGACATGATCTCGATGCTGCTGGGCCCGTCGGGCACCGGCAAGAGCGTCTTCATCAAGCTCGTGGTCGGCCTGCTCTACCCGGACTCGGGCGACATCCTCGTCCATGGCGAGTCGGTGCCGGCCATGACGGACGACGAGCTGTTCGAGATGCGCAAGAAGTTCGGCCTGCTGTTCCAGGACGGCGCGCTGTTCGGCTCGATGAACATCTTCGACAACACCGCGTTCCCGCTGCGCCAGCACACCGACAAGGGCGAGGACGAGATCGCGGAGATCGTCAACAAGCGCCTGATGGAGGTCGGCCTGCAGGAGGCGATGGACAAGATGCCGAACGAGCTCTCGGGCGGCATGCGCAAGCGCGCCGGCTTCGCCCGGGCGCTGGTGCTCGACCCGTCGATCGTGTTCTTCGACGAGCCCGACTCGGGCCTCGACCCGGTCCGCACGGCGCTGCTGTGCGAGCTGATCCGCGAGATCCACGACGAGAACGGCGGCTGCTACATGGTGATCAGCCACGACCTCGGCACCGCGCGGCGCATCGCCGACTTCATCGCCGTGCTGTGGAAGGGCAAGATCGTCGAGTCCGGTCCCTCCGACGAGCTGTTCGACTCGGACAACGCGTTCGTCAACCAGTTCCTGAACGCGGAGACCGAGGGCCCGCTCGCAATGGACTAGCGGGCCTGCGGCGCGCGGATCACAGCCCGTCGGACCTCCGGTACCGAACACGCCGCCTTGACTGGCCTCGCCTTAGCTCTCCAGCTGCCGATGACGGGCCTGCTTACCCGTATCGCCGCCTGGGTGGTGGAGCGGCCCGCCCCGGTCGTGGCGCTCGCCATCCTGCTCTCGCTGGTCGGGGCCGTGGGCGCGCTCGCGCTCGAGGCCGACCGCAACCCCGACGCGCTGGTCGATTCCGGCTCGGACGCGTTCGCGGCCACCGAGGACTTCTACGACGACTTCGGCGACGAGCCGGTGCGGATCCTGGTCGAGGGCGACCTCCAGAAGCTGATGCTCACGGAGGACCTGGGCACGATCCTCGCGCTCGAGGGCTGCCTCGCGGGAAGCGACACCGAGGGGGTCAAGGGTGAGGTATTCGGCGAGGGCGAGCCGGCGCCGGCGGTCTGCGCCCGGCTCGCGGAGGAGCAGCCCGCCGAGGTCGTGTTCGGCCCGGCGACGTTCCTCAACCAGACGGCGATCACGGCCGAGAACGTCCTGCGCGACCAGAACCGAGGCGGCTAAGCGGCAGGCCGGCCTGGCCGCGAGCGAGGCGGCGAACGCGGCGAAGGAGGCCGGCAAGCCCGAGGACGATCAGCTCCGCGACGCGAAGGCCGCCTACCAGGAGGTCCTGGCCAACTTCCAGCAGCAGATGATCCAGGCGGCGACCAAGTACGGGCTCAGCGGGATCCCGCAGCCTGGACGACCCCACCTACGTCTCGACCGTGGTCTTCGATCCCGCCCAGCCGCCGGGGCACGCCGAAGGCTCGCTTCAACTTCCTGTTCCCGAGCCCCGACGCGGCGATGATCACGGTTCGCCTGAAGCCGGACCTCACCCAGGCAGGAGCGCGAGCGGGCGATCGGGCTCTTCCGCGACGCGGTCGAGGACCCGGCGTTCAACCTTCGCAACGGCGAGTACGTGGTCAGCGGTGTGCCGGTGATCTTCGACGGGCTCGCCGCAAACGCTCTCCACGGAGATATTCATCCTGCTGGCTGTCGCGCTGGCGGTCATGGCGATCGTCCTCGCGCTCGTCTTCAAGCCGCCGCTGCGCCTGCTGCCGCTGGCGATCGCGCTCGGGGCCGTCGGGGTGGCTTCGGCCTGCTGGCGGTCGTCGGCGGCTCGCTGACGATGGCCTCGATCGCCGTGCTTCCGGTTCTGACCGGACTCGCGGTGGACTACGCGATCCAGTTCCAGGCGCGCTTCCGCGAGCGGCTGGAGGAGGGCTCCTCGCCGGCGCGCGCCGCCGTCGAGGCGGCCGCCAGGGGTGGCCCGGTGATCGCCACGGCGCTGATCGCGACCGCGGCCGGCTTCCTCGTGCTGCTGCTCTCCCCGATCCCGATGATCCGCGGGTTCGGGCTGCTCCTGGTGGTCGGGGTGATCGGTCGCGTTCCTGTTCGCGCTGACGGCAGGGCTCGCCGCGATGTCCATGATTCCGACCCGGAGTGGGAAGCGGGTGCGGGCCGGCGACGGTTCGCGCGCGGCATGAGCTCCGCGTCGGACCGCGCGCGGGCCTCGGATGGCCGCGATCTCCGAGCGGCTGAGCGGGTGGGGGCGCTCGGCGCTCGCCGCCTCGATCCGCGCGCCCGGGAAGGTCCTCGCCGCGGCCCTGATCCTCGCGGTGGCCGGATGGATCGCGGGCACGCGCACGGAGCTGGTCTCCGACATCCGCCAGCTCCTGCCCGTCGAACCTCCCCGAGCTCCAGGACGTCGACCGCCTGGAGGAGACCACCGGCGTCTCCGGCGACGTCTACGTGACCGTCGACGCGGATGATCTGACGGATCCCGCGGCTGATCGCCTGGATGGCGAGCTACGAGCAGCGCATCCTCGGCCGGCATGGCTACGAGGCGGCGGGCCTCGAGCTGCCAGGACGACGAGGTCGAGCTATGCCCGGGGACGACGCTCGCCACGCTCTTCGCCGGTCAGGACCTCCCGACGCGCACCCAGATCCGCGAGCTGCTCGATCTGCTCCCCGAGTACTTCTCGCAGGCGGTCGTCAAGCGCGACGCCGAGGGTGACGGCGGCACGGCGCTGATCGGCTTCGGCATCCGCGTGATGCCGTTCGACGAGCAGAAGGAGCTGATCGACGACATCCGCGCCGCAGCTCGACCCGCCGGGGACGGAGTCCGACCCGCCCGAGGGCGTCGACGTCGAGGTCGTCGGGCTGCCGGTGCTCGCCGCCGACGCGAACGCCGCGCTCGGCTCCAACCGCTACCTGCTGACCGGGGTCGGGCTGCTGGTCATCGCGCTCGTCCTGCTGGTCGCCTACCGCTCGCTCGTCCCGAGCGCTGGTGCCGCTGATCCCGATCGTGCTGGCGACCGGCTGGTCCTCGCTGGTGCTCGAGGCGGCCGACGTCCCGCTGAACCCGATGTCGGCGACGCTGGGCGCGCTGGTGGTCGCGATCGCGACTGAGTTCTCGGTGATCCTCGCCGCCCGCTACCACGAGGAGCGCGAGTCGGGGACGCCCGCTCGGCGAGGCGCTGCGCCGCACCTACGCGCGCACGGGCACCGCCGTCGCCGCCTCGGGCGCCACCGCGATCGCGGGCTTCGCCGTGCTCGATCGCGAGCGACGTGCGGATGCTCCGCGACTTCGGCCTGGTCACGGTCTTCGACCTCGCGGTCGCCCTGATCGGCGTGATGCTGGTGCTGCCCGGCCGCGCTGGTGTGGGCCGAGGGCGGGTTCGAGGAGCTGCGCGAGCGCCTGCGCCGCCGGCCCACGCCCGAGAGCGCGTGAGCGACGAGCGCCCGGACCCTCGCGGCACGGCGATCGACGGCGCGCGAAGCCAAGCCCTCGGCGCCGACGCCGCCGAACCCGTTCCGGCCCGGCGCGCGCTACTCGCTGCTTCGTCGGACTCGCCTTCGTCGGGCGTCATCGCCGTCGCCGCCATCAACGGCTTCAACACCGACGAGGGCACGCTGCTCGGGACCGAGCCGGTGCGCGGCGAGCCGCTGGCCGAGTTCGCCGATGCCCGACATCCGAGGGCCCGCTGGACCTCGACGCCAACATCGCCCAGGACGACTGCGCGACGTCCGAGCAACCCATGCCCGGAGGACGACGCGCGCGAGCCCGCGTGCGAGATCGACCCCAAGGACGCGATCCGGGTCTGCGACCTCTTCGACCGGCCGCTGGCGATCTCGTTCTGGTTCACGAACCCCGGCGCATGCGTGGGTACCCAGGATGCGATCTACGACCTGGCCCGCGAGCTACCGGGGCGAGGCCAACTTCCTCTCGATGGCGATCCGCGGCGACCGGGCCGAGGTCGAGGGGATCGTCGACGAGCGCGACTGGGGCGTGCCGGTGGGCTGGGACCGCGACGGCGCCGTCTCGAACGTCTATCGGGTCGGCGTCTGCCCGACCGTGGGGATCGCGCGGCCCGGGGGCATCTTCGAGGAGGTCCTGATCGGCGACGAGGCCACACCCGAGCGCGTCGCCGACGAGCTCGACGGTCTGGTCGGACGCTCGGCACCGGGGGAGGGGGAGCAGGGGTGAGCGAGGCCGTCGCCGGAGACCGGCTACCTCGCCCCGGAGCTTCAGGAGGAGTTCGCCGGGCTCGGCGCTTCGCTATCTGGTCGTCGAGCGCGGCTCGGGCCGCAGCCCCGCGCGAGGTGAAGGACCGGCTGCGCGAGCTGAGCGACCGCTTCGCCGGCGGCGCAGGCCATCAACCTCCGCCATCAGCCGATCCCGTGGGCCTACCGCGTCTTCTACCGCCACATCGGCCTCGATCCGGACGAGCAGCCGACGCCGGTCGAGGCGCTGGCGCTCGAGCGGATGAAGCACGGCGGCTTCAAGTCGCGGAACCTGCTCGACGACGCCCTGACGATCGCGATCATGGAGTCGCGGGTGGCGTTGCGGGCCTTCGACGCCGACAAGGCCACGGGGCGGCTGGGCATCCGGCCCAGCGCGGTCCGGCGAGGGCCTCGAGGGGCGCCCGGCGAGCTGCCGGCGGGCACGCTCGTGATCGCCGACGAGGTGCGCCCGCTCGCACTCCTGTTCGGGGCCACCGGCGACGGGCGGGGCGTCCATCCGAAGCACGAAGCGGACGATCCTCTGCGCCGTCGCCGTGGCGGGCGTGCCCGACATCGCCGTCGAAGAGGCGATTTGGCTGGCCGCGGAGATTTTGCGACGCCCCGCAGGGGTAGAATCGGTCGCGCGATGCCGGAGCTTCGCACCACGGAGGACGTAGCGCAGCGGATGCCGTTCGAGGCGCCGCCCGTGCTCGGGGGCAGCGGCCACGCCGTCGCCACCGACGCAGCGAGGCTGGCCCGCGACGACCTGCGCCGCCAGATCGCTGCGCTCGAGCGCAAGCTCGGCGAGCTCTTCGCCTCCGCGTTCCCTCGCCAGGGGATCGAGTGGCGCGTCGGCGCCGTCGGCGGCCCCCGGGTGCTCGACGCCGGCGAGCTCGAGCGGGTCCGCGATGCCCTGGTCGTACGCCTGCGCGACGCTCAGTCCGAGCTGGGACGCCGCGCCGAGGCCGAGGAGGCCAACCGGGCGCTGGTCGAGTCGATGATCGCCCAGCCCGAGCGCCACCACTGGGTCAAGGTCTCCAACGAGGACATCGGCGAGGGCGAATGCCGCCACTGGCATTCCCGCCCACGGTGGGGCATCCTCGGGATGCTCCTCGGCTGGTGGCGCGTCAAGCTTTCCTCCGGTTGCCCGTTAGCTAAGGGCGAGCGCCCCTCTCCCAGCCTTTGGCTAGCAAGAAGAAGCGCCGCAAGGGCGGTCAGCGCCGGCCGCCGCCCCCACCGCGAAGCGCCGGATCGCCGCGGCGGCGGCGCCAAGCGCCAGGCCGCCGTCGCCGGCAGCGCCGCCGCGGCCGCGGCGCTCGCGTGACCGAGGAGCGGCCCGCCGGCGCCGTGGGGCTCGTTCCCGCTGGTCGAGCTGGTCACGCTCGTCGGCGATGGTCCTGCTGGTCCTCGGGTTCTTCGTCGTCAAGGGCGACCAGGGCGCGGTGATGGTCGGCGTCGGAGTCGCGCTGGCCGCGCTCGCCGGGCTGGAGCTGTCGATCCGCGAGCACTTCGCCGGCTACCGCTCGCACACCCTGCTGCTCGCCGGCTTCGTCGGCGGCGGTCGTGCTCGCCGCTCTCTTCTACCTGGCGTCCGACGACCTGCCGGTCGTCGTCGCGGCTGGTGATCGCCGGCATCGTCTTCGCCGGGATGGCCCGCGATCCTCACGCTGGTGTTCCACCGCCGCGCCGGCGTCACCTACAAGCTGCGCTGAGCCCGGTGGCTTGGGTGGACGGACGCCCCGTGGCGCCCGTCCCCAGCCCGGCTTCGGACCGCTACTCGGCCCCTCGGCTCTTGGTCTCGAGCGCGACTGCGAGCACCAGGCGCTGGCGCTCGGTCAGCCGACCCAGCTCGCGGTTCTCGTTCAGGCCGAGCCCGAACAGGAACTTGCGAGCGCGGGCACGACCCCAGCGGCGCTGACTGCGAAGCAACTCCCCCACTGTCATCGTCGAGACCACCCAGGGCAAGTACGCGCGACCTCTGCCGCCTCGTTGTTCCCCTCGGCGATCGTCCCGCTTCAGATCTGCGCGGGCCAGGCGTACGCGGTTGGCTTCGGCCAGTGCACGCATGTGTTGCGGGATCGGCGCAGGGGCGACCGTTGAGGCAGCTTCCATTCTCACTCCTCCTTTGAAGTGGCATCGAGGTTTGGCGGCTTGGTTTGGGCCGTCGCACCTCCTTCGCGGCTAGGGATGCCGCGTCGGGGTTGACTGAGGACAGAGCACTCTCTCCGTCCCGTCCGCTCCCCGCCCCGGGTGCGTCCGGCGTGCGAGGCAACCTAGATCGAGTGCTGCGTGCGAGCGTCAACCGGGCGCCCCCGATTCGGTCACACGTCGTTCGCTAAGAGCACACTTTTTGTTCACAACTCGTGCTTGTTCAGGATCGGACAAGCCGAAACTACCCATCCAGGGGGAACGAAATCGGAGCCGGATCGGCTCAGGTTCGCGGGACGTCCGGGAACTCGGTGAGGACGCGTTCGAAGATCTCGAGGGCCTGATCGAGATGCTCGCGCTCGTGGGTCGCCATCAGCGAGGTCCGAAGCAGCGCCCCGCCCGGGGGCACCGCCGGGTGGATCGCGACGTTTGTGTAGACGCCGGCGTCGAAGAGCGCCTTCCACAGCAGCACGGCCTGCCAGTCCTCGCCGACGACCACCGGGACGACCGGCGTGTTGGCCTCGGTCCCGTCGGCCAGCTTGCCGGGCTCGACGACCTGAAGGCCGAGGTCGCGATAGCCCTGGCGCAGGTAGGCGGAGTTCTCCAGCAGCTGCGCCATCAGCTCCGGGCCCTCCGCGCGGATCACGCGGAGGGCGCCCAGCGCCGCGCCGACGGCCGCCGGGACGGCGGAGGCCGTGAAGATGAACGGGCGTGAGGAGATCCGCAGGAACTCGATCACCTCGGCGGAGCCGGCGATGAAGCCTCCGCAGGAGGCGAGGCTCTTGGAGAAGGTGCCCATGCGCAGATCGACGCTGGTCCTCGAGCCCGAACAGCTCGCAGGTGCCGGCGCCACGGGCGCCCAGGACGCCGACGGCGTGGGCCTCGTCGACCATCAGCCGGGCGCCGTAGCGCTCGCACAGCTCGACGATGCGACGGTAGGTCGCAGACGTCGCCCTCCATCGAGAAGACGCCGTCGACCACGACCAGGACGCCGCCGCCGTCGCCGGCTGCCCGCTCGAGCATCCGCTCCAGCTTCGGCATCTGGTTGTGCCGGAAGGGGCGCAGCTTGGCGCCGGAGAGCTTGACGCCGTCGAGGATCGAGGCGTGGTCTCCCGAGTCGCAGATCACGGTGTCGCCGGGCTCGAGGATCGTGCCCAGGCAACCGATGTTCGCCTGGTGTCCGGTGGTGAAGACGATCACGTCCTCGGTCCCCATCCACTCGGTCAGCTCGCGCTCCAGCTCCAGATGAAGGGGCGTGGTGCCGTTCAGGAAGCGCGAGCCGGTGAGGCCGGTCCCGTAGTGCTCGAGCGCGTCGCGGGCCGCCTGCTTGACCCGCGGGTCGCCGGTGAGCCCCAGGTAGTTGTTCGAGCCCAGCATCACCTTCTGGGAGCCCTCGACGTCCATCAACGGGCCGGCCTCGGACTCGATCAGGCGGAAGTAGGGCAGGACGTCGGCCTCGCGGGCCGCCTCCAGCTGTTCGAGCCGGTCGTGCGTTCGCGTCTTCTCGAACAGGTCCCTCGGCGCCTGGGTGGTCTCTGACATCTCGGCAAGTGTGGCATCCCCAGTAGCGTCCAGACCGTGAGCGTCACCGTTCGGCCCGTCGAGGGCCGCAAGGACCTGAAGGCCTTCGTCGAGGTCCCCTACCGCCTGCGCAAGCACGATCCGCAGTGGGTGCCGCCGCTTCGCTTCGAGCGGCTCCAGTTCCTCGACCGCAACAAGAACCCCTACTTCGAGCACGCCGAGGTGCTGCTGATGATCGCCGAGCGCGACGGCGTGGGGGTGGGGCGGATCAGCGCGCAGGTGGACCAGCGCTGGGACGAATACCAGGGCGGCGCTGACGGCCTGTTCGGCTTCTTCGAGTGCGAGAACGATCCCGAGACGGCGACGGCGCTCTTCAATTCGGCGGCGGCGTGGCTGCGCGAGCGCGGCCGTACGCGGATGCTCGGGCCGATGGACTTCACCACCAACGACGAGTGCGGCCTCCTGATCGAGGGCTACGACGAGCCCTCGATGATCCTCGAGCCCTGGCACCCGCCGTACTACCGCGAGCTTGTCGAGGCGCAGGGGATGACGAAGGCGATGGACCTGCTGATGTGGGAGATGTGGTTCGGCCAGCTCAAGGAGGGGACGAACATGCACCCGATGATCCACGCCGCTGCTGAGAAGTCGCGCGAGGAGGGAGTGGTGCTGCGACCGATGCGCCGCCGCGACCTCGAGGCCGAGGTCAAGCGGTTCATGGAGGTCTACAACGAGGCCTGGGGCGACAACTGGGGATTCGTCCCGATCACCGAGGCGGAGGTCAAGTTCCAGGCGAAGGCGCTGAAGCCGGTGCTCGACGAGAACTGGGCGATGATCGCCGAGAAGGACGGGGAGGTCGTCGGCGCCGCGCTCACGCTCCCGGACGTCGAGCAGGCGCTCTCGCACATGAACGGGAGGCTGTTCCCGACCGGGTGGTGGCACTTCCTGCGGCGCAAGAAGTACATCGACCGCCTGCGCGTCTTCGCGCTGGGCGTCAAGCACGACTACCAGCACCTCGGAGTCGCGGCCGCGCTGTACGAGAAACACGTCCAGACCGCGGGCACCGTCGGCCCCCCCGGCGGGCACATGGGCTGGATCCTCGAGGTCAACAAGCCGATGAACCGGGCGATGGAGGGGATGGGCGGCAAGGTCGTGCAGCGCTACCGGTTGTACGAGCGCTCCGCTCGGCGACGCCGCAAACAGCGAGAACGGGGCCGAGTGAGTTCGCCCCGGCGGCGATAGACTCGCCGACGTGGGAGAGGATTTGCTGGAGGCGCAGGCAATCGAGGAGCCGCTCGCGGTCTCCGACGCCGATGTCGAGGCCGACGCTCCCCGTCCGCTGCCCGAGAAGCGCACCGCCGGCAGCGAGGTGGATGTCTGGCGCGGCGAGGTCCGCACCGTGGCGATCGCCGCGGCGGGCGGGATCGTCGCCGGCGCCGCGACCGTTGCGGCCGTCCGGGCGATCAGCCGGCCGGAGAAGCAGTCCCGCAAGGGCATCATCCGTCGCGGCCGCAAGTCGCAGAACGTGGTGGCCAGCCGCTCGTTCCTGGTCGACGTTCACGTCCTGGGTCGCTGAGACCCTGGGGACGTGAACGGCTCCAGCCTCGAAGCCGAGGTAACGCCTCGCTGGCCGTACCGGCTTCCGCGCCGCGGTAGCGGCAACGGCACGATGCGCGCACGCGACGGCGTCCTCAGCCGTCTGCTCTGCGTCGGCGCGGAGCCGATCGTCGCCCACGCCTGGCAGGTCCGCTCGGGCGAGGTGCGCTTCCGGCTGAGCGGCGACGCGCCGCGCCGCGGAGCTCGAGGTAGCGCTGGAGCGGATGCGCTTCATGCTCGGCGTCGACGACGACCTCTCCGAGTTCTTCGCGGAGTTCAAGCGCGACCCGGTTCTCGGCCCCGGCATGCGCCGCCGCCCGTGGATCCGGCCCCGCCGCCGGCCCTGGCCGTGGGAGGCGCTGTCGGGCGCGATCGCCGGGCAGCTGATCGAGGCGTCGCGCGCCGCCGCAATCGAGCGCCGGATGGTCCGCCGGTGGGGCCGGGCGGTCCCGGCCCCGTCGCCTCATCGCTCGGGCTGGCTGCGCGAGATGCCGCGCGCAGACGTTGTCGCCGACCGGGCGCCTGCGGAGCTGACCGGCATGGACCTCTCGGGCGGGCGCTCGATCGCGATGATCAGATGCGCCCGGGAGGTTGCGGCCGGCCGCGTCGACCTCACCCTGCCCGCGCACGACGAGCGGCTGCTTCGTATCCGCGAGATCGGCCCGTGGACCGTCCAATGCCTGGGCTTCCACGGCCGCGGCGAGCCCGACTCCCTGCCCGCCGGCGACCTCGCCTACGTCAAGCTCGTGGGCCGCCTCGACCGGCATGCGCCGGCGCGCCACGGTCGAGGAGGTCGAGGAGTACTTCGAGCGCTTCCGGCCCTTCCGCGCCCTCGCTGGGATCTTCGCGGCGATGCACTACCACTCGGCCGTCCAGACGGGCCCGCCGCTGCGGCTCGCGGCCTAGGGCGCTATGTCCGAGCCCAACATCGAGGCGCTGAAGCCCGTCTACGCGGAATGGAGCCAGGGCAACTGGCGCCCTCGCTTCGACCTCTACGCGCCCGACATGGAGTGGGGCTGGTCCGACGAGTTCCCCGGCCTGGCCGGCGTCTATCGGGACTCCAAGCTCCGGAACGAGCGCCTGGTGGAATGGCTCAGCCCGTGGGATGACTGGCGCTGCGAGGCGGAGGACTACGTCACATCGGGCGACTTCGTCGTCGTGCTCACGCGCTACACGGGCCGCGGCAAGGGAAGCCAGGTGGAGGTCGACAGCCTCGGCGCCCACCTCTGGACGCTCCGCGACGGCATGGCCGTCCGACTCGAGGTCTTCTCGAGCCGCGAGAAGGCCCTCGCGGCAGCGGGCCTGCCCACCTGAACACTTTGCGCTGTCATGGCGACCAAAAGTGTTCAGGCGCCGGGTTGCGGGAACAGAGTCCCCATGGCCTCCTATTCCGTCAACAAGGCCGGGGTGGCTCGCGCCCGTGAGCTGATCGAGGCGCGCCAGTACGTGCTGGACAGTGACTGGGGCGACGTGCAGCCCAGCGCCGAGGACGAGAACGCCTTCCTCGAGTCGCATTCGTGGGAGGAGTACGGGGCCTGGCACCTCGGGTTGACGGACGGCCCGGAGGACGAGACGAAGGCTCGATACGCCTTCGTCTACGGCGACCTCCGCCGCGTCCACCGGACCGCCCTGATCGCCTGTGTCTACCGCGCCTCGGAGTGGCGGCACAAGGAGATCGAGCTCGCCGCGCACGACCTGCTTCAGGTCCTGGACGCGGCGAGTGGTGACGGCGGCTAGCCGGGCTGGGTCATCACCGACAGGATGTTGCCGGCGGGGTCCTTGAACCAGGCGATGTGCGGGCCGGGGCCGTGAGCGATGCCCTTCTCGTCCTGCTCGAAGCCGTCGTAGCGCTCGAACTCGACGCCCTTCGCCGTGAGCGCATCGACCGCCTCGTCGATGTCGTCGACCTCGAAGTTGAGGATCGTGTAGTTGGCCGGCTGTAGATCGTCCTTCGCGTAGACGAACGTCGGCCGCTCGCCCCCGACCAGCTTGAGCGACATCAGTCCCGCGTCCTCCGAGATCACCTCGACGTCGAGGCCGAGCGTCTCGCCGTAGAACTCCCGGGCCTTCGCGTGATCGTTAACCGCGAAGCCGCTGTACGCATTGGTCTTGGCAAACATGGTTTCTCCTTTCGAGTACCCGTATAGACGGACGGGCAGAGCCCGAATCATCGATGGATTCGTTTAGGGCTGGTCGGCCACCCAGGGCAGGATCGCCTTCGAGTGGGCGATCACAGTCCCGTCAGCGAGCTTCAGCGCAGGCAGCTTCGTGTCCCCGGTCGCCGCGCGCAGCTCCTCGCGTGAGCCCTTGCGCAGGAACGGGATCGGGCTGCCGTGAGCCGCGATCACCTTCTCGTACTCGATCCCCTTGGCGCGCAGCGCCTCCTGTACTCGCCGGCACGGATGCACCCGCGGGCCTTCGTCGTCCCCGTGACAGACGTACAACGTCGGCTTCTCGGCCACCTTGCTCATCACATGCCTCCTGTCTCGTGTCCCCGCAGGTAGAGACCGCACCGGACCCTGGAACTAATCGCCGGCCGGCTCTGGACCGGGTCAGTCGCGGGCGAGGCCGGGAGCGGGGGCTATGGGCTCCGGCGTGCAGGTGGCGCCAGGCGAGGTCGAAGGAGATGCCGGCCAGGAATGCGGCTGAGATGGCGAGCGTGGGGGCGCTGGCGAGGAAGGCGACCAGGGCCCCGAGGGCCCCGCAGAGCAGCCACCGGGGCGGACCGGCGACGGCCGCGGTGCGCGGGTCGTTCTCGACGAGCGATGTCACACCTCAGGTATCGGCCGCTCGCCCGCATTCGTTAGGGCCCTAGGGCAGCAGATCGTTGGTGAAGGCCTCGTCCGGCGCCGGCCGTGACGTGATGAGCCGCTTGTCGGCCATGAACCTGATGAACTCCTCCCACTCGGCCTCGCGCATCAGGCCGAACCGCAGCTCCTTCTGGGCGAGCAGGGGGAGCGTTGCCTTGACCTCGGCCTTGGTGAGATCGGGGTCGAGCCCGTTTCCGGCCTCGAGCACCGCCTGAGTCGCGGCGTCGGGGTTCTCGGCTGCGTCGCGCGTGCCGCGCTTCAAGGCGGCGAGAAACAGGCGAACCGGCTCGGGGTCGTCGGCGAGGCGGTCCGCGTTCGCCACCAGGACGAGCTCGTCGTAGTCCGGCACGCCGAGCTCAGTGATCGGGAAGATCCGCGGGTCCTCGCCGCGCTCGGCGAGGTCGACACCCTCGATATTCGAGAAGCCGCCAAGCATCGCGTCGGCGCGGCCCGAGAGGACGGCGGGAAGCAGCCCGAGACCGACGTCCACCTGCTTGACCGAGGATTCCGGGATCCGCTGTCGTTCGAGGATCGCCTCGAGGAAAGCCGCCTGATAGGGGATACCCGCGGTGGCGACCGTCTTGCCCTCGAGGTCGGCCGGCGTCTCGATGCCCGCCTCTGGGAGTGCGATCAGCGAGGTGAGCGGCTGCTGGACGAGCGCCCCCACCGCCTTCACGGGCAGTCCCTGGTCGAGGGCCAGGAGGACCTCGGGCTCGTATGAGATGGCCAGATCGGCTTGGCCGGCCGCGACCTGGCGGATCGGGGCCGACGGGTCGGCGGGGACCTGGGTATCGACGTCCAGGCCGGCCTCGGAGAAGTCGCCTCGCTCGAGCGCCCGGAGGATCCCGGCGTGGTCCGGGTTCACGTAGAAGTCGAGCGCCAGCGTGAACTCCTCGGTCTCGACGCCGTGGACGTCCTCGTCCTTCTCGCCGCAGGCGGCCAGGCATGCGGTCGCGACGGCGACCGCCGCGCAGACGACCCACGCGCGCTTGCTCGGTCTCACACAGCTCCTATCCATCGGCGCTCGTCGCCGCCCACCCGGCGTAGTGGCGCTGGGCCAGCGCCAGCGCGCCCACGAGTGCGATCGCGATGGCGCTCAGCACCACCACCGCCGCGAACACGCGTGCCGTCTGAAGCTGCGCCTGGGAGGTCAGGATCAGATGGCCGAGTCCCTCGTCGGCGCCGGACCACTCGCCGAAGACGGCGCCGATCACCGCGACGGCTGCTGCGACCTTGGCGCCGCTGAAGAAGTAGGGGAGGGAGGAGGGTGCCTCGACCCGGCGCAGGATCGTCCCCCGGTCGGCGTCGAGCGTGCGCATCATCCGCACCAGCGCTGGATCGACCGCCCGCAGGCCGTCGAGCGTGTTGACGGTCACCGGGAAGAAGCAGACCAGCGCGATGATCGCCAGCTTCGGCCCGATGCCGAACCCGAACCAGACGATCAGGACCGGTGCGATAGCGATCACGGGCACGGTCTGCGAGGCGACGATGAGCGGGTAGAAGGCGCGTCGCAGCACCGGCGAGAGGTGGAGCACGACGGCGATCAGGTAGCCCAGCACGAGCGCGATCGCGAGCCCCGCGACCACCTCGACCAGCGTCACCCATGCGTTCTCCGCCAGCAGCTCGCGATCGTCCCAGAGCGACTCGGCGATCTCCGCAGGCGAGGGCACCAGGAAGGGCTCGATGTCGAGCGCGTCGGCGAGTAGATCCCAGCTCGCGGCGATCTGCCAGGCGGCGATGAGCAGGACGACGACCGCGAGCGGTGCGAGCCACCTGGCGGCGCGCTCCCTCACGCGCCGACCCCCAATGCTTCGGTCGCCCCGGCCCGGGCGGCGAGGAAGGCGGGGTCGACGACCGCCTCGGCGCGCGGCAGCGCCCGCGGTGCCGGGGAGGCGACCTCGGCGACGATCCGGCCGGGGCGCTTGGACATCACCAGCACCCGATCGGCGAGGTACAGGGCCTCCTCGACGTCGTGGCTGACCATCACGACGGTGCGGGCCTCGGCGGCAAGCGCCCCGGCGAGCCACTCCTGCAGCTCGGCGCGGGTGATCGCGTCGAGCGATGCGAAGGGCTCGTCGAGTGCGATCACGGGCTTGCCGGCCAGCAGCGTGCGCGCGAACGCGACCCGCTGACGCATCCCGCCGGAGAGCTCCGCCGGGCTGGCGCCCAGGAAGCCGCCGAGCCCGAAGCGCTCCAGCAGGGGCTCCGCCGTGGCCCGCGCCTGCGACCGGGAGGCGCCGCGGTTGCGCGGCGCCAAGGCGGCGTTGTCGGCTGCCGAGAGCCAGGGCAGCAGGCAGTCGCGCTGCGGCATCAGCGCGACGTGGCGAAGCCGCTCTGAGTCGTCGACTCCGGCCAACGCCCGGCCGCGCTGCGGCTGGCGCAGGCCCGCGATCAGCTCGAGCAGGGTCGATTTACCGCAGCCGGAGGGCCCCACGAGCGCCACGACCTCGCCGGGCTCGGCCCGCATGCCGACGTCGCTGAGGACCTCGAGCTCGCCGAAGGCGTAGCCGACCCCGGCTAGCTCGACGGCCTCGGCTTCGGCTTTCATCGCTCCCTCCGCGCGCATTACCGCGACAGGTTCCGAGGGTCGGCGCCGGGCGGTGTCCGGAGGCGCAATCTCAGCCCGCTTGCCCGCGAGCACCCCTGATTACGAGCCTGATTCTACGTTGGCTCGACCGGCGGGGCGCCGGCGATCACGTTCACGAAGTTCTCGAGGTGGTTGGTGGTCCAGCACTCGAAGGCGCCCGTGCAGTGCTTCTCGTAGGCGGCCATCACCGAGTCGCCGTAGTTCCAGTAGAGGCGCGGCTCGGGGTTGAGCCAGAAGGTGCGCCCGGCCCGCTCGGACACGCGGGCGAAGACGTCCGCGTGCGGCTCGCGCCCGTTCGTGCGCGCGTCGCCGAGCACGATGATCGTCGAGCGGGGGTCGAGTTCGTCGGCGATCAGCTCGCCGAACTCCAGCCAGACCCGCCCGTAGTCGGTGTATCCGGAGACGTCGGCGACGCCACCCTCCTGCGAGATCCGCTGCGAGATCGCGCGGAAGTCCCGCTCGTGCTCGAAGACGTCGGTGACCTCGGAGATCCGCTCGATGAAGACGAAGCTGCGCAGGCGCCGGAACGAGTCGTGAAGGGCGTGCAGGACGGAGAGGAAGAACACGCTCGCCGAGGTGACGGAGGTGGAGACGTCACAGAGCACGTAGATCTCCGGGCGGCGCGGGCGCTTGGGCCGGTAGCGCAGCCGCAGCGGCACGCCGCCGGTCTCCAGCGAGGCGCGCATCGTCCGGCGCATGTCGACCACCGAGGCCTTGCGGCGCCCGCGCTGCTCGTGGCCGAGCGTGGCGAGGCGGCGCTTGAGCTGGGTCGACCGCGCGGTGCACGGAGGAGAGGTCCTGGGTGGGGCTCGTCGGGCAGCGCCCGGTCGAGCTCGGCCAGCGGGCGCGACGGCGGCAGCTTCTCGGTGCGCTCGATCAGCCCGCGCTCGAGCTCGCGCCGCAGGTGGCGCTCGAAGCGGTTGATCGCCTCGCGGTCAAGCGGCTGCTCGGCCTCGCTCTCCGGCCTGGGCCGGGCGCGAGCTGCGTCTGGAGGCCCAGCGAGCGGCGGATCCGCTGCACGTCCACGCCGACCACTCCCGAGCCCTCGCCGCGGCGCCCGAATGCGGCGATCGCGAGCCGGGCGAGGTCGCGCATCTCGCCGTCGTTGCCGGCGATGATCGCCTGCCGGATCGCCTCGCGCAGCTCGTCGAGGTCGATCCGGCCCTCGCCCTGATGGCGCTCGGACTCGCCGAGACCCTGGGCGAGTGCCTCGGCCTCGGCCGCCCGGAAGAAGAAGCGGTCGAAGAGAAGCTCGAACACGCGCCGGTCCTCCGGAGACTTGGCGACGGTCGCGGCGAGCGCCTCGCGGAAGTCCTCGCGGCTCGGTCCACGGGACGTGCTCGAGCGCCTCGAACGCGTCGAGGATCTCGGAGGTGCCCGACCGCGAGCCCCTCGCTTCGAAGCTGCTCGCAGAACGCGATCAGCCGCGGCGCCAGGCCTCGGGGGGAGGCCCGACTCGAAGGCGGGTGACGTCGCCATCGGGCGCCTCAGCCGCTCGCGGCGCCGAGCTCGGGGCGCCCTCGCCGGCGAGCTTGACGCCCGACGCGCTCGGCGACGAGGTCGAGGTCGGTGCGGTGCTTGACGATGATGCTCATCGTCTGCTCGAAGGTCGTCGCGGTCGATGTCGTCGGCGCCCAGCAGCAGGAGCGCGCGCGCCCAGTCGATCGACTCGGCGATCGAGGGCGGCTTCTTCAGGTCGAGGTCGCGGACCATGTGGATGACCTCCACCAGGCGGCGGGTCGAGCGTCTCGTCGAGCTCGGGCGCGTGCAGGCGGACGATCTCGATCTCGCGCTCGACGTCCGGATAGTCGAGCCAGAGGTAGAGGCAGCGGCGCTTGAGCGCCTCGGTCAGCTCGCGCGAGTTGTTCGAGGTGAGGACGACCACGGGATGCGTGCGCGCCTCGATCACGCCCAGCTCGGGGATCGAGATCTGGAAGTCGGAGAGGACCTCGAGCAGCATCGCCTCGAACTCCTGGTCGGTCTTGTCGATCTCGTCGATCAGCAGCACGACAGGCTCGGGGTTGGCGATGGCGGCGAGCAGCGGGCGGGTCAGCAGGAACTCCTCGCCGAAGATGTCGGAGCGCGCGGCGTCCCAGCCGGCCTCGGCCTCCTCCTTGGTCTCCGCCTGGATCCGCAGCAGCTGCTTGCGGTAGTTCCACTCATACAGCGCCTTGGCCTCGTCGAGGCCCTCGTAGCACTGCAGGCGGATCAGCTCGCGGCCGGAGGCGCGCGAGATCGCCTTCGCGAGCTCGGTCTTGCCGACGCCGGCCGGGCCCTCGACCAGCACGGGCTTGCCCAGTCGCTGGGCGAGATATGCCACGAGCGCGGCCGATTCGTCCGCCAGGTAGCCGACCTCGGCGAGGCCAGCGCGCACGTCGGCGACTGAGTCGATCGAGCCCGACATCCCGGCCGATGATAATGCCGGGGATGTTCGCCTTCGCGATCGACGCTCCTCAGCGCGCCCGGCCGCCCTGCGCACGCTCTCCGACCTCGCGCCCTACCTCGGCGCTGTTCGTCGTCGGCTTTCTGGTGGCCATGTGGGGCCAGTCGGCCAAGGTCGCCGCTCGCCGTGGTGATCGGGATCACGATCATCCTGGGCGCCGATCTTGCTGTTCCAGTTCGAGGCGAACGACTTCTCGGGCTCGAACTCGCCGTTCTGAGAGGATCGGCGGCCCATGGGCCGTCTCGATGAGGTCGATCTCACGCAGTCGCTCAGCCGAGAAGGAGGAGGCGCAAGGAGCTGGAGCGTGGCTGGGAGCGGCTCGCGCAGCTGCGCCTCACGCTCGGCGGCCAGATCGGCCCGAAGGAGATCGGCCCGCCGCTGTGCGTCCTCTTCGAGGGATGGGACGCCTCCGGCAAGGGCGGAGCGATCAAGCGTCTGGTCGCGCCGCTCGATCCGCGGCACGTGCGCGTCGTCCAGTTCGCGGCCCCGACCCACGACGAGCTCCGCCACCAGTTCCTCTGGCGCTTCTGGCCGGCCCTTCCGGGACGCGGCGGGATGGCCGTGTTCGACCGCTCCTGGTACGGGCGCGTGCTGGTCGAGCGCGTCGAGGGCTTCGCGACCGGGAGCAGTGGCTGCGGGCCTACGACGAGATCAACAGCGTTCGAGAAGGCGCTCGTCGACGACGGGATGATCCTGGTCAAGTTCTGGATGCACATCTCGGACGACGAGCAGCTCAAGCGCTTCAAGAGCCGCGAGAAGGAGCCGCTGAAGTCGTGGAAGCTGACCGACGAGGACTGGCGAAACCGCGAGAAGCGCCCCGAGTACGGGCAGGCGGTGGAGGACATGATCGCCCGGACCGACCAGCCCGGCGCGCCCTGGCACCTGGTCGCGGCCGAGTCGAAGCGCTTCGCCCGGGTACACGTGCTCGAGACGGTGATCGAGCGGATCGAGCACGGCATGCGCGACTGCGGCATGGAGCTGCCGGCGCCGCTTGAGGACGAGTGAGGTGGCCGCCGCCCCGCCGCAGAGCCGGGAGCTGACTTCCCAAGAGCGGCTCCTGCGCCTGGGCCTGCGCATCTTCGCCGTCTGTTCAGCGGGCGAGACGCTCATCTACCTGCTGCCGGCGCTGATCGGCTCATCGCGGGGATGGGCTCAGCTGCCGTTCGTCGCGGGCTCGTTCGTGAAGGCCGGCATGCTGGCCGGGCTCTGCTTCGTGGCCGCCGGCGACGTCCGCCGCTACGACCGGCTGGTCTCCATCCTGGTCGGGGCGCTGGCCCTCTGGAGCGTGGCCGGCGTGACGATGCTGATCTGGGGCGAGATCGATCGGCCGGTCGAGATCCTGGGCTGGAACACCTCGATCGAGACGATCATGTGGGGCGGGATCATCTTCGAGGGCGGCCTTGCCGTCCTCTACGCCGTGCTCCACCGGCGCGCGTTCCGCTCGCGCTATGGGATCGAGTACCTGTCGGTGGGCCAGTTCCGCACGCTCGGCGCCCTCGGCGAGACCATCCTCGGGCCCGACACGGCCACGATCACGCCGGATCAGGTCGCCAGCAACGTCGAGGCATATCTCCAGCGTTTCGACGCGAGGCGCAAGTGGGTGATCCGGTTGGCGCTGGTCGGCATCAACTTCTACCCGCTGTTGGTACTGCGCCAGCCCTTCAACCTGATGGCCGCCGACGAGCGCCGCACCTTCCTCGAGCGCCGCTTCCGCGGTGACGTGGCTCGCAGGCGCATCGGCTCGCTTCGGCGCTGGGCGGTCCAGGGGATGATCCGGATCGCCCACCAGATGGTCTACCTGGGCTATTACGGCGACGAGATCACGTGGCCGGAAGTGGGGTACGTCCCCTTCTCGCGGCGGCCGGGCTACGACCGGACCCTCAAGAAGCGCCCCGGCGGGCTGCGGGTGGAGCGGGGGCCGACCCTGCGCGAGGACGTCGTGGAGGCCGACGTGGCGATCGTCGGCTCAGGAGCCGCCGCCGGCGTGATCGGCCATCGGCTGGTGGCCGACGGCAAGCGGGTCGTGATGATCGAGCGCGGTCGCCACGAGGATCCCGCCAGCTTCACCGAGGATGAGGCCGAGATGCTCGCGCGCCTGTACCGCGACGGCGCGGTGCAGCTTGCCCGCGACTTCCGCCTGCAGGTGCTCCAGGGGATGTGCGTCGGCGGGACCACCGTGATCAACAACGCCGTGTCCATTCCCACCCCGCCAGAGGTCGTGGCGGACTGGGACGAGCGCTGCGGCGGCGCGATCGGGGACCTGGACGCCGACATCGGTGCGGTCTCGACGATGCTCGACATCAACACTCAGCCGAAGGAGGTGTTCGCAGCCGGCGTCGGCAAGTTCGTGGAGGGGGTCAAGAAGCTCGAGCTGGAGCAGAACGCGCGGGTGTTCGAGCCCGTTGCCGCCAACATCCGCGACTGCCTCGGCTGCGGCTACTGCAACATCGGCTGTGCATACGGCCGCAAGCTCTCGATGCTCGACACCCTGCTGCCCCAGGCACAGGGAATGGGAGGGCCCGGCGGCCTGCGGATCGTCTCCGAGTGCGAGGCCGAGGGACTCGACGCCGGGGGCGGTCGCGTCGACGGGATCTCCTGCCGCGCGAACGGGCGCAAGGTCCAGGTGCGGGCAGAGCGCTACGTGGTCGCGGCGGGCGCCGTGGGCTCGAGCTACCTCCTCGGGAGAAGCGGGGTCGGCGGGCCGGCGGTCGGCAAGGGCCTGGGCTTCAACATCGGCTCACCGATCACTGCCGAGTTCGACGATCGCCTCGACAACTACGCGGGGCTCCAGATCACCCACGTCTACCGCCCGCGCGGCGTCCCCGACTACGTGATGGAGACGTGGTTCAACCCCGTGCTCTCGCAGGCGCTCGCGATGCCGGGCTGGTTCGACGACCACCGCCGCAACATGCTCCGCTACGCGCACATGGCCGCGACCGGCGTGATCGTGGGCAGCGAGAGCAACGCAACGGTCGAGAAGGCCCTCTTCGGCGGCGCCGACGTCGTCTACGAGCCGCAGGAGGCCGACCTGCGCCGCGTGATCGAGGGCCTGAAGATCGCCGGCCGGATCTACCTGAAGGCCGGCGCCCGGCGGGTGATGCCGGCGACCTTCTCCTACCACTCGTTCACCAACCCCGAGCAGCTCGACCAGCTCGACGAGATCGTCAAGGACTCCTCCGACATCCAGCTCGGCACCGGGCACCCGCAGGGCGGGAACGCGCTGGGCACCGACCCGGCCTCCTCGGTCGTCGATCCGCGCACGTTCCGCGTGCACGGGATGGAGAACCTCTACCTCTGCGACGCCTCCGTGTTCCCGACCACGATCGGCGTCAACCCGCAGCTCACCGTGATGGCGCTCGCCCACCGCGCGGCGCCGCTGATCTCGGCGGGGGCCTAGCCAAGCGCGAAGCGAGGGCCGAAGCGATCCTCGCTCCGGCCCTCGTCCGCTCCTGGAACTACGCGGGTACCTCCTCCGTGTGCGCCTGGAGGATCAGGTCGCCCTCCTCGCCCGTGCGGATGCGGATCGCCTCCTCGACGGGCAGGACGAAGATCTTCCCGTCGCCGACGTCGCCGGTCCTCGCGTGCTTGAGGATCGTCTCGACCACGAGGGACTTGTCCTTGTCCTCGACGACCACCTCGATCTTCAGCTTCGGTCGTACGTTGACCGTCAGGGTCGATCCGCGGTAGTGCTCAACCACGCCCTTCTGGCGCCCCGATCCCTTCACCTCGCTGATCGACAGTGAGGGGAACCCCTTGTCGAGCAGCTCGGCCCGGATCGGCTCGAACGCCTCGTGGCGGATGAACGCTTCGATCTTCTTCATCTGGCTCACCTCCTCCCTAGGCCTGCGAGGGTGTCGGTGCGCCAGCGGCGGCGGACCCTCGCCTCTCATCTGGGTCACCGGAGCCGGAGCCGTGGCGCCGAATGGCCGGCTGGTTGGCCCCAGCCAGCGCCTCCACCCGGGTACTCCTCGTTCGGGATGAACTGCTCCGGGTAGCCATACATGCCGTGCTCGGAGATGTCCAGTCCGGCGTCCTCCTCCTCGGGCGTGACACGCAGCCCGTACGATCTTCTTGATCGCCCAGAACGTCGCGAAGCTCATCGTGAACACGAACGAGAACGCGATGACCACGCCGACCGACCTGAGCGATCAGCTGGTCGAAGCTGCCCGAGTAGAACAGGCCGCCCTTGGGATCGCCGAAGGCGTTGTACTGGGCGAGCCGCGGGGCGGTGAACAGACCGCACGCGAGATCGTGCCCCAGATGCCGGCCAGACCGTGCGCCGACAGCGCGCCGACCGGGTCGTCGATGAGCTTGTCGATCGCGTAGACACCGACCACCACGATGACCCCGGCGACCGCGCCGATGATCGGCGCTGCCCACGGCTCGACGTAACCCGAGGGCGCGGTGATCGCGACCAGTCCGGCGATCGCGCCGTTGCCGGCCATGCCGATGTCGATCGACCCGCTCTTGCACTTGGCCGTGGCGATCGCGGTCAAGCACGCCCGCGGCGGCGGCCAGGTTCGTGATCAGCAGGATCTCCGGGAACCGGCCGTCCAGCGCATTCAGCGTCGAGCCCGGGTTGAACCCGAACCAGCCGAGCCACAGGATCAGGACGCCCAGCCCGAACAGGGGCATGCTGTGCCCCGGGATCGCCCTGGGCTTGCCGTCCTCCCGTACTTTCCGCGCCGCGCGCCCAGCAGCAGCAGGGCCGCCAGGGCGCCGGTGGCGCCGATCAGGTGGACCGCGGTGGAGCCCGCGAAGTCCTGCATGCCGACGATCCCGGTTCCGAGCCAGTCGCCCGTCTGCAGGAAGCCGCCGCCGAACACCCAGTGGGCGCCCAGCGGGTAGATCACCGCGGCGAACACGATCGCGTAGATGGCGTACACGCCGAACTTGATGCGCTCCAGGGTGGTGCCCCAGACGATCGCCAGCGAGACCGCGCAGAACACGAACTGGAAGAAGAACTTCGACTCGATCGTCGCGTCGGAGAGCGACATCACGGGGAAGTCCGGGCGGAACGTCGTTACGCCGTCGGCGGTTGCTGCCAGCGGCCCGAGATCCGTGAGGAAGAACCCTCCCGAGTGGCCGATGATCTCGCCGGCGCCGAACGCCAGCGCGAATCCGCACGCCCACCAGGCGAGCGCCGCGATCGAGAAGTTCATCAGGATCTTGGCCACGATCGTTCCCGCGTTCTTGCCTCGCGAGAACCCGATCTCCAGGAAGGCGAACCCGCCTGCATGAACATCACGAGGCAGCCGGCGAAGATCACCCACATGGAGTTGATCCCGACCGTGTTGCTCAGCTCGCCGGCGAGCGCCGATGTCGAGATCCGCCGAGTCGGCGAAGCGCCGAGCCCGGGATCGCCATCATCGCGGCCAGCGCTGCCATCAGCAGCAGCGCGCTGCCGTACTTTCGTCTCATCCGTCTACACACTCCTTGCCCACCGGCGGATCACCACCCGCGGTCGCAGGTTCCAGGGATGCGACGACCGTAGGGCCGAGCTTGTTTGCGGTCTTTATCCGCGTGTCGAGACTTCGGCGACGCGGTTGTACGAGCGGTCGCGGCCCGTGCCTGAGGGAGGCGTCGGAGGTCACGTGGAGCTCCGCCCCTCCCTGCGCCATCGAGATCGCTCCGGCGTTGCCCGCCGGCCTCGGCGTAGCGCCTGGCCGCCTCGGCGCCGAGCCCGTCGAGGTACTCGTCGTCGTGGAGCGGGATCATGGTGGAAGAGCAGCAGCCGCCTGGCCTCGACGCGGCGCGCGAACGTGAGGGTGTCGCCGAGCGCCGAGTGGCCCCAGCCGACGTGCTCGCGGGTACTCGTCGTCCGCGTACTGGCAGTCGTGGATCAGGAGGTCGGCCTCGCAGGCGAGGTCGAAGCCCGAGATCCACTCGGGGTCGAGATCCTCGAGCGACGCACCCAGCGCCGGCTCGTGGTCGGGGATGTAACAGACGGACGAGTCGCCCTCGGTGATCCGGTAGCCCAGCGTCGGCCCGCGGTGGGTGACAGCCTCGGCCCGCACCGTGGCCGTGCCGATCGTCCACTCGGTGGGCGGGCGTGTCGCGGAACGAGACGTCGCAGGGCAGCTCGCGGACCTCGACCGGCGAGAGCGGCGCCGAGATGTAGCGGGCGATCCGGTCCTCGAGCGAGGCCTCGGGCGAGGCCGGGCCCCCAGATCGTGATCGAGGACTCCTCCTGGAAGCAGGGCGGGAAGAACATCAGCCCCTGGATGTGGTCCAGGTGCAGGTGGGTGAGCAGGATGTTCACCTTGGGGTCGTTCAGCAGGTTCAGCCCCAGGTTGCGGATGCCGGTGCCGGCGTCGAGGATCAGCTCCTCACCGCCGTCGAGCGTGACCTGGACGCACGAGGTGTTGCCCCCGTAGCGGTTCATCTGCGGGCCCGGGGCCGGGACCGATCCGCGCGCTCCCCAGACCTTGACCTTCACGCGCCGGCCCCGTTCTCCTCGAGCGGCCAGAAGAAGATCATCGCGCCCGAGGCGCCCTGCTCGGAGGCGATGATGGGGAAGGCCGCCGCCTCGATCCCGTGCTCGCTCGCCCTTGGCGGAGCGGATGCAGAAACGGGAATGGGCCGGACGGCCGTCGACGGAGCGCGCTGGTGATGTCCAGCTGCGTCGATCGAGATCGGGTTGCCGTCCTCGTCGAACGGGCCCGAAGCTGCCGGTCCATTCCTGCGGGTCCATGCGGCCGGTCTCCTCGAAGGAGATCCCGAGCAGCGCTCCAGCCGACTCGTTGTAGAAGACGAGGTGCGAGTTCTCGTCGAGCAGGAACGCCGGGGTGGAGATGCTCGTCAGCAGGTTGCGGGCGAGGATCAACTCGAGCGGCTTCTGCGAGGCGGCCACGGACGCATTCTTCCACCGATTCGGTTGTCGATGACGTCGAGGCCGACGTCGACTCGTCGTCATCGCCGCAGCCCGCCACGCCAAGCGCCGCGGTCACGAGCGCGATGCCTGCGATTGCCTTCAGGGTCACTGGCACTCTGTCCTCCTTGTGGTGGTCACTCGATGGATTCCCCCGCGCCCGAATCCACGGGCGATACGAATTTCCGCGGCCCCGCCCTGATCTCGACGGCCGCCACCGAGGGCCGGTCGATTGCGGCGACGAGCGCGGCGTTGTCCGAGTCGTGTCCGTAGCGGTAGACGAACGACCCGGCTGACTCGCGCCGGCCGTCCTCGCCGCGGAGCCAGACCTCGCAGTGCGTGCCCTCGTCGATCCCGCGCACGTAGACCTCGACCTCCGTGCCGAACCGCTTGTCGGTCAGATCGGCGGTCAGGCCGATGCTCGGGTCGCCGGTGTCGAACACCACGCGCTGGACGCTGTCGGCATCGCTGCCTCCCAGGAGCAGCACGGCAGCCGCGCCCGTGGCCAGCGCGGTGGCGGCCACCGCGGCGATCCCCCGCCGGCGGCGTGTGCGGCGCTCCCCGGCCAGTCGCGACGACAGGCGCTCGAACTCGGCGGTGTCCGGCTCCGGGAGGCGGGCCTCCACGCGATCCGGATCGGCCAGCTCGAGCAGGGAGGTGGTCTGGGCGAGGGCAGCGATCTCGCGGGCGCAGGCCTCGCAGGTCGCGGCATGCGTTCGCAGCTCGATCTCCTCCGCGGCGTCGATCCGCCCGACGGCAAGGGCGCCGATCGCCGCGAGCCGGTTGGGGCAGGGCTCACTCATGAAGGCCCATCTCCTGAAGGACGTTGCGGAGCGCCCGGAGTCCGTAGTAGACGCGGCTCTTGAGCGTGCCGACCGGGATCCCGAGCTCGGCGGCAACCTCGTCGTAGCCGCGCCCGCGCAGCTTGACCTCGAGCAGCGCCCGGCGGTGGTCGTCGCCGATGCGCCGCAGCGCCTCCTCCACCTGCCAGGCGAGCAGCTGGCGTTCGAGTGAATCCGAGCCCTCGGCCTCTGCGTCCGAGGGCGTGGCGGCTTTGGCTCGGGAACGGCCGGCGTCGGCGATCACGTTGCGCTCGATCGCGAAAAGCCACGAGCGCAGGGAGCCGCGCTTTGCGTCGAAGCGGCGGCGAAAGCGCCACGCGCGAACAAACGTCTCCTGCACGGCGTCCTCCGCGAGAGCGTCGTCCTGAAGCGCCCGCGCGGCGAAGCCTCGCAGCTCGCCCGCGTGCGCCCGGTAGGCCTCGACGAGCCAGTCCGGCTCGGTCCCCGGGCGTCGTCCGGCGGGCACAGGGGTGTCCGGCGAGATCGCCACTACCCCCGTATTACTCCCCACGCGGCCTAGGAGTTCAACCGATACGAGCGTTTCCCGCGGCGCCCACGCGTGAACATCGAGTTCTTCGAGCCGAGCGGCGGGTAACCCGCGATCGGCGAGGACCCGCAGCTGCTGGCGACGCGACTGGTCGCCGAGCTACGAGACCGGGTGCCGCCGACCGCTGCCGGGCCGGCGGCCGCCCGAGGCTTCGGACGGGAGCTCCTAGTCGAGCTTCCCGATCTTGAAGATCTTCGTCCCGCAATCCGGGCACGTGCCCTGGATCGCCGGGCGACCGTTCTTCATGGTCACCTGCTGCGGGTCCTTGGATCTCGACCTTCTTACGTTCCTTCACGCAGTAGCCCTCGGGCATGTGCACGCACTCCTCTCGGTGCTCGGGTGACTGAACCTGCAGGCGACGGTAGTGCCTGCGGCGGACGCACGCAAGAAACCTGCGTGCGAATTGTGCACTAACGTGCCGTCGCGCGTTGGCAGCGGCTGCCTGGACGTGCGAGGATGCCGCGCCGTAGTGGGGCCGATCGCCAGAACCTGCGCGCGGATCGCCGACAGCGCGCGCTTCCAGGGCTTCATCTCGGTCGTGATCGTCGCCAACGCGGTCGACGCTCGGGCTTGGCACCTACGAGGCGATCGATAGCGACGATCGGCTCGCTGCTCGACCGTCCTCGACAGCATCTTCATCAGCATCTTCGTGGTCGAGCTGATCGATCCGGATCCTCGCCTACGGGAGCCGGCCGCAGGACTTCTTCAAGGACGGCTGGAACGTCTTCGACTTCGTGGTCATCACCGCCGCGTTCGCGCCCGGCCTGCGCCAGAACGCCACCCTGCTGCGGCTGGCCCGGCTGCTGCGGGTGCTCCGCCTCGTCACCGTGCTTCCCGGACCTGCGCGGGATCGTGCGGGCGATGGTGCGCAGCCTGCCGCCGATCGGCAGCCTCGTGGTCCTGATGCTGATGCTCATGTTCGTCTACGGGATGGTCGGCTGGATCCTGTTCCACGAGCAGATCCCGAGCGAGTGGGGGAACATCGGCCAGGCGATGCTGAGCCTCTTCGTGATGCTCACCCTCGAGAACTGGCCCACCTACCTGGACGCCGGCCAGGCGGTCCACCCGGCGTCGTGGATCTTCTTCGTCACCTACATCCTGATCGCCTCGTTCCTGGTGATCAACATCCTGCTCGCGATCATCATCAACTCGATGGAGGAGGTGCGCGAGAGCGAGACAGCGCGAGCGTGATCCGCGCCCGCGCGACGACGGACCTCGAGGCCGGCGGTGTCGAGGGCGGAGGCGGCGCTCGCCGCCGACGCGGCGGACGCCATCGCCGACCGCGTGAAGGTCCTCCGCGACGCCCTCGACGAGCTCGAGCGGGATCTGACCGGGAGGCGCGCGTCGTCGGGCACGAGCCCGGTCGCGGCGCGCAAGGGCGACCGGAAGGCCGCGGCTGCGGCCCTGACGGCCGGCTAGGGCGAGTCGGTCCCGCCCGAGTCGCCGTCCGTGTCGGACGAGCGATGTCGGTCGGGACGGACTCGAGGTTCGCGATGTCGGTGCGCAGGTCCTCGATGTCGTCCTGGACGACCTGGAGCTCGTCGTTGGTGGTCGCCTGGTCGTCGCTGGAGCGCGGCGACCTCGCTCTCGAGGGTGTCGAGGCGGTCGCTGAGCGACTCGACGTCGTCCTGCGGCGGCCTGCGACGCCTCCTCGGAGACGGTGCCGAGCTGGCGCGCGGAGGTCGTCGAGGTCGTCCTTGGTCGCCGAGTCCTCCTGAAGCTGGAGGGCGAAGACGATCGCGACCGCCGCTGCGGCCAGCGCCAGCACGGAGGCGGCGGCGAACGCGTAGGTGCGCACCCCGAGCTTGCGGTCGACCTGGGCGAGCCAGGCGCGCAGGCCGTCGATGCGCTCGTGCGGATCGGTCGCGTGCGTGGCGATGCCCGCCTGCTCGGCCGTCCGCGGGCCGGGCGACTTGGGCTCGTTCGCCGGCGGGCGACGGGCTGCTCGCCGGCGGGCGGGCTCCTGCGGCGGCTGCGGAGGGGTGGCTTCCATCGGCGGGCAGGGTAGCGCGACCGCTGGAGCCCGCGGTGAGGTTCAGGCCTCGGGTGGGCGGCCCTCTGCGACCGACCCGTCCTCGGGCTCGAGCGGCAGCCCCGCCTCGACCCAGGCGCTGATCCCGCCGGCCATGTTGTGGGCGTCCCAGCCGGCCTCGCTGAAGGCCTGCGCGGCCATGCCCGGAGCGGTTCCCGCCGCGGCAGTAGAAGACCACCGGGCGGTCCTTGGGGATCGAATCCGCCTGCGCGGTCAGCTCGTTGACCTCGACGTGGCGCGCGCCGGCGAGGCGCCCGGCCTCCCACTCGTGGTCCGTGCGCACGTCGATCAGCTCCGCCTCGCCGCGTCGCGCAGCTCGGCGACCCGCTCGGGCGGCAGCTCGGTGCTCGGCGGCGTCCGCTTCGTCGGTCACGGCCGTGAGCGTAGTGAGCCGCGTGCGCGGGTCGTTCTACGTTCCAGCGGTCGGATGACCCGCCCGCGCATGCGCTTCTCTAAGGTGCCGCCCCGCTCTTCCCTCCCGAACTCAAGGAGAACCTGAACCAGATGCCGGAAGCCGTGATCGTCGACGCCGTCCGCAGCCCGATCGGGCGCGCCTTCAAGGGCTCGCTCGCCCAGCTTCGCCCCGAGGAGACGGCCGCCTACGTGGTCGACCAGCTGCTCGAGCGAAACCCCGACGTCGACCCCAAGCTCGTCGAGGACGTCTACTGCGGCTGCGGCATGCCGCAGGGCCTTCAGGGCTTCAACATCGCCCGGATCATCGTGCTGCTCTCCGAGAAGCTCACCGCAGGAGACGACCGGCACCACGATCTCCCGCTACTGCGCCTCCTCCCTCGACGCGATCCGCCACGCGGCGAACGCGGTCAAGGCCGGCGAGGGCGACGTCTACATCGCCGCCGGCGTCGAGTTCGTCTCGCGCTTCAACGAGGCGCACCGAGCCCGCCCGCGTCGCCGACCGCAACGAGAACCTGATCGGCGAGAACGGCCAGCCCAACGCCTACATCGACATGGGCCTGACGGCGGTCAACGTCGCCAAGCACTACGAGGTCTCGCGCTCCGACATGGACAAGTACGCGCAGCGCTCGCAGGAGCTGGCCGTCGCCTCGCAGGAGGACGGCTTCTTCGACCGCGAGATCGTTCCGGTGAAGGACCACGAGGGCAACGAGGTCGCCAAGGACGACGGACCCCGCGCGTCCTCGACGCTCGAGAAGCTCTCCCAGCTCGACGAGGCGTTCGGCGGCGGCGGCGTCACGGCCGGCAACTCGTGCCCGCTCAACGACGGCGCCGCGGCGGTGCTGGTCATGTCCGACACGAAGGCCGAAGGAGCTGGGGCTCACGCCGCGGGCGAAGATCCTGAGCGCGGCCACCTGGGGCAACGAGCCCGAGTACATGGGCGTCGCCCCGATCGGCGCGATCAAGAAGGTGCTCGAGCGCACCGGGATGTCGATGGACGACGTCGGCGCGGTCGAGCTCAACGAGGCGTTCGCCGCCCAGGTGATCCCGATCATGGACGAGTGCGACATCCCGCTCGAGAAGCTGAACACGCACGGCGGGGCGATCGCCCTCGGCCACCCCTTCGGGATGACCGGCGCGCGGATCATGACCACGCTCCTGAACGTGATGGAGACCGACGACCACGACGGTCGGGCTCGAGACGATGTGCGTCGCCGGCGGCCAGGGCGAGGCGATGGTCGTCGAGCGGGTCGGCTAGGGCTGGACCTGCCCTACGCCGCTAGAGTCGAGGGCTTCTCTCGCGCGAGCGAAGAGAGGAGCCGATGGACGTGATGGGCACGATCGAGGGCGCCTTCTCGCGCGTCAACTCGACCGTCTTCCGCCAGGTCAACCGCGTGCCCGACTGGTGGAACCTGCCGACGCCGCGTGGCGCTGCTGAACCTGCGCGCCTACCGCGACGACCTGCGCGAGTCGCAACCTCTACGACACCGAGCGCCGCGCGAACGGCGGCCGCGGTCGCCGCCCGAGCGAGCTGCCCAAGTACCGCACCTACGACGGCTCGCACCAGGACCCGAACGACCCCGAGATGGGCAAGGTCGGCACCCGCTTCGGCCGCAACGCGCCCGACCGACGCGACCGCGCCCGAGCCGATGCCGAGCAGCTGATGGAGCCGAGCCCGCGCGAGGTCGCGCACGCGCGCTGCTGCACCGCGACGCGTTCAAGCCGGCGACGAGCCTCAACGTGCTCGCCGCCTGCTGGATCCAGTTCGAGAACCACGACTGGTTCGGCCACGGCGAGAACGACCCCGACGAGTTCATCGACGTGCCGCTCGCCGAGGACGACGAGTGGCCCGAGGGCGACGCCGATGAAGGTCAAGCGCGACGCAGCCCCGACCGCACCCGGACCTGGAACGAGCGGCCTGCCGCCGACCTACGTCAACACGGTCACCCACTGGTGGGACGGCTCGCAGATCTACGGCTCGACCGAGGAGCGCAACCGCGAGCTGCGCGCGGGCGAGGACGGCAAGATGGCGATCGAGGACGGCCGGCTCCCGAACGAGACCGACGACGAAGCTCGACGGCGTCGACCTCACCGGCTTCTCCGACAACTACTGGATCGGCCTCTCGCTGCTCACACGCTGTTCGTCAAGGAGCACAACGCGATCTGCGACCACCTCAAGGGCTCGCTACCCGACCTGGGACGACGAGCGGCTGTTCCTCACCGCGCGGCTCGTCAACTCGGCGCTGATGGCGAAGATCCACACGGTCGAGTGGACGCCGGGGATCCTCGCCAACCCGGTGCTCGAGCGGGCGATGCACGCCAACTGGTACGGCGTCCTGCCGCGCTGGGTGCGCCAGAAGTTCGGCCACGTCGGCACCGAGATGATCGGCGGCATCGTCGGCTCCGACCAGGCGCACCACGCGGCGCCGTACTCGATCACCGAGGAGTTCGTCTCCGTCTACCGGCTGCACCCGCTGCTGCCCGACGACTACGAGATCCGCGACCACCGCAACGGCGAGCTGATCGCCGAGACCGACTTCGACCCGATCCAGGGCCACGGCACGCGGCCGACGATCGACGAGTACGGGCTGTCGAACCTCCTCTACTCGTTCGGCGTCGCCAACCCGGGCGCGATCACGCTGCACAACCACCCGCGGGCGCTCTCGAACCACGTGCGGCTGAACGGCGACCGGGTCGACCTCGGGACGATCGACATCCTGCGCGACCGCGAGCGCGGCGTGCGCGCGCTACAACGACTTCCGCGAGAAGCTGCGCAAGCGCGCGGATCGAGAAGTTCGAGGACCTCACCGACAACCCCGAGCTGGGCGAGCGAGATCCGACGACGTCTACGACGGCGACATCGACCGGGTCGACCTCCAGGTCGGGATGCTCGCCGAGCCGCTGCCGCCGGGCTTCGGCTTCAGCGACACGGCGTTCCGGATCTTCATCCTGATGGCGTCGCGGCGGCTGCGAGTCGGACCGCTTCTTCACCAACGACTACTCGCCCGACGTCTACACGCCCGAGGGGCATCGACTGGGTCGAGGACAACACGATGGTCGACGTGCTGCTGCGCCACCACCCCGAGCTGGCGCCGGCGCTCGAGGGCGTGCGAGAACGCGTTCGCGCCCTGGCGCAAGCTCGCGCTGAGCGAGCTGCGCGCGTGAGCGAGCTCCCGAGCGCCTCGCTGCTCGAGAACGCGCGCTTCAACGCGCTCGTGGTCGTCCCGAACGCGCGTCCAGGGCATCTTCCGCCGCCGCCGCGCGGCGGTCGCCGCGGCGACCCGGGCCGAACGTCGACGGCCAGGCGGTCGGCCTGCTCGCGGGCATGCGCCGCAGCCACGGCGGCGGGCCCGGTCTGGGTGCGGGTCGTCCGCGACCGGGCGCTGCTGCTGCTCACGCCGGCCGACGTCCACCGCGCGCTCGAGGGCTCGCCCGACCCGTTCGCCTCCGACCCGAAGGCCAAGCGCGACGGGCATGGTCGCACTTCCAGCCCGACGCGCTGACGATCTCGCGCGGCGAGCCGTGGCGAAACCGCCGCGCGCTTCACCGAGGCGGTGCTCGACACCGGCAGGCCGCGCACCGGCTTCGCGCGAGCGCTTCGCCGCCGTCGCGCGCGAGGAGGCCGAGGCGCTGCTCGCCGAGCGCGAGCGACGGCGGCGAGCTCGACTGGGACGCCGTGGAACGCCGCGTTCCGGCGGATCACCCGCCGCGTCGTCCTCGGCGACGCGCGCGCGCGACGACGAGGAGCTGTCAGCGAGCTGCTCGCCGAGCTGATGTCCGAGGCCAACGGGATGCCGGGCGAGCCGTCGGAGCGCTACCCGGCGCTTCATCGCGCGGCTCGAGCGACTACGTCGCGGCCGCCGAGAGGGGAGCCTCGTCGAGCCTGTTCGCCGAGGCGCCGGCCGACGCCGAGACCGAGCCCGCCGGGCCAGATCCCGCACTGGCTGTTCGCCACCGGCGACACGCTCGCGATCAACGCCTTCCGGGCGCTGGCGCTGATCGCCAGCCCACCCGCGCCAGCGCGCCGAGGTCGATGGCCGAGCTCGACGGCCGGCGGTCGCGGGCCTCGCCGTACCTCGAGGCGCTGCCTCCAGGAGGCGATGCGGCTGTGGCCGACGACGACGATGCTCTCGCGCGTGACGCTCGCCGACACCGACTGGGACGGCGCGACCGTCCCCGCCGGGCACCCAGGTGCTGATCTCGAACACGTTCCTGCACCGCGACCGCGACCGCTACGAGTACGCCGACCGCTTCGCGCCCGAGCGCTGGACCGAGGGCGACGCCGGCCGAGGACTGGTCGTTCAACCACTTCAGCCGCGGCCCGCAGGGCTGCCCCGGGCGCGGCCTCGCGCTGCTTGCTCGGCAAGGCGGTGCTCGGCGACGCTGCTGCGCGAGCGGCGCGGTCGAGCTCGCGCTCGCCGTCGCTCGACCCGCGAGGCCGCTGCCGCACATGCTCGACTTCTTCGGCGATCCGCTTCGCCCTCGACCGCCGCCTGAGCCCGCCTTGGACCTCGGCGCCACGCTGCTGAGCACCGGCTGGGCCTCAGGCGTCAACGCGTACGGAACGCTGGCGCTGCTGGGGCTCCTCGGTCGGGCCGGCGTCGGCGAGGTGCCCGACCAGCTCGAGAGCTACCCGATCATCGTCCTGTCGTCGGTGATGTTCCTGATCGAGTTCGTCACCGACAAGGTGCCGATGCTGGACACGGCATGGGACGCCATCCACACGTTCATCCGGCCCGTGATCGGCGGCGCCATCGGCTGGGCGTTCGGCACCGACGCCGATATCAGCGGCTTCGAGGAGGTTGTCGCGACCGGTGGCACGGGCACCGTCGCCCTGGCGAGCCACTCGATCAAGGCGTCCCTGCGCCTGGGGATCAACTTCTCGCCGGAGCCGGCGTCGAACATCATCGTCAGCCTGGCCGAGGACGCGATGGTCGCTCTGGTCGTGGTCTTCGCGCTCAAGGAGCCGGTCCTGGCGGCGATCCTCGCCGTCGTGCTGCTGGTGAGCGGCGGCCTGTTGGTCTGGCTCCTGGCGACTCGGATCCAGAAGGGCGTCACTCGCTTTCGCGAGTGGCGCGCAGCCCGCGCGGGCCGGGCGCCCCCTTCTCAGGGAGCGCCCGGCGTGCGCGATGCGTCCGGGCCGGAGGGCCCGGGTTCCTGAGCCTCCGGACTTAAGCGCGGCGACGGCCGCGTCAGCCGTCTTCTGGCACGCCTGCACGGCGGTGTCCTTGGCGGCGCTGTCGCTGAGCTTGTCGGCCTCCTCGGCGCACTTCGCGAATGCGTCAGCCGCAGCCTGGCAGCCCTGCTCGCCGGCGGCTTCGGCCGCGGTGCCGGCAATCGCGTCCTGACATGCCTTGAGCACGTCCTCGGATGAGCTGCCGGAGCTGCCGGAATCGCTGCTGGTGCTGGTGGTCGAGCTCGAGCTGCTCGAGCTGTCGTCATCGTCGCCACAGCCCGCGGCAATCAGCCCGCAGGCCAGCAGCGCGATCAGGGCGAGCATCCACTTGCCAATTCGCATCGGTCCTCCTAGGTCGGTTCCCCCACAGCCGGTTGGACCGTAAGTTGGACGGATCCTATGACAGGTCAGTGGGCTGTCGGCCCGAAGTCGGGGGGCCCCTGAACGGCGATCGTCTCGACCGCGGCCGCGAGGGAGGCGGGTAGGCGGGCGAGCGATAACTCGGCCGGCTCCCCGGTGTCGGCGAGCTCGGCGGCCTCCGAGCCCAGCGTTGTCTCGAAGGCGCCTCGCGTGCCGGTGACCGCGAAGCTCGTGCCAACCATCGGTCCGGTCTGGAGGCCGGTTGAGCCAAGGAACTCCGCAACGGCATCCGCCGCCCCGGGGTCGCGCATGATCACCTGTGCCGAGAGCGGCTCCTCGCCGGCGGCCATCGAGCTATGGGCCGCAGCGGCGCTTTGCCGATCGCACGGCCGCCTCAGCGTCAACGAGCCCCGCACCGGTGGCGAGGTCCCGCCCTGGCCCCGCCTGCTCGCGATGGGCGTTGGTGCCCTCCGTGACGTCGCGGGCGGTTCGGCGGAGGACGTCCCTGACCTCGGCGGGCGTCAGCGCTGGGCACGCCTCCTTGATCAGGGCGACGACGCCCGCGATCTGAGGCGCCGCCGCCGACGTGCCTGAGAAGGCGGCCCAGCCGTCGTCGCGCTTGGTCTCGTCCCGCTGCGGGTGCTGGCCGCCGTAGGAGGTCGCGTCGATCTCGTCGCCCGGCTCGAGCGGGAGCATGATGTACGCGGCCGCCGGCACCTGGCCGACGAGCCCGCACACGTCCGGGACCTTCCTTCCGGAGTAGATCCTGCTCTCGAACCCACTGGAGTAGTTCGAGGCCCGTAGCTTGCCTGCGGGATCCATGTACACGCCGCCGGCCGAGATCACGTCCGGGTGCTGACCGGGGAACCCGTAGTGCCCGTTGCCGGCCGAGAAAACCACCACGATCCCGTCCGAGACCGCCTGCGCGACGGAGGCGGCCAGCGCCTGGTTCGCGGCTGAGAGCGGCCCGTTGCGGAGGTCGTAGCCCCAGCTACAGCTGATGACGTCGGGGGCCAGGCCGACGGCGGCGTTGAATCCACCGGTGAGGTTGGCGAAGCCGTTCTTCACCATCCGGAACTCGATATCGGGTGCGGCGGCGAACGCGTTCGCGGATTCACCGGTGCCGTGGCCGACCTCGTCCTTCTCGGGCCTCGTCGCGCCTGGGCCCAGAAGCGGGTTGGCGGCTCGGTAGCCGCGCTTCTGGAAGTAGGGGTGACGGAACCAGCCGGTGTCCGTCATCACGACCTTGACGCCGCTGCCGGTGATGCCGTCGCGGTGGACGACGTCGGCGTTCAGCCCCAGCGAGACGTCGGCAGGCACCTCGAGGTGCCAGTAGTCGACCTTGGGCGGAAACGGCTCCGGGCGAGGGGTGGCGAAGAGGACGGCAGGCTCCTCGATTGCGACCCCTTCGACGACATCCGCGAGGCTGCTCTCGGAGGTATCGATCAGCCCTGGGACCGGCGTCTCCTCGACCTCGATGAAAGTCACCGGTCCGCGTTCGCGACGTTCCTTCAGCACCTCGCGCTCGACGGCTTTGAGCCTTCTCCCGAAGGCGCGCTGATAGGTGGTGGCCGAGCCGGCGATGTTGATCGTGAGCCGGTTCGAGGCGAGGATCTCGAATCCAGCTCGGCGGAGGCGGTCCTTGGCGCGGGTGATTACCCGCGGGTCGGATCGGAACTCCGCAACCGACTTGGCGGTGATCGCCTTCGAGCCGGCAAACATCGAGGTCCCGCCCTCCGAGATGGGCGAGGCCTGGGCGAAGATCCGGCGGGGTAGCTTCGGTCCCGATGTCGCTTTGGTGGCGGCCATAGGGCTCCTTCCGTGGCGTCTCCCCGTTCGCCCTTCACACTACTCCCAGGCGGCGCCGCCTGCGGAGTAGTCAGTCCTCGAACAGCGCGTAGCCGTACTCGCCGCGCTTGTAGGCGAGCTTGGCGATCGCCGCCATGCGCTCGTCGTCGTTCGACTCGATCTGCCGGAACGCGGAGTTCACGCGCCGCTCCGCGGCGCGGGTGCAGAACGTGTCGGCGATGTAGCGCTCCTGCCCGGAGGGCTCGACGCCCTGGTCCTCGAAGATGCTGCGTAACGCGGGAGAGGACCGCAACCTGGGCGAGGATGTCGCGAGACCGCCGTGTAGAGGCGCTTCTGCTGGAACTGGCGCTCCATGATCTCGCCGCGGTGCTCGCGCAGCAGCGACTCGGTGACGTCGCGCAGCTGATGAACCTGTTCGGAGACAGCCTCGGCGTGCTCCTTGAGCTCCGGGTGGGCCTGCGTGATCTTGTCCGGGCTCACGCGGTTGGAGATCCGCGAGCCGACGTAGTCGGCGAGCACGCCGATCGAGCCGATCGGATCGCCCAGGCCGATCTCTCCGAACTCGGAGAGCTTCTCGCCCACCGGCTTCATCCCCGAGAGGGAGACGAACGCCCGCATCACGTCGTTGGCGCCCTCGAAGATCGGGAAGATCCGGATGTCGCGCAGCACCTTCTCGTAGGGCTCGTCCTTCATGTAGCCCATGCCGCCCGCGAGCTGCATCGCCCGGTTCGCGGCATACCAGAGGAACTCCGTCCCGGACACCTTGCAGATCGCCGACTCGAGCGAGTAGTCCTCGATCCCGTTGTCGACGAGCCCGCAGGTCAGGTAGCACATGGACTCGAGCCCGAACAGGTAGGAGGTCATCCAGCCGATCTTGTCCTGGACCAGCTCGAAGTCGGCGATGGGCCGGTCGAACTGGCGGCGCTCCTTGACGTGGTCGATCGAGAGGTCGAGGAGCTTCTTGGCGGCGCCAACCGAGCCCGGTCCCGAGGCCGATGCGCCCGTTGTTCAGGATCTGCATCGCGATGCGGAACCCCTCGCCGGGCTCTCCGAGCACGTTCTCGGCGGGCACCTTGACGTCCTTGAAGTAGAGGCGGCGCAGGTCGTTGCCGCGCAGGCCCATGGTGTCGAAGCGCTCTCCCACCTCGAAGCCCTTCATCCCCTTCTCGAGGATCAGCGCGATGTGGCGGTCCTTGCCGTCCACCTCGCAGCGCGCGAACGCGGTGAAGACGTCGCCCTTGGAACCGTTGCCGATGTAGCGCTTCTCGCCGTTCAGCACCCACGAGCCGTCCGGCTGCTGGACCGCGCGGGATTGGATCCCGTAGGCGTCGGAGCCCGCCTCGGGCTCGGTCAGCGCGAAGCCGGCGAGCTTCTTCGCGCTGGCGAGGTCCGGGAGGAACCGCTCCTTCTGCTGAGTCGGTCCCGAACATGTGGATGCCCTTGAAGCCGATCGACTGGTGCACGCCCATCACGATCGAGAGCGTCGCGTCGATCTGGGCGAAGGTCTCGAACACCCGGGCGTAGCCGGTCTGCGAGAGGCCCTGGCCGCCGTACTTCTCGTCCACGTACAGGCCGGCGAGCCCCGCCTCGCCGAGGTCACGGATCACGTCGTCGCCGATCCAGCGCTTCTCCTCGATCGGCGCGGTGGTCCATGCGCGAGCCGATCTCGCGAGCGGCGGCGTTCAGCCCGCGGATCCGCTCCTGCTCGGACGGGTCGGGCGACGGCCAGGGGAAGACGAGCTCCTCGTGGATCTCGCCCATGAAGAGCGACTTCGCGAATGACGAGGCCGAGCGCTCGGGCTTCTCCTCGAGCCTCCGGCTTGGTCGCGGCCTCCACGGCCGCAGCGTACCCCAGCGTCGCTGCTTGAATCCCGGGGGTGACGCACCGAGCGCGCCAGGGCCGCGGCCAGACGGCCCACCCCCGCGGTCTACCGGCGCCGGCGTCTTGGGGCGCATCGTCGCGCTGGGCGTGGGTCTCGTCCTCTTCGTCCTCCTCGTCGGGAAGATCACCGACGCCGGGAAGCCTCCCGAGCCGCCGCTGACGCCGGCGCAGCTTCGCGCGAACGAGCTCAACGAGAACCCGGTCGAGCTGACCCTTTCGTTCAGCGGCGATCTCCTCATCCACACCGCGCTCTTCACCCAGGCCCAGGCGCTGGCCGGTGGCTCCGGCTACGACTTCGCGCCGATGCTGGCGGAGCTCAAGCCTTACGTCGAGGACGCCGACCTGGCCTTCTGCCACGTCGAGGTGCCGATGACGCCCGACCCCCCGGCCAGCTATCCGATCTTCAACACTCCGCCCGAGCTGGCCGAGGGGATCGCCGAGACAGGGTGGGACGCGTGCGACACCGCCTCGAACCACACGCTGGACCAGAGCGAGGAGGGAGTCGGCGAGACGATCAAGGCGCTCGAGGACGCAGGGGTGAAGACGACCGGGTCGGCCACGAATCAGAAGGAACGGGACAGGCCGCTGATCATGGAGGCCGACGGGATCAAGGTCGGGTACGTGGCCTGCACCACCGACACGAACGGGATCCCGGTTCCCAAGCCGTACATCGTGAACATCTGCGACAAGGACCAGATCCTCGACGACGCGAAACGCGCCAAGCAGGCCGGGGCGGACGCCGTGATCGTCCAGATGCATTGGGCGTCGGAGCTCGTGCCCGGAGTACGTGAGCGAGCCCGGCGCCGGGCCAGGAGGCGCTCGCGAAGGAGCTCACGAAGTCGCCCGACATCACTGCGATCGTCGGCCAGGGCCCGCACATCGTCCAGCCGATCGTGAAGGTGGACGGCAAGTACGTGGTCTTCTCGGAGGGCAACCTCATCTCCAACCAGGGCGCCGACACCGGCCTCGCGGCGGGGAGCCAGGACGGCTACATCGCCCTGCTGGACCTGGTGGTGGACGGGGACGGCGCCCGCGTCACCGGGGCTCGATACGTCCCGACATGGACCGATCACAGCGACTACCGGGTCCTCCCGGTCGGCGATGCGCTCAAGGGGGGCGAGGCCGACGAGGCGTCGCTGCGCGCCTCGTACGAGCGCACCGTCGACGTGGTCGGCGACAAGACGGCCGAGCCCGAGCCCGCGAAGCTGCCGTAGGCGCCCTGCCGCCGGCGCCGGCTCAATACGATCGCGGGGTGGCCCTTCCCCTGAAGCCGCCGATAAAACCGCAGCTCGCCATCTCGCGAAAGGCGCTGCCCGAGGGCGAGGAGTGGACGTATGAGCCGAAGTACGACGGCTTTCGCGCGATCGCGTTCGTCGACGGCGACGACATCTTCGTCCAGTCGCGAAACGGCAAGCCACTGATCCGCTACTTCCCCGAGCTCGAGTTCCCCAAGGGTCGATACGTCATCGACGGCGAGCTCGTGATCCTGGGCGACGACGGGGCCGAGATCTTCGACGCGCTCCAGAACCGCATCCACCCGGCGGAGTCGCGCATCAACATGCTCGCCTCTGAGACGCCCGCGCGCTTCCGCGCGTTCGACCTGCTGGCCGCCGACAAGAAGAAGCTGCTGACGACCCCGTTCCAGGAGCGCAGGCACGCGGCTGGAGACTTTGGTGGCCTCGGCGGGGGACGCCGGCTCCGTCGAGTTGACGCCGCTCGACCCCGATCCCGCGGGGCGCCGCCGAGGGCTGGCTCAAGTCCGGGGAGGGCGTGATCGCGAAGCAGGTCGACGCCCCCTACCGGCCGGGTGAGCGCAAGGGATTCGTGAAGGTCAAGCGCCTTCGTACCGCCGACGCGGTCATCGTCGGCTGGCGGCCCGGCAAGGAGGAGAACACCGTCGGCTCGCTGATCCTCGGCCTCTACGACGGCAAGGACCTTCGGGTCGTCGGCCACACCTCCGGTCTCAAGGCCAAGGAGAAGCGCGATCTCGTCGAGACCCTGGCGCCCTACGAGACCGGCGAGCGCGGCTCTGCCGATGCCAGCCGCTGGGCCGCCGACCGCGACCTGGAGTGGGTCTCCCTGCGGCCTGAGCTGGTGGTGGAGGTCACGTTCGACCACGTCGCCGCGGGCCGCATCCGCCACGGGTCGAAGATCGTGCGCTGGCGCGACGACAAGGACCCGGCCGATTGCAAGTTCGATCAGCTCGACCAGTAGTGGCTGGCGCCTAACGCCCTCATCGCTCCTCTCGCTGTTCGCAATCGGCGCTGCCTGCGGGCTGATCGGCGACCACGCCGCGGTGGACTCAGGTGCGACCCGGTAGCTGGACACCACTTGCGCTGCCCCCGACGCGGTTGTACCCTCGATCTCCAACGAGGGAAGAGGGATCTTGCCGCTTGAGGGACACGGACGTAAGCGCACGGTGCGCGGTGGGCTGGCGCTTTTCGCCGCCGGCCTCGTGAGCCTTTCGATCGGGATCAGCTCGGGCTTCGGAAGCTGGCAGACCGGCGCCTATCCCGGGGACACTTCACAGGGCGCCAACATGGCGCTGGACGTGAAGAAGAAGAAGGTCAACGTGGTCTTCTTCGAGACGATCGCCCCTCCCTGCGCCGGCCAGTACGCCGGCCTCGAGGCGAAGATCAAGAAGAGCGGCAAGTTCAAGGCGCTGAGTCCGGGCGACGGCTTCTACGGCTACGTGAAGGGCAAGATCAAGGGAAAGAAGGCCGAGGGCACCGCCCTCTACCACTGGGACGCGATGGGCTGCGATTCCGGTGTGGTGACCTGGACCGCCGAGAAGGACGCGCGGCGCTAGTAGTCCTTCACGGGTAGGTCGTGTCGATGCGTTGAGGTCGTGTTGGCTGCGTTAGCTTTGCAATGCAAAGTAGTTTGTGATACCGTGGCTTTGCAGTGCAAAGTGGATCGGAAGAGGAGGGCGAGATGAGCGACAGCACGACTGCCGCGACGATGTTGAGCGAGGTCGAGAGGGTGCGCGGGGAAACCCGCGAGCGCCTGGATCCCGGGTGGATGCCCTACCTCGTGTTCGGCGTCCTCACGATGCTGAGCGCTGTCTTCACCCAAGTCGGCGACGACGGGTCGGAGGGCCTCTACTGGCTGGTCGCGGGCCCGGTCGGGCTGGCGATCACGTGGCACTACTACCGGGCGCACGAGCTGAGGGTTGGCCTCGTCGACCGCCAGGAGTACCTGCTGGCCGGGATCGTGGGGGCCATGGTGCTCGGGGCGACCGCCATCGGCTGGCTCGCCCCCGAACCGTTCTCCGAGGCCGGCTGGATGTTCCCCATCGGGGTCGGCCTGCTTGCGATCGGGATCGCCGAGTCGAGCGCACCGGATGCCGGGGTTGGGATAGCGATGCTCGTCGCCGGCGGCGCCTTGACGGCGCTCGAGCCGGCGGAGCCCGCGATGTGGGCTGCCCTTCTGGGCGGCGCGATCCTCCTCGCCGGTGCGGTCGCGTCGCGAGCGCGATGACGCATCCGTCACTCAAGCTCGACGACACCGTCCACCAGCGGGTGCGCTTGGGGGTCCTGGCCGTGCTCCAGGAGGTGAAGCGCGCGGACTTCTCTTACCTGCGGGACGCGCTCGACCTCTCCGACGGCAACCTCTCGCGACACCTCCAGGTGCTGGAGGAGGCGGGGTTGGTGTCGGTGGAGAAGGGCTTCGAGGGGCGCAGACCGCGGACTTGGGTGGCCGCCACGAGGGCGGGGCGCAAGGCGCTCGCCGACGAGCTGAAGGCGCTCAACGAGCTCATCAGCCGGGTCAACGGCGCGGGGTAGCGGTCGGCCGATAGCGTGCCGTCGCCGTGGCTGAGCACGGCGAGCTTCAGACGATGACCTACGAGCGCGACGGGCGGATCGCGCGGATCACGCTCGATCGTCCCGAGCGGGGCAACGGGATCACCCTCGAGATGCCGCGCGAGCTGGCCGCCTGCGTCGAGCGCGCCAACCTCGATCCCGAGGTCCACGTGATCGCCCTGGCCGGAAACGGCTCGGGCTTCTGCGGGGGCTACGACCTCGTGGCGAGCGCGGAGGGTCAGGGGAGCCGGCGATGCCGGGGATCCGGAGGCGCCCGAGGGCGCGCCGACCAACCCGATGGTCATGGCGCAAAACCACGACCCGGGAGGCACCTGGGACCCGGTCGTCGACTTCCAGATGATGTCGCGGAACGTCCGCGGCTTCATGAGCCTCTTCTGGTCGGAGAAGCCGGTCGTCTGCAAGGTCCACGGCTTCTGCGTGGCGGGCGGCACCGACATGGCGCTGTGCTCGGACCTGCTGGTCGTGTCCGAGGACGCGAAGATCGGCTACCCGCCGGCCCGCGTGTGGGGCGTCCCGACGACGGCGCTGTGGGTCCATCGCCTCGGGCCTGCCCGGGCCAAGCGGCTGCTGCTCACCGGGGACTCCCTGACCGGCCGCCAGGCGGTCGAACTGGGGTCTGGCGACCGACTGGGCACCCGCCGAGGAGGTCGACGGCGTCTTCGAGGATCTGCTCGAGCGGGTCGCTCGCGTCCCGGTCAACCAGCTCGTGATGCACAAGATCCAGGCCAACCAGGCGATCCTCTCCCAGGGCCTGCTTCAGACCCAGGCAGCTGAGCACGTTCATGGACGGGATCGCGCGCCACACGCCCGAGGGGTTCGCGTTCCAACAGCGCGCGGCCGAGGCGGGCTTCAAGCAGGCCGTGCGCGAACGCGACGAGCCGTTCGGCGACTTCGGCCTTTCCGGTCGCTCAGGAGAGAAATGAACCCTGGCTTCACGCTCGAACTGCTGCGCGAGCGAATCCTGGGCAGCCAGAGCTTCCCGCACGACATGGCGCTCGAGCCGATCGAGCTGACCGATGAGCGAGCGGTGGGGAGGATGCTCGTCGACGAGCGCCACCTGCACCCGGGCGGCGTCGTACACGCCGGCGCGTTCGTTGCCCTGGCCGACTCGGTCGCCGGCTGGCAGACGTTCCGGCAGCTGGAGCCGGGCGAGGACTTCACCTCGATCGAGATGAAGTTGAACGTGCTGGCGGCAGGCAAGGACGGGGACGAACTGATCGCAACCGCGGAGCACCTCCACGCGGGGCGCTCGACCCACGTAGTCCAATCGCGCGTGCGTTGCGGCGATCGCCTGGTCGCCAACCTGATCGTCACCCAGTTCGTAATCCCGGCCAAGGAGGCCTAGATGAGGGTTCTGGTCACCGGCTCGCGCATGCCGTTCGCGCTCGCGATCATCCGCAAGCTCGCCGAGGAGGGGCACGAGGTGCTCGCGGCCGACGCGTGGAGCTTCTCGCCGGGGAGCCACTCGAGGTACGTCACGGAGCATTTCGTCACCGGCTCGCCTCGCGACGCGACCGAGAAGTTCATCGACGACGTCGAGCGGATCGCCGGCGAGCAGAAGGTCGACGTGATCGTGCCGGCGTTCGAGGAGGTGTTCTACCTCTCGACCCAGTGGGAGCGGCTCGCGAAGGTCGCGACGCCCTTCTTCTCGCCCGTTCGCGACGCTTCTGCCGCTCCACGACAAGGAGACCTTCGAGCGGGTGGCGACCGGGATGGGCCTGCCGATGGCCCAGACCGTGATCGCCCACTCGGACGAGGAGCTGCGCGAGGCCCTCGAGCGGTTCCCGGAGTACTTCGCCCGCGCTGCCTTCTCGCGCGGCGGGGTGAGCCTGCTCACCAACTCGGGGCCGCTTGCCGGGCGGCTCGCCGTCTCCGACTGCCATCCCGACGGAGACAAACCCCTGGCTCGTCCAGGAGTTCATCGAGGGCGACACGTTCTGCACCTACAGCACCGTGCACGCCGGCAAGGTCACGGCGCACTGCGCCTACGCGATCCCGCGGCAGTGGAAGCACTCGACCGGGATCCAGTTCCGCTCCATCGATGGCGGACCGACCCTCGAGGTCATCGAGCAGCTCGTCGCCGCCGACTCCTATACCGGCCAGGTGTCGTTCGACTTCATCGACTCGCCGAACGGTCCCTACCTGGTCGAGTGCAACCCGCGGGCGACCGACGGCGCCCTGCTGATGAGCTCGTCGCAGATGGCGCCGGGGGCTTGCTCGACGCGGACGCGGAATGCGAGACGGTGCCGGCCGGTGAGGAGATCCAGCTCGACATGGCCGTGTTCGGCGGGATATTCGAGGGCGGCTTCAAGCAGGCGCCCTCGACCCTCCAGGACCTGATGCACATCCGTGGCTCCGACCGCGGCTGGCACGACACCCTTCCGAACCTCTACTCGTTCCTGGCGCTCATGCACTCGGAGCGGTTGAAGCACTCCGAGCACGCCGAGCTGTTCGTCGCGATGGCCGGCGACCTCAGCTGGGACGGGGACCCGATCCCGGGGATGTCGGACTCCGACGCGAAGCTCCTCGCCGCCGCAGGCGGCTGAGCAAGGCCAGCGCCAGCCCGATCCCGACGGCGTCGACGACGAGGTCGAATGGGTCCGCGTCCCGGCCCTCGACGAAGCAACTGGTGGACCTCGTCGGAGATCGCGTAGGCGAACGCGATCGCCGCGGCCGCCGCGGCGGCGCGCCGGCCGAGGCCGGCGCCAGGGCCCACGCCCACAGCAACGTCAGCAGGAAGTACTCGCCGCCGTGCGCGGCGATGCGGCCGAGCGCCCCGATGTCGGCGCCGGGGTCGGACTGCGCCGACAGCCAGAAGATCAGGACCATCAGCGCCAGCGGCGCCGGGGCCCGGACCAGCACCGGGCTCAAGGGACGCGGTGGATCTCGAAAAGGTTCGTGCCCAGCTCCTGCTGCGGCAGTCCGGCGGTGATGCCGATCAGGTCGCCCGACTGGGCCACCCCGGCCTCCTTCGCCAGCCGCGCGCAGTCGTCGAGGAGCACCGTGAGGCCCTCCCACTCGTCCGCGATTTGCGTCTGGACACCGAACAGCAGCTGGAGGCGCCGCACCGTCTCGATGCGCGGCGAGACCGCGAGCACCGGCACCCGCGGGCGGTGCGAGGAGACGAGGCGAGCCGTGCGGCCGCTGCGAGTTGGGACCACGATCGCCGCCAGGCCCAGCGTGTAGACGGAGCCGACCGCGGCGCGGGCGACCGAGCCGGCGACGTCGGAGGCGTCGGTCGCGACCCGGTTAAAGAGCCAATCGCCGTAGCGGAGGTCGGGCTCGGTGGCCCGCGCGATCCGGTCCATCGTCGCGACGGCCTCCACCGGATACTCGCCCACGGCGGTCTCCTCGGAGAGCATCACCGCGTCGGTGCCCTGGAGGATCGCCGCCGAGACGTCGCTCACCTCGGCGCGGGTCGGGCGGGGGGAGGTGACCATCGACGCCAGCATCTGCGTCGCCGTGATCGAGGGTTTCGCGTGTTGGCCGGCGAGGCGCAGGAGATGCCGCTGGACGGCCGGCACCTGTTCGATCGGGAGCTCGATTCCAAGGTCGCCGCGAGCCACCATGATGCCCGCCGTCACCGCCTTCACGATCTCCTCGGCGCGCTCCGCGGCCTGGGGCTTCTCGATCTTGGCGATCACGGGGATATCCGATCCGGAGGTGCGGATCCGCCGCTCGACCGGCGCGATGTCCTCGGCGCGGCGGACGAACGAGATCGCGAGCAGGTCGATGCCATGCTCGATCGGCGAAGTCCACCCAGGCCAGGTCCTCGCGGCCCGCGGAGGGAAGATCGACCTCGGCGCCAGGCAGGTTGAGGCCCTGATGTGAGGCCACCCTGCCGCCGGCCTCCACCTCGCAGCGCACGGCCCCCTCGCCCGATTCGGCGACCCGGAGGCGGATGCGGCCGTCGGCGAGGTAGACACGGTCGTCCTCGTGGACGGCACCCGGGAGGCCAGACCAGGCCACGGGAATGTCGCCCTCACCCTCGCGCCCGTCGACCGTGAGGTCGACCTCGGCGCCCTCCACCAGCTCGACGGCCCCGCCCGGAATGTCGCCGAGCCGCAGCTTCGGCCCGGGCAGGTCGCCGAGCAGGCAGATCTCCCGACCGGACTGGCTCGCGGCCTCCCGTGCCCACTCGATGTTCTCGGCGTGCTCGGCGGCGGTGCCGTGGGAGAAGTTCAGGCGGAAGACGTCGGCGCCGGCGCCGATCAGCTCCCGCATCATCTCGACGGAGCGTGTGGCCGGGCCGATCGTCGCGACGATCTTCGTCCGGCGGTGCTCGCGGGCGTCAGGCATTGGGATCCACCGCCTGAGTTTCGCCTGTCCGGGGCGTGTGGGTCGGTGCGGGTACCCCGTCGTCGGGCTCGGGCTCGCCGTCGACCTCCAGGTGCTGGATGTAGGGGAGGCGCCACCCGGCGGCGGCGACCAGCAGGCCCGTAGCGACCGAGGCCAGGGCCAGGAACCATTGGCCGGCGGTGAGGAGCTCGAGCTCGAAGAAGTCGCGGACGGGCGGGGCCGCCATGATCAACGCGAGCAGCGCCCCGAGCCCGGCGATCATCGCCAGCATGTAGCTCTGGATCGTGATGTGCTCGCGGCCGGGCCCACGCTCGAGCAGGAGAATGAAGCAGAGTCCGATCACGATCAGCGTCATGGTCGCAGCCGTCTGCCCCTCGGCCTGCGAACCACCGAAGACGCTGTCGACGAGGAAGAACGAAAGCAGAGAGGCGACCGCGCACCCGATGCCCGCCGGGACCGCGAACGCGGCCAGCGCCTTCAGCAGCCTGCCTCGGTAGAGCGGCCCCTCGCTGGGGGCGAGCGCGAGCACGAACGAGGGGATGCCGATCGTCAGTAACGCGGCCACCGTGAGATGTCGCGGCAGGAACGGGAAGGTGAAGCCGAAGATCGCCGTGATCGTGATCAGGACCGCCGCGTAGACGGACTTCGTCAGGTAGAGGCGGCCCAGCCGGTGGATGTTCCGGGCGATCCGCCGGCCCTCGGCGACCGCGCGCGGGAGCATCCCGAACTCGTCCTTCAGCAGGACGACGTCGCCCACGCCCTTGGTGATCTGGCTCCCCGAGCCCATCGCCACGGCAACCTTCGCGGCCTTCAAGCGCCGGCACGTCGTTCACGCCGTCGCCGATCATCGCGGTGAACCGCCCCCGGTCGCCGAGCGCCGCCACCAGCTGCTTCTTCTGCTCGGGCGTGATGCGGCAGAAGATCGTGTTCTGCTCCGCCGCCTGCTCCAGGCCGGGACGGTCGTCGGGGAGGTCGGGTCCCTCGATCACCCCGGCGTCCTGGGGGATGCCGACCGCGTGCGCGACCGCCGTCACGGTCGAGCGGGCGTCGCCCGAGATCAGCTTCAGGTCGACCTCTTGCTGACGCATGAACTCGACCGTTTCGATCGCGTCCGGGCGCAGGCGCTCCTCCAGGACGACCAGCGCCCGGGCCTCGAGGCGCGGCGGCGGGGACGAGGCGGGATCCTGGGGAAGCGCTCCCGCCGCCTCCCCGAACGCGACGACGCGCCTCCCCGCGCGCGTGTGAGTCTCCAGAGTGTTCTGGAGGGCAGGCGAGAGCTCCAGTGCCCCGGCGGCGGCGAGGATGTCCGGGGCGCCCATCACGTAGGAGGTCGAGGCGCCCGAGCCGTTCAGCGTCAGCCCGCTCCACTTCCACGCCGAGGAGAACGGGACCTCCGCGACCACATGCGGCCGGCGCGCCCGGGTAGCGCTCGGCGATCACCTCGAGTGTGCGGTTTCGCTCGCCGGCCGAGTGCGCGAAGCGCCCGAGCGCCTCGTGCGCGGCCCCGGGCCGCTGTGGATCGGCGACCTCCACGGAGACCAGGTCGAGCGTGCCGTCGGTGAGGGTCCCCGTCTTGTCGACGCAGATCGTGTCGACGGCGGCCAGCGCCTCCGTCGCGCTCATCTGCTGGACCAGCGTGTTCATCTTGGCCAGGCGCACCGCGGCCACGGCGAGGGTGACGCTCATCAGCAGCACGAGCCCTTCGGGAATCAGGGTGATGAGGCCTGCGGTGGAGGTCTGGGCTGCCTCCTCGAAGCCGACGCTGCGAATGCTCAGCGCCAGCAACAGGATGATCGCCAGCGGGACCATCGCGATCGTCGTCACCTGCAGGACCTGGTTGACCTCCACCTGGAGCGGCGAGGGAGGGTGGCGGAACTCGCGCGCCTCGCCCGCGATCTTCGCCGCGTGGACTTTGCTCGCGGACCGCGTCCAGCTCGTAGTAGCCGGAGCCGGAGAGGCAGAACGAGCCCGAGAGCAGCTCGTCTCCGGCCTGCTTCGGGATCCCGTCGGACTCGCCGGTGAGCATCGACTCGTCGAGGGTGAGCCCGCGCGAGGCGATCACCTCGCCGTCGGCCACCAGCTGGTCGCCGGGCTCGACGCGGACGATGTCGCCGGGCACGACCTCCTCCGCGGTCACCTCCGAGAGCTGCCCGTCGCGCACGACCTTGGCCCGCGGGGCCACCAGGAGCGCGAGCTGGTCGAGCGTCTCCTTCGCCTTCAGCTCCTGGCGGATGCCGATGTAGGAGTTCAGCACCGCGATGAACCCGAAGATCGCGTCGGCGAAGAGGCCCAGCGAGAGGATGAGGATGAAGAAGACGCCGATGATCGCGTTGAAGAGCGTCAGGACGTTCCCGAGCACGATCGAGCGGACCGATCGGCTCGACGTCCTCCTCGGGCGGCCCCAGCTCCTCGAGGCGGCGATACGCCTCGTTGCTCGATAGCCCCTGGGGATGACGTCCCGCTTCCATCGCCCCATCTATACACGAGCCACGACGCGAGACTCCGACCGCATTCCACGGTTACAGTGAGCGAGTCATGGGGGCGCGAGGATCCATCACCATCGCGGCGCTGATCGCGAGCGGGCTGTGGCTCACCTCCGGGGCGCACGCGGCGACGATCAGCGTCGACGTCACCAACGACGAGCTCAACGACGACGGTGACTGCGCGCTCCGCGAGGCGATCGAGTCCGCGAACGAGAATCAGGCGATCTCGGGCTGCGCAAAGGGCGAGAACAGCCTCGACACGATCAAGCTGAAGGCGCAGCAGTACACGATCGTCACCTCGTCGAACGAGGACTTCAACGTCGATCGGCGACTTCGACATCGCCGCGAGCGGCCCGCTGACGATCCAGGGCAAGGGCCCGCAGGAGACGACGGTGTTCCAGAACGGCGACGACCGGGTGTTCGACGTCGTCGTTCGGCGGCCAAGGTCGACCCTCGCCGACATGCGGGTCAGCGGCGGCGACGTCACCTCGTTCGACTCCCCGGACGCGCGCGGCGGGAACATCCGCGTCAGCGGCAGCAAGCTCACCCTCGACAACACCGATGTGGCGTCGGGCGACGCCGTCGTTGGCGGCGGCATCGTGGTCAGCTCCTCGAGCTCGAAGGTGACGATCTCGAAGGGACTGTTCGAGTCAAACGACGCCACGGCAAACGGCGGTAGCCTCGCGATCGAGAGCGGGGGATCGGCGACGAATCGAGCGGACCAAGATGCAGCTGAGCGGCGCCAGCAGCGCGGCCGGAGAACGCCAGGGCGGCATCATCTACAACGCTGGCATCTGCCTCAAGATCTTCGACAGCACGCTCCAAGGTTCGACCGCCGAGGCGAGCGGGGCCGGCAACGACGCCCGCGGCGCGGCCATCTACGCCTCCGGGCAGCTGACCTTCAACGTCCGCCGTTCCGACGTCCGCGGCAACACCGCCAGCGCGGTACCAACGGCGCGCCGAGCACGGGGGCGGCATCTTCGTGAACAGCGGCGGGGTCCTCGATAGCCAACAGCACCTTCTTTGACAACCGCGCCGGCGGCCCGGGCGACGACGACGGCATCGGCGGCGCCGTCTACGGCGGGGGAAATGTGATTGACGTCCAGCACACCACGTTCGACTCCAACCAGGCCACCGACGAGGGCGACACCCTCCAGGCGGCCAAGGCACCCTGCGCCTCTTCGGCTCGATCATCGACGACGCCACCGACCCCTGCGTCGGCGCAGGCATCACCTCCACCGGCTTCAACGTCAGCGAGTCGATCGATGCCAACTGCGCATTTCTGGACTCCGACTTCCAGGGCGGCGACCCCGGACTGGGATCGCCGGCCGATAACGGCGGGCCCACGGAGACGATCGCGATCGCACCCACCAGCGATGCCAAGAACCTCGTGCCGCTCGGCAAGTGCAAGCAGGCGTCCGGACAACGAGGACCAGCGCGGCTTCACCCGGCCCAAGGGCAAGAAGTGCGACGCGGGCTCCTTCGAGCTCGGCGCCAAGCCCTAGTAGGCTCCGCGGCGCCTTGTCGCTGAAGCTCGGACTCAACCTCGGATACTGGGGAATCGGGCCCCGGGGCGAGGAAGCCCTCGAGGCCGTTCGCGGGGCCGAGGCCCTCGGCTTCGACTCGGTGTGGGTCGCCGAGTCCTACGGCTCGGACGTGGTCAGCGTCCTCGCCTGGCTCGCGCCGCAGACGGAGACGATCAAGCTCGGCGGCGCGATCATGCAGGTACCGGCACGCGCGCCAGCGGCCGCTGCGATGGCCGGGGTCACCATCGACGCCCTCTCCGATGGGCGCTTCATCTTCGGCTTCGGCCCATCCGGGCCGCAGGTCTCCGAGGGCTGGTACGGCGTGCCCTACCAGAAGCCCTGGGGCCGTACCCGCGAGTACATCGAGCTGGTCCGCGAGATCGTCCGGCGCGAGGGCCCGGTCACGTCGGACGGCCCGCACTACCCGCTGCCGACCCCGGACGGCATCGGGCAGGGCAAGGCGCTGAAGCTGAACTTCCACCCGATCCGCAACGAGATCCCGGTCTTCGTCGGAGCTATCGGCCGCAAGTCCGTCGAGATGGCGGCCGAGATCTGCGACGGCTGGATCCCGATCTTCTCCTCGCCCGACGCCTTCGAGTCCACCTGGGGCGAGCACCTCGAGGCCGGGTTCGCAAAGGGCGGGCGCAGCCGCGAGGACCTCGAGGTATCGCCCACGCTCCAGATCGCGATCGACGGCGACCTCGACGCCGCCCGCGCGATGGTCAAGGCGGGGTTGCTGCTCTATCTCGGCGGGATGGGCAGCCGTGACACGAACTTCTACGTCGATCTGACCCACCGCTTCGGCTTCGGCGACGTCGCGGACGAGGTGCAGTCGCTCTACCTCGACGGCAAGCGGGAGGAGGCCTACGCGGCGATCCCCGACGAGCTGGTCGACGCGACCTCGCTCGTGGGTACCGAGGAGCAGGTGCGCGAGCGGATCGAGAAGTACTCGGCGATCGCCGACCGCCTCATCGTCTCGCCGATCCAGCCGGACCCCGACGAGCGCCGCCACACGATGGAACGCCTGGCCGAGATCGCCGGCATCGGCGTCCCGGCCTAATCGCCTGCGTGATCACCGCTCTGGCGCGATAATCGGACGATGGCCGAGCTAGAGCCCGGAGCGATATTCGCCGGACACCGGATCGAGGGCATCGCCGGACGTGGTGGGTTCGGCGTCGTCTACCGCGCGACGCACATCCACCTCGACCACGTCGTCGCGCTCAAGCTGATCTCCAGCGGCCGCGGCGGCGAGCAGACCTTCCGCGACCGGTTCATCTCCGAGTCGCGGATCGCAGTCTCGATCCGCCACCCCAACGTCGTCGCCGTCCACAACGCGGGCGAGGAGGACGGGCTCCTCTACGTGACGATGGACTTCATCGACGGGACCGACCTTCGCGGCTTGCTGAACCGCGAGGGGCGCCTCGACCCCGAGGATGCGGTCGCGATCATGCGCCAGCTCGCCGCGGCACTCGATGCGGCCCACGAGAAGGGCCTGGTGCACCGCGACATCAAGCCGGGCAACGTCCTGCTCGACGAGCGCGGGGGCGGCCGGCACGTCTACCTCACCGACTTCGGCCTGTCCAAGCAGATGGACGCCACCAGCGGCGTCACCGCGACCGGTGCCTTCGTGGGCACCCTCGACTACGTGGCGCCCGAGCAGATCAAGGGCGATCGCCTCGATGCCCGCACCGACGTCTACGCGCTCGGCTGCGTGATGTTCGAGCTGCTCTCCGGCGACATCCCGTTCACCCAGGAGGAGAAGGTCGCGAAGATCTACGCCCACCTCCAGGAGCAGCCGCCCGAGCTGATCGACGCGGCGCCCGAGGTCCCATCGGCGCTGAGTGAGGTCGTGTGGCGGGCGATGGCCAAGGATCCCGAGGACCGCCACCCGTCGGCTGGCGACTTCGCCCGTGCCGCCGCCGCGGCGGTCGAGGGCCGCCAGCCGTCCGAGCCCGAGCGCAACGTCGGCGTCGGCGCCGCGGCACCGACTCAGGCCTACGACATGCTGGCCGCGGCTGCCGCCGGGGCAGCGATCGGCGAGACGGTCGAGTCGCCCCCGCCGACCGACGCGGGAGGCGAGACCGTCGCGGTGCCTCCGCCGGGAGCGCAGGCAGGGAGCACCGCCGAGGTCGCTCCGCCCGCGGGCTCGGCGGGCGGCGAGACGGTCGCGGTGCCACCACCCGCACAGCAGATTCCACCGGCGGAGGCGGACGTGACGCCTGAGGCATCCACGCCCGGCGAGACGATCACGGTCCCGCCTCCGGGCGCTCCGTCCGGGGGCGGCGACACCCCGGCCACTCCTGCCCACACCGCCCGCCCCAAGCGCGGCGGGGCCGGCAAGGTGATCGTGGCGATGATCGCGCTCCTCGCGCTCGCCGGCGGCGCCTACGCAGTCCTCGGCGGCGGCTCGAAGGAGGAGGGCGGCTCGGGCGAGCAGCAGTCCGGCGGCAACGGCGGTGGCGGGGACTCGGGCGGAGGCGCGATCGGGCCGATCGAGGTTGCGGAGAAGCCGGTGGGCGTCGATGTCGACGACAACGGCGTCGTTTGGGTGTCCTCGCGGGATGGCCAGGAGCTCACGCGGATCGACTCCGAGTCCGGCGAGGTGCTCGGGACGGAGAAGCTGGACGGCAGCGGTGAGCAGGTGAACATCGACCCCGACGGGATCGCGTGGGTCGCCGTGAGCAAGGGCGATGGCGCAAACGGCGAGGTGGTGCGGTTCGACCCCGATGGGAAGCAGCTGGACGAGCCGATTCCTGTGGGAATCGACCCGAGGGGAGTCGCCGGCGGCGATAAGAACCAGTGGGTGATCAACCTTGGCTCCAACGACACGTCACGCATCGACCGCAAGACCTTTGACGTCACCCCGATAGGTCTGGGGGTCGCGCCGGCGCGGGCTGCGGAGGGCGGCGATGCCGCGCTTGGCATCTGGGTCTCGAACTCCGGCGACGACTCCGTCTCGCGGATAACCGAGCTCGGGGACGTGGTCTCGACGGTGTTCGGCATTGAGGGGACGCCGCGCGGCATCGTCGCCGAGGGCGCCGACGTGTGGGTGGTCGGCCAGGACAGCAACCAGCTCTACCGGATCACACCGGCCAGCCCAGCGGACGCAAAGGCAACGGGGACTGCGGGCGAGATCAGAGCGACCACGGACCTCTCGAAGGTGTGTGAGGAGCCCAGGTCCATCGCTGCCGCCAACGACGTTCTCTGGATTACCTGCGGGACGAGCGACAACGTCGCACAGGTAGACGCCGAGTCCGGCCAGTTGATCGGCAAGGGGATCGGTGATGTCGGTCCCGACCCGGAGGGGATCGCCGTCGACGACAACGGCGGCGTCTGGGTCTCCAGCGGCGGCAAGGACCCCGAGAGCGATCCCGGAATCGTCACGTTCATCGATCCGAACGACGTGGAGTAGCTCGGGGTTGGGTAGGCTTCCGCGGCTTCGCGGTGGGCTCGGCACTGTCGCCCGCCGCACTTCCCTGGGGCGAATCACTTCTTGAAGATCGGAGTTCCAAAGGAGACGGCTGACGGCGAGCGCCGCGTCGCGCTGATCCCCGCGTGGCGGGCGCGCTGTCGGAGAAGGGGCTCGACGTCGTCGTTGAGTCCGGAGCCGGTGAGGCGTCCGGCCACCCGGACTCCCAGTACACCGACGCCGGGGCCTCCGTCGGCTCCGCCGAGGATGCCTGGGGCGCCGATGTGGTCGCCAAGGTCGCGATCCCGACCGCCGACGAGATCTCGAAGCTCCGCTCGGGCCAGGTGCTGATCGGACACCTCGCGCCGCTGACCTCCGGCGAGACGTCGAAGGCCCTCGCCGCTGCGGGCGTGACCAGCTTCGCCATGGAGGCGATTCCGCGAATCACCCGAGCGCAGGCGATGGACGCGCTCTCCTCCCAGGCCAACGTCGCGGGCTACGCCGCCGCCCTCCTGGCCGCGCGCGGAGGCCGGCCGCTTCTTCCCGATGATGACCACCGCCGCGGGCACGGTCGCTCCGGCCAAGGTGCTCGTGCTGGGCGCCGGCGTCGCAGGCCTGCAGGCGATCGCCACCGCCAAGCGCCTCGGCGCGATCGTGACCGGCTTCGACATCCGCCGCGCCGCCTGGGAGCAGATCGCCTCGCTGGGCGGCCGCCCGCTCGAGCTCGACTTCATCCCCGACGCCGAGGACGAGGGCGGCTACGCGCGTCCGCTCACCGACGAGGAGAACCAGCAGGTCCGCGACGCGCTCGACGAGAACGCCGCCAAGCAGGACGTGATCATCACCACGGCGCTGATCCCGGGCCGCAAGGCACCGATCCTGATCACCGAGCAGGGCGTCAGGAACATGGCGCCGGGATCCGTGATCGTTGACCTGGCCGGCGACTCGGGCGGCAACACCGAGCTCACCAAGGGTTCGGAGACGGTCACCTCCGACAACGGCGTGAAGATCATCGCCCCGAAGAACCTGCCCTCGGACATGCCCGCCCACGCCTCGCAGCTCTACGCGAAGAACATCGAGAACCTGCTGGGCCTGCTGGTCGTCCGAGGAGGGCGAGCTCCACCTCGACTTCGACGACGAGGTCGTCGCCGGGGCCTGCCTGACGCACGAGGGCGAGATCAAGAACGAGCGGGCTAAGCAGGTCGCAGAGGGAGGCGGTTCCTAGATGGACCTGGTCACCGAGCTAACCATCTTCGTCCTCGCCGCCTTCGTCGGGTTCGCAGTGATCTCCAAGGTTCCGACGACCCTCCACACGCCGTTGATGAGCCAGACGAACGCGATCCATGGGATCGTGATGCTGGGCGGGCTGATCGTCGCCGGGTTCGCCGACGGCGCCCTTGAGTTGACGATCGCCTTCATCGCGATCGCGTTCGGCGCGATCAACATCGTCGGCGGCTTCATGGTCACCGACCGGATGCTCGGGATGTTCGTGCGCAAGCCGAAGCCGGAGGGCGACTCGGAGGCACCCAAGCCGTGATCCCCGCCGGAGTATTCGAGCCCGGCGGCGACGCCGCCACGCTCCTCTACATCGTCTCGTTCTCGATGTTCATCTACGGGCTGATGCAGGGGACGCATCCGACGACGGCGAAGACCGGCAACCTGATCGCCGCCGGCGGCATGGCGATCGCCGTGATCACCACGCTGCTGCTCGACGGGATCGGGAACTGGGGCGTGATCGTCGGGGGCCTCGCCGTCGGTACGACGGTGGGCGTCGTCGCCTCGCTCCGGGTGCAGATGACCGAGATGCCGCAGATGGTGGCGCTCTACAACGGCGTGGGCGGCGGCGCCGTCGCCCTGATCGCATGGTCGGAGTTCCGCCACGCGCCCATCGATCCGCCGCTCGACGAGTTCATCCCGGTCCTGTTCTCCGCGGTGATCGGCTCGATCTCGTTTTGGGGGTCGAACATCGCGTTCGCGAAGCTCCAGGACCTGATCCCGACCAGACCACTGGCCGTGCCGGGCCAGCAGGTGGTCAACGCGCTGCTCCTGGTCGGAATCGTCGTCGCGTGTGTGATCCTCGCCAGCTCCGACGATCCCTCGCAGGGCATCTTCATCGCGGTGCTCATCGCTGCCGCGGCGCTCGGCAACCTGGTCGTCCTGCCCATCGGCGGCGCCGACATGCCGGTCGTGATCTCACTGCTCAACGCCTTCACCGGACTGCGTGCTGCCGCGGCTGGCTTCGCACTCGACAACGTCGCGCTGATCGTGGCCGGCACGCTGGTCGGATCGTCGGGAACGATCCTGACGCTCGAAATGGCAACGGCGATGAACCGCTCGGTCGCGAACATCCTCTTCGCCGGCTTCGGCGGCGCGCCCGCCGGCGGCGCGGCCGGTGACGGCGAGGAGCGTCCGCACACCTCGATCGGCGCCCAGGATGCGGCGATCAAGCTCGCCTACGCCGACTCGGTGGTGATCGTCCCCGGCTACGGGCTGGCCGTCGCCCAGGCCCAGCACGCGGTGAAGGAGCTCGCCAACGAGCTGGAGAAGAAGGGCGTCGAGGTGAACTACGCGATCCACCCGGTCGCGGGCCGGATGCCGGGCCACATGAACGTGCTGCTCGCGGAGGCCGACGTGCCCTACGAGAAGCTGCGCGAGATGGATGAGATCAACCCGGAGATGCCCCGCACCAGCGTCGCAGTCGTCATCGGCGCGAACGACGTCACCAATCCCGCCGCCAAGAACGACCCGGACTCGCCGATCGCCGGGATGCCGATCATCGAGGTCTCCGAGGCCCAGCAGGTGATCGTCATCAAGCGCTCGCTCTCGCCGGGCTTCGCCGGGCATCGACAACGACCTCTTCTACGAGCGACAACACCACATGCTCTTCGCCGACGCCAAGCAGGCCGCCGCGGACATCGCCGCCGAACTCCCAGGCCTCTAGGCGGCTGGCGACACCGCGGCGACGGGCCACTGTTAGGGGTAGAGAGCCATGATTAGCGGGATGAGAGCGCACCTCACGTACTCGAACGTGATGGCGACGGTGGCGGTGTTCATCGCCCTCGGCGGCGGCGCCTACGCGCTGTCGACCAACTCGGTCAAGTCGAAGCACATCGTCAACGACCAGATCAAGTCAGCCGACGTCAAGGAGGAGGGCCTGGACGCCGGCGACATCGACAGCTCCACGTTCACATGGGAGGAGCTGCCGGTGGGCGGTGTCTCGGCGGCGCAGATCCGGGACATCGGCGGCAACGGCGACAACCTCTTCGGCCCGATCGCCGGCCGGCTCGTAGCCCAGCCACTGGTTGAGGATGCGTACATGGGGGTTCCGCTTGGGACCCGCGCAGGCAATATGTTCGTGTATGCCGAGGACGCCGTGACGGGCGTGCAGACCCGCACCTTCAGCCTTGTCGCGTACCCCAACCTCGCCGGCGGGGCGGGCGCCGGTTCGGTGATCCTCGAGTGCACGATCCAGACCCCGCCCGTGGGAAGCGGGGGGCCGCAGTCCTGCGACGACGACACGCCGACCAGCGGCTACAACGGTGCCTATGCGATCCGTATTGAGAGCTCGGGGGCGGGGCTCGACGCCAACGATGACGCCTACGTAGGCGTCGCGCTGAACGCGCCCATGGACGCGGAGAGTCCGTGAGGCGCCTCCGCGCCCTGGCCTACGGATCGCTGGCGGCAACGGCCGTCGGGCTGGCGGGCGCCGTGGCCTTTGCGACCGACCTCGGGAGCGCCGGCGGGGTCGAGTACCGGGTGTCGGCTCGCGAGTTCGATCCACCGGAGATCCCCAAGGCCACGGCGATGTGCCCGGGGCCCACGCACGTCTCGGGAGGCGCGTTCGTCGTGTTCGATCCCGAGAGCACGGACGTCTTCACCTGGAACACCACGGTCCCGATCGACGACGGCGACGGCGATCACGCGCCCGACGACGGGTGGCGCGTCAAGGGCTCGGGGAACGCGGTGCGGGCGGGCGTGGCGGCGACCGCCATGTGCACCCCGGAGAACCACAGCTACAAGGTCAAGGAGGTCCCGGTGCCCCTCGGCTTCTCCGAGGCGAAGGTCTCCTGCGGCAAGGACTCACACGTGACGGGTGGCGGCGTATCCGTGCCCGTCGGCAACAACCCGACGTCGAGCTATCCCTATGACTCGGGCGATCCCGGCAACAAGCCGGATGACGGGTGGGCCGCCGGGCTCTACATCGACAACCTCGGCGTCGACGCAGGCATGTACGCGATCTGCTCGCACGCCATGCCCAAGTACCGCCGGGCGCACGAGCCGATCGCACCCGGCCAGGGCTCGGCGCTGGACGCGAACTGCTCCGCCAAGACCCACCTCGTGGGGGCCGGAGGGAGACTTGAGGCAAGCCCGGAGACGACGATGATCATGAGGGTCGGCGCGGAGGATTACCCCGACGACCCCGGGCAGGCGCCAGACGACGGCGCGAGCTCGTTCGGGGTCCGCTCGCCCGGGTCCACGGGCGACGGCGAGCTGACCACCTTCGCGATCTGCGCCAAGTAGGCGCCTGGTTGCTCAGAGCCCGGCGTTCAGCGTCTCCAGGCGCTCCCGCAGCTCGCGCATCCCCGCCGCGCCGAGAATGGCGGTCCACTCGGCTTCAAGCTCGGTCACGACCTCGCGCGCGATCTTGAAGACCTCCCTGCCGTGCGGCGTCGTGCGGACCAGCTTGGCCCGCCGGTCCCGCGGATCGGGAACTCGCTCCACGTAGCCGTGCTGCTCGAGGTGGCCGACGAGCTGGGCCATCGCCTGTTTGGTGACGTTGGCCCGCTCGGCCAGCACGCTCACGCGCGTGCCCGTGTCGTCGAGGTACTGGCGAGGTAATGGCGCTGGCCCAGGCCCACGGCATCGAGATGACCCGCCCGATCGAGGCGGTCCAGCACGACATCTGAGGAGACGTGACCGGCGGTCCGCCGGCGACACTCGGGCGCCCGCTCGCGGTTAGGGTTGGTGAGGTGTCACGGATGGCCAGAAGCGCGGTGGGCACGGGGATCGCCGCACTCGCGCTGACCGCAGCCGCCTCTCCCGCTCTCGCCACCACGATCACCGTCACCGGGACCGGGCGACGCGATCGCTGCGGATGGGAACTGCGTGTTGCGCGAGGCGATCACCGCGGCGAACGGCAATGCGGCGTCGAACGAGTGCGCCGCCGGCCAGGGCGGGGGGACCGTGGACGTGATCCAGTTCGCGATCCCGGGCGTGGGCCCGCACACCATCACCCCGATCACCGCGCTCCCTGAGCTCAGCGAGCCCATGACCATCGACGGCGGGACCGACACCGTCCCTGGGCCGGGAGCCGACGAGATCCGGATCGACGGCAACGGCGCGTCGTTTTTCGGGCTGGACATCCGGGCCGACGACACCAGGGTCGAGTCGCTCGCGGTCACCCGCTTTCAGGGCGGGATCCAGGTCTTCGAGGCCGACGACGTCGAGATCGAGGACAGCTTTATCGGGACGACGGAGGCCGGCACCGCCGGGCTCGGCAACACCGCCCGCGGGATCGAGGTCAACGGTTCAACCGATACTGAGATCCGCGGCGACGTGGTGTCCGGCAACGGCCAGCAGGGCATTCAGATCACGGGCGCCGCCTCGTCCGGAAACGTGGTCGCCAGCAACCGGATCGGGACGAATCTGGCGGGTACGACTGCCCTCGCGAACGGCTCGACGGGCGTCGAGATCTCGAGTGGGGCAGACACGAACACCATCGGCGGTCCGAACTTGGTGGACGGGAACATCATCTCGGCAAACACGGGTGCGGGAATTCGGATCGTCGGGATCACCGCGGACCGCTCGACCGGGAACGTCATTCGTGGGAACCGCGTCGGAACGACCCTGAACGGCGAGGCGGACCTCGGCAACGCCCTCTGGGGCATCGAGCTGTCCGGGGCCGTCGACGACACGCTCGTACGCGGCAATCTGGTCTCGGGCAACGACTCGTATGGCGTCCAGGTCCTGGAGGGCAACCCGCCCGTGGGAGCCGAGGGGCCGACGGGCACCACCATCGCCGCCAACAAGGTCGGCACCGACAAGGACGGGACCACCGCAATCGGAAACGCCTTGGAAGGCATTCTCATCAACGGAACCGACGCACACCCGATTGCCGACACCACGGTCGGAGGCACCACGGGCCTCACCCTCGGCGGAGCCTGCACGGGGGACTGCAACCTCGTCTCCGCGACGGCCGGGGTAGGCACCTCCGGCGTGAACGTCTCGGGAGCCATCGAGAACACCGAGGTCCTCGGAAATTACATCGGCACGAACGCCGCGGGCACGGCGGCGCTCCCCAACTCGCGCGGGCTTGTGCTGAGTGGGGGCGACGACACCAACGTGGGCAGCGCGGCCGCGCCGAACCTGATCTCGGGCAACACAGACGCGGGGATTCTCGTGAGCGGCGCGACGGCGGGCGGCGATATCCAGGCCAACCTGATCGGGACCGCCGCCGACGGCACGACCGCCGTCCCGAACATGAACTTCGGCATCGAGGTCCAGGGCGGCACCGGGCTCATGATCGGCGGCTTCAACGCCGGCGACGGCAATGTGATCGCCAACTCCTTCGACGGCGTGCGAATGACGAGCGGCGACGCGATCTCGGTGCTAGGCAACTCGATCACCGCCAACGAGCAGCTCGGCATCAACCTCTTCGGAACCGGCGCCGTGGAACCCAACGACGCCCTCGATGCCGACACCGGGGCGAACGGGCTCCAGAACCATCCGGTGCTCGAGAAGGCGGTCATGCTCGACTCGGGCACCTTCGTCTCGGGGGAGCTCGGGAGCGAGGCGGAGACGGACTACCTCATCGAGGTCTTCACGAACGAGGTGGGGCACGCCTCCGGGCACGGGGAGGGCGAGATCCCGATCGGCTCGTTCATCGTCACGACGGACGAGGACGGCGAGGCGAACTTCGCCGAAGAGGTCGCCGGTAACGCCCCGGAAGGGGAGGCCGGTGTCGGCCACGGCGACCGAGCTCGACGGCCTGAGCAGTCCGCTCTCGACCTCCGAGTTCGGCCCGAACGTCACCGAGGGCGACTGCGACGTGCGAGGGCACGTCCGGCGACGACCCGGCGCTCACCGGGCACGGCGGCGTCACGAGGTGATCTGCGGCGTTCGGCGGCGACGACGTGATCGACGGGGGCGGCGGGTTCGACGTCATCGTCGGCGGGGGCGGGACCGACGAGGTGGACTACTCCGGCGGGCCGGCGGCGAGATCACAGCGGATCTGACCGCCAACCTGGTCGACGGAGGCAGGTGACGGCGACACCTCGTGGCGGGGTCGAGAACGTGATCGGCTCGGACTTCGACGACATCATCCTCGGCGACGAGCTCGCCAACTTCGTCCAGGCCGACGACGGCAAGGACACAATCGAGGGCGGCGAGGGCGACGACGAGCTGAAGGGCGGATCGGCGGCGACACGATGAAGGGCGGCGACGGCGACGACGAGGTCCTGAGCCAGGACGGCGGCGACGTCCTCAAGGGGCAGGGCGGCAACGACGACGAGCTCTCGGCCGGGCCCGGGCAAGGACAACCTGAACGGCGGCGGCGGGCAGCTCCGACCACTGCAACGGCGGCGGCAACTCGGACGACACGCCCGCGCCGGGGTGCGAGAGCACCTCCAGCATCCCGTAGGCGCGGCGCTAGCGATCCTCGTCGTGGCCGGCGCCGGCGCACGCGCGGCGCGAGCCAGCCGACCAGGCCGCCCAGGACGCCGGCGATCAGGAGCGCGAACACCAGCGGCGTCTCGACGCGAGGCGAAGAAGAAGTTGACCTCGACCTTCTGGGAGTTCTGGAAGATCAGGATCAGGAGCGCCACGGCGCGACGCCGGCGACCCACTTCTTCCACTCCCCGCCTTCCGTGCGTGGCGCCTCGGGCGTTCGTGAATCCATCGGCGCGAACGCTACTCGCACTCGGCACGTCGCTTGACCACGCCTGACTCCGCACGACGCCAGCTGGCGGCCGTGCCTCGCATGCGGCGCCAGGACGGCCAGTCGACGGTCGAGTGGATCGGCCTGGTGCTTGGTGGTGGGGCTGGTGGCGCTGGGCCTGGCCGCGGCGTTGGGCGCGGATTCCCGGCGCAGATCTCGCTCGCCTGATCGCCGCAGCGGATCGCCTGCGCTGCCGCGGCTTGGGGAGGACTGCCTCGATCTGCCGGACGCCGAGCTGGTGGCCGAGTACGGACCCGAGCTGGCCGCGGCCGTGCGGCGCTGGGTGCCGACCCTCGCCTACGAGCCCGGGATGACGGCGCTCCCCGTCGACTTCCGGAGCTGCCGCGAGGACCGTTGCGCGGTCGGGCGCAGAGTCGGGCCGGGTCGATCAAGCGGACGGCGGCGAACCGGTCACCCTCTTCGTCCACGTCGTCGACTGCCGCGGGCAGGCCGAGGCGAGAGCTCGACTGCTCGGGCGATCGCGCCGGTCACCTCTACGCGCAGTTCTGGGCCTACTACCCGGGCAGCCAGAGCTGGCGGGCGATACCCGGGCGACGCCGGGTACCACGACGACGACTGGGAGAGCTTCCAGGTGCGGGTCGGCCCGGAGGGCCGCGCCGCACGGGCCAGCTCGCACCACGGCTACAACTACGACGGCGGGACCGGCTCGTGGCTCTCCGACGCGGGCATCGCAAGCGCGCGCCTGGGGCCCCGACGGCGGCACGTACTTCATCTCAGGCGGCAGCCACGCGGGCCGCGCCTTCGACCCGGGCGCGGGCCGCCAGCGCTGGACGCCGGGCGCACGCGTTCGCCTGATCCCGGTCGAGGCGATCGCCCGCGGGCGCTGGGCGGACACGGCGTTCGCGGTCACCCCACCCTGGCGAAGCACGTCTACCGGGACCCCGAGTACACGGGGACGGACTAGTTCGAGCGCCTAGAGGTCGCGCTCGGCGACCATGCCGCTCTGGAGCGCCCGCTCCACGAGCGCGACGCGCTTCTGGTTCTGCGGCAGGTCGCCGACGCCGAACTTCTCGAACAGCGCCCGGAGGTGGGTCTTGACCGCGTCGACGGAGAGGTGGAGCTCCTCGCCGATCTGGCCGTTGGTCGCCGGAGTCGCGAACGAGGCGCCGTCCTTGTAGGGGCGGCAGAGGGCGATCAGCACGCGCTTCTGCGCCGGGGAGACGCCGCCGGCCTCGAGCACGTCGGCGGAGATCACCGTGGACTCGCGGCTCTCGCCGCCGGGCGCGCGGTACAGCACCAGCGTCTTGCCGAAGCGCAGCACGTCGCCGTCGCGAAGGAGCTTGCGCCCGCGAACGCGCTCGCCGTTGACGAAGGAGCCGTTCCGGGAGAGCCCGTCGTCGACGACGGTGCAGTCCTCGCCGACGAACTCGAGCTGAGCGTGCAGGCCCGAGACCTCCTCGTCGAAGTCGAGCCTGATGTCGGCTGCCTCGCGCCGGCCGACCCACAGCTCCTCGGTGCCCTCGGCGACGGCGACGATCCGCTGCTCGTCGTCGGCGTCGCGGTAGACGAGGAACGGGCCGGCCCTCGCGCTCGGCCTCGATCTGGGCCTTGAGCTCGGGTGCCGTCTGCGCCTTGGGTCCCTGGGCGGTCCGCCATGTGTTGGAACTCTACGCCCGCGGCTGGCGCCTCAGCGTGGCGGCATCCGCAGCGCGCCGTCGAGGCGGATCGTCTCGCCGTTCAGCATCGGGTTCTCGACGATGTGGCCGACCAGCGCCGCGAACTCCGGCGGCTCGCCGAGCCGGGACGGGAACGGGATCGCGGCGCCCAGCTCGTCGCGCGCCTCCTCCGGCAGGGCGGCCAGCAGCGGCGTGTCGAACGTGCCCGGGCGCGATCGTGTTGACGCGGACGCCGCGGCCGGCGAGATCGCGCGCGGCGGGAAGGGTGAGCCCGACGATCCCGCCCTTGGAGGCGGAGTAGGCGACCTGGCCGATCTGGCCGTCGAAGGCGGCGATCGAAGCGGTGTTCACGCAGACGCCGCGCTCGCCCCCGGCGTCGGGCTCGTTGTTCACCATCGCCGCGGCGGCGAGGCGGAGCACGTTGAAGGTGCCGATCAGGTTCACCTTGATCACGTTGTGGAAGATCTCGAGGTCGTGCGCGCCCCGCTTGCCGGCGGTCCGCTGCGCCCAGCCGATCCCGGCGCAGCAGACGGAGATCCGCAGGCCGCCCTCCGCCGCGGCGGCAGCGTCGACCGCGGCCTGCACCGGCTCGGGCTCCATCACGTTCGCCTCGACGAAGCTCGCGCGCTCGCCGAGCTCGGCGGCGAGGGCCTCGCCCTTCTCGGCGTTCATGTCGGCGATCACGACCGTCGCGCCCCGCTCGTGCAGCAGCCTCGAGGTCGCCGCGCCGAGCCCCGAGGCGCCGCCGGCGACGAGCGCTCCCGTTCCCTCGATCTTCACGGCCGCGGAGCCTATCTCGCTACGGTTGCTCGATCGCCCCGAGCACTGAGGCCCCCGTCAAGGACCGGATCGCCTCCCGCCTGGCCGAGGCCCGCGAGCGCACCCTCCAGCTGATCGAGCCGCTCAGCGACGAGCAGCTCAACCGCGTCTACTCGCCGATCCTGAGCCCGCTCTCTGGGACCTGGGCCACATCGCCAACTTCGAGGAGCTCTGGCTGGTGCAGAACATCGGCGGCCGGGAGCCGATGGACGGCGAGCTCGGCCGCCTCTACGACGCGATCGAGAACCCGCGGGCGGGGCGCAACGAGCTGCCGATCCTGCGCGGCGACGAACTGCGCTCCTATATGGAGCGAGGTGCGCGAGCGGACCCTGGAGGTGCTCGACGGCATCCAGCTCGACGACACCGGCGATCCGCTCCTCGACGGACGGCTTCATCTACGAGATGCTGCTCGCCCACGAGCACCAGCACGGCGAGACCATGCTGCAGCTGCTGCAGATGGTCGAGAGCTACGAGCCGTCGGAGATCACGATGCTCGTCGGCGAGGAGGCCGTGCGAGGGCCCCGAGATGGTCCGGGTCGAGGGCGGCGAGCACGAGATCGGCGACCGACGACCGCCGGCTTCGCCTACGACAACGAGCGCCCGCTGCCACACGGTCGAGCTGGCGCCCTTCTGGATCGACCGCGACCCCGGTGACCAACGGCGCGTTCGCGCAGTTCATCGCAGAGACGGGCGGCCGAGCCGCCGAAGTACTGGGAGCCCGACGGCGCAGGCGGCTGGGTTCGGACCGCGATGGGCCGCACCGACGAGGTCGATCCGGCACACCCGGTCGTCCACGTGGACTGGCATCAGGCCGACGCGTTCGCGCGCTGGGCGGGCAAGCGCCTGCCGACCGAGCTCGAGTGGGAGGCGGCGGCCGCAGGGCGCCGATCCGCGAGCGCGCCAACCTCGACCAGCTCGGCTTCGGCGTGCGCGCCCGCCGGCGCCTGCGCCGGACGTCGCGGCCGACTGCGGCGCCGTGCAGATGCTGGGCGACGTCTGGGAGTGGACGTCCTCCGACTTCACCGCCTATCCGGGCTTCGAGGCGTTTCCGTATCCCGAGTACTCGGAGGTCTTCTTCGGCCCCGAGCACAAGGTGCTTCGCGGCGGCTCCTGGGCGACGCGGCGCGACGTCATCCGCACCAGCTTCCGCAACTGGGACCTCCCCGAGCGCTCACAGATCTTCTCCGGCATCCGTTGCGTAAGGGACGAGTAGATGGAGACCCCGCTACACCGAAGAGCAGATCGCGATCGACGTGCACCTGCCGCGCGACGGCGTTCTGGCGGGGATGGCCGAGGACGTGCGCGAGGGCCTCTCGTGCCCGTTCAAGGAGCTGCCGCCCAAGTACTTCTACGACGAGCGCGGCTCGCGAGCTGTTCGAGCGGATCACCGAGCTTCCCGAGTACTACCCGACCCGCGCCGAGCGCTCGATCCTCGACGCTCATGCCGCCGAGATCGTCGAGGCGGCGGGCGCCGGGATCCTGATCGAGCTCGGGTCGGGCTCGGCGGCGAAGACGCGCTGCCTGCTCGACGCGATGCGAGGACGCCGACCTCCTCGACACCTACGTCCCGGTGGACATCTCCGAGGAGATCACCCGCGCGCACCGCCGCGGAGCTCGTGGAGGAGTACGACGGGCTCCGGGTCCACGGCATCGTGTGCGACTACGAGACCCACCTCGAGCGGGTGCCGCGCGAGGAGGGCGCGCTGCTCGCGTTCCTCGGCGGGACGATCGGCAACTTCCGCCCGGCGCCGCGGCGCTCGTTCCTGGCGCGGATCGCGACGCTGATGTACCCGGGCGACCGCTTCCTCCTCGGCACCGACCTGGTCAAGGATCGCGCGCGCCTCTGGAGGCCGCCTACGACGATTCGCAGGGCGTGACGGCGGAGTTCAACAAGAACGTGCTGGCGGTCCTGAACCGCGAGCTCGGCGCCAACTTCGACCTCGACGCAGTTCGAGCACGTCGCCTTCTGGGATGAGGAGAACGAGTGGGTCGACATCCGCCTGCGCTCCCTCGCCGAGCAGTTCATCGACGTCAAGGAGCTCGACATGCGCGTCCACTTCGCGCGCACCGAGGAGATGCGAACCGAGATCTCCACCAAGTTCACCCGCGAGCGGCTCGAGGAGAGCTACGCCGACGCGGGCCTCGAGCTGACCGACTGGTGGACCGACCCGGACGGGCTCTACGCGCTCAGCCTTGCGCGCGCCATTTAGACGCAGGCCCTGCTTCCGGCTCGGCTCAGCCCGGGCCCAGCGCCTCGATCAGCTCGCCCTGCTTGTCGGGCGTCGTGATCGGCAGCAGGACGGGCAGGGTGACGCCCGCCGCGACGTACTCGTCGAGCCGCTCCCGGATCGCCGCGCGGCTCGCCGAGGAGGAAGGTCTCCTCGATCAGGTCCCACGGGGCTGCGGCCATCGCCCCCTGGCGGTCCTTGGCGGCCCAGAGCTCGCACATCTCGTCGATCTCGTCGCCGTGGCCGAGCCAGCGGAAGAAGTTCGCGTACACGGGCACGGTGGCGTAGGAGGCGAACATGAAGCGCGCGATCGGCTCGGTCTCCTCGCGCGGTCCCGGGACGCAGAAGAAGCGGCAGAGCAGCTCGAAGCCCTCCGGGGCGCTCGGCGAGCTGCTCGACCACCTGCGGAACGCCCGGAGAGGGGCAGGTAGTTGGAGAACGCGCCATCGGCCTTCTCGACGGCGAGCCGCAGCATCTTGCCCCGCAGCGCCGCGAGCACGATCGGCACCGGCTGCGGCGGGGGCATGTCGATCTTGAAGCCGGTCTCGGTCCGCTCGCCGGCGAGAGCCGGCGCGCAGGAAGTCGACGGCCTCGCGAGACCCGGGTCAGCGGCTTCTCGAACGGGATGTCGTTCCAGCCCTCGACGATGCGGTCCGACGACGCGCCGATGCCGAGCACGAAGCGCCCGTTGCTGGCGTCGGCCATCGCGATCGCCTGCTGGGCGAGGAGCGCCGGGCCCCTGGTGAAGACGCCGACGACGCCGGTCCCAAGCCGCATGGTGCTGGTCTGCTCGACGGCCAGCGCGAGCGGCGTGAACCCGTCGGGCCCGTTGGTCTCGCCCGACCACAGGTCGGTGTAGCCGGCCGCCTCGGCCCGGCGGACCAGCTCGCCGGTCTCGCGCAGCGGCATCTGCGGCAGCGGCAGTGTCAGTCCCCAGCGGCGGTCGGCCATCGGCGCGCGACCCTATCCGCACGCGGCGCCGATTGAGGCACGGCGCCCGCTCGCCGTATAGGCTCGCGCCGGGATGGATCTTCTCGCGCCTGGACCGCAACCGGACGCTGCTTCGGCGGGGCCTGCTCGATCCTGCTGATCCTCAGCGTCCTCTTCTTCCCCTGGTACTCGCTCAGCGAGTCGCCCGCGAGCGCGATCGCACAGGACGCCTGGCTCTGCGGCACCGGGCGACACCTCGTGCACCGCCTGGGAGACGTTCCCGATCCTGCGCTGGCTGCTGCTGTTGGCCGCCCTCGCGCCCGCCGATCCTCGGCTACATCCTGATCCGCGGCCACAAGCTCTCCTACCCGCCGGGCGAGATGACGATGATCGCCGGCTTCACCGCGATGGTCCTGATCGGCTACAACGGCATCCTCGACCGGCCGGCGCCCGACCAGGGCGTCGAGTTCGGCATCGGCCTCTCCTGGGGCTACTGGCTCGCCCTGCTTGTGCGCGATCGGGATCGCCGTGACGGGATTCCTGCGCTCGCAGGCCGGCCAGAAGCGCACGCGAAAAGCCCCCGGCACCGTCTAGCGGGCCCGGCCGGCCCGCGGCAGCTGCCGCCGATAGCCTCCGGCCATGTCCGTGATCTCCCACGACGTCCGCTCGGGCGCGAAGCCCGACCGCAACCTCGCGCTCGAGCTGGTGCGCGTGACCGAGGCCGCCGCGCTGGCCGCCGGCCCGCTGGGTCGGCCGGGGCGAGAAGGAGTCCGCCGACGGCGCCGCGGTCGACGCGATGCGCCTGCTGCTCGACACGGTGCCGATGGACGGCATCGTCGTCATCGGCGAGGGCGAGAAGGACGAGGCGCCCATGCTCTTCAACGGCGAGCGGATCGGCGACGGCAGCCCGCCCGAGGTGGACATCGCGGTCGACCCGCTCGAGGGAACGCGGCTGACGCGCCCGCGGCATGCCCTCCGCGCTCGCCGTGATCGCCCTGTCCGAGCGCGGGACGATGTTCGACCCGGGCCCGTGCGTCTACATGGAGAAGCTCGCGGGCGGGCCGGAGATCGCCGACCTGCTGAGCCTCGACGAGCCGCTCACGGACGTCGTCCGCAAGGTCGCCGAGCGCAAGGGCACCGACACCGGCGACGTGACGGTGATCGTCCTCGACCGCCCCCGCCACGAGGAGCAGATCGATGCGATCTACGCGACATCGGCGCGCGGGTTCGGCTGATCACCGACGGCGACGTCTCCGCGGCGCTGTTCGCCGTCTCGGGCGAGGGCGGGGTGGACCTGCTCTGGGGTATCGGCGGAACGCCCGAGGGCGTGATCTCCGCCGCCGCGATCAAGTGCCTGGGCGGGCAGATCCTGGGCCGGCTGTGGCCGCGCGACGAGGACGAGCGCAAGGCGGCCCTGGACGCCGGCTACGACCTCGACGAGGTCCTCGACGCCGACCGCCTCGTCTCCGGCGACGACGTCTTCTTCGCCGCGACGGGCGTCACCGACGGCGAGTTGCTCCAGGGCGTGCGCTACACCGGCGGCAAGGCCACCACCGAGTCGCTCGTGATGCGCTCGCGGTCCGGGACCGTGCGCACCGTGCGCGCTCGCCACGACCAGGCGAAGCTGCGCGAGGTCACCGGCGGGCGCTACGGCTAGCGCGCGCCGGGTAGTGGCGGCTGCGTGACCCTCGAAGGCAAGCTGCTCGTCGCCGGCGCGACCGGCTACATCGGGCGCCTGCTCGCCCGCGAGCTCGCGACGGAGGGCGCCGACGTGCGCTGCCTGGTCCGTGATCCCTCCAAGGCCGAGGATCTGGCCGTGGCGGGCTGCGAGGTCGTCACCGGAGACGTACTGGAACCGGAGACGCTCGGCCCGGCGCTCGAGGGGGTCCGGGTGGCCTACTACCTCGTCCACTCGATGGGCGCGGGGCGCGGCCGACGGCGACTTCGCGGATCGCGACAAGCGGGCGGCCCGCGAACTTCGGCGAGGCGGCGGCCGAGGCCGGGGTGGAGCTGATCGTCTACCTGGGCGGCCTCACCGAGGGCGGCTCGAAGCACCTGACGAGCCGCCACGAGACCGCCGAGGTCCTGAGGGAGAGCGGAGTGCCCGGTCACCTATTTCCGCGCCGCCGCGGTGATCGGCTCCGGCAGCGAGTCGTTCCTGCTCGTCATGTACCTGGTCCGGCGCCTGCCGGTGATGGTCACGCCGAAATGGACGGAGACGAAGACGCAGCCGATCGCGATCGCCGACATCCTGCGCTACCTGATGCAGGCGCCGGACGTGCGAGGCGTCGCACGGGCTGGAGATCGAGATCGGGGGGCCCGACGTCACCACCTACGCGGGGATGATGGACGCCTGCGCCGAGGCGCTGGGGATCTCGATCGCGTCCACGCGTCCCGGTCCCGGTGCTCACCCCCTGGCTCTCCTCGCTGTGGGTCGGACTCGTGACCCCGGTCGACGCCGGAGTCGCGCGACCGCTTGATCGAGGGGGCTGAGAGCGAGACGATCGTCCGCGACCCGGAGCCGCATGAGGCTCTTCGAGGTCAGCCCGGTGACGCTGGCCGAGGCGATGGCGCGCGGCGGTGCTGGAGGCGGAGGCCGACGGCCGCTAGGACGGGGGAGGCTCCTCGTCCTCGGCGCGCGGTGCGAGCGCGCCGACGGGAGACGGAGGCAGGTCGAGCCGGGCGAGCGAGCGCAGGAAGCCGTGCGTCACCCAGACGTGGATCCGAAGCTGCGTCGCGCTGTAGAAGCGAGCGCCCAGGCGGGCGAACCGTCCGCCGAAGCGAAGCAGCGGGTAGAAGTTCGCCACCTCCGAGCTGACCCGCACCACCGCCGTCCCGTCCCGCGCCTCGTCGAGCCGCCGCACGGTGATCCGCAAGTAGCCCCGGCCCCGGCCCTCGCCGGCGACCAGCACCCCGCGCTCGATCGGCCAGGTGACCTGGCCGATGCCAGGCGGCGTCAGGTACTGAGGCTTGCGAAAACGCAGCAGGACGAGCGGCTTGAACCCCAGCACGACCGACCGCGCGGCCGGCTCGTAGACCACCCGGAGTAGGCCGAGCGAGATGCGCCTCAGGTAGCGCCAGTAGGCATGCGCGAGGCGCTCGAGATACTCCGGGCGCCAGAGCTCCTCCAGCATCTCGGCCGGCAGCTCGACGTCCGCCTCCTGCAGGGAGCGCGCGGCGCCCTGGGCGGGCACCGCCTCGCGGCGCTCGGGCAGCAGCCGGACCTTCGCCTGCATCTCAACCCGGCCGCTCCCCTCCTGATGCTCCAGCTGCAGGGCGTCGCGCTCGGCCGTGAAGCCGGGGGTGTCGAGCGCCCCCGTGTCGTGGAGCTCGAAGCGCAGCGCGTTGATCACCGCTCCGGCGAGCAGCCCCAGGCTGACCAGGTAGAACCAGAGCAGCGCGACCAGCACGAACCCGATCGCGCCGCCGACCGCATCGACGTTCGAGACCTCGGCGAGGTAGAACGGGAACACCGCGTTGGCGATGCCGATCGTGACGGTGAAGAAGAGCGCGCCCGGCCAGACGCCGCGCCACGGCACGTGGCCCTTCGGCACGAGGTAGTAGATCGAGCACACGACGCCGAACGTGATCGCGAGCGCGACGATCAACAGCAGCAGGCTGGCGAGCCCCTGGATGTCGCCCAGGCCGAACGGGAGGTCGTCGGCGCTCGAGACGATCAGCGCCTCGAGTGTGGGGATGACGATGCTGGCGGCGAGGAGGATCGTCAGCCCCAGCAGCATCACCAGCGCGAAGCGCTTCTGGGCGACCCAGCTGCGGCACTCGACGTGGTAGATCCGGCAGAAGGCCGTGTCCATCGCGCCCCAGAACGAGGTCCCGATCCACAGCGCGCCGATCGCGGCGACGACCCCGATGGTCGTGGACGAGTCGCGGATGCGCATCAGGTATCGGGCCAGCTCGTCCTGCTCGACCGCGGGGAAGAGCCGCTGGAGGTCGACCAGGACGTTGGCCTCGACGTCCGAGGACTGCAGCACCTTCCCGAAGACGAACAGGACCAGCAGGGCGAACGGGAACAGCGCCAGCACGAGGTTGTAGGCGACCATCCCCGAGAGGCCGGTGATGTTCTCCTTGTAGGCGCGGTCCCAGAAGGCCTGCAACCAGCGCCGGATCCGAGCCCGGAGCCGGGGCTGATCCTCCGTCAACGGCGGTCCACGGCGTCCCGCATCGCCTCGAGCGCGCGGTTGGCGAGACGCACTCCGATCGTCGCCGCCTCGGCGGCCGCCGCCACGCCAGCCCAGGCGACGTCCTCGATCCCGCCGCTCTGCTGGCTGGGGCGCCGACGGCTCAGCGGGTTCCCCCGCGGAGGCGGTCGGAGCCCGGGGCGGTGGCGGCGGAGGGGACGTGCGCTTGGGCGCTGGCGGCTTCGCTGCCGCCGCGCTGGCCCGGGCCTCGCCGCTCTCGCGCCGCGGGCTGCGGGCGCCCGGGCGAGTCTTCGGAAGGTTGCCGAAGACGCCGGGGGCGTCCTCCGCCGGCGCGTCGGCGTCCGCCGCGGCCGTCTCGTCTTGCTCGTCGGGAGCCATTCGCACCTATTCCACCGCACCGGCGGGACGTTTGCGCTGCGCGTAACCTCGGGCGTCCCGGCGGGTTGTAATTAGGTACGGGTCAACTCCCCGTCCGGCAGCGCAGGAAAGCGTGCAAAAACGGCGTGTTCAAGCGGTTTGCGGGACTTGGACCTTGACTTCAGAATGTATAGCTACTAGGATGCGAACACTCGTTTGAGCACTTGAGCGCTGGGAATTCCCTGATTGGGGTATGCGGATCCAAGGGTCCGCCTTCTTGTCGGCAGCCGCACAGCTCAGACGCACCGACGAGGACGGGCCGTCCATCAGGGCGGCCGGCGTGCACAACGAAAAACTTGAGACCAAAGGAAGAGCCAACCGGATGCTAGTTGCGGAACTCCAGGAGCTCGAGGAGGTCAAGACCCTCCTCGCCAAGGGACAGGCAGAGGGGGTCATCGCCTACGGCGAGGTCGCCAAGGCGCTCTCCGAGGTCGAGGTCGACGAGGGGGACATCGAGGAGCTCTACGGCTACCTCGAGGGTCAGGGCGTCGAGATGGTCGACGACCCGGACCCGGCCCAGGCCGCTGCCGCCGCCGCCGAGCCGGCCGACGGCAAGCGCGGTCGCAAGCGCAAGGCGACCGCGCTGGACCTGAAGCCGGACATGACGACCGACTCGCTCCAGCTCTTCCTGAAGGACATCGGCAAGGTCCGCCTGCTGACCGCCCAGGAGGAGGTCGACCTCGCCAAGCGCATCGAGCGCGGCGACCTCGACGCGAAGCAGAAGATGGTCGAGTCCAACCTCCGCCTGGTCGTCTCGATCGCCAAGAACTACCGCAACCAGGGCCTCCCCTTCCTCGACCTGATCCAGGAGGGCACGCTGGGCCTGGTCCGCGCGGCCGAGAAGTTCGACTACCGCAAGGGCTTCAAGTTCTCGACCTACGCGACCTGGTGGATCCGCCAGGCGATCGCCCGCGCGCTCGCCGACAAGGCGCGCACGATCCGCATCCCGGTCCACGTGGTCGAGAAGCTCAACAAGATCGGCCGCGCCGAGCGCAAGCTCGTCACCGAGCTGGGCCGCGAGCCCACGCCGGACGAGATCGCCGAGGTCACCGGCATCGACCCCGAGGAGGTCGACCAGATCAAGCGCTCCGCTCAGGCCCCGGTCTCGCTCGAGAAGCCGGTCGGCGACGAGGAGGAGTCCGAGTTCGGCCAGTTCATCGCCGACGAGAAGGCCGAGTCGCCGTTCGAGCGCGCCGCCGACCTCCTGACCAAGGAGGCGCTGCGCGAGGCCCTCGAGAACCTGTCCTACCGCGAACGCCGCGTCCTCGAGCTCCGCTACGGGCTCGGCGGCGAGCACCCCCGCACCCTCGACGAGGTGGGCCGCACGTTCAACGTCACGCGCGAGCGGATCCGCCAGATCGAGAACCAGTCGCTCAAGAAGCTTCAGTCGCTCGCTGAAGCTCAGAAGCTGCGCGAAGTCGCGTAGCGCCCGGCGTCCGCGGCCGGCAACAGCGCGGATAAGGCTTTTCCTGGAACCGACCCGGCCCGAAGCCGGGCACAACGACATCGGAGGACCAAATCAGCACCGCAACCGCAACTAAGACGGCCCAGTGGACCTGTGGCCGCTGTGAGATGACCAGCACCTGGACCAACGGCCTCGAGGAGGGCACGGCGCCGCCCCACTGGGATAGCGCCGGACGGCAAGCACTACTGCCTCGCCTGCCGCCGCGAGCGCGCGATCGACGCCGCTCTCGAGGACGCCGGCGACATCGGCATCGAGGCCCGTGCCAAGGTCCGCTCGGCCGCCGTCGTCGAGTTCGAGATCCTGCGGGACCCGGATCGGACGGAGGGCGAGATCGCCCGTGCCGCACGCACCTCGATCGGCGCTGTGCGCAAGGCCCGCAAGGCCCTGACGAACTAGTTTTCGGAGGAGGGGCGTGCCGAGCACGGCGCGCCCCTTCCCGCACGCCTAAAGCGCACGTCCTCTCCGCCCGATAGGGAGGGTGATGGCGTTCGACATCGATGCAGCGCTGCGCTACGTGGTGGAGCACGAGGGCTCGGACCTCCACGTCAAGGTGCCCTCGCCGCCGATGGCGCGGGTCCACGGCGAGCTGCGCCCCATCGAGGGCACCGAGCCGCTCACGGCCGAGGACACCGACGCGGCGCTCGAGCACATCCTCACCGACCGCGAGCTCCTCCAGGAGTTCGCGACCGTCGGCGAGGCCGACTTCTCCTACGAGATCCCGGGCCTCTCGCGCTTCCGCGTGAACGCCTTCCGCCAGCGCGGCAACGTCTCGATCGCCCTGCGCGTGATCCCGTTCCAGGTGCGCACCATCGACGACCTCGGCCTGCCCGAGGTGATCCGCACGCTCGCCACCGAGAAGCGCGGGATCGTGCTGCTGACCGGGCACCACCGGCTCGGGCAAGTCGACGACCCTCGCGGCGATGATCGACCACATCAACTCGCGCTGGGCGCGGCACATCATCACCCTGGAGGACCCGATCGAGTACCTGCAGCGCGACAAGCTCTCGATCATCAACCAGCGCGAGGTCGGCCAGGACACCGAGAGCTTCGGCCGCGCGATGCGACGGGTGCTGCGCCAGGACCCGGACGTGATCTTCGTCGGCGAGATGCGCGACGAGGAGACGGTGCGCACCGCGCTGTCGGCGGCCGAGACGGGCCACCTCGTGCTCTCGACGCTCCACACCCTGGACGCGACCGAGACCGTCAACCGCATCATCGACTTCTTCCCACCCCACCTCCAGCAGCAGGCACGGGTGATGCTCGCCTCGACCCTGCGCGGCGTCGTCGGCCAGCGCCTCGTGCAGCGCGCCGGCGGCGAGGGCCGGGTCGCGGTCTGCGAGGTGCTCGTGGTCACCGGCCGGGTGCAGGACCTGATCCTGAACCCGAACGAGACCGGGCGCATCACCGAGGTGATCGCCGAGGGCGAGTTCTACGGGATGCAGACCTTCGACCAGGCGCTTCTCAAGCACGTGATGGCGGGCAACATCGCCGAGGAGGTCGCGTTCGAGGCCGCCTCCTCGCCGCACGACTTCAAGCTCATGCTCCAGGCCCAGGGCCAGCGCGCCTCGGGCATCGAGCAGGTGATGCAGAACGGCTCCGACGCCGAGCTCGGCGACGCCCCGGTCGAGGGCATCCAGCGCTGATTCCAACACTTCAGTAGGTAAAGCATTGGCTATACTCGTGGGGGTACGAGGGATCGCGCGAGGTGTGCGCACCCGTCGAACTACCCCGATCAAATGGACGAATCTCCCTGTCCCGTAGGTTGTTGCGCCGAGATCATCTCCGGCAAATGGACGTTGCTGGTGATCCGCGATCTCGCCGACGGCACCAGCCGCTTCTGCGAGCTGGAGCGCTCGCTCAAGGGCATCAGCCCGCGCACTCTCTCCCTTCGCCTCCGCGCACTGGAGGAGCACGGGATCATCGAGCGCCACACCTACCCCGAGGTGCCGCCCCGCGTCGAGTACGGGCTCACCCCGAAGGGCGACGCGCTCGTGCCCCTGATCGAGGACATGCGCGCCTACGGCCGGCGCTGGCTGGTCGACACGCCCAGGCCGTCCGCCGGGCGCGCCACGGCCGCCGCCTAGGCGGCCCCACCGCACACTTCGCGGTAACTGCAAGGCGCGTTGCAGCGCAGGAGCCGCCCATGCCTGGGCGAAGCCTGTCCGCATGCGTGATCTTGTTGTTCGAGAGGCCCTGTTGGAGATGTCCCGCGACGCCGCCAAGCGGTTCCGGGAGCTGGTCGCCGACGGGCGAGGAGATTCCCTACGACGTCGACGAGTCCGGCGACGGCTCGCCGATCCCTCAGTACATCCCGCTGACCGAGCGCTTCGTGCGCGACCACGCGTCCGAGCTGCGCGAGCTGGACTCCTTCGGGGCCGCCTGCGCGGCGATCGAGGCCGCCGGCCTCGCCGGTCCATACCTCTCCGACAACGGGGTCGAGGTCGCCGCCCGAGGCGCGGCGCCGCGCGCGAGCTCGCCGGCGTGGTCTTCCTCGCCCGGCTCTGGATGGACTCCACCGACTTCTCGCTCGACGACGAGCGCCTGCGGACGGCGATCGCCGAGATCGAGGCCAACGGCGACGCCGGCCTCGGCGAGATCGAGGTCGTCGTGCCGCTGCGCGGCCTGCGGATGGAGGCGACCCGCCTTGACCTGGCGACCGGCGACAATCGTCCGCGCCGACACCGTCGACGTCCCCGCCGAGGCGCGCGCCTCCGAGGCGTCGGGCGGCGCCGGGCTGGGAGCCCACCTTCCTCGCCGTCGCGACCGTGGACGCGCTCGAGCCCGACGAGGACGAGCCCGTCGGCTCGGGCACTCGCTCGGTCGAGGCCTTCCACCGGATGATCACCGCGCTGCGGCTGTTCAAGCCCGGCGGCGTCGCCCTGGGCCCGCACGCCTGGACGCGCGTCGGCGCCGGCCGCTGGCGGCGGATCTCGACCGGCGCGGGCAAGCCCGCGCCCGGGCGGGTATCGCCTGGCCGAGACCGAGCTCGGCGGAGCTCGCAGGCTTCTCCCGCGCCGTCCAGGCGCGGATGACCGACGAGGCCCGGGCGTTGCGCGCCAGCGGCGGCGTCGAGCGCGCGATCGCGCGGTTCGAGGCCGGCCTCGAGCGCACCGCCGCGATCGACGCCCTGAACGACTACCTGCTCGCCCTGCGCTTCGTGCTCGAGGGCGGCGGCCCCGCCGACCTCGGCCTGGCGATGCGCGTCGCGTCGCTGTGCGCCGAGCCCGACAACCGCACCGAGGTGAAGTCCGTGATCGACCGGGCCCTCGCGCTCGAGCGCGAGCTGTGGAGCGGCGAGCCGCCCGCCGGCGATTCGGAGGACATGAGCCCCGGCCGAGACCGCCCTCGCGGTCGAGGAGCTGGCGCGCGCGATCCTCAAGGACGCCGCCTGCGGCCACCTGGGCGCCGACCTGCGCGCCACCGCCGACGAGATCCTGCTCGCCGACGGCCTCGCCGTCGGCGACGGCGCCGCGGAGCAGCGCGGCGAGACCGCCGAGTGGGCCGGCGAGGCCGAGGACGAGGAGATCGAGGCCGAGCATCCGGTCGAGCCGCCGGTCGGCCGCGACGCGGACCCCGTCAGCCACGGCGCGGGGTCAGATCCCGTAGCCGCGCAGCCGTCTGAGCGCTTCACCCTCGAGGGTCTGACCCCACGAGCGACGCCGGCGACGCCGGTGAGCCGCAGGCGGACTTCGAATGGCAGTCGCTGCCCCTGGATCAGACGCGCATGCCCGAGCCGACCTCCGATGAGGTCGACGAGGACTTCGGCGACGGCCCGCGCTACGGGCGCGACGCCCCGGTCGTCCGCGGGGCTGAGTGGGACGACGGGCGACGAGCCCGAGCTGAAGGTGATCCGCGAGCCGGCTCGAATCAGCGTTCATCGAAACCCTGACGAGGAGGAGCCACGGATGATCGAAAACGAGCGCCATGCCCCCACGCCGAGGCCGCTGGCCGAGGGCGACGGGCCCGTCGCGCGCCTGCTGGCGATCCACTCAGCCGAGCGCGAGGCCACCGCCTCGCGCGTCGCGAACCTCTTCCCCGCGCCCGAGACGACCGAGTGGGGCGTGCGCGAGATCGCCTACGACCGCACCCGCCGCTCCCAGGCCACGCCGCAGGCTTCCTGACACCAGCTTCCTCCTCCGATCAATCCAGGAAGAGCAGGCTCGAGCCGCCGGCGATGTCCGGCGGTTCGAGCTATTGTCCGGACTCGCGAGCATGGACCGAAGCAGGCCGCTTGAGCAGCACGTGCGCCTGAGGGGTTGGCCGCGAACAGCCCGAGGCACACCAGGGCCATCGAGAGGATGATGATCCCCAGCGTGTCGACGCCGAAGGCCACGAAGGAGATCACGGTGGCGGCGATCAGGGCGATGATCAGCCAGAGCTCGGTGCGGCGCTGCACGGCCTAGGCCTCGGCGGCGATTCGCTCGCGCTCGGCGGCGCCGCCCGCGAAGAGGTAGCGGTTGATCTCCATCAGGCCGGCGAGGTCGTGGACGTCGTGGTCGAGGTACGGGACCTCGATGACGGCCCGCGTGCGCATCTCCTTCGCGAGGCGGCGGACGTTTCGCCGGTCGCGATCGGGCGAGCGCGCTCGTAGTCGGCGAAGTTGGCGGCCACCCGGTCGGCGAGGTCCTCGGAGCCGAGCGCGTCGGCCAGCGCGTCCCCCAGGGAGGCGCCGTCGCCTGAGACCGCGTCGTCGAGCTCGTAGTGGACCTTGTTCACGATCACGCCGCCGAACGGCAGCTCGGCCTCGACGAGCTTGCGGTGGAAGTACACGGCCTCGGAGATCGGCTCGCCCTGTGGCCCGCAGACGACGAGGAACGTCGACTGGTCGTCGGCGAGCAGCTCGTTGACCCGCTTCGCGCGCTCCTGGAAGCCGCCGACCATGCCGCTGAAGGCCTGGAAGAACTCCTGGAGGTCGCTCAGCAGGTCCATGCCCGGTGATCCGCTTGAGCACGGACAGGGCCATCGACGTACCGCCGCCGATGAGCTTGGTCGCGAACCCGGTGGGGCGCAGGAACACCTGGAGCGAGCGGCCCTCGATGAACTGGGTCAGGCGCCGAGGCGCCTCGAGGAAGTCGAGCGCGTTGCGGCTGGGCGGGCGTGTCGAGAACGAGCAGGTCGTAGCGGTCCTCGGCCCAGATCTCGAACAGCTTCTCCATCGCCATGTACTCCTGCGAGCCGGCCAGCGCGCCCGAGAGCTGCTGGTAGATGCGGTTGGAGAGGATGCGCTCGCGCGTCTCCGCGTCGGGCGCGTGGCGGCGCACGACCTCGTCGAAGGTCGCCTTCGCGTCGAGCATCATCGCCCAGAGCTCTCCGTCCCCGGGCTCGGCGCCGGCCTCGGTGAACAGCGCCGGATCGACCTGGCGCTCCTCGTTGCCCAGCTCGGGCAGCCCGAGCGAGTCGGCGAGTCGCTTGGCCGGGTCGATCGTGAGCACGGCGACCTTCTTGCCCTGGGCGGCCATGCCGGCCGCGATCGCGGCCGATGTCGTGGTCTTGCCAACGCCGCCCGAGCCCGCGCAGATACAGACCTTCTTGCCCTCGAGCAGCTCGGCGACGCCCGGCCATCAGGTCGACCTCCGCCGCGAGCTGGCGCACCTGCTCGATCTCGAGCTGGGGCTCGAAGATGAACGGCAGGGTGCTGACCGGGGCCGTCACCAGCTCCTGAAGGCGCTCGAGCTGCTCGCGCTGGCCCGGTCGCGCGGCGGAACTGGCTGATCGCCGCGCGGCAGGCGGCGCGCACCGCGCCGTCCGCCTTCTCGGCGGCTGCGCTCGATGCGCCGCGCATCTCCTTCGGCGGCGAAGCGCTCCGGGTAGAGGCCGTTCAGATACACGCGGTCCACCGAGGTGCCGACGTCCTCGGTCAGCGCCTGCTCCAGCGACGCCGACTCGTTGACCGGCATCTCCTCGGGCAGCGCGACGATCGCGACGCCGGTGCGCGGTGGTCGGTGAGGAACGCGTCGAGCGTCTCGGCCTGCTGAGCGGATCGGGCCGACCCGGGCGATCGAGGCGAAGGTGCGCGGCGTCTGCAGGAACCCGACCCCGTGCCCGGTGGCGGGCGCGTCGACGACGACCATGTCGTACTCGCGCGCGCCGCGGACCTTGCGGTTGGGCTGGGCCAGCTCCCAGATCTTCCCGATCGTCACCAGCTCGCGGAGGCCCGGCGTCGCGGCGGCCAGGTAGTTGAAGATCCGCGAGCGGAAGAGCAGGTCGCGCATCGCCTTCACCTTGAGCTGGAGCAGCACGTACTCGCGCATCGACTCGTCGGGGTCGATCGAGATCGCCCACAGGTTGTCGGCCATCTCGACCTCGTGGAAGCCGACCTCGGCCCGGTGGAAGACGCGCGAGAGGCCCTCCTGGGCTGAGACCTCGCACACGATCGTGCGCTTGCCGCGCTCGGCGGCGGCCATGCCGAGCGCCAGGGCCACGGTCGATTTGCCCGACGCCGCCCTTGCCGGTGACGATCACCAGCCGCTTGTCGAGCAGGTCGCGCACCGCAGCGCACGCGATCTTAGGTGTCCGCGGGAGCCGGCACACGCATCAGGTTCTTCGTGCCCACATGAAGGAAAGCCCCATCCCTGTGCGAATAGTCGCGATCAAATGGGTCTTTTCAACCGCGGAACGCGGCAGCCTGACAAGGTGCAAACGAACGGGGCCTCCCCGGAGGCCGAGGAGGAGCCGATGGCCTTCACGCCTGACGACGAACTGCCCCCGGCAGAGGAAATGGAGAACGCCGTCCAGTCGAGCGCGGAATCAGAGTCCGCACGAGCCGAGCCGACGTCTGAGCCCGCCGCCGAGCGAGGTGCCTGACCCCACGAGTCGACGCCGTCGAGCTGACGATGCCGACGACGCCGGCGAGCCGCACGACGTGCCCGAGCCCGAGGCCGAGATCACGGTCGAGCGCGTCGAGCCTCCGCTCGACCCCGACACGATCGTCGCCGACCCCGACGCGGGCCGCATCACCGCTTCCGACGCGGTCGCGCCCAAGCGCACCCCCGGCGTGATCCGCAACGAGTCCGCCGACGACCGAGCGAGGGGCAGGACCGCCAAGGTCATCGCCTTCGCCAACCAGAAGGGCGGCGTCGCCAAGACGACCACGACGCTCAACCTCGCGGTCGCCCTCAACGAGCTCGGGCACCGGGTGCTGGCGATCGACCTCGACCCGCAGGGCAACCTGACGATGAGCCAGGGCGTCGATCCGGACAAGGTCGAGAAGTCGATGTTCGACGTGCTCGTCCACCGGATGCCGCTCGCCGAGATCATCCAGGAGCGCGAGATCGACCTCGCCGTCGGCTCGATCGACCTGGCCGGCGCCGAGATCGCGATGAGCACCCAGATCGGCCGCGAGCGCTCGCTCGAGAAGGCCATCAACGAGGTCGGCGACGACTACGACTTCGTCTGCATCGACACGCCGCCGAGCCTCGGGCTGCTGACGGTGAACGCGCTGACCGCCGCCGACAAGGTGATCGTGCCGGTCCAGTGCGAGTACCTGTCGATGCGCGGCCTGGTGCAGCTCCAGAACACGCTCGAGATGATCCGTGAGAACCTGAACCCCGGCGTCGAGATCGAGGGCATCCTGCCGACGATGCTCGACGCGCGGACGGTTCACGCCAAGGAGGCGATCGAGATCCTGGAGGAGAACTTCGGCGACATGGTCTTCAAGACCCGGATCCGCAAGGCGATCAAGTTCGCCGAGGCGCCCGTGAGGGGCGCCAGCGTGCTGAAGTACGATCCCAACGGGACCGCCGCCGAGGCCTACCGGGATCTCGCCAAGGAGGTCCTGGCCAAGGAGGTAGTGACGCATGGCACGGCGTAACAAGCGCGCCAGCATGAGGGAGGGCCCGCTCGCGGACCTCTTCCGCTCGACCGTGGAGCCCGACGATCCGCCCGGCGCCTCCGGAGCATCCGCCGCCCTACGACGAGGCGACCGAGCCTGAGACGTCCGTGCTGCCCGGCGCGGCGGTCGGATGCCGAGCCGAGCTGCCGCCCGAGCCTCCCGACGAGCGCGACCGTGATCGCGACGTCGCGCCCACGCCGCCGCCGCTCTCGCCCGGAGCGCCCGGTCCCGCCGGTCTCCGACACGCCCGATCCCGAGCGCGTCCACGCCTACCGCGTGGAGGAGCGCGCAGACGACGGTGCCCGAGCCCAAGGAGCGCCTCTCACGGATCTTCGACGACCGCTCCGAGCCCGAGCCCCCGCTCTACGGGCGCGAGGACCCGCCTCGGCCCCGCCCTCGGGCCCGCCCCGGCCGCACGCCCCCGTGATCCGCGTGGTGGGCGTCGGCGGCGCCGGCGTGAACGCCGTCAACCGCATGGTCGAGGCCCAGATCCCGGGCGTCGAGTTCATGGCGATCAACACCGACCTTCAGTCGCTCCAGCAGTCGACCGCCGACGTGACCGTCCACCTCGGCAGCGGCGTTGCCCGCGGCCTGGGCGCCGGCTCCGATCCCGAGATCGGCTACAAGGCCGCCTTCGAGGAGCAGGACAAGATCAAGCGCCTGCTGAAGGGCTCGGACATGGTCTTCATCACCGCCGGCGCCGGCGGTGGCACCGGAACCGGCGCGGCGCCCGTCGTGGCCCGGCTGGCCCGCGACGTCGGCGCGCTCGCGGTGGGCATCGTCACCCGCCCGTTCCGCTTCGAGGGCACCCGCCGCTGCGAAGCAGGCCGAGGAGGGCATCGAGGCCCTCGGGACCGAGGTCGACACCCTGATCGTCGTGCCGAACGAGCGCCTGCTGGGCGTGCTCGCCCGCAACACGACGATGATCGAGGCCTTCCAGGTCGCCGACGACGTGCTGCGCCAGGGCGTGCAGGGCATCTCCGAGCTGATCACCCTCCCCGGCCTCATCAACCTCGACTTCGCCGACGTCCGCACGACGATGCGCGACGCCGGGCACGCGCTGCTCGGGAATCGGCATGGGCACGGGCGACAACCGCGCGAACTTCGCCGCCGAGCGAGCGGTCTCCTCGCCGCTGCTTGGAGACCTCGGTCGACGGCGCGCGCTCGATCCTGCTGTCGGTCACCGGCGGCTCCGACCTGACGCTGCTCGAGGTGAGCGAGGCGGCGAAGGTGGTCCAGGAGGCGGCCCACCCCGACGCCAACATCATCTTCGGCGCCAACGTCGACGACAGCCTCTCCGACCAGATCTGGGTGACGGTCATCGCGACCCGCTTCGACGGCCGGGGACGCCGCAAGGACGGCTCCAGCACCTCCGAGCGCCGGGCGGTGGGGACGGCGCCGACGTCGGTCCGCACGGCCTGACGACCGGCGCGCCGGCACGGCGAAGAGCTTCGAGTCGCGCCCACGCGACATGTCGATCGACGTCCCCGAGTTCCTGCCCGGCCGCTGATCCAGAACCCGAGCGCGGCGTCTAGGCTGCGGCCATGGCCGCGACGAAGGGCGTTGTAGCCGCCGGCCACCCGCTGACCGCCGAGGCCGGCGCGACCGTACTGCGCGATGGCGGGAACGCCGTCGACGCGGCGATCGCCGCCGTGCTCACCTCGTGCGTGACCGAGAGCCCGCTCACGGGGCTCGGCGCAGGCGGGTACATGCTCGTCCACGATGGGAGCGAGCAGGTGCTCCTCGACTTCTTCGTCGAGGCCCCGGGGCGGGACGGACGCGAGCACAGCTCCGAGCTGGTCCCGATCCCGATCCACTTCACCGACGAGAACGTGCAGGTGTTCCATGTCGGCGCTGCCTCGTGCGGCGTGCCGGGCACGCCGGCCGGGCTGGTCGCTGCCGCGGAGCGTTTCGGGAGCGTTCCGCTGGCCGAGCTGGCGCGGCCGGCGGCGGCGCTCGCGCGTGACGGCTTCGAGCTCAACCCCGAGCAGGCGTACTTCTTCGAGATCCTGGCGCCGATCCTCACCCTGTACGAGGAGGCGGCCGCGATCTACGCGCCCGAGGGCCGCATCCTGGGGGCCGGCGAGACCGTTCCGCTTCCCGCGAGCTCGGCGACGCCATCGAGCGGCTGGGCGCCGAGGGCGCAGAGCCGTTCTACCGGGGCGACATCGCCGCCGCGATGTCGGAGTGGGTCCTGGAGCGGGGCGGGACGCTCGGGGCGCGACGACCTCGCCGCGTACGAGCCGGTCGAGCGCCAGCCGGTGCGCGCCAGCTACGGCGGCCGCGAGATGCTCACCAACCCGCCACCGGCCTCGGGCGGGATCCTCATCGCCTACGCGCTGGCCGTGCTCGAGCGCCTGGACGCTGACGATGTGGAGGCGCTCGTGGGTGCGATGGAGGCCGCGCAGGCCGCCAGAGGCGAGGAGTTCCTCGAGGGCCTCCTGACGCGACGGGTTCGCGGAGCCGTTCCTCGAGGAGGCGGCGCTCGACGCCGCGGCCGAGCGCGTGCGCTCGCGCGCCGCCGCCGGCGAGGGGCCGATCCAGCCGGGGCGACGAGCTCGGCTCGACGACGCACATCACCGCGGTCGACGACGACGGGGGCTGCGCGAGCGTCACCTGCTCGAACGGGACCGGGTCGGGCCTGATCGTTCCCGGCACCGGTGTTCACGTGAACAACATGCTCGGCGAGCAGGACCTGAACCCGCTGGGCTTCCACCGCCATCGCCCGGGCACGCGGATGCCCTCGATGATGTCGCCCACGATCGTCATGCACGACGGCGAGCTGGAGGCCGGGCTGGGCAGCGGCGGCTCGAACCGGATCCGTTCGGCCGTCACGCAGACCGTTCTCCACATGATCGCCCGCGGCGCTCCCGTGAACGCCGCGGTCGATGCGCCGCGCGTCCACTTCGAGGACGGGGCGGTGCAGGCCGAGCCGGGCATCGACGAGGCGGCGCTCGAGCGCCTGGCGGAGCGCGGCTACGAGATCGTCCGCTGGGCCGACTTCAACGTCTTCTTCGGCGGCGTGCACGCGGTCGCGCGCGACCCGGCAAGCGGCGAGCTGGTCGGTGCGGGCGATGCCAGGCGCGGCGGCGCCGTCGCCTACGCCTGAGGGTCCCGCTCGCCGTAGGCCATCAGCCGCGGCTAGCCGACGATGACCTTGCCGTTCATCCGCGCCCGCTCGGCGACCTCCTGCGAGCGGTCGACCGCGTCGACCAGGGCGCGCAACGCGTTGCCCAGGACGCGCATGCGCTCAGGCTCGGAGCGCAGCTCGAGCAGGCGCTGCTTGGTCTCGGCGGGCAGCTCGACGCGAGCGGCGATCGAATAGGCGTCGTCGTCTGCCAGCTCGTCGACCTCGGGTGGCTCGCCCGAGACCCGCTCCACCAGCTCGGCGAACGCCTCGCGCGCGAGGTCGGCGGCCTTCCCCGTGCGTCTCCGCAGCGGCCTCGGCGGCGACGTCGATGGGCTCGACCTCGCCGCTGGGGTACTCCTCGGCTTCGAAGCGGTCCAGGACCTTGAACGGCTCCTCGCCCGTCACGACCACGTTCATGCGGCCGTCGTCGAAGGTCTCGGTCACCTCGGTGACCCGGGCGGTACAGCCGACCCGGCGGGCGCTCCCGTCCTCGTCGCGGAAGACGATGCCGAAGGGCTCCTCCGCGTCGACGCAGTGGCCGATCATCCGCTTGTACCGCTCCTCGAAGATGTGGAGCGGCATCAACTCGCCGGGGAGGATCACCGCCGGCAATTCGAAGATCGGCACCTGGAAGCCGCCGTCGCCTGCCATGTGCCGATTGTACGCCGCGCGGCGGGCCGGCAGGACGAATTGGCGGCCGGATCAGGGCTGGGCGGGATCCTCCGGCAGCCTCGGAAGCAGGCGGTGACTGTCCACGACCCCCGTGGCGACGTCGAGAAGCTTGCGGTTGCTGGTCCGGGAGTGTTCGCGCAGCATCTCGAAGGCGGCGTCGTCATCGATGGAGTGGCGCTCCATCAGGATGCCCTTGGCGCGCTCGGTCAAGGCGCGGCGGCCGAAGGCACCTTCGAGGTCCTGGTACTCGGCGAACCGCCGCAGCACGATGTCGATCGAGCTCTGCCAGTCGTCCACGTCGGCGTCGCTGATGTGGGCGAAGACCCCCCGCTTCGAGGCCTCCTTCACGAACGCAGGATCCGGCGCGTGGATGAGGACGATCACCGGGCAGGCTGCCTCCCGCACGATCTTGTCGATCAAGTCGAGCGCGTGGTTGGAACTCCGGCCTAGCCCCACCAGCGCCACGTCCGGTCGCTCGCGGGCGGTCACCGGGCCGACATCCGAGACCTCGATCTCGCGCGCGATCACCTCGTGTCCGAGGCCCACCACGATCGGGGCGACAAGGGCCAGTCGGTCCTTTCGCTCATTGGCGATCAGGACCCGGAGATGGTCTGTCTGCCGTTGACTCATCGCAGCTTCACTCCAACGATTCGGGTCTAGCCCGGCCCAGTGGCGCGGCTCCGTTGACGGGGGTGTACCCGAGGGGGTGTATGGTATTCGTGCGTTTCGCCTCAAACCTCGGCGAGCGCGAATGTCGGCTCCAAGCTTCGGCCGGTGGGTGCATTGACCGTCAATGGTCTCTCGCGAAATCACCAGGTCAGGAGCCGACTGTGTCCTCCCCTCACAACAACATCGCCGCCCGCGCCGCCAGATGGAGCGCTGTTCACCGCAAGAAGGCCATCTTCGGCTGGCTCGCCTTCGTGATCGTCGCGTTCATGGTCGGCAACAACTTTGTGGGCTCCACTGCGATTTCGACCGTCGACGGCTTCAACGGCGAGTCACGCGACGCTGAGCGGGCGGCCGACGACGCTGGCCTGCGGCCGAACAGCGAGGTCGTGCTGATTCAGAGCGATGAGCTAACGATCGAGGACCCCGCGTTCGAGACGGCGATCGAGGACGTCGCGGGTCGGCTGGCCGCGGTCAAGTACGTCGAGAACATCGAGTCGCCCCTCGACGGCGCGGGCTCGGTCTCCGAGGACGGTCAATCGGCCCTGCTGGACTTTGAGATCGCCGGCGACGCGACCGAGGCGCGTGACCGACTGGATCCAACCCTCGCCGCCGTGGAAGCCGCCCAGGCGGACAATCCTGACGTAACGCTCGAGCAGTTCGGGAGCGCGAGCGCCAGCGCTGCGATCAACGAGACGATTCAGTCGGACCTCGGGAAGGCAGGGCTGCTGTCCCTGCCGATCACCCTGATCATCCTCACGATCACGTTCGGCTCACTGGTGGCAGCGGGCGTCCCGTTGCTGTTGGGCCTCAGCTCCGTCATCGGCGCAATGGGCCTGTCCGCGGTCGCAAGCCAGCTGTTCCCGGCCGACGACAGCGTCGCCGCCGTCATCCTGCTGGTGGGCCTGGCGGTTGGTGTCGACTACTCGCTCTTCTACCTGCGACAGGGAGAGAGAGGAACGCGCCGCCGGGCGCGACATGGACTCGGCGCTGGAGATCGCCGCGGCGACATCGGGGAGAGCGGTCATCGTCTCGGGCCTGACGGTGATGGTCGCGATGGCCGGCATGTTCATCAGCGGCGACCCGACGTTCATCTCCTTCGCGATCGGGGCCATCCTGGTCGTCGGCCTGGCTGTGGTGGCGTCGGTCACCGTGCTCCCGGCCGCGATTGCAGGGCTGGGACCGCGGCTCGAGCGGGGCCGGATCCCTGGCCTTCGCCATCGTTCGGAACCGAAGCCATCGCGCTTCTGGACGAACGTCATCGACCGGGTCACCAAGCATCCCGTCCTTTCGATCGTCCTGGCCGGGGGAGCGCTGGTCGCGCTCACGATCCCCGCGCTTGGCCTGAAGACGGTCGTGACCGGCATCGAGGACCTGGATCAGAGCCTGCCCGTGATCCAGACCTACAACAAGGTCAAGGAGACATTCCCGACGGAGGGATCCACCGCGTCAGTCGTAGTCGAGGCGGACGATGTGCGCTCCGGCCCCGCTGCGGCCGGCATCGCGAGCCTAGTGAAGGAGGCTGAGGCCTCGGACACATTCCTCGCCGCCCCGACGATCGACTACAGCGAAGACAACACCGTCGCTGAGATCGGAATCCCGACGCCCGGTGAAGGCGCGGAGACCGTCGCGGTCAACGCGCTGGACGAGGTCCGGAACGAACTCGTCCCGGCAACGGTCGGGAGCGTTCCCGGAGTCGCAGCCAACGTCACCGGGGACGCTGCGAGCTCCGTGGACTTCCGCGAGCAGCTCGACAGCCGACTGCCCTGGATCTTCGCGTTCGTATTCGGGCTGGCGTTCATTCTCATGACGGCCACGTTCCGCTCGATCGTGATCTCGCTGAATGCGATCGTGCTCAACCTGCTGTCCGTGGGGGCTGCCTACGGGGTCCTGGTGCTGGTCTTCCAGGACGGTCACGGCGAAGGCCTGCTCGGATTCGCCTCGAACGGAGGAGTGGCCTCCTGGCTACCGCTGTTCCTCTTCGTGATCTTGTTCGGGCTCTCGATGGACTACCACGTGTTCATCCTCTCGCGGGTCAAGGAGGCCTTCGACGGTGGGATGAGCAGCGGGGAGGCGGTCAGGCACTCGATCGCCAGCACAGCGGGCACGGTTACCTGCGCCGCGGCCGTCATGGTTGGCGTCTTCCTGGTGTTCGCGACGCTCGAATTCATCGAGTTCAAGGAGATGGGGATCGGCTTGGCGGTGGCCGTGCTGATCGACGCCACGATCATTCGCGGCGTGTTGTTGCCGGCCACGATGAAGCTCCTCGGGGACTGGAACTGGTACATGCCCAGCTGGCTCGAGTGGCTCCCGCACATCGGAGGGGAGAGCGATGTGGCTCAGTCGCCGAAGCCTGGAGCGACCGGCGGCGCGCCCACGCCCAAACCGAAGCCGGCCGTCACGCCAGCGTGAACCTGACGGCAGAGCGCTAGAGGCGCGCCAGGGCCTCCGCCGCCGCGCGTTCGCCCGAGCGGACGGCGCCGTCCATGTAGCCGGACCAGACGTCGGAGGTCTCGGTGCCCGCCCAGTGGATCGGGCCGACGGGCTCGCGCAGGGCGCGGCCGTAGCCGGTCGCGCACGCCCGGCGGCATGAAGCTGACCGGGCCGCCGCCGCGTGTACGGCTCGCGCGCCCAGTCCTGCTCGATCCACCGCTCGGGATGCGCGGGCCTTCGGCCCGTACAGGCGCGCGAGGCCCTCGAGGACGTCGGCCCGGCGCTGGGAGGCGCCCAGGCGCTGGAGATCGCGCGCCTCGGACGCCGCTGACGAACGACATCAGGACGCCCGGGGAGCCGTCGGGCGGGGTGTTGTCGAACGTCGTCGTCGCCGGGCCGGCGTCGGAGACCCCCTCGCCGCTGAGGCCGTCGGCGCGCCAGAAGGGCTCGTCGTAGACCGCGGTGCACTTGATGTAGCGAGCCCCACGGCATCCGCTGGTGCGAGCTGGGTCGCGGCGGGGGCGAGGCCGGGCTCGAACTCGATGCGCGGCGCACAGCGGCGGCGCCATCGCCACGATCGCGCGCGCTGCGCGGTCACCGGTCGTCGCGCCGGCCGTCGACGACGGACGCCGCTCGGCGCCCCAGCTCGATCGCGCTGCGACGGGCGCGCCGAGGACGACGCGGTCTCCGAGCGCCTCGGCCATCCGCAGCGCGATCAGCTGCGAGCCGCCGACGAAGCGGTCCTGCTGGGCGCCGCCCTCGACGTCGATCAGGGGGTTGAAGCCGCCGCGCGGCGTGCACGTACCAGAGCGCGAAGAGCAGCGAGATATCGCCGGAGTCGGCGCCCCAGATCGTCCGGGCGGCGATCTCGACCATGCGCCGGGCCGCGCCGAGGCGCATCCTGCGATCGAGCCAGGCTGCCGAGCGTCGTGGCGTCGAGCTGCTCGGCGTCGGGCGCCTCCCAGGGCGCGTCCACGCGGGATCGTGCGCGACAGCGGCGTCCAGCTTGCGCCGCGTGCGCTCGATGTCCAGCAGGGCGAGCGGGTTGAGCTTCGGGATCGTGCCCGAGTAGCGGCTGAGGCGTGCCGTTCAGCTCGAGCACGTTCTCGCCGTCGGTGAACGTGGGGAAGGTCTCGATCTCGAGCTCGGCGGCGAGCTCGTACAGGCGGTCCTGGGTCGGGCCGACCCACTGGCCGCCGATCTCGACGATCTCGCCGTCGCCGATGTCGGCGTTCAGCGTGCGCCCGCCGACGCGGTCGCGCGCCTCGAGCACGTGCACCGACGCGCCCGCCGGCGACGAGCGCGCGGGCGGCGGCGAGCCCCGCGAGGCCGGCCCCGACGACCACCACGTCCACATCCGGTGCATCCGCAGCCACAGCGGCGACCGTATCCGGGTCGGTGTGCGCTTGTGTAGCGCTTGAGCGTTCTACCGAGGACGCACTGTAGCTAGATGGTCCTTCTGATGCTGTTCGCGCTGGTCGCCGGCGCGGGCACCGCGCTGTCGCCCGTGCGTGCTGCCGGTGCTGCCGGCCGTGCTCGCCGCTGGGCGCGACCGGCGGCCGCAGGCGCCCGCTGGGCGTGGTCATCGGCCTGGCCGCCTCGTTCACGTTCGCGACGGTCGCGCTCGTCTACGTGATCGACGCGCTCGGCCTGCCCGACGATCTGCTGCGCACGCTCGCGATCGTCACGCTCGGCGGCTTCGGCCTGCTCCTGCTGTTCCCGGCCGCCGCCGCACGGTCGAGGCCGCGGCTCTCACGCGGTCGTCCCCGGCCCGGCGCGGACGGGCGGCGACGGGTTCGGCTCCGGCCTGCTGCTCGGCGCCAGCCTGGGGCTCGTCTACGCGCCCTGCGCCGGCCCGATCCTCGCCGGGGTCATCACGGTCTCGGCCGCCCAGGACTTCACCGCCGGGAAGCTCGCGGTCGCGCTCGCCTACGCGGTCGGCTCGGTCGCCGTGCTCTACCTCTTCATGATCTTCGGCCGGCGCCTCGCCGACCGCCTGAGCGCGCATCGCGGCCAGATCCAGATGGCGATGGGCGCGGTGATGGTCGCCGTCGCGGTCGCGATGGCGGCCGACCTCGACATCCGGTTCCAGAACGCGATCGCCGACGACCTCCCGGCCTTCCTGGTCAACCCGACCGCGGAGCTCGAGGAGAGCGACGCGGTCAGCCGACGAGCTGGCCGACGTCCGCGGCGGGGGCCCGGCAGCCGAGGAGGGCGGCGCCGCCGAGGCGGCGGAGGGCGAGCGGCTGCCCGACCTCGGCCTGGCCCCGGAGTTCGCGTCCGGCAACTGGTTCAACACCCCGGACGGCGAGCCGCTGACGATGGCCGCAGCTCGACCGGAGAACAAGGTCGTGCTGGTCGACTTCTGGACCTACACCTGCATCAACTGCATCCGCACGCTTCCCTACGTGAAGGCCTGGGATCCGAGTACCGCGACGGGGGCTGACGATCGTCGGCGTCCACGCGCCCGAGTTCCCGTTCGAGAAGGAGACGTCGGCAACGTCGAGCGCGCGATCGACGACAACGACATCGAATACCCGGTGGTCCAGGACAACGAGCTCGGCACCTGGGACGCGTTCCACAACCAGTACTGGCCGGCCAAGTACCTGATCGACGCCGACGGGCAGGTCCGCTACGTCCACTTCGGCGAGGGCGACTACGAGGAGACCGAGGCCGCGATCCGCAGCCTGCTGGCCGAGGCCGGGTCGCGGCGGCCTCGGCAAGGGCGTGGGGGAGACCGACGCCGAGATCGCCGATCCCGGACCTGCGCACGCCCGGAGACCTACCTCGGCTGGGCGCGCGCCCAGGGCTTCGCCACAGCCGCCGCACCCCGGGCACGGACACCTACGGCGCCCCGGAGGGCGACCCGGCCGTCAACGCTGTTCGCCCTCGACGGGACGCTGGACGTCGACGAGGAGTCCGCGACGGCGGTCTCGACGACGCGGCGATCGAGCTCGGCTTCCAGGCACGGCGCGTGTTCCTGGTGCTGGGCTCCGAGGAGGCCCCGGGCGAGCGTGGAGGTGCTGCTCGACGGCAAGCCGATCCCGGACGCCCTGACGCCGGCGAGGACGTCGAGGACGGCGTCGGCGACCGTGACCGACCAGCGCCTCTACCGCCTGGTCGACCTGCGACGAGGCGGGCGACCACACGCTCGAGCTGCGCTTCGAGCCCGGGCGTGTCGCGGCTACGCGTTCACCTTCGGCTAGGCGCGGCTTGCGCGCGCTGAGCAGCAGGTTGTAGAAGAGCTGCGGGGGCAGCCGCGGCTCGAGCAGCGCGGTGTCGACCCGCTGCAGGGCGAGGTAGCTGCGGAAGGCGAAGCGCCGCCAGGCCAACGGGACCTCGTCGGGCTCGGCGCGTGGGCTCGAGCGAGCGCAGCGTCCAGCCGCACGCGTTCGCGAGCAGCTCCTCGCCGCGGACCCGGCCGTCGGCGAAGCCGGCGTCGCGCGAGCAGGTCGTCGAGCTGTCCCGGGGACGAACGCGTGGACGTCGACCTCGGGCTCGAGGCTCGTGCCCGTCGCCCTCGGCGGTCGTCGGGGGCGCTCGCGGCGCCCGCCCGAATCGCGGCCCGCCAAGCGGGCGCGAGCAGCAGGCCGGCGCGCTTGGGCACGGCCGCGATCCGGTCGCCGTAGCGGGAGGGCTCGCCGCAGAAGGCGAGCGCGCCGCCGGGGCGCAGCACGCGGTGGAACTCGGCGAACGCCGCGGTCGAGGTCGGGGATGTGGTGCAGGACCGCGTGGCCGAAGACGAGGTCGAAGCTCTCGTCGGCGAACGGGAGCGACTCGGCCTCGGTGACGGCCGTCGTCGACCTCGAGGCCAAGGCGCCCGCCGAGCGCCTGCGAGCGAGTCGAGCATCCCCGGCGAGATGTCGGTGGCGGTCAGGCGCTCGATCGTCCCGGCCTGGAGCAGGTTGAGCCCGAAGTAGCCGGTGCCCGCGCCGATCTCGAGCGCGTCGCCGAACGTGCCGGGCTCGCCGCCGAGCGCCTTGATGAGCTTGCGCAGCACCTGCTCCTGGCCGATCTCGCCGAAGTCGATGCCCCACTTGGCGTCGTAGTGAGGCCGCCGCAGCGTCGTGGTAGCGGGTGTTGACGTCCTTGATGTGCTCGGGCGTGGCCGAGGGCGAGGCGGGGGCCATGGGGCGCGGCCATGGTAGCCCCGTGTCTACGCTCCCGCGCCATGGCTCACGTCCAGCAGGACCAGCCGGCGGGCGTGCCTCCGCTCGAGCTGACGGGCGAGCGCACGCTGCCCGACGTGCCCGAGGAGAACTACTGGTACCGCCGCCACCTGGCCGTCTACGAGTGGATCGCCGACCGCGTCGGCGGCCTGCAGCGTCGCCGACCTCGCCTGCGGCGAGGGCTACGGCTCCGACGTCCTCGCCGCGCGCCGCACGCGAGGTGGTCGGCGTCGACGCCAACCCGGAGGCCCACGAGCACGCGCGGCTGCGCTACGTGCGGCCGAACCTGCGCTTCGAGCGCGACCTCGTCGAGAGCTTCGCCGGCCCCTGCGACGCGATCGTGTTCCTGCAGACGATCGAGCACATCCACGATCCCGCCGCCCTGCTGCAGCGGTTCGCCGAGGCGGCGCCGGTCGCCTACGTCTCGACGCCGAACCGCCTCACCCTGGCGCCCCCCGGCGCCGAGAAGTCCGACAACCCCTGGCACCTGCGCGAGTACACGCTCGCCGAGTACCGCGAGCTGCTCGAGCCGTGCTTCTCCAGGGTCGAGATCCTCGGCCTCTTTCACGCCCGCAAGCTGCGCGCGCACGAGCTCGCGCTGCGCGCCGGCTGGGACCGCGTCCACAAGGCGCTGCGCATCACCAAGCCCTTCTACGACCGCTTCACGCCCGCGATCGCGGCGTCCGACTTCCGCCTCCACGACGCCTCCGAGCGCGACCTTGACGGCGCGCTCGACTTCGTCGCCGTCTGTCGTGCATGAGCGCTGAGCGGGTCGGCGACCTCGCGGTCGTCCTCCACAGCCACATGCCCTACGTCGAGGGCTTCGGCACCTACCCGTTCGGGGAGGAGTGGCTGTTCGACGCCGTCTGCCGCTCCTACCTGCCGGTCCTGGACGCTCGCCCGCGACGTGACCTTCACCGTGACCCCCGTGCTGGCCGACCAGCTCGAGGCCCCCGGCGTGGCCGAGCGCCTGCGGGCGTTCGTCCGCGAGTTCCGGGTGGGGTCCGCCGAGCTCGATGCCGGGGACGCCGACGCCGAATTACGCCCTGCCTGCGCTGCCGAGGCCGAGCGCTACCGCGATGCGCTGGCGACGGCTGGACGCGGTGGGCGACGACCTGACGGCGATCTTCCGGGACCCGGCCGAGGAGGGCGGGATCGAGCTGATGGCGTCGGCGGCGACGCATGCCGTGCTGCCGCTGCTTGGCCACCACCGCGGGCGCGCGGCTGCAGATCGACGCCGGGCTGCGCTCGCACCGCCGGCGCTTCGGCGAGCCGGCCGGGTTCTGGCTGCCCGAGTGCGCGTACGAGCCCGGGCTCGAGCGCGCTGCTCGCCGAGCGCGGCATGCGCTGCTTCTGCGTCGATCAGTCCGCGCACGAGCGGGGCACCGAGGCGCTCGCCCCGGCGGCCACCCGGGAGGGGCCGGTGGCGCTCACGATCGACTGGGAGGCGATCGCGATGGCTGTGGTCCGGCGACGGCTATCCCTCCGACCCGGTCCACGCCGACTTCCACCGCAAGTCGCTGCGGGGCACCCGGCCGTGGGCGATCTGCGGCGAGCCCTACGACCCCGGCGCCGCAACCGAGCGGGCGCGCGAGCAGGGCCGCGAGTTCCTGGCGTCGCTCGCCCGGCGGCTCGCCGGATCACCGTGCCGAAGCGCGGCCGTCCCGGCCTCGTGCGTGTTCGCGATCGACACCGAGCTGCTCGGGCCACTGGTGGTGGGAGGGCCCGGCGTGGCTCGAGGAGGTGCTCGACGGGGCCGACGAGGCCGGCGTCGAGCTGGTCACCCTCAGCCGGGCGCTCGCGCGCCATCCGGCCGCGAGACCGGGCGCTCGTCCGCGTCCACCTGGGGCGAGGGCAAGGACCTGCGGACCTGGGATTCGCCGCCCGGTCGCCGACCTCGCCTGGGCGGCGCGGCGACTGGAGCTGCGGCTGATCCGAGGCGTTCGCGGCGGCCTCGGAGGCCGGGCCAGCGGAGCGCGCTACGCGCGAGCTGCTGGCCCTGCAGGCGAGCGACTGGGCGTTCCTCGACTCCCGCAAGCAGGCCGGTGACTACGCCTACGGGCGCGCGATCGCCCACGGTCGAGGCCATGCTCGAGGCCATACACTCCGCCGCCCAGCCGGACGGGCGCCTGCGAAACCTGGCGCCAGATCTGAGCCTCGCCCCGCTGCTCGGAGCCGTAGATCCGATGAGCCGCACGCTGATCCTCTCCTGGGAGTACCCGCCGCTGATCGAGGGCGGCCTGGCCCGCCACGTGCGCAAGCTCTCCGAGGCGCTGGTCGAGCGCGGGGACGGAGGTCCACGTGCTCACCCGCGGCGACGAGGAGTCGCCCGCGGAGGAGGTCGCGGACGGCGTCCACGTGCACCGCGTGATCGAGCCGACCCGGCCGACCGACCTCGAGCGAGTTCGTCGCCTGGGTCGAGCGCATGAACGCGGACATGCTCGCCGCGGGCGTCGAGCTCGGCGACCGCTACGACTTCGACCTCGTCCACGGCCACGACTGGCTGGTCGCGATGGCCTGCGACCACCTCGCCCGCCGCTTCGGCACGCCGCTCGTGACGACGATCCACGCGACCGAGTACGGCCGCCACCAGGGCTGGGTCGACAAGCACCCGCAGTCGCACATCCACGGCGTCGAGCGCTGGATCACCAACCGCGCCGACCGGGTGATCGCCTGCTCGTTCTACATGCGCGAGCAGATCGCGGACATCTTCGGCGTGCCCGACGAGCGGATCTCGGTGATCTGGAACGGGATCGACCCCGAGGACCTGCAGCCCTCAGCGACGAGCCCGAGCTGAAGCGCCTGCGCGCGCGAGTTCGCCGCGCCCGACGAGAAGCTCGTGCTGCTGATCGGCCGCCTGGTCTACGAGAAGGGCTTCCAGCTGGCGCTGGAGGCGATGCCCGCGGCTGATCGAGCGCCACCCCGGGACCCGCTTCCTCGTCGCCGGCTCGGGCACGCACGAGGAGGAGCTGCGCCGCCAGGCCGAGGAGCTCGGTGCTGATGGAGCACGGACCAGTTCCTCGGCTGGATCGGCGACGACGTCCTGCACTCGCTCTACCGGATCGCCGACGTCTGCGTGGTGCCCTCGATCTACGAGCCGTTCGGCCTGGTCGCCCTCGAGGCGATGGCGTCGGGCTGCCCGTGCATCGTCGCCGACACCGGCGGCCTGCGCGAGGTCGTTCCCCACGACGAGGCCGGCCTGCGCTTCACCGCCAAGGATCCCAGACTCGATGGCCGAGATGGTCGAGCGCGTGTTCAGCGACGAGGAGCTGCGCGACGCGCCTCATGGCCGAGGCGGCCGAGCACGTGCTGCGCTTCGACTGGGCCGACGTCGCCGCCCGGACGGCCGAGATCTACGGCGAGCTGGCGGGCGTCGGGCGCACCTGACGCGGCTCCGGCTGGCGCCGTACGGGTCCCAGGGCGACCCAGCGGCGCAGCGGGTAGCGTGAGCCCGAGGGAGCATGCCGGAGCACGAGACAACTCAACCCGCTGAGCCGCGCCGTGCTGCTGGCCGCAGCGCTGCTGCTGTTCGGCCTGCTCTTCCAGCAGCTCGTGACGCTGCTGATCGCGATCCTGATCACGGTCCTGCTCGCGATCCCGCTCTCGGCGCTGCGCGACCCGGCTCGAGCGCTACAAGGTGCCCGCGCGCGGTCGGCGCCCTGGTCGGGCCTGCTCATCGGCGTCGGGATCTTCGTCGGCGTGCTCGCCCTGATCATCCCGTCGTTCGCCGACCAGGCCCAGGAGTTCGTCGACGAGGTCCCGGCGATCGTCGACGACGTCGAGGAGACCGTCGCCGACATCACGGGCTCGCAGCCCAGCGAGGTCGGGTCTGGAGGTCCAGGAGTTCCTCCAGCGCTACACCGACGACCCCGGGCGAGTTCATCGGCCCGCTGGCATCGCTCGGGCTGAGCGTCGCCGGCGTGCTCGGCGCGTTCCTGCTGATGCTGATCACCGCCTACTACATGGCGGTCCGGCCCGATCCGCTCATCAACGGTGTCGAGGCGCTCTTCCCGCCCGATCGCCGCGCCTGGGCGCGGACCGTGATCGGACCGCCTGCGGGCGAGCTGGATCGGCTGGATGGAGGGCGTCGTCTTCGACATGGTGCTGACCGGCGTGCTGCTGTACGTGGGCCTGACGCTGATCGGCCTGGACTTCGCGATCTTCTTCGCGGTCTTCTCCGCGATCCTCGTGCTGATCCCCTACTTCGGCGCGATCGTCGGGGCGGTCCCGCCGACGCTGTTCGCCCTCACCGACTCGCCCGAAGCAGGCGCTGCTGACGCTCGGGCATCTACGTGCTGATCCAGCAGATCGAGTCCAACCTGACGATCCCGCTGGTGATGGCGAACCGGGTCAAGCTCCACCCGGCGCTGGTCGCGATCGGGGTCGTCGTGATCGGCCAGCTCTTCGGCTTCGTCGGCCTGTTCGTGGCCGTCCCGATCCTGTCGCTGATCGTGATCCTGGTCGACGAGGCCTGGGTCAAGCCTCAGGAGGCGGAGCGGGGGGTGGTGGATCCACGGGATGAGGCCAGCGCAGATGCGTCAGGTGCCTCCCGCATCCTGATCACCTTCGCCGGGACGCCGGCGACGACCGCGTTCGCGGGAACGTCCTTGGTGACGACGCGCGTAGGTGCCGAGCACCGAGTTGTCGCCCACCGATCGCCCCGCGCAGCACGGCCGCGCCGTAGCCGATCCAGCACGTTGGAGCCGACGCTGACCGGCTTCATGTAGATGCCCTGGACGCGGATCGGCCGCTCGACCTCGACGATGCCGTGGTCGAAGTCGATGAACATCGCCCGGTCGGCGATCACGCACTGCTCGCCGATCGCGGACCTCCTTGTAGGCGGAGATCGTGCACTCCTGGCCCAGCACGGTCTTCGCACCGATCGCGACCTCGCCCTCGTGGCAGCGGATCTTCGTGCCGTCGCCGACCCAGACGAAGCGCCCGAAGCGGATCGTGCCCGCGCTTGCCGATCTCGAGCTCGCAGGTTGCGGCCGAAGAAGACGGGGCCGTCGGTCTCCCAGCGCCATCCGGCGCGGCGTGAGGTAGCGCCGCCACAGATAGCGCCACAGCAGGCGCGCGTAGCGGGCGTTCAGCATGTCGTTGGCGGCGAAGAAGCGCAGCGAGCGGATCAAGGCGCGTGGAGCCTAGTGACCGCGGCGCCTAGACTGCCACGCCCGATGGCCGAACGACGAAGCAAGCCGAGGAGTCCGCTCGCCGAGCGGGTGCTGGCCGGGGAGGGCCGTGCGCTCGCGCGGGCGATCAGCCTGGTCGAGAATCGCGACCCCGCGGGCGACGAGCTGGTCGCCGAGCTCTACCCGCGCACGGGGAAGGCCGCGGATCATCGGCCTGACCGGCCCGCCCGGCGTCGGCAAGAGCACCCTGATCGGCGCGCTCACGGCGGACGCTGCGGGAGGACGGGAGCGAGGTCGGCGTGCTCTCGGTCGACCCGTCGAGCCCGTTCACGCAGGGCGCCGTGCTGGGCGACCGGATCCGCCTGTCCGATCACTTCCTCGACCCGGGCGTGTTCATCCGCTCGATGGCCACCCGCGGCTCGCTCGGCGGCCTGGCCGAGGCGGCGCTGCAGGCGGCGCTCCTGATGGACGCCTCCGGCAAGGACTACGTGCTGGTCGAGACCGTCGGGAGTCGGCCAGGGCGAGATCGACGTCGTCGATCACGCCGACACGATCGTGCTGGCGCTGATGCCGGGCTCGGGCGACTCGATCCAGGCGCTCAAGGCAGGGGTGATGGAGATCCCGGACGTGATCGTGGTCAACAAGTGCGACCACCCCCTGGCCGACACGATGGTCCGCGAGGTGCGGGCAGTGCTCGCGCTGGGGCCGGATCGCTCCTGGCGGGTGCCGGTCGTGAAGACGGAGGCGACCCGGGGCGAGGGCATCGCCGAAGCTGCGCGAGACGATCGACGAGCACCGCGCGCCTGATCGAGACAGAGGGCACGCTGGCCGAGCGCCGGGCCCGCAATCTCCGCGCCGAGGTGATCGGGATCGCGGCCTGGCGGCTGCGCCGCGACCTCGAGGAGCAGGCCCAGGCGGACCCCGAATGGGAGGGCCTGCTGGACAGCGTCGTCAGGCGCGAGACGGACCCCGCGAGTGCCGCGCGCAAGCTGCTGGAGAGGATGGAGGACGATGGCGGATCCGCCTATGAGAGGTCGCGGCTGGGCGGGCCGCGGACATCGCGACGCGCTCCCGAGAGGTCACGATCAAGCCCGCCGCCTAGGCGGGCTCGCCACGTGGGCTTCTCTAGGCGGCGGCCGACCAGTCGTAGGGATGTGGTCCGAGTCGGGTGGGCGCAGCTGCACGACCCGGTCGCGGCGGCCGGACTCGTTGCGTACGACCTTCACCTCGGACCACTCGTCGAGCCGCGAAGGCGTCGGTGAGCTGCAGCGCGAGCCTGGAGGGCTTGCGGTTGCGGCGCGACATTCTCTCCTCCGGTGCTGCCATACGAAACCCCTCTCGTGGGTGGCAGGAACGGCGCCACTCTAGGCACGGGATTGGACGTCAAACCGTCGATGGGCCCGAAAACCGCATGGCGAAGCCGCAAACAGGGGAAAGAATGTGGGCCTTGAGACAGTCCCGCGCGGGCGACGCGCGAGTGTCAGCAGCCGAGCTGGCGTGCGATCACCATCTGCTGGATCTCGTCGGTGCCCTCGCCGATGGTGAGGATCTTGGCGTCGCGGTAGAACCGGCAGACGGGGTACTCCTCGATGTAGCCGTAGCCGCCGTGGATCTGGACGGCCTCCTCGGCTGCGCGTACCGCCAGCCGGCCCGTCTTCAGCTTCGCCTGGGCCGCCGTGAGGGTGAAGGGCTCGCCGCGGTCCTTTTCGATCGCGGCCTTGTAGGTGAGCAGCCGCGCGGCCTCGATCTCGGTCGAGATGTCGGCGATCTTCGCCTGGATCGCCTGGAACTTGGAGATCGGCTGGCCGAAGGCACGGCGCTCCTTCGCGTAGGCGATCGCCTCATCGAGCGCCCCCTGCGCCAGCCCCAGGCCCATGGCCGCGACCCCGATCCGGCCGCCGTCGAGGATGTGCAGGAACTGCTTGAAGCCCTCGCCGCGGCGGCCCAGCAGGTTCGCCTCCGGCACGCGGCAGTCGTCGAAGGCGAGCGGCCGCGTGTCCGACGCGTTCCAGCCCATCTTCCGGTAGGCCTCGCCGACCTCGTAGCCGGGCGTGCCGTTGGGGACGATGATGTTGGAGATCTCGGTCGCCCCGTTCTCGCTGCCGGTGACCGCGGTGATCGAGACGCAGCCGGTGATGTCGGTGCCTGAGTTGGTGATGAACTGCTTGGCGCCGTTGATGACCCACTCGCCGTCGTCGAGCTCGGCGGTGGTGCGGGTGGCGCCCGCGTCGGAGCCCGCGTCGGGCTCGGTCAGGCCGAACGCGGCGAGCTTGCGGCCCGCGCACAGCTCGGGGAGCCATTCGTCGCGCTGCTCGTCGGTGCCCCAGAGGTGGATCGGCATCGTCCCCAGGGAGGTGTGTGCCGCCACGGTGATCCCCACCGAGGAGTCCACCCGGGCCAGCTCCTCGATCGCGAGCGCGTACGTGAGACTGTCGGCGCCGCCACCCCCGTACTCCTCCGGGAACGGGATCCCCATCAGGCCCAGCCCGCCCATCTTGGCGACGATCTCGTAGGGGAAGCTCTTCGTGCGGTCGAGCTCCTCGGCGACCGGGCGCACCTCCTGGTCGGCGAAGTCGCGGACCGTGTCGCGCAGCAGCCGCTGCTCGTCGGTCAGGTCGAAGTCCATGTGCGGGACGTTAGTGGGCTAGGTCAGGCGCTAGGCGGCAAGCTCGCGCGCCAGCGACGTCAGCAGGCGGACGCCGACGCCCGTGGCGCCGTTGCCCACGTAGTCGCGACCCGTGTCCCAGGCGGTGCCCGCGATGTCGAGGTGCACCCAGGGCTTCGAGTCCACGAACTCCTCGAGGAACGAGCCGGCGTAGATCGTGCCCGCCTTGCGCTTGGCCGAGGCGTTGGTGAGGTCGGCGAACTTGCCCTTGGTGAGCTCCTTGTACTCGTCGTGGAGCGGTAGGCGCCAGGCCAGCTCGCCGGTGCGATCGCCAGCGGCGCCCACCTCGGCCGCCCACTCGTCGTCGTTTGAGATCAGCGCCGTGTAGGTCGATCCCAGGGCGACCAGGACGGCCCCGGTGAGGGTCGCGAGGTCGACGACGCGCTCGGCGCCCAGCTCGCGCACGCAATAGGTCAGCGCGTCGGCCAGGATCAGGCGTCCCTCGGCGTCGGTGTTGTTGACCTCCACCGTCTTGCCGTTCAGCTGGGTGATGATGTCGCCGGGCCTGGTGGCGGTGCCGCTCGGCATGTTCTCCGTCGACGGGATCGCCGCCACCACGTTCAGCGGCAGGCCGAGCTCGGCGATCGTCGCGACCGCCTCGAGCACGGCGGCGCCCGCCCGACATGTCGAACTTCATCTCCTCCATCTTCGCCGAGGGCTTGATGGAGATCCCGCCGGAGTCGAAGGTGACGGCCTTGCCGACGAGCCCCAGGGCAGGCGCGCCCTCGGCGCCGCCGGCGTAGCGAAGGGCGATCAGGGCCGGCTCCTCCGCCGTGCCCTTCGAGACGGCGACCAGGCCGCCCATCCCGGCCTCCTCCATTCCCGCCCTGTCGATGACCTCGACCGAGACCGGCTCGAAGGCGATCGAGATCTGCCGGGCCCGGTCCGCGAGGTAGGTGGGGTTCAGGATGTTCGCCGGCAGGTCCTGCAGCTCGCGTGCGCGGTTGGCGCCGTCGCGCCGCGGTCCGGGCGAAGCGGGCCTCGGCCGCGAGCGCGTCGGTGTCCGCGCCCTCGGAGGCAACCAGCGCCAGGCGGTCGATGCCGGCGGTCTTCGCGTCGTCCTCATCAGTCGTGTGGAACCGATCGAAGCGGTACGAGGCGAGGATCGTCCCCTCCACGATCGCGGCCACGGCGGCGGTCAGCTCCACCTGCCCGGAGCTCTCCGGCAGCGCCCAGGCGATGGAGGAGACATCCAGGGCATGCGCCTGCTTGAACGCCGCGGCAGCGGCCACGCGCAGGCGCTCGGCGGTCAGCTCGTCGCGCTTTCCAAGCCCGACGACCAGCAGGCGTTCGGAGTCCGATGGGCCGCAGCAGGGTGGTCTTCTTGAACGCTGTCTTCACGTCGCTCGCGCCCGGGACGTCGGCGAGCCCGGCCGGGATCTCCACGCCGTCGGGGAGGCCAAGGACCTCGAGGTCGGCCTCGACGGCCCCGGAGATGACATCCACCTGCATCAACCTGTGTTCTAGCATTGCCAACCCTTCAGCCCCGGGGCCGCTGCCGCGGGGCGATCCCTCACAAGGAGTTGCCGCATGCCGCAGACCGTGATCCTCGGAACCGCCCGGACCCCGTTCGGGAAGATGGGCGGGGCGCTCGCGCCGAAGAGCGCGATCGAGCTCGGGGGCAAGGCTCTGAGCGCCGCGCTCGAGCGCTCCGGCGTCTCGCCCGAGCAGGTTCAGCAGGTCGTCTTCGGCCAGGTCCTTCAGGCCGGCCAGGGGCAGATTCCCTCGCGTCAGGCGCAGATCGAGGCGGGCATCCCGAAGGAGGTCCCCTCCGAGACCGTGAACAAGGTGTGCGCATCGGGGATGCGGACGATCGGCCTGGCCGATCAGGGGATCCGCGCCGGCGATCTCGAGGTCGCCGCCACCGGCGGGATGGAGTCGATGAGCGGCGCCCCCTACCTGCTCCCCGGCGCCCGCTTCGGCTTCCGGATGGGCGACGTCAAGGCGATCGACGCGATGACCCACGACGGGCTGACCAACCCCTTCACCGACAAGCAGATGATCAACGAGGCCAGCGAGGTCTCCAACGAGCTCGAGATCACGCGCGCCGACATGGATCGCTGGGCCGCCCGCTCGCACGAGCTGGCGGCGAAGGCGACCGACGAGGGGCGCCTGGCCGAGGAGATCACCTCCGTCACGGTGAAGAGCCGCAAGTCCGAGAGCGTCGTCGAGGCCGACGAGGCGATCCGGCCTGACACGACCATCGAGACCCTCGCCAAGCTGAAGGCCGTCGGCGGCGACGACGCCACCCACACGGCCGGCAACGCGCCGGGCGTGAACGACGGCGCGGCGGCCGTGGTCGTCGCCTCGGAGGAGTGGGCGCAGGCGGAGGGCCGTGAGCCGCTCGCGAAGGTCGTCGCATACGGTGCCGTCGCCGACGACTTCGCGTACCTCGCCAGGACCCCGGCCAAGGCCGCGATCGCCGCCCTCGAGAAGATCGGAAAGTCGCCCGAGGACGTCGACCTCTGGGAGATCAACGAGGCGTTCGCCTCGGTCGCGATCAACTCCGTGCGGATGCTGGGCGTGGACGACGAGAAGGTCAACGTGAACGGCGGCGCGATCGCGCTCGGGCATCCCATCGGCGCCTCGGGCGCTCGGATCACCGGCGCCCTCGTCCACGAGCTGCGCCGCCGCGGCGGCGGCCTGGGCGTCGCCGCCATCTGCTCCGGCGGCGGACAGGGCGACGCGATCGTCCTGGAAGTCAACGGGGGCTAGTCGCATGGCCGCGCGCGCAGCGGCTTTCTTCGATCTCGACAAGACCCTGATGGCCGGGTCGTCGGGAATGGTCTGGGCGCGCGTCTCCTACGACGCGGGCGGGATCTCGCGGCGGATGCTGGCCCGCTGGGCCGTGGATCACCTCCGCTATCGCCTGCGAGGCTCCAGCGACGAGGCGGCCGCCCAGGTCATGTCGGAGGTGCAGGAGCTGCTGCGCGGGACCTCAGCCCGAGAGCTCGAGCGGCTGGGCCCGTTGGTGCTGGCGGGCGTGCTGCCGCGGATCTACCCGGAGATGCTCGACGAGGTCCACGCCCACCAGGACGCGGGTCGGGCCACGTTCATCGTCTCGGCGGCGGGGGTGGAGCTGGTCGAGATGCTGGCGCGGGTCCTCGCCATGGAGGGCGGCATCGGGACCCGCTACGAGATCGACGCCGAGGGCCGGTTCACCGGCGAGCTGGACGGGCCGTTCATGTACGGCGAGGGCAAGGTCGAGGCGATGCGCCGGTTCGCCGACGAGCACGGCCTCGACCTCGCCGAGTCCTTCGCCTACTCGGACTCGGCCTCCGATCTGCCGATGCTGCGCGCCGTCGGCAACGCCGTGGTGGTGAACCCCGACGACGCGCTGCTGGGGGTCGCCCGGGCCGAGGGCTGGCGAGTGATGCGCTTCGAGAAGCTCGGGCGCAGGCTGGTCGTCGCCGGAGCGGCGGTGACGGCGCTCGCCGTCGGCGGGATCGGCAGCGTGCTGGCCTCCCGCAAGGACTCCTCGAATAGGGTCGGCGCCCGCCGTGGACGAGCAGCTCGCATTCGCCGGTAGCGCCCGCCTCGCCGAGGCTGCTGCGCTCGCGCGAGGTCTCCTCGCGGGAGCTGACGGAGCTCTATCTGGCCCGGATCGAGCGCCTCGACCCGAAGCTGAACGCGTTCCTCTACGTGAGCGCCGACAAGGCGCTCGCGCAGGCCGACGAGGCCGACCGCCGGCTCGGAGCGGGGGAGGAGGCGCCGTTCCTGGGCGTGCCGATCGCGATCAAGGACATCGAGGACATCGAGGGTGAGCCGACCCGGCTGCGGCACCGACGGGTTCGAGGGGACCGCGACCTCGGACTCGCCGATGGTCGCGAGCCTGCGCCATGCCGGGGCCGTCTTCCTCGGCAAGACGAACCTTCCCGAGCTCGCGATCTGCGGGTTCACCGAGTCCAAGACCAGCGGCATCACCCGCAATCCGTGGGACACCGACCGCACGCCCAGCGGGTCCAGCGGCGGGAGCGGCGCGGCGCTCGCCGCCGGGCTCTGCGCCGCCGCCTCGGCCTCCGACGGGGCGGGTCGATCCGAAACCCGCGGCCTTCTGCAGCCTCTTCGGCCTGAAGCCGCAGCGTGGCCGCATCCCATGCGCCCGGCCGGGCACTGGCTTGGGATGTCGGTGACCGGCTGCGTCACGCGGACCGTCCTCGACACGGCGATCTGGTTCGACGCGACGATGGCCGCCGGCGGCGAGCCGGGCGCGCCCCCGCCTCCCGAGCGCCCCTACGCGGAGGCGGCGGCGACGCCTCCCGGGAAGCTTCGCGTTGCGCTCTCGACCAAGCCCGCCCGCGCGGCGGCGCCGCCGATCGTCAGCGACGACGTCAAGCAGGCGGTGGCGGACGCGGGGGAACTGTTGCGCTCGCTGGGCCACGACGTGCGCCGCGAGGACCCCAGGTTCGGCCTCGCCGGCAACAACATCGTGCCGCGTTACCTGGGCGGGATCAACGAGGACGTCGAGGCCGTGCCCCATCCGGATCGCCTCGAGGCGAGGACGCGCGGGTTCGGCCGGCTCGGCTCGCTGTACCCGAAGCGGATGGTCCGAGTCGGCCGTCAAGGCGGGGGAGAAGGATGCGCGCAAATCAACTCCATCTTCGACGATCATCGACGTCCTGATCACCCCGGTGGTGGGCGAGGTCGCGTTCCCGGTCCGCCGCTGGGAGGGCAGGGGGGCGTTCCGGACCCTGATGGGCATGAGCCGGAGCTTCTGCTTCGCCCCGATCTGGAACCACACCGGCCAGCCTGCCGCCGCGATCCCGATGGGATTCACCGACGAGGGCCTGCCGCGCTCGGTCCAGATCGTGGTGCCGCCGAACCGCGAGGACCTGATCATCTCCCTCGCCGCCCAGATCGAGTCCGAGCAACCCTGGGCGGACCACCGCCCCCCGGTCTCCTAGCCGCCTTCGTCCACGCAGCTCGGTCGCGCACCGCCTACGTGACCCCAGAATTGCCCCGCATATGAGGCCAAACGGGGTCACCTCCTCCGCACCCGGTCCCTGCGTCCCATGCAAGCGGAATGGCGCCGACGCTCGCCGGCCATAGGTCCCACAGCCAGTGGGCGTTCTCGTGGCCCCTGCGCTTGACCTCGATGCGGTCGTCCTTCTGGGTGGCCTCGACGTCCGTCCAGGTTCTGGCTGAGCCGCGGGCGGCGTAGGCGAGGATCGCGTCGCCGGTGAGCGGCAGGTCGCTCGACTCGCCTTCGACTCGGGTGCGTGATCCGTGGGCATCCAGCGCTACCACCACGGCACGGCCGTTTCGCTCGCCCACGAGCTCGGCGCCGTTTTGCGTGAGCCCCAGCGGCGCGAGCGCCGCTTGTGAGTTCCGCCGAGCCCAGCCAAGGATCGCCGGGACGGCGGCCGCCCAGACGACGACGATCCCCACCATCGCGTAGATGGTGATTCGGGTGTTGCCCACGTCGAGGCCCTCCTGCCACATCACCGAGAGACCGAGGCCGGTGACGATGATCCCGAGCACCAGATATGCCTGCACCAGCCGGCGAGACGATCCGATCGATGCCGCGGTGAGACGCGCGCCCCACTCCCCCCATTCCTCCAGGCTGAGCTCGCGAAGGAGGGCGTCGAGCTCGGGGTCCGGCTTCGCCCGGGTGCGCCAGAGCGAGTAGCCGAAGACGAGCCCGAAGAACACGGTGCCGCCGGCCGCGAAGCCGATCAGGGTGGGCGCGGGATCGGTCGGATCGTCGGCGAGGACGCCGGGGATCACCCCGGCCGCGATCTAGAGTGCGATCCCCGTGAGGCACAGGACCATCCAGCGCTTGCTCGCGCTCATCGGGGCGAATCTATCCGTGGACCCCGCTCGAGGAGCGGCGGGTGCCCCATCTATCCTTTCCGCCATGGCGATCGAGCCCGACGCCCGCCGGCGCGCGCACCAGTGGAGGGAAGAGGCGTACTCGGAGAAGCCCGAGCGCGACGCCCTGTTCGAGACCATCTCCGGCCAGCCGGTCGAGCCCCTCTACAGCCCCGAGGACCTCGACGGCTTGGACGCCGACCGCGACCTCGGCTACCCCGGCCAGTATCCCTTCACGCGCGGCGTCCACGCGTCGATGTACCGCGGGCGCCTGTGGACGATGCGCCAGTTCGCCGGCTTCGGCACCGCCGAGGAGACCAACGAGCGCTTCCGGTTCCTGCTCGACCAGGGCCAGACCGGGCTCTCCACCGCGTTCGACCTGCCGACGCTGATGGGCCTCGACTCCGACGACCCCGCTCGCTCGGCGAGGTCGGGCGTGTCGGCGTGGCGGTCGACACGCTCGACGACATGGAGACACTGTTCGACGGCATCCCGCTCGACGAGGTCTCGGTCTCGATGACGATCAACGCCCCCGCCGCGATCGTCCTGGCCTTCTACCTCGTCGCCGCCGAGGAGAAGGGCATCACGCCCGACCGGCTCGGCGGCACCATCCAGAACGACATCCTCAAGGAGTTCATCGCCCAGAACGAGTCGTCTTCCCGCCCGAGCCGGCGTGCGCCTGGTGACCGACATGATCGAGTGGTGCTCGACCGAGATGCCGCAGTGGAACCCGGTCTCGATCAGCGGCTACCACATCCGCGAGGCCGGCTCGACCGCCGCGCAGGAGCTGGCCTTCACGCTGGCCGACGGCTTCACTACGTCGAGCGGGCATCGCGCGCGGCCTGGACGTCGACGACTTCGCGCCGCGGCTGAGCTTCTTCTTCAACGCCCACAACGACTTCTTCGAGGAGATCGCCAAGTACCGCGCCGCCCGGCGGATCTGGGCGACGCGAGCTGCGCGACACCTACGGCGCGACGAGGCCCGAGGCGTTGCGGCTGCGCTTCCACGCCCAGACGGCCGGCGTCTCGCTGACCGCCCAGCAGCCGCAGGTGAACATCGTCCGGTCGGCGATCCAGGCGCTCGCCGGCGTGCTGGGCGGCTGCCAGTCGCTGCACACCAACACCATGGACGAGACGCTGGCGCTGCCGACCGAGCACGCCGTGACGCTCGCGCTGCGCACCCAGCAGGTGCTCGCCCACGAGACCGGCGTCACGAACACGGTCGACCCGCTCGGCGGCAGCTACTTCGTCGAGACGCTGACCGACGAGATGGAGGCGGCCGCCCGCGACTACTTCGCCCGCATCGACGAGCTCGGCGGCATGGTCGCCGCGGTCGAGCACGGCTTCTCCGCACGCGAGATCGCCGACGCCGCGTTCGTCTACCAGCGCGAGGTCGACCAGCGCAAGCGGCGG
>CAVSOA010000002.1:0-474934 GCA_963729505.1 uncultured Solirubrobacterales bacterium
CTTGACAACGGCCACCGGATCGACGGCGACGGCACCGAGTTTGTTGGCTGTGCAAAGGACGAGATCTGCGACGCCGGAGTGCCCAACGACGGCCACGATGGGGTCACCGTTAGGGACGGGTCGGTGCGCGAGTTCGCGGTCGGTGTGCTCGTCGGGAAGGGCGCGCGCAGACCCGGGTGCTCGAGCATCTCGTCGGCAAGGCACGTCTTCTTCGGCCTTCTTGCCTTGGCGACTCGGCCCGAAGCCTGGTCCGAAGCGGCTCGGGCAACCGCAACATCCCACCCGAGGGAGACGGGATCGGCTTGTTCGGCTCCCATCATCGTCCGCATCGTTAACAACGACGATCCGAGCGCAACCCCGGGCCCGGCATCCACGCCGAGGATTCGCCCTCCACAACCTGATCAAGGGGAACCTGTTCTCGCGGAACGCGACTCGGACTCCTGCATGGAGGGGGACCGCAACCAGGTGCGACGCAACCGCTGTCGTTCGAGAGCGGCGGCTCGTCCTCGTCGCCACCGGCAACCGGCAACGTGATCGCCCGAAAACCGCGTCTCCGCGAGGCGGGGAGGCATTCTGCATCGAGGAGGGACGCGGCAACCTGGTTGCACGCAACGTCGTCGTTCGGCGCCCGCCGCGCGGGCATCCTCCTCGGGATCACCACAGCCTCCGATCGGCGGCGGCAACAACGTCGTCCGCCGGAATGTGGTCAGGGGGAGCGGCACGGATGGGTTCCTGGTGAGTGAGAAAGACCAGGGCAGTCTCCTGAAAGGCAACACCGCCGTGGACGCGGGAGGCGACGGTTTCGACGTCCGGGGCCCGGCCACAAGGTTGAGGGGCAACCTCGGGGTGCGCAACGCCAGGCACGGCATCAGGGCCGTGCTTGGGGTCATCGACGGCGGCGGAAACAAGGCGCATGGCAACGGCGCGCGGTTCATCATCTGATGCGCTCCGCTGAGGAGGCCGCGTCCAGCCCCCGGTGAAAGAGAGCGCCGAAAGGAGCCCCGGGGGAAGCAGCAGCCACGGAGATGTCGCCGGCCTTGGCGTGCGCTGGATGAGACCGCTGAAGCCGGCCGGGGTCGAATGGGCCTGATAGTACGATGGAGAGGCTGAGAGACTGTGTGCTGGTGCAGGAACACGGAGTCGCCGAGTTCGTGATCTCCGTGCCCGGCGCGTGGCGCTCAAACCTGAGGACGAGCAAGGTGGCGACAGCATCGAGGGCGAGGGTCGACCAAGAGGACGCATTAGGAGTCGCGTGCGCAGCTGCTCGTGCGTGTGGCGTGTGCGCCCGCGCGATCTTGACGACCTCTCGACCGCCTCTGCGGAGTTGCTGCGGCACGCGGAGAGTGTGCCCGTCATCGCGGTCGCATCCCCAACCCGAAGCTCCCGCTTGAAACGAGGAGCGCTATCCGGCGAAGTTCGGCCAGAGCGCGAGGTCGATGTCGTCGGGGAACTGCGGCGAGTCGCTGGACGTCGTCGCGCAGGCGGGCAACCAGCTCGGTGCGCCAGCGCTCGCGGAGCTCCGGCTTCTCGCGCGACTTGCCCCGCTCGAGCATCGAGGGCGGCACCTCGTCGAGCGGCTCGAGCCCGAGGAAGCGCCAGGTGCGCGCCATCACCGCGAGCGGCTCGTCGCGGCAGCGCTCGAACTGCTGGACCAGCAGCGCTCGCGCGGGAAGAGGTCGAAGACCCGGCGGAGCTGGCCGAGTAAAGCCGCGCCAGACGGCGTCGGAGAGCTGGACGAGCTGGATCGGGCGTCCGCCTCGGCGAGCGGCGGACGGCGCGCGACGCCCGAGCGCCAGCGCTCGACCGGGTCGCGCAGGACGCCAGGATCTTCGCCTCGCGGCGCGGCCTGCGCGAGCAGCGGCGCAGCGACCAGAAGTCGTGCATGTAGCGCGGCGTCCACTCGCCGGTGATCGAGCCCTCCGGCCTCGGGAAGAGCTCTGCGTAGCGCGTCGGCGAGGTCGTCCGGCACCTCGCCCTGCCAGAAGCGGTTGAAGTAGTGGAGCTCCTTCGCCGGCCCTCCCGGCGCGCAACTTCGGTCGTGGGCCTCGAGCCCCCGGTACCACCAGGACGTGCCGGCGCGCTGCGCGCCGACGCCGACGAAGTCGGGCGGGCCGGTGCTCCAGCCGGCGGGCACTCGGGCGGCTCGAGCGGCTGCGCCCAGCGGGGCAGCGCGCTTCTCGGCGTCGGGGCGTCTGCTGTCGCGTCGATCGGAAAAGGCTCAAGGCTGCGAGAGTCTAGGAACGATGCCTCACGGATCCGCCTCGCTTGCGATCCTGGGCGCCCGCGCAGCCGAGCCCGACCAGCCGCCGGCGCCGTTCGTCGTCGGCGTCGCCCGCTCCGGCACGACGCTGCTGCGGCTGATGCTCGACGCCCACCCCGAGCTGGCGATCCCGCCCGAGACCCACTTCATCCCGAAGGTGAAGTCAGGGCGAGCTGCCGAAGCGGTCGGCGAGGGCGAGATGCGCCGGCGAGCGCACGAGGTGATCACCGAGCACCGGCGCTGGCCCGACTTCGGCCTCGACGCGGACGAGCTGCGAGCGCCGCTTCGACGGCGCACCGAGCCGTTCAACCGCCGCGACGCGCTGCGCGCCTTCTACGGCCTCTACGCCGGGAAGCAGGGGAAGCCGCGCTGGGGCGACAAGTCCCCCGGCTACGTGCGCCGGATGCGCCGGTCCGCGCGGTCCTGCCCGAGGCGCGCTTCATCCACCTGATCCGCGACGGCCGCGACGTCGCGCTCTCCCAGCTGGAGGTCCACCGGCAACGACGAGGTCGCCGACGCCGCGGAGGAGTGGGCGGCGGGATCGAGAAGGCGCGCGGCAGGGCAGAGCGGCTGCCGCAACTACACCGAGGTCCGCTACGAGGACCTGGTCGCCGACCCCGAGCCGGTCCTGCGCCGGGTCTGCGAGTTGATCGACCTCGCCTGGACGCCGCGATGCTCGACTACCACGAGCGCGCCGACGAGCGGATCGCGAGACGGTGCGCGACTTCGGCCGCGCGCGAGGGCGCCCGGTCGCCGGCCGAGCCGCGCCGCAGCACCGCGAACGTCTCGAAGCCGCCGCAGACCGACCGCGCGCGGCCGCTGGCGCACGGAGATGACCCCCGAGCAGGTGGCCGCCTTCGAGGCCGTCGCGGGCGAGCTGCTCGCCGAGCTCGGCTACGAGCGCGGCGCGCGGGCGGAGGCGAGCCGAGCCGCGGCGAGATCAAGCCCAGCGAGCCGCGGCCGAGAACGCACCCCACCGAGAGCTCGGCCTCACCGACTCCGAGTACGCGCGGATCACCGAGCTGCTGGGCCGCGAGCCCGAACGGGGTCGAGCTGGCGATGTTCTCGCTGCTGTGGTCCGAGCACTGCGCCTACAAGCACTCCCGCAAGCTGCTGCGCCGGCTGCCGACCGAGGGCGAGCGGGTGCTGATGGGGCCGGGCGAGAACGCCGGCGCCGTCTCGGTCGGCGAGGGCTGGGCGGTCGCCTTCAAGGTCGAGTCGCACAACCACCCCAGCGCCGTCGAGCCGTTCCAGGGCGCCGCGACCGGCGTCGGCGGGATCCTGCGCGACGTCTTCGCGCTCGGCGCGCGGCCGATCGCCGTGCTCGACTCGCTGCGCTTCGGCGAGCTCGACTCCGAGCGCTCGCGCTACCTGTTCGACCGGGTCGTCGCCGGGATCGGCCACTACGGCAACTCGATCGGCGTCCCGACCGTCGGCGGCGAGGTCGTGTTCGAGGCGCCCTACGAGCAGAACTGCCTCGTCAACGCGATGTGCGTCGGCCTCGCCCGCGCCGACCGGATGGTGCGCGCGGCCGCGGCGGGCGTCGGCAACTCGGTGGTGCTGATGGGCGCCTCGACCGGGCGCGACGGGATCGGCGGCGCGTCGGTGCTGGCCTCGGCCGAGCTCGACGACGGGCGACGACAAGCGCCCGAGCGTCCAGATCGGCGACCCGTTCGAGGAGTCGAAGCTGCTCGAGTGCTGCCTGGAGCTGCTCGACCGCGAGCTGCTGGTCTCGCTCCAGGACCTGGGCGCGGCGGGGCTGACCTCGTCGGCCGGCGAGATGGCGTCGGCCGGCGGCGTCGGCATCGACATCGACGTCGCCCGGGTGCCGCTGCGCGAGGCCGACATGGAGCCGTTCGAGATCATGGTCTCCGAGTCGCAGGAGCGGATGCTCGCGGTGGTCGAGCCCGGCGAGGTCGACGAGGTGCTGGCGGTCTGCGAGCGCTGGCAGACCGGCGGCGGCGGCGATCGGCGAGGTCACCGACTCGGCGACCGGATCCGGATCTTCCGGCGACGGAGCTGGTCGGCGACATGCCGGTGCCGGCGCTGGTCGACGAGTGCCCGCTCTACGACCTCGAGCCCGGCGAGCCGGACGGCTGGATCTACGGGAACGAGCGACGCCTCGAGCCGGCGGCGCCGAGCCCGGCGACGACGCTGCTGGCGCTGCTCGGCCTCGCCGACCATCGCCTCGAAGCGCTGGGCGTTCGAGCAGTACGACTCGATCGTCGGCTCGCGCACCGTGCGCCGCCCGGAGGCGCCGACGGCGGCCGTGCTGCAGATCCCCGAGGCGGCGCCGCGATCGCGATCTCGATCGACGGCAACGGGCGCCGCGTCGCCTGCGACCCCTACTCGCGGCACGGTCGAGGCGGTGCTCGAGTGCGCCGCGAACCTCGCCTGCGTCGGCGCCGAGCCGCTGGGCCTGACCAACTGCCTCAACTTCGGCAACCCCGAGAAGCCGGCCGTCGCCTGGCAGCTCGACCGCTCGACCCAGGGGCTCGCCGACGCCTGCGAGGCGCTGGGGTCCCGGTCGTCGGCGGCAACGTCTCGCTCTACAACGAGACCGAGCGGGGCCCGATCTACCCGACGCCCGTCGTCGGCCTGGTCGGCGAGCTGCCCGACCCGGCCGGGCGCCGGGGCTGGCGCTGCGCGACGGCGACCGATCGCGCTGGTCGGGCCGTTCGCGCCGTCGCTGGCGGGCTCGGAGCTGGCGAAGCTGCGCGGCGAGCTCGGGCCCGGGCTGCCGGCCGTCGAGCTGACGCGCGCGGCCGACGCGCTGGGGCTGGTCGCGAGACGTCCGCGGCGGTGGCGCTGCGCGCGACACGACGTCAGCGACGGCGGCCTGGCGACGCGCTCGCCGAGATGGCGATCGCCGGCGGGGTCGGGCTCGAGCGCCGACCTCGACGAACTGGTCGAGGCGCGTGGCTGCTCGGGCGAGACCGGCCTGTTCGGCGAGGGGCCCGGCGGCTTCGTCGTCGCCGGCGCGCCGGCGCGGTCGAACGGCTGCTCGGCGGCGCCGACGCCGGCGTCGACGCGTTCGGATCGGTAGGGCCGGCGGCACCGGATCGAGATCTCCGCCGCCGAGGCCGAGCTGTCGGTCGCGGTCGCCGACGCAGCGCGCCTGGCGCTCGCTGGCGGAGCGCATGGGCGAGCCGGTCACGGCGTAACGCTCAAGGGGCTGGCTCGACTACAGGGCATGCTGAAGGCAGGCCTCGTCACGGCCTCGGCGCTCGGCGCCGGATCGCTGATCCTCCAGCGCTGGGTCGCCTCCACCCGGGGGGCGGCGATTGCGCTGGTGGTCGCCTGGTTCGTGATCGTGGCCGTCGCCTCCCTCGTCTGGCTGCGCGACCGGCCCGGCCTTCGCCGCCCGGTGCTGGGGACGCTGGCGGCCGTGGCGCTGGGGACGATCGTTATCGGCTACTGGACCGGCTTCCGCGACCGCGAGGTGAACGAGGACGTGATCGTGGCGAGCGACATGGCCGACCCGGCCGCCCTGAAGCGGCGCTCACCGGCCTCGACAAGGATCCGGCGAACGACGCCGAAACGAAGAAGGAACCCGGCGGCCCCGTGTCCCTGGCAGCCGGCAGCTTCACCGGCCAGGACGGACACGCCGGGAGCGGCAAGGCCGAGGTGATCGAGGCTCCGGGCGGTGAGCGCAGCCTGGTCTTCACCGAGTTCGACGTCGATCCGGGGGTGGACGTCGAGGTCTACCTCACGCCCGACGACAGCGCCGTCGACGACCGCGTCGAGCTCGGCGGCCTGAAGGGGAACGTGGGCGACCAGCAGTACGGGATCCCGGCCGGCACCGACCTCTCGCGCTACGACTCGGTGGTCCTGTGGTGCACGCCCTTCACTGTGCGGATTGCCACTTCGGAGCTCCGCTGACGAAACGCGGGATATCTAGCATGAGGACCTCATGGCGGACTCCTCCAGACGGGGAGCGGCGTTGTCGCGCGCCGCTTGTGCCTCGGCGCGCTGGCGCTGGCGGCAGCCTGCGCCGCGGGCGCGCTGAGCAACGGGGGAGCGAGCGCCGCGGCGCCGCAGGAGCGCCCGAACATCGTCGTTGTCATCACCGACGATCAGACGGTCCGCTGTCAACGGGGAGCGATGCCGTTCACCCACCGCGTGGTCGCAAGCCGGGCACCGAGCTACCGACGCCGTGGTCGCCACCCCGCTGTGCTGCCCCTCGCGCGCCAGCTTCCTCACCGGCCAGTACACGCACAACCACGGCGCCTGGAACCATACGCGACCTTCGACCACCGGGCCAGCCACCTGGCCTCGTGGCTGCGCGCCGCCGGCTACCGCACCGCGATGGTCGGCAAGTACCTCAACCAGTACGAGAAGGCGCGTCCAATCCCACGAAGCCGGCCCCCGGCTGGGACCAGTGGCGGATGCTGATGGAGCCGCTCTCCTACTACGACTACGACGTCGCCGTGAACGGGCGAGCGGGTGCACCGCGGCCGCGGCCGCAGCGACTACCCACCACCTACCTGAACCGGGAGGCGGTCGAGCTCGTGAAGCGCTGGGCCCCGAGCGAAGAAGCCGTTCTTCCTCTGGTCTCGCCCCACGCCCCGCACGACGAGAAGATCGGCAGCCGAAGGCCGTGCGGGGGCCGAGCGGTCCCGGCGCCCGGCGACCAGGACCTGTTCGCCAGGGCCGAGCTGCCCGCGGCCGCCTCGTTCAACGAGGCGCGACATCTCCGACAAGCCGGCTTCATCGCCGCGCTCCCCCGCCTCGAGCGCGGCGAGGTCCAGGGAGCTCGAGACACCTCTACCGCTGCCGCAGCTGGCGTCGCTGCGCGAGGTCGACCGGGGCGTCAAGGACATCGTGCGCGAGCTGCGCCGGAGGAACGAGCTGGACGAACGATCATCGTCTTCGCCAGCGACAACGGCCTGTTCCACGGCGAGCACCGGCTGCGCGACGGCAAGCGCCTGGCGTATGCGGAGGCGTCGACGTGCCGCTCGCTGTGCGGGTCCCCTCCGCGTGCGCGGCGGGCGACCGTCGGCAGGGTCACCCAGCCCGTCGCGAACATCGACCTCGCGCCGACGCTGCTCGAGCTCGCCGGCGCGGATCCGTGCGCGGGCGGGCGCTGCCAGGTCATGGATGGCCGCTCGATGGTGCCACTGCTCCGCGGCGACTCCGGGCCTGGCCGGCCGACCGGGGCGCGGCTGCTCGAGATGCGCAACTGCCATTTCACGGGCCTGCTCGGCGGCGGCGAGATGGTCGTCCACACTCTCCATCCCCCGACGGCCCGCACGCAGCTCGGCTGCATCAACCGGGACGCCTACGAGCGCTACGACCTCGGCCGGGACCCGTTCCAGCTCCGGAACCGGGCCGAGTCCGCGAGGACGTTCCCGGGCCGCTGCGCAGCGCCTGAACCGGCGCGAAGGACTGCCACGGCATCGAGGGGCGCGACCCGGTGCCGCCCGCCGGGATCGCCTACTGCGAGTAGGCCCCTACTCGCTCGGCTGCCAGGAGCTGGTCCGCGGCGACGCTGCCCGAGTCCTCGACCCGGCCGCTCGGGCCAGCGCACCTCGACCGTCGCGCTCGTCTCGTCGCCGAGCCCGAAGTAGAGGCGGTAGTGGCCCTGCGAGTAGAGCGACGTCTCGTTCTCTGCCGACCCACTGGGTCTGGGCGGCGCCGCCCGAGCGGACCCGCACCCGGCGCGCCGATCGCCTGGCGGTTGCGGGCGTGCCCTCGAGGTCGAGCTCGAGCCAGTGGTTCGCGGGTGCCCCCGTTGGGGAAGGCGAACGTCCTCAACCTCCGGGCCGAGCGTCGCGGGCGCGCGGAGATCACCGGCTCGCGGAAGCCGTCGCCGTCGAGGTCGGGCCAGGCGAGTCGCGCCTCGCCCGGCTCGCTGACGGTCGTGAAGGAGCCGACCGCGGGAGAACCCGAAGCCATCGCCCTGGCGGAAGAGGCCGCCGGGGACCGCGTGCAGGTCGAGGAGGCCATCGTTGTCGTAGTCGGCCCAGGCCGCCGCCAGCGCCTGGCGCGGGAAGGCCGAAGTGCCCGGGGTCTCTCGGGCGCAGGCGGCCCGCCGTGGTTGCGCAGGAGGGTGCTGCCGGTCCTGGCGGCCACGTAGACGTCCTGGTCGCCGTCGCGGTCGGGGTCGCCGGACGCGAGCTGCGTTCCCAGCGTGCGGAGTGGCGCCCGGGCAGCGACTGACGTGATGCCAGCCGCCCCTCGCGCTCGTAGACCTCGAATCGCGGTCCACGGTGGCGAGGACCTCCGGCGCGGGTCGCCGTCGAGGTCGGCGAAGCGCATGACCTCGGTGCCGAGGCCGGCGCTTCCTCAGGCCCCGGGCGAGCTCGAAGCCGCCGCTCGGGCGCTGCCGGTAGAGCTTGGGGCTCGTCGCCCTTGCAGGTCGAATACAGGTCCAGGCGCCCGTCCCCGTCGAGGTCCACGGCGCCCGCCCCCGCCCGCGGCAGGCGCCCTTGCGGAGCGACGCCCGCACTCCCCGCCGGCTGAAACTGCCGCCGGCGCCGGCCAGGAGCTCGTCCTGATCGGGCCCCTGACCTGCGTTGATCCGGCCTCGCAGGCCGCCGCGGACGATGAAGGCGTCGGTGCCGGCGCCGCCCGCAACGTCGGCCCAGGCCATGCCATGGCGGTCGCGCAGGTAGAGGCTGAAACGCCGCCCGGCGGGTTGCGCTCCTGCGCGCCGACGAACGCGCTCAGAGCGGGAACGGGGCGCTCGTCCGCACCTTCTAGGGATGGGCGCTGCGGGGCGGGCTCAGCCCCAGCCGCGAGTCTCCGCCGAGCTTGAAGCTGGCAACGAAGGGGTCGTAGCCGGGCCGCGGCGCCGGTGGACGTCGCACTCGGCGCGCCCGTCGCGTCGACGGCGGTCGGAACAGGAACTCGACCGAGCCGCGTGCCGGCCGGACGCCGACGTGGCGCAGGACCAGGCCCGACCGTGCGACAGGTAGAGGCCCGGCCCCGTCATCTGGGGGCCCTCGTTGTCCTCCCAGCCGGGAACGCCCGGGTCTGGCCGAGGCCGGCCTCGTAGAGGCGCTCGGTGAATCCGCCCGAGCCGTCGTTGGAGAGCAGGCTCTGGCGGCCAGGTGGTTGAGCGTGTAGAGGTCCAGGTCGCCGTCGTCGTCGTGGTCGGCGGTCCCGAGGTCGAAGAGGTGGAAGTCGTGGATGTCGAGGCGCTCGCGGTCGAAGCCGGGAACGCCCCCTGAAGCACCCGCCGGGACAAGGGCCGCCAAGACCAAGGCGGCGATCACGCCCAACGCCCTCAGCATCCTCAGCGCTCGAACGCGCCGCTGTCCGGATCGTCGTCCCGCTTCACGCCGCGCTGGTCGCGCCCGGGGGCGTCGTCGCCCGCCAGCCCGAAGTCGCAGCGCTACTCGGGAGCAGCTTGTGCGTCGGGGCGTTGGTCCGCCGTTGTCGGCGAGCTCTCCTAGCGCTGGGCTGATCACCGCCTCGTTCGAGCCGCCCTCGGCGCAGCCGCCGCCCGTCTCAACCAGATTGTGGGCCGGGCCGGCGGATGCGAGGTGGCACTGCTGCACGGGATCCACGGCCCCCGCGTCCTCGTTCTGGGCGATGATCGAATTCTTCACCAGCACGGCGGATCCGCTGATCCCGCCGCCATGGCCGTCCGAGTCCCCGTTGTAGTCGGCGGTGTTGCTCACGATCGTCGCCGCATTCACGTGGAGCGTCCCGTTGTACGACTGGATTCCGCCGCCGGCGGCGTAGGCCGTGTTGCCGAGATGGTGATGTTTGAGGCCTTCAGGACGCCCTCGCCGAAGTACGACACGGTGATGCCCCCGCCACCGGCGTTCTGGAAGTCGGCAAAGCTCGTGTTCCCGCTGATCGTCGTGTCCTTGATCACGACGCGCGCGGAGTCCGATCCCCCGATGCCGATGCCACCGCCGAGGTGGCCGGTGTTTCCGTCGATCACGCTCCTTTCCACGCGCATCGCTCCGTCCCCATACGCAATCCCGCCCGCCACGTTGCCCGCCGTATTGCCGGCGATCTCGACGCGAGTGAGGCTCGTGCGCTCCCCCACGGCGTGGATCGCCCCGCCGTTCACTGCCTGCCCGTCGATGGCCGTGTTCAGTTCCAGCTCCGAGCGGCTGAGGCTGAGCTTGCCGCGGTTGAGGATCGCCCCGCCGCCGTATGAGAACCCGTTCGTGAGCGGCTTGCCGTCGTGGATGTAGAGCTTCGTGGCGGTGAGTTTCCCCGCCGGGCCTACGTCGATCGCCCGGTCGAGGTCGTTCGGGTCGATCCCTGCGTGGCCCTCGCCCCGGACCTCGAAAGTGATCTTGCTGGCGACGTCGAGGTCGCCTAGCTGGTCTTCGCGTCGTCGGCACCGCCGATCGCAAACGAGTAATCCGTCCCGCCCTCGAGGAGGATCACGTCGGCGCTCCCGGCGTTCCTCCGCACGCAGCCGCCGAAGTCCGCGTCCGTGTTCGCGGCCTCAACGGCCTCGCGGAGCGTGCAGGTGCCGGCCACGCCGTACTGGTCGCCGGGCGCCTTCACCTTGATCGTGGCGGCGTCTGCGCCGCCCCCGGTGAAGCCGAGCAACGCGACCGCCATGATCCCCGCTGGCGCTCCCCTGCGCATGCCCGGAGGGTACGCCCACGGGGGGCCGGGATCAAGGCAGCCTGATCCGGGGCCGCTGCTAGCCTTGCGGTGTAGGCGACCCGCCTGCCTCGCCCTTCGACTTCTCGGTGCCGAGGAGCCTCGATGAAGCTCAGATGAGCGGCTCCCCACGGACCGCGACGAGATCGGCGTTCCCGACCGCGACGGACCGCGCGACGAGTGCGGGGTCTTCGGCGTGTACGCGCCCGGGCCACGAGGTCGCCCGGCTCGCCTACTTCGCGCTCTACGCGCTCCAGCACCGCGGCCAGGAGTCGGCCGGGATCGCGACCTGCGAGGGCGGCCACATCACGACCCTGCGCGACACCGGGCTCGTCTCCCAGGTCTTCGACGAGCAGAAGCTGCGCGCGCTCGACGGCGACATGGCGATCGGCCACGTGCGCTACTCGACCACCGGCGGCGGCTCCTGGGAGAACACGCCAGCCGGTCTGGCGCGACGACGGCCGCGAGGTCGCGCTCGCCCACAACGGCAACCTGACCAACGCGGTCGAGCTCTACAACGAGCTGCGCGAGCAAGGGCATCGCGTTCCGCGGCACCTCCGACTCGGAGATCATCGCCGCGCTGCTCTCGATCGAGGAGGCGCGGCCGATCGAGAACGCCGTCGCGGCGGTGATGCCGCGCCTCGAGGGCGCCTACTCGACCGTGGTGATGACCAAGCGCGCCGTCGTCGCCTTCCGCGACCCGCACGGCGTCCGGCCGCTGTCGCTCGGCAAGCTCGGCGACCGCTACTGCGTCGCCTCGGAGAGCTGCGCCTTCGACATCATCGGCGCCGAGCTGGTGCGCGAGGTCAGCCCGGGCGAGGCGGTCTCGCTGACCGCCGACGGGCTCGAGACGCCGCCAGGTCGTGCCCGTCCGAGCGCCCGGCGCACTGCGTCTTCGAGCACATCTACTTCTCGCGCCCCGACTCGCGCCTCGAGGGCCGCGTGCTCCAGGAGGTCCGCGGCCGGATGGGCGAGATCCTCGCCCGCGAGGCGCCGGTCGACGCCGACCTCGTGATCGCGGTGCCCGACTCCGGCAACCCGGCCGCGAACGGCTTCGCCCGCGAGTCCGGGCCTGCCCAAGGACGACGGCCTGATCAAGAACCGCTACGTCGCAGCGCACCTTCATCCAGCCCGGCCAGGAGCTGCGAAAGCACGGCCTGCGGATGAAGTTCAACCCGCTGCCCGAGATCGTCTCGGGCAAGCGCGTGGTCGTCGTCGACGACTCGATCGTCCGCGGCAACACGACCCGCCAGATCGTCGGCATGCTGCGCGACGCCGGCGCCAAGCGAGGTCCACCTGCGGATCTCGGCGCCGCCGATCCGCTACCCCTGCCACTACGGCGTCGACATGTCGACCGCGCGAGGAGATGATCGCCCACGGCCGCACGGTCGAGGAGATCGCCGCCGAGCTCGGCGCCGACTCGCTCGCCTACCTCTCGCTCGAGGGCGTCTACGAGGCGGTCGGCACGCCGCGCGAGGTCCACTGCGACGCCTGCTTCACCGGCGAGTACCCGCTGGGCGACGGCGGCGAGGCGAACGGCAAGTTCGCGCTCGAGGAGCTGCCGGTCGTCGCCAGCGCGCGTCGGGCGAACTCGCCGCCGGCCTGCCTCGAGCCGACGAGCCGCTCGACCAGGCGCCTGCGCAGCGCTTCGGCCATCCGGGCTTCCGCCCCGGCCAGCGCGAGGCGGTCGAGGCCGCGGTCGCCGGGCGCGACGTGCTGCTGGTGATGCCGACCGGCGCCGGCAAGTCGCTCTGCTACCAGCTGCCGGCGCTGCTCGACCGCAAGCTCGCGGTCGTCGTCTCGCCGCTCGTCTCGCTGATGCCGACCAGGTCGAGGGCCTCGGCGGGCCGGGCCGAGCTGATCAACGCCCAGCGCGACGCGCGCCGACAACCGGCGAGGCGCTCGAGCGGGCGCTCGCCGGCGAGGTCGCGATGCTCTACGTCGCGCCGGAGCGGTTCGCGACCCCGGGCTTCACCGACCGCCTCGCCGCGGCCGAGATCGGCCTGTTCGTCGTCGACGAGGCGCACTGCGTGAGCCAGTGGGGCCACGACTTCCGGCCCGAGTACTTCCGGCTCGGCGACGTCGCGCAGCGCGCTCGGCGCGCGCTCGATCTTCGCCGCGACGGCGACCGCGACGCCGCGGGTGGCGGCCGACGTCGTCCGGCGGCTCGGGCTGCGCGACCCGGTGCGGATCACGACCGGGTTCGACCGGCCGAACCTCTCCTACGACGTCGTCGCGGTCGGCGTCCGACCGGGCGAAGCGCGACGGCGACGCTGGCGCTGCTGCGCGAGCCCGACGCGCTGCCGGCGATCGTCTACGCGGGCACCCGCAAGAAGACCGACGAGACGGCGGCGCTGGCTGAGCCGCGAGCTCGGCGTCGCGGTGCCCGCCTACCACGCGGGCATGGAGCGCGAGCCGCGCGCCGAGGCGCAGCGCGCGTTCATGGCGGGCGAGACGCCGGTGGTCGTCGCGACCAACGCCTTCGGGATGGGCGTCGACAAGGCCGACGTGCGGACCGTGATCCACGAGGCGGTGCCGTCGTCGCTCGAGGCCTACTACCAGGAGGCCGGCCGCGGCGGGCGCGACGGGCTGCCCTCGCGCTGCGTGCTGCTCGCCGAGAACCGCGACAAGGGCCTGCACGTCTTCTTCATCAACCAGATCGACGACCCGGAGGCCAAGAACCACCGCTGGCGCCAGTACCGGGAGGTCTGGGGCTACGTCGAGGGCGAGCGCTGCCGCCGCGCGGCGATCCTGCGCCACTTCGGCGATCGCGCCGCGCCGCGCGGCCGAGGGGCGCTGCTGCGACGTCTGCGACGGGCCGCTGGCGGTCGCCGCGGCCGCCGCGCCGCCGGCGCGCGGCCCGGGCGGCCGGCGACGCGCCGACGCTCGACGAGGCGATCCTCGCGGTCGTCGAGCGCGGCCGAGCCGGCGGTCGGCCGCACGCGCGCGGTCGAGATCCTGCGCGGCGGGCGCAGCAAGGTGGTGCTCAAGTACGGCTACGACGAGCTGCCCGGCTACGGCGACTTCGCCGACTGGCGCGCCGACGATCTGCTCGCGCGAGGTCGACGCGCTGATCGACGGCGGGACGGCTGCGCTCGACCGGCGGGCGCTTCCCGAAGCTGCGCTGTCGCGCGAGCGGCGCGGCGTGAGCTTTCGCGGTCGCCGTGCTCGCCTCGGGCACCGGCACCAACCTCCAGGCGATCCTCGACCAGCTCCACGGCCGCGACGGGATCGAGGTCGTCGGCGTCGGCTCCGACAAGCCGGACGCGCTGGCGCTCGAGCGGGCGCGCGGCGCCGGGATCGAGACCGCGGTCGTTCCCGGCCGGCGAGCTACGCGGACCGCGAGGCGCGCGACGCGGCGATCGGCGACTGGCTCGACGGGCTCGGGGTCGACCTGGTCGTGCTCGCCGGCTACATGCAGCTGCTCTCGGCCGGGCTTCGTCGGGCGCTTCGCCGAACCGGATCGATCAACGTCCACCCCGCGCTGCTGCCCTCGTTTCCCGGGCCTCGACGCGATCGGCCAGGCGCTCGAGCACGGCGTCGGGTCACCGGGGTGACGGTCCACTTCGTCGACGAGGGCGTCGACTCGGGGCCGATCATCCTCCAGCGGCCGGTCCCGGTCCCGCCGGACCGCGACCGCGACGCGCTCGAGGAGGCGATCCACGCGACCGAGCACGCGCTGCTGCCCGGAGGCGATCCGGATGATCGCGCGGGGCCGTCGGTCGACGCCCGGACAACCCGCGCGGGGGGCGGATGTACATCTCTGAAGATGACGCGCAGGCTCATCCCGGTGCGCTGGCGGCCGCCGTCTCGGCGGCTTGGCTGTGGCGCTGTGGCCGGGGCCGACACCGCCTCCGCCGACGAGAGCAGCGGAACGTCGTCCTCGTGGTCACGGACGACCAGACGACGAGGCAGTTCTCGCCGCGGGCGATGCCGCGCACGTACGGGGATCGTCGCCCGGCACGGCACGACGTTCCACGTTGCTGGGTGAACACGGCCCAGTGCTGCCCCAGCCGCGCCGCGATTGCTCGGCCAGTACGCGCGACAACAACGGCGTCTTCTCCAATCGCCACGGCTACCCGGCGATGGAGGACCCCGAGAGCGTGCTGCGGGCGATGGCTCAGAGGCTGCGGGGTACAACGACGAGCACGTCGGCAAGTCTGGACGGGTACGGCGCTCGCCATAGACTCAGCGCGGCCCCGGGCTGGGAGAAGCTGGCGCGATCCGATGGAGGCGATACACTACTACGACTACGTCCTGGTCGACGAGGACGGGACCCACAAGAGCTTCGGGCACGACCGCGCGCCTACTCGACGAGCGTCCTGAACGGATCGCCGTCCGCGAGGCCGCGGCTCGGGGCGCGCGAGGCACCCTTCTTCCTCCAACTCGACCACCGGGCGCCGCACACCGAGTCGGGCCTGGACAGCGGCGGGCACTGGGCGGCCTCGCACTCCCGGTCCCGGCGACGAGGACCTGTTCAAGGGACGAGGGTGCCGCGGCCTCCCTCATTCAACGAGACGGGACGTCTCCGACAAGCCGATCGTGATCAGGCAGGCCCCACGGCTCGATCGCAAGAACATCCACTCGCTCAACAAGCGCTGGCCGTGTTCGCTCGCGACCCTGCGGGAGGTCGATAGGGGCGTGGCGGCGATCGCCCTGAGCTCCGCGACCTGAGCTGGACGAGACGGTGATCGCCTTCGTCTCCGACAACGGCACATTCTTCGGCGAGCACGGGTCTCAAGGGCAAGGTGCTCCCCTATACCCCGGCCAACGCGGTGCCGTTCGCGATCGCGGGTGCCGAGCGCCTATCTCGACGGGCCGGCGGGCGCGGGCGGGGTGCGGTCGACGCCGTCCAGGCAACGTGGACGTGGCGCCGACGATCCTCGAGCTGGCCGGCGCCCAGCGGTGCGTGGAGCTCGGGGACATCTACGGCACGATGGACGGCCGCGCCGCCGGTGCCCCTGAACGAGGGATCGCGACGGTGATGGCGGGCGAAGCGACACGGATAGGTGCGGAGGACGCGTCGCGAGACTGCGAAGAGATACGGCGGTTGGAGAGTTCACGGGCATCTGGTCGAAGAGGCGAGACGCTCGCGGCTCGGTACACCTGGATCGCCGGCCAGGGCAGCCGGTGCGAGGACATTTCAGGACAGTCTTCGAGCGCTACGATCCGGCGGGACGACCCCTTCGAGCTGCGGAAACCTGTGCGCCGACGGCGGTCACCGGGCGGGCCGGCAGCGTTAGGTGGCGCTTGAGGCGCAAGCTCGAGGAGCTGGCGAGCTGCGCCGGGATCGAGGGCGGCGACCCCGAGCCCGGCGAGCGGGCACTACTGCGAGTAGATCGTAGCGCAACCGGGTTGGGGCGATTAGACTCGCGCGACTTCGATGGAATCCAGCTCCGAGACCGCAGCCGGCCCAGAGCCCGGAAGCGTCAGCGCCCCCGTCCGCGTGCGGCGGGCGCTGATCTCGGTCTCCGACAAGACCGGCGTCGCCGACTTCGCCCGCGGGCTCGCCGACCTCGGCGTCGAGCTGGTCTCGACGGGAGGCACGGCGACCGCGCTGCGCGAGGCGGGCCTCGAGGTGCGCGACGTCGCCGACCTGACGGGCTCGGCGGAGATCCTCGACGGGCGGGTGAAGACGCTGCACCCGCAGCTCCACGCCGGCGCTGCTCGCGCGTCCGCGACGACCCGGAGCACCAGGCGACGCTCGAGGCGGAGGGGATCGAGCCGATCGACCTCGTGTGCGTGAACCTCTATCCGTTCGAGCGCACGGTCGGCCGGCCGCCGACGTCAGCGAGGCCGAGGCGGTGGAGAACATCGACATCGGCGGCCCGACGATGATCCGGGCGGCGGCCAAGAACCACGCTACGTCGCCGTCGTGGTCAGGCCGGAGAGCTACGACGCGGTGCTGGCCGAGCTGCAGGAGTCGGGCGGCGAGGTCTCGGCCGAGACGCGCCACTGGCTCGCGAACGAGGCGTTCGCGTTGACCGCGCGCTACGACGCCGCGATCTCCGCTGGTTCGGCGAGCCGCTACGAGGCCTATCCCGAGCCACTGGGTGATGGCGCACGAGAAGTTCCTCGACCTCTCCTACGGCGAGAACCCGCACCAGACGGCGGCGCTCTACGTCGAGACGGGCACGCGCTCCCACGTGCTCTCGCGGGTGGCGAAGCTGCACGGCACGCGCGCTGTCGTTCAACAACGTGCTCGACCTGGACTCGGCGCGGCGGCTTCTGGACGAGTTCGACGAGCCGGCGGCCGTGATCGTCAAGCACAACAACCCGTGCGGGGCGGCGGTCGCCGAGTCGGTCGGCGAGGCCTACGAGCGGGCGCTGGCGTGCGACCCACTGTCGGCGTTCGGCGGCGTGATCGCGCTCAACCGGCCGGTCGACGCGGCGCTCGCGGAGCGGCTGCACGAGAACTTCATCGAGGTGCTGATCGCGCCCGGGTTACGACGAGGACGCGCTCGAGGTCCTGCGCCAGAAGGAGGCGGTGCGGATGCTCGAGGACACCGAGCGGCGCGCGCTACGAGCCGCGCGAGCGTGACGTCAAGCGGGTACTCGGCGGCGTGCTCGTCCAGGAGCCGACCGGGTGACCGAGACGCGGGAGTCGATGGAGGTGGCGACGAAGGCGAGCCCGAGCGACGCGCAGTGGGCCGACCTCCTGTTCGCGTGGAAGGTGTGCCGCCACGTGCGCTCGAACGCGATCGTGTTCGCCGCGCGACGGGGCGACCGTGGGCATCGGCGCCGGTCAGATGAGCCGGGTGGACTCGGTGCGGATCGCGATCGAGAAGGCGCAGGACGCCGCGGACGACGGCGTCGCCCGGCCGCTGGAGGGGTCCGTGGTGGCCTCGGACGCGTTCTTCCCCTTCCCGGACGGGCCGCAGCAGGCGATCGACGCCGGGGCGGCGGCGCTTCATCCAGCCCGGCGGCTCGGTGCGTGACAACGAGGTCGTCGCGGCCTGCGACGAGGCCGGCGTCGCGATGGTGATGACCGGCCGCCGCCACTTCCGCCACTAACCTGGACGTCCCGCCCGCGAGCACCCCGGCCTCCAGGTGGTGAGGGTCTTCTGCCTGCCCGATGGCACGGGCGGCAACCCGCTGGGGGTCTTCCTCGAGGGCGCGGCCATAGCCCAGGAGGAGCGCCAGCCGATCGCGCACGAGCTCGGCTTCTCCGAGACCGTGTACGTCGATGACCGCGAGCGCGGCGAGATGCGGATCTTCACGCCCAGGGCCGAGCTGCGCTCTGGCCGGGCACCCGCTGGTGGGGACGGCCTGGCTGCTCGCCGCGAGGGGGTGCGCCGCCGGAGCGCCTCCGCCCGCCGGCCGGCGAGGTGAATGTCAGGTTCGAGGGCGAGCTGCCCTACGTCACGGCCCGGCCGGAGTGGGGCCCGCCGTGGGGGTTCCATCAGCTCGGCTCGCCCGACGAGATCGACGCCCTGGTGCCGCCGGAGACGGGCGAGGACGTGTACTGGGCCTGGCTCGACGAGGAGGCCGGGCTGGTGCGGCTGCGGGCGTTCGCCGTCGACGACGGCATCCCCGAGGACCCCGCCACCGGCTCGGCGGCGCTACAGCTGACCGCGGAGCTCGGCCGTCCGATCGAGATCCGCCAGGGCGCGGGAGCCGTCCTCTACGCCCGCCCGGTGGACGACGGCCGGGCCGAGGTGGGTGGCCGCGTGGTGCTCGACAATGACGCGGAGGCACCTGCCCTGCCTTGACAGATCGGGCACGGTCCGAACGGCATGCGAAACGAACCCGTACTACGAGCTCACGGACCGCGATGAGGTCAGGCGCCTCGTTCGGGAGAACCCATGGGCAACCCTCGTCTCGCGGGCGTCGACCGGCCTCGTCGCCTCGCACTACCCGATCCTGCTCGAGGAGGACAGCGAGGAGCTGTCGATCGTCACCCACGTGGGGCGACCGGACGAGAAGGTCCACGAGCTGGGTAAGCACGAGCTGCTCGTGATCGTTCAGGGCCCTCACGGCTACATCTCGTCGAGCTGGTACGGCGAGCTGGTCGAGGTGCCCACCTGGAACTTCATCACCGCCCACATGTCCGGCGTGCCCGAGCTGCTCGAGCCCGATGAGAACTTCGAGGTCCTCCACCGACTTGTGGAGCACTTCGAGAGCCGAGTCCCGAACCCCCGGCTGCTCGACGGGACCCCCGCCGACGCGGCGAACGCCGAGCGCGACCGCCGCGGCACGGTCGGCCTCCGCCTCGTCCCGACGCGCATCGTCGCGAAGCGGAAGATGAGCCAGAACAAGCCGAGCCGAAGTGGTGAGCAACGTGATCAGCGAGCTCGAGGGCGACGGCCCCTACGCCAGCGACGAGCTGGCGCGCGAGATGCGCCTCGTCCACGACCCGGAGGCGATCCCGTGACGGTCGGAGCATCTGCCCGCTATGCGGGAAGAATCCACCGAGCAGGGGGGTCGCTCCCTGATGCAGCCTTAAGCTTGCCTAGGCCCCCGTAGCTCAGTGGTTAGAGCGGCGGTCTTTTAAATCGCGCGGCGCTGGTTCGACTCCAGCCGGGGGCACTTTCGGCACGAGATGCACTGCCTAGACTCGGCCCGTGGCGCCCAAGAAGCTCAGCGAGTACGAGCGCAAGCGGTCGTTCGACCGCACGCCCGAGCCCGCGGGCGGTGAGGACGGCTGCCGAGGGTGGGCGGTTCGTGGTGCAGGAGCACCACGCGAGCTCGCTCCACTGGGACCTGCGGCTGGAGCGGGACGGGGTGGCGGTCTCGTGGGCGCTGCCCAAGGGCCTGCCGCCGCATCCGAAGGAGAACCGGCTGGCGGTTCACACCGAGGACCACCCGCTGGAGTACCTGACCTTCGAGGGGGAGATCCCGAAGGGCGAGTACGGCGGCGGGCACGATGACCGTCTGGGACCGCGGCACCTACGAGGCGCTCGAAGTGGCACGACAAGAAGGTCACGGTCGTCCTCGCACGGGGAGCGCGCCCAGGGCACCTACGGCCTCTTCCCCACCAAGGGCAAGAACTGGATGATCCACCGCATGGACCCGCCCGCCGAGCCCGGGCGGATGCCGATGCCGACACGGATCGAGCCGATGGCGGCCACCCTGGGCAAGCTCCCCCGCGACGACGGGAACTGGGCCTACGAGCTGAAGTGGGACGGCGTTCGGGCGATCGGCTACTGCGACGCGGGCCACCTGAAGCTCGAGAGCCGCAACGGCCGCGACATCACCTCGCAGTACCCGGAGCTGCGCGCGCTCGGCCGCCGAGCTCGGCGCGCTGCAGGTCGTCCTCGACGGCGAGATCGTCGCCTTCGACGAGGACGGGCAAGCCCGACTTCCAGCGCCTCCAGCGCCGCATGCACCTGGCCTCCGAGGCGGCGGTCCGCCGGCGCGTCGCCGACACGCCCGTGACCTACGTCCTCTTCGACCTCCTCTTCCTGGAGGGACGCGAGCTCCACGAGCTGCCGTACACCGACCGGCGCAAGCTGCTGGGCGAACCTCGGACCTCGACGGGCCCTCGTGGCAGACCCCCGCCTTCCACCAGGGCGAGGGCAGGGCGCTGCTCGACCTGACGCAAGGCCCAGGGCCTCGAGGGCGTCGTCGCCAAGCGGCTCGACTCCCGCTACGCGCCCGGGCGGCGCTCCCGCTCCTGGCTGAAGGTGAAGAACACGCAGTCCCAGGACTTCGTGATCGGCGGCTGGATGCCCGGCGAGGGCCGCCGCGCCGACTGGGTCGGCTCGCTGCTCGCCGGCTTCTACGAGCCCGACGGCGACGAGCTCGCCCTGCGCTACGCCGGGCGGGTCGGGCACCGGCTTCAGCGACGAGACGCTGCGCGACTCTCAGCCGCAAGGTCGACCAAGCTCCGCACGGACAAGCTCGCCGTTCACCGGGCGCCAGCCGCCGAAGGAGGCGATCTTCTGCGAGCCCTAGCTGGTGGCCGAGGTGGAGTTCCGCGAGTGGACGCACGCGCGAACCCTGCGCGCCCCCTCCTTCAAGGGCCTGCGCGACGACATCGACGCCGCTCGCAGGTGCGGTTCGCGCCCGACGCCGCGCCGGACGACGCGGTGAGGGAGAATCAACCGGAATGAGGGTTTCAGCCAAGGCCGACTACGCGGTGCGCGCGCTCGTCGAGCTCGCCGCGGGCGACGAGGGCACGCCGATCAAGGGCGAGCGTCATCTCGGAGGCGCAGAGCATCCCGATGCCCTTCCTCGAGAACATCCTCTCCGAGCTGCGCCAGACCGGGCTCGTGCAGAGCCGGCGCGGCGCCGAGGGCGGCTACTGGCTCAGCAGGCTGCCGCGCGAGGTCACGATCGCCGAGGTGATCCGCGCCGTCGAGGGCCCGCTGGCGAGCGTGCGCGGCGAGGATCCCGACGAGCTCGCACTACACCGGCTCGGCGCGAGCCGCTCGCGCAGCGTCTGGATCGCGCTGCGCGCGAACGTCCGCGCCGTGCTCGAGCGCGTCACGCTCGCCGACGTCGTCGCCGACGAGCTGCCGCCGGACGTCCTGGCGATCCTCGAGCGCCGAGCGCCCATCCGAGCCGAGCCTAGCTGGTCGTTGCGCCGATCCAGGCGGCGTCGTCTCCTCGCGCACCTGGTACCAGGTGGCGACAAGGATCGAGCGCGATCCAGCCGATCAGCAGGGCGAGGAAGATCCAGAGCGCGAGCGCCGCCGGATCCATCCCTGGACCTAGGCGACGGCGAGCTCTTCGGTGCCGGCGAGTCGCCGTTCGACGCCGGCTCGAACACGCGCGCCGTGGAAGGGCCGCACGTAGACGATCTGCCGCTCCGCGATCTCGAGCTCCTCGGCCTGCGCGCGCGTGACCTGCGCGTAGAGGCTGTTGCCGTTGGCGAGCGTGAACTCCACCCGCACCTCGAACCCGAGGTGCACGATCCGCTCGATCATCGCCTCCTCGGCACCCTCGGACGGCGCCGGCAGGATCTGGACGTCGTGCGGGCGCACGAACGCCGCGCCGAGGCGGTTGACCGGCCCGATGAAGCTCATCACGAACTCGGTCTCCGGATGCTCGTAGATCGCCCGCGGCGGGCCCGTCTGCTCGACCAGGCCGTCGTTCACGACGACGATCTGCTCGGCGACGTCCATCGCCTCCTCCTGGTCGTGCGTGACGAAGATCGTCGTCACATGCACCTCGTCGTGGAGGCGGCGCAGCCACTGGCGCAGCTCCTTGCGCACCTTCGCGTCGAGCGCGCCGAACGGCTCGTCGAGCAGCAGCACCTTCGGCTCGACCGCGAGCGCCCGCGCGAGCGCCATCCGCTGGCGCTGGCCGCCGGAGAGCTGCGACGGATACCGGTCGATGAACCCCTCGAGGTGGACCAGGCGCAGCAGCTCGCGAACGCGCTCCTCGACCTCGTCCTTCGGCCTCTTGCGGATCGACAGCCCGAAGGCCACGTTCTGGCGCACGGTCATGTGCTTGAACGCGGCGTAGTGCTGGAAGCAGAACCCGACGCCGCGGTCCTGGACCGCCGTGTGCGTCATGTCCTGTGCCGTTGATGATGACCTTGCCGTCGTCGAGCTCCTCGAGCCCCGCGATCGCGCGCAGGAGCGTCGACTTGCCCGAGCCGGAGGGGCCCAGCAGGGCGGTCAGCGAGCCGTCGCGAACCTCGACGGACACGCCGTCCGAGCGCGACGAAATCACCGTACTTCTTGACTGCGTTCTCGACGACGATGCTCATGCGGGTTCCTCCTTCGATCGTGAATTCAGGTCCTAGTCCGGTCACGTTCTTGTCCTTGCGCCGGATGAAGTTCATGCCGAACAGGGTCACCAGCGCGAGGATCGCCAGGACCAGGGCGGCGGCGTAGGCGCCCGAGACGTTGAAGACCTCGAACTGCTTCTGGACGAAGAGCGGCATGGTCTCGGTCTCGCCCGAGATGCGGCCCGAGACGATCGAGACCGCGCCGAACTCGCCCGAGCGCGCGCGCAGTCGCCAGCACGACGCCGTAGGTGACGCCCCAGCGGATCGACGGCAGCGTGACGCGCCAGAAGGTCTGCCAGCCGTTGGCGCCCAGCGTCGAGGCCGCCTGCTCCTGGTCGTCGCCGATCTCGCGCAGCACGGGCTCGACCTCGCGCACCACGAACGGCAGCGAGACGAACATCGTCGCGAGGACCATCCCGATCGGGCGTGAAGATGATCCGTATGCCCTGCTCGAGGAACCAGGCCCCGAACCACCCGTCGATCGAGCCGTAGACCAGCACGAGCGCGAGGCCGATGACGACCGGGGAGATCGCGAACGGCAGGTCGATCAGCGCGTTGATGAACGCCTTGCCGCGGAACTTGTCGCGCACGAGCATCAGCGCGCAGGCGATGCCGAAGATCGTGTTGATCGGCACCGCGATCACGACCATCAGGATCGTCAGGTAGAAGGCGTGCTGGGCCTCGGGCGTCGTCAGCGTGTCGATCACGTTGCCGGCGCCGTCCTCGAACGCCTTGAAGACGATCACGATCACCGGGATGATCAGCAGCGCGCCGAGGTAGCCGAGCGCGAGCGCCGCGCAGGCCCCAGCGGGTGCCGCGGCCGCCGCGGACGATGTTCTTGTTCGAGACCGTCGCCTCAGCTGCTCATGGCGGCCTCGCCCTGCTTGCCGAGGTAGTTGATGAGGACCAGCACGCCGACCGAGACGGCCAGCAGCACCGTCGAGACGGAGGCCGCCGCGGCCTCGTTGCCGGCCTCGACCTGCTTGAAGATGAAGACCGAGGCGACCTCGGTGTTGAACGGGATGTTCCCCGAGATCAGGATCAGCGAGCCGAACTCGCCGATCGCGCGGGCGAACGCGAGCGCGACGCCGGCGAAGATCGCGGGAGCCAGGTTCGGAAGCACGATCCGGCGGAAGATGGTGAGCGGGCGCGCGCCGAGCGACGCGGCGGCCTCCTCCATGTCCTGGTCGAGCTCGAGCAGCACCGGCTGCACCGCCCGCACGACGAACGGCAGCGTCACGAACAGCAGCGCCATGATGACCCCGATCTTCGTGAACGAGATGCCGCTGATGCCGAGGATCCCGTTGTCGCCGTAGAGGGCGAGCAGCGTCAGCCCGGCGACGATCGTCGGCAGCGCGAAGGGAAGGTCGATGATCGCGTTGAGGTAGCGCTTGCCGGGGAACTCGTCGCGGACGAGGACCCAGGCGATGACGGTGCCCGAAGAACGCGTTGATCGCGACGACCACGAGCGAGACGATCAGCGTCAGCTCCATCGCCGCGACCGCCTGCTTGCTGGAGATCGCGTCCCAGAAGTCGCCGAAGCCCTCCTCGAACGACCGCGATGACCACCGCCGCGATCGGCAGCAGCACCATGACGCTCAGGTACCCGACTGACGATGCCTCGGGTGAGCGCTGGCCCCCCGAGGCGGGGCACTGCAACCCGCCTGGGGGGCGCCTCACTGTGAGCTACGGAAGCCACTACTCGAGCGGCACTCCGAGCTCAGCCTCGACAGCGGCGATCTTGCCGTTCTCCGGATCGAAGAACTCGGTCGCGACCGTCTCCCAGCCGCCGAACTCCTCGATCGTCGAACAGGCCGGGCGGGTCGGGGAACTCGTCCTCGAACTCGGCGAGGACCTTCTCGTCGACCGGGCGGTAGCCGTTCTCCGCGAACAGCGTCTGGCCCTCCTCGGAGAGGAGGAAGTCGCGGAAGGCCTGTCGCCGTCTCGGCGTTCTCCGCGTCGGTCGGGATCGACGCCGAGCGTCTCGATCAGGATCGTGTCGTCGGGAACCGTGTACTCCACCTCCTCGCCGGCGTCGATCGCGCCGATCGCCTCGTTCTCGTAGGAGAGGGCGACGTCGCCCTGGCCGCCGAGGAACGTGTTCAGCGAGTCACGCGCGCTGGCGTCCTGGACGACGGTGTTGCGCGAGCATGTCCTCGACGAACGTCGAGCGCCTCCTCCTCGGAGCCACCGTTCTCGATGACCTGGCCGTAGGCGGCCATGATGTTCCAGCGGGCGCCGCCCGAGGTGAACGGGTTCGGCGTGACGACGTCGACGTCGTCGCGCGACCAGGTCGTCCCAGTCCTGGATGTCCTTCGGGTTGCCCGGGCGGGTGACGAACACCACGACCGAGTTCTGGATGCTCGCCGTCGTACTCGTGCTGTCGTCCCAGTCGTCGGCGACGAGGCCGGCGTCGACCAGACGCGTGATGTCCGGCTCGATCGGCAGGTGGACGAAGTCGGCCGGCTGGCCTGCCTCGACCGCGCGCGACTGATCGCCGGAGGAGCCGAACGAGTTCGAGAACTCGACGCCCTCGCCCTCAGGGGTCTCCTGGAAGCCGGGCTCGATCGACTCCTCGTAGACGGTCTGCGGCGTCGAGTAGCGCGACCAGGTCGATCGACCCGCTGCCGCCGACTCGCCTGTCGTCGCTGCCGCCGTCGTCGTCGCTGCTTCCGCCGCATGCCGCGATGCCGCCGGCGAGGCCGAGGGCGAGAACGCCCGTGGCCAGGAGCCTGCGACCGCGGGGCCGCGCGTCCGCCGGATCAGCGTTCGCGGCCCCGCCGTTGCGGAGCTTGGAGAGTCCTCTCATAAGCGCTTTGTGACCTTTCTTGATTGAAATGGTTGTCAATGCGATGCGGCAGGGTAGCAAAGACGTTTGGCGCCCGAGGGGAACCCGGATCAGGATTCCTCGTGCTTTAGGAGGAGCGGCGGTGCCTAGGACAGGGGGTGCTCGAAAACCCGCTCGAGGCGCTCGTCCTGGCCCTCGGGGTCCCGATTGACCTTGTCGAGGACCAGCTCCGACGAGCGGCCGTCGAGCTTCAGGGTCGCCACCTGGTTGTCGAAGTACGGGCCCTCGGTGAAGCGCCAGCGGATTCCAGGGTCCCCCACCCCGGCAGCCGCCGCGAGCCGGCGGGCGAACTCCGCCGCCGGCCGGGAGAGGCCGACGCGGATCGCGCGGCGTTCACCCGTATCCAGCGCGTTGCGATACGGCGAGCAGACCGCCTGGTAGACGCGGCTGCGGGCGCCGGTGCCCCGCGGGAAACGCAACGTCGGCGAGATAGGCGTGATGGACGTCGCCGGAGAGGACGCCGATCGTGGCGGGCGGGTCGCCGTGCTCGCCCGTGGCCAGCTCGCGGAACAGCCCGGTCAGGCGATCGAACGAATCCCCGAACGCGCCCCAGTGGTCGAAGTCGAGCTCCTGCCGTGCCTTCTCCCCGAGCTTCGCCCACACGCCGCCCCACCGGCCGTTGCAGATCCGCTCGCTCCAGGCCTCGAGGTGATGGAAGGCCGGCGCGAGCAGGTAGGGATCCGACGTCCCGAGCAGCACGTGGTCGAACTCGCCCCTCGGTGGCGCGCTCCACGATCCAGTCCCACTCGTCGTCGTCGATGATCTTGCGCTCGCCCTCGTCGAGGCAGCGCCCCGTGCGCACGTCGGCCACGATCAGCCGGGTCGGCCCCAGGTCGCGGTAGTAGCTCCAGCGCTTGCCCTCGCGCTCCCGGTCGTCCTTCGCCATGAATTCGCGGAGGAGCGGCTCCGCGTCCTCGCGCTCGTTCTGCACCTGCTGCCAAAGCGGGCGCTCGCGCAGATCGGCGGGCGAGAGGTTGCCGACGAACTGGTAGATCCAGTATGCGGTCATGCCGCCGAGCACCCGCTCGCTCCACCACTCCTTCCGCTCCATCTCCTCGCACCAGGCCTTGGAGATGTTCCAGTCGTCGTGCATGTCGTGGTCGTCGATGACCATCGAGCTGGACACCGTCGAGAGCAGCCAGCGGATCACCGGGTCCGACCACGACTCCCGGTAGAGGCGGGTGTACTCCTCGAAGTCGGCAACCTGATCCGGGGGAGCGCCGGGCGGCCGCTCCTCGCGCTCGGCGATGAACTCGAGCGTCGCGGATCGAGACCTCGTCCGCGTAGACCTGGTCGCCGCAGAGGAACATGCAGGTCCGGATAGGAGGGTGAGTCGTCGTCGAGGATCGAGAGGCGCGAGGGCGTGCAGGGCGTCGAACCCGCGCCCGTTCTCCTCGTCGTCCTCCTTGGGAAGCGTGTACGGCGGCCCCTGCGGGGCCGACGACGCGGCACGAACCGAAGACCAGCTCGATCTGCTCGTCCTCACGGAACGTGCGCAGCACACTCGGCGGGAACTCCGAGCCCTCTTCAGGCCAGACGCGCTCACCGTCGAGCGCCACCTCGTACTCCTCGCTCGATCCGGGCTCGAGGTCGTCGAACATCACTAGCCCGTAGTGGTGGCCGGCGACGCAGAAGGTCTGCGCCGTGCGCCCCAGCACCTCGACCTCGCACGCCGAGTCGGTCTCGACCCAGATCGACGCTTCGGTGGTACCCACGTATCGCAGCAGCGGTCCCAGGATCAGCTCTGCCATGAGCCTCATGGCAGGTGCGCGTGACCACATCCTAGTACTCGGCGAAGTGCGCGCTGCAAACATCAGTCGATCTCCGCCTACCTCGAGATCCTCCGGGTCCCCCGTGTCGGGGTGCTGATCGCGGCCGTTCTCATCGGGCGGTTCCCGTTCGCGATCAACGCGCTGGCCGTGCTCCTCTACGCACGGGAGGTCACCGGCTCGTTCGCCAGCGCCGGGCTCGTGTCGGGGGGCCTCGCCCTGGGCAGCGCATTCGGCGCGCCGCTTCAGGGGCGGCTTGTCGACCGCAGGGGGCCGAGGCATGCTCCTTCTGCTGGGCAGCGTGTCGAGCGGGGCGATGGTCGCGATCCTGGCACTGGGCGCCGCAAACGCTTCCGTCGGGCCCTGCATGGGAGCGGCCCTTCTCGCGGGCTCTGACGTTCCCGCCGACCGGGTCCGTCCTGCGCTCTCGCCTGCCGCGCCTGCTGGGAGACCGCGACGGACCTCGTGCCGGCCGCCTACGCCTTCGACTCCGTACAGATCGAGGTGGCCTTCATCACCGGGCCGCTCCTGACCGCCGCCGGCATCGCCCTCTCGGGCCCGGGGGTGATGCTGGTGATCTCGGCCGCCCTCAACCTCGCCGGCGCCCTCCTCTTCGTTGCCTACCTGCCGCCGGCTCCTCCCGAGGCCACGGATGACGAATCGAGCGGGCTGCTCGGCGCGCTGTCGAGTCCGGGCATCCGGACGGTGGCGCTCGCCTCGGTGCCGGTCGGCTTCTGCCTCGGCACGATCGAGGTCGGGCTGCCGGCGTTCAGCACCTCCCACGGCGCGCCCGAGGCGGCCGGCGTGCTGCTCGCCATGTGGTCGGCGGGGAGCGCGATCGGTGGCTTCGCCTACGGGGCGCGGACGCGGCGGCGGTCGCTGATCGATCTTCACACCCGGCTCGCCTTCCTGCTTCCACTCGCGGCGCTGCCACTGCTCGCGGGGACGACGCCACTGACCATGGCGTTCCTCGTCGTCCTCTCGGGCGCGCCGCTCGCGCCACTGATCGCGAGCAGGAACGAGCTCGTCAGCCGGATGGCACCCGGCGGGGCCGTCACCGAGGCGTTCACCTGGCCGCTCACTGCACTGGTCGCCGGCCTGTCCCTGGGGGTGATCGCAGCGGGCGCGCTCGTTGACGCCGCCGGTTGGGCGGCGGCGATCGGAACGGGCATCGCGGTCGCGCTCTGCGGCGCCGTCTTCGTGGCCGCGCGTCACGCGACCCTTGCGTCCGTCGTGCCCGAGCCCGCCCCGGCCTAGAGCTCGGGGAGCCCCTCGTCCGGGGTCGAGGCCTCCGCGTGCAGCTTCCGCGGGATGCGGCCCGCGGCGCGGGCGGCGTGGCCCGCCTCGACCGCCTTGCGCATCGCCACCGCCATCGCGACCGGGTCCTTGGCGCGCGAGACCGAGCTCGCCAGCAGCACGCCCGAGCAGCCCAGCTCCATCGCCAGCGCCGCATCGGAGGCCGTGCCGATCCCCGCGTCGAGGATCACTGGGACCCCTGCACCCTCCACGATCAGGCGCACGTTGTAGGGGTTGCGGATGCCCGCGCCCGATCCGATCGGCGAGCCCAGGGGCATCACCGCCGCGCACCCGGCGGCCTCCAGGCGTGCCGCGAGGATCGGGTCGTCGTTCGTGTAGGGCAACACGGTGAACCCGTCGGCCACCAGCGTTTCGGCCGCCTCCGCGAGCTCCACCGCATCGGGGAGGAGGGTCCGGTCGTCGCCGATCACCTCGAGCTTGATCCAGTCGGTCTCGAACGCCTCCCGCGCGAGCCGGGCGGTCTGCACGGCGTCGCGAGCCGTGTAGCACCCAGCCGTATTCGGCAGGCAGAACAGGCCCAGCCGCTCGACCGCGTCGAGCACCGATCCCTGAGCGAGCGGGTCCACTCGGCGCAGAGCGACCGTGACCATCTCGGTTCCGGACGCCTCCAGCGACTCGTTCCATGACCTCGAGCGAGCGGAAGCCGCCCGTGCCCACGATCAGGCGGGAGCGGAAATTGCGGCCGCCGATCTCCAGCTCGGCTGCCGCGCGGCCCTGTGCGAGCTCCTCGCTACCCACCCTGCACCGCCCTCACGACCTCCACGTCCTGCCCTTCCCGAAGCGTGCGCGCGGCCCATTGCGCCTTGGGCACCACCTCGCCGTCCAGGGCGGCGGCGACCCCGCGCCGCCTCGGGTCGGCACCGGCCGCGGCAACGGCGTCCGCGAGCGTCGCCTCGTCGGGAAGCTCACGGCATCCCCGTTCAACGCGACCCTCATCTCGCCACACCCGCCGCGAACCTGCCCGTGTCGGCCGACCTCGAGCGCGGGATCGAGCTCCTCGCCCGCGACCATCGCAGCCACCGCGTCCGCGGTCGCCGGGGCCAGCAGGATGCCGTTGCGGAAGTGGCCGGTCGCCAGCAGCAGGCCGTCGGCTGCGCCGTGTCCAATCAATGGCGCGTTGTCCGGTGTTCCGGGCCGCAGGCCGGCGACCATCTCCTCCAGTTCCAGCTCGGCGATGTCGGGCAGCGCGCGGTAGGCCTCCCGGAGCAACTCGTGAACGCCGCCCGCGGTCACCGCAGTGTCGAAGCCTCGCTCCTCCACGGTCGCGCCGACGATGAGATGCCCGTCGGCGCGCGGGACCATGTAGACGCGCTCCGAGGCGACGACGCGGCTGCACGGGCGCAGCGCCGCGAGCTCGCAGGGTCAGGATCTCCCCCTTCACCGGGCGTACGGGCGGGCGCAACTCGGCGGGCAGCCAGCTCCCATCGCCGCTCCACGCACCTGAGGCGAGCAGGACGTGAGCGGCGGGATGCTCGATCCCGTGGGCATCGCGGACTCCCGTGATTCGGTCTCCGCGCATGAGGGCGGCGGCGACGTCGACGCCCTCGCGCAGCTCCGCGCCCGCCGCCCGGGCAGCGGCACTCAGCGCGCGGACCAGGGCGCGCGGGTCGACGGCCGACTCGTGCGGGGCATGCACGGCCGCCGTGCAGCGCGGGCTCAGGCCCGGCTCCAGCTCGCGGGCCTCGGCGGCCCGCAGCCATGACGCCTCCAGCCCCAGCTCGTCCATCAGCTCGTAGCGGCGGCGCAGCTCCTCCGCCTCGTCGCGGTCGAAGGCGACGTGCAGCGCTCCGAGTGGAAGGAAGCCGACGTCGGTACCGGCGGTCTCCGAAAGCTCCTCCGCGAAGCCGGGCCAGGCGGCGTGCGAGAGGAGGGCCATCCGCAGCAGCGCCTCCTCGCCCCATGTCGCCTCGCCCACCGGCGCCAGCATCCCGGCGGCGACACCGGACGCACCGGAGCCGGCGGTGGCACGCTCGAGCACCCGGACGCTGAGCCCGCGCTGAGCGGCGCGCCAGGCGCAGCTCAGGCCGACCACGCCCGCGCCGACGACGAGAACGTCGACCTCTGGCTCGGCTCGGTTGGGCACGCTGGTTCCTTCCCGGGGAGCGCCTCGGCCACCATCCCTGCGCCGGCATTACCCGGGTCAGGTTCAGACGGTCGGCGGCCACGATGCCGCCCTCTCAGCCACGGTGGGCTCCCGCTACTTCCACGATGGTACCCGCGCGGCGAGCGGCTCTAGCCTCCGGCCGATGAGGAACCGGGAGCGAGTCGAACGCCTGCGAACGGCGCGCCTCTACTTCGTCTGCGACGGGCTGCCTGGCGGCGGGCCGCCCGAAGCCCTGCTCGACGCGGCGCTCCGCGGCGGCGCCGACATCATCCAGCTGCGCGAGAAGTCGCCCCGCTGCGCCGAGGAGCTGATCGCGCTCGCGGAGCCGTTCCGGCCGCGGCGGCGGATACCCACGACGCGCTCTTCATCCTCAACGACCGCCCCGACCTCGTCGCCGAGTGTCGCGCGGACGGCGTTCATGTCGGGCAGGACGACGCGCCCGTCGCCGAGGCGCGCGAGGCGGCCGGCCCCGGGGCCCTGGTCGGCCTCTCCACCCACTCGCCGGCCCAGATCGACGCCGCCTGCAACGCGGAGGGCGCGGCCCGCCCCGACCAGATCAGCGTCGGCCCGGTGTGGGAGACGCCCACGAAGGCGGGGCGCCCGGCGACCGGGCTGGAGCTGGTCTCCTACGCGGCGAACCACGCCACCGTGCCCTGGTTCGCGATCGGCGGCATCGACGCCGGCCACGGCGCCGCGGTCGTCGAGGCCGGCGCGCCGCGCGCCGTTGTGGTGCGGGCGATCCGCGACGCCGCCGACCCGGAGGCCGCGGCGCGCGCCTTGCGAGACTCCCTCGTCGCGAGGGGTATCGACTGATGGCCGACAGGGAGCGAAAGCGCGCCGAGCGGCGCAAGCGCAAGGAGCGCGGGGTGCACCGCCAGCAGGAGCTCGCGGAGCGCCGGGAGCGCATGGCCGCCAGGACCGAAGCGAAGAACGAGGCCGCGCGCGACGCGCTCGAGCCCCTGGAGGAGGACGAGCGCCCGAGGGTGGTGACGATCGGCGCGGTGATCTCGGCTGTCGTCGTGCGCCTCGATCGTGATCGGGTACATCGCCGGTGTTGAGATCAACGGCGAGCGCCCGAACGTCGCCCAGGTGCTCGCCCCGCTGATCATCTTCGGGGTGATGGCCTGGGGGCTGTGGGAGTCCAAGTACTGGGCGGTTCTCGGCTTCCAGACCGTTCTGCTGTTCGCGATCGTCGGCGCCTCGCTCTCCCTCGTGCTCGCGAGCCAGTGGACGCAGGCAGTCGGCAACGTCCTCCTGATCGGCGGCTCCGGAGTGCTCTTCTTCTTCAACATCAAGGCGATGGCCCGGATCCAGATGCCGGACCGAAGCTGATCGCCGATGGGTAGAGTCAGCCGCCGATGGCTGACTCCTATGACGTAATCGTTATCGGCGGCGGACCGGGCGGCTACGTCGCCGCGATCCGCGCCGCGCAGCTCGGCAAGAAGACCGCCGTCGTGGAGAAGGACAAGGCGGGCGGGCGCTGCCTGAACTACGCCTGCATCCCGGCGAAGACCATGCTCTACACGGCCGAGGTCTACGACCACGCCGTCAACGGCGCCGAGCTGGGGATCAAGGTCACGAAGGCCACGCTCGACTGGAAGGCGCTGGGCGAGCGGCGCGCCAAGGTCTCCGAGGGACTCTCCAGCGGCGTGAAGATGCTCTGGGACAAGAACAAGATCACGATGATCGAGGGCGAGGGCTCGCTGACCGCCGACGGCGACGTCAGCGTCGGCGGCGAAACCTACGAGGCCGGCGCCGTGATCCTCGCCACGGGCTCCGTCGCGCTGCCGATCCCAGGGGTCGAGTTCTCAGAGCGCGTGCTCGACACGTGGGGCGCCTGGTCGCTCCCCGCGCAGCCGAAGCGGCTCGCGGTCGTGGGCGCCGGCGCATCCGGCTCCGAGATCGCCTCCGCCTACGCCCGCTACGGCACCGAGGTGATCCTCGTCGAGATGCTCGACCAGATCCTGCCGCTGGAGGACAAGGACTGCGCCCGCGTCGTCGAGCGGACCTTCAAGAAGCAGGGAATCAACGTCGCCACCGGGACGAAGATCGAGGGTGTCAGCGAGAGCGCCAAGTCCGTGAAGCTCAAGGTGGGTGACTCCGAGGAGGAGGTCGACTACCTGGTGATCGCCGGCGGCCGCGCGCCCGACACCGAGCCGCTGGGCCTCGCCGAGGCCAAGGTCGAGACCGAGGAGAACGGCCGGATCAAGGTCGACGATCGTCCAGCGCACGTCGAACCCGAAGGTCTACGCGATCGGCGACCTGGTCCGCGGCCCCGCGCTCGCGCACAAGGCCTCCGAGGAGGGCGTGGTCGCCGCCGAGACGATCGCCGGCGCACCTACCCACCCGTCGATATCGACTTGATCCCCGGCGCCACGTTCTGCCATCCGCAGGTCGCCAGCGTGGGGATCACGGAGGCCGAGGCGAAGGAGGCCGGCAGGGAAGTCAAGGTCGCCAAGTTCAAGCTCGGCGGCGTCGGCGCCTCCGCCGTCTACGACGATCGTGAGGGCATGGTGAAGCTCATCGCCGACCCCAAGTACGGCGAGATCATCGGCGCCCATATCGTCGGCAACCGCGCCTGCGACATGATCTCCGAGGTGGTGAACGTGATGGCGCTCGAGGGCGGATACCAGGAGCTGGCCCGCATCGTCCACCCCCACCCGACGATCTCCGAGGCGATCCTCGATGCCGCCCGCGCCGTCGATGGATGGGCGACGCACGCCTAGTCGCGTGACGTGACCGCGCCCGAACGTCTCTCCCTCGACCACGTCGTCATCGCCGTCTCCGACTGGGAGCGCTCGAACGCGTTCTATCGCGATGTCCTCGGCGCCGAGCTGATCGAGCTGACGCGCGGGCGCTGGGCATACCGGCTCGCCAACACGCAGCTCAACGTCCACGGTCCCGACTCGACGCCCGAGCCGGTCGCCTCCGAGCAGGCGCCGCCCGGCGGCGCCGACCTGTGCTTCGTATGGGACGGGCCGATCGAGGGCGCGGTCGAGCATCTGCGCGAGTCGGGCGTGGAGGTCGAGCAGGGACCGATCGAGCGCCACGGCCGGGGCGGCCCGGGCGTGAGCGTCTACTTCCGCGATCCCGACGGCTCGCTGCTCGAGTTCATCAGTTATTCGTAGGCAAGTGGCCGAGAGAGCCACCTTCTACTACGACCTCGGCTCCCCGTACGCGTACCTCGCGGCCGAGCGCGTCAACGCCGTGTTCACCGAGGCCGGCGCCGAGGTCCCGGAGTGGCAGCCGGTCCTGCTCGGAGGGCTCTTCGCGCGGTTCGACCGCGACTCGTGGGCTAACGGGCCCGATCGCGACGAGGGACTGCGCGAGGTCGAGCGCCGAGCCTCCTCCTACGGCTTGCCGCCGATCGCATGGCCCGAGCCGTTCCCCGGGAACATGCTCTACGCGATGCGCGTGGCGACGTTCGCGAAGGAGATCGGACGCACCGTGTCGTTCTCGCTCGCCGCGTTTCGCCAGGCATTCGCCGCCGGGCGCGACCTGAGCGAGCCCGACAACGTCATGCTCGCGGCCGCGGCCTCCGAGATGCATCCACGCGCGATCGGCGTCGCAGTGGAACGCGACGCCGTCAAGGGCGCATTGCGAAGCGCGACCGACCGCGCGGGCGAGCTCGGCGTGACCGGGGTGCCCGCAATCGTCGTCGATGGAGAGGTCTACTGGGGGGACGACCGCCTGGACGAGGCCGCGGAGGCGGCGGCCGCCTAGCACTCGCCCGCGATGCGCACCGACTAATGTCGGAGCCGGTGGACGTCGACGCTATCGAGACTGAGGAGTGGCTGGAGGCCCTCGATGCCGTTGTCGAGAACGACGGCCCAAGGCGAGCGCACGACCTCGTCGAGCGCGTCGTCGAGCGAGCTCGGCTGAAGGGCGCGGCGATCGAGTACGTGGGGCCGACGCCCTACGTCAACACGATCAACCGCGAGGACGAGCCCCCGCTCCCGGGCGATCCTGCGATGGAGCGGCGGGTCCGGTCGCTGATCCGCTGGAACGCGATCGCGACGATCCTGCGCGCCAACAAGGAGTCCTCGGAGCTCGGCGGGCACATCGCGAGCTTCCAATCCGCGGCGATGCTCTACGAGATCGGCTTCAATCATTTCTGGCACGCCCCCTCGGAGGAGCACGGCGGCGACCTCGTCTACATCCAGGGCCACTCCTCGCCGGGGATCTACGCCCGCGCCTATCTCGAGGGCCGGATCAGCGAGTCGGACCTCGAGGGATTCCGGCAGGAGGTCTCCCGCCCGCCCGGCCTCTCCTCCTACCCCCACCCATGGCTCATGCCGGACTTCTGGCAGTTCCCCACCGTCTCGATGGGCCTTGGACCGATCATGGCGATCTACCAGGCGCGGTTCATGCGCTACCTGGCGGACCGCGGCATCGCCGACACCTCGGGCCGCAAGGTCTGGTGCTTCATGGGCGACGGCGAGAGCGACGAACCGGAGTCGCTGGGCGCGATCGCGCTGGCCGGGCGTGAGCGCCTGGGCAACCTGGTCTTCGTCGTCAATTGCAACCTCCAGCGCCTAGACGGCCCGGTGCGCGGCAACGGCAAGATCATCCAGGAGCTCGAGACGATCTTCCGGGGCGCGGGGTGGAACGTCCTCAAGGTGATCTGGGGCGACCGCTGGGACCCGCTGTTGGAGGCCGACCACGACGGACTCCTGGTCAAGCGCATGGAGGAGGCCGTCGACGGCGAGTACCAGGTCTACAAGGCGCGCGACGGCGCTTTCGTGCGCGAGCACTTCTTCGGCAAGTACCCCGAGCTCGCCGACCGCGTCGCGGACATGACCGACGAGGAGATCTGGGATCTCAACCGCGGCGGGCACGATGCGAAGAAGGTGTACGCGGCCTACGCCGCGGCGCAGGGGGCGACGCGGAGCCCGACGGTGATCCTGGCGAAGACGATCAAGGGCTACGGGATGGGCGAGGCCGGCGAGGGCCAGAACATCACCCACCAGCAGAAGAAGATGAACGAGGACGCGCTGCGGGTCTTCCGCGACCGCTTCGAGCTGGAGATCTCCGATGAGGAGGTCGACACTCTGGCCTTCCACCGCCCCCCCGAGGACTCGCCCGAGATGACCTACATGCGCGAGCGCCGCGAAGCGCTCGGGGGCTATCTCCCGACTCGGCGCCGGGAGGTCTCCGAGCCGCTCGAGGTCCCGCCGCTGGAGATATTCGAGTCGCAGCTCGAGAGCACCGGCGAGCGCGAGATCTCGACGACGATGTCGTTCGTGCGGATCCTCGCCGCGCTGCTGCGCGACGACACGCTCGGGCCGCGGGTGGTGCCGATCGTCCCCGACGAGTCGCGGACCTTCGGCATGGAGGGGATGTTCCGCCAGCTCGGGATCTACTCATCGGTCGGGCAGCTGTATGAGCCCGAGGACGCCGGCAGCCTGATGTTCTACCGCGAGGACCGCCAGGGGCAGGTGCTCCAGGAGGGCATCACCGAGGCGGGCGCCTTCTCGTCGTGGCTCGCCGCCGCGACGTCCTACTCCAACCACGCCGTGCAGATGGTCCCTTTCTACGTCTTCTACTCGATGTTCGGCTTTCAGCGGATCGGTGACCTGGCCTGGGCTGCGGGCGACTCCCGCGCCAGGGGCTTCCTGGTCGGCGGCACGGCCGGGCGCACGACCTTGAACGGCGAGGGGCTTCAGCACGAGGACGGGCACAGCCATCTGCTCGCGTCGACGATCCCGAACTGCGTCGCCTACGACCCGGCCTACGCCTGCGAGCTCGCGGTGATCGTCCACGAGGGCCTACGCCGGATGATCGGAGAGCAGGAGGATGTCTTCTACTACCTCACGGTGATGAACGAGAACTACTCGCATCCGAAGCTGCCCGAGGGCTCGGAGGAGGGGATCCTGCGGGGGATGCACCGAATCCGCGAGGCCGACGGCGCGGCCGTGCGCCTGCTGGGGTCGGGCACGATCCTGCGCGAGGTGGAGGCCGCCGCCGAGCTGCTGGAGTCGGATTTCGGCGTCGCCGCTGAGGTCTGGAGCGTCACTAGTTGGACCGAGCTTCGCCGCGACGGGCTTCGTCATGACCGCGCGGCGCGGCTCCAGCCCGGAGCCGAGGATGAGGACCCGTGGATCACCCGGTGCCTCGGGGAGGGGGACGCGCCCGTGGTGGCAGCGACCGACTACATGAAGGCCCTCCCGGACGGTGTCCGCGCCTGGGTCCCCGCGCGGTTCGACGTCTTGGGCACCGACGGCTTCGGCCGCAGCGACTACCGCCGGCACCTGCGTGACTTCTTCGAGGTGGACCGCCATCACGTCGCCGTCGCGGCCCTGCGCGCCCTTGCCGACACGGGCGCCGTGAAGGCGTCCGCCGCCGATGACGCGATCGGCCGCTACGGGATCGATCCCTCGACTCCTGATCCGTCGAGTGTGTGAGATGAGGCGCTTTAGTGCCGAAACCGGCATGTCAGGCGGCGAAGCCGCCGCAGGTGATTTCTGATGGCGGATCCGCAGGAGATCACTGTTCCCGACATCGGCGACTTCGAGGACGTCCCGGTGATCGAGATCCTCGTCAAGCCCGGAGACGATGTGCAGGCCGACGGCCCGCTGGTCACCCTCGAGTCCGACAAGGCGACGATGGATGTGCCGTCACCGTTCGCGGGCAAGGTCGTCGAGCTCAAGGTCGAGGTCGGTGACAAGGTCTCCGAGGGAGCGGTGATCGCGACGATCGAACCGTCCGAGGCCGGCGCGATCTCGACCCAGGAGGCGCCAGTCGAGTCGGCGGTGCTCGCCGAGGAGCAGGAGACCGATGGAACCGAGGAGCCGGCGCCGGCGCCGCGCGAGCCTGAGAAGCCGGCCGGCGGCGATTCGCTCTACGCCAGCCCCGGGGTGCGGCGCCTTGCCCGCGAGCTCGACGTCGACGCCGGCAAGATCAAGGGGACGGGACGCAAGGGACGGATCACGCGCGAGGACGTGAAGGCCGCGCTCACGGGGGCCGGCGGTGGCGGTGGCGGGATCCCAGGCCTCCAGGTCGCCCCTTGGCCGTCGGTGGACTTCGCGAAGTACGGCGAGGTCGAGCGCGTGCCGCTGTCACGGATCAAGAAGATCAGCGGCCCGAACCTGACCCGCAACTGGGTGATGATCCCCCACGTCACCCATCACGACGAGGCGGACATCACCGACCTCGAGGCGTTCCGCAAGCAGGTGAACTCCGAGCAGGACGTGAAGGTGACGATGGTCGCCCTGCTGATCAAGGCCTGCGTCGGCGCCCTGCGCCAGTTCCCCGAGTTCAACTCGTCGCTGGACGGCGACGAGTTGGTGATCAAGCGCTACTACCACCTCGGCTTCGCTGCGGACACGCCCCAGGGACTCCTCGTCCCGGTGATCCAGGACGTCGATCGCAAGGGACTACTCGAGATCGCGCGCGAGCTTCGCGAGTTGTCCGGAAAGGCGCGCGAGGGCAAGCTCTCCGCAGAGCAGATGCGGGGGAGCACGTTCACCATCTCCTCGCTCGGCGGGATCGGCGGCACCGGGTTCACTCCGATCATCAACGCGCCCGAGGTAGCGATCCTCGGCGTCACCCGCGCGCAGACGCGGCCGGTGTGGAACGGATCCGAGTTCGAGCCCCGTCTGATCTGCCCGCTCTCCCTCTCCTACGACCACCGCGTCATCGACGGCGCCGCTGCCGCCCGCTTCACCGCCCACCTCGCCGGCGAGCTCGCCGACCTGCGGCGAGTCCTTCTCTGATGGAGGTCAAGGTCCCCGACATCGGCGACTTCGCCGACGTCCCGGTGATCGAGATCCACGTCAAGCCTGGGGACTCCGTGGCCAAGGAGGCTCCCCTCGTCACGCTCGAGTCCGACAAGGCGACGATGGACGTGCCGGCCCCGGAGGCCGGGACGGTCACGAAGGTCCTGGTCGAGATGAACGACAAGGTCTCCGAGGGAACTTCGATCGTGGAGCTCGAGGTTTCCGGCGGTGACTCGGGGGAGGGGGCGGGCATTCCACCCGGTGACCGCGAGGAACCTCAACCACCTCCGGAGCCCGAGCCCACCCAGCCCCCCGCGGATTCGGGGCGCGAGTACGACACACAGGTACTGGTGATCGGGTCGGGGCCCGGTGGGTACACGGCGGCGTTCCGCGCGGCGGATCTGGGCTTGAGCGTGACTCTCGTGGAGCGGTACGAGTCGCCTCGGCGGCGTGTGCCTGAACGTGGGCTGCATCCCGTCGAAGGCGCTGCTGCACGCCGCGCGGGTGGTGGCCGACGCGGAGGACGCCGGCGAGTTCGGCCTGAAGTTCGGCGCGCCCGAGATCGATCTCGACCGGCTGCGCGACTGGAAGGGCGAGGTCGTGGGCAAGCTCACCGGTGGCCTCGGCGGCCTCGCTCGCCAGCGCAAGGTGAAGGTCGTCACCGGGACCGCGAGATTCACCTCAGACCACACCGTGGACGTCGACGGCACGTCGATCACGTTCGAGAACTGCATCCTCGCGGCCGGCTCCCGCGCGGCGGAGCTGCCGGGCCTGCCCGAGGACGAGCGCATCGTCGACTCAACCGGGGCGCTGGAGCTGGGCGGCGTGCCCGCCCGGCTGCTCGTGATCGGCGGCGGGATCATCGGCCTCGAGATGGCGACCGTCTACGAGGCGCTCGGAAGCGCGGTCGACGTCGTCGAGCTGACCGACCAGCTCATCCCCGGCTGCGACCCGGATCTCGTCAAGCCGCTTCAGAAGCGGATCGCCGAGCGCTACGAGTCGATCCTGCTCTCCGTCGGCGTCTCGTCCGTGGAGGCCTCCGCCGACGGGCTCGCCGTCTCGTTCGAGGGCGACGGACGCGCCGGATCCCCGCACCTACGACCGCGTGCTGGTGGCGGTCGGGCGCCGGGCGAACGGCGACACGCTCGATCTCGACCAGGCCGGGGTCGAAGTGGACGAGCGCGGCGAGATCGCCGTCGACGAGCAGCGGCGAACCAACGTCGCCGCACATCTACGCGATCGGCGACCTCACCGGAGCGCCGATGCTGGCGCACAAGGCGTCCCACGAGGGAGTCGTCGCCGCGGAGGTGATCGCGGGCAAGAACGTCGCCTTCGACCCGCGGGCGATCCCGTCGGTCGCCTACACCGACCCCGAGGTCGCCTGGACCGGGCTGACGGAGACGGAGGCCGTCGGCGCCGGCATGGACTACGAGAAGGCGGTCTTCCCATGGCAGGCCTCGGGGCGGGCGCTCTCGCTGGGGCGGCCTGAGGGGCTCACCAAGATGCTCGTCGATCCCGAGAGTCCGGCGGGTGCTGGGCGTCGGGATCGTGGGCCCCAATGCCGGCGAACTGATCGCCGAGGCGACGCTTGCGATCGAGATGGGCGCGGACGCGGAGGATCTCGGCCTGACGATCCACGCGCACCCGACCCTGTCGGAGACGGTGATGTTCGCCGCGGAGATGGCCGAGGGGACGATCACCGACCTCTACGCGCCCAAGCGCAAGCGTGGCTGAGGGCCAGAGCGCCAAGGGGGACTCGGAGGTCGTCGAGCCCACCCAGGCGGAGGAGTCCCAACGCCCGGCGCGTGGCGGAATCCAAGGCGACCGTCCCGCACGCCTACTTCGAGGCCGAAGCCGAGGCGGGGCCGATCGGCACGGGGGCGCTTGTCGTCGCCGCGGCCGTCGCCCTGCGGGATTTCCCGCGGCTGAACGCCTCCTACCGGGACGGGCGGTTCGAGCTTCACTCCCGCATCAACATCGGCGTCGCGATCGCCGCCGAGCCCGGGCCTCGTGTACCCGACCATCCAGGACGCCGACTCGAAGGCGGCCGAGGCCGTCGACGACGAGCTCGCGGAGCTAGGGCGAGCGGATCGGCAGCGGTGAGATCACGCAGCCGGAGCTCTCCGGGGGGACCTTCTCGCTCGCCGACCTCTCGCCGCTGGGGATCTCGCGGGCGGATCTCGTCGTCAGCCGCGGCCAGGCCGGCATCCTGGCGGTCGGCGTCCGCGGGGAAACGACGAGGACGCTGTCCCTCGCCTGCGACAACCGCATCGTCCAGGCCCCCGCGGCGGCCGGCTTCCTCGCCCGGGTGGGCGAGCTGATCGTGGCCTAGCTGCCGATTCCGCAGGCGTTAGAGCCTGGCGATTTCTGGGCGTTGGCTTGAAACGTCCCGGATCGGGAATACAATCGGTGTAGCGATTCGCACCAACCCGCGAATCCAGACATAGGGCGTCGAGGAGAATCCCTCGATTCCTGTCGTCCGTAGGCGCCGTGGAGGAGATCCCGAAGCGGCGGCAAATCGGTCGGCCCCGACGAGATCCGGAGGGGCGGCCACGCACGAAGGGCGGAGAGATGGAGCCAACAGATGTTGGTGTGCTCGCGAACGAGCGCGCGAACGGTGGACCGAACCTGCGCGAAAACGGCGTGCGCGGCAACGGCGCCACGGCGCACGCGGAGCAGAGCCACCTGACGCACGACGACCGGGCCAACCTGCTGCGGTTCATGACGATGATGCGGGCCGCCGAGGAGCGCGGCCTCACGCTTTACCGGCAGGGCAAGGTCCCAGGGTCTTTTTACGACGGCTGCGGCCAGGAGGCGATCGGCGTCGGCGCCGCGTACGCGCTCCGCCCGGAGGACCGGATGTGCATCCTCCACCGCGACCTCGGCGCGCACTTCGTCCGGGGCGTGACCCCCGACCGCTACCTCGCCAACTACATGGGCCGCTCCGGCGGCGTCACCGGCGGCAAGGACGGCAACATGCACTTCGGCGACCGCGAGCTGGGCTGCGTCGGGATGGTCTCGATGCTCCCCGACATGGCGCCCGTGGCCGCCGGGATGGCGATGGCGTTCAAGGCCCGCGGCGAGGCACGGGTGGCGATGACCTTCTTCGGCGAGGGCTCGACCGCCAACGGCCAGTGGCACGAGGCGATGAACCTCGCCGGCGTGCAGCGCCTGCCGGTCGTCTTCATCCTCGAGAACAACCAGTTCGCGTACTCCACGCCAAACGAGCTGGAGTTCGCCGTCGACCCGGTCGAGCGGGCTCGCACCTACGGGTTCCCGGGCGTTCCCGTGGACGGCAACGACGTCGAAGCGGTGTTCGAGGCTGCCCGCGAGGCCGTCGAGCGCGCCCGTCGCGGCGACGGTCCGACCCTGATCGAGGCGCGGACGATGCGAATGCACGGCCATGGCGCCCACGACGACATGAGCTACGTGCCGCCGGAGATGTTCGAGGAGTGGCGCGAGCGCGATCCGATCGACCGCTACCGCGATCGCCTCGGCGCCGACCACGGCTTCTCCGAGGACGAGCTCGATTCGCTGCGCGACGAGGTGCAGGCATACGTCGACGAGTGCGCGAAGAAGGCGCTCGACTCGCCCATGCCCGACCCGGAGATCGCCTCCCAGGGGGTCTTCGCGGAGACGTGGGAGCCGCTGGGCAACGGGGCCGCGCCGTGGTCGCGAGTCCTCCCCCAGCGAAACGAGGGCCGCGTGACCACGCTTGCGGAGGCGCCCGCCCCAACAGCGGACGTGTCCTACCTCCAGGCGATTTCCGACGGCCTGCGCGAGGAGATGCGCCGCGACGAGACGGTGATCTGCTTCGGCGAGGACATCGGGGCATTCGGCGGCGCGTTCAAGATCACCGACGGGTTCTTCGAGGAGTTCGGCGCCGCCCGGGTGATCGACGCGCCGCTCGCCGAGAACGCGATCATCGGAGCCGCCGTCGGCGCGGCGATCGAGGGCCTGAAGCCGGTTTGCGAGATGCAGTTCGCGGACTTCATCTCCTGCGGATTCGACCAGCTCGTCAACGTCGCGGCGAAGCTCCATTACCGCCAGGGCGTCGCCGTGCCGATGGTCGTACGCCTTCCGTCCGGAGGCGGGTTCTCCGGCGGGCCGTTCCACTCGCAGAACCCGGAGGCCTGGTTCCTTCAGGCGCCGGGCCTCAAGGTGGTGGCGCCCGCGTTCGCGGACGACGCCAAGGGCCTGTTGGTCAGCGCGATCCGCGATCCCAACCCGGTCTGCTTCCTGGAGCACAAGGGCCTCTACCGCAACGTGAAGGGCGAGATTCCCGACGGCGAGCACGCCGTTCCGCTGGGAAAGGCGCGGGTCGTGCGCGAGGGCGGCGAGCTGACCGTCATCGCGTACGGGTCAGCGTCCATCTGGCGCTCGACGCCGCGGAGGCGGTGGGCGAGGACGTGGAGGTCCTCGACCTCCGCTCGCTCTGCCCGCTGGACACCGACGCGATCCTGGCGAGCGCGCGGAAGACGGGCAAGGTGCTCGTCGCGCACGAGGCGACGCGCTCGTGCGGGGTGGGCGCAGAGGTCGCCGCGCTGGTGACCGAGCACGCCTTCGAGGAGCTCGACGCACCGGTCCGGAGGCTGACCGCCCCCGACGTGCCGATCCCGTTCTCACCGCCGCTCGAGCAGGCCATCCTGCCCCAGCCCGACGACATGAAGGAGGCCATCCGTGAGCTCCTCGCCTACTGAACAGCTGACGCAGGTCTCATGCCCCAGATGGGCATCTCGGTGTCCGAGGGGACGCTGCTCGAATGGCGCAAGGGGGTCGGGGACGCGGTCGAGGCCGACGAGACGATCGCCGATGTCACCACCGACAAGGTGGATGTCGAGATTCCCTGTCCGGCATCCGGGGTCATCGCCGCGCTGTTGATCGAGCAAGGGGAAACGGTGGATGTCGGAACGCCGATTGCCGAGATCGAGATGGCGCGGCCGCGGGTCCTGTCGCAGGGGCCGCCCTCCGAGCTTCCGGGCGGACGTCCGGGTCTCGGAGACGGACACCCCTGCGCCACCCGCGGGTGAGGCGGATCGGTCCTCGTTCTACTCCCCGATCGTGCGGCGCATTGCGGATGAGCACGGGATCGATCTCGAGCTGGTCGAGGGCACGGGTATCGGTGGAAGGGTGCGGAAGCGGGATCTCGTTGCGTTTATCGAGTCCGGGCCTCCGCAGCCGGCGAAGGCCGACCGGCCGCTGCACACCGAGTCGCCTTACAGGCCGGACGAGCCGCCGCACCCGCGGCGCCGCGAGCGCTCAACGGCGACGGCCCGGCTCATCGCGAGCCGATGTCGGCGATGCGGCAGGCGATCGCACGCCACATGGTGGATTCTCGCCACACGGCCGCCCACTGCACGACGATCGTCGAGGTCGACATGCACCGGGTCGTCGCGCGGCGGGCGGAGCTGAAGGAGGCGATGGCCCGGCGAGGCGCGCCGCTGACGTACCTCGCGTTCGTCGCGCTCGCGACGGTCGAGGCGCTGGCGGAGTTCCCTGTTCTGAACGCCTCCGTGGACGGCGATGAGCTCGTCTTCCACGACGACGTGAACCTGGGCATCGCCGTCGCACTCGACGACGGGTTGATCGTCCCCGTGATTCCCAAGGCGCAGCGCCTCAACCTGGAGGGGATGGCGGCCGCGATCGCCGACGTCGCCGAGCGGGCCCGAGCCGGAGCGCTCGAGCCCGACGATGTCCACGGCGGCACGTTCACGATCACCAACCCCGGGCAGTTCGGCGCAGTGCTGGCGACGCCGATCATCAACCAGCCGCAGGTGGCGATTCTCGATCTCGAGGCGATCGTCAAGCGCCCGGTCGTGGTCGACGACGCGATCGCGATCCGCCCGATGACGTACCTGCCGATGTCGTGGGATCACCGCGCCCTGGACGGAGCCACGGCCGCGAGGTTCCTCGCGCTCATCAAGGCCCGGCTCGAAGACTGGGAGGCCGGCTGATGGCCGTCGCAGTCAAGACGCAGGCGGCCCGCCCGACGCACGAGGAGGTCCTCTCAGTCCGGGGGGCCCGAAGCGGAGCCCCGATCTCGATCGCCATCCACTCGACGGCGCTCGGGCCCGCCCTCGGCGGGTGCCGCGTGTGGTCGTACGACCGGCCCGACGATGCTGAGCGGGACGCCCTGCGGCTCTCGGAGGGGATGACGCTGAAGGCCGCCGCGGCCGGGCTCGATCTCGGCGGCGGCAAGGGTGTGATCTGCGCTCCGAGCGGCGGCTTCGACGCCGCGGCACGACGCGATGCCCTGCTCGACTTCGGCGACCTCGTGGAGTCCCTGGGCGGCCGCTACATCACGGCCGAGGACGTGGGCGTGACGCCTGGCGACATGACGGTCATCGCCGAGCGCACCTCCCATGTGACGGGGCTGCCGACGGGAGACGGCGGCTCGGGTGACCCCAGCCCGGTCACGGCCGTGGGCGTCGAGGCGGCCATGCTGGCGTGCGCGCGCGAACGCTGGGGGCGCGACGACCTGGCCGGCGCGTTGGTGACGATCGTCGGCCTGGGCCACGTCGGCGGGCGCCTTGCCCGGCTGCTTCGCGATCGCGGATGCGAACTGGTCGTCGCGGACGTCGACCCGTGCAAGCGAGCCGTCGCCGAGGCGCTCGGCGCCCGGTGGGTCGAGCCCTCGCTGGCGATGCGCGCCGGGGGCGAAGTGCTCGCGCTCTGCGCCCTGGGCGGCGGAATCACGGCCGAGTCGATCGGCCGGCTTCGCTGCGAGGTCATCTGCGGCGCAGCGAACAACCAGCTCGCGAGTGACTCGCTCGCCAACGAGCTCGCCGCCTGCGGCATCCTCTACGGCCCCGACTTCATCGCGAACGCCGGCGGGCTGATCAACGTCTACCGCGAGATCCGTGGGTACGACGAGGAGACCGCGCTCGAGCTCGCGGGCGGGATCGAGGCCACGATGGGCGCGGTTCTGGCGCGGGCGCGGGAGCACATCGTCACGCCTCTCGATGCCGCGCGGGCGCTCGCCGCCGAGCGGCTCGGCGCCGCCGTGGCAGACTGACCTCCATGGCCGACGAGATCTGGGTCGTTCGCTGCGGGCAGGTCCCCTATGCGTACGCGCGCGAGGCCCAGAACGCTCTGGAGGCCGCGCGCCACGCGGGTGAGGTGCCCGATCTGCTGCTCCTGCTCGAGCACCCTCCCGTCTACACGAAGGGCCGCCGCACCACGGCGGACGAGCTGCCAATGGGCGAGAGCTGGTACCGGATGCAGGGCATCGACGTCTGCGACACCGACCGCGGCGGGCGCGTGACCTACCACGGACCCGGGCAGCTCGTCGGATATCCGATCGTCTCATTGGCGCCGTATGGCGACGACGTCCATGAGTACGTCCGGCGGATGGAGCGGGTGATGATCTCCTCGCTCGGCGACCACGGAGTCAAGGCCGGCTGCATCGACGGGCTCACCGGAGTCTGGACCGAGGGCCCGCGCCCCGACGACCCCGACGCGTTCGCTCAGGGCATCGAGCCCGCGAAGAAGATCGGCTCGATCGGCGTCCACGTGAATCGGGCGATCACGACCCATGGCTTCGCGATCAACGTCGCCAACGACCTCCAGCCCTTCGAGTGGATCGTGCCCTGCGGCATCGAGGCGTGCCGGATGTCCTCCCTCACGCGCGAGCTCGGCGCCGAGCAGGATGTTCAGGCGTTCGCGAACACGGTCCGCGACCGCTTCGGCGAGGTTTATGGGCGCCGGCCGGTCGAGGTCGCGGCGGCGCGGCTGAGCGAGATCGTCGAGGGCACGGAGGCCCTGGTTGGCGACGTCCCCGCCCCGGTACGGTAGGCGCGATGGGCGAGACGGCAGAGCGCATCCACGTCACCCGCTCCCGGGCGAACCCCGGCGGCGCGAAGATCGCCGAGGGGCGCCCGTTCCGCGAGCGCAAGCCGCCGTGGCTGAAGGTCCCGGCGCCAGGCGGCCCCACCTACCGTCGCCTCAAGCAGACGATCGAGGCCGACAACCTTCACACCGTCTGCGAGGAGGCGAACTGCCCCAACGTCGGTGAATGCTGGGAGCGCGGCACCGCCACGTTCATGATCCTCGGCGACGTCTGCACTCGCCGCTGCGGGTTCTGCAACGTGCAGACGGGCAAGCCCACCTGGAACGACCCGCTCGAGCCAATGCGTGTGGCCAACCAGGTGAAGAAGATGGGCCTGAGGCACGCGGTCGTCACCTCGGTTGACCGCGACGATCTGCCCGACTACGGGGCGTCGGCATTCGTCGGCGTGATCCGGTCGATCCGGATGCAGGCCCCCGGGTGCAAGGTCGAGGTGCTCACCCCTGACTTCCGGGGCCAGGAGATGCCGCTGGCGCGGGTGATCGCCGAGCGGCCCGACGTCTTCAACCACAACGTCGAGACGGTCCCGCGCCTCTACCCGAAGGCCCGGCGCGGATCGGACTTCCTGCGGTCGGCTCGCGTCTTGAAGCTTGCGAAGGAGATGGGCGGCGACGAGGTCGTCACGAAGTCGGGGCTGATGGTCGGCCTCGGCGAGGACTTCGACGAGATGATCGAGGCGTTCGAGATCCTCCGCGAGCACCGAGTGGAGATCCTCACTGTGGGGCAGTACCTGCGCCCGACCGAAAATCATCTGCCCGTCGTCCGCTACTGGCATCCCGACGAGTTCGAGGCGCTGCGGCAGGCGGCGCTGGGGATGGGATTCGCCTCGGTCGCCGCGGGCCCGCTCGTGCGCAGCTCCTACCACGCCGACGAGTCGGCGCGAGAGGCTGCGGAGAGCCGAGCCGCCTGATCTCGCCACGCCTGGCGAGCGGCCTGCCCAGCCGTTAGGATCGCGGCGCAGTCCTGCCGGGGGGTAGGCGCCAATGAGGCGTGCGAGGTCCCGGCCAACTACTCGCCTCGCCGTGCATTCGGCCAGGCATGGGAGGAACCGATGACCAGCATGAAGAAGCGCCGGGCGGCTGCGATCGCCGCGTCGCTTTCCCTCGCGATCGCCGGCGCCGGCTGGGCCGGTTGCGGCAGCGATGAGGACGACGCGGCCGACGCCGTCGACGAGGCGCTCGACTCGGCGAACGAGACCGCCGACGAGATCCAGGACGACGTCAATGACGCGCTCGAGGAGGCCGGCGTCGACGAGGACGACATCGAGGACGCCCAGCAGGAGGCCGAGGACGCGGTCGAAGATGCGCAGCAGCAGGCCGAGGACGCCATCGAGGACGCGCAGTAGCGCCGCGGGCAACGCGACCGGAGGAAGACAGATGACGACACGCAGACGACGCGCGGCAGCCATCGCAGCCTCGTTCTCGCTCGCCCTGGCCGGAGCCGGCTGGGCGGGTTGCGGGGACGACGAGGCCGACCAGGCGCAGGACGCGATCAACGAGGCAGTCGACAGCGCCCAGGAGCAGGCCGATCAGGCCCTTGAGGACTCCGGCGTCGACCAGAGCGACATCGATCAGGCGCAGGAGGATGCGCAGGACGCCATCGACGAAGCTCAGGAAGACGCGGACCAGGCGCTCGAGGACGCGGGCTACTAGTCCAACGGCAGAGTCAAGGTTTGAGAGCGCCCGGCGGAGCCCGGGCGCTCTCTCTTTAGGCTCCCCCCTCCTTGATCCCGCTCAAGGACAACATCCCGACGTCGCGATTCCCGATCGTCACGGTTCTGCTGATCGTGGTGAACATCGGTTTCTTCGCGTGGCAGCTGACGTTCTCGAGCGACCGCAGCGAGAACTCCGATCTGCGGGCGCTAGGCATCACGGACGCGGACCTGAACGCGATCGAGTACGGCGCCATTCCCTACCGCATCCTGCACTGGGGCGAGGAGTGCGCGGTTGGCGCCGTGCCGCGGGAAGGGAAGCGACGACCTCGGGCCGAGATCGTCTGCGAGGGATCGCCCGAGTATCGGGAGGCCCAGGAGCTCGAGGACGACGGGGTGGCGCCGCTTGTCCCGGTGGCGACCGCCGCGTGGTGGCTGACGATCCTCACCTCGATGTTCATGCACGGCGGCATCTTCCACATCGCCGGCAACATGCTCTTTCTCTGGGTCTTCGGGAACAACATCGAGGACTCCATGGGGCGTCTGCGGTTCCTCCTCTTCTACCTGCTCGCCGGGCTGGTGGCGGTCTTGGCCCAGGCGGCGCTCGAGCCGAATGCCACGCTGCCCACGATCGGCGCGAGCGGGGCGGTCTCGGGGGTCTTGGGTGGCTACATCCTGTTGCACCCGCGTGCGAGGGTGCTGACGATGGTGATCATCATCTTCTTCTTCACGTTCATCGAGATCCCGGCGCTGATCATGCTCGGGATCTGGTTCGCGCTTCAGGCGTTACCGGCGTTCGCCGATCTCGCGTCGCCAGATGTCGCGGGCGCTGACGGCGGGATCGCCTACCTGGCGCACATCGGCGGATTCCTGTTCGGGCTGGCGACAATCAAGCTGTTCGCGAACCGCTACCGGGGACAGAAGGGTGCGCTCCACCCCGCCGACTCCAGAGGCTGTAGCCGCATGAATGAGGATGTCCGCGCCGCGCTCCTGGGGCTGGGGCTCGTGTTCTGCATCCTGTTCGGCGCGGTCTCGATCGCCGCGATTTTCGAGTCAGGGCCGAGCACGAGGGGGATCATCCTCGGCGGCATCTCGCTCGCGATCGTGTGGATGATCATGCTGGGGCTGTGGGGGGCGATGAAGAACCCTCCGCGCCGGTAAGCACTCGAATACGCTCAGCCTCGCCATGGGCGGATTGCTGATCAAGCGCGACGACCTCCGCGAGACGCGAATCGACGAACCGGCGGTGCCCGAGCCGGGCGCGGGCCAGGCGTCGCTGGCGGTCAAGAGGTTCGGGATGACCGCGAACAACGTCACCTATGCGGTGATGGGCGACTCGATGTCGTACTGGGACTTCTTCCAGGGCGAGGACGGGTGGGGGAGGCTGCCGACGTGGGGCTTCGCGGAGGTCGAGGCGAGCGAGGCGGAGGGCGTGGAGGTCGGGACGCGCTACTACGGCTACTGGCCGTCGGCGAGCCACATGCTGGCGACGCCCTCGCGGAGCGGGCGAGCGGGGGTTCATCGACGCCTCGCCGCACCGGGCCGAGCTTCCCTCCGCCTATCACCGGTACCTGGCTACGGGCTCGGACCCGTTCTACACGGAGGAGTCGGAGGAGCTTCAGATGCTCCTGCGCCCGCTGTTCTTCACGTCGTTCCTGATCGACGACCAGCTCGCCGACGAGGGGCTGGCGGCCGGCGGCCCGGTGCTGATGGCCAGCGCCTCATCGAAGACGGCGCTCGCCGCGGCGTTCATGCTCGCCCAGCGCGAGGGGGTCGAGCTCATCGCCCTCACCTCCGAGGGCAACGTGGAGTTCGTCGACGGGCTCGGGATCTACGCGCGGACGGTCCCCTACTCGGAGATCTCCTCGCTCGAGCGGGGGCCGGCCACGTTCGTCGACTTCGCGGGCAACGGCGAGGTGCGCCACGCCGTGCATTCGCATTTCGAGGACGACCTGCGCCACAGCATGGCCGTGGGCGTCACGCACTGGGAGGACTTCGAGGGAGCCGCCGAGCTGCCCGGCCCGGCGCCCAAGTTCTTCTTCGCCCCGACGCGGGTTACGAAGCGCTCGTCCGAGTGGGGCCCCGCCGGCCTCGAGCAGCGGGTGGCCGAGGCGTGGGGGCCGTTCTGCGAGTGGTGCTCGGGCTGGCTCGAGGTGGATCGCGCCGACGGCTGGGATGCCGTGCGCGACGCCTACCTCGACGTGCTCGAGAGCAGGGTGCCGCCCAACCGGGCGACGGTGCTGAGCGTCTAGTCCCCTGGTTGTTCCGCCAGGCGGGTTAGGGGATCCGGTAGTTGTGGATCTCCGCCTGCTGGCGCTCGGCCTCGGGCAGCTGGTCGAAGGCCTCCTGGCCCATGGCCGCGATCATCGCGTCCTTCAGGGCGCCGTCGCGGAACGCGTCGTGCTGCTCGCGGCTCTCCCAGATGTCGAAGACCTGGAACCGCCCGTCAAGCTCGCCGGCGCAGTGCACGATCAGGCCGTCGGGGTTCTTGCCGGCATCGTCCATCTGTGCTTCGACCGCGTCGTATTCGGCCGCGCCGAGTCCCTCCGGGAACAAAGTGATCAAACCAATCGCCATGTGACACCTCCGGGTGTGCGTTGTGCCCCCCCAGGCACCATATCCCTCGATCGACGCGAGATGTGTTCATCCGACACCCGCGCGGTAGTGATGGAGCCAGCCGGATTCGAACCGGCGACCTTTCGGATGCAAACCGAACGCTCTACCAACTGAGCTATGGCCCCAGGCTACGCGATTGTAGGTCTCGCCGAACATCGCAGGCGGAGCATCACCGGGCACCTGTGAGAGGATGGCGGTGGGTCAGGGCCGATCGCAATGGAGGAGATGGATGGCTGAAACCGAGACGGCTGTGGAGGAGCGGGGGACGGACCGATCGCCGCAGACGGTCGAGGCCGAGAAGGCCGACGCCGAGTCCAAGGGGGGCGCCAAGGCCGGGCAGCGCGCCGAGGTCTCCAACCTCGACATCGTCCGCCACTACTTCGACAAGGCAGCTGACCACCTCGGCCTGCCCGACGACCTCCAGACCGTCTTCTGGACCCCCTACCGCGAGGTCACCGTCCAGATCCCCGTCAAGCTCTCCGACGGCAAGATCCACGTCTTCTCCGGCTACCGCATCCAGCACAACGGCGCCCGCGGCCCCTACAAGGGCGGCATCCGCTTCCACCCCGAGGTCGACGTCGACGAGGTCCGCGCCCTCGCCTCGCTGATGACCTGGAAGACCGCCGTCGCCAACGTCCCCTTCGGCGGCGCCAAGGGCGGGGTCAACTGCCCGGCCAACGAGCTCGAGCAGTCCGAGCTCCAGAAGATCGCCCGCTCGTTCATGGACAAGATCGAGAAGGTCCTCGGGCCCACCCGGGACATCCCCGCCCCCGACATCAACACCAACGCCCAGACCATGGCCTGGTTCATGGACGAGTACGGGAAGCTCCACGGCCACACCCCGGCGATCTGCACCGGCAAGCCGATCGAGCTCGAGGGCTCCTACGGCCGCGAGGCCGCCACCGGCCGCGGCTGCGTCTACATGTTCCGCGAGGCCGCCCCCCACCTCGGCCTCAGCCCCGCCGACACCACCTTCGTCGTCCAGGGCTACGGGAACGTCGGCTCCTGGGCCGCGCGGATCATGCAGCAGCTCGGCGCCAAGATGGTCGGCGTCTCCGACGTGAACGGCGCCATCCGCTCCGAAGCCGGGATCGACGCGAATGCCCTCCACGACTTCATCAAGGAAGGCGGGCACATCACCGACTTCGAGGGCGTCGACTCGATCGACGCCGACGACCTCGTCGAGGTCCCGTGCGACGTCTTCATCCCGGCGGCGCTCGGCGGCATGATCCACGAGGGCAACGCCGATCGGATGCAGTGCAAGGTGATCGTGGAGGGCGCCAACAGCCCCACCACACCCGCGGCCGACCAGATCCTCCGCGACAAGGACGTCTACATCATCCCCGACCTCATGGCGAACGCCGGCGGCGTCGTCGTCTCCTACTTCGAGTGGGTCCAGAACCTCCAGCACTTCCGCTGGGACGAGCGCGAGGTCAACGACAAGCTCGGCAACATCATGCGACGCGCCTACCGCGAGGTGAGCGGGCGCGCCAAGGAGGAGAAGCTCGACCTGCGCGAGGCCGCCTACCTCGTCGGGATCGAGCGCGTCGTCCAGGCCGCGAAGATCCGCGGCTACGTCTAGACCCGGCCCATGCGGCTGGCGACGTTCCGCCGGGGCGACCACATCGCCGTAGGGGCGATCGACGGTGAATCGATCCGCGTCCTGGCTGCGCCCTCGATGCTCGCCTGGCTGTCCGGCGAGGGACACGACGAAACCGGCGAGCGGGTGCGCGCTCGCCGACGCCACGCTGCTCGCGCCCGTTCCCGAGCCGCCGAGCGTCCGCGACTTCTTCGCCTTCGAGGGGCACGTCGACCACCGGCTGGCGCCTGCGCGGCGGCGAGGTCCCGCCCGCCTGGTACGAGGCGCCCACCTTCTACTTCTCGCAACCCCGCCTCGATCCACGGCCCGGGCGAGCCCGTCGCGCAAGCCGGCGGCCACGCAGCTGCTCGACTTCGAGCTCGAGATCGCCGCGGTGATCGGCGCCGACGGGCGAGATCGCCGGCTTCACCCTGCTGAACGACTGGAGCGCCCGCGACGTCCAGCGCGCAGGAGATGACCGTCGGGCTCGGGCCCGCGAAGGGCAAGGACTTCGCGATCTCGCTCGGCCCCTGGCTCGTCACCCCCGACGAGCTTCCCTACGAGGACGGTCGCCTGCAGCTCGAGGCGACCGCCACCGTCAACGGCGCCGAGCTCACCCGCACCAACGCCGCCGAGCAGCACTACTGCTGGCCCGAGCTCGTCGCCCACGCCGCGCGCGACACCCGCCTGCGCCCCGGCGACGTGCTCGGGTCGGGCACGCTGAACCGCGGCTGCCTGCTCGAGCTCGGCCCGCTCGAGGGCGACCGCTGGCTGGAGCCCGGCGACGAGGTCGCGATCGCCGCCGAGGGCCTCGGCGACGCTCGAGACCCCGATCGCCTGAGCCGACTAGGCGACCGGGCGCTCGAACAGCGTCGAGAGCACCACCTGCGTCTGCGTCCGGCGGATGCCCGGCGCGTCGCGCAGCCGCTCGAGCGCCTCCTCGAGGTGCTCGGTGTCGCGCGCGTGCAGGTGGAGGATCGCGCTCGCCTCGCCGGCGACCGTGTGGGCCGCCGCGACCTCGGGGTGGCGGCCGGCGGCCGCGAGGATCTCGTCGCCCGACATCTGCCCCTCGCAGAACAGCGAGACGACCGCGTGCGTCGTCCAGCCGAGCGCCACGTGGTCGAGCACCGCCGAGTAGCCCTGGATCACGCCCGGCCTCCTCGAGACGGTCGACCCGGCGCTTGACCGCCGGGGCGCTGAGCGAGACCCGCGAGCCGATGTCCTGGAAGGACCGCCGGGCGTTCTCACGCAGCAACGCAACGATCTGCTGGTCGATCTCGTCGATGTCCACGTTCAGAGCCCGCGGACGCAACGATTCGGGGTTGTAAGGGGCGCATCTACAGGGAATCATAAAGGTAGACCCCGATCGAGGAGAGATCCGATGCCGCCCGCGACCGCTACCACCCCCAAGCCGTTGTCCGAGCCAACGCACGGACTCCGATGCCGCTCAACGGCATCGACCACGTCGAGCTCTACGTCGGCAACGCCGCCCAGGCCGCCTACTTCTACGAGCACGCCTTCGGCTTCCGCCCGGTCGCCTACGCCGGGCTCGAGACGGGCCTGCGCGACCGCACCTCCCACGTGCTCGAGCAGGGCCGGATCCGCCTCGTCCTCACCGGCGCGCTGCGACTCGGACACGGAGATCGCTCGCCATCACGCCCAGCACGGCGACGGCGTCGCATTCGATCGCGCTCTCGGTGCCCGACGTCGACGCGGCCCACGCCGAGGCCCTCGCCCGCGGCGCGACGCAGCCGTCGACCGGCCCGACGACCGCCGAGCGACGAGCACGGCACCGTCCGCCACGCGGCGATCGCCACCTACGGCGACACGCTGCACACCTTCATCGACCGCTCCGCCTACGACGGCGCCTTCCTGCCGGGCTTCGAGCCGATCGCCGTCGCCGCCCGCGTCAGCCGACGAGATGCTGCTGGCGCATCGACCACATCGTCGGCAACGTCGAGCTCGGCCGGATGCAGGAGTGGGTCGCGTTCTACGAGCGACGTCTTCGGCATGACCGAGATGGTCCACTTCTCCGACGAGGCGATCTCGACCGAGTACTCGGCCCTGATGTCGAAGGTCGTCGCCTCGGGCAACGGGCGCATCAAGTTCCCGATCAACGAGCCCGCCGAGGGCCGCCGCAAGTCGCAGATCGACGAGTACCTCGAGTTCTACGAGGGCCCCGGCGCCCAGCACATCGCCGTCGCCACGCGCGACATCGTCGGCACCGTCGCCGAGCTGCGCCGCCGCGGCGTCGGCTTCCTGACGATCCCCGACGCCTACTACGAGGAGGTCCCCGAGCGGGTCCCCGAGGTCGCCGACCAGCTCGACGACCTGCGCGCGCAGGGCATCCTCGTCGACCACGACGACGAGGGCTACCTGCTGCAGATCTTCACCAAGCCGGTCGGCGACCGGCCCGACCGTCTTCTTCGAGATCATCGAGCGCCACGGCGCCACCGGCTTCGGCGCGGGCAACTTCAAGGCCCTGTTCGAGGCGATCGAGCGCGAGCAGGACAAGAGGGGGAATCTCTGATGCGGTACGCCACCCTCGGCAACGTCCCCGCCAAGCGCCACGTCCAGTTCCGCGAGAACGGGACGCTGCTCACCGAGGAGGTCATCGGCTTCGAGGGCTTCTCCGGGCAACGAGTCGATCCTCTACCACCTCTGGTCGCCCTGCCGCGTCAAGGAGGTCGGCGAGCTTCCAGCCCGATCGAGCGCGAGGAGTGGGTGCCCCGAGACCCACGTCCACCGGCTCACCGACACCAACCCGGTCGAGCCCGGCGGCGACTGGCTCGACGGCCGCCGGCTCCTGCAGTTCAACAACGACATCGAGGTCTCGATCTGCAAGCCGACGGAGGAGCGCGACGGCTTCTACCGCAACGGCGAGGGCGACGAGGTCCTCTTCATCCACCACGGGACCGGCACCGTCGAGACGATCTTCGGCGACGTCCCCTACCGCCCGCACGACTACGTCGTGATCCCGCGCGGCACGACCTACCGCGTGCGGATGCCCGACGACGGCGACAGGTCTGGCTGTGCTTCTTCACGCCCGGGCGAGATCGAGACGCCGAACCGCTACCGCAACCGCTACGGCCAGCTGCTCGAGCACGCGCCGTACTCGCAGCGCGACTTCCACCCGCCGGCGCGAGCTCCAAACGCACCGCGACCGCGGCGAGTACGAGCTGACCGTCCGCGTCCGCGACGGCTTCCAGGACTACGTCCTCGACTACCACCCGTTCGACGTCGTCGGCTGGGACGGCTACGTCTACCCGTACACGTTCAACACCGACGACTTCGAGCCGATCACCGGCCGCATCCACATGCCGCCGCCGGTCCACCAGACCTTCCAGGGCCAGAACTTCGTGATCTGCTCGTTCTGCCCGCGCGAGCTCGACTACGACCCGCAGGCGATCGCGCTGCCCTACCACCACTCGAACGTCCAGTCCGAGGAGGCCATCTACTACGTCGACGGCCAGTTCGGCTCGCGCAAGGGCGTCGACGTCGGGATGATCACGCTGCACCCGTCAGCGGCCTCCCGCACGGCCCGCAGCCGGGCCTCGTCGAGGCGTCGCTCGGCGCCCGGCGCACGGAGGAGCTCGCGGTGATGTGGGACACGTTCAAGCCGCTGCGGCTGACGCGCGCTCGCGCGGGAGCTCGACCAGCCCGACTACGCGCTCTCGTGGTACGAGCCCGAGCGCGGAGCCGGCCGCCACGACGACGGGCTGAGCGCCGATGTTCGAGGAGGCACAGCTCTACTCACCCGTCACGACCGGCGACGACGGCAGCGTCACCGTCCACCTCGGCGACGACCACCCGGGCGTCAACGACCCCGCACTACCGCGAGCGGCGCAACGCGATCGCCGCCGCGGCGCTCGAGTGGGAGCCCGGCGAGCCGGTCCCGCGGATCGACTACACCGAGGCCGAGCAGGAGGTCTGGCGGACCGTCTGCCGCGAGCTCGCGCCCAAGCACGAGCGCTACGCGTGCCGCGCCTTCCGCGAGGCGCTGGCGCGCGCTCGACCTGCCGCGCGACCGGATCCCGCAGCTCGACGAGGTCACCGACGGGCCTGCGGCCGCTGACGCGGCTTCGAGTACGTGCCGGCCGCCGGGATCGTCCCGCTGGACGAGTTCTACGGCTCGCTGGCCGACCGGACGCTTTCACTCGACCCAGTACGTCCGCCACCACGACGCGCCGCTCTACACGCCCGAGCCGGACCTGATCCACGAGGTGATCGGCCACGGGCACCTGCTGGCCGACCCGCAGTTCGCCGAGCTCAACCGCCTCGCCGGCGAGGCCGCGCGTCGCGTCGAGACCGAGGAGGCCTGCAGATGGTCGCCGACGTCTTCTGGTTCACGATCGAGTTCGGCGTCGTGCGCGAGGACGGCGAGCTGCGCGCCTACGGCGCCGGGATCCTCTCCTCCTACGGCGAGATCGAGGAGTTCCGCGGCATGGAGATCCGGCCGCTCGACTTCGCCGCGATGGCGACGATCGACTACGACATCACCAAGTACCAGCCGGTCCTGTTCGCGGCCGAGTCGATGGACCACCTGGTCGACGCGGTCGGCGTCGTTCTTCGCGGCCTGCGACGACGAGACCGCCGCGCGCTACGCGAACCAGGACTACTCGCTCGACACAGCCGGGCTCAGGCCGTAGGTTCCCCACAGCGCGGCCCACGCGCTGCTAGTCGCCCTGGATACAGAGCGCGGCGAGGTCCAGGTCGTAGACCGGGTGCAGAACCTGGCAGCCCATCCGTGCTGAGAGAAGGTGCGAGACGGTGCCGTTGGCGAAGGCGACCGCGGGGACCACGTCCTCGACCAGCATGCGGTCGAGCCGGGCGTAGGCCGCGAGCCGCCGATTTCCTCTCAGCGGCGCGGCCCGCGCGAAGGCTCGGTCGACCCGGGGATCGTCGAGCAGATGCCCGAGCTCACCGTTGACGTCGAAGAGCTGGAGGAAGTTGTACGGGTCGACGAAGTCGGCGAACCAGTTGGAGTACACGAGGTCGAAGGGCTCCCCGGGCCTCTTCTGACGACTGAACATCTCGCCCAGCGGGAACTGATGGACCGTCAGGTGAATACCGATCGCGGCGAGGTTCTAGCGGAGGATTTCCGCATGCCTCGCGCAGTCGGGGAAGTTGCACGTGTAGAGCACCGCCGGGCCGCTGAACCCCGCGGCCAGCCGGCGCGCCCGCTCGAGGTCGGGACCGCCCAGCGGATACGCGTTCGTGTCTTCGTATCCGGGAATCCCGGGGGGCAGCAGCTGGTCGGTCGGCCGCGCCGGATCTCCGAAGCCGGTGTGTTCGGCGAGCGCGCGCCGGTCGATCGCGTAGCTCACGGCGCGGCGCAGACGCACGTCGTCGAACGGCGGTTTGGTTGCGTTGAACACGAACTGGTAGTCGCTGAGGCTGGGCTGTGTGAGGAAGACCGGGCTGGCGGCACCCTCGTCCTCACTACCCGGTCCGAGGCGCGCATCCAGCTCCGCTACGTCAACGGTTGACAACGGCTCGTCGGCGGTGAACGCATCCAGCTCGAGGTAGTCGGCCCTCCCCGCCTCGATCTCCGCGATTGCGCGCTCCGCCGACCAACCGATGTCGTAGCGGATCTCGGCGAGCTCGTGGGGGCGCGGTCCCTCGTAGTTCGGGTTCCGGCGCAGCACCAGGCTGCGCTCGGGCGCGTGCGACGCCACGTAGTACGGGCCGGCGGACGGCAGTAGGGTCGACCCCGTCGGGGTCCACAGGCGTTCCAGGGGGAACGGGGCAGAAGAACGTCGCCGACAGTCGGGCGGTGAGGTCGCCCGCCGGCCGGGTCAGCTCGACGATGAGCCGATCCCCGCGAGCCTCGAGCCCGCTGATGTCGCGCGCGCGGCCGGCAGCAAACGCCCGGGCCCCCACGATGTCGCCCATCAGCTCGCCGGCATACGAGCCCATCCGGGGATCGATCGTGCGCTGGATCGCCCGGGCGAAGGAGGCCGCGGTGACGGGCTCGCCCGATGGCGGGGAGAACCGATAGCCGGAGCGGATGCGAAACTCGTACCGGCGTCCACAGGCCGAGACCCTGGGGAATCCGGCCGCGATCTCGGGAATCAGCGTGGCACCCTCGGGAGCGGGCCGGTCCGGATAGTTGTAGAGCCGCGCGCAGGTGGCCCCCTGGCGCGTGAAGTCGAGGTCGAGCGCGGGATCGGTCGGCCCGGGATCCGACTGCGTCAGGACCCGTGCCACCTCCTCCTCCGAGGAGGTGGCAGGTGGCGACGGCTCCGCACTCTGGACGCTGACCCAGACCCTGTCGCCGGCGAATGTCACGCCCCGCGGTGCCTCCCCGACCGCGATCGTCGCCGCAACCTGATTCGTGTTGGGATCGATCCGGCTGACGGTCCCGTCCAGGTTGTTCGCCACCCACACCGCGCCCGCCCCGGTGGCCACCCCGGTCGGGTGTCGGCCCACGGGGATCGCCGCCGTCACGGCCCCGTTTTCGGGATCGACCCGTGAGACGCTGTCGCTCTGGCTGCTGGCGACCCAGATGGCGCCCTCGCCCAGGGCAACCGCGACCGGGGCCTGGCCCACCTGCGTCGTCCAGGCGACCGCGTTGGCCGATCGCGGATCGATACGGGCAAGCGTCCCGTCGTCGTAGTCGACAACCCACACCGCGCCGGCCCCGGTCGCAGCTGCGACCGGGTCGTTACCGACTGGGACGTCGTCGACCATCTCGACCGTCCTCGGGTTCACCCGGGCCAGGGACCCGTAGCCGCCGGCCCACCCAGACCGCGCCCTCGCCGACGGCCAACGGGTTTGCGACCGGCGATCCGAAGAACGTCCTGCTCCACCGGGGCCACTCGCTCCGTGCGTTCTGCCGTTTGGAGATCGGGGTCCAGCCGCACGAGGTTCTGGCGGCGCGTGTCGCCGACCCAGACTCCGCCGGCACCGACCGCGAGGCCCGCGACGCTGATGTCCGGAGACCGTGTCGCCACGACCGTACGGCTCTTGACATCTACCTTCGACACCGTGTCGTCGCCGCGGTTGGCGACCCACACATACTTCCCGTCGGCGACCGCCTCGGCGGGATCGACGCCCGTGGGCACGGTCGCCTCGAGCTCGTTCGAGCTGGGATCGATCACGGCGAGCGAGTTCGGTTCTGCGTGCTCGGGATCGTCGCTCAGCGCGAGCCAAGCGGCCGCGGCCGCGACGAGCAGCAGGATGCCGCCGACCACGATGAGCGGCGCACCCCGGCGTCGACGGATCGCGGCCAGGCGGGCGGGCGGGGAGGAGCGATCGAGGTCTGGGTCCTGGCTCAGGATCGCGCGTTCGAGTCGCTGCAGCTCGGGCCCAGGTTCGAGGCCGAGCTCCTCGGCGAGACGTACCCGCCCGTCCCGATAAGCCTCGAGGGCGTCCGCCTGTCGCCCGGATCGGTAGAGCGCGAGCATCAGCTGCCCCCGGAGGCGCTCGCGCGTGGGCTGCTCGTCGACCAGCGCTTCGAGCTCGGGCACCAGTGCCGCGTGATGGGCCAGGGCCAGCTCGGCATCGATGCGGTCCTCCAGCGCGCCCAGCCGGAGTTCCTCCAGCCGGCTTGCCTCGCTGCGGGCGAACGATTCGTAGGCGAAGTCGGCCAGGGCCTCCCCGCGCCAGAGGTCCAGGGCCTCCCGGAGTCGCTTCGCGGCGCCGGCAGCGTCACCGGCCGCGAGCAGCTCCCGCCCCTCACCTGCCAGGCGCTCGAATCGGTCGGCGTCGACGCTGTCAGGGCCGGCCACGAGCGCGTAGCCGCCACCGCGGGTCACGAGTGCTTCCGCACCGAGGATCTTGCGGAGCCGAGACACGTAGACCTGCACGGTCTTGGTCGCGGTCGCCGGTGGGCTCTCGCCCCAAAGCGCATCGACGATCCGATCCACCGAGACGGCCTCGCCGCGATGAATCAGGAGATACGTAAGGACAGCGCGCTGTCGCGCACCTGCGAGCCCGACTTGCCTCTTTCCCTCGAGAACCTCAAGCGGGCCGAGCACCCGGAACTCGATTGCCCTACCAGTGGCGATGCCCGACCATACCACCGCTCAGGCACGATTCTGCCGTTCTGCTACCGCCTGAATCCGAGCGTTTACCGGGGCATTTAAAGCTCGCGGCGATCGGATCGCGTTGGGCGGTCCAGAACCGAAGGAGCGGAGATGAACATCCTCCGAATCACAGGCCGAATCCTCGCCGTCGTCTTCGTGGTGGCCGCGCTGTCCGCGCCCGTCGCCGCGGCGTCAACGTTCGAGGAGCGTTTTCCGAGCCTCTCCGATCAGGAGAAGACGAACGCCTACTACGGGCCTACGGACGCCTACCTCGCGAACCAGGGCATCGACCTCGGCACCGTCCGGGCGCCGGCCGCAACGCCGGCCGCAACACCCAGCGAGGGCTTTGACTGGGGCGACGCCGGCATCGGCGCGGCCGCCGTGCTCGCGATCGCCGCGATCACCGGCGGGGTGGCGCTCGAGTACGGCCGGCGGCACCGGCCGCGACCCACGGTCGCTTAGCCAATTGGAGGACGTCGGGTATGGCCACTCGCATTGCGAGTGGCCCGCCCGACGTTCTCGCGCGCCTAGGCCGGCGCGCCCTCCTTCTCGCGCTCGCCCGTGGCCAACTCGACGAGCTGCTTGTAGCGGATCTGCTGGCCGGCAGCGCCCCAGTTGCCGTCGGGCACCTCGCGGATGAGCGTCCAGACGCGCAGGCCCTCGCTCTCGGCGAGGCCGGCCGCCTCGAGGATGACCTCGTTTACTGAGTCGACGAGGATTCCCTTGCGGCGGTCGGACAGCGCTCCGTCGGGCACTGTGATCTGGACGCGGAAGCGCGGCTCGCCACCCGGTCGCCCGCCGACCGCGAGGTCGGCCTCGTCGATCTCGTTGGCGTAGACCCAGGTGATCGAGCGGAAGAACTCGGTGTCCGGCGCCTTCTCGGCGGCCAGCAGCCTCGTGGCCAGCTCGTCGAGCAGTCCCTCGCGGGCGTCGGTGGGGATGGCACCCCTTCGGGTAGGTCAGTTCGATCATCGGCATTGGGTCGGCCTCCTGGTCGCTCGTGGTTCGCCGCGGATCATACTATGATGAGCGTCATAATGGTCGGACGATCGAGTGAGAGAGGTCACAGAACGCGCAGCCGGATGGTGCGTGGCGCGACGCAGCTCCTGCGCGAGCGCGGCTACACCGGCACGGGCTTCCGGGAAGTCATCGAGCTGACGGGCGCGCCGCGTGGCTCGATCTATCACCATTTTCCGGGCGGGAAGGCCGAGCTGATGCGGGAGGCCGTCGAGCTACGCGGGCGAGGTGGCCACGGACGTGCTGACCCGCTCGCTCGACAGCGGCGACCCGGTCGAGGCGCTTCGCGCCTTCGTCGAGCTCTGGCGGATCGACTTCGAGCGCTCGGGTGGCCGGGCCGGCTGCCCGGTCGTAGCGGTCGCCGTCGAGACGCACGACGACGCCCCCGAGCTCCAGGACGCGGCCGTCGGGTGAGTTCGGCCGCTGGCAGGCGGCCTTCGCAGCGTCGCTTCGGCAGGCCGGGGTCGGCCAGGCCAAGGCAGCGCGGCTCGCCGTCCTGGTCGTCTCAGCCGTCGAGGGCGGGATCGTCCTCAGCCGCGCGAAGCGCGACGCCCAGCCCCTGCTCGACGTTGCGCGGGAGCTCGAGAGCACCCTGCGCGACGCGATTCCGGCGCCCTAGGCGCCTCTAGAAATCGAAGTCCTTCGGTTCGCCCTGCTCGAACCAGAGCTCGTCGTCTTCGGGCTGGTCCCGGAGGAACTCCGGCGTCTCCTCGAGGACGTCCTCGTCCTCGTCGCCATCGGCTGAGTCACCCTCCGGCGCGTCGGCGTCGGGCGCGTCCGCGTCGGGCGCGTCGGCGTCGGGCGCGTCGGGCTCGGGCGCTCTCTTCACGACCGTCTCGGGCGGCAGCAGGGCTGCCTCTTCCGAGTCCGGCTCGAGCTCACGCTCCATCGGATGCTCCACGGTCTCCGGTCCGGCATCCACCGGGTGCTCCTCGGAGATCGGCTCCAAGGGCAGCTCCTCGGAGGCCGGCTCGACGAGGTGCTCCTCGGAGGCGGGTTCGAGCTCGATCTCCTCGGAGGCGGGCTCGAGCTGCGCCTCGTCGGCGAGATCGCTGCCCTCCTCGTCCGCGGGGTCCAGATCAAGATCGTCGAGATCGAGCTCGTCCTCGAGGGCCTGGTCGAAGAACGCGGGCTCCTCCTCGTCCTGCTGCTCCGGTGCGGGCGGCGGCGTGGGGTCCGCTGCGGGCGGCTCCGGGGCAGTCGGTTGATGCGCCTCGTCCGCCGGTGGCGCCGGCGCGGGGGGTGCCTCGGCCGCCGGTGCCTCGGGCGGGGGCGGGGGTGCGGCAGCCTCGGGCTCGGCCGGTGGCGCGGGTGCGCTCGCCTCGGCCGGAGCCTGCGCGGTCTCGCCCTCGGGCGCGGGCGTGGGCTTCTCGGGATCGAGCAGCGCGGTCGCCTCGGATGACCCCTCGCTCGCGGCCGGGGCGGCGGCGGAGGGCTGCTCGGCCCCCTCGCCGCTCACGGCGGCCTGCTCCTGGGATTCGGGGAAGTCGGGCTCGCCCGGGCGCGTGGGCAGGCCAAACGCCTCGTCTTCGAGGCGCTTAACCTCGTCGTCTTCGGCGCCGTGGCGGCGCTTCAGATCGAGGTGCTGGCGAATTGCGTCGTCGAGGATGCCCATCTCTCCGAACTCGCCTAGAGACTACCTTCAAGCCCTGCCGCGAAACGCCCGGCCACCGCAGCCGCAAGCGGTCTGACAGGAGTCACCCAAGGTTCGGGGCGAGTTCGACCCGGTTCTTGCCCCCGCGCTTCGCCGCGTAGAGGGCCGCATCGGCGGCGGCCACGAGTGCGCGAACGTCCGCGGCCGAGTCTGGGATCGACGCCACGCCGAGGCTGGCGGTGATCCGCAGCTCGCCGTCGCGATCGGTGAACGGGACCTCCTCCGCCTCGATCCGCGCCCGGATACGCTCGGCCAACTCGACCGCGCCCTCGGTCCCCGTCTCCGGCAGCGCGACGGCGAACTCCTCGCCGCCGTAACGGGCGGGCGCGTCGATGCCACGCGACTCCGCCCGCAGGATCGCCCCGATCCGGCGGAGCACCTCGTCGCCCTGAGGGTGCCCGTGCGTGTCGTTGACCTTCTTGAAATCGTCGACGTCGAGCATGAGCAGGGAGAAGGAGTGCCCGAACCGGCGGGCGCGGGCGGCCTCCTGGTCGGCGACGTCCCGGAAAGCCCGGTTGTTGGCGAGGCCGGTCAGCTCGTCGGTCACCGCCTGCTCGCTGACCACCTCGTGAAGCGCCACGTTCTCGACCGACGACGCCGCCTGCCCGATCAGATACCTGAAGACGTCCCGGTCCGCGTCGGTGAAGGGGCGGTCCGGTGCGGGCGATGCTGATCACACCCAGGCTCTGGGTGGTGCCGCCGATCGGGTGAAGGGGGGAGGAGAGCGCATGGACCCCGTCCTCGGCGACCTCCACCAGCTCGTCCGCCTTTCCGGCCTTGAGCTCGGCGGCCAGGATCGCGTCGGCCAGTGCCCCCGTCGGTTTGCCGGCAGACACCTCTGACCCACCCAGGCCCGTCAGGGCGATCAGGCCGTACTCGGCGCCGCAGGCGGATACCGCGGTCTCGGCAACGATCTCCAGCAGCCCGTCACGGTCGAGCCCCGAGGCGAACGCCTCGCCGATGCGTCGCACCGAACGGTCGATCTCCACCTGCTGGCTTCGGAGCTGATCCATCTGAGCGACCAGCTGGTCGCTCATCTTGTTGAACTCGGTGGCAAGCCCGGACATCTCGTCGTTTTCGTTGCCGGTCACCGGGACCTTCTGGCTGAAGTCACCGCCTCCGATCCGCTTCGCCGCCTCGAACATCTCCTTGACCTGACCCGAGAGCCGGCGCCTGATGCTGAGCACGAACACGAGCGCGATCAGGAACAGCGCCCACCAGAATCGCGGCGATCGCCGGGCTCGAGGCGAGCACGTCACTCTCCTCGATGGGGCCGAACAGCGCGATCCGCTGCCCCTCGTCGTCGGACAGGTCGCCGGTCAGCACCCGCTGCTCCTCGCCGTTCACGGTCACGTCCGCGGCCTCCTCCTGCGGCACGTCGACGCTGTCGCCGCTCACGGTTACCGACGGCTGACCCACCACGTAGAGGGCCGCAGGCCGGCCCGTCAGCCGCTCGACCTCGGCCAGATAGCTCTTCTCGTCGGTCACCGAGACGCTCAACTGGGCGGCGGTGGACCCGTCATCGCCGGTGAGATCGAGCAGCGTTGGAGCGAAGGGCGCCCCCTCGCCCACCGACGCGAGCTCCTCGCCCTCGGCATCGCGCAGCACCAGCGTCTTGACGTCGTTTTCCTCCGCCAGATCCGAGGCAGCCTGCTGCACGGCCGCCTCGTCGCCCGAGCGGATGGCATCGCCCAGCGCGGGGTCGCTGCCCATGTCCTCGGCGGCCTCCTGCGCCGCCGACGCCGCGTCGTCGTAGAGCACGGTCGCGGTCTCGAGGCCTGCGAACAGGCGCGCGTCGGCCTTGCCAGAGGCCGCGTCGTCAGCCGTGCTGGCTCGCGAGCACGGCGATGACGATCATCGGCAGGGCGACGATGAGGAGTAGGAACAGTGTGAGGCGAGCGCGGAAGCTCACGGTTCGTCAGATTAGATCGGGCGCACCCGCCTGAACGTCGTACCGGACCGCCTGCAAGCGGACGCGCGGATCGTGGCTATCCTTTGCACCGGTCGCCGGCCCCGCGCAGGCGCCACCAAGGGGCTATAGCTCAGTTGGCAGAGTGCCTGGATCGCACCCAGGAGGTCGTCGGTTCGAGTCCGACTAGCTCCACTTTCGGAATCCCTGCGCTGGATGGGGTTTGGCCAGTCGGGAGGCGCGGCGCGCTGTCGCAGGAACTGGTTTCGCGCCCCCTGGTGCCCAATGGTGCCCATTCACGCCGCATCAGAGAGCCCGGTTGGTCCGACCGCGCTCGCCGAACGCGAAGCTGGGAAGGACGAGGGCCGCTGTGCTCGAGCCCTCTCCGAGCAAGGCCCAGCGCCAAATCTCGCTGTCCGTCAATTCGCCGAAATGGTCGTTGGGCTGCTGTATCGTGGGCTGTCCATCGCAAGGACCTTGGACGGTCCAAAAACGAGGGAGTTCACGGTGAAGCGCGTCTGGATCTGGAGGGTCGCTGCGTTCACGGTGAGCGCCGCAGTGCTCATGACAGCGATGGCGGCTTCGGCCGCGCTACCGACGCCCAACAAAGCAAAGATCGTGCCGTTCAAGTCGGTCGGCCCGGTCAAGTTCGGGACCACGAAGGACGAGGCGGTCGCGAAGTGGGGGGAGCCGGTCTACCCCAATGGCGACCCCGCCTGCGGAACCGAGGCCGGCGGCCAGACCACCTGCATGTGGTTCGCCAGCTCTTCGGATTTCCCGGTGGAAGCTGCCGGGCTGCAGCTCGGGGCGAACGGCAAGGTGTGCGGGGTGCTGATCAGAGCCGGCACCAAAAACTCCTCCGGCGAGCTGACGATCACGGGGTTGAAGAGATGGAAGACTGAGGAGGGAGTTGGCCTCGGATCCAGCCTCAGGGCCGCGAAGCGCGTGCTCGGCGGCAGGCTGGTCGCCGAGAAGCACGGCGTCACAACGGCGTTCAGCGCGGGGCATACCCCCGCCAGCGACAAGCAGGTCGAGGGCATCCGCATCCACAAGGCCGGCTGCGACGTGACCTGAGCGCCTGGGGGCTGCTCAGCGTCAAGGGCAGCGGGGAACACGATCACGTCGGCGTCGAGACAGCAAACATCCTTGAGGCGCTCGGGGGCAGCGCACCGGCAGCAATCTGGCTCTACCAAGCCGATTACGAGGCGTTGGCCGGGCCGAAGCCACCCCGCATCGCACCCAGGAGGTCGTCGGTTCGAGTCCGACTAGCTCCATCTCAATGGTTGCTTGCTTCCAAGGATGCAGGCACCAGACTCCAATGCTGCTTTTCGCGCAAACGGGCAGCGAGGAGCGTGAATTCGGATCGTGCTGCTCCGCGTGAAAGCGGAGGTGGGCGTGCAGACCACTGCCGCCGGGACATGAACAGCGCGCCAATACGCATGCGGGATGGTGGGCAGGTGGCGTCACGGCGATAGGGTCCCCGCTGTGGAGCCGACGAGGATCTTCGGCGCCGAGCAGAAGACGACGCTTCCGCCGGCGGCGGTGCTGGAGGCTGCTAGGGACTTCTCGCCGCGGCGAGCAAAGATCTGGCCGAACGTGAGCGAGGGGCACTTCGAGGTGCACGACAGCGGCGATGGCTGGGCCGAGGTCACTGAGGAGTTCCAGCCGCTCGGCTTCCTCGGCTTCTGGGAGCGCTCCCGTTACGACTGGACGGTGCCCGGAGAGGTGACCGCCACGATCGTCGAGGCGAAAGGGTTCGCGCCCGGGAGCACCTGGCGGCTGACCGCCCAGCCAAGCGACAACGGTAGCCGAGTAAGGACCGAATTCCGGCGCGGCTACCAACCCACGCTCCTGGGGCGAATCGTGCAGGCGTTCAACCTGCTGGGGGCCCGTATCGCGCGCTCGGACCTGAAGAAGGCGCTGAAGGCGATCGAGGCCGACCACGCAGGCCGAGCCGAACGCGATCGCTAGGCCGGGGTGGACGCGGTCGCCGCCGTGAGTTCGGCCTGAAATCGGCGGTTCGACAGTTGTCCCGCTAGCTCCATTCCGCGAACTCCCTGCAGATGCGAACGCGGGGTGGGACAATCGACAAAGGAATTGCGCGGGCCCACCCACGGCCCCGAGATCCGGGCGCAAGGAGAAAAGTGATGAATCGCGCTTCACGCTGGCTGATCGCATTGGCGCTACTGGCCGCAGTAGCCGCATACGTCCCCGCGAGCGGGTCAGCGGGCGGCGACAGCCGGTGTCCCGTGGGCCGGCTCTGCGTCTGGTCGGACCCCGGCTACGAGGGGCAGAAGGTCGTGATCAAGCGGCGCAAGCTGTCGCACAAGCTCTTCAACCAAATGAATGACCAGGCGTCCTCGCTGAAGCTGCGCAAGTCGGGTGTGGCGGTCCTGTACATGCACGTGAACGCCGAGGGCGCATTCGTCTGCTTCGACGGACCGCGCCACAACCAACGCGACCTCGCTGATGTCGGCTTCGACAACACAGCCTCCTCGTCGACGATCGTCAGCGGCGAGGGGCCTTGCTGAGCGACTCCTAGTTCAGATGCCGGGAACGAAAAGAGCCGGCCCGCTCGTGGCGGGCCGGCTCTCCCTAACGGCGTCTCCCCTGGAGTCGCCTCAGTCGACCTAGAGGTCGATCGTCTTGCTGTTGTCGGCCTTGCAGCCCGGGATCCTGGGCGCGCGGGCGTAGTGGTTGCCGTCCAGGTTCGGCTGCCCGACGAACCACTTGTACTCGCCGTTCGACTTCGAGGCCGTGTCGCTGACGCCGGTGTACTCGTCGTCACCGCCGCCCTGCTCGCCGCCCTTCTGCTCGTACACCTTGACCAAGCGGCCGTCGGCGCACTTGTTCTCGTTCGAGCTCTCGATCGTGCCGTACGGGTCGCCGGTCCCGGCGCCCTTGATCGTGACCTTCGTGTCCGCGTCGCCGGGGGCCGCCGTGGCCGTCGTCGTGGCGACGACACCCGTGAGGGCGACGAGCCCGGTGGCGATAAGCGTCTTGATCCTCATGTCTTCTTCTCACCTTCTGCCGGCTTGGCCGGCGTTGATTCCGTTCTTGGCGAGATGAGAGTCGCGCGGATCGGGCCTGACTACCAGGGCCCCTGGGGTGGGAGAAGGCGGACCAGGGGTGTGGTCGGTTTCAGTCCTAGGGGGAACCGACATCGGGCTCACCCAAAGCCCACCCAGCCCGGCAGCTTCGAGGGCCTCGGCAGGGTCCAGGCTCGGTAACCCGGACCGCCTTCGGCTGAGTTAGGCCGCGGTCTCGCGGTGTGGCAGCTTCCAGCCCGGCCGTGGGTAGTGGCACGTGTAGCCGTTTGGGTAGTGCTGGAGGTAGTCCTGGTGCTCGGCCTCGGCCTCCCAGAACTGGGGGGCCTCGCTGATCACGGTTACGACCTTGCCGGGCCAAAGGCCTGAGGCCTCGACGTCGGCGATCGTGTCCTCGGCGACGTCGCGCTGCTCGTCGCTCGTATGGAAGATCTCGGAGCGGTAGGCAGAGCCGATGTCGTTGCCCTGGCGGTCCTTGGTCGTCGGGTCGTGAATCTGGAAGAAGAACTCGAGGATGTCCCGGTAGGAGATGCGCTCCGGGTCGAAGACGATCTCGACCGCCTCGGCGTGACCCGGATGGTTCGCGTAGGTCGGGTTGTCGTTCTCCCCGCCGGTGTATCCGACCCGGGTGGAGATGACTCCGTCGCGGCGGCGCAGCAGCTCCTGAACGCCCCAGAAGCAACCTCCGGCGAGGATTGCGGTCTCGGTGTTGTCGCTCATCGGATGGTCCCTTCTCCGAAGTTCTGTTAAAGACTAGTCTCGGGCGTCGGTTCGAGTCCGACTTGCTCCACTTTTAGACACGGATCTCGTCTCTCTTCCTAGGGCTGAAAGGGGGGCGCCTCCCCCAGCCCCAGCGAGGGACCGGTGCGTGTTCGAAGACTTCGGCGTCCGGCTGGGAGTTGTGCATCGCGAGCCGGGATCCCCACTCGGCGTAGGCGACGATCGCCGAGCGGAACTCTGGGTCGTCGGGAAGGCCGGCGTCGTCGGCGGCGAGGCTGAGCAGCGAGACGAACCCATGCCTCTCCTCGGGCGCGATCGCGAGGCCGCGATGGTGGGCGAGCATCTCCTCGTAGCCGCCCAGGTCCTCGGTGTAGCGGGCGGGGCCGCCCAGCACCTCCGACCACCAGGCGGTGACATGAGCTCGGTGCTCCTCGCTCACCCCGCCGGGGAAGTAGGGCGAGAGGAGCTCGTCGCGCTCGACGCGGTCGTAGAAGCAGTCCATCAGCCGGCGGATCGCCGCTTCCCCCGGCCCACTCGTACAGCGTTGGCGTCGCCTTCATTGGTGCTGTGCCGCCATTTCCATTGCGATCAAGGGACTGGTTCGCCGATGCGGAGCATGTTCCCCTCGCTGTCGCGGAACCAGGTGCCACGCTCGCCGCTGCCCTTGCTCGGGTACTGGGCCTGGATCTCAGCGATGCCATCGATCGTCTTCAGCCCGGGCAGGTCGTACTCCTCGAACACGACGCCGCGGCTACGCAGCTCGCTGACGAGTCGCCTCGAGGTCATCGACCTCCCGGCCCATCTGCGTGTGGAGCCGGCGGCTGAACCGGTTGACTCGAACAGGGCGAACTCGCCGTTGGCGCAGACGTAGCGCAGGCCGCCCTCCCTCTCTTCGGCCGGCTCGAGTCCGAGCTTCTCGGCGTAGAACGCGCGCGCCCGTTCGAGGTCCTGCGCCGGAAGTCGCGCGGCGAGCCTTCCGTTCTTCAGCATCGCCATCCCTCTCTTCGCGCCCTCAGCTCACCGCCTTCTTCACGAGCGCGCTGACCTTCTTCTGCTCGGCGGGGGTCAGCTTCTTCAGCGCGAACTCGGTCGGCCACATATTGCCCGTGTCGAGGTTCGCCGCGTCGTTGAAGCCGAGGGTCGCATACCTTGACTTGAACTTCGCCGAGCTCTTGAAGAAGCAGACGACCTTGTCGTCCTCGTTGCGATACGCGGGCATCCCATACCAAGTTCTCGGCACGAGGTCAGGAGCAGTGGCCTTGACGATCTCGTGGACCCGCTTCGCCATCGTGCGATCGGACCCCTTCATCTCGGCAATCTTCGCGAGCAGATCCTTTTCGCCCTCGGCCCTGCTCTTCTCGGCCTTCAGCTCCTTGGCGCGCTCCTTCATCGCGGCCTTTTCCTCGGCCGTGAACCCCTTCGACTGCCTGGTCTTTGTTGGGCTCATCTGTTCCTCCTTAGGGACTCGTTGCGAGCGGTTTGGCGGGAACTGGATCGCTGTCGAGCGGCCATCCTGGGGCCGTGCCCATGAGCCTACGCAGACCCCACTCACCTCGAGCATGGATGCAGACCGCTTCCGCTTTCGCGTGGGAGCGGCGAACGCGAGTTCTCGCCCCCGGAAGCGACCCCGGATAGCACCCAGGAGGTCGTCGGCCCGAGTCCGCCTAGCTCCATCTCACGAAGGTTCGCTTGTGCTGCACGATACGATCCAAGGTGATGCGCGCTGGAGACGTGGCGTCATTCGCAGGAAGGGGACTGGCGGGAGCTCTCGCCGCGGCGGCGATCGCCGCGATCACGCCTGCCGGCGCCGGCGCCGCGACGCTCACTGTGACGACGACGGACGAGACCTCGGCGAGCACCTGCACCCTGAACGACGCCATCACCTCGGCGAACAGCAACTTCAACTGGGGCGCGTGCACGGCCACCGACCTCCCTTACGGCGCCGACACGATCAACATCACCGCCACCGGAACGATGAACCGGACCGCCATTGTCCCCCCGGTCTTTTCGCCCATGGACATCAATGGGCCGGGCTCGGACCTACTCGACATCCACCGCCAAAGCGGCGGTGACTACCGGCTCTTCGCAAACAATCCCGGCACGACCACCTCGCTGTCGGGGGTCACGCTCTCAAACGGTCGGCTGGTCGATGAGTTCTCGCTCGGCGCCGGCCTCTCCAACAGCGGCACCCTCACGCTGGACGACGTCGTGGTGCGGGACAGCCAGTTCGTGACTTCGAGCGCCAGCGAGGACACGTTTGCTGCCGGCGGCGGTATCTACAACACGGGGACGCTTACCCTGCGCCACAGCACCGTCGCCGACAACAGCGCCACGGTGTCGCAGACGGCGACCAGCGGCGCCTCGGACGCGACCGCCTTCGGGGGCGGCATCTACAGCGAGGGTCCTCTCACCATCGAGCGCAGCACAATCAGCGGGAACACCGCAAGCGCCTCGGTCGCCTCCGCCGATGCGAGCGCGAGCGCGGTGGCGGAGGGAGGCGGGATCGCCAACCTCACATACAGCCTCGCGCTCACGGCCAGCACCGTGAGCGGCAACGAAAGCGTCGCGACCGCGCCGGCACCGGCGACGACCTCGGAGCGCGGCGGCGGCATCCACAACACGGGCACGCTGGTCGCGACCGGTGACACGATCGTCGACAACACCGGCGTCCAGTCGGCGAACCTCGCCCCGGATGGCGACGAAAGCCTCACCAGCACGATCCTCTTCAGCGAGGGAGAGCCCAACTGCGACGGCTCGGTTGAGACAGACGGCGGCTTCAACTTGGAGTTCCCGGCGAGTTGCACCGGGTTGGCCGCCGCCGTCCACGCCGATCCGCTCCTGGGCACGCTCGCGGACAACGGCGGACCCACGTGGACGCACGCGTTTGACGGCCTCAGCCCGGCACTCGACCAGGGAAAGGGCGCAGGAGCCACGACCGACCAGCGGGACCTCGTCCGCCCGGTTGACCTTGCGATCGCCAACGCCGTGGGCGGCGACGGAGCCGACATCGGCGCCTTCGAGGCTCAGGACGAGGACGCCGACGGCGTCAACGACGCGGCTGATGCCTGCCCGGCGGCCGATGGCGGCGGCAACGCGAGCGGCTGCCCCTCGGCTGCGCGCACCCTGACCCTGAAGTACTCGGCGCGCCGCAAGCGGTTCACGGGGACGCTTGTCGCGCCCGGCTTCGCCGACTGCCACCAGAGCCGGGCGGTCAGCGTCTGGATGAAGCGGGCGGGCGTCGACAAGCAGGTCGGCCAGCCGACCACCGACACCAACGGGAAGTACAGCCTGGATACGCGAGGCAAGCCTCGCAAGCGCTATTACGCGCAGGTCGACGAGGAGGTCATCGCCCCGGTCGCCCAGTGCGAGGCCGCGACCTCACCGACCATCAAAGTGCCCAACTAGGACGGCCGGCTCCATCTCCCCTAGAGCGAATGGGGATTGCCAACGGCACGCCGTCGATCGTGCCTAGTCCGCTTAGGGCGGCGCGAAGGGTCGTTCGGCGGCGATGATTTTGGCTGCGGATCGCAGTCTCAGCATCTGCAGCCGTGGCTGCCCCGTGAACGACCGGTTGGAGCGGAGATGGGCAAGCTGATCTATGCGGCGATCGCCTCGCCTGACAGGGTGAACGGATGCTGACTCAGGTCGCCGACGGCGTCTGGGTCCGGCAGAGTGATTGGGTCTGGACCAACTCCATCGTGGTGCGCGGGGAGGATGGGTTGATCCTGGTCGATCCCGGCATCGAAGGTTCCGAGCTGAGCCAGCTCGCGGATGACCTGGACCGGCTCGGCATTCCGGTGGTCGCCGGGTTCTCCACACATCCCCACTGGGATCACCTGCTCTGGCATGCCCGGTTCGGGGACGTGCCGCGCTACGCCACCGCGGCGGGCGCCCAGTTCGCCGCGGAAACCCGAGAGCAGCAGCAGGCGGGGGCCGAGGAGGAGGGCGGGTCGGGCATCCCCCTCGAGCTGATCGCGCTCGTCACCCCGCTGCCCGCGGACGGCGGACCAGTGCCGGGCGAGATCATCGAGCATCAGGCGCACGCCGTCGGCCACGCCGCGGTCCTCCTCGCGGACCGTGGCGTCCTGCTCGCCGGCGACATGCTCTCCGATGTCCTGATCCCGCTCTTCGACCCTCGCCAAGACGATCAGGTGGGCGCCTACGAGACGGCACTCGGCCGGCTGGGTGAGGCCGCCAAGCACGTCGATGTCGTGGTCCCCGGCCACGGCGCCGTCGCCGAAGGTCCCGAGGTGGCGGCCCGCGTCGCCGCCGATCACGCCTACATCGACGCGCTGCGGCGAGGAGAGGAACCGGTCGACGCGCGTCTGGAGGCTGCTGACTGGCTGTCCGGCCCCCACCAGTCGAACCTGGAACAGGCACGAATCTGAGGGATTGACGCACCTGGGCGGGGGGTGTAGCTTGGCCAGCATGCGCGGGAGCAGCAACCGGAGGCCCCGGGCCGCCCTGAGCCTTGGAGCGTGGGGGATCGCGTGGCTGCTGGCCGTCCCCACAATGGCCAGCGCCGGGACAGTGGGCGTGCCAACCGCCAAGCTCACCAACACCAACTTCGGTCGGGCCTGCGGGGGCGAGAGCTGCACCTTCGTGAACGACCAACTCAGCGTCGGCCGGGCTCGGGCGCCGGTGACCGGCACGATTACCCGCTGGCGTGCCAACGTCGGTGAAGTCGGCACTGGCACGGGACCGGTGGAAGTCCGCCTCCAGGTCCTACGGCGCACGGCCAACGAGCCCGGGGTGGTCGCCGACGAGTATGCGGCCATCCGTGAGTCAGGGCCGTCGCTTACCACCACCGAGGGCGTCAACAAGTTCGCCGCAAGCCTGAAGATCCACAAAGGCGACCTCATCGGGCTCGCCGCCTTCGGCGAGCAGGTCGAGGTCTACGGACGCGACGGCGTCGAGGGAAACCGCGAGCTGATCTTTGCGCCGCCATTCATCCCCGGCGATGCAGCGGTGGCACCAGACACGGTCATCGAGCAGGAGCGCATCGCCTTCAACGCCTCGATCAAGGAGTAGGACCGACCCGCTGGTGGGCCACGCGCGGGCCGTCGTCGTCGAGCTCGAACACCACAACGTCATGCGGCTCGGACGAGTAGCCCACCGCAGCGCGACCGGGGGCGACGGCGATCGCCGTTCCGACGGGTGTAGGACTGCGCAGGATCTGGGCGATCACCAGGCTGTTCGCCACCACGACGCTCGAGCCGATGGCGTCGCTGTAGACCTCGGCCCGCGCGCGCTCCCAGCGCCGGTCCTTGGTCGGCCTGGTGAGCGCTCACCGACGTCGAGGTGTGGCGAACCCTGCGGGAGGGAGCCACGCCCGATGCGGCGGTGGACCAGGCGAGCGCGGCGGTCGAGCGCTGGCTCGAGGCACAACCCGCACGCTGACAACGTCGGAGGCGCCCATTGCCCGCTCAATTGACGCGGCGACTGGCAGCGGTACAGTCCGTCGCGGTGGAGCCTCGGGCTTTCAGCCGCGCGGAGGTGGCCTTCTTGGTGGGTGTGCCGGTCGCCTGGGCGATCCTGCTCCTCTTCCACCCGACCGGCGACGGCGACGAGTTCTATCCGATAGTCGCCGACGAGACGACCGCCTGGATGACTGTCCACGTCGCGACCTTGTTCTTTGTCCCGCTGATGGCGGGCGTGGTCTACCTGCTGCTGCGCGGCGTCGAAGGAGGCGCGGCGCGAGTCAGCCGGATCGCCCTCGCGCCATTTGTCCTCTTCTATGCCGCCTGGGAGGCGCTCATCGGCATCGGGCTGGGCCTGCTGGTCGACGAGGTGAACGGGCTCTCGGGGGCCGAGCAGGAGACCGGTGCAGAGCTGGTCGAGGAGTTCGCCGACAGCACCGTCATCAGGGTCTTCGAGCTGATCGGGACGGGTGCTCTGATAGTTGCGCTGAGCGCGGCCGCGATCGCACTGCGCCGCCGAGCGGGGGCTCCGCTTGCCGTCCCGTTTCTGCTCGTCCTGGCGGCGCTCCCGATTGCGTGGCATGTCACGCCATTTGGGCAACTCGGTCTCGCGTTGTTCCTCGCGGCGGTGCTGCTGCTCGTACGAGCGCGCCCGACTCGAGGCGTGACCACACATTCCGTGGCTTCGCCGACGACCGCGTGAGGTGACAGCAGCTAATCCGCTTCGGGAAGCAGGCCGTCGCGATAACGGGTCGGCCTGGGCGTCCCGAATCGCGCATACGCGAGCTCGCCGTCCTGCGTGTCCTCGGGCGAGCTCGCGTTGTGGCGAGCAGCCGTCGTCGTCCGCGCAGTAATAGCCCCAAGGCCCATCCTTCTGGAACTGCCGCGAGCTCGCGCAGAGCAGCACGCAGGGCCCGTCGCCGGCACCGGCGAATGCGTGCCGGGTCTCCGGCGGGCAGTGGACGAAGTCCCACTGCTTGAGCCGGCGCTCCCGGCCCTCGACGATCAGCACCGCCTCGCCCGAGAGGACGAGGAAGTCCTCCTGCTCCGTCTCCCAGTGATACGTGTCCGCCGGCTCCCCGGGGCCCACGACCCGGATCGCCATCCCAAGCATCGGGAAGAAGGTCTCGGCCTCGTACTCGTCCTTGCCCGTCAGCGGCAGGCTGTGTCCGCGGCCTGGATTCTCGAGCCAGCGCGCGTCGCGCGCGTTCATCACGAACCAGCCCTCGCTCGCCGGCACGAGGCCGGCCTCGGTCTGCTCGAGCTCAGCCTCCGGGACCATCGCCCGGATCGTACAGCTGAGGTTTCGACCGAATCGGCCGCTACCGCTCCATGCGCGGGGCCACCTCGCCGGCCACGAGCTCGATCTGGCGCTGCTCGTCTCCCAGGGGCCAGACGAAGACCTGTTCACACCCGGCCTTTGCGTAGCGTGAGAGCAGCTCGGCGCAGTGCTCCGCGGGGCCAACGCACACTTGCTCGCGCAGTTCCTCGGGGTCGCGATTCAAGAGCGGACCCAGCACCTCATTGAGAACTCGATCACGCTCGGCGGGCTCCTCCGTCACCCAGGTCCACATGGTCACGAGCGCGTTCGGGAAGCCATCTGCGTCCCGATCCTGTTTGCGCAGCTCGCCGGCCAGCAGTTCGCATCCGGACGCGAAGAGCTCGGGCGTCGTGTTGTAGGCCGAGGCCAGCCACCCGTCGGCCAGGCGCGCGACCCTGCGCATCCCCGCCTCCGAGCCCCAGCTTCCGATCCACAGCGGGATGCCGCCATCCTGAAGCGGGGGCGGCGCCAGCTCGGCCTCGGGCAGCGGGTAGTAGCTGGTGGCCTGCGGACTCGGCCCCCCGCGAATCAGGGCGCGGAGCACCGTCACCGCCTCGTCGAAGCGCTTCCACCTGTCGTCGAACGGCACGCCGGTGGCGTCGTAGTCACGCTTGGAGGAGCCGGGGCCGACGCCGGCGATGAGCCGCCCCCCGGAGATGATGTCGAGCGCGGCCAGCGTCTTCGCCAACGGCACCGGCCCCCGCAGGGGGACCAGGGAGATCGTCGTCGCCAGCGTCAGATCCCCGGAACGCTCGGCCACCGCTGCGAGGGCGGTCGGACCGTCGAGCCAGGGAGTGGAGAAGACGAAGTGGTCGTTGGCGGAGACCGAGGCGAAGTCGCATTCGCGTGCGGCGTCCACCGCGGATTGCACTCGCCCGAGCGATAGCCCCTCGTCACCGAATTCCATCAGGGGCAGATGCAGGCCGAGCTTCACGCACGTCGATGCTGTCACAGCCACTGGGCACCGACCGCGATCCGGTGCCCTGGGCGGCTACGCGGCGGGAGCCGCCGCCTTGATCCGGTCGTCCACCGCGCCGCGAGCTCGGTCCAGTGGCGCTGACTCCTGGCTGAGCGCGAACTGCGCGTTTGCGAGGGACAGGTAGGCGTCGATCTCGAAGGCGAGTTGCTCGGGATCCTCGGCGGGATCGACCGCGCCCTCGGCCTGGGCCTGGCGAACCGCGGTCTCAAGGTGCCCGGCGAACTCGTCCAGGACCTGAACCGCGCCGTCTCGCACCGGGCCCGGGCGCATGGCCATCTCGGCCGCGACGGACGCGAAGAAGCAGCCACCGGGGTAGAGGCCGCCTTCGACGTATCGCAGGAAGTTCTCCACGAGCTGCCGCACACGTTCGATGCCCGCTCGGAGCGGCCAGAGCGGGATCGATCACCTGGGCGGCGAAGACGTCGCGCGCCGCGTCGATCGTCGCGATCTGCAGTTCCTGCTTGGAACCGAAGTGAGCGAAGAGGCCGCTCTTGCTCATCCCCACCGCCTCGGCCAGCCGGCTGATCGATAGCCCGGTGATGCCCTCGACCGTGGCGAGCCGGCCGGCTTCGCGCAGGATTGCGTTGCGGCTGCGCTCGCCGTCGCTTCGCCGCTTCCGCTCGCCCGTGCTGGGCTCGTCTCGAATCTCTGTGTCGGACATCACAGTCAAGTTAGCACGATCGGTCGTACACTCTCGCGCATCAGTGCGTACGAACGATCGTACTAACTATAGGAGGCAGCGATGACGAGACCAAGCGCAAGCGCGACCAACGACCTCGGCCCGATCGGTCGGCTGGGACGGCTGGCCGCAAAGCATCGCGGGCGGGTATTCGTTGCCTGGGCGCTGATCGCAGTGGGCCTCGGCATCCTCGCCCCCCGGGTCGAGACGGCTCTCTCCGGCGCCGGCTGGGAGGCAAGCGGCTCCGAGTCCGTCCAGGCTCGAGACCAGATCGATCGGAACTTCGACGGCGCGGGCGCCTACGCGCTGCAGGTCGTCGTCCACTCGCCGGACCAGATGGCCGCAGCTCCTGGCTTCCGCAAGACCGTGGACCGCGTGGAGCGGGTGCTGCGGGGCGATCCCGCCGTCGGCCGTGTCCTCCCGCAGCAGCCGGGCGTCTCGGTCTCGCCCGACGGCCATGCGGTCGTCATCCGCGGCGGGGCGGCCGACGATGCGAACGCAATGGTGGACGCCGCCGAGCGCCTCAAGACGAAGCTTGCCGACGTCGCTGCCCCGGGGGTCGCCGTCGACCTGACCGGGGCCTCGGGGATGTGGTCGGACTTCAACGAGGCCAACCGCGACGCGATGCTCAGATCCGAGCTCATCTCCTGGCCGGTGACGATGGCCATCCTGGTGCTCGCATTCGGTTCGCTGGTGGCCGCGGGCCTGCCGCTGATGCTGACCATCGTCGGGCTCGTCGCCTCCGCGGGGCTTCTCTTCCTCGGAAGCCTTGTCTCGCCGATCTCGATCTGGGCGATGAACTTCGCCCTGATGTTCGCGCTCGCGCTGGGCATCGACTACGCGCTCTTCGTGGTCGCTCGCTTCCGGGGCGCGCATTTCGGCCAGAAGCTCAGCCCCGTCGACGCGGTGGCGGCGACCATGGATACAGCCGGAAAGGCCGTGCTCTTCTCGGGACTCACCGTCCTGGTCTCGCTCTCGGCGGTGATGCTGGTGCCGAGCCCCGCGTTCCGCTCGACCTCCCTGGGCATCATCGTCGCGGTCCTCTTCGTTCTGGCGGCAACGCTGACGCTGCTGCCCGCCGTGCTCGCGAAGCTCGGCCCTCGGGTCGACCGCATGTCGCTTCCCTGGCTCCGCAGAGGCGACCAAAGCTCGCCACGCTTCGCCCGCTGGGGGGAGCGCCTCTGGCGCCGGCCCTACCTGTTCGGCGGCGCTGCGCTCGTGACGCTCCTGGTCCTTGCCCTACCGGCGCTTTCGCTGCGCACGGAGATGCCCTCGATCAAGGTCGTGCCCTCCGGCGATCACTCGCGGCAGGGCTATGAGCAGCTCCAGGCGAGCTTCGGGCCGGGCGCGCCGGGCGCCCTCCAGATCGTCGCCCCGGCGGCAGCGGCAGACGAGGCGATGGCCGCCGTGCGAGGAGACGCGGGCGTCGTCCGCTCGCTGCCGCCCGAGCGCGGGGACGGCGGCCTGACGCTGATCGAGGCGATCCCCGCCGAGGATCCCTCGAGCCCCGAGCTGGGCGCGACGATCGACCGGCTGCGCTCCGAGCTTCCCTCCGGCGCCTCGGTCGGCGGCCCGGCCGCCGAGAACCATGATCTCGAGGCTGCGCTGGCGGCGAAGACGCCCGTGGTGATCGGCGTGGTGCTGGTGCTCGGCTTCCTGCTCCTGCTCCTCGCGTTCCAGGCGCCCGTGGCGGCCGCGATCGGCGTGCTGCCAAACCTGCTCGCGACCGGTGCGGCCTTCGGGATCGCGAAGTGGATCTTCCAAGACGGGCATCTGGCCGGATTGCTCGGCTTCCAGCCACAGGGCTTCCTGGACGCCTGGGCGCCCGTGTTCTTCTTCGCGATGGTCTTCGCGATCTCGATGGACTACACGGTCTTCCTGCTCTCCTCCGCCAAGGAGCACTGGGATCGCGAAGAGGACGCACGCAAGGCCATGGTCGCCGGGCTCGCCCACTCAGGGCGCGTGATCAACGCCGCCGGGGTGGTGATGGTGGCCGTCTTCTTCACCTTCGCTCTGTCGGGGCCCCTGCCTCCCAAGGAGATGGGGGTGATCCTCGGCGTCGCCGTGCTGCTGGACGCCTTCGTGGTTCGGCTGCTGCTCATGCCGGTGTTGCTGCGCCTCGCGGGGCCGGCCGCGTGGTACGTGCCGGGATGGCTCGGGAGCATCCTGCCCGACGTCCGCTTCGGCCACGGTGAGGCAACGCCCGCGCGGAGCCCGGCATGAAACGCAGCCTGCTGCGCGAGCGGGACTTCCGCCTCGTGGCCGGGGCGGTCGGCCTGTCGGCGTTCGGCGACTGGGTCGCGATCGTCGCGCTGGGGCTGCATGTCACAGCCATCAGCGACTCCGGCTTCGTGGTGGCCGCGCTCTGGGTGTGCCTGTTCGGGCCCTCGGTCCTGGTCGCAGGGCACGCCGGGCTGCTCGTGGACAGGATCGAGACCAGGCGGCTCCTCACCGCCGTCTCGTTGCTGGGCGCCGTCGTCGCCGCGGTGCTCGCCTTCGCGACCGGGACGGCGACGGTGCTCGCGCTCACGGCGGCTCTGGGCCTCGCGTTCGCGATCCTCCAGCCCGCCGAGTTCGCGCTCGTGCCTCCACTCGCCGGCGATCGCATCCAGGAGGCGAACGGCCACATCGAGACGGCGCGCTACGTGGGTTTCGGCCTCGGCCCCGTTCTCGGAGGACTCCTGTTCTCGGCCGGCGGGCTCGAGCTGGCGATGCTCGTCGATGCCGCGACGTTCGTGGTCGTGGCCGCCGTGCGCGCTGGCGCTGCGGGTACGACGCGACCCGAGCGCCCTCGAGGAAGCCGAGTCTGAGCCGCGCGCTCGCGACGGGATCGCCTTCCTATTCGGCGACCGGGTGTTGTCGCTGGTCATGATCGTGGCGTTCAGCTCGCTTCTGTTCATGTCCGCGGTGTGGGTCGGCGAGCTGTTCTTCGTGCAGGACGTGCTTGGGCGGGGGGATGTCGCATACGGGCTGTTCCTGTCCATCTGGACCATGGGAATGGCTTTCGGTGCCCTGCTGCTCTCGCCCCGAGTGGCGGCGGGCGCGGTTGCCGCCACCGGCCTTTTCGCCGTCGCCGTCCAGGGTGCGGGCCTTGCCCTTCCCGCGTTGTGGCTCGGCTTCGGCTTCTTCCTCGCGTGCTCGTTCGCCGGCGGCGTGGCACACGGGGTGAAGAACGTCATGTTCCGAAGCCTCATCCACACGCGCGTTCCCGAGCGCCTGCACGGCCGCGTGTTCTCCGCCTACAACGGGATCCGTAACTCCGCCGAGCTGGGCGCCTTCGCCGCCGGCGGAATGCTGGTGGCGTTGATCGGCCCGAGCGGCACGCTCGCCTACGCCGGCGGCCTCTCCGCGGTCGCCGGGCTTGTCGGCCTAGTCGCCCTGAACCGTGCCGGCTACCGCCCAGGCGCGCGCGGTCAGCTCGAATGGACCGTCACCGGTGCCAAGGCGCTCCCGTAGTGCGGCTCGAACCGCGGCTTGGTCCTCGGAGCTGAGGGACTTGCAGAATGCGCCGGCCGGGCCAACGCCCGTCGGGAAGGGCGACCAGAGATCCTCGAAGTCCGCGTAGTTCGCGGCGACTGTGAGCGAGCCGAAGCGAACGGAGTCGAGGCCGGCGGCGCGCCACAGCTGGTCCAACTCGCCGTCGCCGCACCAGCGCATCACCGCGCCCTCGTCGGCAGCGGCTGCGCGATCGGGAGCGATCTCGCGGGCGGCATCCCAGAACGCGCGCAGAAGCGTCATCTCCCCCGCGTAGTCCCAGACACATGAGGCGACGATTCCTCCGGGGCGGGTCACGCGCACCATCTCTCGCACACCTGACTCTGGATCGTCCATGAAGTTGACGACCAGCTGCGAGAGGGCGACGTCGAAGTCGTCATCGGCGAACGGCAGCGCCTCGGCGGGTGCCTCGACGACGTCAAGTCCGGGTACCCGCGCCCGGCACGCCTCGACGAACGGAGCTGATGGATCCACCGCCGAAACGCGGGCCGCTCCGAGCCGATCCGCCAGGGCTCGCGAGAGCGCTCCCGGGCCGCAACCAACGTCGATCGCCCGCATCCCAGCATCGACGCCGGCGAAGTCGATCAATGCTGAGGCAAGTGCAGAGCCGTAACGCCCAACGAATCGGTCGTAGGCGTCGGCGGGTGCGCGGAACATCTCAGCGCCTGGCATCAGCTGCAGTATCCCCTCAAGCGGAGCCGCGAGTACTCGGTAAGGCAGATGGCCCTGGCCTGCTCGATGAAGGCCGTCATACGCTTAGGCGATGCACGAGACCGAGCTCCTGATCCTCGGCCTGTGCGTCGTCGATCCCGGCGCTCAGCGTGATCGCGCGAGCTGCTCGACATCCCGTACCCGATCGTGCTCGTGCTCGGGGCGATCCCGCTCGGCTTCATCCCCGGCGTCCCGGAGGTCGAGCTCGAGCCCGACCTCGTGCTCGTGCTCTTCCTGCCGCCGCTGCTCTACGTCGCGGCCTTCTTCGCCGATCTGCGGGCGCTGCAGGCGCACGCCAGGGCGCTCTCCCTGACCTCGATCGGGCTGGTCCTGCTCACGACCTGCGCGGTCGCGGTGGTCGGCCACGAGCTCATCGGGCTGCCCTGGGCGGTCGCGTTCGCGCTCGGCGCCATCGTCTCGCCGACCGACCCGGTGGCGGCGACGGCGATCGCGCGGGAGCTCGGCGTTCCACGCCGTCTGGTCACCGTGATCGAGGGCGAGAGCCTGGTCAACGACTCCTCGGCGCTGATCGCCTACCGGGTCGCGGTCGCGGCGGCGATCGGCGGCAGCTTCTCGCTCCTCGACGCCAGCCTGGAGTTCGTCGTCGCGGTCGTCGGTGGGATCGGGATCGGGCTGCTCGTCGGCGCCGTGATCACCGAGGTTCGGCGGCGTCTCGACGACATCCCCGTCGAGATCACGATCTCGATCTTCAGCGGCTTCGTCGCCTACCTCCCAGCGGAGGCGCTCGGCGTGTCGGGCGTGCTCGCCGCGGTCACGACCGGTATCTACCTCGGCTGGATGGCGCCGCAGATCTCGACCGCGCAGATGAGGATCCAGGGCTTCGCGGTCTGGGAGCTGATCGTGTTCCTGCTGAACGCGCTGCTGTTCGTGCTGATCGGGCTGCAGCTGCCCAAGCATCCTCGACGCCGTCTCGGGGATCGACGCAGGCGACCCTGGCCGGCTACGCGCTGGCGGTGATCGCGGTCGTCGTCGGGACGCGGTTCCTATGGATGTTCACGACCCCGTACGTGATCCGCGTCCTCGACCGCCGCCCGAGCCAGGTCGAGCGGCGGGTCGGCGCCGGTCCCCGCGTGGTCGTCGGCCTGGGCCGGCATGCGCGGGGCGGTCTCGCTCGCCGCGGCCCTCGCGCTGCCGCTCGAGACCGACGCGGGCGCGCCGTTTCCCGAGCGCGACCTCGTGATCTTCCTCGCCTACTGCGTCGTCCTGTTCACGGTCGTCGTCCAGGGGCTGACGCTGCCGATGCTGATCCGCCGGCTCGGGGTCGTCGACGACGGCAGCGAGGAGGAGGCCGAGGAGCACGCCGCCCGGATCGCGGCGGCCGAGGCCGCGCTCGAAGCGCTCGACGGATTCGCCGAGGAGGAGTGGACGCGTCCCGAGACGGTCGAGCGGATGCGCCGGATGTACGCGTTCCGCCGCCGGCGCTTCGCCACGCTGCGCGGCGACTTGGACGACGAGGACGGGATCGTCGACCGATCGCACGCCTACCAGCGGCTGATGCACGACGTGATCGAGGCCCAGCGGGGCGCGATCGTCCAGATGCGAAACGAGGGCCTGATCTCGGCCGAGGTCATGCGCCGGGTCGAGCGCGACCTCGACCTCGAAGAGTCGCGGCTGGAGATCTGACCGTCCCCGGGGGGATCGCGGTCACCTGTCGCCGGCCATCAGGCGGGCCTGAAGCCCGAGCAGAGCACCCTGATCCAGTCGATTCGGCCATCCCTCTCGGTGAAGTAGGCCTGCTGCTCGACGATGAAGGGGCCGTCGTCGTTGTGGCCGCGCAGCTGGTAGGAGACGCGCTGGCGGTCGGAGACGGCTCCGCTTTCGACCTCGAGCAGCTCCTCCACGTGGTCGGACTCCTCGAGCCACAACGGCAGGACCTCGGCGACCACCTGCGGACGCGCCCGACGCCTCCCAGGCACGGTTCGGCGTCAGAGCGCGGAAGTCGACCTCCGGGTCGAGCAGGGAGCCGGCGCGCTCGAAGTCCTTATCCGCGAGCGCCGCGGCGAAATCGCGTCCCAGGCTTGCCGGTTCCATGGGCGAATGATCCCACGGCGCCGGCCAGGGAGCCGTGCAAGGGCGTGAGCGGCCTCAGTTGTTCCAGCCGGCCTGGGCGTCCCAGCGTGCGGTCAGCTGGTAGAGGATCATCACGTCGAGCAGGATTATCAGGAACGCCCACAGCGGCGCGGCGGGGAACCAGACGATCTGCAGGATCGCGTTGATGGAGACGAAGATGATCGCCGGCCATCTCGCGGCGCTGCTGCCTCCGAGCAGGCCGACGCCCGTGAGCGCAATGACGGACCCGAGGATCAGGTGGAGCCAGCCCCAGAGGGTGATGTCGGCGATGAGCGCTCCCTGGCCCCCAACGATCACGATGTCGTCGTTGAGGATTCCGGCGAGCCCCCAGAACGCGTTCAGGGAACCGACGATGAACAGGATGACCCCGGCGAAGGCCGCCCAGCCTGAGTCTCCGCTTGAACCGGACCTTGCCTCCATGACGACTCCTCCGTTCGGTTGCCTACAGGAAAGTTAGTACGGCGAGCGGACGATTTTTCCCCGATCGGCGTATGGTTGTTTTCGCGGGGGGCGTCGGCACAGCCGAGGAGAACACGCCCAAGGGAGGCGCACATGCGCCAAGTCCGTTTCGTCGTCCTGGTCGGCATCGTGGCGATGGCCATTCCGGCTGCTTCCGCCTCCGCCGATTCACTCAACGCCTACCGCGTTAAGGCCACTGCCGAAAACCTTCAGGCGCTGGCGGAACAGGGCTTCGACGTGACGGAGGGGCGCGACCTCGACCGTGGGACGATCGACGTCGCCGCCTACCGCGGCGAGGTGGCGAAGCTGGGCGCGAAGCGCATCACGAACTACGGCGCGAGTGCCAAGCAGAAGGGGATCGACCCGACCGCCGACGCCGACGACTCCGCCTGGACGGTCTGGACGAAGTACGACGCGGTGGAGGGCGACGACAAGGAGCAGTACACGGAGGAGTACGACCGCTTGCTCGCGGATCACCCCGACATCGTCGCCGAGCGCGTGACGGGCACCACCTACGGCGGGCGCGACATCACCGCCCTCCAGGTGACCAAGGACGCGACGGGCGAGGACATCTCGAACCGCCCGGCCGTCCTCTACAACGCGATGCAGCACGCGCGTGAGTGGCTGGCCGGCGAGACCTGCCGGCGCACCCTCGAGTACTTCGTCAACAACTACGGCAAGACCACCAGCGCGGGCAAAGAGGTCACCAAGCTGGTCGACACGACCGAGCTGTGGTTCGTATGCGTGAACAACCCCGACGGCTACGAGTACACGTTCACCCCCGGCCATCGCCTCTGGCGGAAGAACCTGGCCGACAACGACAACAACAACGTCATCGACGGCAACGACGGCGTCGACCCCAACCGCAACTTCAGCTCGAACTGGGGGCGTGACAACGACGGCAGCTCCCCCGACCCGGGCGCGGAGACCTACCGCGGCCCGGAGCCCGCCTCCGAGCCCGAGACGCAGGCGATGGAATCCCTCTTCGAGGAGATCCACCCGGTCTTCCAGAAGAACGACCACACCGCCGCTGAGCTGCTGCTGTATCCGCAGGGGTTCCAACAGGACACTCCGAGCGCGGACAACGAGATCTTCACGGCGCTGGCCGGCGATCCGTTCAAGCCGGGAATCCCCGGGTTCCTGCCGGAGCTATCGGCGGGCCTGTACATCACGAACGGCGACTTCACCGACTGGGCCTACAACACCCAGGACGTCCTCTCGTTCACGCCCGAGGGCACGGCGGCCGAGGACGAAAACTACACCGGCTTCGAGTACCCCGACTCGCCGCAGCAGGTGCGTCAGGAGTTCCAGCGCCATCTCCCGTTCATCCTCGACCTCGCCCACTCCGCCAGCGACCCGGCGAACCCGAGCTCGCACCTCGACAACAACGGCGTCGGACTTCGACGTCGACGCCTTCGACGAGTCCTTTGGCGACCCGCAGACGGTTGGGGCACGCGTCAAGCGCGAGCTCGGCAACGTGAAGATGAAGTACCAGATCAAGGGCAAGAACACGAAGACCGTTTCGACCGAGATCTACGACGGAGGCGACCGCTACTACAAGGATCCGGGCGTCTTCTACAAGCGGGTGCGCGGCACCGTGAAGAACACGAAGCCGGGCGACAAGGTCAAGGTGTGGTTCACGGCCGGCGGCGAGAAGTCGAAGGCCTTCACCTACGACGCCGAGGTCGAGACAGACAACCCGGTGCTGATCCTCTCCAACGAGGACTACTCGGGCGTGCAGCCGAACCCGGCGCCGGAGGCTGGGCCGAAGTACCTCGACTACTACACGGACGCGCTCGACACCGCGGGCGTCGACTACGACGTCTACGACGTGGACGATCATGGGCGCCGGGCACCCGACCCGCTCGGCATCCTCTCCCACTACACGCACGTCGTCTGGTACACGGGCGACGACTACGTGCCCCGCGAGCCCGACGCCCCGGGCGGCTCCGGGATCACCAAGCGCGCCGTCGAAACGCAGAACAACGTCCGCGATTTCATCAACGACGGCGGCAAGCTCTTCTTCACCGGCAAGAACGCCGGGCGCGTTTTCGCGGAGGGCTACACGTACAACCCCTTCCAGGACGAGGAGGGCACGTACTGCCAGAACGCGAACCCGACCTGCATCGTCGTGCAGGACGACTTCCTGCAGTACTACCTGGGCGCCTACCGCTACGTCGGCGGCGCGGGGCTCGATCCCTCGGATGACTCGACGTTCCCCGTGGAGGGAACGACGGGGCCCTTCGATCCGCTCAGCCTCACGTTCAACGGGCCCGGACTCGGCCGAGAACGGCGACTTCGCGTCGACGCTCCTGGTCACATCGTCCGTGCTCCCCCCGGCCGAGTTCCCGCTGTTCGCGGACTCAGCCGCGGCGGCGGAGTGGATCCGGCCGTTCGCATCGCCGTTCGACCCACATGACGGGGACTGGTTCCTGTCGGCGGGCGCGACGGACGCGGCCTACAAGCGGCTGCTGAAGCCGTTCAGCGTGCCGGCCGGCGGCGCCACCTTCAAGCTGGCGACCTCGTTCGACCTCGAGCCGGACTACGACTACATCTTCGTCGAGGTCCACACCGTGGGCCAGGACGACTGGACCACGCTCGCGGACGAGGACGACAACACCTCGGACGACGTCGGCCTGTCCTGCCCGTCCGGCGGCGACGGGTCCGACTGGCAGTCGAACCACCCGTTCCTCGCCCACTACCAAACGAAGATTGACAGCGGGAACGACTGCGACCCCACCGGATCGAGCGGCTCCTGGAACGCCGCCACGGGCAATTCGGGCGGGTGGCAGGAATGGTCCCTGCCGCTACCCGCGGCCTACAACGGTGAGAACGTCGAGATCTCCGTCTCGGTGGTCAGCGACCCGGCCGTCCAGGGCCTCGGCGCCTGGGTCGACGAGCTCGAGCTCCAGGACAGCGGCGGCGCGCCGATCAACTCGGCCGATCCGTCGTTCGAATCCGGGATGGACGGCTGGACGCTGCCCGGCCCGCCCGGGCCCGCGGGGCCCGGCGGTCAGTCGGATGAGACCGGCTGGGAGCGGGCGCAGAGCGCTCCGTTCGTCGAGACGCCGATCACGACTACGGACGACACGGTCTACACCGGCTTCGGGCTCGAGGCCGTGACCGGAGCGGCAAACCGCGCGGCGCTGATGGAGGCGGCGCTCGACCACCTCGGTAGCCCGTAGGCGCCGATCTCGCCGCGCGGGCCGCTCGCGTAGGTTGTCGGGGATGGGACGGACGCAGTACTACGCGGCGGCGACGCTCGACGGCTACATCGCGGATCCCGACGACGGGATCGGCTGGCTCATGGGTTATGAGGGCAGCTTCGACGGCGAGGGCGCCGAGCCCGGCCCGATGACCGAGGGTGGCCCCTACGACCGCTTCTACGCCGAGGTCGGAGCGCTGGTCAGCGGCTCGGTTACCTACGAGTTCGTCCTCGAGCACGGAGGCGAGTGGCCCTATGCCGGGAAGCCCTATTGGGTGTTGAGCTCGCGCGAGCTCGGCCGGCCCGAGGGCGACGACGTGGACGTGCGGATCGTGGATGCCAAGGTCGAGGAGATCCACGGCGAGATGCTCGAGGCCGCCGGCTCCAAGAACGTGTGGGTCGTTGGCGGAGGCAACGTCGCCTCGCAGTTCGCCGACGCGGGCCTCCTCGATGAGCTCCACCTGACCGTCGTCCCGGTGATCCTCGGCGAGGGCAAGCCGCTGTTCGACCGCCCTCCTCCGGGCGGCCCGATGCAGCTCACCGGCACCCGGCCCTTCGAGAGCGGGATGGTCGAGCTGCGCTACGAGATCAGGCGCGACTGAGCCAGGGGGCCGACCCAACACCTCGCAAAGAACCGGTGGGGTTCCGGGGCGGGATCGCTTGAACTCGGCCTCCGGGGGTAGGGGGTCTCAGCAGACTTTGTCTCTATTTGAAGGGAATCGAAGATGAGCACTCTCGCAATCGTCCTGATCGTCATCGCCGTTGTCGTCGCATTGGCCCTGATCTACTTCGCCGGAAGGCGCAAGCAGGCGCAGCGGCTCGATGACCGGCGCCAAGTAGCAGCGCAGCACCGTGAGGAAGCTGAGATGCACGAGATGACGGCCAACAAGGAAGCGGCCGTGGCCGACGAGCAGGCCGCAACAGCACGTCGACAGGCGGCGGAAGCCGAGGAGCGCGCGCAGGCGGCCCAGCAGGCGCGGGCGACCGCGACCGCCCACGCGGAACACGCCGAGGAGATCGATCCGGACGCTGACGCGCGGGAGGAGCCGGACGCCCCTAACGCGCAGCAGGAGCCGGACGCCCCAACGACGCGGACAGTCTGACCCGCTAGCTGGCGGGGGCTAGCCGCGGCAGCACCGGCCGCCAAGTCCGGCGGGACGGCGGCCGATGGGTATCCGTCGAGTCGTCGTCCCGGGGGCGGGGGGCGTCGTGGCCGAACGGGCAGCGGGGCTCGGCGTCGAAGACCGGAATCGTGCGGACCGCGGCCAGATAGCCGACGCCCTCCGTGTAGCCCGTGCCGCGACGGTCCCCGAGCATGTGCGCGGCCATGCTGTGGTGGGTCTTGCGCCACTTGAGGATTGCCGCCTCGAAGCCGTCCATCGCGGCGCGAACGGCGGCGTAACCCTCGGCGGTGAGCAGCTCTGACGCGGTGGCCCTCACCAGCGCGTCGTCGAGGTTCGGCTGGCCGGCGACGACCTGCGCGTGCACCTCGGGGACCGAGCGAAATGCGGGGGATTCGAGCCGGTCCGAGTCCGGGGTGCGGCACAGGCTCTCGACGAGCTTGTAGTTGCGTGACTGGATCGCACTGGCGCCATCCGTGTACTGGCGGAAGTCGAGGAAGGCCTCGGGCTGCATCGTCCCGACGAGTGAGAACAGCGGCGAGGACTCGCGCATGGTCAGCTCCGCCGCCTCGATCGCGCGGGCTGCCGCCTCGGCGTCGCCGCGACCCAGGGCGGCGATCGCCGTACGGACCTGCACCGCGACGAGGGCGAAGGCCGTCTCGTAGGACTGGAGGGTGCGCAGGAACATGTACTCGTCATGCGTGACGTAGACGGGCAGCGCCGTGAGCTGAAGCTTGCGGAGCTCGGCCGGAGTCGCGGCGCAGGGCCGTGAGCCTCACGCGCGACCAGTTCAAGTACGGGATTCGCCAACGAGCTCGACGATCGATGAGGCGAAGCAGCTGTACGAGACCGACCACGTAGCGGCGCCCGGAAGCGCCTTGATGGAGATGGCGAACGCCAACCTCAACCCCGTGACGGAGGCGAAGCTCGATCCGGGCAACCCCGACCGCGGGCCGCTGCTGATCATCAGCGGTGAGAAGGACCACACCGTCCCCTGGGCGATCGCCAACGCGGCCTATAAGCGCCAGAAGCTCGTCGAGGCCGTGACCGAGATCGAGGAGATGCCGAACCGCGGTCACTCGCTGACGATCGACAGCGGCTGGCGCGAGGTCGCGGAGACGGCCCTGGAGTTCGTCAAGCGATTCGTCTGAGGCCGCTGTCCATTTCAGCCTCCTCGGTTCGTCTACACGGCGACAATCCACCTACCGAGGAGGAAGCGATGAAGTACATCCTGCTGATCAACCAGGGCGATGCCCCGACGCCGCGCGATCCCGAGGCGTGGGCGACGCTCTCCGAGGACGAGCAGAACGCCGTCTTCGCCGACTACAAGGCGATCAACGAGACGCCCGGCGTAACGCCCGGCCTGCAGATGGAGGACCCGGGGACGGCGACCACCGTCCGCGTCTCGGGTGGCGAGACGCTCGCCACCGACGGCCCGTTCGCGGCGACGAAGGAGGCCCTGGGCGGCTACCTGATCTACGAGGCCGACGACCTCGACGCCGCGATCGCACTGGCGGCACGGATCCCGGCGGCCCGGCTGGGCGGCGCGGTGGAGGTTCGCCCGATCACGGAGTGGTAGCGATCCTCGACGAGGTCTTCCGCGACGAGTGGGGCCGTGTCCTCGCCAGCCTGATCGGCATCCTCGGCGACTTCGAGCTCGCCGAGGACGCCGCTCAGGAGGCGTTTACCGTCGCCGCCGAGCGCTGGCCGCACGATGGGACTCCCGAGAACCCGCGCGCGTGGTTGATCACCACGGCCCGCAACCGGGCGATCGACCGGGTCCGGCGCGACCGCACGCTCGCCGCGAAGACGCGTCTGCTGGAGAGACCGGAGCCGGTGGAGATCGAGTTGCCCGATAGCGCGATTCCCGACGAACGCCTGGAGCTTGTCTTCACGTGCTGCCACCCCGCGCTCTCGCTCGACGCGCAGGTCGCGCTGACTCTGCGAACCCTGGGCGGGCTGACCACGGAGGAGATCGCCCGCGCTTTCCTCGTCGCCGACGAGACGATGGCGAAGCGGCTGGTGCGCGCGAAGCACAAGATCAGGGCGGCCGGCATCCCGTTCCGCGTCCCGCCGGCGCATCAACTCCCGGACCGGCTGGACGCGGTGCTCGGCGTCGTCTACCTGATCTTCAACGAGGGCTACGCGGGTCGCGGCGAGGTGGCCGCCGAGGCGATCCGGCTCGGACGGGCGCTCGCAGAGCTGATGCCGGACGAGCCCGAGGTCCATGCGTTGCTCGGGCTGATGCTGCTGAACGACTCCCGGCGCGACGCCCGGTTCGCCGACGGCACCGTGGTGCTGTTGCGCGACCAGGACCGCTCGCTGTGGGACGAGGGCGAGATCGCGAGGGGGCGAGCTTCGCTCGACCGCGGACTCTCCCTGGGTGGGCGGGGTCCGTACGTGCTGCAGGCCGCGATCGCCTCGCTTCACGCCGAATCCGACGCCGACTGGCCCCAGATCGCCGCGCTGTACGGGGAGCTCTCGCGGCTCACGGGCTCGCCCGTCGTCGAGCTGAACCGGGCCGCCGCGATCGCCGAGGCCGGCGACGTCGAGGCTGCGCTCGATCTGGTGGAGGGCCTCGAGCTCGACTCCTACCACTACCTGCACTCCACGCGCGCGGAGCTCCTGCGCAGGCTCGGCCACACCGACGACGCCCGGGCGGCCTACGAGCGGGCGCTCGAGCTCGTGCGCTCCGAGCCCGAGCGGCGGTTCCTGGAGGATCGGCTCGCCGAGGTGGAGGCCTGATCGGCATGGAGCTGCGGCCCGCCACCGCGCAGACGCCGCGCGGCTCGCCCAGCTGGTTGACGCCGCCTACGGCCACTACGTCGAGCGGATCGGCATGAAGCCGCGGCCGATGAGGGACGACTACGACGAGGTCGTGCGCGACTACGACGTCACCGTCGCCGAGGACGGTGGGGAGATCGTCGGGCCTCGTGGCGCTTGGGACCGACGACGAGGGCTTCTGGTGGACAACGTCGCAGTCGACCCCGCCCATCAGGGGACGGGAATCGGGCGCGCGCTGCTCGAGCACGCCGAGTCCGAGGCGCGCCGGGCGGGGTTCGACTCGATCTACCTCTACACCCACGAGCTGATGACCGAGAACCAGGCGCTCTACCGGCGCATCGGCTACGAGGAATACGACCGCCGGCGGTTCGGGACCGCGACGGTCGTATTCCTGCGCAAGCCGCTTCGCTGACGATCAGGCGCTCGCGCCCGAATAGCGCAGCGAGCCCGGCGTGTCGAGCTGCTCGCCCGTCTCCACCAGGGTCTTGAGGCCGGAGAGGATCATCATCCATCCGCCCCAGAGCTCGCTATTCGCGCCCTCGGGGAGCTCGTCGTGCGTGACGGTGAGCTGCGTCGAGCCACCGACCGGCGTCAGCTCCCACGTCACGCGCGAGCTCCCGGCGGCCTTCACCTCGTCGCTCCACAGTGCGGTCATGCTCTGGACGAGCTTCCGCGGCGGGTCGACCTCGAGGTTCTCGCCCGCTGAGATGTCGATCACCCCGGGGACGCCGGCCTCGTAGCTGGATCCCTGGGTCCAGTCCGACCTCGTCTCGACGCCGAACGAGTACTTCGCTCGCATCTGCGGGTCGGTGATCGCCTCCCAGACGCGCTCGGGCGTCGCCTTGATGTAGATCTCGAACACCGTCAGGGTGCCGCGACCATCGACGACCGCGTAGTTCTCCGGGGAGTAGCTGTCCTCAGACGCTTCCATCTTCTAGTCCTCCTCAACTGCTCGTTTCAGCCCGGTGAGCGTCGCCGCCCAGGGCTCTGCGTACTTGCTGACCCAGCGCTCCTGGATCTGCTGGATCGGGACGGCGTTCAGGAAGTGGAGCTTCTCCCGCCCGCGCCTGCGGGTGGTGATCAGTCCGGCCTCCTCGAGCACCCGAAGGTGCTTCATGACGCCGAAGCGGGTCATGTCGTGGCCCTCATCGAGGGAGCCGAGCGTCTGCCCGTCCTCCTCGAAGAGCCGGTCGAGGAGGTCCCTCCTCGTCGGGTCGGCCAGCGCCTTGAACACCGCGTCCATACCTGGAGTATAGGTGACCTTATGGTCACATGTCAAGTCGCCATAATCAGCCGGTGAGCTTCGTTCCCCCTGAGCGCCATCTGGTGCGGGCCAGGGACCTGGCCGACCGGCGCTACTTCGACCCGCTTGACGTCGACGACCTCGCCGCCGCGGCGGGCCTCTCCCGGGCCCACTTCAGCCGCGAGTTCAAGCGCGCCTTCGGCGAGCCGCCGCACGCCTACCTGCTGGCGCGCCGCCTTGAGCGGGCGGCCGCCCTCCTGCGGAACACCGACCGCAGCGTGCTGGACATCTGCCTGTCGGTCGGGCTCTCGAGCGTGGGCTCGTTCACCACCAGCTTCAGCCGCGTCTACGGCGTCTCCCCCACGGCGTACCGGGATCGGTACCCGCCGGCGTCGAACCAGGCGCTGGTCCCCGCGTGCGTCAGGCGCGTCTACGGGCGCGCGAAGGACAGCACGTTTGGAGAAGACAGGGCCCTCGCGCCCAACTAGCGTGCTCCTCGTAAGTCAACCGACGAGGAGGACCACATGAGAATCGCAACCGCCCAGCTTTGGGTCCACGACCAGGACGAGGCGCTGGCCTTCTGGACCGACAGGGTCGGCCTTGAAGTCCGCTCCGACGTGACCGTGCCGGAGATGGGGAACTTCCGCTGGCTCACCGTCGCGCCGCCCGGCCAGGAGGACGTCAACATCGTCCTCATGGCGATCCCCGGGGAGCCGGTGCTCGACGCGGAGACGAAGAAGCAGATCGAGAGCCTGATGGCGAAGGGCTTCGCCGGCACCGTGTTCCTCACGACCGAGGATTGCCGGGCCTCCTACGAGGAGCTGAAGGGCCGGGGCGTCGAGTTCGTCGACGAGCCGACCGAGCAGCCCTACGGCATCGACGCTTCGTTCCGCGACCCCTCGGGGAACTCGGTGCGCCTGACCGAGATCACGAACCTGTAGCGGTCCTATGATGCCCTCGTGCTGACCGCGAGGGCGACCGAGGACCTGCACGCGAGCTTCGGCGAGGACGTTCGCCTCGTCGAGTTCGCCCCCAACGTGGACGGACGGGGAAGGCTCACCGAGTTCGACTTCTCGGCGGTCCCCTTCCCCGTCCGCCGCGCGTTCGCCGTCAGCGACGTGCCCGCCGGGACGACGCGCGGCGGCCATCGCCACCAGGGCGTCGCGCAGCTCCTCGCCTGCGTGACGGGGTCGGTGTCCGTTGAGCTCCGGCGCGGGGACGTTCGGCGCGAGCTGACCCTCACCCCGGAGGGTGGCGCGCTCTACATCGGCGAGGGCATCTGGGCGAGCCAGCGCTATCTCGAGGAGGGGTCCGTCCTCGTGGTGCTCGCGAGCGCGCCGTTCGACCCCGCCACCTACGACACCGACCACTAGTGGCAGCCCAGCCCTCCGTCGCCGTCCTCGGCGGCGGGATCATGGGCTCGTCGGTGGCGCTCCATCTGGCCCGGCTGGGGGCGCGTGCGACCGTCTTCGAGCGCGAGGAGGCGCCGTTTCGCGGGGCCAGCCGCTGGAACGAGGGCAAGATCCACCTCGGCTTCCTCTATGCGGCCGACCCATCGCTCGGGACGGCGCGCTCCGTACTTGACGGCGGCCTCGACTTCGCATCGCAGGTCGAGCGCCTGACCGGCGCGTCGTGCGCCGAGCGGATGACCAGGGCCGACGACACCTACCTGCTGCATCGAAGCTCGGTCGCGCCGCCGGATGCAGCCCGGGAGTACTTCGAGCGGCTGGCGGCGCTCGTTCGCGACAACCCCCGCGCCGGCGACTACCTCGTGGACGTCACCGACTGCCGCGTTCGAGAGCTCGATCCAGGCGAGCTCGAGGCGGTGGCGGATCCGGACGCCGTCGCGGCCGGCCTGCGCGTGCCCGAGCGCTCGGTCGACACCAACTTCGTGGCCGATGCGTTCGTGGACGCGCTGGGCGACACCCCCGCGGTCGAGATGGCCTGCGGGGTAGCGGTGAGCGCGGTCGAGCGCGAGGGCGAGCGGTGGATGGTCCGCGCCGGGGACGAGGCCCACGGCCCCTACGACGCCGTCGTCAACGCCCTCTGGGAGGGCAGGCCGGCGATCGATCGCACCGTCGGCCACCGACCCGACGAGGGCGAGCAGCACCGCTACCGGGTCTCGCTCTTCGTCCGCACCGAGACGCCCCTCGACGTCCCAGCGCGGTCGTCGCCGTCGGGCCGTACGGGGATGTCAAGAACTACGGCGGGCGCGACTTCTACGTCTCGTGGTACCCGGCGGGGCTGCTCGCGCGGGCCGAGTCGGTGGATCCGCCCCCGGTGCCCGTGCTCGACGACGCGGCCCGCGAGCGGATCGCAGCCGAGACGTTCGCTGGGCTCGGCGCGCTCGTCCCCGGCGTACTGGAGATCGAGCGCAAGGCGACGGACGTGCGAGTCGAGGGCGGCTGGGTGTACTCGCAGGGCCGTGGGCTGCTCGACGACCCCGGGGCGAGCATCCATCGCCGCGACCGTCACGGGATCAGCCGGCTGGACTCCTACTTCTCCGTCGACACGGGCAAGTACTCGGTGGCCCCGACACTGGCCGAGGAGCTCGCCCACCTCGTGCTCGAGCGCCGACCCCAGGGGTGAGAAAGACCACCCCCCGGGAGGCCAACGTCCCTGCCTAGGGCCCCTGGTTCGCGGGGCCATTCGGGGCGAAGGTTCTCCTACAGCAATCAACCGCCCGACACGGGCACTGGAGAACGAAATCAAAATGAAGATCAGGACGCTCATCGCCACCGCCGTCGTCACCGTCAGCGCCTTCGCCGCCACCGGCGCCGCCGCCGCCGATAAGGCCGACACCGACGTGTCGATCAAGGGCACCAACGGCGACTACTACGGCTACGTCCACAGCTCCGACTCCGATTGCGAGGGTGGCCGCAAGGTCAACGTCTACAAGATGCTCGGCGCGAGCCCGAACCGTCAGGCCGACCAGAAGATCGGTTCCGACACGGCTCAGCCGAACGGCCCCGACGCCATGTACTCGATCGGTAACTCCGGCTACAAGAAGGGCAAGTTCTACGCCCACGTGCCGAAGACCACCGACTGCAAGGGCGCGACGAGCCCCGTCATCAGCCGGTAGCCCTAGCCACCGTCAGGTAGCCAGGAAGCAACTGAGGGCCGGTCCCGCGAGGGGCCGGCCCTTTTGCTTGCGTCAGTCCCGCGGAGGCGGGATGTTCTGGTTGCGGCGCAGGGCGTTGCCCGGGTCGTAGCGCCCCTTCAAGGCCTGCAGGCGATCGAACGCATCGGCACCGAACGCCGCCCTCACCCGCTCGATCGGCTCGTCGGCCTGCATGTAGTTGACGTAGCCGCCGCCGGTCAGTGTCCACGGCTCCATCACAGCCGCCGTCTCACGCGTCCAGGCGATCCCTTCCTCGTCGTCGGCCGGCTCGTCCCACGCGCCCATTGCACTGAGGTTGAAGGCGGCCTCGCGGAACCCGACCGCGGCGGTCGAGGGGCTCCCGGTCTCCTTGGCCGCGCCGTGGAGCGACTCGATCAGGATCTGCCCGCCCTTGCGGCCCGTGGCGCGCATCCGCTCGACCAGGAGGTCGACCAGCTCGTCTTCGAGCTCGCGCACGAAGTGGCCCTTCCAGTACGTGCGGTCGACGCCGTAGTCGGGGTTGACCATGTGCTGCTGGGCCATGAAGCTGTGCGCTCGGACGCCGTCCTCGACTAGGCCCGGCGCCTCCCGCAGCCGGCGCAGCCCCTCGGGCTCGGCGTCGGAGCCCGTGTAGCACGGGAACGCGATCATCACGAGCTGCCCGTCGCGGCGTCGGGGTGAGCATCGCGGTACAGCTCAGGTCGTTCGGCGCCGAGGCCACGACCTCCCGGTAGGCGCGAAGCGCCCCGGCGAGGTCCGCGTCGCCGTAGACGAGCCTGCCGCCGAGGACGCGCTCGAGCGGATGCAGGCGCAACTCGATCTCGGTGGCGACGCCGAAGTTGCCGCCGCCGCCTCGCAGGCCCCAGAGGAGCTCCTCGTCACCATCCGGCCCAGCGCGGACGACCTCGCCGGCAGGGGTGAGCACCTCGGCGCCCAGCATCCCATCGCAGGTGAGGCCGAACTGCGCGGTCAGGTGGCCGATCCCACCGCCCAGCGTGAGGCCGGTGACCCCGGTCGTCCCGACCACGCCTCCTGGGGTGACGAGGCCGTGGGCCTGCGTCGCGCGGTCGAAGTCCAACCAGGTCGCTCCGCCCTGCGAGCGTGCGACGCGGGCGCCCGGGTCGACGTCGACCCGGCGCATCAGCGAGAGGTCGACGACGAGCCCGTCGTCGACCGCGCAGTGGCCAGCCGGGTTGTGGCCGCCTCCCCGGACGGCGATCTCGAGCTCGTGCTCCTGGCCGATCGCGAGCGCGGCCGCGACGTCGTCGCGGGTCCAGCAGCGCGCGATCAGCGCCGGACGCCGGTCGATGAGCGCGTTGTAAGGCCGGCGCAGGTGGTTGTAGCCGGAGTCGGAGGGACCGATCACGGCCCCGTCGAACGAGCGGCGGAGCTGCGCGATCGCCTCGGCGCTCACTTCCTCATCTACGGGCCGGGGAGCCTCTCCGGCACGCCGAACTGGGTGAAGTAGATCTCGCGCATCGCGGGATCCACCGGCTCCTCGGGGTAGCGGCCGTACCGCTCTCGATCGGTCGCTTCGGTCGAGCGACAGATGAAGCAGGTGACGTCGGCGATCTCCTCGCCGCGGAAGGTCAGCACGTTGAGGGCGAACGGGAGATAGGCCTGCTCCTCCTCGCTCCATTCGTAGTAGGCGAGGGCCTCCTGGCCGTTGGCTCGAACCCGGATCGGCTTCCACGTCCACTCGCCGGACAGCGGCCCGACGTGCATGAAGGCCGTGAGGTTCTCGCGCCCCTCCGGTCCGCCGTACCAGGTGGCGAGCGGGGGCATGGAGAAGGTGGCGTCCTCGGCGAGCATGGACACGACCTGGTCGATGTCCTCGCGCGGCCCATGCGTCGACGTAGGCCTCGACCAGCTCCGTCACGCGCTCGTCGCCGAGGGCGCGAAGGGTCGCTTGCTGGCTTTGCTCCGGGGTGTTGTCGTCCATCGTCTTCCGCGCTCGCTGAAGCGCGCTGTTGACCGATGCCGTCGTGGTGTCGAGCGACTCGGCGGTCTCCTTCGCGCTGAAGCCGAGCACCTCGCGCATGATCAGCGCGGCCCGCTGGTTGGGCGGCAGGTTCTGCAGCGCCGCGACGAAGGCCAGCTCGACGGCCTCCCGCTGTTCGTAGGAGGCGTCGGGCGCCTCGTAGGCGTCCTCGAGCTCGAGGATCTCGTCCGCGTACGGCTCGACCCACACCGATTCGACCACCGGCTGGCCCGGGCCGTCCTGCGGGTCGGCGACCGGCGCGTAGTCCACGGGGAGCACCCGCTTGGGGCGCTTGCCGATCACGTCGAGGCAGGCGTTGGTGGCGATCCGGTAGAGCCAGGAGCGCAGCGAGCTACGTCCTTCGAACCGCGCGAGCCCGCGCCAGGCGCGGAGCATCGCCTCCTGCATCGCGTCCTCGGCGTCTTGAACCGAGCCGAGCATCCGGTAGCAGTGGGCGTGAAGCTCGCGGCGGCGGCCCTCGATCAGGCGGTTGAAGGCGCCCTCGTCGCCCTTCTGGGCGGCCGCGAGCAGCTCGCGATCGTGCTCGCGTCTCCGTCTCTGTCGTGCTCATCGTCCGTGAGGGTAGACGGATCGGTGCCTTTCGAATCATCGCCACCGATGAATTTCACGCACGGCCTCGGTCGCTACGTATGAAGTGATTCGGCTGCCGCCAAACCCGTCGTTCACCTCGAGCTGCACACCGACGACCTCGAGGAGGCCTCGTCGTTCTATTCCGGCCTCTGCGGTTGGCGCCCGACGGCGGTGGAGACGGGAAGCGGTACGTACTGGTCGCTCGGGCTCAGCCGGGGCGTGGGCGGCGGCATGGTCGAGTGCCCGACCAAGCGGCCGCTGTGGCTCCCCTATGTCGAGGTCGACGAACATCGCCGAGGTGACCGACCACGCGCGCACGATGGGCGCCCGGGTGGCGCTGGAGCCCCGCGAGGGCCCGATCGGGTGGCGCAGTGTGATCGCGACGCCCGCGGGAGCCGAAATCGCGCTCTGGCAGCCGAAACGAGGCCGTGCGTCCGCCGGATCGGCTTAGTCCACCGATGACTTTCAGCGGGTGCCACGGTCGTAACGGGAAAGCCCTTCGCTAAAACAGGAGGACCCAATGACGACCGACACGAACGACAGACAACGCTGGATCGCCCTCTACGTGCTCTGCACGGGGATGCTGATGATCGTCCTCGACATCACCGTCGTGAACGTCGCGCTGCCGTCGATTCAGGAGGACCTCGGGTTCACCGCGTCCGGGCCTGGCCTGGGTCGTCAACGGCTACCTGATCGCCTTCGGCGGGCTGCTCCTGCTCGCCGGGCGCCTCGGCGACCTCCTCGGTCGCAAGAACATCTTCCTCGTCGGCCTGGCGGTCTTCGTCGGCGCTTCGTTCCTCTGCGGCGTCGCCCAGAGCCAGGAGGTGCTGGTCGGCGCCCGGTTCATCCAGGGCGTCGGCGGCGCTATGACCTCCGCGGTCGTCCTGGGAATGATCGTGACGATGTTTCCCGAGCCGCGGGACCAGGCGAAGGCGATCGGCGTCTTCGCGTTCGTCGCCTCGGCCGGCGGCTCGATCGGCCTGCTCGCCGGCGGCGTGCTGACCGAACCGATCAACTGGCACTGGATCTTCTTCATCAACATCCCGATCGGGATCGCCACCGCGGTGCTTCGCCAATCGCCTGCTCGAGCGCGACAAGGGGATCGGCTTCGGCAGCGGCGCCGACGTCCCGGGCGCCGTGCTCATCACCTCGTCGCTGATGCTTGGCGTCTACACGATCGTCAAGCCCGCGGCGGAGCAGGGCTGGGGCTCGAGCCAGGCGCTGCTGCTGAGCGCGGTCTCGCTGGCGCTTCTGCGCGGCGTTCATCGCTCGCGAGGCCACCGCCGCGAACCCGCTGATGCCGCTGCGCATCTTCCGCGAGCGCAACATCGCCGGGGCGAACCTGGTGCAGGCCCTGGCCGTCGCCGGGATGTTCGGCACGTTCTTCCTCGGCTCGCTCTACCTGGAGCAGGTCAAGGGCTACTCGCCCGCTGGAGATCGGGTTCGCCTTCCTCCCCGCCACCCTGGTCATGGGCACGATGTCGATCAAGTTCTCCGATCGAGCTGGTGATGCGCTACGGCCCGAAGACGGTGATGATCCCCGGGCTGGTGCTGATCGCGTCTGTCGCTGCTGCTGGTTCGCGCGGATCCCGAACGGACGCCAACTACGCGGTCGACCTGCTGCCGCAGATGATCCTCCTGGGCCTGGGCGCCGGAACCTCGTTCCCGGCCCTCATGAAGCTCGCCATGTCGAGCGCCACCCCCCAGGACGCGGGCCTCGCCTCCGGACTGGTGAACACCTCCGCTCAGGTCGGCGGTGCGATCGGCCTCGCCGTGCTCGCCACGGTCGCGGCGGACCGGACGGAGACGCTGACCGCGAACGGCGACTCCTTCGCCTCCGCGGTGACCGGCGGCTACCACGTGGCGTTCGTGATCGCAGCGGCGCTGGTCGTCGCCTCGATCGTGGTCGGGATCTTCGTCTGCGAGGAGGTCTCCGAGGAGGCCATGCAGCCGGGCATGGAGCCCGAGGGTGAAGGCGACCAGCCCGAGCCCGAGGGACGAGCGGGCGGCGCGAGCCCGCCTACTCCGAGGCCTAAGCGCCGGCCGCTACGGCAGGGCGTCTAGCCGGAACTGAAAGCGGAGCAGGCGGCCGCCACATGGCGGCTGTCCGTCCCGCAGCATCCACCGATCACGTTCAGCGCGGGCAGCTTCTCGCGCAGGGCCCCGTAGCGCGCGCCGAGATCGGCGGGGTCGCCGTCGTCGAACTCCTCCGCCTCGTCAAGCTCCGCGTGGCTCATGGTCGAGGCGTTCGCGCGTAGGCCGCGGATCCGCCCGGCCCACGGCGCCTCGGAGTCGAGCACGTCCTCGAAGTGCGTCGGGTGCGCGCAGTTGATCATGAAGTAGGAGGCGTAGCCGTCGGTGGCGGCGTCGATCTCCTCGATCGCCTCACCGAGCGCCTGGCCGGAGGGCAGGCGCCCGTCGGTCTCGAGCGTGATCGCGAGGACGACCGGCAGCCCGGCCTCCTTCGCGGCGCGCGCGATGCCGATCGCCTCGTCCGCGTAGGTCATCGTGACCGCGGTGACCATGTCGGCCTCGGTGTCGGCGAACGTGTTGATCTGCGTCGAGTGGTACTCCTGCGCCGCGTCGGCGCTCAGGATCTCCTCGGGGCTGTAGCCGTCGCCCTGCGGGCCGATGCAGCCGCTGATCACGAACGGGGTCGGGAACGCGAGGTGCTCGTCGCGGATCTCGGCCATCAGCGCGATCGCCTTGCGGTTGAAGGCGTCGAGCTCCTCCGGCCGAGTAGCCCAGCTCCTCCGCCCAGCGCGGGACTGGCCCTCCAGGTCGGGCTCTCGAGCACGAAGCCGAGGCCGTTGTCGGCGGCGATCTCGGTGTACGGCCCGTAGTAGCGGCGAAGCGCCTCGGTGCCCTCGTCGTCCTTCAGCAGGGTGAACGCCGCGAACAGCGGCAGGTCGAGGCCGTCGTGGAAGATCAGCGACGTCTCGATTCCCCCGTCCGTGAGGAAAAGGTCGCCCTCGAGCTGAGGAAGCTGCTCCCGGTAGCCCATCGCCTAAGTCTTACGTAGCTCGTCGAAGAGTGCCCGCCAGCGCGCCTCGTCGCGGTCCTCCGGCATCGCGAGCTGGATGCGGGTGGCGATGTCGCCGTAGCGGCGCTTCACCTCGGCGACCGCCTCCTCCGGGGTGCCGACGACCGCGAAGGTGTTCAGCACCTCGTCGTCGATCAGTCCGCTCATCGAGTCCCACTCCCCGCGCTTGGTCATCGCCTTCGAAGCTCATCCTGGAGCTCGCCCCAGCCGTGGAGCTCGAGCACCGGGCGGTAGGCGGGCGTCGACCCGTAGAAGGCGATCTGGTTGCGGATGAACTCGACGCCCTCCGCGATCTCCTTCTCGGTGTCGCGGGCGACGACGAACGCGGGCGCCGTGATCTCGAAGCCGTCGCGGCTGCGTCCCGCCTTCTCGAAGCCCTTCTCGAGGGCGGGCAGCGTCGCCTCGCGCAGGTAGCGCTCGGTCGAGAAGCCGTGGATGAGGACGCCGTCGGCGACCTCGCCCGCGGTCTCGCGTCATCAGCGGACCGACAGCGGCCAGCAGGATCGGCGGGTTCCCGTGCGGGTTCGGGCCGGGATCGAAGAACGGCGCCATGAGCGTGTGCGTGTAGAAGTCGCCCTCGAAGTCGAGCTTGGCTCCGGTCGCCCACGTGTCCCAGATCGCCCGGATCGCGAGGATGAACTCCCGCATGCGCGCCGCGGGCTTCGACCACGGCATCGAGTAGCGGCGGGTGATGTGCGGCTTGATCTGCGACCCGAGGCCCAAGGCGAAGCGCCCCCCGGAGAGCGCCTGGACGTCGTTCGCCTGAAGGGCCACCGTCATCGGGTTACGAGCCAGCGCGACCGCGATCCCGGTCCCGATCTCCACCCGCTCCGTGCGCTCGGCGGCCACGGCGCAGCCGAGGAACGGGTCGATCTGCGTCTCGACCGCCCACCAGCCGTCGTAGGAGTCGGCCTCCGCCTGACGAGCCGACTCGCCGGCGGCATCGACGGTCGCTGAATAGCCCCCGGCATCGACCTTCACGGCGCGGAGGTCCTATCAGTCTCGAGGGGCGGCGCCATCCATTGCGGGGTTCCGCGGGGTCATGGCGCACCAAATACGCGCAATCGGTGCTCGCGGCCTTCTGGGCACTGGTCCGGCGGCAGCACGGGGTGGTCTCGCGGGCGCAGCTTCTGGGGCTTGGGTTCACCGTGGAGGCGATCAAGTGGCGAGTCGCGACGGGGCCGACTGCACCCGTGCGACGCGGCGTCTATGCCGTGGGCCGGCCCGAGCTGACGCGCAAGGGCGAGTTCATGGCCGCGGTGCTCGCTTGCGGGCCGGGAGCAGTCCTGAGTCACTTCAGCGCCGCGGAACTGTGGCGGCTCATCGAGAAGCCCCGAGCAGTGATCGAGGTCTCGGTTCCGCTGTCGAAGGACCCGCGCGGCAGGGGCCTGCTGCGTGCACCGGCGCTCCGTGCTTCGGCCGGCGGACATAACCGAGGAGGACGGCATCCCACGACAACGGCCATGGCCACGCTCATCGACATCGCGGCGAGGCTTACGCCACGCGCGCTCGAGGCAGCGATCAATGAGGGAGACAAGCGTGATCTGTTCACCCCGGCGTCGCTGAGGACGCACCTGGAGTCGGCCCGCCCGCGGCGGGGTGTTGCTCCGCTCCGGAAGCTGCTCGACCGCCACACGTTCCTCCTCACTGACTCGGAGTTGGAACGGCGCTTCATCCCAATCGTCCGGCGCTTGGGCCTACCGTCGCCAGTCACCCGGGAGCGGGTGAACGGCTTCCGGGTTGACTTCTACTGGCCGGATCTGGGCTTGGTCGTCGAAACCGACGGCCTCCGCTACCACCGGACTCCTGCCCAACAGGCCCGCGACAGGCTCCGCGACCAGGCGCACACGGCCGCGGGGCTTACACCGCTTCGCTTCACTCACGCCCAGATCCGCTACGAGGCGACCACGTCGAGGCGACGCTCCGGGCGGTCGCGAAGCGATTGCGGGGCTAGGGGGGTCGGCACCCACATAAGTACGCAGGCGAGTCAGCTGGCTAGGCGCTGACGGAGAATCGTAGGCGGGCGCGGTCGAAGCGTGGGGCGCTGGCGCTGCCCAGGGCCGCGGAGGGCGTGAGGCAGCCGGAGCCCTCCGGCGTCGCGCCGTCTTCCGCCATCAGCAGGCCGGCCTCGCCCAGCATGCGGGCGGTGGCGAGGTAGCCGGGGTGTGCCTCCGAGTCCGCCTCGACGTGGACCTCGTTACCGGCCTCCGTGCGGGCGCGAACGTCCATCCGCCACCGCCAGGGCTCCAGTCGGCCCTCCTTGGGGCCTGCGCCGGACGAGGGCAGCGCCTTGGCGAGGAACTTCGACGCGGAGCTCCGCATCGAGGCGCTCCCGCGCGCGATGCGCCCCATCGCCGCCTGCGTTCCGGCCATGGCGCCCGCGGCCGCGTAGCGCAACGGCAGGGTCACGTCCGACCCGTCGATCGACATGCCCTCCCGATAGACGAAGGGCACGGACTTGGCGCCCGCGGCCGCCCGCAGCGCCGCCGAGCGATGGACGACCGCAGGGTTGATGAACGCGGCAGGGCTCATCGGCGCGACAACCGAGCCCCGGGTGCCACGGCGCGGGGCGACGGTGATCGGGCTGATGCGCCGAACCTCCGAGGCGAAGGCGGCGTCGTCGATCAGGCAGGCGGAGTCGGTGGCGAACGCCGAGTCCGGGTCACCGGTAATGGCGGCCACGCTCTGGAACGTGCCGCCGGAGATGTAGTCGGAGGGCCGCGGCGGCGTGGGTACCTGCAGCATCCGCAACTCGAGGTCGACCTCCGCGAGCGCCTCGTCCCAGCGCTCCTCGGCTGCCTCGGCAGCCAGCATGACCGCGATGTCGGGGGGCAGCGACTCGAAGCCGCAGACCTGGACCAGCTTCATGCCCGCCTCGCGCGCGGCGTCGTCGAACTCGGCCTGGATCCGCCGCACGAACGGGATCTCGCCCGTGAGATCGGCGTAGTGGGTGCCCGCCGCGACACACGCCTCGATCACGGGCCGGCCGTACAGCGTGTAGGGCCCGACGAGGTTGACGACGGCCTTCGCGCGCTTCGCCATCGCCAGCAGCGACTCGGGGTCACCGACGTCCGCGACGATCGTCTCGGGCGCGGTGACGCCCTCCTCCTCGAGCACGCTCGCGGCCTTGCCGGCGTCGCGGGCGCCCGCCGCCCAGGTAATCCCGTCCTCAGCGGCACGCTCCGCCAGGTACGCGGCCACGCGGCGGCCGGTCACGCTGGTCGCGCCGAAGACGACGACGTCGAAGTCTCGTTCGCTCATCCCCGGACCTTAAGTCACTCAGGTCTTGCGGACCGCCTTGACGACGTCCGCCGCGAAGGCGGCGATGCGCTTCGGATCAGCCGCCATGCGTCCGGGTGCTCGGGGTTGACCGGCCCGGCGCCGGGTGAGAGGATGGGCCAAATGCCGCAGGGGTTGCACCTCGACGCGATCGCCCGGGACCTCGCGACGGGCACCATCTCGCGGCGCACCGCGCTGAAGCGGTTCGCCGGAGTCGGCCTCGGGGTGGTGCTGCCAAGCGCTCTCTTCGCCGACTCGGCCCTCGCCAGGTGCCCGAAGGCGCGCCGCTGCTCCGGAAAGTGCTGCCCCAACCACGCCCACTGCCAGCACGGCAAGTGCAAGTGCAGCAGGGGCTTCACAAAATGCGGGAAGTCGTGCCGCGACCTCCAGGACGACCCGAACAACTGTGGTGCCTGTGGCGTGGTCTGCGGCACCCTTCACGCCCCGTCCGCGGTTTGCAGCGGGGGCCATTGCGCGTACACCTGCGACCCGGGCTTCGCGAACTGCGATCAGACCGGGGCAAACTCGACGGGGTGCGAGTGCGCCACGCCCGGCTGTTGCGGCAGCTCGTGCCAAGTGACCCACCAGAACGGCGTCGGGCAGAACTACTACAGCTGCGATCCGCTCGGAACTCCCGGCAACGCGTCGACCTACAGCCTCGCAATGGCTCAGGCGGCGCGAGCTGCGTGGACAGCCGGTTCCGACTCCTCCGTCATTGTCTGTGCGGGAAGCAGCAATACGATCAGTCGGGTAACCGCCACACAGTGCGCCATGTGGTCCTATTCAGGCACGCTCGCTGGCCATGTTTTCGTCAGCGCCCCAAATGAGTGCTACTGCCCGCTCGCCAGCGACCCGACCTGGACCTGACCTCGCCAATGGAAGAGGCCCCCGCGAGGGGGGTCGGGCTAGGCCGGGACCGCGTGACCGAGGTAGGAGACCGATTTGTCTCGGCTGCGCTTCATCACTGCTCGCGTGGCGAACTCGGACGTGCTGATGTCGCCGCGGCGGTGGGCCCGCATGTCGCGGAACAGCCTGACCGGGTTCGCCCTCGGCTTGAACCCCTCCTGCCCGCGCGGCTCGAGCCCGGCCGCCCGCAGGTCGCGGTCGAGCTCCTTCGGCTTGATGAACATGTCCCAGTCGTGCAGGTTCGGATCGACGAAGCGGGTCGACTCCCACTCCTGGAAAGCCTTGATCGCCACCAGCTTCGAGGCCAGGGTCCGGTTGATCGTGTCGTAGACGAAGAGGCCGCTGGGCTTCAGCGCCCGGCGGATCTCGGCCAATACGGCGGGGACGCTGTCGACGTGCTCGAGGACGTCGCAGCAATAGACGAGGTCGAACGAGGCGTCATCGACCGGGAGGTCCTCGCCCGTGCCCTCCACGTAGGTGATGTCGAGCCCCTCGGCGGACGCGTGCTCGCGGGCTCGCTCCAGCGAGGGCTCAGATGGATCGACTCCGGTGACGGCGAAGCCGGCGCGGGCGACGTCCTCGGCGAGCAGCCCGCCGCCACAGCCGACGTCGAGCGCCGCCGACGCGGCAGGGTCGAGGCCGTGCTGCGTCGCGACCTCGATCAGGTAGCCGAACCGCGCGGGGTTGAGCGACGTCCGCAGCAGGTGGATCCACGCGTTCTCGTCCCACCAGTTCAGGCGGTCATACATCCGGTTGTCGACGGGCATCGAGCGCGAGTCTATGCGTGGAACTCGGCGAGGCGGTCGGCCTCGGCCTTCAGCTCGCGCTTCGCCGCCGCGTCGAGGCGACCGAAGGGCTTGGTGGCGACTCTCCCCTTCTCGTACCTCCACGTGCCGGCGACCTGGCCGTCGACGAGGAACGTCGGCACCGACTGCGGCGTCTTGACGCTGAAGACCTTCGAGCGGTGCTCCTCCGGCAGGATCTGGGTGCGCCGTGCGTGCACCAGGAGCGTCGCGTCCCACGTGGGCAGGAAGCGGACGGGGGCCGGCGTGTCGGGATCGGGCAGCGGCGCTCGGGGGAGATCGAACAGCGCGGCGCCGTCCTCGGCCTCGAAGCGGCGCTGGGCCACGCGCTCCAGCACCGGCGCAACGTCCTTGCGCGAAAGGCCGGCCCAGTCGGCGACCTCAGCGTCGGTCGACGGGCCGAAGCCGGTGAGGTAGCGCTTGACGAGCAGCTCGACCCCCTTCGCCTCGCTCGACTTCTCCGGCCCGACCCAGTCCTTCGCCAGCGCGTACCGGTCGGCGCGACGGCGCTCCCAGGTGCCCGACGGGGGGACCCGCGCCAGATCCAGCCACAGCATGATCCCGTTGCGCCAGACGCTCACCCGCGGCTTGCGGCCCTCCAGCATCTCGTTCAGCTCCGTCTGCTCGAACTCGTCGCCGGCGAAGCGCTTCTCGACGCTGCGGGCGACCGAGGCGAGCTGGCGAGTGGAGACCTCCTTGCGCCACGGCGTCCGCGACCAGGAGGCGCGCCGGGCCTCGCGAACGGCCAGGGCCCACGGCCAGTAGTCGGCCTTGGAGACGAGGTGGATCGTCGCGCGAAGCAGTGTGCCCTGGACCACCGAGCCCCGCTCGAGCGATCGTGTGAGCGAGTCGCGCTCGAATCCGTCGATCCGCGACCACAGCCCGATGTACATCGAGGGCGCGTACTGCGCCTGAAGTCCGCCCATGCGCTCGAGCGTCTTCGGGATCGAGCCCTTCCCCCGCTCCAGGAGCCCCTGGCGCGCGAGCAGCGCCCGGTTCAGCTCGCGCTCGGTGAGGACCCGCTCGGCCATGCCGGGAACGTACCCGGGGGACGAACGGCGAAGCCGTGGTGGGAGAGGGCGGGCTAGCCGCAGGCCTGTTCCGGGGTGACGGCCCTTGGCGCCCTGCTCCCTGGGTGCTGTGCGCCCCGGTCGCGCGGCATCGGGGGTGGCAGGTCTCCCGGGGCCGACGGCGCTCGCCGCGATTCGGAAGGTAGAGCGGGGTTCGGACGCTCCGGTGATGGACGCCTACGGGCCAACCACGCACAAAAAACGCGGCCGGGGGTGACGGTCTTGCCTGCCTCGCTCGTAGCCTTCGAGCGAAATAAGCCTCTTCGTCACCTTCGAGATCGGAGCCCACTGGCTTAGTGGTTCTTCTCTCTCCCGGCTGCAATTGTCAACCTAGAGGAAGGCGTCGGGGTCTGCAAGGCGTGTTCCCGCTATCTGCGGGAAAAAGTCGTCGAAAAGAGCCTCTCAGCGCCGCGAAGCGGCCGGTTCGGCCGTCGCGAGCTCCCTGAGGTTGCGAATCGCGCGCCCCACGAGCAGGACGATCATGCCGCCGGCGATCCCCAGGCCGATCAGATCGAGCACGGTGAGATTCACCGACGCAACCTCGAACGCGAGACCGTCGCCGAGCACGAGCGCGGTGTTCAGCGCGATCAGGATCAGGCGCATCTCCGTTGGCCCGATCAGGCCGTAGCCGATCGAGAAGCGGCCGAAGGCCTGGCTCTCGAGGTAGACGTTGATCGAGAGGATCAGGTAGGCGACCACGATCAGCGTCCCGACCGACAGGAGCATGTACGGGGAGAGGCCCAGGCCGATCCCGATCGCAGCCGTGGAGATCGCGTCCACCAGGTGGTCGACGTAGTAGCCGTAGCGCGGCCGCTCGATCCCGCGCACCCGGGCCAGCGTCCCGTCGAGGCTATCCCCGAACCACTGCACCACGAGCAGGGCGCTCGCAGCCCACAACCAGGCGCTGGAGTCGTTCGAGAGCTGGTAGGCGACGCAGATGCCCAGCGATGCCGCGACTCCGAGGATCGTCAGGTCGTCCGGAAGCACCCGGCGCGGGAGGCGGGCCGCGATCCAGCGAAGCAGCCGCTTCTCCGGCTTCGCGAGCAGGAAGTTGGGTTCCCGGGTGGCCTCGACCGCCTCGGTCCCGTCCCCGGCGTCCTTGCCCGCGTCCGCCATGGACATGAGTACCCGGCCGGTGCCGCCGGGTTTCGCGTGTGCCATCGTGGCGCCGCGTGCGGCCAGACCTGCCCCTCATCCTGATCGTCGTTGCCGTCGGCGTTGCGCTCGCGCTGTTCGCCGACGCGCCGGCGCCGGTCGCGCAGGACGCAGGCCTCGAGGCGGCGCCCGAGGCGCCCGACCCGGTCGACGACTTCCTCGCCGACTTCGACCCCGTCTTCGCCGACTGCTTCGGCGACGTCGCTGCCGCCGATGCCGAGGACGCCGACCCGGAGGATCTCGACGCCGTCGTTGACCAGGTCTCCGAGCGCGTCGAGCGCCTGCGCGGCCTGCGCTTCAAGCGTCCCGTCGACGCGCGGTTCCTCGACCCCGAGGAACTCCGCGAGGAGGTCGAGGCGCTCGTGGAGGAGGAGCTCCCAGTTGCAGAGGTGCGCCGGGAGGATCAGGTGCTGAAGGAGCTGGGGGCGATCCCCGCCGACGGCGACCTCGAGGAGATCACGACCGAGGCGCTCGGCTCTCAGGTGGCCGGCCTCTACGACCCGACGTCGAAGGAGCTGCTGGTCCAGTCCTCGGAGGAGGTCGGACGCCGATGAGCTGGTGACGCTGGCGCACGAGGTGGAGCACGCCCTGGCGGACCAGACGCTTCATCTTGTGGAGACGGTCGGCGGCCCGGCCGCCGCGGACCGCAACACGGCCTACGTCGCCCTGGTCGAGGGCGACGCGACGCTCACGATGGAGCTCTACGCGCTCAAGTACGTGGGTCTGGACGACCAGCTCTCCCTCGGCGAGAACGTGCCCGGCGAGGAGGAGTTCGCCGCGCTCCCCGACTACGTCCAGCGCTCACTGCTCTTCCCCTACCTCGAGGGCCTGCGCTTCGTCTGCCACCGGCTGGCAGACGGTGGGATGCGCGAGATCGACCACGCCTACGCAGACCCACCGGCTGCAACCAGCCAGGTGATCTTCCCGGACCGCTACGGCGTGATCGAGCCGGTTAAGGCTGAGCTTCCTCCGAAGCCTGCCCCGGGGTGGACCGCGGTCTCACATCGGGAGCTCGGGGCGGCCGAGCTGGAGTGGCTATTTCATGCGCCGGGCGGCGACCCGCTGGCCTCGCTGCCTGAGCCGCGCACGCTGGTCTTCGGCTGGGCCGGCGGCGAGCTCGAGCTGTGGCGCCAAGGGGACGAGCGAGCCCTGGCGATCTCGCTGCGTCGAGCTACCCGGTACCGGCTCGTTGTGCGGGGCCGTCGGCGCCTGGTATCGCGCCGGCTGGCCGGAGGCGACCGTGATGCCGGGCTTTGGGCAGGCGGAGCTGGCGTTCGCCGAGCCCGGTCGCAACGCCGTGCTCGCATGCCCGGGCCGCGAGGTCCGGCTGGGCATCGGGCCGGACCGCGCGACGGCGGCCGCGCTGGCGCGATGAGCGCCAACTGAACTGCGACATTTCCTGCGGGCCAAGCCTAGACTCGCCTGCGCTGTGTCGGGCCGTGGGAATTGGGGAGGCTTGAGCGCCGCGCTCGCCGTGGCGCTGGCGCTGTGCGCCCCGTCGGGCGCCGGCGCGCTGGAGGCCAAGGTCCAGACCACCAAGTACGGCGTGCCCCACATCACGGGCAAGAGCATCGAGGACCTCGCGTACGGCTACGGCTACGTCTTCGCCGCGCGACAACATCTGCACGATCGCCGACAGCTACGTGACGGTGGCGGCGGAGCGCTCGCGGTACTTCGGCCCCGACGCCAACTGGCGCTTCTCCGGCAACGGGGCGACCTACAAGAACCTCGACGCCGACTTCTTCTACACGTCCATCAACGAGTCGGGGATCGTCGAGGACCTGATCTCGCGCGATCCGCCCGAGGGCCCGCTGCCCGCGGTCCGCAAGGGCGTCTCCGGCTACGTCGCGGGCTACAACCAGTACCTCGAGGACACGGGCGTCGACAACCTCCCCGACCCGACCTGCCGCGGTGCCGATTGGGTTCGCCCGATCACCGAGCTCGACGTCTACCGCCGCTTCCATCAGCTCGGCAGCCTCGCCAGCTCGGGCGCGGCGATCGACGGCATCGCGCAGGCCGCGCCGGTTGTGGACCCGCCGAAGATCGCCGGCCGCGGAGGAGCGCCAGGAGCAGGCGGTCGACGACCTGGAGAGCGGCGAGGCCGAGGACTTCTTCCCCATCGAGAGCGGCTCGAACGCCTACGGGCTCGGCGGCGAGGCCACCCGCACCGGCAAGGGCATGGTGCTGGGCAACCCTCACTTCCCCTGGGACGGGGCCGAGCGCCTCTACCAGGCGCAGCTGACGGTGCCGGGCAAGCTGGACGTCTCGGGCGGGTCCCTGTACGGCGTCCCGCTGGTTCTGATCGGCCACACGCGCGGCCTCGCCTGGTCGCACACCGTCGCGTCCGCGTGGCGCTTCACGCCGTTCGAGCTGACGCTGAACCCGCTCGACCCCCACCAGTACCTCGTCGACGGCGAGTTCAAGGACATGGAGGCGAGGGAGCTGACCGTCAAGGCGCTGCGTCAACGGCATCTCTGGAGGACGCGCACGCGCACCCTCTACGTCACCGAGTACGGGCCGATGCTGACCTCGATCCTCGGCCTGCCGCTGTTCCCGTGGACGCCGGCCAAGGCCTTCGCGCTGGGCGACGTCAACTACGAGAACTTCCGCTACCTCAACCACTTCCTGAAGACGAACCTCGCCCAGAACGTCCACGAGTACGACCGGATCGAGCAGCGCTACCAGGGGATCCCGTGGGTCAACTCGATCGCCGCCGACCACAACGGCGAGGCGTACTACTCGATGGACGGGGCGATCCCGAACGTGACCGACGAGGCCGCCTCGGCGCCGTGGCCGGCGGGCTGCGCGGGCGCGCTCGGGGTCGCGACGTACCCGCTCACCGGCATCGCGGTGCTGGACGGGGCGCACTCCGAGTGCAACTGGGAGACGATCGCCGACCCCGACTCCGCCGCTTCCGGGCTGATGCCCCCGTCCCGTATCCCGCGCCTGTTCCGCGACGACTACGTCCACAACGGCAACGACAGCCACTGGGTCTCGAACCCGGAGGAGCCGCTGACCGGCTACGACCGGATCGTCGGCGACGAGGAGACCGAGCGCTCGCTGCGCACCCGGCTCGGCCTGCTCCAGGTCCAGGAGCGCATGGACGGCACCGACGGCCTCCCCGGCAAGGGGTTCAGCCTGCGCCAGCTCCAGACGGTGGCGCTGGGCAACCGCCAGTACGCGGGCGAGCTCTGGCGCGACCAGCTCGTGGCGCTGTGCGAGTCGAGCCCGACCCAGGCCGGCTCGGCTGGCCCGGTGAACGTGTCGGCGGCGTGCCCCATCCTCGCGAGCTGGGACGTCCACGACGACCTCGACTCGGCCGGGGCGATCCTCTTCCGCCGCTTCGCGGAGAACCTCCTCTCCAACTTCCAGTTCCTGCCGACCGGGCGTCTCGAGCGGCATGTACACCGGCTCGAACGTCATCTGGGACCAGCAGTTCTCGGCCGCCGACCCGGTCAACACGCCCAGCGGCCTGGCCGAGGCGAACCCGCTCGTCGGACAGGCGCTCGCGGACGCCGTCACCGACCTCCAGGGCGCGGGGATCCCGCTCGACGCCGGACTGCGCGGCTACCAGTACGAGACGCGCGGCGGCGAGGAGATCCCGATCCACGGCGGCCCCGGTGACGTCGGTCTCTTCAACGCCATCAACGTCACCTGGGATCCCACGAAGGGCTACCCCAACGTCGCCCACGGCTCGAGCTTCATCGCCGCCATGTCGTTCCGCAACCGCGGCTGCCCCGTCCGCGCCCGCACGTTCGTCACCTACGGGCAGACCGAGAACCAGGAGTCCCCGCACGCGGACGACTACACCCGCGCCTTCTCCGAGAAGCGCTGGAACAAGGTCCCGTTCTGCGCCCGCGACGTGCGCAGTGCGCCGGGCTTGGACACTGAGCGGATCAGCCCGGGCGGCTGAACCGCCTCACTACCATCAACTGCCGATGAGGGTCGACGACCTGCTTGGCCGAGATGAGCCTGTTTTCTCCTTCGAGTTCTTCCCGCCGAAGACCGAGGAGGGCGTCGCGACGCTGTTCGAGACCGTCGAGGCGCTGAAGCCGCTCGAGCCCGACTACGTGTCGGTCACCTACGGAGCCGGCGGCGCCACGCGCGAGGGCACCGTCGAGATCGCCAACCGGATCCGCTCCGAGTACGGGCTGGAGGTGATGGCGCACCTGAGCTGCGTCGGCGAGACGCAGGAGGGGCTGGCGGCCCTGCTCGCGCGCTTCGCCGAGTCCGGCATCTCGAACGTGCTCGCGCTCCGTGGCGACCCGCCGCGCGGGGACGAGACGTTCGAGCAGCATGAGGGCGGGCTGTCGAGCGCCGCCGAGCTGACCGGGTTCATCCGCGAGCGCCACGACTTCGCGATCGGCGGTGCGTGCTTTCCCGAGGTGCACCCCGAGGCGGACGACCTCTCCTCCGACCTGCGCTACCTGAAGACCAAGGTCGACGCCGGGGCGAGCTTCCTGATCACCCAGCTCTTCTTCGACAACCACGTCTATTGGGACTTCGTCGCCTCCGCCCGCGAGGCCGGGATCGACGTCCCGATCATCCCCGGGGTGATCCCGATCGCCTCCTACGGCCAGGTCGCCCGCATCTGCAAGCTCTGCGACGCCTCGATCCCGCCGGAGCTCGACGAGGCGATGCGCAGCCTCGGCGGGGACGAGGACGCGGAGGCGATGCTGGGCGTGGCGTTCGCGGCCAGGCAGTGCGACGAGCTGCTGGCGGGCGGAGCCCCCGGGATCCACTTCTACGCGCTCAACCGGGCTCCCGGCGTGCGCGCCGTGCTGAGCGCGCTGCGCGCATCCCGCCCGTGGGAGCGGGCCGAGGCCGCCGCGGCCGCTGAATAGAATCCGACGCCGATGGCACCGGTAGAAGGCTCATTCCGCCACGCGGGTCACCGCATGACGTACGACGTCTACGGCGAGGGCGAGAACGTGATCGTGCTCGTCCACGGCCTGCTGATGAACCGCCGCATGTACGAGCGGCTCGCCCCCGAGCTCGCGGCGCGTGGCAACCGCGTCATCACGGTCGACCTGCTGGGCCACGGCCGCTCCGATCGCCCGGTCGACCCCCGCCTCTACAACATGACCGCCTTCGCCGAGCAGGTGCTCGGCCTGCTCGATCACCTCGAGCTCCAGGCGCCGGTGATCGGCGGCACCTCCCTCGGCGCGAACGTCGGGCTTGAGTTCGCCTCGCGCCATCCCGAGCGCGCCGGCGGGCTCTTCATCGAGATGCCCGTTCTCGACAACGCGCTGCTGGGCGCGGCGATGGTCTTCACCCCGATGCTGATGCTGCTGCGATTCGGCCAGCCGGTCCTGCGCCTGCTCTCCGCCGGGGCCCGGCGGATCCCGCGCACGATCGGCCTCGTCGACCTGGGCCTCGACTGGGTCCGCCAGGATCCTGAGCCGTCCCGGGCGGTGCTCGAGGGCATCCTGTTCGGCCGCACCGCGCCGCCGCGCGAGGAGCGCCAGCAGCTGCGGATGCCGGCGCTGGTGATCGGGCACCCGTCCGACCCGCTCCACCCCTTCTCCGACGCCGACATGGTCGCCGAGGAGATGCCGGGCGCGCGCCTGGTCGACGCGAACTCGATCCTCGAATGGCGCCTGAATCCCGGGCGGTTGGACGACGAACTGTCCGACTTCCTCAAGCAGGTGCACTCCAGCGCCGAGCCGGACGAGCGCCTGCGCGTCGCCTAGCGGCCTCGTTAGGTCATCTGAAGGTCGATCCTCTAGCCTCCTCGCCCGATGTCATCCCGTCGAGAGGAACAGGAGCGCCGCCGCGCGGAACGGCTCGCAGCCGAGCAGCGCGAGTCGAGCACCGAGCGCCGGCGGCTGATGGCCGGCTACATCATCGCGGGCGCGCTGACGCTCGCGGTGGTCGTCGGGCTCGTCATCGTGCTGAGCAGCGGCGGCAGCGGCGGAGACGGCACCAGCAGCAGCGACTTCCCCGAGAACGCCCACATCCAGGCGCAGAGCGGGTTCGACCACGACGTGCCCGTCGATGACCGCGAGGGCACGCCTCCGCCCCCGCTCGAGCAGGGCGACCTCGAGGTGGCGGCGAAGGCTGCCGGCTGCAAGCTCCAGCTTGACCTCCCCGAGGAGGGCAACACTCACGTGGACCTGGAGGACAACTACCCCTACAAGACCAATCCCCCGACGTCCGGCGACCACTTCGCAGAGCAGCAGGCGGACGGGGCCTACATCGAGCAGCCCAACACGATGTACACGACCCACTCGATGGAGCACGGCCGCATCGAGATCCAGTACTCGCCCGACCTGAGCGAGAAGGAGCAGCTCGAGCTGAAGGGCGTCTTCGACGAGGCGCCGGCAGCCGTCCTCTTCTTCCCCAACGACTCGATGCCCTACGACGTCGCCGTGACCGCCTGGACCCAGCTGATGGGCTGCCCCACCTACGAGGGCGCCGCCACCCTCGACGCCATCCGTGACTTCCGCGACATCTACATGGGCCAGGGCCCGGAGGATGTCGCCATCGTCACTGGCTGACGAGCGCCTGCCAGTCGGGTGAGGAATGGAGTGCCGCGAGCTGCGGCTCGCCGGCCGCCCGCTCACGCATCTCCGGATCGAGCTCGATCGCGCGGCGCACCGCCTCGATGCCCGCCTCCTGAGCCCCCGCCTGCGCATGACAGCAGGCCAACCGGAACTGCACGATGGGCCGATCGATGTGCTCGCCCGCCTCGCGCTCGAGGATCTCGGCGGCGCTCGCCCAGTCCCCCTCGCGCATCGCCTCCTGCGCCAGGTAGATCGGCTCCCACGGCAACGAGTGGTACGGACGCCCCGGCCAACCCCCGACGGCAAGGACGATGGTCTCGTCCTCCGTCGCGATCGCGCCGCGGCGGACCTCCGGGTCGGGCACGAACAGGGCCATTCCGGCGGGTGCCTCGACCTCCTCGCCGTCGAGGCTGAACCGGGCCCCTCCGGCCACGACGACGTAGAGCTCCTCCTGGCCGGGCGACTCGACGTGGTCCTCGACGACGAGGTCGCCCGCGCGAGCCGCCCGGAACGCGTTGGTCCCGAACGCGCTGACCCCTAGTCGCCGGCGGACCGGAATCCATTGAAGTTCGCCGCCGGCCGTCGAAACGCTGTCGGAGTCGGCCAGCGACAGGAGCCGGAACTTCGCGTCGGAGTCGTCCACGCCCGCATGCTCGCCGATCGCGCGGGCGAACGCAAGAAATGCCTGCAACGACGCTTACCCGACGCCGGGACGGCTCGGCCGCACAAGTGCGGCGGCGGTACCCTCGTCATATGGCAGGCAGGGCATGGACAGCCGCCGGGCTCGCGGTCTTGGCAGGCGTCGCGAGCGCGGCGCAGGCGCAGGCGGCGCCCGTCGCTCATGACTTCGAACGGCCGCTCGCGGGCGTCGAGTCGGTCGCCGGCGCCGGGGCGAAGAGCGCCGATGGACGCGTGAGCTACCGCAGCGACGTCGTCCAGACCGGGGCGAGCTTCGACGCGGTGGGCCTGGCGGGCGAGATGCGCCCGCTCGAGATCCGTGCGCGGGAGGCGGGTGAGCCGTGGACGGATTGGAACGAGATCTCCGGTGGCGATCCGCTCTACGTGGTCTCCGGCGCCGACCGCGCGCAGCTTCGTACCCGCGGCTGGCGTCCCAGCGGGCGGCTTCATTTCGTCAGCGTCTCGGGCACCACCGCGAAGGCTGAAACGCCGAAGCCGCAATTCGTCAACCGCAGCGGATGGGGCGCCGGCGGCTGCCCGCCCCGCGTCTCCCCGGCCTACGGGCGCGTCAAGGCGGTCGCGGTGCACCACACGGTCAGCTCGAACGACTACTCGGCCGCCCAGGCGCCGGGGATCGTCCTCGCGATCTGCCGCTATCACCGCAACGGGAACGGCTGGAACGACATCGGCTACAACGCGCTCGTCGACCGCTTCGGCACGCTGTACGAGGGCCGGGCCGGCGGGCTGCGCAAGCCGGTGATCGGCGCCCACGCCGAGGGCTACAACGCGCAGAGCGCCGGGATCTCGGTGATCGGGAACCACGTGGACGTCGGGGCGAGCGCGAAGGCCCGGCAGTCGATCGCGCGCTACATCGCGTGGAAGCTCGACGCCATCGGCAAGGAGGCCGAGGGACACGCAACCCTCGTCTCAGGCGGCGGTGAGACCAACCGCTACGCGGCCGGTCGGCGCGTGCGGCTTCCGCGCGTCTTCGGCCACGGGACCGTTGGCATCACCGCCTGTCCCGGCGCGGCCCTCGCCCGGCAGCTTTCGGCGATCCGCGCCCGCGCCCAGCGCATCCAGGATGCGCACGCCGAGGCCGCTCAGGGAGCGCGGTAGGCCGGGAAGAAGCCGCCGGCGTCGCGACCGGCCGACAGGCGCTCGTACGCGCCGGGGTCGCAGACGATCTCGTGCGTGACGAAGGGCAGCTCCGCGTTGGCGAAGCCGCGCTTGAACCCCTCGAGGCCGTCGCCGGCGACCAGGCCGCCACCGAGGTTGAGCGGCATCCCCAGCTCGTCGGCGAGGTCGAGCATCGCCACGACCACGTTCTTGAACGGGGAGTCCTCCAGCGCCGCGTCGGCGGTGCCGCCGAGGTAGTAGTGAAGGACGCCGTCGGAGACGGCGGCGATCGCCCCGGCCCCCGCGTCCACGTCCGGCGAGGAGGCGAGGAGGAGCCAGGAGCGGTCGAACCTCATGATCGCGTCGAAGTACCCCGGCGCAAAGAAGTAGCGCTCCGAGGCGCCGGTCCGCTCCATGGTCTGCGTGTAGAGGGAGTGAAAGGCGGCGCGCTCGGCGGCGGTGGAGTCGGGGCCCGCCGGTGTTCGCAGCTCCCAGCCCGCGCGCTCGTTGCTTCGCACCTGCTCGGCCAGTCGCGAGCGGATCCCCCGGTCGCCCTCCGGGTCGTGGATCTGGACGATCGAGCGCTCGGTCCCCCCGGCGAAGGCCTTCTCGCCGCCGATGCGATCGCGGACGAACAGCGAGACAAGCCCGGTCTGCGACCAGTCCACCGCCGCGGGGTCGACGGGTTCGGGATCGCCCGCAACGCTCGCGCCCGGATAGCCGTACGGCGAGATCGCGTCGCTGCGCTCCGACCCGGGAATGTCGCGGACGAGCACGGGCACGAGCAGCGGCCCGACGGCGAGCGTGTGCGTCACCCCCTCGGCCGCGGCGAAGTGCTCGGAGCGGAAGAAGTCGTCGCTCGCCGCCGACGCGCCCGCGTCGGCGTGAAGCTCAGCCCTCACCGTCTGGGAAGCCGCTGAAGTCCTCGGGCAGAAGGCCCCAGATCTGGTTGTCGATCCGCCCGTCGCCGCGGACGATCGCGTCCTTCATCAGGCCCTCCTGGCGGAAGCCCAGCGAGGTGACGACCCTCTGCGCGGCCTCGTTGGTGGCCGGGATCTCGGCGTGGATGCGGTGGGTGCCGAGCTCGTTGAACGCGTAGAGGCAGGCTGCGCGCTCGGCGGCGCGGGCGACGCCCTTCCCCCATGCCGAGGGCTCCCCGACCAGCACCGCAAGCTCCGGTCCGACGTCGCGCTCGAGGCCGAACAGCGCCACGAAGCCGACGGCGTCGTCGGAGCCTTCGATCGTGATCGCCCACTTGCGGTCGCGCGAGGAGTCCATCGCCCGCTCGACCCATCCCTCGGCGGCGGCCAGCTCGAAGGCGTCGCGCGAGCCGACGAGGTCGGCCGTCACCTGCTCGTCGTTGAACCAGCGGTGCACGGCCGGCGCATCGCCGGGCCGGAAGTCACGAAGTGCAACCGTCGCGGCCATCAGCAGCTCAGGCTATCCGTAGAGGCCCTGTCCGGTCAGCAACAGGCGTGCTGTTCGGCCGAGGATCCGCAGGTCGAGCAGGGGCGAGCGGTGGTCGACGTACCAGACGTCGAGCTCGATCCGCTCCTCCCAGGGGATGCCGGCCCGCCCGTTCACCTGCGCCCAGCCCGTGATACCCGGGCGCACCTCGAGCCGGCGCCGCTGGTGCGGCGTGTAGAGCTCGACCTGCGCCTCCAGCGTCGGGCGCGGGCCCACCAGCGCGAGGTCGCCCTTGACCACGTTGACGAGATTGGGGAGCTCGTCCAGGGAGAACCGGCGCAGGAAGCCGCCGACCCGCGTGACCCGCGGATCGCCCTCGAGCACGGGGGTCCCGACGCCGACCGGGTCCGCGCCGAGCTGCATCGTCCGCAGCTTCAACAGCTCGAACGGCTGCCCGCCGAGCCCGGCGCGCCGCTGGCGGTAGATCACCGGACCCCGGGAGTCGAGCTTGATCGCGATCGCCGCGACCAGCAGCACCGGGGACAGAACGACCAGGGCCAGGGCCGCCGCGAGGGCTCCCAAGGCGCGGCTCACCGCGTCCCCTCCACGCTCTCCCAGGTTTGTGGCACGCCATGGCGCAGCAGGTCCCAAAGGCCGACGGCGCTCGCCGCCGTCATCGCCGCGTAGTAGCGGGCGACGAGGAACGGCGCGAACGGGATCACGCGGCCCAGGATCGCCGCGGCGAGCAGAGCCCCCTGCGCGATCAGCGCGACGACGTACACCGTGCCCTCCCCCACGAGGGCGATGTTCGTGGCGAGGGCGATGACGTGGAGGATCGGGGTGGCGTAGCGCAGCAGCCGGTGCGAGTAGATCTCAAGCGCGTAGAGCGGGCTGTAGCCGCGCGGGGAGAGCAGCCGGGTATTCAGGATGGTGTTCCAGGAGCCGGCCATCATCCGCCGCTTGCGGCGGAACTCGCCCTCGATCGTGGGCGCCATCGGCTCCGTCGCCTGCGCCTGTGGCTCGTACACCGCCCGCAGGCCGAGCTTGGCCAGCTCGAAGGGAAACGAGATGTCCTGGCCTCGGCCCGGGTCGAAGGCGATGTAGGCGCTGGCGCGAACCGCGTTGATCGCCCCGTTGCCGGCCGTGATGCCCGCCAGGCCGGACTCCATGCGGCGAACGGCCATCTCGTAGCGCCAATAGAGGCCCTCCTGGTTGGGGGAGCCGTCGGGCGCGGTGAAGCTCACGTTCCCGCACACGTATCCGACGCGGGCGTCCTCGAAGGGCGCCACGAGGTGCCGCAGCGCGTCCTCCCTCCACCGCGAGTTGGCGTCGGCGAATGCCAGCAAGTCCGAGCTGGACGCGGACGCCACCGCGTTCAGCGCCGCCACCTTGCCGCCGCGTGGGAGCTCGATCACATGATCGGCTCCCGCCTCCCGCGCCCGCTCGGCCGTGGTGTCCGTGCAGCCGTCGCAGGCCACCACGATGTGAAGCGACTCGCGGGGGTAGTCGAGCGCCAGCGCGTTGGCGACCCAGCCGCCGATCGAGTCCTCCTCATCGTGGGCGGCGACGGTGAGCGTCACGGTGGGAAGCGCGGCGAGCTCGGCCGGATCGCCCGCATGGCGCCCTCGCAGCGAGCTGAGGAGGCCAAGCAGCAGCGGGTAGCCCGCGTGCGTGTAGACGAGCAGGGCCAGGGAGGCCCAGAAGACGATCTCGACGAGTGCCATGGCGGGCGATTATGGACGCAGGAGGCCCTCATACAGGGCGATGTGCTGCGCGGCGATCGCGTCCCACGAGTAGGGGCCGGCCGCCGCGGCGAGCGCCTTGGCGCCCAGGGCCTCCCGCGCGGCCGGGTCGTTGAGGAGTTCCGTGAGCGCCCCGGCGAGGGCGTCGGCGTCGTTGGCGGCGAAGGTTCGCCCGGCACCCTCGGCCGCCACCTCCGGGAAGCCGCCGACGTCGCTCATCAGGATCGCCTTGCCGAACGCCAGTGCCGTGAACAGCACGCCCGACTGCTCCGCGTCGCGATGCGGCAGGACGACGAGGTCGGCGCGCCTCATCAGCGCCGGGATCTCGGCGTCGGCGACGAAGCGGGGGACGAAGCGGACCGTGGCCTCACACCGGCTCGCGGCCTCGGTGAGCTCGGCCATGTCGACGCCGAACGGCCTGCCGACGATCCACAGCTCGGCGCCGCGGACCTCGCGGAAGGCCTCGAGCAGCAGGTCCACACCCTTGTACGGGCGGATCAGCCCGAAGAACAGCGCGACCGGGCCCTCGGCGTCGGCCAGCTCGGGCGGCAGCGGCGCGTCGGTGTCGAGCCTGGTCAGGTAGTCCAGCGAGCCGTGGGGGATGACGTGAACCCGCTCCGGCTCGATGCCGGCTTTCTCGCGCAGGACGTCCGCCCCGTACTCCGAGAGCGCCACCAGGGCATCCATCCGCTCCAGCAGGCGGCGGTACGAGGCCGCCGCGCTGCTCTCCCACGCCTCAGCGCGAAGCAGGCCGTGGGGGGTCTGCACCAGGGGCTTGTTGCGAGGCAGCAGGCGGGCGTCGAGGCGCGGCACCGTCAGCCATTGGAAATGGACCAGATCGGCATTCCGCGCGCCCGAGCCGCGGAAGCGCAGCATGTCGGCGAGGTGCTCCGCAGCACGCAGCGGCCGGCGCAGCGCGCCTCCGCTGTCGGCCGAGCGCCGGTAGAAGCTGTCGTCCACGTTGTAGCCCTCCGCCGGTGGGACCGGCCCGTGCGCGAAGCGCGTCGTGACCAGCTCGACGTCGGCCCCCGCGCGGGCGAGCGCGGCGCACAACGAGCGGTCGTACGGCGGCGTGTACGCCGGGGGATCGACGATCTGGACCTTCATCCGCGAGCATTGTCGCCGTGCGGCTCTCTTACTGCGTCGTGAACACCAGCGGGCGAGAGGACCTTCTCGCCTGTCTCGACGCGATCCGCGCCACCCATCCCGAGGAAGTTGAGGGCGAGGTGCTGGTGCTCGACAACGCCTCCGACGACGGCTCGGCGGAGGCGGTACGGGCGTGGATCGCGGGTGCGGGTGCATTCGGCGAGACGGTCCGGCTGGTCGAGCGCGAGCGGCGCGCCGGCAAGGCGGAGAACGACAGCCTGCTGCTGCGCGAGGCCCGCGGGGAGCTCTGCCTGCTCCTGAACGAGGACTCCGAGCTGCGCCCTGGCGCGACCGAGGCGTTGATCGGCGCCCTCGACGAAAACCCCAAGGCGGCTGTCGCCGGCGCGCAGCTCTACGCCCCTTCCGGCGAGGAACTGGCCTGCGCCTGGCGCCTGCCGGGGCTGGGAACGTCGCTCGCGCAGGCCCTCTTCCTCCACCGTCGTCTCGTGACCGAAAGCGGAGGAGACGCCCAGCGCGAGGTCGGGTGGGTTCAGTCCTCGGCGATGCTCGTCCGCCGCGACGCCGCCGCCGAGGTCGACTACCTCGACCCGCGCTTCTTCGTCTACTCCGACGAGACCGACTTCGAGAAGCGCCTACGCGACGCGGGCTGGACCGTGCTGTTCGTGCCCGCTGCGGAGGCCGTCCATCACGAGCAGCTCGCCACCGACCGCTCGGCCGGCTCCCGCCGCGTCACCGAGTTTCACCGCGGGCGCGATACCTACATGCGAAAGCACCACGGGCGCGCCGCCGCCGCGCTCGCGCGGGTCCTGTCGGCCTGGAGCTACGTGCCCCGCGCAGTTGCCGCGCTGGTCCTCCCGGGCCACGACGCCGGCTGGTACTGGCTTCACGCCCGCCGAGCCCTCCGACCCTGGCACGGCGAAGGCCTCTCCGACGCCGCGGAGGCCTACAACCGCCGCCTCCCCGGGGGTCAGACCCCCTAGAAGTTGCGGTCGGAGTCGCGTTGGGCCTGCTCGAAGGTCTCGGGGACGGCGCCGTGGTGTGAGCGCTCGTCGTCGTCGCCCTCGCTGCCGGCGCCGGCGCTGCGCAGCTCGGCGAGGCGTGAGCTGATCGCTCCAGGCTCCATCCAGCGCCGGATCTCCACCCGCTCCTCACGGGTGAGGAACCCGCAGACCACCAGCAACACCGGGAACGCGAACCACAGCAGCACCCGCTCCAGGAACCCGTCCAGCCCGTCGGTCGGCAGGACCGCCTCTCCAAACGCCACCAGCCCGCCGGCCGCCAGCAGGATCAGGCCCAGGCGCCGCCACTCGTACGGCACGCGGAACAGCCGCTGGCTGAACACGTACATGATGATCACCACCACCACGTAGGAGGCCACCAGCGCGATCGCCGCGCCCACGATCCCCTCCTCCGGTATGAGCCAGAGGTTCAGTCCGATGTTCACGACGACCGCCGCTGCCGTGGCCGGCAGCCCGAACTCGGTCCGGCCGGTCCGGCCGAGCACCACGACCATCGCCAGGTAGAGCGCGTAGAGCGCAATGCCGGCGGCCAGTGGGCCCACGACCTCGTATGCGGAGAAGAACTCATCGGCCGCGAGCGCGCGCAGCAACCACCGCGCCAGCAGCCACAACCCGACGACGGCGAACGCCAGGACCGCCGCGAACCACGTGACCACGAGCGCGTAGGCCTTCCGCGCCTCGTCGTCGTCGCGGATGGAATACGCAAGCGGCGGGAACGCCAGCTGGAAGCCGCGCGCGAGCACCTGGAGCCCGTTGGCGAACTTGACTCCCAGCGCGTAGAGGCCCGCCTCGGCGAGCCCCGCCAGCCGGACGATGAGGATCCTGTCGATGAAGTTCAGCGAGTAGAGGGTGAGCTCGGCCGGCATCGTCGGCAGCCCGAACCGGACCATGCGCCGCAGGAGCGGCACGTCGAACCGCAGGCTCAGTCGTCGGCGCTCCTCCCACAGGCGGTAGGCGAGGAAGATCAGCCCCGTCCCGAACGTCCCCAGCAGGATCCCGTCGGCCCCCATGTCCTGCACAACGATCAGATAGACCGTCGTCGGGATCGTCACCAGCACGTTGATCACCGTGATGCCGAAGTAGGCCCGCGCCCGCTCATCAAGGCGCAGCAGCGTGAGGACGAACTCCCACAGCGTCAGGCTCCACAGCCCCAGGATCGCCAGGCGGGCCAGCTCGGCGTCCGGCTCCTCGAGGAGCGCCTCGGAGATCGGCTCGGCGAAGAGGAGTGCGATCGCCGCCGCGATCGTGGAGGTCCACGCCAGCGAGGCGAACCCGGTCCTCACCACGCTCTCCGGCCGCTCTCCCGCCAGGTAGTAGAAGCGCAGAATCGCCTCGATGATGCCGAAGCGGACCACGATCGAAGCCGCGATCACCGAGGCCAGCATCACCTCGGCCGCCCCGTAGTCGGCCGGGGTCAGGTACGCCGTGTAGATCGGCAGCAGGAAGACCGCGATCAGCTTCGAGACGACGCTCGAGGCCGTGTACGCGGCACCCGTCGTCGCCAGCCGCCGCAGGTAGTTCATTCAGACGGCGTCCGGCGCAGGGCGACGGCGACGGCCAGCAGCGCCCAGGTGGCGGGGTCGGTCAGGAAGCCGGCGTAGCCGAGGCTGTGCACGACCAGCGCCGCGATCCCGGCGGCGGCCGCCGCGCGTCCGGCCGAGGAGCGGACCCCCGCGCCGAGGAGCGCCCACGCCATCGTGGCGAGCAGGCCGACGTAGACCAGCGCACCAGGGATCCCCTGTTCGGCAGCCACCGTGATCGGCTCCGAGTGCGACGCCGTCGTCTCCGTCTTTCGCACGTGATCGAAGTACGCGCGCCCGAACGAGCCCGAGCCCCAGCCGGCGAGCGGCTCCTCCTCGATCAGGTCGAAGCCGCCCTCGAGCAGGGCGCCACGGCCGCTGGTCTCCTCGTCGAACCCTCGCGTGGGGCCGACGTCCGGCCGGTCGAGCCCGCCCGAGACGACCAGGACGGCCCCGGTGAGCAGAATCGCCACGGCCGCGGCGATGCCTCCGACCAGGCCGTATCGAAGCACCGCCAGGAGCCCCAGGCCGGCCAGCATCGCCGCGATGCTCGTCAGCGAGAACGACAGGGCCAGCCCCGCCAGCATCACCACGCCCGAGGCGAGCGCCCACCATGCCGCCGGCCCGCCGCGCGACCAGCCGATCGCCGCGCCCATCGCGATCGTGCCGAGCGCCATGTAGCGGCCGAACACGTTCGGATCGAAGAAGACCGAGTTGACGCGGAAGAAGGGCTTGATCTGGTTCGAGTCGAGGAGCTCCTTGTTGAGGATCAGGTCGCGGACCCCGAACTGGACGAGCGCGACCACGGCGAGCGCCGCCCCGACCGCGCCGATCGAGATAGCGGCCGCGCGAATCGCGCGCTCGTCCCAGCGGAAGGCGGCGAGCTGGCAGAAGAGGATCGCGAACGGCACGAGGAAGAACCCGGCGTTCTCGATGGCGTTGGAAACGTCCTCGCTGTAGGCCGCCTGGATCGCGTAGAGCACGAGCGTGGCCGCGAGGACCCGCCGCAGCCAGACCACCGCGGTCGGCTCCTCGGCGGGGGCGGGGCGCTCCCGTCCCCATGTCGCGGCGAGCTGGGAGGCGATCACCAGATACAGCGGGATCAGCAGGTTCGACGTCTCGCCCCCGAACCGGACCGGCAGGCGCAGCGCCAGGGCCGCGAACGCCAGCACCGGGAACGCCCACTCGATCCTGCGCATCACCAGCGCGCCGATGCCAACCGCGACCGCGCCGGCAACCAGGGCAGCGGCGATCATCGCCGGGCTGTCGCGCAGGTCGGTCACCCGGGGGCCGTCCCACACGTCGCCGAGAACCAGAATGGGCGCGGCGACGAGAGCGATCGCCAGCGCCAGCGGCTGCCACCTGGAATCCGGCATCAGGATGGCTGCCGCCGCGGCGGCGCACGCCACCAGCAGGCCGATCAGCTCGGGCGCATCCGCCATCAGCCCTCGTCCTCGTGAGGCGGGGGCCGGTTGAGGCCCATCCGGCGTGGGAAGACCATGTCGCGGTCTCTGTCCGGCAGCTCCACACGCAGCCGGTAGCGCCCGACAGGAGCGGGCTCGCCTGCGTCGTCGGTCCCGTCCCAGAGATACGTGACCGGCTTCTCCGCCTCGAGCGCGGCATCGTCGTCGAGCGTCTTGATCAGCACCAGGTCCTTGCCGACGATCGACACCGTTGCGTGCGGATCGTCCTCGCGGACCAGGAACGTGATCTCCGCCTTGTCGCGGACGCCGTCGCCGTTCGGCGTGAGCACGCTCGGGAGGCGCCTCACCTCCAGCACGAGGTCGGGGGTGCGCGTGGCGAGTACGAGGACGGCCGTTGCCAGCGCCGCGCCGAAGAGCACGGCGAACAGAACGCCCGCCCGAGTGGGTCTCATCGGCCCCAGACCCCCTGTGCGGTCATTCAGCCCCCGTCCGGCGCGCCGCCCTCGACGACGCGGTCCTGCCCGGCGATCACGACCACGTCCGCCCCGTCGGCCAGCTTCTGCGCCTGCCGGTCGATCGGCTGCACCGGGACTCCACCCAGCCTGGTCGAGAGCCGCCGGGCGGCGCCCTCGGAGCCCCGCTCGTACAAGACGACCGTCTGCTCGACCGGTTCGGGGAACGTGGTGATCGCCCCAAGGGCGAACTCGTTGGCCTTCACGTCGTCGCCGACCTTGTCGCCGAGGCCCGCGGCGGTGGTGCCGTTGAGGACGGCCACGGTCGTATCACCGGGATCGAGTCGCGCCTCGTGGCGCTTCTCGTCACCCGTCTCGAGCAGCACCTGCGACCCGAAGATGCCGCCCACCGCAAGGACGAGCGCCCCGATGCCGATGGCCGCCATCCACCGCGGCTGCGTGATCGTGTCGCGGAAGCGGCGCCAGCGCGGGTGCGGCTGCAGCGCCGCCCGCTCCATGGTCACCCGCTCGAGGGCCGGCCGTTCGCTCGTGACCCGCGCCGCGGCCCCGCTCGGCGTGGCGTCGGGGTCGACGACGGGCATCTCCCCCGTCAGCACCCTGATCTCGGTCTCGGCGCGGTCGAGGAGGAGCTCGCTCGCCTGGACGTCCTCGGAAACGTGGTCGGGCTCGCTCTCCATCCACGCCTTCAGTCGCATCAGGTCGCGGCGCTGGGAGAGGTAGAGCGGCAGCAGAAGGAGGATGCCGACCCCGGCCGCGACGGCGATGATCGCTATGACCTGGTCGACGATGTCGGTGAGGTTCGACTCCATGGTCGCCTAGATCATCTAGAACGAGGCATCGTCGGCGCCGACCACCAGCACGAGCTTGGCGTCGCCCGCCGAGGCCTGGATATCGGGGGCAATCTCCTCGGTCTGGGTCTCGCCCAGCTGCTTCGAGATCCCGCGCGCGAGCTCCGCCGCATCGCCCTCGAAGTCCTGCTCGTACATCACCACGGTCTCGGCGAAGCCGGTGGGCGCGTTGCCGCGCGCCCCGATCGGATAGCCGAGCTGCTTGACGACCTCGTCGGCGACCTTGTCGGCGAGGTTGGGCACGCCCTGCACGTCCTCGGTCTGCGTGGCGTTGAGGACCGCCACCTTCGGCTTCTCGTCCTCCTTCTTCTGCGCCTTCTTGGCGCCTCCCCCGCCCCCGCCCTTGTCGTCCCCGATCAGACCGAAGCCGCTGGTGAGCACGCCCGCCGCGATGATCCCCGCCACGAGGACGCCGATGATGATGCGCCCGTCGATCGGCAGGTTTCGGTCGAACCGCTCGTAGCGCGGCCCAACCCAGCCCTTGACCGCGCTCCACCCTCGCGAGATCCGGCCCGGGCCCTCGTCGGTCTCCTCGCCGCGCAGCTCAGCCGCGGCAAGCGAAGCGTCCGCGGCCTCCTTGGCGCGTTCAGGCGCGCGTCCTGCCCACTCCCGCAGCCGTCGCAGATCCCGCGACTGCTGGAACAGGAGGAAGGTCAGGACCGCGAGGCCGATGAAGGCGCCAATGCCGACGAACGGCCCGATCCGCTCGATCAGGTCCATATGAAGTGGGGGACTCTAGAGAGCGAGGTGGGCGCGAAGGGGCGCGGTCCTACGCGCGGGCGGGCGGCCGAGGCGGCCGCCTTACGCGTCCAGCTCAAGGGGGGGCGCGTGCTCGGCGCCCGCGACCAGCTCGACTACCCGCGCGGCGAGGTCGGTCTCGTCGCCGGAGGCCACCAGCTCCTCCAGCTCGGCCACCGTCCGCTCCACCCAGTCGGCGTCAAGGGGGGCCAGCCGGCCCGCGCGAACGATGCGGTCCGCGTTGGTCGGGCGGGGCTCCTCGTCGGCGTTGAAGAGCTCCTCGTGGAGCTTCTCCCCCGGCCGGGGGCCCGTGAACTCGATGGCGATGTCCACCTCCGGCTCCTGGCCCGCGAGGGCGATCATGTTCCGCGCGAGGTCGACGATCCGCACCGGCTCCCCCATCTCGAGCACGAAGACGTCACCCGACGTGCCGCCGAGGTCGGCTGCCTGAATCACCAGCTGGACCGCCTCCGGGATCGTCATGAAGTAGCGGGTCATCTCCGGGTGGGTGACCGTCACCGGGCCGCCGCGCTCGATCTGCGAGCGGAAGATCGGAACGACGCTGCCCGATGAGGCGAGGACGTTGCCGAAGCGGACGCTGAGGAAGCGGGTGCGCGGGTGACGCTGGCCGGCGGCGGCCATGATCCACTCCGCCATCGCCTTCGACGCGCCCATGACCGTGCGCGGGTTCACCGCCTTGTCGGTGGAGACCAGGACGAAGCGCTCGCTCCCGGCCACGGCCGCTGTCTCGGCGACCACCCGCGTGGCGATGGCGTTGTTGCGGACCGCCTCGAGCGGGTTCGCCTCCATCAGCGGGACGTGCTTGTACGCGGCCGCGTGGAAGACGACATCGGGCTTGAAGCGCTGCATCACCTCAAGCATCCGGTCGCCCTCCTTGCAGTCGGCCAGCACGGCCTCGACCGCGGTGAAGTGGCGCTCGCCGGTGAGCTCGCGGTCGATCTGGAAGAGCGAGCCCTCCGCGTGGTCGAGCAGGATCAGCAGCCGCGGATGGACCCGGGCGATCTGGCGGCAGAGCTCGGCTCCGATCGAACCGCCGGCGCCGGTCACGAGAACGATCCTGTCCTGGAGGTAGGCCCCGACGCGGTCGAGCTCCATCACCACCGGGTCGCGCCCGAGCACGTCCTCCACCTGGACCTCGCGCAGCTGGCGGGTGAGCTGCACGCCGCCGCGGAGGAGCTCGAAGACGGTTGGCAGCGTCTGCACGCGGATGTCGCGCTCTCGGCATGCGGCGACCACCTTCGCGCGCAGTGTGCCCGGCGCCGAGGGGATCGCGATGAACACCTCGTCGGGCTTGGTCCGGTCGCAGATCGCGCCGATCTTGTCCGTTGTCCCCAGGACCTCCAGCCCCAGGTTGCGCATCCCGCGCTTGCGCGGGTCGTCGTCCACGAACCCGATCGGCCGGTTGCCCAGGTTGGGGTTGAGCTGCATCTCGCGGACGACCGCCTGGCCGCCCGAGCCCGCCCCGACGACCAGCACCTTTCGCGCCTTGCGCTTCAGCGCCGCGCGGGCGGGGCGCTCGGCGATCGAGCGCCGCAGCAGGCGGGCTCCGCCGGTGAGGGTCGTCAGCAGCAGCAGGTCGAAGACCACGACCGACCGCGGCAGGTCGTCCGGATACGGCTGCGCGATTGCGAAGACCAAGATCAGCAGCGCCACGGACAACAGCGCCGCCCGCAGGAGCGGCCAAAGATCCGGCAGGCGGAAGTAGCGCCACCACTTCTGGTGCTGGCCGAAGAGCTCGTACACGGCCGCCTGCCCGAGCGCGACGAAGACGATCGAGCCCACGAGCATGTCCTCGTAGCGCACGGGGATACCCCCGGGCGTGTCCAGAAAACGGAGCTTGAACGCCAGGAAGTAGGCCAGGGCCGCCAGTAGGGCGTCCGCCCCGAACTGAAGCGCCCGTCGGCGGTTCGACGGATCACGCAGGCGCGACATCGGGAGGAAGTGTAGAGGCGGAAACGGGGCCGCTGCCTATGATCCCGCCCCTGCATGACCGACTTCATCGTCGACCCACTCGTCGACTTCGCGACCGAATTCATCGACTCCGTGGGCCTGATCGGGGTCTTCGTGCTGATGCTCCTCGAGTCGGCGTTGATCCCGGTGCCCAGCGAGGCGATCATGCTGTTCGCCGGCTTCAACGTCAGCGAGGGCGACATGACCCTGATCGGGATCGTCACCGCGGGCGTGCTCGGCAACCTCGTCGGCTCGTGGATCGCGTGGGCGCTGGGCTACTTCGGCAGGGTCGAGCTGCTCGAGAAGAACCGCCTGATCCACATCAACCACAAGCACCTCGAGTGGGCCGACTCGTGGTTCCAGCGTCACGGCGACGCCACCGTGTTCTTCACGCGGATGATCCCGATCGTCCGCACCTTCATCTCGCTCCCCGCCGGGATCGCCCGGATGCCGTTCTGGCGCTTCACGATCCTCACCCTGCTGGGCTGCATCCCCTGGGTGCTGATGCTGGGCTTCATCGGGCGCGAGGTGGGCGACCAGTGGGAGGAGTGGCGCGACTACCTGCACTACGGCGACTACCTGGTCCTCGCGGCGGTCGTGGGCGGCCTGATCTATCTGCTGATTCGCCGGCGTCGGGGAGGCGGCGGGGACCCGGAGCCGGCTGAGGCGGGACCGTAGATCCGGACCCCGATCGGCCCACGCTCGGCGTCGCCCAGGCGGCGGCGCTGGGGGTCGTCCAGGGCCCGGCTGAGCTGCTCCCGGTCTCCAGCTCGGCCCACCTCAGCATCGTCCCGTGGATGCTCGGCTGGGACTGGCACGACGCCGACCCGGAGTCCCGCAAGAGCTTCGAGGTTGCCGTCCACGCGGGCGGCGCCGCCGCGCTTCTGATCGGCCAGCGCCGGCTGATCGCCAGCGAGCTGCGCTCCTTCGACGCGCGCCGCGCCGCCGTGGTGGCGCTGTCGTTCGCGGTGCCCGCCGTTGCGGGGCTGCTGTGGGAGCGCCAGATCGAGGAGCGCTTCGGCGGTCCTCGCTCGATCGCCGCCGGCCTGGTGGCGGGCTCGGCGGTGATGCTCGCGGCCGACCGCCTCCCGCAGGAGCGCGGGGGCGGCGGCGCGACGCCCGTGGACGGGCTCGCGCTCGGGGTGGCGCAAGCGGCGGCGCTCGTCCCCGGGGTCTCCCGCAACGGCGCGACGCTCGCGGCCGCGCGGTTTCGCGGCTTCACCCGCGAGCAGGCGAACCTGCTCTCGCGCACCGTCGCGCTGCCCGTGATCGCCGGGGCCGCGGCGCTGAAGGGCCATCGCCTGCGCCGCCGCGGGGTGCCGCCGGGCCTCGGCCGGGCGCTCGCCGTGGGCGTCGGCGCCTCGTTCGCCTCGACGCTGGCATCGCAGCGCCTGATCGCCCTGGTCGAGAGCGATCGGGCCCTCTGGCCCTACGCCGCCTACCGGGTCGGCCTCGCGGCGATCGTGGCCCGGCGGCTCCGCCGCCCGGCTTGACTAAGAGGGCCCGCCCTGGGCCGAAGCGCCGAGGCGCGCCTCGTTTGCGATTCAATCAGGGGGTGAGCGAGCGCGACGCCTACGCGGAGGCCGGCGTCAGCCAGCGCCAGGCCGACTCGGCGGTGGACGCCCTCGTCGCCCACCTGGCGCGCATCGAGACCGGCAAGCCCTCGCGGGTCGTGCCCCTGCCGGGCCACTACGCGAGCGTGCTGCGCCTCGACGATCGCACCGGGATCGCCTTCGGCACCGATGGCGTCGGGACCAAGATGGTGGTCGCGGAGCAGCTCGGCCGATTCGAGACGATCGGCGTCGACTGCATCGCGATGAACGTCAACGACCTGATCTGCGTCGGCGCGGAGCCGATCGCGATGCTGGACTTCATCCTCTGCTCGACCGCGGATCCGGAGGTCTGTGGGGCGATCGGCGAGGGCCTGCGCACCGGCGCCGAGCAGGCCGGGATCGAGATCCCCGGCGGCGAGATCGCCCAGGTCGGCGACGTGGTCGCAGGCTGGGAGCTGACCGGCAGCGCGATCGGCCTGGTGGGGCTCGACGCGATCGTCTCGGGCGCCGACATCGCCGCGGGCGACGCGCTGATCGGCCTGCCCTCCTCCGGCCTTCACTCCAACGGCTACACGCTGGCCCGCCGCGTCCTCGGCGACGTCCCCCTCGACGACGCCCGCCTGGGACGGCCCCTCGGCGATGTGCTGCTCGAACCGACCGTGATCTACGTCCGCGCGATCCTGGAGCTGCTCGGCTCGGGCCTGGGGGTCCACGGGCTGGCGCACATCACCGGCGACGGGGTGAACAACCTCCTGCGCCTCTCGCGGGAAGTGGGCTATGAGATCTCCGATCCCCTTCCCGTTCCCGCGGTGTTCGACCTGATCGCCGGAGCTCGGGGACGTGAGCGCCGCTGAGATGCACGAGGTCTTCAACATGGGTCTGGGATTCGTCTGCGTCGTCGCGGACGCGGACGCCGACGCGGCCGTCGAGCTCCTGGCTGCTCATCACCCAGGCACCGCCCGGATCGGCTCCGTGACCGACCGCGTGGCCGAAATCGTCCGCACATAGCCATTGCGAGGAGGCAACAGCATGAACATCGCATTCCTGATCTTCGAGAAGCTCACCGCGCTCGACGCCGTGGGCCCCTACGAGGTCCTCTCGCGACTACCCGGAGCGAACGTCGAGTTCGTCGCCACCGAGGCCGGTCCGAAGCGGACCGACACCGGAGCGCTTGCGCTGGTGGCCGACCGAGCCATCGCGGACATCGACCCGGGCGACGTGGACGTGCTCCTGATCCCCGGCGGCGAGGGCAATCGCCCAATGCTCGAGGACGACGCGGTCCTGGATTGGGTCCGCGCCGTGCACGCCGGCAGCGAGTGGACGACGTCCGTGTGCACCGGATCGATGGTCCTCGGCGCCGCGGGGGTGCTCGATGGCCTTCGAGCCACCACTCACTGGGCGTACCTGGAGAGCCTCACCAAGTACGGGGCGACGCCAGTGTCCGAGCGCGTGGTCCGGGATGGCAAGGTCTTTACGGCCGCAGGCGTCTCCTCGGGAATCGACATGGCGCTGACGCTCGTCGGGGAGATGGCCGGGCCCGAGGTGGCGCAGGCCATCCAGCTCGGGATCGAGTACGACCCCGCGCCCCCGTTCGACTCGGGCTCGCCTGAGAAGGCCGATCCCGCGATCGTGGAGCTCATCCGCAACTTGGAGGGCGAGGCCGCCTGAGCACGCAGAGCTGGGGAACCGCCGGTGCTACCGTCGGTGGCATGAAAGGCGGGGTGGCAGCCGTTTTCAGGTTCACAGCGGGGGCCGTCGTGGTGGCACTCCTCGCGATCGGCATTCCGCTCGCGTGGGTCTGGGTCGGATCGCAGGTGCAGGGCGGGACCTCGCCCAGCGCGACCGCGATCGCGACCGTGGTCACAGGGTGCCTGGCCTCCTACGGATGCGTCGCCGTCCTGGCCGCCTGGTTCAAGGGCCGGGGCGACGAGGTCGCGCGCAAGGCGCGGCGCGAGCGCTACGCGTGGAACCGAAGCCTGCGTGAAGAGCGCAAGACCGCCCCGAAGACGAGCTTTCTCGAGAACTGCCTGATCGCGACCACGATCGTCGTCGCCCTCGTCGTCACGGTGTGGTTCTTCCTCTACGGGAATCCGGGCGTCCCGCAGGTCTAACCCGGGGCTCGCGTTGCGCCTCCTGCCCCGGTCTCGAATCCCGCGGGCGGGACGCGTAGGATCGCGAGCGTGAGCGCTGACGGGATACCCGGGTTGACGAGCCCGATCGGCACCACACTGTCGAGCCGCTACAAGCTGCTTTCCAAACTCGGCAGCGGCGGCATGTCGACCGTGTACCTGGCCGAGGACCTGACGCTGGAGCGATCGGTGGCCGTGAAGGTCCTGCACGCAGGCATCTCCGACCAGCCCGACCAGATCGAGCGCTTCCGCCGTGAGGCCCGCGCCGTCGCCCAGCTCTCCCATCCCAACGTCGTCGCGGTGATCGACGCCGGCGAGGACGGCGGGCACCCCTACATCGTCTTCGAATACGTGGAGGGCGAGACGCTGAAGCAGCGGATCGACCGCCTGAACCGCCTGCCGGTCGACGAGGCCGCCGCCTACGCCATCGAGATCGGGCGCGGGCTGGCCGCCGCCCACGCGCGGATGCTGGTCCACCGCGACGTCAAGCCCCAGAACGTCCTGATCGACGCCGAGGGCCGGGCGAAGGTGACCGACTTCGGGATCGCGCTCTCGCTCGAGAGCGACGGCCTCACCAAGACCGGGCGGGTGCTCGGCACCACCGACTACGTCTCGCCCGAGCAGGCCATGGGCCACGACGTCGATGCCCGCTCGGACATCTACTCGCTGGGCATCCTGCTCTACGAGATGCTCACCGGCCATCCGCCGTTCCAGGCGGAGACCCTGGTCGGGGTGGCGATGAAGCACGTGAACGAGCCGATGCCCGACGTGCAGGCGGCGCGTCCCCAGGTGTCCGCGGCGCTCTCGGCGGTGATCGAGAGGGCCACGGAGAAGGATCAGAAGGACCGCTACGCGGACATGGCGGCGATGCTCGCCGACCTCGAGGGCGCGCTGGACGTCGAGGTCACCCGCGCCGGGGGCTCCACCGGCGAGGCGACGACCGTGATCGAGTCGGTGCCGGAGAAGCGGCGCCTCCTGCCCGGCCGCAAGGTCTCGATCGCGGGGATCCTGCTCGTCCTCGCCGTCGCGGCGGTGGCGTTCGCCATCGCGGCCCTTACCGGCGACGACGAGCGCAAGAAGAAGCCGGCCGAGCCCGGCGCGCCGCCCTCGGGCGCCGTCATCGAGCTCGTCTCGGCCGAGGACTTCGACCCCGAGGGCGACTCGTCAGAGCACGGCGAGGAGGCCTCCCAGGCGATCGACGGCAACCCCGACACACCGTGGACGACGGAGACCTACGACGCGGGCCCCGGCCTCGACCTGTCCGGCAAGTCAGGCGTGGGTATGGTCGTCGAGACCTCGGAGCCGGTCCTCGCGCGGCAGATGGAGATCACCTCCGCCACGGAGGGCTGGTCGGGCGAGGTCTACGCGTCGGACGCCCCGAACCCGCCTGATGACCTGGCGGGGTGGGGAGCGCCGGTGGCCACCATCAGCGACGCCGACGCGGAGGAGACCGCCGTCTTCGACGATCCGCAGGAGTCGAGCTCCTACCTGCTGTGGATCACCGACCTCGCGGATACCGACGACGGCTTCGTCGTCGAGATCGGCGAGATCGAGCTCACCGGCTAGCCCGGCATCAAAAGCTGTACCCCGCTCGGCGGCGTGACGCTCGACCGCGAGCTGGACGAGGCGGTCGCACACCTCCGGGTATGACTTCCCGGACGCCTCGAAGAGCTTCGCGAACACGCTGGTCGAGGTGAAGCCGGGGATCGTGTTGATCTCGTTCAGCAGCACCTCCCCGTCCTCGCGCACGAAGAAGTCGCAGCGTGCGAGGCCCGACGCGGCCGCGACGCGGAAGGCGCGCTTGGCCAGCTCCGTCAGGCGGCCCGTGGCCTCATCGGAGATCGGGGCCGGCACGACGAGCTCCATGCCCCCCTCCTCGTACTTCGCCGCGTAGTCGTACCAGTCCGCCTGGATCGTGATCTGGCCAGGGACCGACACCTCGAGCTCGGCGTTGCCCATCACCGAGCACTCGACCTCGATGCCGCCGGCGTCCTCCTCGATGATCACGCGCGGGTCATGGGCGAGGGCCAGCCCGACCGCCTCGTCGAGCTCGGCCTCGGGGTTCGAGACCTTCGAGATCCCCACGCTCGAGCCCAGCCGCGACGGCTTTACCCAGAGCGGCCTGCGCATCGCCGCGACGATGTCGCGCCAGCCGTCCTCCCCGACCTCGCAGAAGGCGACCTGCGGCAACTCCGCGAAGGCGCAGAGCCGCTTGTAGACGAGCTTGTCCATGGCGACGGCCGCGGCCAGCACGCCCGGCCCGGCGTAGGGGACATCGAGGCACTCCAGCAGCCCCTGAACGGTCCCGTCCTCGCCGAAGGGGCCGTGGAGGGCGGGGAAGACCGCGTCGGCTCCCAGCAGACCGCCTCCGGGCTCGACCGAGACCGGATCGCCGTCACGCGACCAGCGCCCGTCGCGCCCGATCAGAACCGGGATCACCTCGTGGCCGGCGGCCGCCAGGCCCTCCGCCACGGAGCGCCCTGACTCGATCGAAACGTCGTGCTCGCTCGAGCGCCCTCCGCTCAGGACCACGACCTTCATCGCGCGCGGGCCTTGTGCTTGGGGCTCTCGAGCTGGTCCTCGTCGGGTGGGGGCTCGGGCTCGGGCTCGGGTTCCTCGAACACTCCGACGACGATCGTCACGGGGTCTCCCATCCGCACGCGCGTGCCGGGGGCAGGCGCCTGGTCGATCACGCGGCCGTCCTCGGAGGACTCGGTCGTCGTCTCCTCCTGAATCGTCACGGACAGCCCGCGCCCGGTCAGGAGCGTCTTCGCGGCGTCCTCGGATTGGCCCTCCACGCTGGGAACGATGACGGACCCCGCGCCGGTGGAGACGATGATCGTGACCGTCGAGCCCTTCTTCAGGTCGCTGTCGGGCCCTGGGTCCTGGCCGATCACCTCGCCCTCTGGCTGGTCGGCGTCGCGTGTGTCGACGTCGACGATGAAGCCCAGGCGCTTCAGCTCCGACTCCGCCTCCTCGCGCTGGAGCCCGATCACGTCTGGCAGGGTCACGATGTCCTGGCCGCGCGAGACGAGCAGCGTCACGCCTCCCTGGCATTCGACCTCCGCGCCGGCGGGCGGGCGTGTGCCGATGGCCCTCCCGGGCTTCACCTTCTGCGAGAACTGCTGCTTGGTCTTGACGAGCAGGGCGGCCTTCTGGAGCTTCTTGGTGGCGTCCGCCTGGGGCAGGCCCTGCACCTGCGGCACCCTCACCTGGGCGCCGGTCGAGACCGTGATCTCCACGGTCGAGCCTTCGTCCGCCTTCTCGCCGTCGCCGGGGTTCTGTTCGACCACGGTGTCGGGCTCGTTGCAGCTCGGCTCGGTGTTGGTCTGGACCTCGAACCCGGCGTCGAGGAGCGCCTGCTCCGCCTCCTCCTGGGTGTCCCCGGTCACCTTCGGGACGATCGCCGAGGAGGGGCGCGTGAGGGCGAAGGCCGCAACGCCTCCGAGGAGCAGGACGATCGCCGCGATGATCGCCGCCCGCTTGCGGGTCATCCACCCGTCGCTCTGGCCTGCGCGCGCTCGGGCGGCCTCCTGCTCGGAGAGCATCGCCGCCTCGGCCGGGTCGGGGCCCATCGTCGCCGCGGCGGCTGCTCCCAGGCCCGCCGCGGCTACGGCGCCGCCCACCGCGCCGTAGGCGGCGGTGTCGCCGATCGCGGTCGGATCGGCCTCGGCTTCGTCGAGGGCCTTCGAGAACTCGCTCGCCGAGGCGAACCGGTTGGCCGGGTCCTTCGAGAGCGCCTTCAGCACCACGGCGTCGAGGGCGGGCGTGACGTTCGGGTTCAGCTCCGAGGGCGGGCGCGGCTGCTCGGATACCTGCTTGAGCGCGACGGCGACCGCGCTCTCGCCCTCGAACGGCACCTTGCGGGTCAGTGCCTCGTAGAGGATCACCCCGATCGAGTAGAGGTCGGATGCCGGGCCGACGCTCGAGGCCCTGCGCCTGCTCCGGCGAGAGGTAGTGCGCCGTCCCCAGCACGGAGCCGGTCTGCGTTATCTCCGAAACGCCCGCGCGGGCGATGCCGAAGTCGGTCACCCGCGCCCTGCCCTCGCGGTCCACCATCACGTTCCCGGGCTTCAGGTCGCGGTGGACGATCCCCCGCTCGTGCGCGAAGCGCGCGCCGGCGAGGATCTGCCGCGTGATCTCGACCGCCTCGCCGACCGTGAGGCCGCGCTCGATCAGGTCCTTGAGCGCCGCCCCGGCGACGTACTCCATGGCGATGTAGTGGGTCCCCTCCCACTCGCCGCGGTCGTAGACGCCCACCACGTTCGGGTGCTGGAGGCCCGCCGCGGACTGGGCCTCCCGCTTGAAGCGCTCGACGAACTGCTTGTCCTCGGCGAAGCGCTCGTGCAGGAACTTGAGGGCGACCTTGCGCTCGAGGGTCGTGTCGTCGGCGAGCCAGACGTCGGCCATCCCGCCCGATCCCAGGCGCGAGATCAGCCGGTAGCGACCGCCGTCTACCTCCACCCCCTCCTGTAGTCGCGCCATTGCCTACGCCCTCCAGGAGCGACTGCATGACCGCGGTCGCGATCGGCCCGGCGACCTCGCCGCCGGTGCAACCCTGGCACTGCTCGATCATCGCCGCGACCGCGACCTGCGGGTCGTCGGCCGGGGCGAAGCCGATGAACCACGGCCGGTTGATTCCCGCGGCGACGTCGATCTCCGCGGTTCCGGTCTTGCCGGCGAACGACACGCCGCCGACCGAGAGGCCTGCGGCGGTCCCCTCCTCGGTGACGTTGACCATCATCTCCGTCACCTGCTGGGCGGTCTCCTCGCTCACGACGCCGCCGGCGGTGTCGGGGTCGAGCTCGTCGATCGTGCGCCCGTCCGGGTCCTTGGCGTCGAGCAGCAGGTTCGGCTTCATCAGGTCGCCGCCGTTGGCGATCGCCGCCGCGACCTCCGCCATCTGCATCGGGGTCATCGCCGCCTGGCCCTCCTCGCCGCCCTGCCCGATGGCGACGCGCCCGACGTCGAAGCCCGACTCGACCAGGTCGCCCGCCTGGTTGCGCACCCCGCTGGCGATCATCTGGCCGTCGGGGTAGTTCAGCTTCGGGTCGGCGTACATGCCGAAGCGCTTCATGTACTCCACCATCGTTCCCGTGCCCAGCTTCTCGCCGACCTGCGCCCAGTAGGTGTTGACGGAGTTCGTGAGCGCCGTGGTCATGTCGATGGTCCCCGAAACTCTCCCCGCCGGAGTTCGCTAGCGGCGCACCGGAGATCTTGATTCGGCGAGTCGGCGTTCAGCGTGGTGTCGGGATCGAACTCCCCCGTGTCGAGCGCGGCCGACGCGGTCACCACCTTCATCGTCGAGCCGGGCGTGTAGACGCTCTGCGTCGGGCGGTTGACCAGGGGCGCGGCCGGGTCGGTGGAGAGCTTGCTGAAGGTGTCGGACTGGTCGATGACGTTCGGGTCGAAGCCCGGGATCGAGGCCATCACCTTGACGGCGCCTGTCTCGGGATCGAGCGCCACGACGGAGCCGCCCACCCCTGGGGCGACCGCACCCTGCAGTTGCTGCACCGCCAGGCGCTGCGCCTCGGCGTCGAGGGTGAGCCTGATGTCCGCGCCCTCGGGTGGGACGTTGCGCAGCTGGTCGATGATCGAGGCGAACTCGTTCTGCTCGCCGGAGAGGAGCTCGTTCTCGGAGAGCTCGATCCCGGTCCGGCCGACCTCGACGTACGAGTACCCGATGGGGTTACCGAACGTGTTCGGGTCATCGACCGGGTAGCGGCGCACGTACACGGGCGCGTTGCCCTCGCCCTCCGGCAGGCTCTCCGCCAGCAGGACGCCGTCGGCGGTGGAGATGGTCCCTCGCGGGATCTGCTGCTCGACGATCAGCGAGCGCCGGTTCTCGGTCTTGTCCTTCTGTTCCTCGGCGTCGAGGACGGACCAGTACGAGGTGGCGAAGATGAGCCCGCCGAACAGGAGCAGGATCAGCAGGAAGAGGCGGATGATCGGCGGGTTCACGCGGGCCTGCCCCCCTCCCAGGTGTCGCCGCCGGCGAGCCCCAGGTCGCCTCCCGGCTGCGCGCCGATGTGGTCGTCACCGGGCTCGCGGTCGGGCTTCGGACGCCGGGCCTCGTCCGAGATCACCAGCAGTAACGCGATCAGGATCATGTTCGCCACAACCGATGTGCCGCCGAACGAGATGAACGGGAGCGTCACGCCGGTGAGCGGGATGACCTTCGTGACCCCGCCGATGATCACGAACGTCTGGAGCGCGAACACGGTCGTGAGGCCGACGGCGAGGAGCTTCGAGAACGCGTCCGAGGACATCACCGCGGTCTTGAACCCGCGGGCGGTGATCAGCGCGTAGATCAGGATCAGAGCGGCTCCGCCGAAGAGGCCGATCTCGGAGACGACCACGGCGTAGATGAAGTCGGTGTGGGGCTCGGGCAGGATCGAGCCGCAGAACGGGAAGCCCTCGGTGCAGCTGTCGGGGAAGAAGGGGCCGGGGAATCGCAGCAGGGACTCGCCGAGGCCGGTGCCGAACAGGCCGCCGTCCGCCTGGGCGAAGATCGACTGCTGGATCTGGCCGGCGCCCTCCGGCGCGTCCTTCGCGAATGGGTGGAGCCAGATGTCGACCCGGTCCTGCACGTGCGGCGTGCGCCCGGCGAGGAAGGCCGCGCCCGCGAGGAACAGGCCGAAGCCCGCGAGGACGTAGGACAGGCGCGAGGTCGCGACGTAGAGGACCGCGAGGAAGGCGCCGAAGAACATCAGCGAGCTGCCCAGGTCGCGGACGACGAACAGCATCAGCATCGCGGCGCCCCAGACCACGATCAGCGGGCCGAAATGCTTGAGCGGCGGGATCGTGACGCCTAAGACTTTTCGCGCCGCGAGCGACAGCATCTCCCGGTTCTCCGCCAGATACGAGGCCAGGAAGACGACGATTCCGATCTTCGCGAACTCGGAGGGCTGGAAGGACAGCGGGCCCAGGTTCACCTGGAGGTAGGCGCCGTTGACCTGGTTTCGCAGCATGAACGGCGAGAACAGCAGGATGATCGACCCGATCGCGATCAGGTACCGGTAGCGCTCCAGCACGTGGTAGTCGCGCAGGAAGATGATCGTCGCTCCGAACAGCACCAGCCCGCCGAGGAAGAGGCTGGCCTGGCGCACCGCCAGGTCCTCGTCGATCCGGTAGATCACGATCAGCCCGACGGCCGACAGGGTCGCGACCAGCGGGAAGATGTACGGGTCCGCGTGCGGCAGCCGGATCCGCAGGAGGATGTGCGCGGCCAGGCACAGCGCGAGGAAGTAGGCGCCGTAGATCAGGCTGAGGTCGCCGATCTCGTCGGACTGGACGATGAATACCGCGGAGAAGCCCGCGACGACCAGGATGGCGACCGGGATCAGCGCGAAGAGCTCGCGGTTTCTAGCGCTCATGCGTGGATCAGTTGCCGCCGCCCGCGGCGTTCCCGGCCTGGCCGTCCGTGGTGTTATCCGCCTGGCCACCGCCAGCCGCCACCGCCGCCCGCCCTGGCCGCCAGCGGGCTTCGTCGCCCTGGCCGCCGTCCGCCTGCCCGTCTCCGGACTTCTGCTGCTGGTTGTCGGGCTTGGGTTCCGGCTCGGGCTCGGCGCGCCCCTCGAAGGAGGCGATCAGCGAGAGGGCGTCGTCCTCCGAGCGCAGCTGGTGCTCCGTGACGGTCTCCTGATCGTCCGTGGAGAGCGAGGAGACCTGGAATCGGGATACGACTCCACCTCGCTGTAGAGCTCGATGCCCAGCGGCAGGTCGTACGGCAGGCCCCGGAACATCGCGACGCGGCCGCCCTCGTCTCCGCCGAGGAAGTAGATCTGCCGTGCCCCGATAACCGCCGCCGCGATGACGCCGCCGACGATCAGAAGCGCGCCCAGGACCTTCAGCGAGGTGCGAAGCCTGGAGGGCTTCTTGCGCTGCGGCGGCGCCTGGCGGGGACGGCGGTGGCGCGCCGAGCTGCGCGAGGCGGCGTCGCGCACGGCCGGGCCGGTCAGGCCGGCCTCGGCGGCGGTCGGGCCGACCAGGGTCGCGGTGTCCTCCATGGGCGAGGCGTCGCCCGCGCCGACGCGGAAGAGGACGACGGTGATGTTGTCGCGCCCACCCGCCATGTTGGCCTGCTCGATCAGCTTCGTGGCGGCGTCCTCGAGGCTCGCCGCGCGGCCGAGGATCGCCGCGATCATGTCGTCCTTGACCATCGTCGTCAGGCCGTCCGAGCACAGCAGGTAGACGTCGTCGGGCTTCGCCCGGTAGGTCATCGTGTCGACCTCGACCTCGCGCTCGGGTCCCAGCGCCCGGGTGATGATCGAGCGTTGCGGGTGGTCCTCGGCCTGCTCCTTGGTCAGCTTGCCCTGGCGCAGGAGCTCCTCGACCAGCGAGTGGTCGGCGGTGAGCAAGCGCAGCTCGCCGTCGCGGAAGAGGTAGGCGCGGCTGTCGCCGACGTGGCCGAGGCTGATGTCGTCGCCATCGACGAGCGCTGCGGTGAACGTGGTGCCCATCCCCGAGCGCGACTCGTCCTCGTCGGCGAGGTCGTGGATACGCGTGTTCGCGGCCAGCGCGATCGACCGCAGGTACGCCTCGGGGGCTGCGTCCCCGCGGGGATCCGCGGCGGCGAACGACTCGGCGGCGATCCGCGACGCGACCTCGCCCGCCTGCGCTCCGCCCATCCCGTCGGCGACCGCGAACACGGGCGAGCCGGCGAAGAACGAGTCCTCGTTCGCGGAGCGCTGGCGGCCGGTGTCGGAGAGGTACGCGACCTCGACGATTCGCACGCTCACTCGATCTCCAATTCGAACCGGAACTCCGTGTCGCCGATCCTGATCTCGTCGAGGTCGTTCAGCTGCGCCTCGCCGGTCAGCTCGCCGCCGTTCAGGTAGGTGCCGTTGGTCGAGTTCATGTCCTCCGCGTAGTGGGCGCCGCTGCGCGCGAACACACGCATGTGGATGCCCGACGCGAACTTGTCCTCGATCCGGACGTCAGCGTCCGGCGAGCGGCCGATCGTCAGGCCTCCGAACAGGTCGAGGCGCTCGCCGGCCTCCAGCCCGCCGCCCTTCAGGACGACCAGCGAGGCGTCCGTGCCGGGCTCGCGGCCGCCCGGCCCGGCCGGAGCGTGAAAGCCCGTCGCCTCGGGCGCCGGCTGAGCGGTCGTGCGCAGTTCCTTCATCGCGCTGCGCGCCACCCAGAGCAGGAAGAGGTAGAGGACGATCAAGAATCCGAACTTGAGCGCGACCGCGATCGGTTCAGTGTCCATGGGCGCTCAGTGTTCGATGTCGAAGGTGAAGCTGGTGGTCCCCAATGAAACGTCGTCGCCCGGCGAGAGGCGTGAGCTCTCGACCTTGCGGCCGTTCACCTTTACCCCGTTGGTCGATCCCAGATCCACGATTCCCCAATCTCCCGTATCCGAGCGGCGCAGCTCGGCGTGCTTGCGGGAGATGTTGGGGTCGTTGAACACGCAGTCGCACTCCTTCGAGCGCCCCAGGCTGGCGACGGGCCCGTCGAGCACGTAACGGCGGTCATCCAGCGAGACGATCGCGCGCGTCTGGGTGAGGGCCGGGGTCGGAGCCTTCTTCGCCTTCTTCTGCTGGTCCTTGGGCGGGACCGAGTAGACCATGGTGTGGCCCTGCTCGCCCTGCTCCGGCGCCTCCCCCTGGCGCTGGGGCGGCTTCACGAGGCGGGTCTGGATGCCGAACTCGCCCAGGCGCAGGCGGTCGTCGGTCTCGAGCTTCACCTCGGGCCTCGTCAGCAGCGCGTAGTCGTGACGGCGTGCGTGCTCGAGCAGGTAGGCGGAGAGCTCCTGGCTGAGCGAGCGCTCGTAGCCCTCGAAGCGCTCGCGATCCTCCTCGGACATCCAGACCGTGTACTGGTTGGGCACGTACAGCCGGGAGATCGACGTCGTCTTGTGCGCGTCCATCTCCTTCGCCAGCTTGCGCGCGATCTCGACGGGCTGCACCTGTGAGGAGAAGGCACGGCTGAACACCCCTTCGACGAGGTTCTCGAGCCGCTGCTCCAGGTTGCGTAGGACGCTGATTTTCCGCTCTCCCTAAGGTTTTGGCAACGCTCGTTCAGGCCGTACGCGGGCCCGCTCAGGCGCGGGCGCGCAGGGGGGAATCCTAGTGGGGGAACGCTCGCGCCTACGGGGCGGTCGCCGCGCGCGAAGCGGGTGCGCGAGCGGCGCGGCGGGGACGCGGGAACGGGTTGCCGGGCGAGCGGCGCTGCTGCTCCGCGGCGAGGGCGACGAGCGCAGAGGCCGCGATGATCAGGGGCGCCCAGTGCATTCCCCCATCCCCGACCAGGCGCAGGGCCGCGGTGAGGCCGGCGGCCCACACCAGCGGAACCGAACGCTGCCATCGCCAGATGCCTGCTCTCGAGGACGCGCCCGAGGGCCGCGGCACCGATCGCGAAGGCGGCCATCCCGATCAACGACTCGGGCTCGAGGAGCGGGAGAAGAAGGGCGTCGAAGGTGGTGCCAAGCGAGGCGTCCCAGTTGGCCGGAGGGGGCTCGAGGAGCCCGGCCGGAGGCGCGATGCCGAGCGCGGCGCACGCGGTCAGCAGCCAGCACCAGCCCAGCGCGCCGAGGGCGAGGCGCGCCATCGTTGTGCGCTCGACCGCGGCGACGAGGGCCGGATAGGCGCCGCCGGCCGACACGGCGCCGAGGGCGATTGCCGCGGCCGGCAGCCCCGCGCGCTCCGGAGAGGTCGCGAAGGCGAGGGCGGGAAATCCGAGGAGACCCACGAGCAGGGCGACGCCGGGCGACGCCGACTGGGCCCGCGAGCACGACGCACGCGGCGGCGAGGCCCAGGGCGAGGCCGGCGCGCAGGGCGGCGGGACGCGGGGCGAGGCCGGGCTTGCGCTCTCCTTCGGCGGCCGGCGGGGGGCGGCACCGCGTAGTCGCAGTCCAAGTCGCCGGCCGCGGCGTCGAGCGTGTGGCGCAGCACCTCGAGGGCGGGCCGCTCGTCGGGGTCGGGCTCGAGGCACGCGTCGACCGTCGCGCACAGGCGGTTTGGAAGGTCGGGCCGGTAGGCGGCGAGGGGCGGCAGGGGCTCGCCCATCGCGCGGGCGGTCTGCGGCGGGGGTGGCCCCGCGCACGGGGTTCTCGCCGGCCCAGCACTCGTACAGGGTGAGCGCGAGCGAGTAGACGTCGGAGGCGGAGCCCGCGCGCATGCCCTCCGACTGCTCGGGTGACATGTAGGCGAGCGTCCCGACCACCTCCCCGGGGGCGGTCAGGGTCGGCGCGCCGGCGAGGCTCGCGATTCCGAAGTCGGCCAGCTTCGCCCGGCGGCCGGAGCCGGTGTCGTCGCGGGCGATGATGTTCTGGGGCTTGATGTCGCGGTGCACGACGCCGCGCTCGTGGGCGTGCTCGAGCGCCTCGCATACGTCGGCGCCCAGCTCGGCCACGTCGCGATCGCACAGCACGCCGTCGCGGGCGAGCACGTCGAGGGTCTCGCCCGTGATCAGCTCGCTGACGAGCAGCGCGCGGTGCCCGTCGATCCCGAACTCGAACAGGGCGACGATTCCCGGATGGTTGAGGCGGGCGGCGGCATGGGCCTCGCGGGCGACGCGGTCGGGTGCGCCGACCATCACCTCCTTGACCGCCACGTGGCGCTGGAGGCGCTCGTCGAAGGCCCGGTAGACGGTGCCCATCCCCCCCGAGCCGATGCGCTCCTCGAGGCGGAAACGCTCCATCACCAGCTCACCGACCATGCCTCCTTCCGGTTCGCCGTGGTGGGCGCGCCTCCTGCCTGCGGATGCACGTTCGCGCCGATCGGCACGAGGGCTGGAAGTGCCCTCCGCGGCAGGTTTCATACTGTCCGCCACGAAGGGCGAGGTCGTCCCGCCCCCCGGGGCCGGATCGAACCCGCTTTGAGGTCAAATTGGCTTTCCTGGACGACGACGAACCGCCCGACGAGGGCCTCGGCCAATCCCGGCGCTACGGGGCTCCCCGTCAGCGTCCCTTCTTCGTCCGCCGCCTGGGCGCGCTGGCGATCGGCGTCGGCATCATCATCCTCCTCGTCCTCGGCATCCGCGGCTGCCTGAACGCGCGCGCGGAGCGCGGCTTCGAGAACTACGCGCGGGACCTGGCGTCGATCACGACCGAGTCCGATCAGCTCTCGGTCGAGTTCTTCAAGCGCCTCGAGGATCCCGGCGATCTCAGCCCCGTCAACCTCGAGGCCGAGGTCGAGGGCCGACGAGGGAACCGCCGAGAACCTCCTCGAGCGCGTTCAGGGGCTCGACACCCCCGACGAGCTCGGCGAGGCCCAGAGCGAGCTGGTGCTGGCCTATGAGCTTCGCCGTGACGGCATCGGTGGCATCGCCGATGAGATCAGCACCGCGCTCGCCAAGCAGGGTTCGGAGGACGCCACAGCGCGCATCGCGAGCTACATGCGCTACTTCCTCGCGAGCGACGTGCTCTACGGGCGCTCGCGCGATGCGATCGAGACCGAGCTCGCGAATCAGGACATCGTCCCCGACGAGAAGCTCTCCAAGGAGCCCTTCCTGCCGGAGCCGGCGGAGGACTGGATCGACGCGACCAACCTCGGGACCACCATCAGCGGCGTGACGACGGGCGGCGCCGAGTGCTCCGGCGTCTGCGGCATCGCGCTTGTCGACGGCGGCGTCTCGATCGGCGGCACCGTCCTCACCCCGGACGCGCTCACCAACGTCGGCGGCGGCGCGCCATACGAGCTCGAGGTCCAGGTTCAGAACCAGGGCGAGTCCGAGGTCACCGACGTGACGGTGGACTTCTCCCTGTCCGGAGGCGAGTCGATCGAGGGGACGGGCACCATCTCGCGCATCGACGTCGGCGCGACCGAGACCGCGAAGCTCAACATCCAGCCCGACCCGGCCTCGGGCGAGGAGCTGACCCTCGAGGTCAACGCCCAGCCGGTCCCGGGCGAGGAGATCGCGGACAACAACACCGGGACCTTCACGGTCGTCTTCGAGTAGCGCGGCGTCGCACTCCGCTAGCGTCGAGCGCCGATGAGAGTCGCCTTCCTCGGCCCCGCCGGGACGAATACGCACGATGCCCTGCGCGCCGCGGCTGGCGGCGATGCGATCGACGAGATCGCCTGCAGCACCGTGCACGAGGCGATCGCGGCCGTCGAGAGCGGTGACGCGGAGCGGGCGTTCGTGCCCTTCGAGAACTCGATCGAGGGAGCGGTCCGCTCGACGCTCGACACGCTCGCCTTCGAGGCCGCCTCGGTGACGATTGCCGGTGAGTACGACCACTCCATCCACCACGCCCTCGTGGCGGCGCGGGAGATCGAGCTCGGCGACGTGGCCGTCGTGATCTCCCATGAGCAGGCCAGCGCGCAGTGCGCTCGGTTCCTTCGGGAGAACCTGCCAGGCATCCGTACCCGCCCCGAGTCGAGCACCGCCGAGGCGGTCCGGATCGTCGCCGAGTCCGACGAGCCGTGGGCGGCGATCGGCCCTCCGGCGGCCGCTGAGCTCTACGGCGCGGTCGTCCTGCGCGACGAGATCGGCGACGAGGACGACAACGTCACCCGGTTCGTGTGGATCGCGCCGAGCGACGTCCGCCCGGCCGGCGACGGACGGTGGCGCACCACCCTGATCTTCTCGGAGCTGGGCGCGGACCACCCCGGGGCCCTGGTCGATGCGCTGACCGAGTTCTCCTCGCGCGAGGTCAACCTGACCAGGCTCGAGTCAAGGCCGCTGCGTCGCGAGCTCGGCCGCTACATGTTCTTCGTCGACATCGACGGTCCCGACTCCGAGCCCGCCGTCGCCGACGCCATCGAGGCGCTGCGCGGCAAGGCCGAGAACGTCCGTGTCCTGGGCAGCTACCCCGTGAACGCGGGCGGCGTGCCCGGCGCACTCCGAGAACGGGGTCAGACCCCTTAACAGTTGTGACGCGAATTCACGGGTGGCGGTGTCCCTAGAATTCGCGCGGCATGGACAAGGGGGTCGCAACGGTAGCCCTCAACGGCCACGGACCGACGAACGGCCACGTGTCGCGTCCCGGCGGGCGGGTGCTGGTGTTGAACGCCAGCTACGAGCCGATCAACGTGTGCACGATGCGCCGCGCGGCGGTCCTCGTCCTGAAGGAGCGCGCCGAGGTCCTCGAGGAGCGCAACGGCGCGATCCACTCCGAGCGCCTCGTCATGCAGCGGCCCTGCGTAATCCGCCTGCACCGATACGTGCGAATCCCGCGCGACGTCCACCGCCGCAAGATCACCCGCAAGGCGGTGCTCGCACGTGACGCCTGGACCTGCCAGTACTGCGGGCACCAGGCCACCGGCCTCACGGTCGACCACGTGATCCCGCGCTCGCGGGGCGGCCTGTCGGAGTGGGACAACATCGTCGCCGCCTGCGCGCCCTGCAACCGCCGCAAGGGCAACCGCACCCCGCACGAGGCGCGCATGCATCCCGCCAGCCGGCCGAAGCCCCCCGGGCCGACCGTCTTCATCCGCATCGCCTCCCCGCGAATCCCGGACGCGTGGGAGAGCTACCTGGGCCTCGCGGCCGCCTAGCTAGCATCGGTTGCATGCACAAGTACCTCGAATCCGTTCTGCGCGCCGGCGCCCTCGCCGCCACGATCGTCGGGCTGGTGCTGCTGGCGCTCAACCCGCCCGAGCTCGCGGGGCTCGGCGATGCCATCACCCTGCTCGCCGCCGCCGTCGCGATCGCGCTGGTGACGGCCTGGGGGATCGTGGCGCTGGCCGGACGTGAGATGCCCGAGCAATACTTCCGCCGGCTCGAGGACAGAAGCGACAGGCTGGCCGCCATGCCTGCGCCCGACTACCCCCCCAGCGAGTTCGACGAGCTGGTGATCGCCGCGCTCGACGACCTTCCCGAGGAGTTCCGGGAGGTGCTTCGCGACACCCCGGTGATCGTCTCCCACCTCGGCCGCGAGCACCGCGCGTACGGCCACTACATCGGCGGGACGGTCGCGCGCAAGGCCTACGCCGACCGGATCGTGATCTACCAGGACACGCTCGAGCGCGACTTCGGCCACGACCCGGAGCTACTCCGAGCCCAGGTCGAGCGCGTCGTCCGCCACGAGGTCGCCCACCACCTCGGGTGGGACGAGCCGGGCGTGCGCAGCCTCGGCCTCTAGCGAAACCAGCGCGTCATCGCGCGTGTTCCTGCGCGCGGCGGACTATCGCCTCGGCGAAGCGTTCCACCGAGCCCGGGGCGAGGTCGTGGTAGAAGTTCGGCTCGACCGCCTCGAGCTCCATCAGCTCCGGTTCGCCGTCGGCGGCGGTGACCAGATCGACCCGCGCATAGAGGGGACGCACGCCGAAGCGGCGCTCGAGCTCGGCCGTGATCTCCGTCGCCGCCTCGAGCTCGGCCTGGGTGGCCGCCCCCGGTGTGACCAGGTCCGGGTCGTACATCACCTCAGCCGCCGCGAGCTCGTCATCGCGCACCGGCGCGATCTCGTTGGGCCGCAGCACCGCCCCCTTGCGGAGGGCGTGGCTGAATTCGCCATCGATCATCACGACGGCCGTCTCGCCGAGCGCGTCGACGTTCGAGTTGTAGGGCTGGACCATCGCCGTCTTGCCGGCATCGTGGATCGTCGCGATCAGCGCGTGGGCCATCTCCGCGTCCTCGACGGAGAAGCGGCCAGTGTCGCGGCCGCCGCCGGAGACGGTGGGTTTCACGACCACCTCGCGGGCGATCGGCGCCTCGGTGCCAGGCGGGACGTACTCGGTCTCCACGACCCGGATCCCCGCCTGGGCCAGGTCGGCGAGGTAGCGCTTGTCGCTGTTCCACTTGATCAGCTCGGCGCAGTTGTGGAGGTGATCGCCGATGCCCTCCACCCAGTCGACGAACTCCTCGCGGCGGAACGCGTAATCCCACGTGGAGCGAACGACGACCATGTCGAACCGATCCCAGCGGGCCCGCTCCCGGTGCCACGGCACGACCTCGGCGACAACGTCGAGCTCGGCGATCGCGCCGGCCAGGAGCTCGTCGTCCTTGAACTGGGCCGGGACGGCATCACTGCTTGCGAGGGCGATCCGCATCGGAGCATCCTAGGAACCGCCGCACAAACAGCGAGGCCGCCCCGAAAGGGACGGCCTCGCCAGGTGCGATTTGGGAAGCGGGCGTCAGCTTGGCCTTGCGCTTACGCGATCGGCCCGGCCGGCTGGGACATCTGCCAACCGCCTTCGCTCGCCGGTGCCCGGGGTGGATTCCGCCGGACGGCTCGCACGGTGCCCGGCCTCACTTCGCTCACGCGAGAGTGGGAACCGGAGCGGCCTTCCTACGGGCCCTGCACCTCCAGCGTCCCGATAAGCATGTGACTCAGTCGGACCACCTCCTTTCTCTGGTAATCCGATTGAAGCAAATCGAGGGGATGGGCTAATCGCCGGGGGTGGCTCCGAGCTCGTATCCGAGGTCGGTGAGCAGGGGTCCGGCGACCGACTCGAACTCGGCGAGGTCGCCCGGATCCATCTCCCGGCGCCAGACGCCGATGCGATCCGTGCGGGGCGGCTCCGACGTGAGCTTGTGGATCTCGACGCGGCGCTCGGCGCTGACCTCGCCGCGCGAGCGGTCCTGGGTGAGCTCCTGGCCGCCCTTCATGTCGCGCTTGATCTCGGAGATCCGCTCCTCGGCCTTCTCGTGGTAGCGCAGCATCGCGTCGTCGAACGGGAGGTCGATGAACTCGCAGACCCGGCGCAGCTCGCGCTCGGGGTACTCGAGCAGGTGCTCGTAGTGCATCTCCATGTAGTGGCGGACCCGCCCGCCCTGGCGCCGGGTCTGGGCCACGCGCTTCTTCCAGTGCTTCGCCTGGGCCCTGGGTGGCGGCGCGTCCTCGTGCCTGGCGAGGAGCGACAGCGTCACGTCGCGGCCGTCGCGGATCAGGTGGATGAAGCGCGCCTCGGGCAGGAGCCTGTCGATAGGAACCATGTTCCAGCCGTAGCCCGGGCTCTTGTCGCCCCAGCGTTGCTTGGAGAACCGCTCGGCGTAGCGCCGGTAGAAGATCCGGACGCCCTCGCGCAGGTCGAACGGGTCGAGCGCGCGCCAGTCGGTCGCGGATGTCGTCCGGCGTCGATCCCGAAGTCCTCCCAGCGGCGGTGCCCGACCAGGACGTCGCAGACGGTGTCCGCCGTGGCGCCGGGCTCCTTCGCGGTCTCGATCAGCTGCGGGCAGGAACTGCGTCTCCGGCGGAATCGACCAGCTCGGGGTGCGCGTCGAGCATCAGCCGCAGCAGCGTCGTCCCCGAGCGCCCGTGGCCGACGACGAACGGCGCGGGGTCCACGTCGCGCGCCTCGCGCTCGAGGCGGCGGCGGCGCATGGCCTGGCGGGCGCTGCGGGGAAGGAGCTGCATGGGGCCGACGATCCTAGACAGAGGGGCTCGAAGGCCCGCCCTCGGCAAGAACCTGCAGGCGGTCCCAGAGCTCGACGCTCTCCGGGTCGGCGTCATCGCGCCAGCCCTCGCCGGCGCCTGCGGTGACCAGGGAATGGTCGAAGGAGGTGGTCTCCCCGCTCGGCTTGATCCCGTAAGCCCTCAGAGCGCGCCGCGAACCTGGCCCTCGATGTCCTCGACGCGGTCGAAGTCGATGACCGGGAACGCGCCGAGCTCGGCCTCGGCGAGCAGCGCCTCGTTGTAGCGGCGCCACAGCGCCTCCCAGTCGGCGGGCAGCAGCACCGGGCCCATCCCCTCGCTCGCGCGGTGCCCGAGGGACTCGCGAACGGCCACCGGGTTGCGGATCACGCCGATCCGACTCGGCTCCAGCTCGCGCCAGAGCTCCATGGCGAACAGCATCCGCGGGTCCTTGACGGCGATCACGTCGCCCTCGATCCCGGCGAGGACCGCGTCGCGCTCGGAGCGGTCCGCGGTCGGTGATCTCGACCGCATCAGGCGGCTCGACCCAGGAGCCCCCGGCGCGCTCGAGGATGCGCTCGTGCACCCTTCGCAGCGGCAGGATCTCGCGGTTGCCCCGCGGGTTGAAGGCGTTCTGCTTGATGCGCGCAGGGCCGAGGCCGACGCCGTTGTCCTCGAGCATCCCGGTGACCGCGGAGGTCCCGCTTCGGTGCATTCCGAGCACCAGCAGGAGCTTTCCGCGGTCGCTCACATCAGCTCCCGGTAGAACTCCGGATCGGCCTCGATCTTGGCGAACCACTCGGCGCTGAGAGCGTCCGACTCCTCCTTGAGCTGCACGTTGATCTTGCGCGCCGGGTTGTAGCGGCGGCGGAGCTTCTTCGCCCACTTCGTGTCCGGCAGCGCGCGCAGGGCGCGGGCCCGGATGGTGTTGTTCGCCTCGTGGACGCCGCTCTCGGCGATCTTCAGGCGGCCGCCGCGGGCGCGGCGAAAGCCGGCGCCGTGGTGGTAGACGGTGTCGTCGTAGAGACCGAAGAACAGCTCGTGAGCGTCGGTCTTGTTCGAGCGCAAAAGCGGCTTCCAATCGATGCCCTTGGCGTCCACCTCGCGCAGGACGCGGGCGCCGACGTCGCTGACCTCGCGGCCCACGCGCGTTCACCCAGTGATGCTGGCCCTTGCGCCAGTCGCCGCCCAGCTCGCGCCAGAAGCCGACGGTGGTGAGGCAGAAGCACGGGTGCGGCTGGGGATCCGAGGCCTCGTCGCGGCGGACGGCGACGATCTTGTGCTTCGGCAGGTCCTCGTCGATCATCGGTGCCAGGTCGGCCACGGGGAACGCGTCGCCGTCGATGAACAGGAGGGGGTCGTCGTCGGACTCGGCGTCGAAGGCGATCATGTCGGCGAGCAGGTTGAGCTTGGTCGAGTGCTCGCGGATGTCCTCGTCGGAGGAGTAGTGGAAGCGGGCGGAGTGGTCGCGCTCCAGGTGGTTGAGGAAGGCGTAGACCTTGTACGGCTGCGGGAGGTAGCGCTCGAGTTGGCGCAGCTGAATGTCGATCCACCGGTCGTCGCGCCAGTGGACCGTCGCGACGTGGGTCGTCATCTGGTGAGACTTCGTAGCCGAGCTCGGCGAGCAGCTCGCCCGACTCGGCCTCGTACGTCGCGATGTCCTCCTCCGAGAGCGACTCGCTTCCACTTGCCGACCATCGAGGGGTCGGGCGGCTTCATCGAGGACTTCTTGCGCTCGAGCCGTGTGCCCGGGCCGGCGCTTCTGGTTGTGCTCGGCCGGCAGGTTGTGCGCCATCTCCTGAAGGCGGTCCTCCGCGGACTTCCAGTAGTCGAGCATCACCGGGTCGTAGTCGAGGCTCACGAAGTCGCAGATCCGGCGCAGCGTCGGCTCGGGGTCGACGATGAGGTCCTCGAAGCGGGCCTCCATGTAGTGGTCAAGGTCGGCGCTGATCCGCCGCGCGCGCTCGATCCGGCGGCGCCAGCGGCGCGCGGCGTTCTGGATCGGCGGCGGCTCGTGCACGCGGTTCAGGCGCGACAGGCGCACGTCGCGGCCGTCGCGGATCAGGTGGATGAAGTACGCCTCGGGGAGCAGTCGCTGGATCCGGCGCATCGACTTCACGTAGACGGGGGTCTTGTCGCCCCAGCGCGGCTTGTCGTGGCGGTCGGCGTAGCGGCGGTAGAAGGCGCGCAGCGACGCCGGTGCCGCTAGCGGCTCGACGCTCCCGATGACCTCCTCCAGCTCCTCATGCGTGAACCCGAAGTCGCCCCAGCGGGGGTCGCCGTGGATCACGTCCGCCAGGCTCGGCGGCGGTCACGCCGGGCTTCTCGCGCCTTCCGCGCGAGCGTCGGCAGGAAGTGCGTCTCCGGCGGCATCGCCAGCTGCGGGTGGGTGTCGAGCATCAGCCGCAGCGTGGTCGTGCCGGAGCCGCCGGCGCCGACCACGAAGGGGGCGGGGACTTGCTCCGTCGTCGGTCGTGGAGGCGGAATCGGTCATTCGAGCCGGGACACGTTAGCGGGGCGTCTTGGTGCTGAGTCTCGTATCCGAGCTCGCTGAGCAGACCGCCCGCGACCCGCTCGAACTCGCTCGATGTCCTCGGCCGGCATCTCGCTGCTTCCACTTGGCCACGCGGTCGATCCGAGGGGGTTCCTGGGTCAGCTTGTGGAAGTCCAGGCGATCCTCCGCCTTGAACAGGGGGCGCTCGCGTTCCTCCGCGTTCTCGGTGCCGGCGTGGAGGTCGCGGTCGATCTCGCGAGAGGCGCTCGCCCGCCCGCTCGTGGTAGGTGAGCATCGCGGGGTCGAAGTCGATGCGGACGAACTCGCAGATGCGCCGCAGCTCGGGCTCGGGGTCCGCGATGAGGTCCTCGTAGCGCAGCTCCATGTAGCGCCCGGGAAGCCGCGCGCCCTGCCTGCTGGGCTGTCCTCACCCGCTTGCGCCAGCGGCGGCGCGTGCTTCGTCGCGTCGGGGTGGTCCGAGCCACGCTTGAGCTGGGAGAGGCGCGACGTCGCGCCCGTCGCGGATCAGGTGCACGAAGTGCGCCTCGTGCAGGAGCTCGCGCGATCCGCGGACGTGGAGGCGCGTAGCCCGGGGCTCTTGTCGCCCCAGCGCGGCTTGTCCTGGCTCGCCGCGTAGGCGCGGTAGAAGGCGCGCATGGCCTCGGCGAGGTCGAACGGCTCGAGCGCGGTCGAAGGCGCCGCGAATCTCGTCGGCGTCGAGGCCGAAGTCGGGCCAGCGGCGGTGGGTGACGAGCAGCTCGGCGCAGGCGCGCCGCGCGTCGGCGCCCTCGTCCGCGCGCGTCGAGGAGCTCCGGGAGGAGCTGGGTCTCGAACGGCATCGCGAGCTCGGCCGTGCGCGTCGAGCATCATCCGCAGCAGCGTCGTGCCCGAGCGCGCGGCGCCGATCACGAACGGGGCCGGGTTCGCGGGCGTCCACACGGCGGAGGTCTAGACGCGCTCGCTATGTTGTTTGACGTGAGCGGGACCGGCTGCAATCGAGGCCGGGGGGATCAAGCGGACTCTTCGGGGATGTCCAGGCGCTGTGCGGCGTCGACCTCGCCGTGCCCGGCGGGGACGGTCCTCGGCCTGCTCGGGCCGAACGGCGCCGGGAAGACGACCGCTGGTCCGCATCCTCACCACGCTGCTGCCGCCCGAGGCGGGCAGGGCGCAGGTCGCCGGTTTCGACGTCGTCGGCAGGCGGCGGAGCTGCGCGGCACATCGGCCTCGCCGGCCAGTACGCGGCCGTCGACGAGAACCTGTCCGGGTTCGAGAACCTCGAGATGGTCGGGCGCCTCTACCACCGTCCACGCGCCGAGGCCCGTGAGCGGGCGCGAGAACTGCTCGAGCGCTTCGACCTCGACCGACGCCGCCGAGCGCCTCGTGAAGACCTACTCGGGCGGGATGCGCCGGCGGCTCGACCTCGCCGCGGCGCTGGTGGTCCGCCCGCCCGTGATCTTCCTCGACGAGCCGACGACCGGGCTCGACCCTCGCAGCCGACTCGCGATGTGGGAGGTGATCGAGCGCCGGCGCGACGGAGGGCACGACGGTCCTTCTCACCACGCAGTACCTGGACGAGGCGGACCGCCTGGCGGACCGGATCGCGGTGATCGACCACGGCGAGGTGATCGCCGAGGGGACCTCCGAGGAGCTGAAGGTCCGGTTCGGCGGCGAGCGGCTGGAGGTCACGCTCTCGACGGCGGCCCTCCGGACGCGGCGCTTTCGGCGCTCGCCGAGCTCGCGCGCGAGCGGCCCGTCTGCAGAGGACGGCGTCGTCCGTGTGCCGGTGACGCGAGCGAAGGGGCACGATCGCCCGGGCGGTGCGCCTCCTCGACGAGGCCGGGGTCGAGTTCGACGACATCACCATCCGAAGCCCGACGCTCGACGACGTCTTCATGACCCTCACCGGCCGCCCGCCGGAGCCCGAGGACGGCGAGGAAGGGGCCGAGGACGAGCGCGACCGGGTCGAGGCGGAGGTCGCGCGATGAGCGCGCTCAGCTACGCGCTCGCCGACACGTTCGTCCTCGCCGAGCGAAGCGTGAAGCGGATCGCGCGCCAGCCCGACCTCTGGACCGCGTTCACCATCCAGCCGATCATGTTCGTGCTGCTGTTCGCGTACGTGTTCGGCGGCGCGATCGCGGTGCCGGCGGAGTTCGGCGACTACAAGGACTTCCTGATTCCGGGGATCATCGTCCAGGCGATGTCGTTCGGGGGATTCGTGACCGCGCTCTCGATCGCGGAGGACATGCAGAAGGGGCTGATCGACCGCTTCCGCTCGCTGCCGATGGCGCGCATCGCCGTCCTCAGCGGCCGCACGATCGCCGACATCGCGCACCAACGCGGTCCAGCTCGTGGTCATGATCGGCGTCGGCCTGCTGATCGGGTTCGCGTTCAACACCTCGGCGCTCGAGGTCGTCGCGGGCTCGGCCTGTGCCTCCTGATCGGCTACGCGTTCTCCTGGGTCTTCGCCTACATCGGGCTCACGGTCTCGAGCCCCGAGGCGGCGAACGCGTTCGGCTTCATCCTCATCTTCCCGCTCACGTTCATCTCCTCGGCGTTCGTGCCCGCCCGAGACCCTGCCCGAGCCGCTCAAGACCTTCGCCACCGACATCAACCCGTTCTCGTACATGGTCGACGCGGTCCGCGCGCTCTTCCTCGGCACCCCGGCGGGCAACGACGTCTGGGTCACCGTGGTCTGGTGCGTGGGCCTGATCGTCGTCTTCGGCGCGCTCGCCGGCGCGAAGTACCGCAAGTCCGTCGCCACCTAGGGCTGAATCGAGACCACACCCCGGCGGCGCTCATCGCCCCGCCCTTGGGCCCCTGGTTCAGCGGGCGTTCTGATCGATCGTGTCTCTACCGCCGCAGACGGCGGCAATCAAGGAGATACGACATGCGATTCACACACCTGCTGACCCAGTCCCGCCGCAGCCCGCAGCGACCCACCAGTCCCGGTCATCGCAATCGCGCTGACCGCCCCGCTCGGCCCGGCGACGACTCCCGGAGCTCCTCCAGCTCGAGACAGCGTCTAGTTCTCCGACGCCGACGAAAGGGCGCGAGCGGCGGCTATTCGTCGCTCGCGCCGTCGGCCTGTGCGCCGTCGGCGTCAGCAGCGGGAGCACCCTCGGCGGGCTTCGCGCCCTCCGCGGCCTCCATCGCGATCTGGTCGGCCTCCTCGGCGACGGAGGCGCCCTCGGACTCGACCACGAGGGCGACGGCGGAGACGCGGTCGGCCTCGTCCTTCAGCTTCATCACCCGAACGCCCTGGGTGGCGCGGCCCATCTGCGAGATCCCGCCGGCCCGGGTGCGCTGGACCATCCCCTTCTCGGAGATGAACAGCAGGTCCTGGTGCTCGCGGACCATCAGCGCGCCGGCCAGGCCGCCCTTCTTCTCGGTCAGCTTGATCGTCAGCACGCCCTTCGTTCCGCGGCCCTTCACCGGGTACTCGGAGACCTGGGTGCGCTTGCCGTAGCCGTTCTCGGTGACGACGAAGAGCTCCGAGTCGTCCTGGGCGACGGCCATGCCGAGGACGCGGTTGGGCTCCTTGCCGACCTTGCCCTCGACGTTCATGCCCTTCACGCCGGAGGTGTCGCGGCCCATCGCCCGCACCTTCGACTCGGAGAAGCGCGAGGCGTGGCCCGAGCGCGAGACCAGCAGCAGGTCGTCCTCGCCGGTGGTCAGGCGCACCTGCACCAGCTCGTCGCCGTCGCGCACCTTGATCGCGATGATCCCGTCGGCGCGGATCGGCGTGTTGTAGGAGACGAACTCGGTCTTCTTGATCTGGCCCTTCGCGGTCGCGAACGCCAGGTACTTCGCCTCGGAGAAGTCGCGGGTCGGGATGACCGCCATGACCTTCTCGCCGTCTCGCAGCGGCAGCACGTTGACCAGCGCCTTGCCCTTGGAGGTCCGCGAGCCCTCCGGCAGCTCGTAGACCTTGTTGCGGTAGATCTTGCCCCGGTTGGTGAAGAACAGCAGCCAGTCGTGCGTCGAGCAGATGTGGAGGTGCTCGATGTAGTCGCCCTCCTTCAGTTCCATCCCCATCACGCCGACGCCGCCGCGGTGCTGCTGGCGGTAGGTGGCGACAGGCAGCCGCTTGACGTAGCCGGAGTGCGTGATCGAGATCACCATCTGCTGCTCGGCGATCATGTCCTCGATGTCGACGTCGCCCTCGAAATGGGTGATCTCGGTGCGCCGCTCGTCGCCGTAGCGCTCCTCGAGCGCCCTCAGCTCCTCGCCGATCAGGGCGTCGACCCGAGCGGGGTCGCCGAGGATCGCCCGCAGCTCGCCGATGCGCGCCGTCAGCTCGGCGTGCTCCTCGCGCACCTTGTCGGCCTCGAGCGCGGTCAGGCGCGCCAGGCGCATGTCGAGGATGGCCTGCGCCTGCTCCTCGGAGAGCTCGAACTTCTCCATCAGGCCCTCGCGGGCGACGTCGGCGTCGGCCGAGGACGCGGATCAGCTCGATCACCGCGTCGAGGTTGTCGAGCGCGATCAGGAGGCCCTCGAGGATGTGGGCCCGGGCCTCGGCCTGGCGCAGCTCGTGCTGGGTGCGCCGGGTGACGACCTCGCGCTGGTGGACGACGTAGTGGTGGATCAGCTCCTTCAGCGAGAGCGTCCGCGGCACGTTGTCGACCAGCGCGACCATGTTCATGCCGAACGCCTGCTGGAGCTGGGTGCGCTTGTAGAGGTTGTTGGTGACGATGTTCGGGTCGGCGCCGCGCTTGAGCTCGATCACGACCCGCATGCCCGAGCGGTCGGACTCGTCGCGCAGGTCGGAGATCCCGTCGAGCTTCTTCTCGCGGACGAGGTCGGCGATCTTCGTGATCAGGCCGCCGTCGCCGCCCTTCTTGACCATGTACGGGAGCTCGGAGACGATCAGGGCGTCCTTGCCGCCCTTGAGCGGCTCGGAGTGGACGCGGCCGCGGATCTTGACGCTGCCGCGCCCCGAGGCGTAGGCGTCGCGGATGCCCTCCATGCTCATGATCCCGCCGCCGGGGAAGTCGGGGCCCTTGACGTGCTCCATCAGGCCCGGCGAGGTCGATCTCGGGGTTCTCGATGTAGGCGTGGACGGCGCCGGCCACCTCGGTCAGGTTGTGCGGCGGGATGTTGGTCGCCATGCCGACGGCGATGCCGGTGGCGCCGTTGACGAGCAGGTTCGGGAACCGCGCCGGCAGGACCAGCGGCTCCTGCTGGGACTCGTCGTAGTTGGGCCCGAAGTCGACGGTGTCGGCCTCGATCTCGCGCAGCATCTCGGTCGCGAGGCGGGCGAGGCGGGCCTCGGTGTAGCGCATCGCGGCCGGCGGGTCGTCGTCGATCGAGCCGAAGTTGCCCTGGCCGTCGACGAGCGGGTAGCGCAGGGAGAAGTCCTGCGCCATGCGGGCGAGCGTGTCGTAGATCGCCGAGTCGCCGTGGGGGTGGTACTTACCCATGACCTCGCCGACGATGAACGCCGACTTGCGGTACGGCCGCGTCGGGCCGAGCGCGAGGTCGTGCATCGCGTAGAGCACGCGGCGGTGCACGGGCTTGAGGCCGTCGCGCACGTCCGGCAGCGCCCGCCCCACGATCACGCTCATCGCGTAGTCGAGGTAGGAGGAGCGCATCTCCTGGGTGAGCTCGCGCTCCTCGATGTTGCCCGTCAGGGCCGCGAGGTTGCCCTCCATCAGTCCGTCCTCCGTCCGTCGTCGTGGCTAGACATCGAGGAACCTGACTTCCTTGGCGTGGCGCTCGATGAAGATCTTCCGCGGCTCGACCTTGTCGCCCATGAGGTCGGCGAAGATGCGCTCCGCGAGCGCTCCGTCCTCGATCGTCACCCGCTGCAGGGTGCGGCTCTCGGGATCCATCGTGGTCTGGCGCAGCTGGTCGGCGTTCATCTCGCCGAGGCCCTTGAAGCGCTGCATCGTGACGCCGTGGCGGGCCAGCTCCATGCACGGCGCGGCGAAGCTCGGCGAACGACTCGGCTTCGCGGGTGCGCTCGCCGAGGGCGATCGCGAACGGCGGGCGGCCGACCTGCTTGAGGAGGTCGGCGTGGACCTCGACCAGGTGCTTGTACTCGGTGGACCCGAACAGCGCGGCCGGCAGGCGGTGCGTCTGCGCCAGGCCGTCGCGGCGGTGGATCGCCTTGACCTCGAGGACCTCGTCGTCGGAGGAGACCAGCTCGGTGTCGAAGGGCTCCTCCGGCGGGTCCTTGGCATCGATCAGCTTCTTCACGGCCGCGAGCGTCGCCGCGCCGGCGTCGAGGATCTGCGACTCGCTCAGGAAGCGGACGGCCTCGTGGCCGAAGTCCGCCTGAAGCGAGTCGGCCCAGCCCTCGTACTCGTTCAGCTTGCGGTTGAACCGCTGCCAGCGCGCCTCGGTGAGCTTGTGCTTCTTGCCGTCGGCGTCGACGAGCTCGTAGTCCTCGATCTTGTCGCGGAGGAGGAGCGCCTCGAGCTCGGACTCCTTCTCGATGTAGGTCTCCTTCTTGCCGTTCTTCACCCGGTAGAGCGGCGGCTTCGCGATGTACACGTAGCCGTGCTCGATCAGCTGGGGCATCTGCCGGTAGATGAAGGTCAGGGCCAGCGTGCGGATGTGGGCGCCGTCCACGTCGGCGTCCGTCGCGAGGATGATCTTGTGGTAGCGGGCGTCCTCGATGTTGAAGTCCTCGTCGTCGCCGACCCCGGTGCCGATCGCGGTGATCAGCGCCTGGATCTCGTTGTTCTGGAGGACCTTGTCGATCCGGCTCTTCTCGACGTTGATGATCTTCCCGCGCAGCGGCAGCACGGCCTGCGTGTTGCGGTCGCGCGCCTGCTTGGCCGAGCCGCCGGCCGAGTCGCCCTCGACGACGAACAGCTCCGCCAGCGCCGGGTCGCGGACGGTGCAGTCGGCGAGCTTGCCCGGCAGCGTCGAGTTCTCGAGCGCCGACTTGCGGCGCGTGAGGTCGCGGGCCTTGCGCGCCGCCTGGCGGGCGCGGGCCGCGTCGACGGTCTTGGAGACGATCCGCTTCGCCTCCGCGGGGTTCTCCTCGAAGAACTCGCCGAGCTTGCGGTTCACGGCCTCCTTCACCAGCCCCTCGATCGGCGGGTTGCCGAGCTTCCCCTTGGTCTGTCCCTCGAACTGCGGGTCGGCCAGCTTCACCGAGATCACGGCGGTCAACCCCTCGCGGCAGTCGTCGCCGGTGAGGTTCTCGTCCTTCTCCTTCAAGAGGCCCTTGCCGCGCGCGTAGGCGTTCAGGGTGCGGGTGAGCGCCGAGCGGAAGCCGGACAGGTGCGAGCCACCTTCGTGGGTGTTGATGTTGTTGGCGAACGTGAAGACCGACTCCTGGTAGGAGGAGTTCCACTGCATCGCGACCTCGACCTGGCCGTCGTCGGTCTCGCTCTCGAAGAAGACGGTCTTGCGGTGGATCGCGTCCTTGTTCTCGTTCAGGAACGCGACGAAGTCGACGATCCCGCCCTTGTAGTGGAAGACGTCCTTGTGGCCCTCGGCGCGCTCGTCGACCATCGTGATCTGCAGCCCGCGGGTGAGGAACGCCGTCTCGCGCATGCGCTCGGCGAGCGTTTGGTAGTCGAACTCGATCGTCTCGAATACCTCGGCGTCGGGCTGGAAGGTGATGGTCGTCCCCGTGCCCTTGACCTTCTCGCCCTGGGTGAGGTCGCCCTGCGGCTCGCCCGCGCTCGTAGTCCTGGGTCCAGCGGTGTCCCTCGCGGCGGATGTCGAGGTGGAGGCGCTCCGAAAGCGCATTGACCACCGAGACGCCGACGCCGTGCAGGCCGCCGGAGACCTTGTAGCCGCCACCCTCGCCGAACTTGCCGCCGGCGTGGAGGGTCGTCAGCACGACCTCCGCCGCGGGTCGCTTCTCCTCCGCGTGCTCCTCAACCGGGATCCCGCGCCCGTCGTCGACGACGGTGACGCTGTTGTCGGGGTGGATCGTGATCTCGATCGCGTCGCAGTGGCCCGCCAGGGCCTCGTCGACCGAGTTGTCGACGACCTCGTAGACGAGGTGGTGCAGGCCGCGTGGGCCGGTCGATCCGATGTACATGCCCGGGCGCTTTCGCACCGGGTCGAGGCCCTTGAGGACCGTGATCTCGCTGGAGCCGTAGTCGCCGTTCGTGGCAGTGGACCTCGCGCCCGTCTTGGGCGCTTTCGAGGCCGGCTTCGTCGCCTCGGGCTTCTTCTTCTCGGACGCCGCGCCCTCGTCGGCGGCACTGGTGCCTTCTGCCACTAAGTCCTCTCGGTTATTGCGTCACGGACCCGGTGCTGGGCCCCGAATCCGGACGATGCGAGGCATGCGTCCAAGTTCACATAAGGATAGCAGCCAACCCCGGTCGGAACCGCCGCCAGCGAATCACAAAATCCCTGCAAATCACGCACTAATGTGTGAAAGAGGGCGGAGCTTCCGCCCGGCTGGCCGCTCAGGGGTCGTGACGGGACGCATCGGCGGTGAATCGCAGCCGCTCCACGCGCGCTGAACCGGCCGCCGCGAGCGTCTCGTTGAGGCGCTCCAGAAGCTCGGGTCCGAGCAGGTCGAGCTCCTGCGCCCACGTGGCGCTGCGGCACGCGACCGTCACCACCCCACCCCGCTCGGAGACCGGGTCGGCCTCGGCGGCGACGGCGGGGCCGGCGACGGCGGGCCAGGCCCCCTGGGCCGCGGCGAGAAGCGTCGCCGGGGCCGTGTCGGCCCGGACCGAGCCGAGGGCGTCGCCGATCCGGCGCGGGCGGTGGCGGCTCATGCGGCGGCCGCGTCCGATCCGGGCGCCGCGGCGATCACGCTGCCCTCGCGCATGGCGAGCTCCGAGCGCGGGCACTCCGCCGGGAGCTGCGAGGACTCCGTCGCGGTGATCAGCGCCTGCCCGCCGCCGGCCAGGAGGCGCTCGCACAGGCGCGCCCGGCGCTCGGGGTCGAGCTCGGAGGTGACGTCGTCGAGGAGCATCATCGGCGGCGGACGCCCGGCGTCCACCAGGGCCGCGCGCTCGGCGAAGAGCAGCGCCAGGAGCGCGAGGCGCTGCTCGCCCTGCGAGCCGTACTTGCGCAGCGCGCGGCCGGAGCGCTCGAGCACGACCTCGTCCAGGTGCGGCCCGTGCGTCGTGAAACCGCGGGCGAGATCGCCGGCGCGGCGCTCGCGCAGCTCGCTCGCCAGCTCCTCGGCGCCGGAGGCCTCGCTGCGCGGGCGGTAGCGCAGGGCGACGTCGCCCTCGAGGCCGAGGTCGCCGGCGGCCTCGGTGTAGTGGCCCTCGATCGCCCCGCACACCTCCGTTCGCACCTCGATCAGCTCCGCCCCCGCGGCGGCGAGCTCGGCGTCCCAGGCGTCGAGCGACGCCTCGCCGGCCTGCCCGGCGCGGACCCGCGCGAGCAGCGCGTTGCGCTGGGCGAGGGCGCGGCCGTAGCGGCGGCGGGGCTCGGAGCGGGCGGGCCACAGCGCTGCCGCGAAGCGGTCGAGGTGCGCGCGCCGCGCCGCGGGCGGGCCCTTGACCAAGACCAGGCGGTCGGGCATGAACACGGCGAGCGCCGGGCGCAGCTCCGCCTGCGCGGCGGCGTCCACCGCGCCGGCCGTCGACGATGTGGCGGCGCTCCCCGGCACGCTCGATCGCGCACAGGAACGTCCGCTCCTCGCCCGCGTCCTCCTCCACATCAACCTCGACGCGAGCCAGAGGCTTGCCGAACGCGATCGCCTCGCGGTCGGCCTTCGTGCGTGGAGAGCGCCCGGCGAGGCCGAGGTAGAGCGCCTCGAGCAGGTTCGTCTTGCCGGCCGCGTTGGCGCCCCAGACCAGCGTGACGCCCGCGCCCAGCTCGGCCGTCGCGTCCGCGAGGTTGCGAAACGCGAGCGTCGAGACGCGCCGGACGCGCATCGCGAACCCCTCGCCTACACGTTGAGGCGGATCGGCATCACGAGGTAGGAGTAGTCGTCGCTGCCGACCGGCCTCAACAGTCCGGGGCGAAGCGGGGAGGAGACCTGGAGCGAGATCTCGTCGGACTCGACGCTGTCGATCCCCTCGACGAAGAACTGCGGGTTGAAGGCGATCTCCATCGGCTCGCCCGAGTACGGGGCGGGCATGCCCTCGCTGGCGTCTCCGATGTCGGGCGTCTCGGCCGCGACCGTGAGCTCGCCCTCGGCCAGCGCCAAGCGAAGCGGCGCGTTGCGCTGGGCGAGCTGGCTGACGCGGCGGCTGACCTCGAGGAGCTCCTCGCGGGGCAGGCGCACGTCGTGCTCGAACGTCTCGGGGATGAGCTGGCGCCAGCTCGGGAACTGGCCGTCGATCAGGCGTGAGGAGAGGACCACGCCGCCGGCCTTGAAGATCGCCTGATTGCGGGGCATCGAGATCTCGACCTCCTGGGCCTCCTCCGCGACGATCACCCGGGCGAGCTCGCGCAGCGCGCGGGCCGGCACGTTGGCCTCGATCGGCTCGCCGAGCGCGGCGCCCTCGAGCTCCGCGTGCTTCACCGCGAGGCGGTAGGAGTCGGTCGCGACCATCGTCAGCGTCGATCCCTCCGCCTGGACCAGCACGCCGGTGAGGATCGGGCGCACCTCGTCGCGCGAGGCCGCGCGGGCGACGCGATCGATCGTCTCGGCGAACGTCCCGGCCGGCAGCTTCGCGGCCTCGCCCTCGCGCCTCCGGCAGGCGCGGGAAGTCATCGGCGGCGAGCGTGCGCAGGTGAAAGCGTGCGCTGGAGGACGTGATCTCCACGTCGCGCTGCTCCGGGCGCAGCGCCAGCGTCGCCTCACCCTCGGGGAGGCTGCGCACGACGTCGACGAGCAGGCGGCCGGGCAAAAGCACGACCCCGTCGGTCTCGACGGTCACGCCTTCCAGCTTCTGGGTGATCCCCAGCTCCATATCGGTGGCGCGAACGGTCAGCGCGCCGTCGGCCGCCTCGAGGTGGATTCCGCTCAGCGAGGGGAGGGTGCTGCGGCTGGAGACCGCACGCCCGGCCAGCTGGAGGGCATCGAACAGGGCATCACGTGGGATCGAGATCTTCATCGGGCTGGACTCTTCATATTCCTATCTGGCTCAGATGTATTAACGCTGTGGATTACGGGAGAACCTAGTGGGATCACGCATGGTCATGCGGCTGGGGCCTGTGGATCACTGTGGTGGATCGTCCTTCTGATCGTGGAGGGAGTCGTCGGGGCCGAGGGCCGGCGTCGCCGGTTGTCCCCAGGGTTTGCCGCACCTTGTGGACGGCCTCGGCGGTCTCGGATCCCGGCTCGAGGCGCTTGGAGACGGTGCGGATCGCGTGCATGACGGTGGAGTGGTCGCGGTCGAAGTCGCGAGCGATCTGGGCGAGCGAGAGCGTCGTCATCTCGCGGGAGAGGTACATCGCGAGCTGGCGGGCACGCGAGACGCGGGCGTTCCGCCGCGGCGGAGAGCAGCTCCGCCCGTGGGACGCCGAGGACGGAGGCGACCGCGTCCTGGATCGCCTGCACGGTGGGCGCCGGCGCGCCCGAGACGGGCAGCTCGCCGGTGGAACCGGGCTCGAGCGCCTTGCGCACCAGCGGGGTGGTGATCGGCTCGGAGAGCACGGATGCCATTGCCACGACGCGGGTCATCGCACCCTCCAGGAGGCGCACGTTGCCCGGGACTCGCCCCGCGATCTCCTGCAGGGCCAGCGGCTCGGGCAGGTCGGGGGCGGAGCGCGCCGCCATCCGCCACAGCAGCGCGATCCGGGTGCGCAGGTCGGGCGGCTCGAGCTCAACGGTGAGGCCCCAGCCGAAGCGGTCGCGCAGGCGCTGGGCGAGCTGGGCGAGGGCCTCCGGGGGGCGGTCGCCGCAGAGGACGATCTGCTTGCCGGCGGCGTACAGGGCGTTGAAGGTGTGGACGAACTCCTCCTCGGTGCGAGCCTTGCCCTCGAGCACCTGGACGTCGTCGATCAGGAGCGCGTCGAGCTCGCGGTAGCGCTGCTTGAAGCGCTCGGGCCCGTCGTGTGCGAAGCGCCGCGACGAACTCGCTCGTGAACCGCTCGGCGGTGGTGATGATGGACGCTCGAGCTCAGGGTGGGTGCGACCGAGGTACTCGGCGATCGCGCCCAGCAGGTGCGTCTTGCCGAGCCCCGGCGGGCCGTGGAGGAAGAGCGGGTTGTAGGCCTCGCCGGGAAGCTCGGCCACGGCCAGGGACGCCGCGTGGGCGATGCGGTTGCCGGGCCCGATCACGAAGCGCTCGAAGGTGTGGGCGGGGTCGACGGGAGTCGGCACCGGCTCGCCGCGGCTCGGCGCCGTGGCGGTCGAGGCCGGCGCGGAGAAGGAGATCGCGGTCAGGCTCGGCTCGCGCTCGGTCACGGCCGCGACCACGCGGTCGGCGTAGCGGCGCTCGACCCAGCGGCGGACCGTCTCCGGGCGCGCTCAGCAGGAGCGTGTCGTCGCGGATGGCGGTCGCGCGGATCGGCCGCAGCCAGAGGTCGAGCGTGGCTGGCGGGAGCGAGGCCTCGCAGCTCCTCCGCCGCGTCCGCCCAGATCTGTGCGGAGTCGTCGGAAGGAACCTGCCCGGCCATCTCCGCCGACTATAGGTTCGGCTCACGGCACCCCGAGGGCACTCACCGCATTTCGCGCGGAAAAGAAACGGCCGCGTCCTATACTGCCGACGCCCCGACCACCAGTCCGGCGATCCGAGCCGGCCGGGAGCTCGAAGACCTTGAAGCGGACCTACCAGCCGAAGAAGCGAAAGCGCGCCAAGACGCACGGCTTCCGCGCGCGGATGAGCACCCGCGGCGGCCGCGCAGGTCCTGAGGCGCCGCCGCCGCAAGGGCCGCAAGCGGCTCAGCGTCTAGATGGCCGCGGCGGGATCCGGCAGGCCGCAAGCGCGGACGCCTCTCGCGCAGCGGCGACTTCGACCGGGTCTACCGCGACGGCCGACTCCCATGGCAACCGCTACTTCGTGATGCACGCCTTCCCCCGCCCCGCCGACGAGGCCGAGGGACGAGACGCGCCTCGGCGTCTCGGTCGGCCGCAAGGTCGGCGAGCGCCGGTCGAGCGAAACGCGGTCAAGCGGGCGCTCTGCGCGAGGCGTTCTGGGCCCTCGAGGACACGCCCGATGGGCACGACTTCGTGCTCGTCGCCCGCCCCGACGCCGCCGGCCTGGTCGAGCGCGACGGCACCGCAGGCGTCGAGGCGGCCCTGCGCGAGCTGCTGGCCGAGTCCGCGGCCGGGAAGAAGGCGGCGTAAAACGTGAAACGGTCCGCCGAGCTCCTCCAGCGCCTGCGCGCAGGCCTGATCTGGCTGGTCCTGCTGCCGATCCGTGCCTACTCACGCCTGATCTCCCCCCTGCTTCCCGCGCCGCTGCAAGTACTACCCGACGTGTTCGGCGTACGCCGAGGAGGCGATCCGCACGCACGGGGTAATCCGCGGAGGCGCGCTCGCCGCATGGAGGATCGTGCGTTGCAATCCCTTCAGCCACGGCGGCGTCGATGAGGTGCCGCCCGCCCGCGGCCGCACCACGTCACGGCACTCCGACGCCACGCATGATGCTTGCCGCTCGCGAACATCCTCCAGCCGATCATGGATGTCGCCAACGCGGTCCTCAGTTCTTCGGCGAGACCTCGGGCCTCGGCTACGGCATCGCGATCATCATGCTCACGTTCGTCACCAGGATCGTGATCCTGCCGCTGTCGCTCAGGCAGATCAAGTCGATGCGCGCGCTTCAGGCGTACTCGCCGCAGATCAAGGAGCTGAACGAGCGCTACAAGGACGACCCGCAGCGCAAGCAGCGCGAGCTGATGGCGTTCTACAAGGAGAACCAGATCAACCCGCTGGCCTCGTGCTTCCCGCTGCTGCTCCAGCTGCCGGTCTTCTTCGCGCTCTTCCAGCTGCTGCGAAGCGACGACGTTCCAGACCGAGGGCAGGTACTACGCGCTACGGCGACCCGAGCTTCCTGTTCATCCCCGACCTGACCGAGAAGACCGAACCAGGCGCCGACCGGATGATGGTCACGCTGATCGTCATCTACTTCGTGACGATGGTCGCCTCGATGGCGATCTCGGCCGCCCAGGCCGAGGGCGCGCAGCGGATCATGCTCTTCGCCCTGCCGGTCATCTTCACCCCGTTCATCCTCGACGTTCCCGGTGGGCCTGGTCCTCTACTGGATCACCACCAACGTCTGGACGATCGGCCAGCAGTACACCGTGAAGACGTTCTGGCCGGCGCCGCCGGTGATCACGGTCGAGGAAGTCAAGGCCACACGGGCGCCCCCCTCCCCCGCCGGAAGAAGAAGAAGCGCGCTGACCGGTCGGGCCCGCAGTCGCTCCCAGGGACGGCTCCGGCCTGCTCCCACTGGGCATCCATGCCGGAGGCCCTGGGGACCGACTGCCGGCACGACCACGCCTGCGGGCGCTAGGACTAGGTCCTGCTTCTCTGCTGTTCGGCGCCCGGCGCAATCTCCTTCCCACTCTACACTCGCCGCCGCGTGAGCCCCGAGGTCGCCAACGACGCCTATCCCGCCGAGCCCGTCGACCGGGTTCGCGCGATCGTCGCGACCGGTTGTCGAGGCGCTCGGCGTCGAGGGCGAGGTCGAGGTCACGGAGGACGACGACCGCATCCTCGCGACCGTGGATGGGGAGGAGGTCGGGCTCCTGATCGGCCGCCGCGGCCAGACGATCGACGCCCTTCAGCTCCTCTGCTACCGCGCCGCGTTCCGCGGCGATCAACGACCGCAAGCGCGTCCAGGTCGACGCCGCCGGCTACCGCGAGCGGCGCCGCGAGCTGCTCGAGTCGGGCAGGCCGATCGCGCCGCCAAGCGGGCGCTCGAGAGCGGCAAGGAGATCGAGCTCGAGCCGATGAGCGCCAGCGAGCGCAAGGTCGTCCACGACCACCTGGTCGAGCGCTCGCGGGATCGAGACGTTCAGCGAGGGCGAGGAGCCCGAGCGCTGCGTGATCGTCGCCCCGCTCGTCTCCGAGTGACGGACGCCGAGAGCGAGCTCCTCGGCCGCGTCCCCGTGAAGGGTGTGATGGCCCTGCGCGAGCTCGTCGAGCTGATCGCGACCGACGAGCACGCGCCGACGACCGTCCGCGACCCGCAGGAGGCCTGGCGCACGCACGTGCTCGACTCGCTCACCGGCCTCGAGGTCGCCGCAGCTCCGCGACGCCAAGCGGATCGCCGACGTGGGCGCCGGCGCCGGATTCCCCGGCATCGCGCTGGCCGCGGCGCTTCCCGAGCGCGCACGTCGAGCTGATCGAGGCGACCGCGGCGCAAGTGCGACTTCATGCGAGCGAGCGCTCGAGCACGCCGCGATCGCACAACGCCCGTGTCGTCTGCGCCCGCGCCGAGGAGTGGGGCGCGTCGCGGCCGCCGGACGGGGGGAGGGGGGACGCGGACGTCGTCACCGCCAGCGCCGTCGGCCGCCTGTCGACCCTGGCCGAGCTCGCCTCGCCGCTGCTGCGCGAGGGCGGCGCCCTGGTCGCGTGGAAGGGCAGGCGCGATCCCGACGAGGAGGCCGAGGCCGACGCGCGCCGCGGAACGCCTGGCGATGGAGCTCGCGAGGTCCTCGCCACGCCCGAGGCGGCCGGGTTCGAGCACCGCCACCTCTACGTCTACGTCAAGTCCGGCCCGACACCGCACGGCCTCCCGCGCCGAGCGGGCATGGCGAAGAAGCGGCCCCTTCGGCAGCGAGCCGGCAACTTAGACGGCCTGCGCCGCGGCTATCTTCGCCGGAGCGATGGGACGGGTCTACGCGATCGCAAACCAGAAGGGCGGGGTGGGGAAGACCACCACCGCCGTCAACACCGCCGCCTGCGTGGCCGACGCTCGGCCACCAGGTGCTGCTCGTCGACCTCGACCAGCAGTGCAACGCGACCGTCGCGCTCGGCGGCGACCGCGAGGCCAAGCCCTCCTCGTACGAGTGCCTGACGGGCGACGTCTCGGTCGCCGAGGCGGCCCGGCCCGCCGGCCCCGACAACCTCTGGCTCGTGCCCGCCAGCCGCGACCTCGCCGGCGCGTCGGTCGAGCTGCCGCGGATCGACGGCTCCGAGCTCAGCCTCCGTCGCGGGCTCGGCCCGGTTCGCGACCGCTTCGCGCTGACGCTGCTCGACTGCCCGCCCTCGCTCGGCCCCGTGACGGTCAACGCCCTCGCCGCGGCCGACCGCGTGATCGTCCCCGTCCAGGCCGAGTACCTGGCGCTCGAGGGCCTCGTCCAGTTCCTCGACACCCTCGGGCTGATCCGCACCGAGCTCAACCCGTCCCTGGTTCTGACCGGGGTCGTGATCACCATGCACGACGAGCGCACGCGCCTGGCGCAGGACGTCGAGCGCGAGCTCCGCAGCCATTTCTCCGAGCTTGTCTTCGACACCGTCATCCCGCGCAGCGTCCGGGTCGCCGAGGCCCCGAGCTTCGGGATCCCGGTGCTCGAGCACGCGCCGTCCTCGCGCGGGTCGGTCGCCTACGCGGAGCTCGCGGGGGAGCTCGCACGACGCGAGGACAGCGACTGGGTCACCGTTCAGCACAACCCTCAACCAGAGGTTGAGGTCGAAGCCGGCGACTAGGAGGATGGGATCGAGCGCGAACAGAGGGATGGGACGGGGCCTGGCGGCGATCCTGCCCGAGAGCGGCATCGGCGAGCCGCATTTCCGCGACGTCCCCGTCGGGATGATCCGGCCGAACCCCGACCAGCCGCGAAAGCGCTTCGACCCGGACTCGATCGAGGTCCTCGCGCGATCGCTGGCCGACACCGGCGTGATCCAGCCGCTGATCGTGCGCCCGCTCGACGACGGACGCTACGAGCTGATCGCCGGCGAGCGCCGCTGGCGCGGCCGCTCAGCACGCGGGCCTCGAGACCGTGCCGGCCCTGATCCGCGACGAGGACGAGATCCAGCGGATGCAGATCGCCCTGATCGAGAACATGGCGCGCGAGGACCTGAACCCGGTGGAGGAGGCGCGCGCCTGCACCGCGCTGGTGGAGGAGCTGGGCGTCTCCAAGGAGGAGCTCGGCCGCCGCCTCGGGCGCAGCCGCGTCGCGATCTCGAACCTCGTCCGCCTGCTCGACCTGCCCGACAAGGTCCTCGCCCTGCTCGAGGACGGCTCGCTGTCGGAGGGTCACGGCCGGGCGATCCTGCTCGTCAAGGGAAGCGACGAGCGCAAGGCGTTGGCGAAGGCCGCGGCGGCCGGCGGCTGGTCGGTGCGCGAGACCGAGCGCCGCGCGAAGGCGGGGGGGACCCCGCGCCCCGAAGCCCGAGCCCCACCCCGACCAGCTCGAGGCGCTGCGCGAGGCCGAGGAGCGCCTGGAGTCGGCGCTCGGCACCGGCGTCGTCGTCAAGGCGAGGCGCAAGGGCTTCCGCGCCGAGATCGACTTCGAGGACCTCGACGAGCTGCTGGACTTCGCCAAGCGCTCGGGGTAGCCCCTGCTACGGCCCGAGTCGCTGGATCGTCCAGCCCTCGTCCCCGCGCGTGTAGAGGAAGCGGTCGTGCAGGCGCCCGACCTGGCCCTGCCAGAACTCGATCTCGAGCGGGTGCAGGACGAACCCGCCCCAGTGCTCGGGCCGCGGGATCTCCTCGCCGGCGAAGCGCTCCTCGACCTCGCGGACCCGGTCGTCGAGCTCTTCGCGTGATCCGATCGGTCGGCTCTGCGGCGAGGCCCACGCGCCGACGCGGCGCTCGGGCGGGCGGGTCTGGAAGTAGGTGTCGGACTCCTCCGCGCTCAGCCGCTCCACCGGCCCCCGGATCCGAACCTGGCGGTCGAGCTCGCGCCAGTAGACGACGATCGCGGCCAGCCCGGTCGCCGCGAGCTGGCGCCCCTTCTCCGACTCGTAGTTGGTGTGGAAGCGAAAGCCCTCGGCGTCGAAGCCCTTCAGCAGAACCATCCGCGCGTCGGGAACCCCGTCCTCGTCGGCGGTCGCCAGGCAGATCGCGTCGGGCAGCGGGACCTCGGCCTCGGCGCGCTCCCACCACCGGGCGAACTGCTCGATCGGATCGTCCGCGAGCTGCTCGCGGCTGAGCGGCGGGAGGTCGGGGCGGCGCGGCACGCCGCAGACGCTACCCGGCGGGCCCGCGGCTTCCTACAATGCGCCGACAGCGGGCGATTAGCTCAGTTGGTTAGAGCGCATCTCTGATAAGGATGAGGTCCCTGGTTCGAATCCAGGATCGCCCACTTGCGACGGCATCTGACGTACGCGAACGTCATGTCCACGGCGGGGGTCTTCCTGGCGCTCGGCGGTGGCTACGCGGCGGCCAAGCTCGCCGGCGGCGGCGGCGACAAGGTCACCGACGGCCAGGTCTTCAACCTCAACGAGAACTTCAAGACGATCGCGAGCGCTCCCGGCGTCGGCAAGGTCAAGGCCAACTGCGACCCGATGACCGAGGACACGCTGCTCGCGTGGAAGACGACCGATCACCGCGTTCGCCTCTTCCACGAGCAGGAGGGCGACACCGGCGGCTTTCAGTCGAACGCCGGCGAGCAGCACACCTTCCTCCTCAACATCCCCGAGCCGCGGATCGAGCTCCACATCATCGGCGACCGCGACAACGACCAGCCGCAGGTGACCGTGTCACGCCGCCGGGATCGACTTCTCGGACGGTTGCGCGCGTCCAGGTCGCCGCGCAGGTCGTCACCTCGAACTGAACCGGCCAGTCCCTATCATCGCCGCGGCCGGGGGGCGTAATCGACGGAAGGAACTCCTCATGGAGCCCACGACCACCGCCACCACCGGGAACGGCAAGGCTGGGAGCACCACCGCCCAGGCGAAGGGCCCGGCCGAGCAGCGCCTCTACGACCTGCGCACGCTCGCCAAGGGCGACCCCATCGCCGCGCAGGCTCAGGTCTGGGAGTGGTTCCAGGACGCCGGCAAGCGCATCGGCTCCGACCGCGAGGCGGCGATCGCCGAGCTCGAGGAGCTCTTCCACGCCGGCACGCCTTCCGAGGGCATCAACGGGCAGACCGAGGGGATCCTCGTCGGCTTCACGATGCAGTCGCTTGCCGATCGCGCGCTCGCGCTGATCACCGGCGGCTGGATGCCGTGGGCCGGCAAGCGCTTCGACGCCGAGAACGCCAAGGGCGAGAACCTGCTGGCGAAGAGCGCCAAGTGGCCCGCGAAGCTGCTCTGGCCGCGCTACTCAACCGAGGACTCCGGCGACAACCTCACCGCGTTCGACTTCACCACCCGCGTCGAGCCTGGGGCGGTCGATCCCGACCTCGACGTGCTGGTCATCGACTACGCGCCGGTCTCCTCCAACCCGCGCGTGATCATCAAGTCGATCCGCGACGAGCTGGTCGAGATCGTCCCCGGCACCCACCTCGGCAAGATGCTGTGGCGGACCGGCCCCTACGAGGAAGCGAACTACCACCTGCTCGCGTTCTTCGCGCTGAAGACCCCGGTCGCCTAGGCGGCGTCCGCTCGCCGCTTCCGGGCGGCGTCGCCGAGCGCCGTGACGGTGTCCGCGAGCCAGCTATTGAAATAGCGCCGGCCGGCCACGGCGTCGAACATGCGGTTGCGCAGCCCGATCGGGTCCATGCCCATCCGGGTGTCGACGAAGGTGCCGTCCTGCGCCTTGGTGAGCACGAAGCTGACGTAGGTGCCGGTGTTGAGGCACCGGATCGAGAGCTGCTCGAAGTCCTCGAGCTGCTCGATCTCCAGCGTCGTCTCGTCGTGGCCGACCGCCGCCTTGGTGACCTGGCGGTACCTGCTGCCCTCGCGGAACTCGTCGCCACCCACCTCGACGACGCGCGGCCACCACTCCGGGTGGCGCTCGACGTCGCTGACGAGGCCCCACACGACCTCGACAGGGGCGTCGATGAACGCTTCGCGGCGCGCGTCTGTCATTCGCTCAATCGTCGCATAGCTCACGTTCGTCAAACGCTGGCCGGCGGCCCGGCGTGAGACGGGCTACGCTCGCCGCTGTCAGCAGTTGGATCAAGGCAGGAGAAGCGCTCAGGGACCGCCGAAACCCGTCTATAGAATGGGATCGCGGCCTAATACAAGGCTTGGAGCTGATTGCGCGTGCAGCAGATGCAGATCTACGGCGTCTCGTTCGACATGGTCGGCAAGCAGCCGATCGTGCTCCTGAAGACCGTTGACGGCAATCGCTTCCTGCCGATCTGGATCGGCCACCCGGAGGCGGCGGCGATCCTGATGAAGCTCCAGGGCGCCTCGACGCCCCGGCCGATGACGCACGACCTGCTCTCCGACGTGCTCGAGCAGATGGAGGCGAAGTGCGAGCGGGTCTCGGTCACCGAGCTCCGCGACAACACCTTCTACGCGACGATCACGATCTCGATGAACGGGTCGGAGCTGGAGATCGACTCGCGCCCGTCCGACGCGATCGCGCTCGCCGTGCGCACCCAGGCGCCGATCTTCGCCGCCGAGGACGTCATCGAGGAGTCCTCGATCGAGTTCGAGCACGAGGTCGAGGACCAGGAGGAGGTCGTCGAGAAGTTCAAGGACTTCCTCGACGAGGTCTCCCCCGAGGACTTCGCCGCCGGCGAGGAGTAACCCCCGGGCCGCGAACTGCGGCCCGCCTGTGTGCGCCATGTCACAGTTCTCGTGCGCGGCGATTCGCCACGCTGGGTACGACGAGGACTGACTTGCGAGCGAGCCTTCCCCCAGGCCCCCGAGCACCCGCCCTGTACCAGGGCATCGGCCTCTGGACGCGGCCGCTCGCCTACTCGGAGCGCCTGCGCGCCCGCTACGGCAAGCGCTTCACCGTTCGCTTCCCGTTCACCCCTCCGTTCGTGATCATCACCGACCCGGATGAGGTGAAGGAGGTCTTCATGGCCCCGCCCGACGTCCTTCATCCCGGGCAGGGCGCTCGCGTGCTCGAGCCGCTGGTCGGGCGCAACTCGGTGATCCTGCTCGACGAGGACCCTCACATGGAGCAGCGCAAGCTGATCCTGCCCGCGTTCCACGGCGAGCGGATGGAGCGGCTCGCGGGGATGGTCACCGATGTCACCGAGGCAGAGGTGGCCGGCTGGGGGCGCGCGGAGATCGACCTCCACCCGCGCCTGCAGGCGCTGACGCTCGAGATCATCCTGCGGGCCGTCTTCGGGCTCGACCCCGGGCCCAGGCTCGACGCGATCCGCGAGAGCCTGACCGCGCTGCTCGCCTACGGGGACAGCCCGCTGAGCATCATCCCCGGGCCGGAGGATCCCCAGGCGCTGGAGCGATCGATGCACCGGTTCAATCGCTTCGGCCCGCTCAAGGGCATGCTCACCTACCGCGACCGGACCGACGAGCTGATCGCGGAGCTGATCGCCGAGCGCAGGGCGGAGGGGGAGACCGGGCGCGATGACGTGCTCGCGATGCTCCTCTCCGCGCGCCACGAGGACGGGACCGAGATGAGCGCGCAGGAGCTCCGCGACGAGCTGATGACGCTGCTCACGGCCGGACACGAGACCACCGCCTCGACGCTCGCCTGGGCGTTCGAGCGGCTGGGGCGCGAGCCCGAGGTGCTCGGCCGGCTGACCGAGGAGGTGCGCTCGGACGACGGCTCGGAGGACTACCTCCTCGCGACGATCCAGGAGACGCTGCGCCGCCGCCCGGTCCTGCCCAACTGCGAGCCGCGGTTCGTCGTCAAGCCGATCACGGTCGGCGGCTGGGACTACGCGCCCGAGTCGGCGGCACTCGTCCCCAACGCCTACCTGCTCCACCACGACCCCGACGTCTATCCCGAGCCCTACGCCTTCCGCCCGGAGCGGTTCCTCGAGTCCAAGCCCGGCACCTACACCTGGATCCCGTTCGGGGGCGGGCGCCGGCGCTGCATCGGGATGAGCTTCGCGATGCTGGAGATGAGGGTGGTCCTGCGAAGCGTGCTGCGCCGCTACGAGCTCACCTCCGAGGGCGCCCACGAGGTGCCGCGGCGGCGGAACATCACGGTCCGGCCCGGCGCGCGGAGCCCGGGTCGGCCTCGCGCCCGTCGGCAAGCCCGCCCCCGTAGCGGCATGAGCGGCGAGGCAGACGGCCGGCTGCTCGACGCGATCGGCCGGCGCCTGATCTGGAAGGGGTGGGTGGCGAACATCATCGGCGGCGCCATCGTCTTCACGGCCGTCGGGTTCCTCCTCGCCGTCTTCCTCGACGCCGATCAAGGCGACGAGCTGGGCAGGGAGAACCTGCCCATCGTGATCACGAGCGGCCTCTTCCTGGGCCTGCTCGGGACGTGGATCATGGCGCGCCGCAGGACGGCGTCCCTGGCGCTGGTTCCGCGAGGGCCGGGAGCCCACGCCGGACGAGCACCGCATGACGCTCGGGCTGCCCGGCTTCACCGCGGCGCTCACGGCGGGCCTGTGGGCGGTCGGCGGAACGCTGGGCTTCGTGCTCAACCTCGACCACTCGTTCGGCGCGGCCGCGCTGATCGGGGTCGGATTCTGGATGGGCGGTGAGACCACAGCGGCCCTCGCCTTCATGCAGTGCGAGCGCGAGCTGCGCCCGGTCACGGCGAGGGCCCTGGCCATTCACCAGCCCACCCGCTCCTCGGCGCCCGGGGTCCGCGACCGCCTGCTCGTGGTCTGGTTGCTGGGGACGGGCAGCCCGATCATCGGGATGTTGGCCGTCGGGATCGTCGGGCTCGCGAAGCCCGGTGCGGACCTCGAGGCGGTGGCGGCAGCGATCGTCTTCCTCGCCGTGGTCGCGTCCGCCCTGGGGCTCTTCATGATCCTGCTCACGGCCAGGGCGATCACCGAGCCGCTCAACGCCGTCAGGGACGCCACCGACCGGGTGGGAGCGGGCGACTTCGACGTGAACGTCGAGATCGACGACGCGAGCGAGGTCGGGCAACTCCAGGCCGGGTTCAACCGGATGGCGGACGGCCTGCGAGAGCGCGAGCGCATACGCGACCTCTTCGGCCGCCAGGTCGGCAAGGACGTGGCCAAGGCGGCGCTCGCCGAGGGGACGCGCCTCGGCGGGGAGGAGCGCGAGATCGGCGCCGTCTTCGTCGACCTGACGGGCTCGACCTCGATGGCGCTGGCGATGCCCCCGACCGAGGTCGTCCGCCTGCTCAACAAGTTCTTCCGGGTCGTGATCGAGGTAATCGAGGACGAGGGCGGCTTCGTCAACAAGTTCGAGGGCGACGCGGCGCTGTGCGTGTTCGGCGCCCCGGCCGAGGCGGCCGACCCTGCCGGCCGCGCGCTCTGCGCGGCCCGACGGCTCGCGACCCGGCTCGACCGGGAGGTCTCCGAGGTCGGCTTCGGCATCGGCATCTCCGCCGGCAACGCGGTCGCGGGCAACGTCGGCTCCGAGCAGCGCTTCGAGTACACGGTGGTGGGCGACCCGGTGAACGAGGCGGCCCGTCTCAGCGACCTCGCCAAGGAGCGCTCCGAGCGAGTCATCGCATCCGGCGCCGCCCTCGAGCGCGCCTCGGAGTCCGAGCGGGCGGAGTGGGAGGGCGGCGAGACGACCGTCCTGCGCGGCCGCCTCGAGGCGACGCACCTGGCCGTGCCCAGACGCGCGGAGACCCCGGGTCACGCGCGGGCTCACTGAGGGTCATCCCCAATAGACGGATCGCCGGGCCGGTGGGACCCTCGCATGGTCACTATCGAGAACCATGCAGGAGGACCCAATGAACGACCTACCCACCACAGAGCAGCAGCCCGCCGAGCCGGGCGGCCGCGGGAAGCTGACCCGCAACCGCAAGACGGGGATGCTCGCCGGCGTCGCCTCCGGGCTGGGCAAGCACTTCGACATCGACCCCGTGATCTTCCGCATCGCGTTCGGCGTGTCGCTGTTCTTCGGCGGCTTCGGCGCGATCGCCTATCTCGCGCTGGCCCTGTTCCTGCCCGACGAATCGGGTGAGCCGCTCGTGAAGAGCTCCCGCTGGGGGCTCGTCGGAGCGATCGCGCTGATCGGCTTCTTCCTGGTCCCCGCCATCGGCTGGGGCTTTTGGGACGGTGGCGGCGGCCCGTGGGTCGGCCTCTGGCTGATCGTCCCCGCCGCTGTGGCCCTGGGCGCGTACGCGATCCTCAAGGACCGCGGCGGGCCCGGGACGGCCGGCGGCGTGCTGGCCGCCATCTTCATCGCCGGAGCGGCCGTCACCGGCTTCTTCGTCCTCGCGTTCGCGGGCGCCGCCGTCACGGCGCTCGGGTACGGGGAGATCGCCGCCGGACTCGTGGTCGTCGCGGGCATCGGGCTCGTGATCGGCGCCTTCCGCGGCGGCCTTCGGTGGCTGATCATCCCGGCCATCGCGCTCGCCACGGGCGTCGGTGTCGCCGCCGCCTCCGACATCGAGGTCGAGGGATCGATGGGACATCGCGAGTACACGCCGCTGCGGGCCGACGAGATCCCGCCGGAGGGCTACGAGCTGGGCATCGGCAGGCTGGACGTGGACCTGCGCGACCTCGACTGGGGCCCGCGCGAGGTCATCGCCCTCGACGTGGACCTCGGCATCGGCCAGGCGAACATCCTGGTCCCCGAGAACGTCTGCGTCGACGCCGACGTCGAGGCCAAGAGCGGCTCGCTGGTCGTCGCGGGCGAACAGCAGGAAGGGTTCGGGGTCGACGTCACGCAGAGCGCGCCGAGCACCGCGACCCCACGCCTGGAGCTCACCGGCGGAGTCCAGATCGGCGAGTTCCGCGTGCTGAACGACGATGACCGCCAACTGGACGTGCGTCACTTCGGCGTCGACGGTGACGGCGGCGAGGCCATGCGGGAGGCCCGCGCGGAGGCCTGCGCCGCGTGACGGGGAGGCCCGACACCACGGGCCTTGTGGCCGGCATCGTCCTGATCGCCCTGGGCGGGCTTCTCCTGCTCGACCAGGGAGGGGCGATCGAGCTGGACCTGGGTTGGGCCGGCGTGGCGCTGAGCGCCGCGACCGGCCTGATCCTGTTGGTGAGCGGTCTGGCGCAGGAGCGCGACGAGCCCTGATCTGCGGGCGCGTCACCATGTCCGCCATGAACGCGGTAGCCCAGGCCGCTCCGTTCCGCCGTGAGCCCGACTCGGGCATCGTCGCCGGTGTCCTGTCCGGCCTCTCGGTGAGGTTCGGCACAGACCCGCTGCTGCTTCGGATCCTGTTCGTGATCGCGGTGTTCCTCACCGGCGGGCTGATCCTGCTGGCCTACGCCCTGGCCTGGGCGGTGGTCCCGGCCGAGGGCGCCACGGCGTCGGCGCGTGAACGCCGGCGCATCCGTGCCCTCGCCCACCCGGGCTGGCGCGTGGCCTCGGGCGCCGCCCTGCTGACGCTCTCCGCGCTCCTGGCCTTCCGCGAGCTCGGGATCTGGTGGAGCGATGCCCTGGTCTGGCCGGTCGTCCTGGCCGCTGGCGGCGCGGCGGTGCTCTGGCGCCAGTCGCGCGCGCTGGCGGAGCCCGACGTCGTGGAGTCCGCGCCCAAGCGGTCCACGCCGCGCGCATCGGGCGTCATCCCCGACCTCTACAAGGGCGGCTTCGGCATCGCGCTCGTGGTCGGCGCCGCGCTGCTCTTCCTCTCGGCCAACGACGCGCTGGGCGGGGTCCGCGACGCCGCGCTCGCCGCGATCGTCGCCGTCCTGGCGCTCGCGCTGATCCTCGCCCCGTTCCTGTGGCGGATGGGCCGCAACCTCGCGGCCGAGCGCGCCGAGCGCATCCGCTCCCAGGAGCGCGCCGAGCTTGCGGCGCACCTCCACGACTCCGTGCTCCAGACCCTGACGCTGATGCAGAAGCGCGCCGACGACCCACGCGAGGTCGCGACCCTCGCCCGCCGCCAGGAGCGCGAGCTTCGCGAGTGGCTCTTCGACGAGGAGCGCTCGAGCGAGGCGTCGTTCGCCGCCGCGCTGCGCGCCGCCGCCGAGGAGGTCGAGGACGCGCACGGCATCCAGGTGGAGGTGGTGGAGGTGGGAGACGCCGAGCTCGACGACTCCGCGGTGGCGGTGGTCGCCGCGGCCCGCGAGGCGATGACGAACGCGGCCAAGTTCGCGCCCGACGCCGGCCCGGTCGCGCTGTACGCGGAGGCCGAGAACGGCCGCCTCGAGGTCTACGTGCGCGACCGCGGCCCCGGCTTCGACCCCGGATGCCTGCCGGCCGACCGCCGGGGCGTGCGCGAGTCGATCGTCGGGCGCATGGAGCGCCACGGCGGCACGGCGAAGATCGACTCCGCCCCAGGCGAGGGCACCGAGGTCGAGCTCGTGCTGGATCGGAGCGAGGGATGAGCGACCCCAGCGTCGTGATCGTCGACGATCACGAGATCTTCCGCTCGGGCGTGCGCGCAGAGCTCGAGGGCCTGGTCGACGTCAGGGCCGACGTCGGCTCGGTCGAGGAGGCGGTCCGCACGATCACCGAGCTGAAGCCCGACGTCGTGCTGCTCGACGTCCACATGCCGGGCGGGGGTGGGGTGGAGGTGATCCGCAAGGTCGCCGAGACGATGCCGGCTCAGAAGTTCCTCGCGCTGTCGGTCTCCGACGCGGCGGAGGACGTGATCGCGGTCGTCCGCGCCGGCGCCCGCGGCTACGTGACGAAGTCGATCTCCGGACCCGAGCTGGCCGCCGCTGTGCGCCGCGTCCGCGACGGCGACGCCGTCTTCAGCCCGCGCCTCGCCGGGTTCGTGCTCGACGCCTTCGCCGGCCAGATCCCCGAGGAGCAGATCGACCCGGAGCTCGACCAGCTGACGATGCGCGAGCGCGAGGTCCTGCGCCTGATCGCACGCGGCTACCTCTACAAGGAGGTGGCGCTGGAGCTCTCGATCTCGACCAAGACCGTGGAGGCCCACGTCTCGGCCGTGCTTCGAAAGCTCCAGCTCTCCAACCGCCACGAGCTCAGCCGCTGGGCGGCCGAGCGGCGCCTCGTCGACTAGCCGACCTCCGGCGGGCCGAAGACCAGGCCGTGCTCCTCGCAGAGCTGCGGGGATGGTCTCGGGCTTCGCCTCGAGTCCGTAGGCCGCGCCCAGCTCGCCGACCTTCTCCGGCGTGAACTCGCCCGCTGCGTTGATTCGGCCGAGCTCCTCGAAGTAGTGCTCGAACCCGCCCGGGGCGATGATCTCGAGGATGCGACACGGCACGTCGCCCGCGTTCCAGAACGTGTGCCACTGATCGCGCGGCTTGTAGACGGTGTCGCCGACCTCCGCGTAGACGACGTCGTCGCCGAGCAGCGCGCCCATGCGCCCCTCGAGCACGAAGCTGTACTCGTCCTCGCGCGAGTGCTTGTGAAGCGGAGCAGCGAGATGGCGTGGCGCCATCGGGTGCTCGACCAGCGAGAAGCCGCCCCCGGTCTCCTCGGTCCAGATCTTCATCTCGGCCCCGATCGATCCGAGGTTGGCAAACAGCCCCTCGTCGGGCCCGACGATCCGGGGCCCCTGGGTGTGGTCAAAGCGCTTCAGGGCGGTTGCGGTTGCGGTGCTCATTTGGTCCTCCTTGATTGGGTGAACAGTGGTGTGCGATGAATCTATAGCACAGATCCGCCCGACCTGTCAATATTCGTTGTACAGCTATGCCCACCGAAACCAAGACACGCCAGTACCGCAAGCGCGCCCGCGCTGCTCAGGAGGAGCAGACGCGCGAGCGGATCGCGGTTGCCGCGGCGAAGCTCCACGAGACGGTTGGCCCGTCACGAACCACCGTGAAGGGTGTGGCGGAGGAGGCCGGGGTGCAGCGCGCGACCGTGTATCGCCACTTCCCGACCGAGGAGGATCTGTTCGACGCGTGCACCGCCCACTACTACGCGGAGCACCCGATGCCCGACATCGAAGGCTGGAAGGAGGTCCGCGATCCCGGCCAGCGCCTCCGGCGCGGGCTGGCCGACATGTACGCCTTCTACGCGGACGCGGAGCCCATGCTCGAGTCGACGGGCCGCGACATCGGCCGCGTGCCGGCGATGGAGAAGGCGACGGCCGAGATCGGAGCGTTCCTCGGGTCGGCCAACGACATCCTCATGGCCGGACGCACTGAGCGCGGGGCCGCGCGCCGCCGGGTGCAAGCCGCGATCGGCCATGCCCTGCTGTTCCCGACCTGGCGCTCCCTGATCCGGATGCAGGGGCTCTCCAGCGACGAGGCGGTCGCCGTGATGGCGGCGATGGTCGAGTCGGCGGGAGGCGCCCGCCCGCGCTAGCCCGCCGCCCCTTGCCAAGAGCCCGCAGCGCCGATACGGTGCGGGCAATGGTCAGGGGATCAGCAGGGATCGTGGTGGCCGTGGCAGCGACTCTGGCGCTCGCGGCGCAGCCGGCCGGAGGCGCGAAGGGCCCGAAGTGCTTCGGTAAGCCCGCGACGATCTCGAAGGGCGACGGCGCCAACACGATCGTCGGAACGCCCGGCAACGACGTGATCGTCGCCGGGGGCGGCGCCGACGACGTCGACGGGCTCGACGGCCGTGACCGCATCTGCGGCGGCGAGGGCGACGACGACATCATCGGCAATTCGGGCAAGGACGACATCGACGGCGGCAAGGACAGCGACGTCATCCTCGGCGACAACCAGAGCGTCGAGGTCGGCGACGACCTGCTGCTGGGCGGCAAGGGCAAGGACTACATCTACGGCGAGACCGACCAGGGGAACACCCTCGGCCCGAGCGACGACGAGATCGACGGCGAGGAGGGAGACGACTTCGAGCTGTTCGGGGGCGAGGGAAACGACGAGGTGCTCGGTGGCGACGGGGACGAGGAGGCGATCGCCGGGGACGCCGGGATCGACACCCTGAAGGGCCAGGCCGGCGATGACTTCGTCGACGGCCTCGACGGTGAGATGGATGACGACGTCAGCGGCGGGAACGACGACGACATCTGCAACGGGGACATCGGCGACGACTTCTCGGGCTGCGAGGTCCTGCCCTGCATGCGGGCCGCCGCGCGGGCCGGCGGCTGCAAGCGGGGTGGGCCGGCCGCGCGGGACACCAAGGCTCAAAGGCAGTGCGCCGGGGAGCCGGCGACCATCGTCGGCACCAGCGGGAACGATGACCTGAGCGGTACCCCGGGCCCCGACGTGATCTACGCCGGGGCCGGCAACGACGAGGTTCACGCGGGCTCGGGAGCCGACCTGATCTGCGGCCGGGACGGCAAGGACACCCTCGCGGGAGGCGGCGACATCGACGAGGTCCACGGCGACAAGGGTGCCGACGAGCTGAGGGGCAACGCCGCCAACGACACGCTTCGCGGAGCCGCCGGCGCGGACCTCCTCCTGGACACCGCCGGGGACAGCGACGCCCTCCAGGGCGGCAAGGGCGCGGACTTCCTCGACGCGATCGACGGGGACGACTGCGATCTCGTGAACGGGAGCCAGGGCCAGGACGTGTGCATGTCCGACGGAGACGACGTGGAGATCAACTGCGAGCTCGACGCCAAGCGCCGCCGGGTCTGCTGAGCCCACGGGGTGCCGGTGCGATCGAAGAAAGCTCCCCTAGCTTCAGGCGTAGGGGAGCTTTCGCGGAGAGAGAGTGAGAGTGAGAGCTAGTGCTTGCGGCGCCGGCGGGCGCTGGCCCTGGCCTTGCGCGACTGCTTCGGCATGGTGGCGTCGGCGGTGATGCGAGCTGCTGCGAAAATCGGTCCCATTGCTGTGCCTCCTTCCACCGTCCAAGCTAGGGGGCTAAACGCGATCCGTGTGTGGCCTCGCCCACACAGCGGGCCGATGTATGAGCCGACTCACAGAACGACGCCGGGGCTTGCGCCGGGCAGGCGCCACGGAGTCACTCGCGGGGAGGTGGTGGTCGGTCTTCTGATGTGCGAATGTGGAGGGGTACATTGAGGTTCCTTTCCTGGCGTCTTCGCTCTATGAGCCACTTTTCCGCACTTGCATTTAGCTGTCGATACATTTAGACTGAGCTAAATGATTGAGTACAACTTCTGTTCCGAGGACCTGGCGAGGACGCGATTCGCGATCTCGCCCATGTGGGAGACGGCCGCGGCGATCCGCGCCCTGCGCAACCCCAGCGTCGCCTCGCTCCACATTCCATGGGTCAAGCGGATCCGCCCCCACCTCCGTGAGCTGGACCTCTCGCTGCCCCTGGCGCTCCTGCCCCGCAAGGGGTACATCGCGGACTTCCTCACGCCACCGCCGGTCAGCCCGCTGATGAGCATCTCCGACGAGCTCGAGATGATCCGCGCGACCTCGCCCGAGCTGGTCGCGCACGATGTCGAGCTCCTGGTCCGGAACGAGAACCCGTCCGAGACCCTGCAGCCGTTCCTGGACGACCCGGCCGGATCCGTCGAGCGACTGGCCGATTCGCTCGAGAAGTTCTGGTCGGTCGCGCTCGAGCCCGACTGGCCGCGGATCCAGTCGTTGCTCGAGGCCGACATCCTCTACCGCTCGCGCCGCCTGACCGACGGCGGCCTCGACCTCCTGTTCTCCGACCTCCATGGCGAGGTCGCGTGGGGCGGTGACGTGCTCACGATCCAGTGCGAGTGCGCGGTCCCCGCCCTCGACCTCGGCGGGCGCGGCCTCGTGCTCGTGCCATCCGTCTTTTCCCCCCACAAGACCTCGGCGATGACCGAGGAGCCGTGGCAGCCGACGGTCATCTACCCGGCGCGCGGCGTCGCGCTGCTGTGGGAGGAGGCGCGCGCGGCGCCCGAGGCGCTCGGCAAGGTGCTGGGCCGAAGCCGCGCTGCGCTCCTCGTCGACCTCGACGCGCCGCGCACCACGACCGACCTCGCCCAGCGCCTGGACATGACCCCGGGCGGCGTCTCGCAGCACCTCACCGCGCTGAAGGACTCCGGCTTCGTCACCGCCCGCCGGAACGGCCGCGTGGTGCTCTACTGCCGCAGCGAGCTGGCGGACCAGCTCGTCGCGCCGGCCTAGCCGTTGGCCCCGAAGGGGCCGCCGTGCTTAGATGCCTCCTGTGTCAGGGATGACTACCAGGGGATGCAGGACATGGTTCGCGGCGGGCGCGGTTACGGCCGTAATGGCCCTCGGGCCGGCGCATGCCTTCGGGGCGGACATCACGGTCGACGTTGTCAGCGACACCGGGGGTTCCCCGGCCGAGTGCCAGCTGCGCGATGCGATCGCCTCCGCCAACACCGGCACCGCGGTCGACGGCTGCGAGGCCGGAACCAACAACGGCAGCGACAACATCTTCTTCACCGTCACCGGCACGATCACCCTGAGCGGGGGCCCGCTGAACATCGACGCCGATGAGCCGGTGCAGTTCTTCGGCCCCGAGGATGAGATCAACCTGACCATCAGCGGGGGATCGACGCAGGGGATCATCGACGCGGCCGCCCCGATCAGGCTGGACAGCATCGGCCTCACGCAGGCCCAGCGCAGCTGGCAACGGCGGCGGCATCTCCTCCACGAGCTCGGTCGAGATGTTCAACGTGTCCATGGACAACCTGCGCACCACCGGCGGCTCGGGGGGCTGCGTGTACGCGGCGTCCGTGTCGGTGACCCAATCGACGCTGTCCCACAACGACGCCGCCGCCAACGGCGGCTGTCTCAACACCACGGGCGGCGCCAGCATCGTCAACTCCAACTTCATGGACAACGAGGCCGAGCTCGACGCCGGCGGCGCGATCGCAAGCCTCGGCGGCACGCTCACCGTCACGGAGTCGACCTTCGGCGGCACCACCGCCTCCGACGCGAACGTCTCCGACTGGGGTGGAGCGATCTACACGGAGTCGATCGTCGACATCAAGGGCTCGACGTTCCTGGGCAACAAGGCCGAGGATTCCCCCGCGCTCGGCGGCGCGATCTACAACCCCGCCGGGATCGGCGGCACGATCGCCAACTCGACCTTCTTCGGCAACGTCGCCGACGTCACCGGCGGCAGCATCGCCGCACAGGGCACGGCGCTGACCCTCCGCAACAACACCATCCTCAGCAACCCGACGCTCGGCGCCGATGTCGCCCACACAGCGGGGTCCGGAACGGTGACGCTCGCCAACAACATCATCGAGGACTTCAACAACGCGCTCGGGAGCAACTGTGCCGGCGCGATGAACGACGCGGGCTACAACGTCGTCTCGGGCGACCTGCCCGGCAGCACGTGCCCGACCGGCGGCACCAACGTCGCCCAGACGCCGCTGATGGTCACTCCGATCGAGAATTGGGGCGGGCCCACGCGCACGTTCATGGTCCAGGGAGGCAGCCCCGCGGTCGATCTGATCCCCGCCGGCGCACTGCCCGCTGGCAGACCGACCAGCGCCGCGCCGATCGCGCCGGACCGGGCCGGCGGCGTTCTGCGACGCCGGTTCCGTCGAGGTGGACTACCTGCCGGACGCGCTGATCGCGAAGCAGGGTGGCTGCCGGTCGGCGACGACATCTACAACGACACGGGCGACGACCAGCTCGCCGAGCGAAGAGTGAAGCCCGGGAAGGCGGCCAAGTTCACGCTCACGCCGGGGAACGACGCGCAGCTCCGCTCCGACCGCTTCCTCGTTGAGGGCCCCGGGAGCAAGGGCAAGTTCAAGGTCTCCTACAAGCAGGGCGGCACCAACGTCACCGAGGACGTCACCGGCGACGGCCACGAGACCACGCCGGCATTCGCCGGGGATGTCGCGTTGCCGATCGACGTAAAGGTCAAGGCGCTGAAGACGGCCAGGAAGGGCAAGCGGCTCGAGCTGCCGATCACGCTGACCTCGATCAACTTCTCGAGCCGTTCCGACACGGTCCGGGCCGAGGTCACGGTTCGCTGATCCCGACCCGGTAGCCGGCTCCGTTGCGTCTGCGGTGACGCGTGTATGAACCGCCTCACCGATGGATAGGGTTCCGGCGCGGTGTACGACACCCTGCTGTTCCTACATCTGCTCGGCGCCTTCATCACCTTCGTGACGGTCGGCGTCTTCGTCGCCTGGGGCTTCGGCGCCCCGGTCCAGCGCGGCAGCTTCCAGCTCGCCGACATGGCTTGGAACGTCAGCGGCGTCCTGCTGCTCGTGTTCGGCGTCTGGCTCGCGCTCTACGTCGACGGCTACGAGCTCTGGGACGGCTGGATCCTCGGCGCGCTCGTGCTGCTCGGCGCCGCCAGCGCCTTCGGCGCCTGGGCCCGCCGCGACGCGCTCGAGGTGATCAGCGAGGACGGGATCGGTCTCGCTGACGGGCACGAAGGTGAACCTCTGGAACTGGCTGCGAACGATCTCGATCGTCCTCATCCTCGTGCTGATGGTCTGGAAGCCGGGGGCGTGATGGACGCGCTGGCCACGATCCGCCCGGACGACTGGAACCTCCCCCTGTTCCTGCACATCCTCGGCGCCCTGTGCACGGTCGGCGCCCTCTCGGCCGCCGCCTACTACCTGTTCCGCGCCCGCCGCGACGCCTCCGCCGGCCTCATCAAGGTCGGCTTCCGCATCCTGCTCCTCGGCGCGATCCCCTCCTATCTCGTGATGCGCATCGCGGCCCAGTGGCTCCTCTCGAAGGAGGGCCTCGAGGACTCCGAGGACGCCTGGATCACGATCGGCTTCATCGTCACCGACGTCGGCCTCCTGCTGCTCCTCACGGCGACGATCGCGGCCGGCATCGCGGCCCGCCGCGCCGAGGGCAAGATCGGCCCGGGCCCGACGATCGCCGCCTGGTGCTGCACCGTCCTGCTGCTCGCCTACACCGTCGCGGTGTGGGCGATGGCGACGAAGCCCGTCTAGCCGCCGCCGATCCGCAAGCCGGTCGCCGCGCCCACTAGCCTGCTGTCGATGGACCTCTTCGAAGCAGGCAGCCAGGGCCTCGGGCTCGCGATCGCCGCGGGCATGCTCGGCGGGCTGATCGCCGGGCTCGCGCCGGAGAACCGCATTCTTCGCGGGCCCCTTCTGCTCGTCGTGGGGCTCGGCGCCGCCTACGCGTTCGGCGCGTCGCTCGACGCCGAGGACCACCCGGCTTGGCCCGGCTGGTTCGTCGGGGCGGCGGTCGCGGTGTTCACCTTCGTCGTCGTGGCCGACGTCGTCGCGAGCTCGGTCTCCCGGGCGGGCGAGCGCGGCTCGGTCGCCTCGTTCGGCACGATCGGGGCCGTCATCGTCCTCGCGCTCGGCGGAATCTCGCTGACCTTCCTCGCGCCGGTCTCGATCCTCGTCCTGTTGGTCCTGCTCTGGGTCGCGGTAGGGCGTCGGCGCCGCGCCGACCAGAAGCACGAAGGGCTGCGAACCCTGCGCGGGTAGCGATGGCCCCCTCAGGCGAGCTCGAGCGAGGCCGCACCGCTTACGAGCGGGCCGCCTGGCGCGAGGCGCACGACGCCCTGGCGATCGCGGACGCCGAGTCGCCGCTCACGCCCGAGGATCTCGAGTTGCTCGCGGTGGCGGCGTTCATGCTCGCCCTCGACGATCCGTACTTCGAGTACCTGGAGCGCGCGCATCGCGCTTATCTCGACAGCGACCGCCCACGGCAGGCGGCCGGTTGCGCGCTGTGGCTTGGGCTGACGCTCATGCCTCGTGGCGAGATCGCCCCGGCGCTTGGATGGCTGGGGAGGGCGGAGCGCCTGTTGGCCGATCAGCCGGACTGCGCCGAGAAGGGGTACCTCCTGATTCCCAACCTGTTCGCCCAGGCCGAGGCCGGCGACGAAGAGGGGGCCCTGGCAACGACCCGGGAGATGCAGGAGATCGGCCGGCGCTTCGACGACCCCGACCTGGTCACCCTCGGGATGCACGAGGAGGGGCAGGCCCTGGTTCGGCTTGGCCGGCCCGAGGAAGGCCTGCGCCTGATCGACGAGTGCATGGCGGCGGTGACCGCCGGGGATCTGTCCCCGCGCACGCGGGGGATCGTCTACTGCAACACCATCGCCTTCTGCCAGGGCGTCTTCCAGGTACGCCGTGCCAAGGAGTGGACGACCGCGCTGACACGGTGGTGCGATCGCCAGCCCGACATGGTTGCCCACACCGGTGTCTGTCTCGTCCACCGGGCGGAGATCATGCAGCTGGAGGGGGCGTGGCAGGACTCGCTCGCCGAGGCGTCGCAGGCATGCGAGCGTCTGGCGGGCGCGTTCCTCAGCCCCGACATGGTGGGCCGCGGCCACTACCAGCAGGCCGAGATCCACAGGCTTCTGGGCGCCGAGGGCGAGGCCGAGGCGGCCTATCAAGAGGCCAACCGCCGCGGGTTCGAGCCGCAGCCCGGGCTTGCACTCCTCCGCCTGGCACAGGGCGATGCCTCCGCGGCCGCCGGAGCGATCCGCCGCGCGCTCTCCGAGAGCAGCGACCCCCGCAGGCGCGCCGCCCTCCTCCCGGCCTACGTCGAGATCATGCTCGAGTCCGGCGACGTGGCGCCGGCGCGCGAAGGCGCAGAGGAGCTCGAGCGGATCGCGGCGGAGACTCAGACCGATCTCTTGGCCGCCGCAGCCGCGGAGGCCCGTGGAGCAGTGGCGCTCGCGTCCGGAACGCCCGATGAAGCGCTCGGCTTCCTACGCAAGGCGGTCGACGGCTGGACTGCGCTGGACGCCCCCTTTGAGGCCGCTCGCGCGCGCATCGGGCTCGGGCTGAGCTGCCGTGCTCTCGGCGACGAGGACTCGGCGGCGCTCGAGCTGGACAACGCCCGGCACGTCCTCGGGCAGCTGGGCGCGCGGCCCGCGCTCGCCCGCCTCGAGGCGGCCCTCGGCAGCCCGCCGCCCGCGGACACTCACGGGCTCACGGCCCGCGAGCTCGAGGTGCTGAGGATGGTCGCCGGCGGTGCGACGAACAAGGCGATCGCGGCCGAGCTCGTCCTCAGCGAGCGGACGATCGACCGGCACGTGAGCAATATCTTCGCCAAGCTCCGCGTGTCCTCGCGCTCGGCGGCCACCGCCTTCGCCTACGAGCACGAGCTCCTCTGAGCCGCCCGCCCGCCGCCATGGGTGAAACCACCGAATTGCGGGCGGTCGCGAATCTTGGGTAGTTCATCCGATGCGGGAGAGCGCGCCCGCTGGGATCGTCGGCCTCGTCCACTGCAATGAGGGGAGACCCGATGATTTCCAACTCCAACACCACCAACCAGACCACCTCCAAGCGCCTGCCCAGCCCGGCGATGATCGTGAGCCTGCTCGCGCTCTTCGTCGCGCTGAGCGGCACCGCCTTCGCGATCGAGGCGAACAGCATCGCCTCGAAGCACGTCCGCGACGACTCGCTGAAGAGCGAGGACCTGAAGGACGGCGCCGGCGTGACCGGCGACGACATCCAGGCCGAGTCGATCGGAGACGGGCCCCTCGGCCTGGACTCCGTCGGCCCAGGCGATCTCCAGGAGGATGCCGTCCGCACGTACAACATCAGCGACGGTCACGTCACCGTGTCCGACATCGGGATTCGACGCGGTCGGCGCGCAAGAGCTGCAGACGGTCCACCTGCGCCTCGGGGACATCGTCACCATCAGCCCCGGCGACTCACGAAACGGTGACTGGGGAACCGGCGAGTCGACCGTGTCCTGCGAGCCGGACGAGGTGCTGCTCGCCGCCGCCGGCCGGTTCGGCGGCAACGAGCCGGACGACGAGGTCGCGCTCGGCGAGATCGACATTTTCACCGAAGGCAACCCCGACTTCGCCAAGGTCGTCGGCCTGAGCGATCGCAGCGGAAACATCAACTTCCGCGCCACCGCGACCTGCCTGGACGCCTGAGAGCTCCCCACAAGGAGGACGGCCGGGCCGCGCCCTTCGGGGCGCGGCCTTCGGTCCGTTCTCAGTCGGCGCTCAGCGCTCGAACGCCCCCAGGTCGCACTTGTTGTCGCGCTGCTGGCCTCGTTGGTCCACGTCCTCGCAGTCCGGCCCACCCGCGCCGAGAGCCTTGCTGCCCTGCTCGAGCGCGTGAGTGAGGGTCGGCCCGCCGTTGTTCTGCAGCGGGCCGAGGCGCGGGTCGGCGACGATGTCTTTGCTCGTCGCGCCGCACTCGGTGGTGGCGCTCAGGAGGTTGTTCCCGTCCGACGCGCCGCCGTAGCAGTCGTAGAAGTCGGCGCCGCCCTCGTACCGGTTGCGGGCGATGATCGAGTTCGAGAAGGTCACGGTCCCGCTCCCTCGTAGAAACCGACGCCGGTGCCGTTGTACGCCTGGTTGTGGAAGATCGTCACGTTGTTGAGGTCCAGCGTGCCGCCGTCCGCGTAGATCCCGCCGCCGTAGTTGTACGCCGAGTTGGCGCTGAGAGTCGTGTTCCGGATGTTCACGTCGCCCCCGTACTGGTAGATCCCAGCGCCGTTGCCGTTGGTGGAATTGTGATTGATCGCGGAGCGCAGGATCCTCACCGGCCCCTCAACCACGTAGATCCCTCCGCCGTACCCGTCGGCGAAGTTGCCTGAGATCGTCGAGTCCTGGATCCGGACGTCTCCGGCCTGGAGGTACAGGCCGCCTCCGTAATACCCGCTGTATGGGTTGGAGTTGGCCGTCACCGTGGTCTTGTCGATCAGGACCTCGTCGTCGCTGTCGATGTAGCCGCCCGCGCCGTAGCTGCCACCGGTCGCGTTGTTGCCGGTGATCTTGCTGTTCTTGACCGTGACCTTGCTCGACGCCCTCCAGGTAGAACCCGCCCGCGCCGTCGTCCCCCGCGTTCCCGTCGAGCTTCGAGTTCTTGATCACGACGTCGTTGTTGTAGCTGTAGAGGCCGCCGCCGTAGCCGTCCGCGGCGTCGTTGTCGGCGATGGTGCTGTTGCTGACGGTCAGCTTGCCGGTGCCGTACATCGACACGCCGCCGCCGTAGTAGCCGATGTTGTTGATGAGCGAGGACGCGCTCGAGCTTCATCGCGCCCTCGCCGTAGTCGGAAAAGATGCCCCCGGAGCCGACGGTGCCGCCGTCGTAGCCGTCGCGGACGGTCGAGGTCGCGGATCGTGAACTTGTCGCCGTCGATGATGTGGAGCACGCGCTCCTCGAGCTCGTCGCCGTTGCCGTCGATCGTGGTCTTGCCGGAGCCGGCGCCCTCGATCGTCATCGGGCTCGTCACGTCGAGGTCGCCGTCGATGTTGGCGTCCTCGTCGGTGCCCGCGATGGTCAGCTTGTAGTTGCCGGCGGGAATCACGATCGTGTCGGCCCCCGAGCCCTTCGCGCAGCCACCCGACTTCGCGTTCTGGTTCGCGGACTCGATCGCGTCACGCAGCGAGCACTTGTTGCCGTCGAAGGCGTCGGACTTCGTGTCGACGGTGATCGTCGCGGCGGATGCGGCCGCGGCGGCATGGCGAAGACGGCCACGATGGCGAACGAAACAGCTGAACGGACGAGGCATGTGACTCCCTGGTAGTCGGTGGCCGGCACCGGACCCTGCGTGGCGATCATGCGCACGCGATGGCGGCAGGGTCAACGGCCCCGCTCGGCCGAGCCCCGCCGCCGCTAGCCTCAGCCGCAGTGGCCCGCAAGCTCTGCCTGATCGTCGTCGACTCGCTGCGCATGGACATGCTGCGCCGCACGGTCGCGGCGGGCGAGGCCCCGCACTTCGGCGCGCTGCTCGACCGCGGCGAGCTGGTGGAGGACTGCGTCTCCTCGTTCCCCAGCGTCACCCCGGTGTGCAACGCGGAGATCGCCACCGGCGCCCGGCCCGGGCCGATGCCGGACGGCTCGCCGGGCCACGGGATCATGGGGATGAACTGGTACCACCGCGTCGAGGAGCGCTACGTCGAGTACGGGAACTCGCTCGAGGCCACGCGGGCCTTCGGCCTCTTCCGCAGCCTCTACGACGTCGTCTACAACCTCAACATGTCCCACCTCTCGACCGAGGTGGAGACGGTCTTCGAGCGCCTCGGCGACGGCGGCGTGCGCACCGCCTGCACCCCGTTCCTCGTCTACCGCGGGCGCACCCGCCACGAGATGGGGCTCGAGGGCCTCCTGCGCCAGGTCGCGGTGGCCGCCAAGTTCCACCACGCCACCTGGGGCCCGGACGAGCTGTTCTGGGGTGAGCTCTACGCGTCGCGGAAGGTGCCGTGCAAGCCGACGCTCGCCCGTCCCGGCACCCGCGACGAGTACTCCGGCTGCGTCGGCCGCGAGCTGCTGCGCGACGACGCCTACGACTTCCTCCTCTTCAGCCTTCCCGACAACGACCACCACTCCCACAAGGGCGGCCCGGCGGGCCACTCGATCGCGCTCGCCGACGCCGCCTTCGGCGAGCTGGTCGACGAGGCCGGCGGCATCGACGCCTTCTGCGGCGAGCACGCGGTGATCCTCACCGCCGACCACGCGCAGAGCGACGTCTCGGAGGGCTACGACCTCGCCGGCCTGCTCGGCCCGGAGTGGCGGGTCCTGCAGCCCAACGACGAGACGCCCGAGGCCGCCGAGCTCGCCGTCAGCCCCGACCGCCCGCGCCGGCGCCGTCTACTCCTCGCTCGCGGCAACCGCCGGCTGCGTGCGCACGACGACGTCCGGCGACGGATCGGTGCGAGCGCCGAGGCCGACGTGCTGTGCTGGCTCGCCGGGCCCGACGGCAAGCCGGTCGATCGCCCTGGCGTCGGGATGCCCGAGATGGACGGCGCCGAGGCCGTCGTCGAGGCCGCGAAGGGCGAGCCCGCGCAGCCGGGGGCCGAGCTTCGCTTCCGCCCGGCCGCGAGGAGGGCGGGTGGGACCTCGATGGCGACCCCTCCGCCCTGGGCCTCGAGCGCTCCAACGGCGGGCACGAGAGCGCCACCCACCCCGACGCCCTCGCCCGCGTCTGGTCCGCCCTCACCGCCGCCCATGCCGGCGACGTCCTCGTCTCCTCGCCCCCGGCTACGAGACCGTGGACTGGGGCGGGATGACCCATGCCGGCGGCGGAAGCCACGGCTCACTGCTGGCCGAGGACTCCCTCGTCCCACTGCTCACGGTGGGCGTCGAGGGCGCCGAGCTCGGGCGAGCGCGAGCAGTGGCGGATCGCCGATGTCGCGGGCTCGTGCTCCAGCACTTCGGGGCCCTCGTGCCATCCTGATCCGGTGAGCGACACCGCCGAAACCGCCGCGGCCCCGCGGCCGCCGAGCGGCTCCTGGGCGGGAGCCGCGCAGTGGACGTGGCGCATCGTCCAGCGCATCAACCGTGGCGCGCGCGAGCCCGCCGCGTGGGTCGAGCTCTTCAAGTTCGGCGTGGTCGGCGCCTCGGCTACGTCGTCAACCTGGCGGTGTTCGCGCTGCTGGTCGAGGGCCTCGGCGCCCACCACATCCCGGCCGCGCTCGGCGCCTTCTGCGTCGCCATCACCAACAACTTCCTCTGGAACCGCCACTGGACCTTCGACGCCGCCGGCGGCCACGCGGGCGAGCAGGCCTGGCGCTTCCTCACCGTCAGCCTGCTCGGGCTCGGGATCAACCTCGCCGCGCTCTTCCTGCTGGTCGACGTCGCCGGCCTCCCCGAGCTTCCCGGCCAGGCGCTGGCCGTCGCGATCGCGATGCCCGCCAACTTCGTGGGCAACAAGCTGTGGACGTTCGGGATCGGCAAGCGCTCTGCCAGCGCGCGCTAGAGTCGTTCGCCGGTTCCAAGAAGCGGTGCGAATGAAGGTGACGGGCACGACAAAGCGCGCACTCTGGCCGGCGATGGCTGCGCTCGCACTCGCTGCGCCTGCGGGTGCGGCCGCGGACACCGACCTCGGCACCGTCGCCGGAATTGATCACGCTGCCCGCGACGGCATCGCGTACGTCCTCGACGAGGCGACGGGCACCGGGCTCGTGAAGCTCACGCTGGACTGCCCGCCGGGCACCTGGCCCGGAGGCGGTGGCGCCGAGTCCGCCTGGTTCAAGCGCATCGAGCCCGCCGACGGCTCGGACGCCGACAGGACCCCCGACGACCTGCTCAAGGTGTGGGTGGACCGCCGCACCTTCACCTCCACGGTCACCGGCTACGCGATCTGTATCGACCAGAGGCCGACATACACGCTGCGCTCGAAGGACCTGACGCCAGACCGGGCGAAGACGGCCAAGGCCCCGTGCCCAGATGGCACGAGCGTGATCGGCGGGGGCGGCAACAGCTCCGGCGAGCACATCGTGGGGAGCTACCCCTTCGACGACGGCGACCGGAACTCGAAGCCGGATGACGGCTGGGCCTTCCGCACCTGGGCGGGAGACGAGCACGGAACGGTGCGAGCGCGGGCGGTCTGCCTCGACGTCCGGCCCGAGTACCGCACCGACACCGGAACCCTGCCCGTGAACGGGCTCTCGGCGCCCACCGAGACCTGTCCCGCGACCCATCACCTCGTCGGGATTGAGCGCGGTCGAAGGCGCCGCCGGCGGAGACGAACATCTCCGAGCTCTCCTCCCTCGACGTCGCGGCCGGGGAAGGCTCCGACGCAGACTCCGTGCCAGACGACCGGGGGCGGATGGCGATCAGCAACAGCTCCAGCAGCATCCCCGCCCCCTGGGAGTCGATGATCGCGTGTATCGAGTGAGCGCCGCCGGCGCTAGGCCGCGCGCTCGTTGAGCAGCGCCGCGAGGCCGTCGACGTCTGCGACGGTGACCGTCAGCTCGGGGTGGCGGAGCAGCCCCGACGGGCCATTGCTTCGCACCTTCTCCTTGAAGGTGATGAGGACCCCGCGGTCGCCGTTGGTCGCGAAGGTGAGACCGACATCGGTCACCCCAAGGCGCGCCGGGCCGGCGTCTTCCAGTCAGCGAGGGGCCGGTCACCTCCGCCCGCTCGATGTTCGTCAGCGGCGTCTCCGCCCATATGGGCCGAACTTCGCCCGCAGCGTCTCAGGACCGACCTCGACCCAGGCCCGGCCGGGCGTTGATCGTCAGCAGCGGCTGGACGATCTTGTAGCTCGGCGCGAACTCGAAGTCGAAGCGGCAGATCAGGACTCGGTCTGGGCTCGGGACCCCCCGCAGGAGGGTACGCGAGGGGGCGGTAGCATCCCCGCCATGGCAGGCAGGGCTGGGCCCGACGAAACTTTGTCCTGGGTCAACACCGAAGATGCTGAACAAGCTGTCCCCCTCTCGGTCCTCGATCTCGCGCCGGTCGGCGAGGGCTCAGCCCGGGCGAGGCGCTGCGCAACTCGGTCGAGCTGGCGCGCACGCGCCGAGCGCCTCGGCTACACGCGCTACTGGGTCGCCGAGCACCACAACATGCCCGGCATCGCCAGCTCGGCGCCGGCGGTGCTCGCCGCGACGCTCGCGCAGGCACCGACGATCCGCGTCGGCTCCGGCGGCGTGATGCTGCCCAACCACGCGCCGCTGGTCGTCGCCGAGCAGTTCGGCATGCTCGAGGCGCTGCACCCGGGGCGCATCGACCTCGGCATCGGCCGCGCGCCCGGCACCGACCAGGTCACGACCGCGCTGGCGCTGCGCCGCCAGCGCCGACGCCGCTCTCCGACGACGACTTCCCGCGAGCAGCTCGCCGAGCTGATCGCCTTCTTCAGCGGCGAGTTCCCGCCGAGCACCCGTACGCCGGGATCGCGGCGGTGCCCGGCGCGGGCGACATGCCCGCCGATCTGGCTGCTCGGCTCGAGCGGCTACAGCGCGCAGCTCGCCGGCATGCTCGGCCTGCCGTTCTCGTTCGCCCACCACTTCAGCCCCGAAGAACACGCTGCCGGCGCTCGAGCTGTACCGCGCAGCTTCCGGCCGTCGGAGCGGCTCGCCGAGCCGCTACGCGATGGTCGCCGTCGCAGTCGATCTTCGCCGACGACGACGAGCGCGCCCGCTGGCTCGCCGGCCCCGGCGGCTGTCGTTCCTCCGGCTTCGCCAGGGCCGGCCGAGCCGGATGCCCGACGCCGGAGGAGGCCGCCGGCCACGACTGTGACCGACGAGGAGAGCGCCGTCGCGCAGTCGCCGGCCAGCGCGGATCGGCGCGCCCGCGACCGTGCGCGCAGCGCCTCGAGGAGCTGGCGCGAGCGACCGCCGCCGACGAGCTGATGGTCACGACGATGGTCTACGACCAGGAGGACCGCTCCGCTCCTACGAGCTCGTCGCCGAGACGTTCGAGCTGCGCGCCGAGCCGCGGTAAGACCGCGGCCGCCGGCCTCCGTTAGATCCTCGCGCAGGGCGTCGTCACGGGGCGGGCCTGGTCGGCCGGCTCGGCCGCTTCCTCCAGCACGCCGAGCGGCTCGGTGACCCGGCACGACCGGCAAACGTATCCGCGTGGACCTCGATCCATATCCCCGCCATCGGCGGGAAGACCACGTGATCGCCGGGCCGGACGGGCATCTTCACGCCGGGGACCCCACCGTCGACGCCCGAGCCGATCGCCAGCACGATCCCGTGCTAGGCGGCATCTCCTTCGTCCCCGGAGGACCACGAGGCCGGAGGAGCGCATCCGCTCGGGCTCGAGCTCCTTGATCGCCACCTGGTCGAACAGCGGGCCCGCAGGTTGTGCCGCGGCATGGTAGGAGGGTCAGGAAACTGCGCCGGACGCTGGGTCCCGGTTCGCGGTGCGGATCAGATGAGATGGCAGGAAGGATCCTCCTCGGCGCCCTCGCAGCCGCGATCCTCGCGCCTCGCGCTGGCCCCGTCGAGCCAGGGACAAGGCGGCTTCTTCGTCGTCAAGGTCACCAAGGAAGAGGACGAGGCCCGTTCCTCAAGGAGCTCAATCGCGTCATCCCCGACGGCGCGACGCGCAGCCTCTAAATTGCTGGTCAAGTGGGAAAGACCCGGGATGACCAACAGGTGTCCTTCTACGGGCGGGAGGCTACCGACGCGCCAGAGGGCCTCAAGGTGGAAGTGGTTCAAGGGGGACCAGGACGTCACCCGACGACGTCCAGGCCTCCGGCAACAACTAAGATTTCTAACTCCGGCGGTGAGCCAAGTACTTCCAGGCCAGGGTGAAGGCGACCCAGCCCTGCGGCCTCCTATGCCTCCGGGGCACCGCCTCGACCGGCGGGGTGTTTGTACCGAACACCGCCGAGGGCGAGATCAACCACCACTGAGCGCACTGAGCGCTTGACGCTACGGCGAGTCATCCCATGACCTTCCGACGCGTCCTGCTCGCTACGGCCGCGACCGCGCTCGTCGTGGCAGCCGCAGCCCCGGTCGCCGAGGCCGGCGACCTCGAGGCCTCGGTCAAGGTCGCCGAGGGCGACAAGTCCGGGCCCTACCACGGCTTCCTCCAGAACGTGAACGTCAAGCTCGGCAAGACCAAGACCCTGTGGTGGCGGGTGAAGGGGAAGGGCAACACCGAGACGCTCGATCTCAACTTCTCCGACGACGGCTCCAGCTCCATGCTCGAGAACTTCAAGGTCCGTTGGTTCAAGCACGGCGAGGACAAGACCGAGGAGATCCAGGGCGAGGGCAAGCCCTTCCACCTCGACCCGGGCGAGAGCAAGTACTTCGAGTCGCGCGTGAAGCGCATCGATCCCGGCGACGGGTTCTGCATCGAGGGCGGGCTGGCCTTCGACATGTTCAACTCCGCGGGCACCTTCGCCGGCGTCGCCACGGAGTGTGCGACCTGAATCACGGCGGCGGTACGATCCGCGGCGTGGCAGCAGGCAGGCTCCTGATCCCGGGGGTCTGGCAGCGACGGCCGTGGTGCTCGCGGCACCCGCCCTGGCTGGCGACCCCGTCAACACGACAGTCGCTAAGGCCGGCGGTGAGTTTGACGGGAGCGTGACGGGCAACATCCCCAAGGGCGAGACCAAGAGCTTCCGCCTCAGGACCGAGAACCCGATGGGCTCGCAGATCACGGCGAGCCTGGAGGGCGATCCCGGGAATCACACCAAGGTCAAGTGGTTCAAGGGTCAGCAGAACATCACTCCTCCGGTCAAGGAGGGGGACTACGAGTTCCAGCTTGACGCCGGCGCCACGGAGACCTTCCGCATGAAGGTCACGGCGGAGAACAAGAAGCCCAACTGCGTCACCTCCACGGGATAGGGGCCGGAGGGCGGCTGCAACGCGACCATTTTCGTCAACCCGAAACCATCCACCGTCTGCCTGGTCTGAGTACGGTCGGCATAGGGCCCGGACGCGCCTTAGCTCGCGTCGAGCGGCCGCCCGCGTCCTTCCAGCCCTTCACGCCGCCGTGCCCGACGTGGATCACATCGTCGAATCCCTCGCGCTGAAGCACCGAGGCCGCGAGGCCGCTGCGCTTTCCGCCTGAGCAGATCGCCGCGATCGGTCGGTCGCGTGGCAGCTCGCCGAGGCGGTCCGGCAATTCGGCGTAGGGGATGAGCACCGAGCCTGGGATGCGTCCCCGCTCGAACTCGTCGGGGTTGCGGACGTCGAGTACCAACGGGGCGTCGGGATCCTCCATCAGCCGGGCCAGCTCCTCGACATCGATCAACTCGAGCCGGGCCACCTCCCGCCCTTCGGAGCGCCAGGACGTCATGCCGCCCTCGAGGAAGCCCTTGACGCTCAGGCCGACCGCGCCGAGCAGCTCCGCAGCCTCCGCCTCGTAGCCGTCGGAGGCCGCAACGACGATCAGCTCGGAGTCCGGTTGGGTTACCTGCGCGACCTTCGTCGCGAACCCGGTGTCGTAGGCCGACGCGGAGATCGCGCCGTGGATGTGCGCCTCGTCGAACTGATCATTGGTGCGGGCATCGACGACGATCGCTCCGCCTGCCACGGCCGACTCGACCTCACGCGGGCTGAGCGGGACCGGCGCGGTCTGATCCTCGACCAGCGGCCCCTGATTGAGCGCGACGATGTGCTCGACGTTGGGCGGCCGCGCCCCGATCGAGCCCACCGCGTGTTCGACGAACTCTCCTCTTCGTCGATCTGGAGCGCGTCGTTGTGCGCTCGCTCATGCCCGATTGTCGACGACGACTTGTTCTCGATCGCCGCCGACCCGCACATCGACCCCCCGAGGTGCCCGGGCCAAAGCTCGACGTCGTCCGGCAGCGCCAGCAGGCGCTCGTGAAGCGAGCGGAAGATCTCCCGAGCGCCGTCCTCCTTGTCGATCGCGAGGTCGGGCCGAGCGACGTCGCCGGCGAACAGCGAGTCCCCCGAGAGCAGCGCGAACGGCGCCTCGCCGCTCGCGGCCGAGCGCAGCAGGAACGACGTGTGCTCGGGCCGGTGCCCCGGCGTGTGCACCGCCTCGATCACGACCGACCCCAGCTCCAGCCGCCACCCGTCCCCGAATGCCTCATGCGGATAGTGGGCCTCGGCGAGCTCGTGGACGTGGATCGTCGCCCCGGTCGCCGCGGCGAGGCGGCCGTGACCCGAGACGTGGTCGGCGTGGTTGTGGGTCTCGAGCACATGCTCGATCCTCACGCCATGGAGCCGAGCGAGATGGAGATAGGGATCCACATCCCACTGCGGATCGACGACCGCCGCAACCCCGCCGCCGCCCACCAGATAGGAGGCGCATCCCAGGTCCTCGTGAATCAGCTGGCGGAAGATCACCGCCGCCGAAAACTAGTGGTTAGTGCCTGCCGTGTCAGGCGGAGCCACTCCCGACCGCAGCAGCTCGCCCAGGTCGCCGACGGCGCCCAGATGCCCGAGCTTCTGCGGGTTGACCACCGAGTTGATCGCGACGATCTCACCGTCCTCGATCTGCAGGGTGAGGGCGCTGAAGATCCGTTGCAGGCGCGAGTTGTGCGTTTCAGACTTATCGTCGGATACGGCTCGATCCGATGGCGTGATGGCGCCGATCTCTGATGGCGCTGGGAGGAAAGTGGGTCCGCCCCTGAACCGCTCGGGCGATCGCAGGCACCTGGCCGCCGCCGTCGCCGGCAGGCTGGCGTCGGCCGCGAGCATCGACTCGAGCGCCTCGAGGTGCCCCTCCTCGAGCGCCTCGAGAAGCGGTCGTCGAGGCGATCGCGCTGCTCGAGCGAGGTCTCGAAGCGTGGCTCGCGATGGCCCACCTGCTGCGGGCCCGCAGCGCCAGCTGCGCACGGGCCGGGGTTTTTGCCCAGGACCTCAGCGATCGGGTCTTTAGGGTAGTCGAAGACCTCGCGCAGCAGGAACACCGCGCGCTGCTCGGGTGAGCGTCTCGAGCACTACGAGCAGCCCGATCGAGAGCGACTCGCGATCTCGACGAGCCGCGCCGGGTCTACGTCGGCCTCGGCGGTGAGGATCGGCTCCGGCAGCCACGGCCGGTGTAGACCTCGCGGCGCCGCGGCTGAGCGCAGCTCGTCGATCGCGAGCCGGGTGACGGTGGTGACGAGGAAGGCCTCGGGCGAGTCCACGCGGAGTCGCCCTCCGCTCGCCGGTGCAGGCGGAGAAGCCCTCCTGCACCACGTCCTCGGCCTCGCCACGCTGCCCGAGCATCCGGTAGGCGATAGCCGAACGCCTTCGGGCGAAGCTCCTCGTAGAGCCGTCGTCATCGGCCTAGCCCGCCGTCGAGAAGCCCTGGCGCCAGCTCGGGTAGGCGGGCTGCCAGCCCAGTTCGCGCTTCGCCTTCTCGTTCGACGCGCCGCGGACCTCGGTCATCATCACCACCGCGACCTCGCCGGCCAGCAGCCGCCCGAGCCAGCGCGGCACGTGGCGCGGGCGGCTTGGCCCCGAGCGCCTGCGGCCAGCGGCTGGCAGCCAGCTCGCGCACCGGCGCCGGCTCGTCGTCGACGACGTTGTAGATGCCGCGCGTGCCGCGCTCGAGCGCGGCGACGGTGGCGCTCAGCGGCGTCGTCGATGTGGACGAACGACCAGACGCCGGCGCCGTCTCCGACGACCGGGAAGTTGCCGCTGGCTGGATCAGCTCGGTCTGCTCGCCGGCGGGGCGAGCGCCAGGCTCGTGCCGGGCCCGTAGAAGCCGCCGTAGCGAAGCACGATCCCTCGGTCCAGTCGGCGCCGGTCACGGCCTCCTCGAGGTGGCGGATCGCCGTCGATGCCGCGCCGCGCCTGGCGCCGGCGGGTCCGGGTCGAGCGGGTCCTCCTCGCTCTTCACCGGCCCGCCGACCCTGCGCGTAGGGCCAGCCGGCGAAGCTCTGGGCGACGAACGTCCGCACACCGACCGCGCGGCCGGCCGAGAGCAGGTGGTCGGTGCCCTCGGTGCGCAGCCGGTTGGTGAGCTCGAAGCTCTCGTCCATCTGGCGCAGGTTGAGCGCCGCCCGAGAGCGCCGGTCAGCTCGTGAACGATCGCCTCGGGCTCGGCCTCGGCTGACGGCGGTGCCACCTGCCTCGGCATCGAGCGCGTCGGCGACGACCGGCTCCGCCCCGAGCGCGCGGACCAGTTCCGGCTTGCTCGGCATTGCTTGTCATCCCAACGACCTCGTGCCCGCTCGGTGACCAGCTTGGGCACAAGACGCTGTCCGATGGCCCCGGTTGCCCCCGCGACGAAGACTCTCATGAGTTCCTCCTAGGTTCGCTTTATCGGTCTACCCCTAGACGAGATGGCGATGCGGGATGTGACGGGGTGACGAGTGGTGCGGAGAAGGCGGACCACGCCGCTGACTGTGACACATCGCGGCGACGATCTCGCGGCGCAAGCGGGATCAGGCTCAGCAGCGCGAGGGGCGCCACGAACACGCGGTCAGGAACAGGATAGGGAGCGCGAACGGGAAGAGCGCGAGCATCAGTGTCTCACTCTCACGCCTCGGCGGCTACGCCGACGACGGTCTCCGCCACGGCGTCCTTGGTCTCCATGTCGGTCATGGCTACCTCCTCGGTTCGCTTGCGTCCGTCTATGGGTTAGACGGGATGGCGGGCCGGGATGTGACGTGGGGCAGAGGAACTGGTAGGCGGTGTTCCGCCAGAGTTCCGTACGGCACGCAGCGGCAGCGTTCGAGATCTGTAGACGACTACCGTCGCGCTGTGCACGAGCAGCTGAATTCAGAGCTAAGGCTGTACTGGCTGAAGATCGCGTTGGGACGCAAGAAGCCAGGCGAGTGGCGGGCCAAGTAGACCGCGACGCCCCGGCCACGGGACAGACCAGCTTCATGCCGCGTTTGAGGAGATGCCGTCGTCGATGCAGGCCATCGCCGCCGCGGCCTTCGCTATCGACGGCTTCGACCTGGCAGTGGACGACTTCGTGAGGCTACCCCGGGTGCGTGGAGCACGCGCGAGGGCTGTCCTCGGCCGCTTGGAGAGTGTGTTCGTTCACCCTCATCGACCGAGCGGGAGCGAGCGAGTGGTACCACGTCTCGCCGGAACCACCCTCCAGCGGGGAAGTCTCGACGAGCTGCGCGACCTGGGTCTCGCCTGACCGTCTGGATGGATTAGGAGGAATAGGGCTAGAGAGCGCACAGAGGGCGGTGGTACTCTGACAAGACCTCCTGTAAGCGTGCCTGGAAGCGCCTAAGCTAGGAGCGGGCTAGAAGACTGGGCTCGCTAGCGCAGGGTTAGGCTTGGGGAAGCACTGAAGAGATGACGATTTAGAGAAAACGGCAGATTTCAGTAAAGCGTTAGGGAGCGCGCGGAGACTTACGCGCCGAGCCTACTTCTCCTGCACCACGCGCTCATTGGGATGGATGCAGACCATCTGAAGCGTTCTCCTCGCTCGCGCCCTTGAAGCCATGCCAGGTGTTGGGCGGCACAACCACGATCTGCCCGGGCCCGCCTCGATGGTCTGATCGCCGGCGGTGAACCGAGCCGCGCCCGGTACGAACGACGAAACGTCTCCTCGTAAGGGTGGCGATGGAGATCAGGGCCTTCGCCCAACGGGTGATCGGTGATGAAGAAGGAGACGGTCCCGCCGAAGTCGGCGCCCTCGTAGCAGGCCGGCGGTGGCGCTCAGTACGCATTGGTAATCGACTCAAGCAGCTTGGGTTCGTTGATCTGATCTATCGCTAGTACAGACGTGCGGAGTCGCATCCGGACGGGAGCTGGCGGCGCAGCCGTCTCGTAAAGCATCGGTCTCGTAGCTGCCGCGCCGCCTCGAGCTCGACGGCCCGCTCGAACGCGCGCGCGCCTCCCCCAGCTCACCGAGACCCACGCAGCGACTGGCCGAACCAGTTCCACGCCCATGCGTTGTGCGGCGCTAGCTCCGTGTAGAGGCGAAGGTGCCGGTAGGCCTCCTGGAAGCGACCCTGCTCGGAGAGCGTGTAGCCGAGGGCGAAGTGGGCCTTGAGGTTTCCGGCGCCCGAGGCAGATCCGCCACGCGCGCTCTTTCTGCGGCCCCGACTCATGCTGAACGGCTGCCTGAAAGGAGAGCGCATCGGTCGTCGAGGTTCCTGGGAACGTGGCCAGCGTGGAGAGGACGACCTCACCGGCGCGGGCCGCGCGAAGGCCGACAGCGCGGCACGTTGAAGCGCGGACCGTTCCACAGCTCGTCGATGGACTCCGGCTCGAACCCGTCGAGGTCGTCGACGACGAAGCCGATGAGCTCACCCTCGGCCTCGCGGAAGGAGCCCCACGCCACGTCCTCGGTGATCACGAGGTACTCCGATTCCGGCTTGCCGTCGCAGATCTCGCCGAACTCGATCGCGAGCAGGTAGTCGGCCTCGCGGTCGACGGTGAGCTGGAGCGGCTTGGCGGTTACGGACCCACGCATGCCGTTTGAGTCGCGTGCGCAAGCGAGGATCTGACGTGATCCAGGCGTCAGATTCGGGCCTCTCGCGACCGACTTCACCTTTCATGCAGATCACACCTCCCGGACAGCCCGGCACACCCCGCCTCTACTTCGCCTACGGCTCCAACCTGAACCGCGCCGAGATGCGCGTTCGCTGCCCGGCGCTAAGCCGCTCGTCCAGCCAGCTCCGGGACTGGCAGCTGACATTCGCGGCGTCGCGACATCGAGCCCTGCGCTCGGCAGCTCGGTGCTCGGGGCGCTTGGGCTCGTGAGCGCGGAGACCTCGACAGCCTCGACCGCTACGAGGGTGCACCGACGCTCTATCGCCGGCTCATCGTGCCGGTGGAGACCTCCGACGGGCCCCAGAAGGCGATGACATACGTGATGTGCGACAGCGACTACCTCGGCCTTCCCTCCGAGTTCTACCTCGGCGCGTATCGCGCAGGGTTACCGCGACTGGGCGCTGCCGCTGGGCCCGCTTGTCGCGGGCGGTGCGGGAAACCGGTGACGAGCTGGCCGGCGCTGGGCGTCACCCGCTACGCCGATGGACCAAAGCGCCTGCGCGGAGTCCTCGGCGAGGAGCGCTGAGGCTCGCTGAGGGAACGCTGCTGCGCTGGATCGACCGAGGCCGGGCGCGAAGCCGCTGGGGATAGTGATCGGACCGGTCGACAGACGAGAGCACATGCGTGCTGATGGTGGACGGCGATGGTGGCTTCGACGCGAGACGCTCGTGGGCTGGACCGACGGAACAGTTCGGAGAAGAATTGGGCCGCACCCTCGAGCAATGGGACGCGACGACGCGGAGGAGTCCCTCTCGGCCGGCTCTACGGATGGTGTCCTCGGCTCAACTGGTGGCACATCGAGGCGCACTCGAGGGTGAGCACGACGAGGTGCCGGATCCGGAGTGTCTGGTATGGGGTCGGTGGACGCCGAGCCGCAGCCGCGTCAGCTTAGCCTCAGGCGCTGACGATCCTCTGACGGCTCATCTGATCGTGCCCGGATCTGGCCTGCTTCGTGGCCAACCAGAGCCGCTGCTCGCGGCGGCGCTCGCCGCCGTGCCGGTTCCGGTTGAGGTGCTCGGGCGCCGCTGGGTCGGCGGATTGGCCCGACCGCGCGCGGTCGCTCCAGCGCATCGCGCACGCTTGATGGTCGAACTTCGATCCGCGCTCCGGGATCCAGCGATGTCCGCCCGCCCTCCAGACGTGCCGGGACGAGGTTCGAGCACTCGGCGGGTGAACCGCATTGAGCTGTAGCTTTGGCGAGGACTTGGCGATCGGGCTTGAGATCGACAAGCACCGCGTCACGCTTCGAGTCCTGCTCGCGTGACGCCCGGGAGATCAGCAGTCGGAGCGCACTTGCAGCCGCGGCCCGGCTCTGACAAGCTCGGCGAGGTGGGACGACGGTTACCTCGAGTGGCGCGTTGTGGAAGCGCGGTGCCTAGCGTGCTGCGTCAGCATCCGACGTTCACGCCGGTATGATTCGATCGGCAAGAAGCAGGCAAGAGCCAGCTGCGTCGGGCCAGCGCTGTGCATCGGTCCGGACTAGAGGACGTTTCCCAGCCGGCGAGAGATCTTCGAGGCTTCTCGCGGACGCGGGATCCGTTGAGGTCGATCCCTGTGCCGGCGCTGGCTGAAGGAGGCGCCCAGATGGATCGCCGAGCGGCGGTGGAGCCGACCTCCGCGGGAGCGATGCTGGCCATCACCACGAGGTGGGGCGATCCGCCGAGCGACTCGATGCGCTGGAGGCTAACGGGCCGCGCGATTCGGCGTCTCGCGCCGATGACGGTGGCGAATGTCGTGGTCTGCGACGCGTCAGCGCGGGGAACGTGAGTCTACCGCGCTCAGGGGTCGCCGCGCGATCGGTTGGTCGAGGCAACCCGGATGCAGATGAGATTCCGGGCGCGAGCTCGATCTCGTCGAGAGGAGAGCGGCCGACGTGCGCATTGAGCGATCTGGGATGGTGTCGTGGACGCCTTCGAGAGGCGCGAGGGAGCTCCTCCGCCGGGGTCGTCGCGACACCGAGCTTCCCGGCCTCGGCCTGGCCTCCGGACATGCTCGCCCGCTTCATCCGGAAGCACCGACGTCGCGCTGACCCTCGCGGCTCGCAGGCTGATCGAGGCGGCGCTCGCCGACGCGACGAGCTCGCCTGCCTCGCGATGTCGAACGCCGAGGACGCCGAACTCGAGATCGAGGGCCTCGGCGGCGAGCTCATGCCGTTCCAGCGGGCGGGCGTCGCCTACGCGCTCGAGCGGCGCCGCGTCTTCCTCGCCGACGAGCAGGGCCTCGGCAAGACGATCCAGGCGCTCGCGACGGTGCAGGCCGACCGCGCCTACCCGGCCGTCGTCGTCTGCCCCGCCTCGCTGAAGCTGAACTGGCTGCGCGAGATCGAGAACCTGGCTGCCGGGCCGCAAGGCGATCGCCCTCTCGGGCCGCACCGCGCAGGACCTCGAAGGCGCGGACCTCGTCGTCCTCAATTACGAGATCGCCGCCGCGCACCTCGAGGCGCTCAGCGAGCTCGCGCCGCGCGCGCTGATCCTCGACGAGTCCCACTACGTGAAGAACCCGCAGCGCCGTCCGCACGCAAGGCCATCCTCGAGCTGGTCGAGAACCTGGGGCCGGACGCGCTCCGCCTGGCGCTCACCGGGACGCCGGTCGTGAACAGGCCCGCCGAGCTCGCTCCGCAGCTCCGGGCGCTCGACCGCCTCGGCGAGTACGGGACGATGTCGAGCTTCACGCCGCGGCTACGCGTCGCCGGGCTCCCGGCGAAAGCTCCACTCGCGCCTTCGCAGCTCCTGCTTTCTCCGGCGGCGAAAGGAGGACGTCCTCACCCAGCTCCCGGCCAAGCGCCGCGCCGTCGTGCACGGTGCCCACTTCGAACGACCGCCGAGTACCGCCGGGCCGAGCGCGACTTCATCCGCTGGCTCTCCGAGCAGGTGGACACGGCGGCAGCGGTCGGCCTGACGCACGACGCGCGGGCCCAGGCCCTGATCAAGATGACGGCGCTCCGCCGTCTCGCGGCGCGAGGCAAGCTCGACGCGGCGCTCACGTGGATCGACGACTTCGCCGAGTCGGGAGAGCGACTCGTGGTCTTCGCCCACCACCGCGAGATCCAGGCTGCGGTGATCGAGCGCTTCCCTGAAAGCGCGCGGATCGTGGGCGACGATTCCATGGACGAGCGGGAGGCGAACGTGCGCCGCTTCCAGGGCGACGACGGGCCGGAGCTCTGCGTCTGCTCGCTCGGGGTCGCATCGCACGGGTTCACGCTCACGGCCGCCGCGAACGTCGCCTTCCTGGAGCTTGACTGGACTCCGGCCAAGCACGACCAGGCCGAGGACCGCGTCCACCGGATCGGCCAGGCCGAGAGCGTCACCGCCTGGTACCTGCTCGCGAACGAGACGATCGACGAGCGCATCGCGACGCTGCTCGCCGAGAAGCGAGACGTCGTCGATTCGGTCACCGACGGCGGAACGGCGGCGGGGACGTCGCTGGCGGCGAGCGCGGATCGGCGGGTACGCCGAGGACGTCGATTGTTTCGACTACGCGGCGGTCGAGTGCCGAGCCGAGCGGCTACGCGTCCTCTTTCTCCTCCTGCACCACGCGCTCGTTCGGATGGATGCAGACCATCTGGAGGTTCTCCTCGCTCGCTCCCTTGAACCCATGCCAGGTGTTGGGCGGCACAACCACGATCTGCCCGGCTTCCGCCTCGATCGTCTGATCGCCGGCGGTGAACCGAGCCCGCCCGGTACGAACGACGAACGTCTCCTCGTAGGGGTGGCGATGGAGGTCAGGTCCTTCGCCCAACGGGTGGTCGGTCACGAAGAACGAGACGGTCCCCCCGTAGTCGGCGCCCTCGTAGCAGGCGGCGGTGGGACTTAGCTGCAGGGACTCGAGTTCGATCAGTTTGGGCTCGTCTGTCACGGACTACGAGCATAGACTCGGCTGCTTGATCCGTCGCATCTCATCTTGCGCGGCGCTGGCGGGCGTCGTGCTTGCGATCGCCGTGCCGGCGGGCGCGCCTGCCCAGGACGAGGACACCATCGGCTCCCAGCCGGGCTCGGCGCCCGCGCCCCAGATCGGCGGCTCGCTCCCCGAGAAGCCGAAGGGCTTCCTCACCTCCCCCCGCGAGGCGATCAAGCTCGCGGACACCGACCCGAAGGTGATCGAGGTCTCGGCCGAGCGCGGGCGCCTCGAATCCCACGCAGAGGCCAAGCCTCCGACCACGTGGCAGATCGGCTACTACGACGGCGACAAGGAGGTCGTCCAGGTCCTGATCGACGACCCCACCAAGACCATCCGCGAGTCGTGGACGGGAAATCAGGTCGCCTGGCAGATGGCCCGCGGCTACAACGGCCAGTTCGGCCACCTGCTGAACGCGCCCTACGTCTGGATCCCGCTCGCGCTGCTCTTCTTCTTCGGCCTCTTCGACTTCCGCCGCTGGAGGCGGATGGTCCACCTCGACCTGCTGGTGCTGCTCTCGTTCGGGGTCGAGCCAGTATCTTCTTCGACCAGGGCGACATCGGCGTCTCGGTGCCGCTCGCCTACCCGCCGCTCGTCTACCTGCTGTGCCGAATGCTGTGGATCGGGTTCAAGGGCCAGCGCGGCGGCCTCAACCCCTCGACCCCGCTCACCTGGCTCGCGATCGCGACGATGTTCCTGATCGGCTTCCGCGTCGCGCTCAACATCGCCGACTCGGGCACGATCGACGTCGGCTACGCCGGCGTGATCGGCGCCGACAAGCTCACCCACGGCGACGCCGATCTATCGGCGGACGACCACGTCTTCGCCCACGACAACCCGTTCGGCGACACCTACGGCCCGGTCAACTACTACGCCTACGTCCCGTTCGAGCTCGCGATGCCGTGGAGCGGCGAGTGGGACGAGCTACCGGCATCGCACGGCGCGGCGATCTTCTTCGACCTGGCGACGATCGCGGGGCTGTTCTTCCTCGGGAGGAGGCTGCGGCGGGCGCCGCCGGATGCGCCGGAGGAGGAGCAGCGCGAAGCGCGATTGGAGGGCAACGGCCTCGGGGTGATCCTCGCGTTCGCCTGGTGCGCCTACCCGTACACGACGTACGCGCTGCAGTCGAACTCGAACGACTCGCTGGTCGCGGCGCTGATCGTGTGGGCGTTCGTGGCGTTCGCCTCGCCGGCGGGGCGGGGGGTGCTGCTCGGGCCTGGCGAGCATGGCGAAGTTCGCGCCGCTGGTGCTGGCGCCGCTGTTCGCGGTGGGGGAGCGGGGGCTGGTGGATCGGTTCCGGCGGGACGGGGAGGGGTTCGGGCTGAAGCCGATCGGTGGTCTTCAGCGTGGCGTTCGTCGGGCACCATGGCGCCTGGTGCTGCTGCCGACGATCATCGACCCGGGGCTGTCAGACGTTCTACGACCGCACGATCGAGAACCAGATCGACCGGGAGAGCCCGTTCTCGATCTGGGGGCAGGAGCCGAGCCTGGATTGGCTGCAGACGGTGGTGCGGTTCGGGGCGCTGGGGCTCGCCGTTGCGGTGGCGTTCGTGCCGCGGCGCCGGACGCTGACGCAGCTCGCGGCGCTGGCGGCGGGCGTGATGATCGCGTCCCAGCTCGGGATCGACCACTGGTTCTATCTGTATCTGCCGTGGTTCTTCGGCCTGGCGCTGGTAGCCCTGGCACCGACCGGGCGGCCGGCACCGGGCTCATAACCCGGAGGTCGCAGGTTCAAATCCTGCCCGCGCGCCGCCGCCGATCGCCCGGCGTGACGCGTCCGCGCGAGAGCGGGACAATGAAGGCCCGATGGCCGACGACCCCAGCTCGCTGAACCCCGCCGCGATCCTGCGCCGCATCGCCGACGTGATCGACCCCGAGGAGGATCTCCTGCGGGTTGACCTGGCGGGGGTGAACCGAAAGCACGACTCCACCGCACCACGACGTCCCGCCGCCCCGGCCGGGTCCGGACGAGGTGCCGCCGGAGACGGAGATGGTGCAGTGGCTTCACCCGAAGCTCCTGTTGGGGGCGGCGCGGGAGGTGGTCGTCTCCGGCCTCTTCGCGCGGTTCGCGGACAAGCGCGAGAACCAGGCCCCCTACGCGGCGGCGTGGTTTGACGCGACCGGGTTCGACGCGCCGCTGTGGCTCGACTACGCCTCGGACACCGGCGACGGCTGGGAGTCGACCTACGCGATCGCCTACCTGCTGGGCCGGGAGGAGCTCGTTATCGGCGAGGAGCGACTGCCCCGCGGCCAGGTCCTGGTCCTCGGCGGCGATCAGGTCTATCCCTCCGCCGAGTGGGACGCCTACCAGGAGAAGTTCGTCGCGCCCTTCAACGCCTCGCTTCCCTTCCTCCCGACGGCGGAGCGCCCGCTGCTCTTCGCGCTGCCCGGCAACCACGACTGGTACGACGGGCTGACGAGCTTCATGCGCCAGTTCTGCTCGCAGCGCTCGATCGGCGCCTGGCAGACCGTGCAGGCCCGCAGCTACTTCGCGATCAAGCTCGCCGAGGGCCGCTGGCTGTGGGCGTTCGACACCCAGTTCGACACCTACGTCGACTACCCGCAGCTCAGCTACTTCTGGGCGATGGCGAGCAAGCTCGGCGAGGGCGACGAGGTGATCCTCGTCACGGCGAAGCCCAGCTGGGTCGGCAAGGGCAAGGACCCGACCTGGAACGGGCCGGAGGTGCCCGACCTCGCGGACGTGCCGCAGTCATGGCAGACGCTCGCCTTCATCGAGGAGAACCTGATCGTGAAGCGGGGGGCGACGCTGAGGCTGACGCTGACCGGCGACCTCCACCACTACTCCCGCTACGTGGGGACCGGGGACCAGGCGGACCGCCACAAGATCACCGCCGGGGGCGCCGGCGCCTTCCTCTCGGCGACGCACACGCTGCAGGACGAGATCCACCTCGTCGACCACAGGTATCTGACCGACAAGCCGGAGCCCGAGCGGCGCCAGTGGGACCTCGTCGAGACCTACCCGGACCGGGATCGCTCGCAGGAGATCGCGAAGGAGCTCGTCTCGAAGCGGATCGTCTCCCAGACCACGGGGTTCGCGCTCCTGACCGGCGCGATCTACCTCCTGCTCGGGGTCTTCGTGTGGCTCGCCCAGGTCGAGCCGTGGGTGGGCTATCCGCTCGCCGGCCTGCTCGCGGTGGGGCTGTGGTTCGGCCTCGCCGCCTTCGCCGACATCCACGACGGCGATGCGAAGCGCCGCAAGTGGCGAAAGCGGGGGTACGGCTCCTTCCACGCTGCGCTTCATCTGATCCCGCTCGCGGCGCTCATCACCGGCGTGCTGATCGTGGCCGACGGGACCGCCTGGGAGCTCTTCGTCATCCCGGCGGCGGGCCTCTTCGGATACCTCTGGGGGCCGGAGGCCTTCGGCCGCTACCTGCTCTGGGCGGACAAGCGATCGCACGGCCACGCCACCGAGATCTTCGCCGGGCAGAGCCGGGGCACCGGGCGCAACTACAAGCACTTCCTGCGCATCCGCGTCGACGCCGACGGCGCCGTCGATGTCTTCCCGATCGGCGTGGACAGGACGCCCGACCGGGACGAGTGGGAGGTGAACTCCGACGGGGATCCGGACGATCCCTGGTTCGTCCTGACGGGCGGCGGGCGGCTGATCGAGAAGCTGATCGAGGACGAGCCGATCAGGGTCTCGGAGCCAGCTAGGCTCGCCCCGCGTGGGCGGACTACTTCCGCTTCTTGCCCTTCGAGAGCTCGGAGCCGTTCCCCGCGCTGTCGGTCTGGTTGGCGGTGATGACCCAGCTCTTCTTGACCCCGTTCGCGGGCTTCAGCTTCCAGGTGCCGTCGGGCTTGACGTCTTCGTGCCGATCAGCTTCTTGAGCTCCTGCGGGAAGTCGCCCTTGGGGGAGCCGGAGCGGTAGACCCGCACCTGGCCGTTGGGCACCGGCGGTCCCGCTGATGGCCTTGGCGGTGATCTGCTTCACCTTCGGTGCCTCGACGCCCTGGTTCGGGCCGTTGGAGGCCGTTGCCGGGGCCGGGGGCGCCCTCGAGGTCGATGAAGAGCGCGTCGGCGGGGCCGCCGATGTTGGCGAGGATCTGGTTGCCGTCGTTGCCGTCCCCCACGATCTTGATCGCGTCGTCGCCGATGTCGCCGAACACGTTGGCCAGGCTGGGGTCGTTGCTGCCGATCGCGTTCCCCGTGGAGTTGCCGGGAGCCGAGGGGATCAATATCCCCGAGCCGCCGACCGGGCCGAGCTCGCCGACCTCGTTGTCCTTGATCTCGGCGGCCGTGAGCTCGGCGAGATAGATCGCGTCGCCGCTCGTGTTTCCACCGAGTTCCCCTGGATCAGGTGATTGGCAGCCCGAGACGTTCATGCCGATGCAAGCCGCCGGAGCCCGCGACGCCGGGCAGGCCGATGTGGTTCGAGGCGATCTTCGCGCCATCGCCGAGAACCGTCATCGAATCGATCACCGCGTCGGCGGCGATCGTGTTGTTGATGATGGCGGCCGGCCCCGCGCTGTTGGAGTCGACGTCGATGGCGCTGTCGCTCGTGCCGTCGATGACCGCCGTGCCGGCCCGTTGGCGCCGATCGTGTTCGCCTCGATCAGCAGGTCCTCGGCCCCGCTGTCCGCGTCGACCGCGTGGACGCCGCCGGCCATCTGGTTGCCGTTGACGATGACGCTGTCGGCATCGCCCACGGCGACCAGGTCGCCGACGGCCCCGGCCGTCGCGGCCGTCCCGGCGGGGTTCACGCCGATGTGGTTGTTCTGGATCGTGACGTTGGAGGCGGTGGAGGTCTCGTTCGGAGCGAACGTGCCGCGTAGGTTCACGCCGGGGTTGGCCTGCGCTCCCGCGGCGGCGATCACGTTGCAGCCGTCGTCGCAGGCCGGCGTCGCGTTCCCGGGGAATGGCCCGATCTCGACGTTGCTGGGGGCCTGGTTGGCGATGTTGCCGGCGATGTCGATGTCGGTGATCGTGTTCGCCGCGACCGTCCCGTCGGCCTTCACGCCGAAGCGGTTGTTGAGGATGTCGATGTCCTGCGCCGCGTTGCCGAACATCCGGAGCCCGGCCTGGTTCGCGGCGAAGACGTTGCGGCCGCGTCGACGCTGCCCGATGTCCGCCGCCGGTCCCGCGATGAAGGCCCCGACCTGGTTTCCGGCGGGCGTCCCGTCGAGCTTGAGCGCCGAACCAGTCGTTGGCGAGGGTGAGGCCGTCGGCGGTGTTCGAGTGCTGAAGCCCGGTGATCCCGCCGCCGAAGAGGGCGATCCCCCGCATGGTGAAGACCCCGTCCTGGACCTTGATGGCGATGTCCCCCGGAGGCCCGTCGATGCCGGCGGACGGATGCGTGGTCGAGTTGAGGGCCTGGAGGTTGAGGTTCTCGTCGGTGATGACGCCGGCGCTGGCCATGACGACGGTCGTTCTCGTTCGGTACGGCCTCGATGCCGTCGAAGATCGTGGCGTCGAAGAAGATCGAGTCGGTGTCCGTGGCGGCGTCGCCGTCGTCGGCGTTCGCGAACGCCCCGCGCAGGCTGCAGTCGGCCGGCCGCCACGGTGCAGGCGGTGAGCGAGGCGTCGCTCGTCGTGTCGACGAAGAGGGTGTCGATGTCGGCCTGTGCCTGTCCCGCGCCCGCCAGCCAGGCCGCCACGACTACCGCCGTGCCGCCGATCAGTCTCCGCCTCAAGATGCCTCCCTCACTACTTCCGCTTCTTGCCCTTCGAGAGCTCGGACCCGTTCCCGTCCTCGTCGACCTGGTTCGCGGTGATGGTCCAGCTCTTCTTGACCTTGTTCTGCTTCAGCTTCCAGGTGCCGTCGGGCTTGACGGTCTTGGAGCCGAGGAACTTCGACAGGCAGTCGGGGAAGACTCCCGGGACGGAGCAGGCGCGGTAGACCCAGACCTTGCCGCCGGCCTCGGCGGTGCCGCTGATCTCCTTCTCGAGGATCCTCTTCACCTTCGGCGTCTCGATGCCGGCGTTGGGCCCGCCATTGCCGGGGCCGTTGGTGCCCTCGAGGTCGATGAAGGTGCCGCTGCCGACAGGCCCGCCGAGGTTGGCCTGGATCGCGTGCTGGTCGTTGCCGGGGCCCTGGATCTTGATCGCGTCGTCGCCGACCTGGCCGAAGACGTTGGCGTTGCCGGCTTCGGTCCCGCCGATCGTGTTGCCGGTGGCGAGGCTGATGCTGTCGGTCACCAGGACTCCGATGCCGCCGATCGGCCCGTCGACGCCGATCTCGTTCGCGGCGACCAGCGAGTCGTCGGTGTCGATGAGGTCGATCCCGTCGCCGGTGGTGTTCGAGATCTGTTGCCGAAGACGGTGACGGCGGTGGCTTACCTGCGTTGACACCGATGAGCCCGCCGGAGTCCGAGACGAACGGGGAGCCCGATCTGGTTGTCGTTCACGACGCCGCCGGTCCCGAGGACTCCGACGGCGTTGACCGCGGCGTCCACGCCGATCGTGTTGTTCACCGCGGAGATCGGGTTGTCCACGTTGTCGGAGTTGATGTTGATCGAGGTGTTGCTGGTGCCGTCGAGCACGTCGCTGTCACCGGCGTTGAGGCCGATCTTGTTCGCCTCGATGTTCACCGTCTCCGCGTCGGGGCCGGCGATGACGGCGCTGCGCCCGCCCGCCATCCGGTTGTTCGCGACGGCCACGTTGTCGGCCGCGCCGACGGCGACGAGCGTTCCGGTCGCGCCGGTGGAGGCGGTCCCGGCCGCGTTCACGCCGATGTTGTTGAACTCGACCTGGACGTCGGACGCGGTGGAGGTGCCGCCGGGATTGGACGTAGCCGACATGTCGATCCCGCGCGGGTCGGTTCCGGAGCCGGCCGCGGCGATCACGTTGCAGCCTTCGTCACACTCCGGCGTGGCGTTCGGGTTGCCGCCGATATTCACGTCGCTCGGCGCCTGGTTGACCATGTTGCCGGAGATGTCGATGTCGACGGCGGTGTTCGGGGCGAGGGTGCCATTCGTCCTCACGCCGAAGAGGCTCTGGTGGATGTGAGTGTTCGTAGCCGCTGCGCCGAAGATCGCGACGCCTACCCGGTTGCCCGCCACGACGTTCCCGCCCTGGCCGATCGGACCGATCTGGGCGTTGGGACCGCTCACCATGACGCCTACGTCGTTGCCGGCCGCGGTCCCGTCGAGCTTGAGGCCGAAGTAGTTGTCCTGCAGCTCGAGGCCGATCCCGGTCCCGCCGTAGAAGACGCCCTGCGCCCGGTCCCGAAGATGGCGACGTCCTCCATCCTGAACAGGCCGCCGGTGACGCTGATCGCGTTGTCGGCGGCCGGGCCGTCGATGTTCACGCACGGGTTTGCCACGGCGCAGTTCGCCGAAATGTCGAGGTGCTCGTCGCTCGCGAGGTCGTCGGCGAGGGTGATCGTCGCCTCGCCCGGGACGGTCTCGACGCCGTCGAAGATCGTGGGCTCGAAGCTGATCGAGTCCAGGTCGGCGATGTCGCCGTCGTTGGCGTTCGCGAACGCGCCCCGCAGGCTGCAGTCGCCGGCGGGAACGCCGCAGGTGGTCAGGGCCCCGCTGTCGCTCGTCGTGTCGACGAGGAAGGTCTCCGGATCCGCCTGTGCCTCGCCGGCGAATACGAGCGCGAGCCCGCATACGACGATTCCCATCCCAACTGCTCTGCGCATCAATACCCCTCCTGGTCCTGGTAGTCTATGCGCCCCGCGGCTCCGTAGTTTCCCGCACCAACTCATCGGGCCGGCACCGATGATTTGGCCGCTTCGATGCGAGATATTCATCTGGGCAGGGATTGCGATTTAGCGCCAGGGAGGGCGCAAAGTTGCCTCGTCTCGTCCAGGCGGGTGTCGGGCCGGGGGTGGCCCGGCATCCGCCTTTTTTCTTCCACCTCGGCATGGGGACCGCATGTCTCGTGCCCAACCCGCTAGCGTGCACGGCGTAATAGGTGGGAGCGTCCCACCATCAGTTGTCGTGGCGTACTCCTCGTTTGACCTTTGTGTCCCGAGCGGTCCCAGGACAGGAAGAAGGTCATATATGGCTACAGGAACCGTCAAGTGGTTCAACGACGAGAAGGGGTTTGGTTTCATCAGCCCCGAGGACGGGTCGAAGGATCTGTTCGTCCATCAGAGCGCGATCGTCGGTGAGGGCTTCCGCTCCATCGAGGAGGGCGCCAAGGTGAGCTTCGACGAGGAGCCCAGCGATAAGGGCCCCCGCGCGGTGAACGTCCAGACGATCTAATCGTCTGAGCTACGCTCGGCCAAGGCCGAGCCGGCAACTGAGAGAGCCCCCGCAACCCGGGGGCTTTTTCATGCCCTGGTGCCTAGCCGACGGCGCCGCGCGCGCACTGAATACATAGGGCGCTCTCGGGCGCCGCCTTCAGGCGCCCCGCGATGATCTCGCCGTCGCAGTTGTCGCAGACGCCGTAGGTCCCCTCGTCGAGCTTGACGAGCGCCCGCTCGATCCGCTCCTCGATCGCGTGCAGGTCGTTGGCGACGCCGACCTCGGTGAAGCGCGAGATCGCCTCGTTGGTGCCGTCGCCGATCCGCTTGCCGAAGCCGATGTCCGCGCCGCCCTCGGGCGGCTTGGTGAGCTCGGCGATCCGCTCGTGCGTCTCGGTGAGGCGGGAGCGCAGGTCGGCCTCTACCTCCGCAAGGTCGCTTGTTCCGTCCGGGGCCATCGCTCGAAGGTAGCGTGCGCGGCTCAGCGCCGGCAGATGGCGTACGCCGCCAGCTTGCGGGTCTTCCCGTCCGGCGTGGCGTAGTTGTCGGCGGCGGTGAACCAGTTGGGATCGCCGACAACTAGGTAACTGGAGGAGTTGAGCAGCATGCTCGCGTTGTATGGAGCCTTCGCCTCGGCTCCGCCACTCATGAGCGTCTCGCTGTTGGAGCATCCCAGCGAGAGAATTCCCTGGGAGGCGTCCTGGACGTTCTTCTGGTCAGTGCGGTAGTGATAGGCGGAGGACGGGCGCCGCTTGTCGCAGATCGCCGTGACCGTGCCCTTGACGACCTTCCCGTCGACGTCCTCGTCGTTGTTCACCTCGAAGCGCCAGCCGTCGTCCGGGACCTTGTCGGCGTCCTTGCCGTCGACAGGCGCGCTCATCGACAGGTACGCCTCTTCGTCGAAGAACCCACTTTCGTCGTAGCCACCGCCGACGACCGGGTGGCCCGCCGGGCACTTCACGGTCGCGCCGCCGAGCTTGTCGTCGGGCACCTTGAGTCCGTTCTGGCGCTCGACGCGGTCGTAGTCGTTCCAGCCGTTCTGGAGGTCGCAGATGACCTGGACGCTGAAGGTGTTGGACGGCGCGCCGCCCGGGTAGTTGTCGGCGCCCACGGTCCAGCTGCGGTGGCGGGAGGCGAACGGATCGAGCGGGAGCATCTCGGTGAGGTAGACGCCATCGGCGTAGCTGGCGTCGTTGTAGGCGCCACCGCTCACGGACACGCCGTCATCGCAGGCGGCGCCGACTCGCTGCCCCAGGGTCCCGTCGTTGATCGAGCTGTCGTTGCTCTTGACCTCGTATGCGGCGAGCGCGGGCGTCGTGCCCAGCAGCAGCAGCGCCGGCGCCGCGCAGGCGCAGACGAGCACGGTGAGCTTCCCCTGCTTGCCCATCTCGGCGCCAGTCTCCCACCGGCGCCGAAGGCTGTCAACCGGCCCGCGGGCTCATGCCCGCGTTAGCCGCTCGGCGGCGGGGGTATGGCCTCGTCCTCCTCGACCTCCTCGTGCAGGCCACCTGCAGCCTGCGCGGTGGAGGGCCACCAGATCTTGTCGCCGATCAGCTCGACGGCCGCCGGGACCATGATCGTCCGCACGATGAACGTGTCGAGCAGGATCCCCAGCGCGACCATGAAGCCGAGGTCGAACGTGAACGTCACCGGCAGCGTCATCAGCACGCCGAAGGTGCCGGCGAGGATGAGCCCGGCGCTCGTGATCACGGGCCCGGTCGCGGCCAGCGCCCGCAGCATTCCCTCGCGGGTGCCGTGGCGGCGCGCCTCCTCGCGCACTCGCGCCATCAGGAAGATCGTGTAGTCGATCCCCAGCGCGACGAGGAAGATGAACGCGAACGTCGGGATCGAGGCGTCGAACCCGGCGTCGCCGACGACGAAGCGGATGAACAGCACGCTGAGCCCCAGGGTGCAGAGGAAGCTCAAGACCACGCTCGCCATCAGGACCAGCGGCGCGACCAGCGAGCGCAGCAGGATCGCGAGGATGATTCCGATCACCAGGAGCGCCAGCGGGGCGATCAGCTTCAGGTCGCTCTGGGTCGCCTCGTCGAAGTCGTAGGAGATCGCGGTGCCGCCGCCGACGAGCACGGTGAGCCCATCGGGCGGGTCGTCCACGCTCGCGCGGACGTCGGGGATGATGTTGAGCGCCTTCTTGGTGTAGGGGTCGTCCTCGAAGATCAAGTTGAGAGTGGTCGCCGATCCGTCGGTCGATGTCTGTCCGGTGGGCGTGACCGAGGCGACGCCTTCGACGCCCTCGATTCGAGCTCGTGATGGCCGCGATGTCCTCGTCGCTCACCTCACCGCTGTCGCTTTGGATCAGCACGGTGGTCGGTGCCAGCGTGCCGGCCGCGAACTCCTGCTCCATCAGCTTGAAGCCCTCCACGGAGTCGACGGACTCCTTGAAGAAGGTGGTGGTCGAGTAGTCGACCTTGTAGGCGACGAGGCCGATCGCGCCGGCGACGAACACGGCGACGGTGACGACGAGCGCCACGGCCGGGCGCTCGAGCACCTTGTCGCCGAAGCGCCGCCAGACACCCTGGCGCGTGATCCCCTCGTAGTTCGGGTCGTAGTCCACGGTCCCGCGGCGTGGCCAGAAGCCGTTGCGGCCAAAGATCGTGAGCAGCGCCGGCAGCAGGGTGAGGCCGGCGATCATCGCCGAGGCAACGCCGATCGCCGCGACGGGGCCGAGGGTGGAGGTGTTGTTCGAGTCGGCCAGGACGAGGACGAGCATCGCCAGCGTGACCGTCAAACCCGACGCCAGGATCGCCGGGCCCGAGCGCGCGAGCGCGCGCTGCATCGCCTCGTGTTTGTCCTCGATGCGGTGTAGCTCCTCTCTATATCTGGAGACGAGCAGCAGGCAGTAGTCGGTCCCCACCCCGAACATCAAGACGATGAGGATCCCGGTGGCGTTCGAGGACACGGTGGCGCCGGACTCCGCCAGCAGGTAGATGAAGCCGTTGGCGATCGTGTAGGCGAAGAAGACGACGACGAGCGGCGTCAGCGCCACGAGCACCGCGCGGTAGATCGCGCCGAGCAGGAAGAGGACGAGGAGCGCGGTCGCGGCGAGGAGCTTCGTGTCGATGTCGCCGAAGACCTCCTCGGCGTCGGCCGAGAAGCCGAGGTCGCCGGAGACGAGGACGGTGAGGCCGTCCTCGCCCGAGCCGACCTCGTCGCGGATGTTCTCGCCCCAGTCGCCCGACTTGTCGAAGTCGGTCGGAACGATCAGCACCGAGTAGGCGAGCTCGTCGTCCGGGGAGACGAGCACGTCGTCGTCGGCGGACTTGGGGACGCGCGCGGTGATCAGCGGCAGGTCCTCGTCGTCGAGCGCCTCGAGGGCGTCGGCGTCGTCGGCGATCTTCTGGAAGTCGGCGTCGGTGAGGCCGCCTTCGCGCTTGTAGATGACGAGCCCCTGGGTGGTCTCGCCGTCGTCGAACTCCTCGTCGAGGATCTCGACCACTCGCGTCGACTCGGCGCTGTCGGGCAGGAAGGAGGCGGTGTCGTCCTGGGTCTCGTCGGCGAGCTTGGCGCCGAGCGGCATCATCACGACGACGACGACGATCCAGACGAGAAGGGTGATCCACTTGCCAGGGTTGCCGGCGACGAAGCGTGCGAGTGCTGACAAGGGGGCGACCTCCTGCGTGGGGGCGGGGACGGGGCGAGCGCGAGGTTACCGATGTGAGCGCGGGGGTGAAATCTCTTCAGGAACCTTCCGGGACTGCCGATGCATCAGGCAGGACGGCGTGCCTGAAGCACGAATCCTGCACCGTGCAGGCGTTTACGAGCAATCGCTCACAAACGACACATAACCAGTGAACCCTGTGCTAGGGTCCCGCCACCTTCAACCGCTGAATCTCCGCCTACATATCGCGGAGAGCGGGGGACCCACAAGTTGGGGCGAATCTGCGGCATCTGCCGCGTAGCGCCAGATCTCTTTCGGCGCGAGCCCGTCAGCTAACCCCGTAAGCGCTTCAGAAAGAGAGCAATGTCAGAAGGCAATGCCGGCCTTGAGGCCGGAACTGAAAACGGGAATACGGGGCTGAGCACCAGAGAGCGGGCTCGCGTGGTCGTCGTCGGCGTCCTCGCCTCCGCGTCACTCGCAGGCATCATGTTCGCCACGGCCGCACAGGGCGGTTCCGGCGGCGTGGGCAGCGGTGGCGGTGGAGACGGCGGCGGTGGCGACAGCAGCGGCACCAGCTCCAAGTACGAGCGCATCTGGAACGACTTCTCCGCCAAGGACAAGCATTGGGCCCACCAGACCTCCAGGTGTGAGTCCGGTGAGGACCCCAACATCCATGGCGGCGGCGGTGCCTACCACGGCGCCTTCCAGTTCATGAAGTCGACCTGGCAGAGCTCGCCCAAGTCGGTCGGCGCGGACCCCCACCACTACTCCTGGAAGACCCAGGCGGTCGTGGCGGTCCTGCTGAAGAAGCGCGACGGCGCCGGGCACTGGCCCAACTGCGGCTGACCCCTAGCCCAAAGATTAGGCAACCCCTCGAAGCGCCCGCCCAGTTGCGGGCGCTTCGTTTGCGCCGATAGTTCGCCAACCCTGAACCTCAACAACAAGGTGCGGGTTCGGACCGCGGCTGCCTAGCCGTCCAAAGCCCTCACCGTTCCGCGGCATCCGCCCGAACTAACACCTGACAACGAGAAGTCCACGGCGTTGTCCTCGTGAACGAGCAACCGGCTCCCCCCAGGGGACAGGAGGAATTCCAAAGTGAAGAAGAGCATCCTTGCCGTATCAGTCTTCGCGACGCTGGCCATCGCCGCGCCCGCGAGCGCCGACAAGAGCGATCGCGCCCGCGACGCCGCCGCGAAGGCGTGTCACGCGGAGAAGAAGGCCGACTCCGTTGCCTTCGAGGGCGCGTACGGCCCGAAGCATGCGATGCGCAACTGCATCAAGGGGACGACCCCCGAGGCAACAAGAGCGCGGCCAAGGGCGCACCAAGGACTGCAAGGCAGAGCGCGACGCCGATCCCGCCGCGTTCGCCGAGAACTACGGCACGAACGGCAACGGCCGCAACGCGCTGGGCAAGTGCGTCTCCAAGGAGCCGGAGCCGCCGACGCCTGTCTGAGGACGCTCCGCATACCGACAAGTTGGTATCGACCGTGAGGGGCCGGCCCAGCGCCGGCCCTTTGCGTGCGCTAGCCCGGGGGGAACTGGGGTTATCGGCAGCGCTAGGGGGGTACGGTTCGTTTGTCCCCATCCGGGGGGCACCCAGAGTTCTGGGAGGGGCGAAGCGTCAGGAAAGGACGCCAGGCACATGCCAAGGATGGTTCTGTTCACGATCGCGACGGCCATGGCGTCGGTCGCGGTTGGCCTTGGCGCGATGTCCGCGAGCGCGGACCTGCTCGACGACCTGAACGACACCGTCAACGACGTCGGCGGCAACCTTCCCGGTGGCGGCGGCGACGGGCACGTCGATCTTCCCGGCGGCGGCGGCGTCGATCTTCCCGGCTCCGGGGGTGGCGGCGGCGTGCAGCTGCCCGGCGGCGGCGGGAGCGTTCCGCTCACACCTCCGCGCGCCGACCGCAGCCCGCGCCGACAGAACCTGCTCCGGGGGGCCCGAACTGGCCCCGGCACCAGCGACCCCGGCGGCGCAGCCGGTGGGCACGGTGGCGGGCATTCCGGGGACGGCTCAGGCGGCGGCTCCAACGAGGGAGCCGACCGCCCCGAGCCTCAGAGCGGGCGAGAGTTCGCCCGCGACGGCGCGCCGCTTCGCAACCCCGACGGCTCCCCCACCGACGCCAACCCGACCCTGACGGTCGCCGACTTCGGCCCGGCCCCGATGGGCGTTCCGAACTTCATGATCGACCAGTTCTCGATCCCGCCCTTCCTGTTGCCGATCTACCAGGCCTGCGGAACCCAGTACTCGATCCCGTGGCAGGTGCTCGCCTCGATCAACCGGATCGAGACCGCCTTCGGCACCAACCTGAACGTCTCGACCGCGGGCGCCCAGGGCTGGATGCAGTTCATGCCGTCCACCTGGGACATGTACGGCGTCGGACGCCAACAACGACGGGCGCAAGGACCCCAACAACCCGGTCGACGCGATCTGCGCCGCCGCCCGCTACCTCAACGCCGCCGGCGGCGAGGATGACCTTCGCACCGCGATCTTCGCCTACAACCACGCCGACTGGTACGTCGACGAGGTCCTGCTCTACGCCAAGCAGTACGGCAAGCTCCCCGACGATCTCATCGGCTCGCTGACCGGCCTCACCGAGGGCGCCCGGTTCCCGGTCGCCGCCGACTCTCGCTATGCCGATGACATCTCCGAGCGGGAGGGGGAGAAGGGCGAGTCCGACGACGCGCGCTCGATCGACATCTTCACCCGCGAGGGCGCCCCGGTCGTCGCGGTCAACGACGGTGTGATCGAGAAGATCACCTCCGACGAGGTCATCCTGCGCGACGCCTACGGCAACCAGTTCACCTACGGCGAGCTGGGCGAGGTCGCCAAGGTCCATCCGGTCGCAAAGCACGGCGACGATAAGGGCGGGGGCGCGGCCGAGGACGAGGACGGCGCGGCCGAGGACGAGCAGCCTGCGCCGGGCCGCCAGGGCAAGTCGAAGGGCGCCCCGGAGCCGGAGAACACCGAGGACATCCGCGAGCGGACCTTCGCCTACCCGGACCGGGAGGAGGCCAGCCCGGAGCTCTCCGCCAGCCGCCTCGAGGCCGAGCGCGCCGACGCCTACGCCGTCTACGAGCGCCTCTCCGACGACGGGATGCTTCGCTTCGACCGCGAGAAGATGAGCCTCGAGCCGCTCGAGGAGGGCTCGAAGGTCGTGGCCGGGACGGTGCTCGGCCGGGTCGGCGGCGACGATCAGCTCGCCCCGCACCTGAGCTTCGCGATCCAGCCCGCCGGCCGCGGCGCCCCGCAGATCAACCCGAAGCCCATCCTCGACGGGTGGAAGCTGCTGGAGGCGACCGCCCTCTACCGCGCGGCGGGCAAGAACCCCTTCGCCGATGCCGACGCCTCCTCCGGCCAGGTGCTGCTGATGTCGAAGGAGCAGCTGACGCGCCGGGTGCTGGAGGACCCGAAGGTCTCGATCTATCCGTGCGGGCGCCAGGACATCACGACGGGGCAGATCGACCGCCGGATCCTGGCGCTGCTCGAGTACCTCTCGGCGCGGGGCTTCCGCCTCGGCGTGACCTCGCTGAAGTGCGGACACTCGACGCTGACCACCTCCGGCAACGTCTCCAACCACTCGACCGGCAGCGCCGTGGACATCGCGACGCTGAACGGGCTGCCGGTGCTGGGCAACCAGGGGCCGGGCTCGATCACCGAGACGGTGCTCCACGAGATCCTCGACCTCCAGGGCGCGATGGTCCCGGACGAGCTGATCTCGCTGATGGACCTCGAGGGCCCGTCGTTCGCGATGAGCGACCACGACGATCACGTGCACGTCGGGTACTCGGCCGTCGATTCTGGCGGCGGCTCGGCCAAGCCCGGCACCGAGCTGACCCAGGTGCTGAAGCCGGAGCAGTGGAAGCGCCTGGTCGAGCGCATCGCCGAGATCAAGAACCCCGAGGTCCCGACCGAGCCGTCGGAATTCTCGACGCCGACGAAGAAGCGCTCCTCGGCCGCACACAAGGGCGAGTGATGGACAGCTTCGCCGGCCGGATGTTTCGCGAGCTGGCCCCGATGGTGGTCGAGGACCGATCGGGCGAGGTGTGCGACACGGCCAACAAGCGAAAGGTGCTGCTGGCCTGCGAGCGGGCGCTCGAACAGATGGCCGCGGACCCGGGCGACCTCACCCGGCCCGACCTCTCGCTGTTCTCCCGGGTGCGCGAGTACTTCGCGCCCGCGGACTGGGAGCGCGTCGAGGTGATCATCCGCCGCAATCTTCGTCGCGCCGGCATCCACTACGCCGCCGCCTCACGCCGCGGCGGGCTCACGCTCGCCCGCCGCTAAACGCCCGCCCCTTCGTGAATAGTTCCGGGCATGCGGACCTGCCCCGCCTGTGGGAAGGACACCAAGGCCGAGACGACCGCGCCCTGCACGGAGTGCGGGTTCTCGCCCGTGCCGCCCGAGACCGCGTCCTCGTGGGAGCGGACCGCGTGGGCGGAGACCTCGGCCCCGCCCGAGGTAACGACCGGAGCGCCGCCCCCGCCCGCTCCGGCTCCGGCTGAGCCCCAGCCCGAGCCGGCGCCCGAGTACGGCCTGCCCGACGAGCCCACGAGCACCCCTGCGCCAACGCAGCGCAAAGGGAAGGTGGGCCTGGTGTGGATCGTGGTGATCATCCTGGGCGTGGTGTGGCAGGCGATCGGCGCCTTCGACGGTTGCGGTGAGATCAGCGGCACGATCACCACGGCTTCGGGGAACTCGGATACGGTCACGGTGACGAATCGCGAGGAGGAGTTCGAGTGGCCGAGGGGGCCGTTCTTCAAGCTCCTCAGGCAGGAGCCGGGATCTTGAGACGGATCGGATTTGTGGGCGTAGCGGCGATCGCGGGCATGGTGCTGGCGGCGCCGGCGGAGGGCGCGCTCGAGTGCGGCGACACGGTCACCGGCGACCGCAAGCTCACGCAGGACCTCGTCGACTGCCCCGACACCGGCCTCGTTGTCAAGGACAACGGCGTCACCCTCGACATGAACGGGCACGAGATCCGCGGCGCCAACGACTACGGCATCGACATGCTCGCGGCGAAGAACGTCACGATCAAGAACGGCGCGATCCGCAACAACCTTTCGACGGGCATCTACGCCGTCAACACCAACAGGCTCACGCTGAACAACGTCGACATCATCAGCCCGGGCAACCGCGGCATTCAGGTCATCCAATCGAACGGGGTCACGATCAAGAAGACCGTGGTCCGCAAGGCGCCGAACGACGCCTTCTTCTTCACCCAGCTGAACAACGCGACTGCCACGAACGTTGCCGTGGCGAAGGGTGACGGCACCGGCTTCGATATCTCCGACGTGGACGGCCTGACGGTCGAGGACTCCTCCGTGGAGGGCGACGACGTCACGAGCTCCGGCGGCATCACCGTCGTCGGCACCTCGGAGGAGAGCGAGTTCCGCGACATGGAGATCGAGGGCTGGGGCGATGTCGGTCTGGAGCTCGATGCGACCGGGACGGGCAACGTCATCGACGATGTCACCTCGACCGACAACGAGTACGGGTTCCTGGTCGGAGCCGGCGAGGTGAAGGTCCGAAACTCGGTCGCATCTGGGAATGGCGACGACGGGCTGTTGGTCAACGGTCTCGACGCGGTCCGGGTCACGAAGGGCCGGTTCAATGGCAACGACGACGAGGGGATTGAGTTCCAGGCCAGCACGACCGGCGCCGTGGGCGACAACGTCGCCAACAACAACGTCGACACGGGAATCCTCCTTCCCGCGACCGGGGTGACCGACCTCGGCGGCAACAGTGCCACCGGCAACGTGGTGGCGAACTGCGTGAACGTCAGCTGCTGACGCGCCGCGGCACCAAGAGGTAGGCGCCGACGAGGAAGCAGACGGCGCCGGCGAAGGTGAACCAGGTCGCGGCCTCGAGGTTGACCTGCTCGCCGGTCTTCAGCACGACGGAGGCGATGGCGGAGAAGCCGAAGAAGACGGAGCCGATCAAGTTGAGCCAGGCGATCTCGCCGCCGCGACGGTCGCCGGTCCCGGCCCGTCGGGCATGGCGCCAGACGACCACCGCGATCCAGCTCGCGATGAGGAAGCAGACCGAGCCGAGCGCGTCCGGCAGCCACACGAGCCCTTGCTGCGAGTGGCGGTCGAGCCCGTCGAAGAGCGCGGCGTAGCAGTTGAGGTTGAACATGATCGTTCCCACCAGCTGGATGGCCGACGCGACCAGGTCTAGGCGGTCGCCGGCCTCGACGTAGCGGAACGTCTCGGCGCCGGCGGCGGTGAAGAAGATCGACCCGATGAAGTAGATGACGCCGGCCACCCGGTTGTCGAAGTCGGACATGAACGGCAGCGAGGCGAGCGCGAAGCAGAACGAGCCGACCATGAAGAGGCGGCCGATCCGCGTGTTCGGGCCGAGGTCCGCCCGCCCGACCTGCATTGCACCGAGGACGCTCACGCGGGCGAACCCTATTGGGCGAACTGGGGACGGATTCGCGTGGCAGCGGTACCGTTGACGCATGGCACGTGACCCGGCACTGGAGGCCGTGTTCGCCCCGGTCCGACCGCCCACCACGTTCGAGGGGACCGTCGAGCGGCTCGGAACCGCGATCCGCGTCGGCCTGCTCGCGCCCGGCGCGAAGCTTCCCGCCGAGCGCCAGCTCGCGACCGAGCTCGGGATCTCGCGCTCGACCCTGCGCGAGGCGCTGACGACGCTCGTGCAGAGCGGACATCTCGTGTCCCACCGCGGGCGCAGCGGCGGGACGTTCGTCGCCGAGCAGCCGCCGCTCACGGAGGTGCCCGTCGAAGGGGAGGACATCCTGAGCGACGCGGCCTGGGCCGTGCTCGATCATCGGGTCGCGGTCGAGGCCGGCGCGGTGCTGCTCGCGTGCGAGCGCGCCGAGTCGGACGACCTCGACAAGCTCAACGAGCTGGTCCGGCGGATGGCCGAAGCCGGGGAGGACTTCGAGGTCTACCGCCGCGCCGACATCCGCTTCCACATCGGTCTCGCCGAGGCTGCCCACTCGCCCCGCCTCGTCACCGAGATGACCGAGGTCCAGGGCCGGATGAGCGAGCTGATCGCGCTGATCGCTCACCCCGACAAGGTGCTCACCCACTCGAACTCCCAGCACCGCAAGCTGGTGAAGCTGCTCGGCAAGCACGACTCGAAGGGCGCGGTCAACCTCGTCCGCGACCACATCGAGGGCACCGAGCACATCCTCGCCGGCCTCCTCCCCCGCTCGGCCTAAGGGGGCGAACCCGGGGGCTGTCCTGCCTAGCCGGGCCAGTGGACCCGGCAGGACAGGACAGTCGAGGAAGTAATGGGCTGAGATCGCCGAGCGACGAGGGGCGTCGTCACTCGGCAGGAGCTGCTGGGCTGCGGGAATCAGTGACGACGAGATCCGGTGGCGGCTGCAAGACGGGAGCGCTGCTCGAGGAGTACCCGGGTACTTACCGCGTCGGGCATCGGGCGCCCAGCACTGAGGCGACGTACATGGCGGCGGTCAAGGCCACGGGTGAAGGGGCGCTCCTGGCCGGACGAGCCGCCGCGTATCACTGGCGCCTGATCAAGGGTCCGCCACCACCGCCTGAGGTCATCTCCCTCACTGAAAGACGGGTGCCCGGAATCGTCACGCACCGAGCGCGACGCCAGCCGGGCGCCGACGCCACGGTCCACCGGGGGATCCCGATCACGTCGGTTGCGCGGACCCTGGTCGACCTCGCCGCCGTCCTCGATGTCCAATGCGCTTGCGCAGGCCTGCCACGAAGCCGGCGTCAAGCACGGGACGACGCCCGCCGACGTCAAGGCGGTCTTGAAGCGCCGGCCCGGCTCCAAGGGTGCGCGGAAGCTGCGGCGGATCATGGAGGGCGACTTCAAGGTCGCCCTGTCGAAGCTGGAGCGTCGGATTCCTCAAGCGCCTCCGCGACGGCGAAGCTGCCGCTGCCTGTCACGAACAAGCCCACGGGGAGTCACCGAGTCGACTGCCGCTGGCCAGAACACAAGCTCACCGTCGAGCTCGACTAGCTACCGGTTCCACAACTCCCGCCGCTCGTGGGAGAAGGACCGGCATCGGGAGCGTGAAGCGCGCGCCCGCGGGGACGACTTCCGCCGATACACCTGGGACGACGTGATGGTCCACCCGCGCCTGATGATGCGCGAACTCACCGCCTTCTTCTCCGCCAGCCGTCCTGGATAGCCGGGACGGTGTCCCGGTAGGGCAGGACGGCCCACGGGGGTGGGGCGGCCGGCTCAGTGTGCCTCGAGCGTTGCGATCGCGTCGGGGACGCCCTCGCGGGCGTTCGGGAAGCGCGGCTTCCAGCCCAGCTCGGACTTGATCCGGGCGTTGGAGCTCCGGGCCGAACGGGTCACCGCGAGGATCGGGTCGGCGCCCGCGGCCAGGCGCGCGAGCCAGGCGGGCACCCTCCTGGGGGCGCCGGTGCCCATCGCCGTCGCGGCGAGAGCGACGAAGTCGTAGAAGCGGATCGGCTCGTCGTCGGCGACGTGGTAGAGCGAGCCTGCGGGAGCGCGCTCGGCGGCATCGACGCAGGCGCTCGCGACGTCCTCCACGCGGACCACGTCCCACCAGTTCTCGCCGGAGCCGATCACGGCGAAGCGGCCGGGTTTGCGCAGCCGGTCGACGAACTCCTCGACGAACCAGCCACCGGCGCCGTAGACGTGGCTGGGCCGAATCACGACGTCCTCCAGCGATGACTCCCGCAGGAGGCGCTCGCCCTCCTGCTTCGAGCGCCCGTACTCGGTCTCGACCGGCAGCTCGGACTCCTCGTCGAGCAGCTCGCCCTTGGCGTCTCCGGTGACGACCGTGGAGGTGAAGACCATCCGCCGGACGCCGGCGCTTTCGCAGGCGGCGATCAGCCGCCGCGTGCCCTCGACATTCGCGTCGCGAACCTTGCGGGCATCTCGCTGGGAGGCGATCTCGGCGGCGAGGTGGATGACGCACTCGGGCTTCGCGGCGGCGAGCGCTGCCGCCAGCGACGCGCCGTCGGTCAGGTCACCAGGGACGGCGGTGGTGCCGGGCGGCTCGGAGCCCGGGCGGCGGACCAGCGAGAGCACCTCGTGCTCGCGGCCGCCGAGCTCGGAGCAGACCGCTCCGCCGAGGAATCCACTGGCGCCGGTGACGAGGACCTTCACGGCGCGAGTCTACGTCCGGCCGGCGCCTAGCTCTTGATCCGCTCCATCTTCGGGTCGAAGAGGGGCTCTTTGGCCACCTCGCCGGCGATCCATTCGCCGAAGATCTCGATCTCCGTCGCGGTGCCGGGCTCGGCGTGCTCGGGCGGGACGTAGGCGTAGGCGATCGACTTCTCGAGCGTGTAGCCGTAGCCGCCGGTGGTCACCCGGCCGACGATCTCGCCGTCGATCCGCACCGGCTCGTTGCCGAGGCAGACCGAGCGCGGGTCCTCCAGCAGGATCGGGACGAGCTTCGTCCGCGGGCCCGCCTCCTTCGCCTCCGCCAGCGCGTCGCGGCCGATGAAGCCGCCCTCCTTGTCGAGCTTCACGCAGAAGCCGACGCCGCCCTCGTACGGGGTCTCGTCCGGGGTGATGTCGGCGCCCCACACGCGGTAGCCCTTCTCGAGGCGCATCGAGTCGATCGCGCGGTAGCCGCCGGCGACCAGCCCGTGCGGCTCGCCCGCCTCCCACAGCGTTCGCCAGAGGCCGAGCCCGTACTCGGTCGGGCAGTAGATCTCCCAGCCCAGCTCGCCGACGTAGGTCACCCGCAGCGCGCGGACCGGCACGTGGCCGATCGTGATCTCGCGCACGTTCATGTAGGGGAAGGCCTCGTTGGAGAGGTCGTGCGGGGGTGAGCGGCTGGAGGATCTCGCGCGCCTTCGGCCCCCAGATCCCGAAGCAGGCCCAGGCGGCGGTCACGTCGGCGATCGTCACCGAGCCGTCGCGTGGGCGCGTTGCGGCGGATCCACTCGCGGTCGTGGTTGCCGAAGGCCGTGCCGGTGACGATCGAGAAGCGCTCCTCGCCGAGGCGGGCGACGGTGAAGTCGCACTCGATCCCGCCGCGGCGGTTCAGCATCTGCGTGTAGGTGATCTTCCCGACGTCGCGGGCGACCTCGTTGTCGCAGAGGCGCTCGAGCAGCTCCGCCGCGCCCGGGCCCGAGATCTCCATCTTCGCGAACGAGGTCTCGTCGAAGATCGCGGCGGTCTCGCGGCAGGCGAGGTGCTCGGCGCCGATCGCCGGCGACCAGTGCTGGCCGGCCCAGCCGCGCGGGCGCAGCGACTCGTCGCCGGCGGCCGCGTTCGACTCGTACCAGTTGACCCGCTCCCAGCCCGACTTCTCGCCGAAGTAGGCGTCGTGCTCGGCGTGCCAGCGGTTGGCGGGGGAGACCCGCAGCGGCCGGCCCGCCTCGCGCTCGTGGTTGCGGATAGCGGATGTCGTAGTAGGTCTCGTAGGTCTCCTTGATGCGCGCGTGCGTGTAGGACGGCGAGCGGTACTGGGCGCCGAAGCGGCGGATGTCCATGTTCCAGAGGTCGAGGCTGGGCTCGCCCTCGGCGATCCACTCCGCCATCACCTTCCCGATCCCGCCCGCGCCGGCGAGCCCGTGGGCGCAGAACCCGGCGGCGACGAACAGGCCGTCCACCTCGGTCTCGCCGAGGCAGAACTCGTTGTCGGGGGTGAACGCCTCGGGCCCGTTGATGATCCTCGTGACCTTGATCTCGTCCATCGCGGGGACCCGCTTGCGGGAGTTCTCGATGATCTCCTCGAAGCGGTCCACGTCGTCCTCCAACAATCGGCCGTTGAAGTCGAACGGGATCTCGTCGAAGCCGTCGGCGCCCGCGGGGAGGAACGCCGGGCGCGAGTGGCGCTCGTAGCCGCCCATCACCAGGCCCTTGCCGTCCTCGCGGTAGTAGACGAGGAGGTCGGGGTCGCGCAGCGTCGGCAGCCGCCCGGCGTCGTCGTCGCGGAACGGCTGGGTGACCAGGTACTGGTGCGACATCGGGATGATCGGGATCCGAACGCCCGCGAGGCGGCCGAGCTCGGCGGCGAACATGCCGCCGGCGATCACCACCACCTCGGCCTCGATCTCGCCCTTGTCGGTGACCACCTTCCGGACCCGGCCGCCGTCGGTCTCGATCGCCGTGACCCTCGTGTTGGTGAAGACGTCGCAGCCGCCGCGGCGAGCGCCGTCGGCGAGCGCGAAGGTGAGCTGGGAGGGGTCGAGGTAGCCGTCGGTGGGCAGCCACGCGGCGCCCAGCACCCCGTCGGTCGACATCAGCGGGAACTTCTCCTTCGCCTCGTCGGCGGAGATCAGCTCCAGCGGCAGCCCGAAGGTCTTCGCCCACCCGGCCTGGCGGCGGAGCTCCTCCATCCGCTCCTCGCTGGAGGCGAGCTTGATGCCCCCGCACTCGGTCCATCCGGGGTCGAACTCGGACTCCTCGCCGATCCGCCGGTAGAGCTCGACCGAGTACATCATCATCTTCGTCAGCGAAACCGAGCCACGGGTCTGGCCCACGAGCCCGGCGGAGTGGAAGGTCGAGCCGGAGGTGAGCTGGTCGCGGTCGACCAGGACGGTGTCGTCCCAGCCGAGCTCGCCCAGGTGGTAGGCGATCGAGGTCCCGCCGACGCCGCCGCCGATGATCACGCAGCGGGCGGAGTCGGGCAGCTCACGCTTAAGCGCCACGCGCCTCCTCGAGCGAGCGCTCGAAGCTCTCGTCGGCGGCGATCGTCGCCATGCGCTCGAAGTGCTTCGAGCCGTACTCGGTGAAGTCGAAGTCGAGCTCGGAGACGGCGCTCTGGACGACGCCCCACATCGCCTCGCGGAAGTCGGACATGAACTTCATCAGCGACAGCGCGGCGAGCTGCGCCGGCGGTCGGCGTCTCGTCGAAGTAGGCGCGCAGCAGCGCGCGCTCGTCGCTCGGGTCGAGCTCGTTGTTGACGGCGAAGTTGGCGAGGTCGAAGTAGCGGTCGCCCATGCCGGCGTACTCCCAGTCGACGATCCACACCTGGTCGGCCTCGCCGCGGATGAAGTTGGCGGCGAGCAGGTCGTTGTGGCACGGGACCGGGTCGTGCTCGGGCCCTGAGAGCGCCTCCTCGATCCGCGCGGCCGTGGCGTGCGCCTCCTCGTAGGCGTCGGGGATCGTCGCGCCGCGGTCGGCGGCCGTCTTCGCGTAGGTCTCGACCAGGCGGAACGAGTCGAAGACGTTGCAGGGCGAAGGCGCGTCGGCGCCGTCGTGGATGCGAGCGAGCGAGACCGCGACGCGGCTCAGCATCGAGGGCTCGCGCAGCTCGTCGGAGCTCATGCCTTGGCCGGTGACGAACTCGGTCACGATCGCAGCCGGGTCGTCGAGCGCGACGGCAACGGGCGGCGCCACACCCGAGCGGGCGGCCCGGTCGTTCGCCGCGACCTCGCAGCGACGGTCGATCTCGAGCAGGTTCGTGTCCTTGCCGGGGACGCGGATGACGTACTCCGTTTCCCCGAAGCTCGCGCGGTAATTGCGGTTGGTGATCCCGCCCTCGAGCGGCTCGGGCCCCTGGACGAGTTGTCCCAATTTGGGGGTGACCAACTCGACGATTCGGTCGCAGATCGCTCCGGGGGGGTTGACTCCCGTCCGCGTTTCCTAATAGGGTCGCGTCGTCCATAGGTCGGTCGGCCACACCTTTTACACGAAATGGCCGGTCCCGAACGAAGGGGAGAGCGTTGGAAGACTCGGCAGCAGCTGCACCGACTCCGAGCCAGTTCAAGGATGAAGACGAGGCACTCCTCGCGGAGCTCGGCTACAAGCAGCAGCTGAATCGCGCTTGGAGCGGGTTCTCCAACTTCGCGATCTCGTTCTCGATCATCTCGGTCCTCGCGGGCTGCTTCACCGCCTACGCGGCGGGCGTGGAACAACGGCGGCCCGATCGCGATCTCGATCGGCTGGCCGCTGGTCTCGATCTTCATCCTCATCATCGGCTTCTCGCTGGCGGAGCTCGTCGCCAAGTACCCGACGTCGGGCGGCATCTACTGGTTCGCCGGGAAGCTCGGCGGACCCGGTCTGGGCCTGGTTCACGGGCTGGTTCAACATGGTCGGCCTCGTCGGCGTGGTCGCCTCCGTCGATGTACGCCTGCGCCGGGTTCCTGAACGTCATCCTCGGCACCTACGGGGTCGACATCTTCGGCATGAACTTCGCCGACACCGAGCACATCCTCGCGGAGAACTTCGTGCTGTTCGCGATCATCGTCGTGGGCTACGGCGATCGATCAACATCTTCCGGACCCACCTGCTGGCGGTGATCAACAACGTCTCGGTGTGGTGGCACGTGGCCGGCGTAGCGGTGATCGTCGCCCTGCTGGTGTTCGTCCCCGACACTCACCAGGACTTCGGCTTCGTCTTCAGGGAGCGGCTGAACAACTCCGGCTTCAGCGACGGTCGCACCGGCGGCTTCTTCTTCTGGATCTACCTGCTGCCGATCGGGTTCCTGCTGACCCAGTACACGATCACCGGATTCGACGCCTCTGCGCATCTCTCGGAGGAGACGCACAACGCCTCGAAGAACGCGGCACGCGGCGTCTGGACGTCGATCTTCTACTCGGCGATCATCGGCTGGTTCGTGCTGCTGGCGATCACGTTTGCGATCCAGGATCCGGCGACCATCTCCGACCCGGAAAACGGCTTCGGCGTCGGCTCGGTGTTCGCCGCCCTCGCGGGAGCACTCGACACCGCCGGCTTCAAGGCGGTGCTGGTGATCTGCACCGTCGGGCAGATCTTCTGCGGCATCGCGTGCCTGACGAGCGCCTCGCGCATGTGCTTCGCGTTCTCGCGCGATCGCGGCATGCCCGGCTCGCAGCACCTCTCGAAGGTCAACTCGAAGGGGGTCCCCGTCACGGCCGTTCTCACCATGGCGGCCCTGGCGATGATCATCACGCTGCCCGCGCTGTACGGCGCTCCCGGGACGGTTCTCCCGGTCGCCTTCTTCGCGGTCATCTCGATCTGCGTGATCGGGCTCTATATCTGTTACGCGATCCCGATCTTCCTGCGCTGGCGCATGGGCGATCAGTTCGAGCAGGCGCCCGCTTGGAACCTGGGCCGCAAGTGGAGATGGATGAACCCGATCGCAGTTATCTGGGTCGCGATCATCTGCACCGCAGGCTTGCTGCCGACGAGCCCGCTCGGGGTGCCCTGGGACGACACGTTCGACCGGTCGTACGTCAACTACTCGCCGATCGTGCTCGGGGTCTTGGTGATCGGTGTCGCGCTCGGCTGGCGGCGAGCCAAGAGCCACTTCACCGGTCAGGAGCGCAACATCGACGCTCCGGTCGCGGAGGAGTTCGCGCCCAGGCCGGAAGACACGCGAGGGGCGTAGCCTCGGCGTCGGATGACGCTCGATGAGCTGAAGAAGGCGGTCAGCGAGGGCACGGTGGACACCGTGCTGCTCGCCATCGCCGACATGGAGGGGCGCCTTCAGGGCAAGCGCCTGACGGCCGCAGCACTTCCTGGACGACGTCGCCGAGCACGGCGCGGAGGGGTGCAACTACCTGCTCGCCGTCGACGTCGACATGGAGACGGTCGAGGGCTACGAGATGTCCTCGTGGGCGCGCGGCTACGGCGACTTCGTGATGAAGCCCGACATGGACACGCTGCGGCCGATCCCGTGGCACGAGGGCACGGCGCTGCTGATGGCCGACATCCACTGGCACGACGGGTCCGACGTGGTCGCCTCGCCGCGGCAGATCCTGCGCAAGCAGCTCGCCCGGCTCGCCGAGCGCGGCTGGCGGGCCTTCGCCGGGCACCGAGCTGGAGTTCATCGTCTTCAACGACACCTACGAGGAGGCCTGGAAGAAGGCCTACCGCGACCTCGAGCCGACCAACCTCTACAACGTCGACTACTCGCTGCTGGGCACCGCGCGGGTCGAGCCGCTGATCCGGCGGATCCGCAACTCGATGATGGGCGCGGGGATGAAGGTCGAGAACTCGAAGGGCGAGTGCAACTTCGGCCAGCACGAGATCAACTTCCACTACGACGAGGCGCTGGCCGCCTGCGACGACCACGTGATCTACAAGAACGGCGCCAAGGAGATCGCCTCGCAGGAGGGCTACGCGATCACCTTCATGGCGAAGTTCAACGAGCTCGAGGGCAACTCGTGCCACATCCACTGCTCGCTCGCGGACGAGGACGGCACCAACGTCTTCGGCGAGGACGAGGCGCTGTTCAACAAGTTCCTCGCCGGGCAGCTCGCCTGCCTGCGCGGAGATGAGCCTGTTCTTCGCGCCCCAGATCAACTCCTACAAGCGCTTCGTGCCGGGCTCGTTCGCTCCGACCGCGGTGGCGTGGGGCGAGGACAACCGCACGTGCTCGATGCGCGTGGTCGGCCACGGCCGGGCGAAGCGGGTGGAGAACCGGCTGCCGGGCGCGGACGTGAACCCGTACCTGGCGCTGGCGGCGATGATCGCGGCCGGCCTGCACGGGATCGAGAACGAGCTCGAGCTGGAGGACCCGCTGGCGGGCAACGCGTACGAGTCCGACAAGCCGCACGGTCCCGCACACGATGTACGCGGCGCGCGACCTGTTCGCCGAGAGCGCGGTGGCCAAGGAGGCGTTCGGCGCAGGAGGTCGTCGACCACTACCTGAACCGCGCGCGGATCGAGCTCGAGGCGCACGAGGCGGCCGTCACCGACTGGGAGCGCTTCAGGGGATTCGAGCGGCTGTGAGCCGGCGGCCCGTCGTCGGGATCTGCGCCGCGGTCGAGCAAGCGCGGTGGGGGGCCTGGGACTACGAGGTCAACCTCTCCCAGCGCACGTACTCGCGCGAGGTGGCGGGGGCGGGCGCGCAGCCCGTGCTGCTGCCGCCGACCCCGGAGATGACGGCCGAGCCCGAGCGAGGTGCTCGACCTCGCTCGACGCGCTGATCCTCGCGGGGGGCGGCGACATCGACCCGGATGCCTACGGCGCGCCGCCGCGACGAGCACACGGCCAACACGCGGCCCGAGCGCGACGCGTTCGAGATCGCGCTGTGCCGAGCGGCGATCGAGCGCGACCTGCCGCTGCTGGGCGTCTGCCGCGGGATGGAGATCATGAACGTCGCCCTCGGCGGGGACTTGATTCAGCACGTCGAGAGCGCGTCCACGCACCTGCACACGCCGGGCGAGTTCACCGATCACGACGTGGTCCTCGAACCGGGCTCGCTGGCGGCGCGGGCGGCAGGCGCGGAGCGGATCTCGGTCCGCTCGCACCACCACCAGGGGTTGGGCCGCCTCGGCGACGGGCTGGTCGTCTCGGCCCGCTCGCCCGACGGCGTCATCGAGGCCGTCGAGCTGCCGAACCGGGGCTTCGCGCTCGGGATCCTCTGGCATGCCGAGGAGGAGAAGGGGAGCCGGATCGTCTCCGCGCTCGCCCAGGCGACGCGGGCGAAGGCAGGTGTGAGATGAGGGCTTAGCACCGAAACAGGCGTGTCAGGCGGCGAAGCCGCCGCAGGTGGTTCGGGATGAGCGCGGGGACGATCGACGTCGTCGAGCCCGCGACCGCCGAGTCCATGGCGGAGGTCGAGCGCGCCGATGCCGCTGACGTGGACACCGCCGTCGCGCGTGCGCGGGAGGCGTACGAGGGCTGGCGGCGGGTGACCCCCGAGGACCGCTCGGCGATGCTCCACGCGCTCGCCGACGCGATCTCCGAGCGCCACGAGGACCTCTCGAAGCTGGAGGCCCGCAACGCGGGCAAGCCGATCTCCGACGCACGGGGAGAGATCGGGATGGTGGCCGAGTGCTTCCGCTACTACGCGGCGGCACCACAGCGCCTATTGGGGGACACCATCCCGGTCTCCGGCGGGGTCGACATGACCTTCCGCGAGCCGCTGGGGGTGGTGGGGATGATCGTGCCCTGGAACTTCCCGCTGGTGATCAGCTCGTGGAAGGTCGCGCCGGCGCTCGCCGCCGGCAACACCGTGGTCCTGAAGCCGGCCGAGCTGACGCCGCTGTCGGCGCTGGAGCTGGAGCGGATCGCCATCGCGGCGGGCATCCCGGAGGGCGTGCTGAACGTGGTGGCGGGCAAGGGCTCGGTGGCGGGCCAGCGTCTGGTCGAGCACCCCGACGTCGCCAAGGTCGCCTTCACCGGCTCGACCGAGGTCGGGCGGGGCATCGCCGAGGCAGCCGCGGCCACCATCAAGCGGGTGACCCTGGAGCTGGGCGGCAAGTCGGCCAACGTCGTCTACGCCGACGCGGACCTCGAGGCCGCCGCCGCCTCGGCCCCGATGGCCGTCTTCGGCAACGCGGGCCAGGACTGCTGCGCGCGCTCGCGGATCCTGGTCGAGCGCGGCGCCCTCGACGAGTTCATGGGCCATCTCGAGTCGGCGGTGAAGGACATCGCCGTCGGCGACCCGCTCGACGACGCCACGCAGATGGGGCCGCTGATCTCCGCGGATCACCGCGAGACGGTCGCCTCGTTCCTCGAGGGCGACCCGCCGGTCGCGTTCACGGGCTCGGCGCCCGACGGCCCCGGCTTCTGGTTCGCGCCGACGGTCCTTTGCCCGGTCTCCAACGACGACCGCCAGGCGCGCGAGGAGATCTTCGGCCCGATCGCATCGGTGATCCCGTTCGAGGGCGAGGCCGAGGCGATCGCGATCGCCAACGACACCCCCTACGGGCTGTCGGGCTCCGTCTGGACCCGCGACGGCGCCAAGGCGCTGCGGACCGCGCGGGCGATCGAGTCGGGTGTCGTCTCGATCAACTCGAACACCTCGGTGCGGGTCTCGACCCCGTTCGGCGGCTTCAAGCAGTCGGGGATCGGGCGCGAGCTCGGCCCGCACGCGCTTGAGCACTACACCGAGGTCAAGAACGTCTACTACGCGACGGAAGGCTGAAGATGCCAGGACGGCTGGAGGGCAAGGTCTGCGTCATCACCGGTGCCGCGTCCGGGATCGGCGCCGAGTCGGCGCGCCTGTTCGCCGAGGAGGGTGCCCGGGTCATCGGCGTGGACGTCTCGGCCGGCTCGGAGGGCGAGCTCGCCCTGGAAGTCGACGTCACCGACACCGACCAGGTGCGCGACATGTACCAGCGGGTCCAAGGAGAGTTCGGCCGGATCGACGTCCTCTACAACAACGCCGGCATCAACCCGCCCGATGACACCTCGGTGCTGGATGAGGAGCGGGAGGCGTGGCAACGGGTCCAGGACGTGAACGTCCTCGGCGTGCTGCTGTGCTGCCACCACGGGATCCCGCACCTGATCGAGGCGGGCGGCGGCTCGGTGATCAATACCGCGTCGTTCGTCGCGGTCATGGGCGCGGCGGTCTCGCAGATCTCCTACACCGCGTCGAAGGGGGCGGTGCTCGCGATGTCGCGCGAGATGGGTGTCGAGTTCGCGCGGCGCGGGGTGCGCGTGAACGCCCTCTGCCCGGGGCCGGTCGACACGCCCCTGCTTCAGGAGCTGTTCGCCTCCGACCGCGCCCAGGCCGAGCGTCGCCTCGTTCACCTCCCGATGGGCCGCTTCGCCGACGCCCGCGAGATCGCCCAGGGAGCCCTCTTCCTGGCCTCCGACGAAAGCAGCTACGTAAACGCCACAGCCTTCATGGTCGACGGCGGCCTCTCAGGCGCCTACGTAACCCCCGACTAGGGGTCAGACTCCCTGCCTGGCCTTCTTCCGCTTTCGCTGACCGAGGCGTACATTGTTGAGGACCGCACCGCCCGACAGCGGCCTAGCTCTCAAGGAGGATCGAACATGCCACCAGGACGAGACAGACGCCAGCGGAGGCGACGCGCCGCCGTAGTCGGAGGGGCCGCTGTTGCCGCCAAGAAGCACCATGACGCGAAGCAAGCCCAGCAGGAGGAGGCGGCAGCTGCACAGCAGCCCGCGCCGGTCGAGCCCTCTGCGGCTGGCGGGCTGACCCCCGAGGCGATGGAGAAGCTCAAGCAGCTCGCCGAGCTACATGAGCAGAACGTGCTCTCAGACGAGGAGTTCGAGCGCGAGAAGGCGAAGCTGCTTCAAGCCTGAGCGATACCAGCTCACCTCGTAGCCGCTTTCCATGCACAGCCGGGAGCCTGGCGAGAGCCCGGGCTCCCACCCATCCACAGATAAACCGGAGGGACTCGCTCTGCCGGTGATCGAGGTCGCGGCGTGACCGCGCAGCTACTCCGACAGCCCGGCGGCTTCGAGGGCTTCTGCCCTGGTGGGGTAGTCCCGACATGCGCTTCACGGTCTGGCCATCACGCAACCGATAGAGCGAAGCCAGACGTCATATCCATCGATGCGATCCTCGCTGCTTTGGCCCCTGCCGGTATAGCGGACCATCACCAGGACGTATTCCGCCGCCGAGGTCTTCGATGGAGAGCGGCTCGGCCCGGAACTGGTCGAAGCCGTCGAACAGATCGCGGGTCAGGAATGCGGCGCATGGCTTCCCAAGCCCGTGCACCGTCTGCGCACACCGAGCATCGGAGCGATCGCCGCGCTCCAGTCCACGATCCGGGTCCAAGCGGTCGAGCACGGAGTCGATGTCTCCACGGGTCGAACGCGTCTGAAGCCCCCGCGCAGTATCTCCACGTTCTCCTGCGACATCGCCCGCGCAGTATCCCGGTGTAGCGAGCGGTCGCTTGCCATGCAAAGCGAGTCTTCGGAGTGCGGCAAGAGAAGGTGCACTACGGCTAGAGGAGGGCGTCGCCGATGCAGACGACGAATGTCCGCAGGGTCTGCGTGTCTGCCGAGCGGTTGTCGGCCCGGGCCTGCCAGGCGTCGATGTGGTCTCCCGCCTGGAGTGGATGCGACGTGTTGGCGACCGTGTCCTCGTAGCCGCCCGAGACCCGCTCGCCTCCGGCGATGGCATTGCTCTTGCCCCCGGGGCACGTGACGCCCTTGATGCCCTGATCAGTGGGCTGCAGGTCGTCCTTCGAGGACCGGTAGGCGGGCTTCTCGACGCCGCAGATCGCCAGGACCTCGAGGTCCGTGTCGGCGTCGCCGGCCTTGTCGGCGGTCACCTTCCAGCCGTCGTCGGGCTTCTTGTCCTTGTCGTTGGAGTCGATGGGGAAGCTCGACGCGAGCCACCCGTCGTTGGAGATGCCACCGCCTCCACCGTAGACGTGGCGATCTGACGGGCACATGGCAGTGGCTGAGCGGCGCTTGCCCTCCGGGACCGTGGCGCTGCGGTGAACGTACTTCGGCTTGGTCTCGTCGCAGATCGCGTTGATGGTGATGCTTCCGCTGGGGGTGGCGGGGAGCTTGTAGTAGTCGGCGCCCCAGGCGTCGTTGCCGTTCGCGCTCAACGCCCTCATCCGCATCGCGTCAAAGCCGAACGTGTTGTAGAAGCCTCCGCCGATCGCGTATGTCGTCGGTGGCGCATCCTTGGACGGTCGACCCGAAGACCTCGCCGGCGTTCGACATATTGGTGCTGGCGAGGTAGATGATGCCGTCCTGCACGGTGCCGGCGCTGGCCGCCGCGGGCAGGCCAAGGGTGAAGAGCGCCCCGGCGAGCGCGAGGCACGGCGCCGATCCCCGCTTCCTTCCCTGCACAGCGCGGAGCGTACCCCCGCCCCCCGGCAGATGCAAGGCGACGTCAGGCCGGTGCGCCCGTCGTCGCCCGCGCCGCGACCGCATCCAGGAACCGGCCGCAGAGCTGGCGACCGAGCTCGTTCCAAGCGTCGATGCGCGGAGCGGTCTCGGCGTGCAGGGTCTCCGGGTCGATGCCCATGTCCACCGCGTCCGGGTCGACCTGGTAGTCGTCGATCCAGGCTCGGGCGTCGGCGTCGGAGACCTCGGCGTGGAACTGGATGCCCCACGCCAGTGCGCCCACGCGAAACGCCTGCACGCACACGGGGCTGCGCGCGAGCACGACGGCGCCGGGCGGCAGCTCGACCTCGTACGAATGCCACTCGAAGGCGTCAAACGACGGCGCGAGCGGCCCGATCACAGGGTCCTCGCGGCCCTCCGGCGTCACCTCGACCTCGTACCAGCCGATCTCGGGCTCGCGCGCCCGCACGGGGCGGCCGCCGGCCGCAGCGGCGAGCAGCTGCGCCCCCAGGCAGGAGCCGAGGAGCGGGGTACCGCGCTCGAGCAGCTGGGCGAGGAGCTCCTTCTCGGGCCGCATCCAGGCGTGCTCGGAGTCCTGGTCGGGGTGCGCGGAGGCCCCGAACGTGAAGACCGCGTCGTAGGAGAGAGGGTCGGCGGGCGCGGGCTTGCCCTCGGCGATGAACCATTCGTCGAGCTCGACGCCCCGGGCCGCCATCGCCTCAGCGAACACGCCCGGCCCGGCATCGCGCTGATGCGTGATCGAGAGCGCGCGCATCAGCGAATTCTGGCAGTTCGCCGTGGTTACGCCACGCCGAAGAGGGAATACCCTCCGCGACACCCAGAATCCCAGAAGGAGCTGCGATGGTCAACTTCAAGAACCTCACCGACAAGGCAAAGGACGTCGTCGAAAAGCGCGGGGGCACCGACTCAGTGAAAGAGGATGCCGGCGAGCTCAAGGACATCTTCAAGAGCAAGGGCAGCCTCACCGACAAGGCCAAGGCGGCGGCCTCGGCGATCAAGGATCCCGGCGCCGAGGGCGAGGAGAAGCCGATCGCGAAGACCGAGGAGCAGCCGAAGCCCGCGGGCGAGCGCGATACCGCTGCGCGCGAGCGCAAGCGTAAAGCCGAGACCAAGACCGAGGAGCAGCGCGCCAAGTAGCGCGCAGCCGCCATGCCGGAAGTCCGCGAGCAGATCGAGATCGAGGCGCAGCCCCAGGCGGTGTGGGATCTCGCCATGGATCCAGACCGGCTGGGCGAATGGGTCTCGGCGCATCGGAGCTCGAGCGGCGCCCCGGACGACGGCGAGCTCGACGAGGGCGACTCGTTCAAGCAGATCCTGTGCCTCGGCGGCCAGCCGTTCAAGGTCCACTGGACGCTGACCCGCTCGGACCCACCCGACGTGGCGGAGTGGGACGCCGACGGGCCGAAGGGAACCGGGGGGAAGGTCCGCTACCTGCTCGCGCAGGCGAACGGCGGCACCCGCTTCACCTACGAAAACGACTTCGATCTGCCGCGCGGCCCGATCAAGCTGATCGCCGGCAAGATCGCCGGCGCCCCGGCCCGCCGCGCTGCGAAGAAGTCGCTTGGCAACCTGAAGCGCCTCGCGGAGTCCGAGAGCGGCCTGACCGGCGTTCAGAGGGAGGCGAGCTCGGGGATGACCTGCTCGCCCACAAGCCGAACCTGTTCGGTCAGGTTGGGCAGGCCGTCTACCTCGGCCTCGGCCCAGGCGCTCAGGGTGAAGGGATCGGCGAAGGAGACCAGCGCGTGGTTGAGGCCCGCGGGGGCGTACGTGTCCGTCAGCCACCGCACCCAGTCCTCGGGCGTGCCGGCGACGATGATTCGGTCGGCGATCTCATCCGAGGTGGCGTCGAGCGCGCGTTGGACGTCTCCTGCGGCGAATGCCTCCTTGACCGAGGCGACCTGTTCGAGCTCGATCCCGTGGCGCTCGAGCAGGGCCGGCGGCATCGATGGGATGTAGAAGGCCGCCACCGCCCGCCCGGCGCGACGAGCGGCCTCGCCGTCCGGAGCGATCGCGCCGAGCAGGGAATCGCCGAGATCGAGCCCGTCCGGGCTCCGGCCGCCGCGCTCGGCCCCAACCCCGAAGTGCTCGACCGCATAGGCCAGCGCCTCGGGTGAGTACGCGCAGGCCGTGTGCAGGCCGTCGGCGATCTCGCCGGCGAGCTCCATCGACTTGGGCCCGCCCATCGCGCCGATCTTCAGGGGCAGGTGTTCCTGCACCGGGCGGGCTGCCGTTGTCACGCCGGTGTAGCTGTAGAAGTCGCCATCGAAGTCGATCGCGCCTTCGTCGAGAACCGTCCGCATCACCTGGTGCGCCTCGCGCAGGCGGCCGATCGGGCGCGTCCCGCGCCACTCGACGCCGTATTGCTCGAGCATCGCGATGTTGCCGATGCCGAATACGACCTCGGCCCGCCCACGGCTCAGCTCATCGAGCGTGGCCGCGAGCTGAGCGATGTACGTCGGCTCCCGCATGTAGATCGGAGCCACGCACGGTCCGAGCCTGATCCGCTCGGTGCGCTGCGCCGCGGCGGCGAACAGAAGCCAGGGGTCCTTGTGGTAGATCTCGTCGGCGCTGTAGCACCCGTAGTAGCCAAGCTCGTCCGCGAGCGCGACCGCGTCCAGAAGCTCCGGCGCGGGCTGCTCGGGCAGCATCTGAAAGCTGAGCAGCATGACGGCCAGCCTAATCCTTCCCGGCCGCGCGATCGCCCGCGCGCCGGCGCCGCCAGAGATCACTCCGCGCGATACTGCTCGCGCATGGGACAGGAGCAGATCGCAGCGCTACGGGCTGTGTTCGAGCAGTTCGCGGTCGGCGACTTCAGCGCCTATGAGGCTCTGCCCGACGAGGTCGAGCTGACGATTGCGCCCGAGATGCCCGATGCCGGTACCTATCGCGGTGAGGAGGCGCGACGATGGCTGAACGCGTGGGGGGAGTCGTTCGAGCGGCTGACATTGGAGGCGGTCGAGTTCATCGACGCAGGGGACCGCGTGCTGACCGAGTTCATCCAGCGAGGCTCGCCGAAGGGCAGCGCCAGCGAGGTCGAGGTCCGCTCATGGTCCGTGTACACCTTCCGCGAGGGCATCCTCGCGCGCATCGAGCTGTTCCTCGGCCATGACGAGGCCGCCCGTGCGGCGGGCCTGGAGGACCAGCGCTAGCTGGCGGCTGCCTCGGCGCGCCGCAGGCCCGTCCGCGCGAAGACGGTCATCAGCGCGACCAGCCCGAACGCCGCTCCGAAGGCGAGCAGCAGGTGGAACGGGTTGCCGGCCATCAGGCTGCGCCCGCTCTCGACGATCGCCGTGAACGGGTTGTACTGCGTGGCGGTGGCGACCCAGCCCTCGATCATCTGGCGGGGCACGTAGACGGGCGCCGTCATCAGGATCATGAACATCGGGATCTGCATCGCCGGCGCGGCCTGCATGGTCCGGAAGCGGGTCATCATCCCGGCCGCGAACAGGAACGCCGCGACGTTCACGACGACCGCGAGCCAGAACAGCCCGACGAGGTCGGCGAAGCTGCCCGCGACCGCCATCCCGGTCACCAGCGCGATCAGGAAGACCGTCGCCCAGACCATGACCGCCCGCACGAGCGCCGCCATGCCGAAGCCGGCGAGCACGGCCGAGCGGTCTCCCGCGGCCAGGAACAGCCGGCGGGTGAGGCCCGAGTCGAAGTCGGCGCCGATCGAGAAGCCGATGAACACGCCGCCGAACGCCGCCGACTGCAGCAGCACGAAGGTGAACTGGAACGCGTTGTAGTCGTAGTAGTCGAAGCCCGGGATGTTGGACACGCCCGACAGGCCCGCCCGCGAACGCCATGTAGAAGAACAGCGGGAAGATCAGCGCCGGGATGAACAGCGCCGGCTTGTGGAAGACGATGTGCATGTGGCGCCAGAAGACCGAGCGCGCCACGAACCAGTAGCGGCGTCGGCGCTCGGCGCCCTGAGGTGCGGTGCTCATGTGCGCACCATCCTTTCCTTCATCGCGAGGTTGGCCGCGAAGAGCGAGATGACGAAGAACGCGATCGATACGCCGAAGCCCAGCGCCAGCGCCTCGCCGTCCCAGCCGATGACGAACAGGCTGCGGACGCCCTCGATGACGTAGGAGATCGGGTTGAGCGTGGCGGCGGTCTGGAACCAGTCCTGCTCGATCAGATCGCGCGGCATCGAGGCCGAGCTGAGGAACAGCAGCACGAACATCAGGGGGAAGAGGCCCTGGACGGCCTCACCCGATCCCGAGCGCAGCCCGATGAACAGCCCGAACGCGCCGAACGCCGCGCAGGTCGCGAACGAGAGCGCGAAGAGCACCGGCACGCCGAGGATGCCCGCCTCGAGGTGGGCGCCGGCGGCCAGGCCGACGAGCAGGTAGGTGATCGCCTGGACGATCGCGACCATCAGCACGCCCGCGAGCTGGCCGGCGAGCAGCGCCGAGCCGCGCATCGGGGTGAGCGACAGCCGGTTGAAGAAGCCCGAGCCGATGTCCTCGGCGAGGTTGGTGCCGGCGGTGTTCGTCGCGAAGATCGCGCCCTGCACGAACGGGAACGCCAGCGCGAACGTGAGGTACGAGTCGGTCGGGAAGCCCGGGATGTCGGTCGCCGCGCTCAGGCCGCTCGCGTTGATCGCCAGCAGGAACAGCGGGAAGACCAGCGTCGGCACGATCATGATCGGCTGACGGAGCGTGCGCGTGATCGAGCGCCACGCCAGGTAGCGCGTCTGCGTCCCCATCGGTGCGCGTGCGGCGATCGCGGTCATCGCGCTCCCGCGGTCACGGCTTCGCGCTCGTCCGTCTCGCCGCGCTCGGCGGCCAGCTCCTCGGCCTCCTCGACCTCTTCCTCGGCGCCCTCCAGCGAGCGGCCGGTCTTGGCGAGGAAGACGTCGTCGAGCGAGGGAGCGTGGAGCTGAAGGTCGGCGACGGCGACGCCCTCGGCGTCGAGCGCCCTGACCACCTCGGCCAGGCCCTCGGTGCCGGCGGTGATCCGCACGGCCGCGGCCCCGCGACGTGCCGGGAGCGCCTCGCCGAACCGGCTCAGCACCGACTCGACGCGACCGAGGTTGGACGGATCGACGGGAGACGCCTCGACGGTGGGGTCGCCGATCTCCGCCTTGAGCTCCGTCGGGGTGCCCTCGGCGACCAGCTTGCCCTGCTCGATGATCCCGACGCGGTCGGCGAGCTCGTCGGCCTCCTCGAGGTACTGCGTGGTGAGGAAGACCGTGACGCCCTCCTGGCGGGTGAGCCTGGAGACCTCGTCCCACATCGCTGTGCGGCTCTGGATGTCGAGGCCGGTGGTGGGCTCGTCGAGGAAGAGGATGCGTGGCTCGTGGATCAGCGCCAGCGCCAGGTCGAGGCGGCGCTTCATGCCGCCCGAGTACCCGCCCACGCGCCGGTCGGCAGCCTCGCCGTCCAGGCCGACGCGCTGCAGCAGCGCCTCGCCGCGGCGCTCGATCTCCGACGCGCTCAACCCGTGGAGCCCGCCCTGAAGCTTCATGTGCTCGCGCCCCGTCAGGAACATGTCGAGGGCGGCGTCCTGGAGCGCGACGCCGATCGCGTCACGGACCTCGCGCCCCTGCGTGGCAACGTCGAACCCGGCGACGCGCGCCGAGCCCTCGGTTAGCGGCAGGAGGGTGGTCAAGATGTGGACGGTCGTCGACTTGCCGGCGCCGTTCGGGCCGAGGAAGCCGTAGATCTCACCGGGTTCCACCCGCAGCGAGATGCCGTCGACGGCGCGGGGGCCCTTCTTGAAGACACGGACTAGGTCGTGGACCTCGATGGAGTTGTCAGTCGTCGTCATGACGGGCACAATACCACAACAGTTTGAGTTTCAAACTATTGGATTCTCCGACTGTCGTGGTGTATGATTGACGGCAACGAGATGGCCACGCCTGAGATCACGACTCCCCGCAAGCGCATCCCAGCTGCCTACGAGGCGTGGAGTGCGATCTTCGAGCTGTTCGGCCGCTACAAGCCGACGATGCTCGCTATCCAAGGGGAATACGGCCTGAAGCCGCCGCTGGTATTCGCGATGAAGGAACTCGACGAGCCGAAGCCGATGGGCCGGATCGCAGAGGTCCTGCACTGCGACAACTCTCAGATGACGTGGATCACCGACCGGCTCGAGGAGAAGGGTCTCGTCGAGCGCCTGGCCGACCCGCACGACCGCCGCGTGAAGCTCCTCGCGCTGACCGACGAGGGCCGCCGCGTCCGCGACGAGGTCGAGCAGCGGCTCGCAGTACCGCCGCCCGAGATCGCCTCGCTTCCCGCCGCCGACGCCCGCGCTCTTCGCGATCTTCTGCGCAAGGCGCTCTCGGAGAGCTGATGGATCAGCGCCTCAGCCTCGTCACCCTCGGCGTCTCGGACGTCAAGCGCGCCAAGGCGTTCTACGAGGCGCTCGGGTGGACCACGGGCGCCGAGCCCGGCGACGATGTCGCCTTCTTCCAGGCGGGCGGCATGGTCGTGGCGCTCTGGGACCGCGCCCGGCTCGCCGAGGACTCGACCGTGGAGGACTCACCCGGCTGGGGCGGGATCACCCTCGCCTACAACACCCGCTCGCCCGAAGAGGTGGACGCGGTGCTGGCCGAGGCCGAGGCCGCCGGCGCGACCATCGGACGTCCCGGCGCGGAGACCTTCTGGGGCGGCTACTCGGGGGTCTTCATCGACCCGGACGGCCACCCATGGGAGGTCGCCCACAACCCCCACTGGACGATCGCCGAGGACGGCTCGACCCGACTGAGCTAGTTTCCCGAGAGGGCGGCGAAATCGGCGTATGCTGGCCCTGTGTGAGGTATCGGGGGATTCACGCTCGGCAGGGTATGGCGCTCATCGGGGGCCTGTCCGTCCTCACCACGCTCGTGCTCGCCGGGGCCGCCCGAGGGGGGCCTCCGCCGCCCACCACCTCCTGCAGCTACGACTCGGGCGCCAAGGAGCTGACGATCACCGCCACAGCCAGCGGCTTCGTTTTGGTCTCGCGCGACGGCGACGAGATCGTCATGAGCGACAACCTCGGTCCGATCGCGTGCGCGGGCAGCACGCCGACGGTCAACAACGTCGACCACGTGACCGCCACGGAGACCGGTGACAAGGAACTGGTCGACTTCGCGATCGAGGCCCCGGGGGTCTTCCAGCCCGGTGCCACGGACGCCGGTGATACAGGCGTGTTCAATCCCAATGAGATCGAGTGGACCGTGGACCTGGGGAACGGCTACGACGTATTGAGCTACTACGGCGCCGGCGATCCCGACGGGGCTCGCATCACGTACGGGACCCTTGGCGTCAACCACAACGTGTCCGACAGCACCCTCGCCAACGACCTCGACGTCGAGATCACGGGGGTCAACGCGTTCCGCTTCGACGGCGGCAACGAGGACGACGGTGTGAGCGGCGCCGGCACCCAGGGCACGGGCAACCCGACCAAGCTTCCGTTCGAGTACTTCAACTACCCCGGTGGCGGCATCTACGGGGCGGGCGGGAACGACTATCTCGTCGGGGGGCGCGGCGACGATCTGATCAACGCCCTGGGTAACGCCGACTACGTCTCAGGCGGAAAGGGCGAGGACGTGGCCAGCTGGGACGGGGCGACCGACCCGGTGGAGGTGGACATCGACGGCGATCAGGGCGACGACGGGGGCCTGATCGACAGCAGCAACGTGGCGCCGTTCACCGCCCGGGACACCGTGGCCGACGACATCGAGAACCTCATCGGGGGCGATGACGACGACATCCTGCGCGGGAGTTCCGCCGACAACGTGCTCACCGGAGGCCTCGGCCAGGATCAGCTCTTCGGCCAAGGCGGCGTCGATCTTCTGAAGGCCAAGGATCTGGTCGCGGATCTGAAGCTCAACTGCGGCCCGGGCGACGACCGCAAGGCCAAGCGCGATCCCGGCCTGGACCCCAAGGCCAAGAGCTGCTGAGGAGCTAGTCCGGCGCGGGGACCAGCACCTGTTCGATCGACTCTGCGAGGCCGTCCTCGCGCACCGCCACGACGACCGCGTTGATCCAGATGTTCTCCTCGGCGGTGGTGAAGCGGACCGGGAGTTGCGTGCGAAAGCCCTCGAGCGCCTGCTCCCAGCGAACGCCGAGCACGCTGTCGCGCGAGCCGGTCATGCCGACGTCGCTGATGAAGGCAGTGCCCTTGGGGAGGACGCGCGCGTCGGCGGTCGGGACGTGGGTGTGCGTGCCGACGACCGCCGCGACGCGCCCGTCGAGGTGCCACCCCATGGCGATCTTCTCCGAGGTGACCTCGGCGTGGAAGTCCACGAAGATCACGTCGGCCTTGCCCTCGAGGCCGTCGACGATCGACTCCACCTCGGGGAACGGTGAGCGCGCGGCGCGCATCTGGACCTGGCCGGAGATGTTGATCACGGCGACGCGCCGCCCGGCGATGTCGACGACGGTAAAGCCCTTGCCCGGGCTGGACTTCATGTAGTTGGCCGGGCGCACGATCCGGTCCTCGCGGTCGAGGAAGTCGTACGCGTCGCGGTGACGGTAGGTGTGGTTGCCGAGCGTGATGACGTCGACGCCCATGTCGTAGAGCTCGGTGGCGGTCTTCTCCGTCACGCCGAGCCCGCCCGCGGTGTTCTCGCCGTTCGCGATCACCATGTCGGGCGAGTACCGCTCGCGAAGATCGGGCATCGCGCGCTGTAGCCCGGCCCGGCCCGGCTTCCCCACGATGTCCCCGATGAACAGGATCCTCACCGGCCGAGCGTAGACGAGCGCGCATGCCCGACCGTCTAGCTTGTCGCGCGATGGCAGCGGACGATCAGGCCGTGATCGAGGTCAGGGGGCTCTCCAAGCGCTTCGGCGAGCGCTGGGCGCTGCGGAACGTCTCCTTCGAGGCGCACCGCGGGGAGCTCCTCGCCGTAATCGGCCCCAACGGAGCGGGCAAGACGACCCTGCTCTCGATCCTCGCCGGCATCCGGGCGCCCGATGAGGGCGAGGTCAGCCGCGCCCCCGCCGAGATCGGGTGGGTGCCCCAGCAGGCCGGGCTCTACCGCCGTCTGACCGTCGCGGAGAACCTGCTCCTGTTCGCGCGCCTCGAGGGGGTTCCCGATCCGGAGGCGGTGCTCGAGCTGATGCTGGAGCAGACCGCGCTCGCCGAGCGCCGCGACGACCAGGTCAGCCAGCTCTCGGGCGGCAACCAGCAGCGGGTGAACATCGCGATCGGCCTTCTCGCCCGCCCGCCCGTTCTGCTGCTCGACGAGCCGTCCTCCGGCCTCGACCCGCGCCAGCGCGCCCGCCTCTGGGAGTTCGTCAACGCCCTCGCCGGCGGCGGCACGACGGTGATCTTCTCCACCCACTACATCCAGGAGGCCGAGCGATACGGCGACCGCCTGCTCGTCCTCGCGGACGGGGAGAGCGTCTTCGACGGCTCCCAGCAGGCGCTGCACGAGGCCGTGCCCGAGTCCGGCGCCCGCGACTTCGAGGAGGCGTTCGTCGCCTTCCTCCGCGAACGGGGCCACTAGAGGGCGATGCGACACCTCCTCCTCAAGGACCTCCAGATCCTGCGCCGCTCGCCGCTGGTCACGGCGCTGCTCGTGGTCTACCCGATCGCGATCGCGGTGCTGATCGGCTTCGCGCTCTCCGACGAGGGCGGCAAGCCCCGCGTCGCCTTCTACAACCAGGTCGATCCCGACGAGGTGTTCGCGATCGGCGAGGGCGAAGAGGAGCTCGACCGCGGCATCGCCCGCGACCAGCTGTGCAAGCGGGTTGAGTGCGTGGACGTCAACTCGCGTGAGGAGGCCGAGGCGAAGGTCGAGGACGGGGAGGTCCTCGGCGCCCTCATCGTCCCGGCGGACATCCTCGACAAGCTCGAGTCGCTGACCTCGCTGAACCCGGAGCAGCCGACCGTCGAGGTGCTCGTCAACGAGGACGACCCGGTGAAGGCGCAGCTCGTCGACGACCGGATCCAGGCGCTGATCACCGAGGCCAACCTGATCCTCGCCCAGCGGATCTCCGAGTCCGCCGAGGACTACCTCAACGTCCTGATCGAGGGCGGCGACTTCTCGATCCCGCTGCTGGGCGACACGTTCACCGTCCTGGGCCTCCAGAACGCCGCGGACATCCTCGAGGAGGTGCAGAAGGAGCTGCCGCCCGACTCGAAGGCGGCGGACGACATCGACCAGGTCATCGAGTTCGCCCAGCTCGCCGGCGACAACCTGGACTTCGCGCTGCCGCTGCTCGGCGCGGTCGCATCGCCGATCGAGGTCGACAAGACGGTGGTCAAGGGCGAGGGGACCTCGCTCGACGCGTTCGCGATCTCCGTCGCGGCCACCGTGACGCTGATGTTCGTGACCGTCCTGCTGGTGGCCGGGTCGCTCGCGCTCGAGCGCGAGGAGAACGCGTACCCGCGCCTCACGCGCGGCCTCGTCAGCCCCGGCGCTCTGCTCGCCGAGAAGGTGCTGCTGGGGGCGGTCGCCTCGCTGGTCGTGACGCTCCTGATGCTGGGCGGGCTCTCGCTGTTCGTCTCGATCGACTGGGGCCGGATCGGCCTGATCCTCGCGGCGATCGTCGCCGGCGGCGCCGCCTTCGCGGCCTTCGGCGCGGCGCTGGGCGGTGCGGCGCGAGAGGTGCGCGCCTCCTCGCTGCTCGCGTTCATGGTTTCGCTGCCGATCGCGTTCCTCTCGCTGGTGCCCTCGGGCACGGTCAGGCCCTGCCGTCTTCGACGTGATCCAGGTCGTGCGAGCGCTCTTCCCGTTCGACCCCGCGCTCGACGCCATGTCTGGCGCGCTGGACGAGGCCGGGCCGTCGCTCGGAGTCCCGCTGCTTCACCTGGCGGCGCTGACGCTCGTCTACGGCACCCTCGCCCGCCTCGCGCTGCGGCGCTTCAACTAGGGCGCCGGGCGGAGGCTCACACCCGGCCGAGTACCCTAGGTGGTCGTCGCAGCAGTTGCCCGATTTTGGCGCTGCCCGAGCGGCGCGTAATCAAGGAGGACCTGTATGAGCAATGTAGATGCAGCGAAGGCTGCCTACGAGGCATTCGGCAAAGGCGACATGGCGTCGCTGAAGTTCACGGATGACGTCACCTGGTCGACGTCGGACGAGCTCCCCCTGGGTGGCGAGACGCAGGGCCGTGAGGCCGTGCTGTCGAACTTCAGCCAGATCCCCGAGTACTGGACGGAGTTCAGCGTGACCCCGGAGAGGTTCATCGAGGATGGCGACACCGTCGTCGTCACCGGGACGCAGAAGGGACTCAGCAAGAAGGGTGGCCGATTCGAGGCTCCGTTCGCGCACGTCCTCACCTACCGCGACGGCGCGGCCATGCGCGGCGAGTTCTACGGCGACAGCGCCAAGGCGCTGAAGGCGCTCGACAACTAACACCAGCACCCGGCTTGCGTCGCCTCGGAGGCCCGGGGCGGCGCCGGCTCAGGACCCCCAACTGCCTCCACCGTCCCGTTAGCATCGGCCGATGCCCTCACCGGAGACGCTCTGGTTGTTCGCCGGCGCCTCGCTGGCGCTGGTCGCGGTGCCGGGCCCGGCCGTGCTCTACATCGTCAGCCGCAGCGTCGCTCACGGGCGGCGCGGAGGCCTGCTTTCCATGGCCGGAGTCGAGACGGGCAACTTCGTCCAGGTCCTCGCCGCCACCGCCGGATTGGCCGCGATAGTCGCCTCCTCGGCGATCGCGTTCAGCACCGTCAAGTACCTCGGCGCCGCCTACCTCATCTACCTCGGTGTGCGGACGATTCTCGACGGGGGCTCGATGCCGTGGTCGCCGGAGCTCCCGCCCGAGCGCAGCGGTCGCCGCCTGTTCTGGGAGGGGGTCGTGGTCGGCGCCCTCAATCCGAAACTCGCCCTCTTCCTGCTCGCCTTCCTGCCGCAGTTCGTCGATCCCGGGGCCGGCCCCGTCTGGGTGCAGACCCTGGTCCTCGGCACCATCTTCAGCCTGGTTGCGACGGTAGGCGACTCCCTGTTCGCCCTCGGCGCCGGCAGCGTCGCCGAGCGCTGGCGCCGAGGGGATCGGTCGGGCGCGTGGGCGCAGCGCCTGAGCGGGGGGATCCTGATCGGCCTCGGGGCTCTCGCGGCAGTCTCAGAGGGCCCGCGGAAGGGCTGAGTCCGTGGCCTTCGATGAGCTCCAGACGCGGATCGGCGCCGGGCTCCAGAGCGGCTCGGGCGCGCCGATCAGGAAGCCCTGGAGGTAGTCGACCCCGTACTCGCGGAGGCGATTTAGGGTCGCGCCGTCCTCGACGCCCTCGGCGACGGTCAGGAGACCCAGCTCGGAAGCGATGGCGATGATCGAGCGGACGAGCGACCGGTCGGCTGGATTGCTGGTCACGCCACTGACGAAGCTTCTGTCGATCTTCAGGTACTGCACCGCCAGCTGGCGGAGGTAGGTAAGCGAGCCGAAGCCGGTGCCGAAGTCGTCGAGGGCGAACTGGCACCCCAGCGGCTCGAGGCGCTCGATCAGGTCGAGGGCCGCGTCCAGGTTCTGCAACGCCGCCGTCTCGGTCAGCTCGATGACCAGGGCTCCGGGCGAAGGCGGGTCAGCCTCGACGATCTCGCACAGCTCCTCGCGAACGTCGCGGTCGTCGATTGAGCGGGCTGAGAGGTTGACCGCGACGGCCCGCCCGCGGGCCGCCAACCCGACACCCTTCCGAAGCATCCAGCGATCGACGATCGCAACCAGCCCCAAGCGCTCCGCGTCCGGGAGGAAGCTGCCCGGCGGGATCACCTCCTCGCCATGGGGTCCCGTGCGCAGGCGCACGAGCAGCTCCTCGCGCGAGACACGCATCCGTCGCTGGTCCAAGATCGGCTGCGCGTAGACCGCAAGATGCTCCTCTCGCAGGACGCTCCGCAGCCACTGCTCGCGCTCGCGCTCCTCGGTGATGTCGGAGGCGAAGGCGAACCACCGGGAGCCGTCCGAGCGGGCATTCCAGCGCATCCATCTGTAGCCGCCATCCTTCGCGCGGTATCGGTTCTCGAACGCCTGGACCTCCGCGTCGGGGTCGGTGACGATCCCGAAAAGCCCGCGCGTTCGTTCCACATCCTCGGGATGGACGAGCTCGATCATGGTCCGTTGCTGGAGCTCATCGCGACTCCAGCCGAGCCGCTCCTCCCAGATGTTGTTCATGGCGATGAACCGACCCTGTGCGTCGACCACGCACACCAAATCCACGCCAAGGTCGAACGACGCGTCCGACGGTGTCGGTGTTTTCCACCTGTCGCGCTGGAACGCGATCGGGCTCAGCCCTAGGACATCTCCACCCATGAGGAGGGCAGAGTAATACCTGATTCAAGGTATTCCGGATGTTTCAGCCCAACCTGGTTTCCGGTTTATGGAGGGCCTGGTCGGTTTATGGAGGGCCTGGTCGGTTTATGGAGGGCCTGGTCGGTTCATGGAGGGCCTAGTCGGAGTCGTCCTCGCTGTCTTCTGAGTCCTCGTCGTCGGACGTCGAATCGCCGGTTGACTCCTCGTCGGAGCCCGATTCGCCCTCGGAATCCGAGTCGTCCTCGGTCTCCCGCTCCGCGTCGCTCGGCAGCTCGGCCGGCTGCGGGGTCTCCGTGCCCTGGGTTGCGGGCGCCTCGTCCTCCGTCCCGGCGTCCTCGGCCTCGGCGTCGTTGCTCTCCTCGGTCTCCATCTCAATGTCCCTTCGTCGCTTCCCTCGGAACCGGATGCCCGATAACCGGCCCGACAACCGCTCCCTAAACTGCTCCGCGTGAGCTTCCCCGCCACGCGCATGCGGCGTCTGCGCCGCACCAGCGCGCTCCGCGACCTCGTGCGCGAGACAGAGCTCTCGCCGCGACACCTCGTGCAGCCGCTGTTCGTCGTCGCCGGCGAGGGCGTGCGTGATCCCGTGGAGTCGATGCCCGGAGTCGAGCGCTTCTCGATCGGCGAGCTCGTCGCCGAGGCCACCGAGATCCAGGCAAGCGGCGTCGGCGCCGTGATCCTGTTCGGCATCCCGGCCGCCAAGGACGAGGCCGGGACGGGCGCCTACGACGACGAGGGCGTCGTCCAGATGGCGGTGCGGGCCCTGAAGGAAGCGCACCCGGACCTCACCGTGATCACCGATGTGTGTCTGTGCGAGTACACGTCGCACGGCCACTGCGGGTTCGTGCGCGAGGGCGAGGTCGACAACGACATCACGCTCGAGCTGATCGCGCGCGCCGCGATCTCGCACGCGGAGGCCGGCGCCGACATCGTCGCCCCCTCGGCGATGGCCGACGGGAGCGTGGCCGCGATCCGCCACCAGCTCGACGAGGAGGGCCACCCCAACACGGCGATCCTCTCCTACGCCGCGAAGTTTTCCTCCGCCTTCTACGGCCCGTTCCGCGAGGCGGCCGAGTCGACGCCGGAGTACGGCGACCGGCGCGGGTACCAGATGGATCCGGCCAACGCCCGCGAGGCGATGCGCGAGATCGGGCTCGACGTCGACGAGGGGGCCGACATGGTGATGGTGAAGCCGGCTGGGCCCTACCTGGACCTGATCAGGAGCGCGCGCGAACGCTTCGACGTGCCGCTGGCCGCCTACCAGGTGTCCGGCGAGTACGCGATGTTGAAGGCGGCCGCGGCGAACGGGTGGATCGACGAGCAGGCCGCGGCGACCGAGTCACTGGTGGCCATCCGCAGGGCCGGCGCCGACGTGATCATCACCTACTACGCGAAGGAGATCGCGGGATGGCTGACGTAGGCAACGGCGCCAGACCGAAGCTGCGCTCGCGCAAGGACGGCGCGGCGATCCCGCTTGACGACGACGACAAGCGGCTGATGAACCTGCTCCAGTCGCGGTTCCCGCTCGCCGAGCAGCCGTTCGCGCCGATCGCCGCCGAGGCCGAGCTGGAGCTCGACGACGTGATGGAGCGCACCGACAGGCTGGTTCGCGAGCGGATCATCCGCGAGATCACCCCGATCTTCGACACCCGCGCGCTGGGCTACTCCTCGATGCTCGTCGCCGCGAAGGTCGACTCCGAGCACCCGCACCGCGCCGCGAAGATCATCAACTCCCACCCAGGCGTCTCCCACAACTATCTGCGCACCCACGAATTCAACCTCTGGTTCACGATCGCGACGCCGCCCGACTCCGAGCTGGGCCTGCAGGGCACGCTGGACGTAATGCAGGAGCTGACCGGCGCCGAGTCGATCCGCCAGCTCCCGACGCTGCGCCTGTTCAAGATCAACATGAACCTGGAGATGGAGAAGGGGACCGACGCGCTGGCCGCCACGGCAGCGGCCGCCCCGCCCCGAGAGCTCGAGGCGCAGCCGTACGACGATCGCGACATCGCCGTGATCCAGGCCCTCCAGGGGCCGATGGCGGTCGTCGATCGCCCCTACGACGAGGCCGCCGCCGAGATCGGGATGACGACGCCCGAGCTGCTCGCCCACCTCGAGGGCATGTGTGAGCGGAAGATCCTGCGCAGGGTCGCCGCGATCCTCTTCCACCGCCGCGCCGGCTTCTCCGCCAACGGCATGGGCGTCTGGCGGGTGCCCGACGAGAAGGTCCTGGATACAGGGGCACGTATGGCCGCGGTCCGCGGCGTCTCCCACTGTTACGAGCGCCCGACCTACGCCGACTGGCCGTACTCGGTGTTCACCATGGCCCACGGGCGTTCCAAGGAGGAATGCGACGCGATCCTCGACTCGATCGCGGACGAACACGACCTCCATGGCGACGATCGCGCGGTCCTTTACTCCTCGACCGAGTTCAAGAAGATCCGCCTTCACTACTTCACGGACGACTACGCGGCGTGGGAGGCGGACCCCAAGGCGGCGGCCGCCGCCGACGCCCCGCTCGCCGCGAAGTGACCCCGGACACCAGCGCCTCCGAGGCCATCTACGCACGCGCGGTCGGGCTCCTGCCGGGCGGGGTCAACTCGCCGGTGCGGGCGATGCGCTCGATCGGCCGCGAGCACCCCATCTTCATCCAGCGCGGGGAGGGCGCCGAGCTGATCGACGTCGACGGCAACCGCTACGTCGACTGGGTCTGTTCGTGGGGGCCGCTGATCCTCGGGCACGCGCATCCCGCCGTCGTCCAGGCGGTCCAGGAGGCCGCCGCGAGAGGCACGTCCTACGGCGCGCCGACCGAGGCCGAGGTCGAGCTGGCGGCCGAGGTCGCCGAGCGGATGCCGTCGGTGGAGATGGTCCGGCTGGTCAACTCCGGCACGGAGGCGTCGATGAGCGCGCTGCGCCTGGCGCGCGCGGCCACCGGCCGCGACAAGGTCCTGAAATTCGCCGGCGCCTACCACGGCCACGTCGACGGGCTCCTGGCCGAGGCCGGCTCGGGTCTCGCCACGCAGGGCATCCCCGCGAGTCCCGGCGTCACCGAGTCCGCGGCGCGCGACACGGTCGTCGTCCCGTGGAACGACCCGGAGGCTCTCACCGCCGCGGTCGCCGAGCACGAGCTGGCGGCGATTCTCGCCGAGCCCGTCGCGGCGAACATGGGTCTGATTCCCCCGGCGGATGGCTTCCTCGGGCTGCTGCGCTCCCAGGCGGATGCGAACGGTGCGCTGCTCGTCCTCGACGAGGTGATCACCGGCTTCCGCGTCGATCGCGGCGGAGCGCAGGCGCACTACGAGGTGAGGCCCGACCTGACGATCATGGGCAAGGTGCTGGGCGGCGGCCTGCCGCTCGCGGCCTACGGGGGCCGGCGCGAGTTGATGGACATGGTCGCCCCGGCGGGCGACGTCTACCAGGCGGGCACCCTCTCGGGGAACCCGCTGGCGGTCGCGGCGGGACTCGCCACTCTCGCTGAGCTCGACGCCGCCGCCTACGACCAGCTCCGTGATCTCACGCGCCTGTTCGCCGAGGGCCTGGCCGACGCCGCCGGCGACCATCCCGTGGCCGTCACGGCCGTGCCCGGGCTCGTGACTCCATTCTTCGCCGCCGAGGCCCCGACGGACTTCGCGGGAGCCGCCGCCTGCGACCACGAGGCCTACGGCGCCTTCGCACGTGCGCTGCTGGACCGCGGGGTCTACCCGCCCCCCTCGCAGTACGAGGCCTGGTTCGTCTCGCTCGCCCACGACGAGGCAGCGATCGAGCGCACCGTGGACGCGTCTCGCGAGGCGTTCGACCGAGGCCTTCCTAAGAGAACCTAGTCCCGGACGCCGTGCTAACTGGAGCGGCTCAGCTTGCGTAAATAGCTCCCAGGCGCGAGAGTGGCTGCAGTACTGGGGCCTGTGACGGGGGTGCCGTAACGCTTTCCGGACCCCGGACGCCGTACAAAGGAGTCCGGATGGCATCACTCAGACAGACGTTTCCGGCGGGGCGCACGCGCAAGCGCGAGCAGACCGAGGAGCGCCCGGAAGCCTCTGGCGCGCGGCGCGGCAGGGCATCGAGGTATCCACGGCGGACGCCTCCCCCGTGGACATCGCGCCCAACGATCCGCTCCTCGCCTACCTCCAGAGCGCGAGCGGCGCCGTGGAGGTCGAGGGGCTGGACCTCGACTCGCCGGCGCTCGCCGAGCTGAAGGAGGCCGGCGTGAGGCTGGTGGTGCCGCTGGTCAGCCAGGGCGAGCTGATCGGCGTCCTGAATCTCGGCCCGCGCCTCTCCGAGCAGGAGTACTCCTCGGACGACCGCAAGCTGCTCGACAACCTGGCCGCCCAGGCGGCGCCGGCGCTGCGGGTCGGCAGCTGGTGCGCGAGCAGGAGGCCGAGGCGGCGACCCGGCAGCGCTTCGAGCAGGAGCTCGAGGTCGCGCGGCTGATCCAGCAGAACTTCCTGCCCAAGGAGCTGCCCGAGCTGCCGGGCTGGCAGGTCGCGGCCTACTACCGGCCCGCCCGCGAGGTCGGCGGCGACTTCTACGACGTGATCCCGCTGCCCGACGGCGCGTCGGCTTCGTGGTCGGCGACGTCACCGACAAGGGCGTCCCGGCCGCCCTCGTGATGTCGGCCACGCGCAGCGTCCTGCGCGCCTCGGCGCAGCGGCTCGATCGAGCCGGGCGCGGTGCTCGAGCGGGTCAACGAGCACCTCTGCCCCGACATGCCGGAGAAGATGTTCGTCACCTGCCTCTACGGCGTGCTCGACCCGGCAGCGGGCTGCTGCGGTTCGCCAACGCCGGCCACGACCTGCCCTACGTGAAGACCGCGGACGGCGTCGTCGAGCTGCGCGCGCGGGGCATGCCGCTCGGGCCTGATGCCGGGCATGTCCTACGAGGAGAAGGAGGCCGTCGCTCGCAGCCCGGCGACAGCGTCCTGCTGCACTCCGACGGCGTGGTCGAGGCGCACGACCCCGAGCGCGAGATGTTCGGCTTCCCGCGCCTGAAGGAGACCGTGGCCGACGCGCCGGCGGCCAGCGAGCTGATCGACCGCGTCCTCGCGCGACTCGACGCACTTCACCGGCCCCGGCGCCGAGCAGGAGGACGACATCACGATGGTCACCCTCGAGCGCTCCGGCGGCGAGCGCTCGGCGTGCCGCAGGCCGAACGGCTGCGGTGCTCGCCGAGTTCGAGCTGCCGAGCGCGCCCGGCAACGAGCGCGAGGCGATGGCGCGGGTCGACGCGACGCGGTCGCGGGGCTCGGCCTCGAGCCCATCCGCCTCGAGCGGCTGAAGACCGCGGTCGGCCGAGGCGACGATGAACGCGATGGAGCACGGCAACGAGTACCGGGCCGACCGCCCCGTCTCGATCCGCGTCGCTGCAGTCCGCGGATCGCCTGCGCGTCCAGATCAGCGACCCGGCGAGCGGCGGCGAGCTCGCCGAGCCGGAGGCGCCGGACCTCGAGGCCAAGCTCGAGGGCCGCCAGACGCCGCGCGGCTGGGGGCTGTTCCTGATCGAGAAGATGGTCGACGAGGCGCGAGTCACGAGCGACGGGCAAGCGGCCACACGCTCGAGCTCGTCCTGCGCCTGGAAGGAGACGGACGATGCCGACGCGTGAGCTGCGAGGTAACGGTGCGCGACGCGAGGACGGCGCGCGCGGTCATCGACCTGACGGGGGAGCTCGAACTCGTCCGCCGAGCGCGCGCTCGAACGCCGCATACGCGAAGGCCACCGGCGGCGGCGCCGACGTCGGTCGTCCTCAACTTCGCCGGCGCCGACTACATCAACAGCACCGGGATCGCCCTGATCGTCGGGCTGCTGGCCCAGGCCCGCGGCGCACGGGGTCGAGGTGCAGCGCCTGCGGGCCTGTCCGACCACTACCGCGAGATCTTCGAGATCACGCGGCTGGCCGACTTCATGACGATCGTCGACACGAGGACAGCGCCGTGAGCGGCGCGGAAGGAGAGCACGATGCCTGAGGCAGCGACCACGCTTCGACGTGCGCGAGGTCTCCGAGGCGGCCCGCGTCATCGACATCAAGGGCGACATCACCGCCCAGAGCGAGGACGTGCTGATGGACGCCTACGACGCGCGAGCGGCGACGGCGTGCGGGCGATCGTCCTCAACTTCACCGGCCTCGACTACATGAACAGTGGCGGCATCGGCCTGCTCGTGACCCTGCTCGTGCGCGCCCAGCGCCAGGGCCAGCAGGTGCTCGCCTACGGCCTGTCCGACCACTACCGGCAGATCTTCGAGCTGACCCGCCTCGACGAGGCGGTCGGCATCCACGACTCCGAGGCCGACGCCCTGGCCGCGGCCGGCGCGTCCTGAGGAGGAGCCGATGAGCGACGAGCAACGAGCACGGCGACGAGCAGGCCGCCGCACGCGACGCGACGAGCTGGGCCAAGTCGGTGTCGACGGCTGAAGGTCTCGGAGGTGCCCGAGGGCGCCGCTGAACATCAACGTCGAGGGCCGGCGGCTCGCCTCGCCCGATCCAGGGCTTCGGCAAGATGTGGCAGAAGACCTACCAGGTGCGCCTGCCGGCCGAGCGCGTCTCGCCCGACCGAGCTGATCGCCACCTGGAAGGAGCACTTCCCGGACTTCTGGCCGGAGGGCAACCGCTTCTACGGGCCGCTGACCGGGATCGAGCCCGGCGACGTGGCGCTGCTCAACATGACGCTGCCCGGCAAGATGAAGCTCTCGACCGGCGTGATGGTCCTGTACGCCGACGAGGAGTCGTTCACGCTGATGACGCCGCAGGGCCACATGTTCGCCGGCTGGATCACCTTCAGCGCGACCGAGGTCGAGGACGAGACCGTGGCTCAGGCCCAGGTGCTGATGCGCGCCAGCGACCCGATCTTCGAGATCGGGCTGACGATGGGCGGGCACAAGCAGGAGGACCGCTTCTGGCAGCACACGCTGACCGCGCCTGGCCGCCCACTTCGACCACGAGGCCGAGGTGGACACCCAGGTCGTCTGCGTCGACAAGAAGCGCCAGTGGTCGAAGTGGCGGAACGTCTGGCACAGCTCCGCGATCCGCTCGACCGCTCTACACGCTGGGCGCTCCCGGCCGGGCGTGAAGCGCGCTGTTCAGGCGCGATCGCGCGGTTGCCTGATCGCTCCGCCGACGCCGTCGTCGTCGGCTCGGGCCCGAACGGGCTGGCCGCGGCGATCGTGCTGGCCCGGGCGGGCCGCGGTGACGCGTGCTCGAGGGCGCGCGAGACGATCGGCGGCGGGCTGCCGCTCCGAGGAGCTGACGCTTCCCGGGCTTCGTCCACGACACCTGCTCCACGGTCCACGCCCTGGCGCTCGCCTCGCCGTTCCTGCGCAGCCTGCCGCTCGGCCGAGCACGGGCTCGAGCTGGTCCACCCCGACGCGCCGCTGGCGCACCCGCTCGACGACGGCTCCGCGGTGATCCTCGAGCGCTCGGTGGAGGAGACGGCCGCTGGCCTCGGGCCGACGCGGACGCCTACCGCCGGCTGTTCGAGCCGCTGGTCCGAGACGCCGACGAGCTGATGCGCGGAGATCCTCGGCCCGCTCGGCCTGCCGCGCCATCCCCTCCTCATGGCCCGCTTCGGCCGTCGAGCGCGCATCCGCTCGGCGAGCGGGCCTGGCCCGTTCGCGCTTCGAGGGCGAGCGCGCGCGGGCGCTCGCTCGCCGGCTGCTGCCGCCCACTCGATGCTGTCGCTGCGGACGCCCGGCGAGCGCGGCGTTCGGGCTCGTGCTGGCGATCGAGCGCGCACGCGGTCGGCTGGCCGGTCGCGCGCGGCGGCTCGCAGCGGCTCGCCGACGCGCTCGCCGCCCACCTGCGCTCGCTCGGCGGAGAGATCGAGACCGGCCGCTGGGTGGAGTCGCTCGACGAGCTCGCCGGGCTCGGCACGGTGCTGCTCGACGTGACCCCGCGCCAGCTGCTGCGCGCTCGCCGGGGACCGGCTGCCGGCGCGGCTACGCGCGCGCGGCTCGCGCCGCTACCGCTACGGGCCCGGGGTCTTCAAGCTCGACTGGGCGCTCGACGGGCCGATCCCGTGGACCGCGCCGGAGGTGCGCCCGCGCCGGCACCGTCCACCTGCGGCGGCACGCTCGACGAGATCGCGGCCTCCGAGGACGCCGCCGTCCGCGGGCGAGCATCCCGAGCGGCCGTTCGTGCTGCTCGTGCAGCCGAGCCTGTTCGATCCCGCGCCGCGCGCCCGCGGGCAAGCACACGGCCTGGGCCTACTGCCACGTGCCGCACGGCTCGACCCGCGACATGACCGGCGGCGATCGAGGCGCAGGTCGAGCGCTTCGCGCCCGGGCTTCCGCGACCGCGATCGCTCGCGCGCTCGGCGATGGACACCGCCGAGGTCGAGCGGCGCAATCCCGAACTACGTCGGCGGCGACATCAACGGCGGCGTCCAGGACCTCCGCCAGCTCTTCACGCGGCCGGTCGCGCGCCGGTCCCGTACTCGACGCCGGTCGACGGGCTCTTCATCTGCTCGTCGTCGACGCCCCCCGGGCGGCGGGGTGCACGGGATGTGCGGCTACTGGGCGGCGCGGGCGGCGCTCCGGGGCGGCCCGGTGAGCGCCGGCCTCACCAGCTGACGAGCTTCCAGATCTCCGGCAGCGGGTGGCCTCGTCGGCGCCGACCTCGGAGAAGATCGCCACCGCCCGCTTGAGGTGCGCCATCGCCTCCTCGGCGCGCCCGGCGGCGTGGTGGAGGTCGGCGAGGTTGTTCTCGAGCGCGGCCTCGCGGTGGCGGTCGCCGTAGGCCGCGCAGAGCGCGAGCGCCTGCTCGGTCAGCTCGAGGGCGCGCGTCGAGGTCGCCGGCTCGCGGCCGACCAGGGCCAGGTTGTTGAGCGCGGCGGCCTGCGCCGCCTCGTCCCCCAGCTCGCGGCGCAAGGGCCAGGCTGCGCTCGAGCTCGCGCGCGCCGGCCTCGCAGGTCCCCTCGGCCGCGGGCCAGCACGCCGAGGATGTTGTGGGCCTGCGCCTGGGCCCGGCCGTCGTCCGCCGCCTCGGCCAGCTCCACGGCGCCTGCCGCGAGCGTCGGCCGCCCCGCTCCGATCGCCCGCCCTGATGGAGCGTAAGGCTCAGGTCGGCCTGGATGCGCGCCCGCAGACTCGGGCGTCGTCCGCGCGCGCCGCGCCCAGCGCGCGCGCGCAGCGGGCCTCGGCGCGCTCCCACTCGCCGCGCCGCTGGTGCACCGCGCCGAGCTTGTGCTCGAGCGCCGCCGAGCGCGCTCGGGCGTCGCCTCGGCCGCCGCGCTCTCGTAGCTCGCCAGCGCGCCGGCGTAGTCGCCCAGGAGCGTCCGGAGGTCCCCGATGCGCTCGTGCAGCGCCGCGGGTCGGGGTGGCCGAGCGCGAGCGCCGCCTCAGGTGCTCGAGCGCGTCGGCGTTGGCGAGCAGCGCGGCCGCGTGCTCGGCGGCGAGCCGGTGCTGCTCGGCGGCGCCGCGTCGATCGCCGGCCAGCCTGGAGGTGGCTGCGCGACGAGCGCCGCGCCTCGGGCCCGGGCTGCGCCGCGCGAGGCCGTCGGCGGCGCGCCGGTGCAGCAGCCGCCGGCGCGCCGGGCCGGTCTCGCTCGTAGACCAGCGCGCGCAGCTTCTCGTGGGCGAAGTCGTAGGCGGGCTCGGGCTCGAGAGTCTCGCGCACCAGGCCGCGCGCCGACGAGCTCCTCGAGGGCCGCCGACCGCCTCCTCGTCGCTGCGCCCGCTCGCCGCTCGCGCAGCGTGTCGAGGTCGAAGGACCGCCCGATCACCGCGGCCGCCGCGAGCACCTGGCGCGCCATACCTGCCCCGAGCCGCCGAGCCGCGCGCCGAGCAGGCCTGCGCATCTCGCGGGCAGCGGCCGCCTGGGCCGCCCTCGTCGCCCGCGCCCAGCGCGGCGAGGTACTCGGCCACGAACAGCGGCAGGCCCTCGCTCTCGATGAAGACCCGCCGCTCGAGCTTCGGCGTCCGCGTCCGGCCGGGCCGTCGCGCACGAGCGTCGGCGACCTCGTCCTCGCCGAGGCGGCCGAGCGTGACGACACGGTCGCCGCGCCGCCGCGCGCGCAGCTCGGCGGCCAGGCGCCGCAGCCGGTGGCCCGGGCGGCACGCCCTCGCTGCGCCAGCTGACCAGCCAGCAGCAGCGGCCGGCCGCGGAGCCGGCGGCCGAGGTAGCGCGAGCGCGTCCAGCGGTCGCCTCGTCGGCCGCGTGCACGTCGTCGACGAACGCACGCCGGGCCTCGCGCCGCCGCACGGCCGCCGCCGAGCACCGCCGCGACGCCCTCGAGCAGCCGCGCTCGGCGCCCCGGGCCGCTCGAGCGGACCGGCGGCGGCAGCGTCCCCCGCACGGCGGCGAGCTCGGGGACCAGGAGCGACGCGTCGGCGAGGCGCTGGGCGGGACACGCGCCGGCCGGCGTCGTCCGCCGCCGCCGAGCGCCTGCCGCGCAGCAGCTCGACCATCGGGCCGTACGGCGACGCCCGGCCTCGTCCTCGTGGCAGCGCGGCCGCCAGCACGGTGCGCCCGCGCTCCGCGGCCACGCGCGATCAGCTCCTCGCGCCAGGCGGCGTCTTGCCGATGCCCGCCTCCCCCTCGATGACGGCCAGGCGGCCGTCGGGCGCCGGCCGCCCGTGAGCCGCCGAGCAGCGCCGCGAGCTCGGCCTCGCGCCCGACGAGCGGCAGCTCCGGCGGCGGCGGCGGCGCGACGGCGCCGCGCGGCCGGCGGCGGCGCTGGGCGCGGCGCGAGCGTCGCCCTCGCTCGACTCGCTCGAAGAGCGCCGTGGTCTCGTCGACCGGGGCCGACGCCGAGCTCCTGGCTCAGCGTCCGCACGCAGGCGCGGTACTGCTCGAGCGCGGCCGCGCGGTCGCCGCGTCCAGGCGTAGAGGCGGATCAGCGCACGGTGGGCCGGCTCGTGCAGCGGGTCGAGCTCGAGCCGGCGCGCGCGCGTGGGGGATCGCGCGCCGCGTGGTCGCCGCGCCGCGGCGAGCGCTCGCGACCAGGCGCCGAGCGCCGGCGCCGAGCTCGCGGCGCAGCGCGTCGCGCCTCGCAGCGACCTGCCAGTCGTCGAACGTCGGGGCTGTCGCGCAGCGCGAAGCCCTCGAGCAGGTCGCCGCCGAAGAGCGCGACGGCCTCGGCGCAGCTCGTCCGGCGGCGCCTCGGCGGCTCAGCGCGCGGAAGCGCCGCGACGTCGAGGTCCAGGCCCGGGCCCGCCGCGAGCGCGACGCGGTCGCCCGTCGTCGTCGAGCCACTCCTCCCCGATCGCCTGCGCAGGGTCGAGAGCGTCCGCCGCAGCGCGCCGCGCGCGTGTCGGGGTCGTGCTCGGGCCAGAGGAGCTCGCAGAGGGCCTCGCGCGGCGCGGCCGCTCGGCCAGCGCCAGGTAGGCGAGCAGCGCGGTCGCCTTGCGGGTGTCGAACGACACCGGCGCGCCGTCGCGCTCCACGCGCGGGGGGCCCGAGCAGCGCCGATCGCGACCGCCACGGCGCGACGATAGCCCGTCGTCGGCGGTGACTTCGTAACCGGCACGGCGCCCTCCTGGAGGGTCGGTCATGGTACCGGATGGCTCCGCGACTGAGCGCTGCGCTGCGGCGAGGATGGCATCGACCCGGGCGCGAGCGCCTGACGGGAGGCGGCCGCGGTCGTGAGCTGGCGCTGTCCGGGCTCGCGTCGGTGCTCGCCGCTGCGCGGGCTGCTGGTCGCGCTCGGCGCTCGCGGGCGCCGCCATCTCGACGAGTGTCGGGCTGACGGCATCGCCTGTACTCTGCTTCGCGGCGACCGTCGCTGGTCTGCTCGGCGCGTCGGCGCGCTGGTCGCGTCACGGCGCCCCGAGAACCCCATCGGCTGGATCTTCTGCGCGGTCGCCGGCGTCGCCCTGAGTCGGGTCCTCGCCGACCGACGGCTACGCCGAGCCTGGCGTTCACGTCGACCCGGACGCGCCTGCCCGGCGGCGACGCTCGCGGCGCTGGCTTCGAACTGGATCTGGGTTCGGCGATGCTGCCGGCGGTGACGCTGTCCTGCTCGCTGCTGTTCCCCGACGGACGGCTCCTCTCGCGCGCGGCGCTGGCGCCGTGGTCGCGTGGCGTCGCGCCTCGCCGGGAGCCTGCTCGTGCGTCGGCGACGCGCTTCGCGCCGGGGCCGCTTCGAGGACTACCCGGTCGAGAACCCGGTCGGCACCGATCGGCGCTCGGGGTGGTCGAGCGTGCTTGGGCGCCTCTCCGGGCTTCGGCTGCTGATGATCGTCGGCTGGCGCTCGCCGCGTCGTCTCGCTCTTCCTCCGGCTTCCGCCGCGCGACCGGCGATCGAGCGCGAGCAGATCAAGTGGCTCGCGTCGCCGGCCGCGGCCGCGTGGTCGTCGTCGTCGTCATCGATCCCGGCTCATCGACGTCTCGGGCGACGAGTCGGCTGTCGCGATCGTGCTCGCTCGGCTTCCTGCTCGATCCCGGTGGCCGCCGGGCATCGCGATCCTGCGCTACCGCCTCTACGACATCGACGTCGTCATCAACCGCACGCTCGTCTACGGCGCGCTGACGGCGACGCTCGGCGGCCGCCTACCTCGGCAGCGTGCTGCTGCTCCAGCTCGCGCTGCGGCGGCTGACCGTCGGACTCGGACCTGGCGGTCGCCGGCTCGACGCTCGCCGTCGCGGCGCTGTTCCGCCCGGCGCGGACGCGCATCCAGGGGCTCGTCGACCGCCGCTTCTACCGCCGCCGCTACGACGCCGCAGCCACGCTCGAGGCCTTCGGCACGCGGCTGCGCGACGAGGTCGACCTCGAGGCGCTCGACGCCGAGCTCCGCGGCGTCGTCGCCGAGACGATGCAGCCGGCCCACGTGTCGCTCTGGCTGCGGGCGGGCGAGCCGATGAGCGCGCGCAGCGCCGCGGCGTCTGGCCTGGGGCCTGGCGGCGCTGCGTCGGTCACTGCTGCTCGCTGCCGGCATCGGCGTCGTGCGCGGCTGGCGGTCGACGGCGGCAGCTCCGGCGTCGGTGCTGTCGCTGGCTGATCGTGCCTCGGTCTTCTCCGCTGTCGGCGCGCTGGTGGCGCTCGCGCCAGCCCGGCAACCCGATCGGCTGGCTGCTTCTGTCGGCGCGGCGCTGCGGCCTTCGCGCTCGGCGCTCGCAGACGCCTACGCCGACGTACTGGCTCGACGGCCGACGCGCGGCTCCGAGGCGCTCGGCGAGACCTGGCCGCGTGCGTACGCGAGCCTGGCCTGGATCCCGTGCAGTCGCTCGTGCCGGCGACATTCCTCCTGCTGCTGTTCCCCGACGGCCGCCTGCTCGTCGCCGCGCTGGCGGCCGGTCGCCTGGTTCGCCGCGCTGCGGCATCGCCGGTGGCCTTCGTCACGCGCGGGCCTGCATCCGGGACCGCTCGAGGACTTCCCGCAGCTCGAGAACCCGCTCGGCGTCGACAGCGTCGCTTCGGCGACGCGGTCGACGGGCCTCGTCGTTCCTGCTGCTGCTCGTCGGGCATCGTCGGCTCGGTCGCCTCGCTCGTCGTCCGCTTCCGGCGCGCGCGCGGGCGAGCGAGCGCCAGCAGCTCAAGTGGCTCGCGCTGCGCCGGTGCGTCGTCGCCGGTCGTCGCTTCGCGCTCGGCTTCGCCGGCTACGACGTCGTGGGCGAGGCGTCTCGAACGCCGCGATCGTGCTCGAGCGTTCTCGGCGCTCCCGGTCGGCGATCGGCATCGCGATCCTGCGCTACCGCCTCTACGACATCGACGTCGTCATCAACCGCACGCTGGTCTACGGCGCGCTCACCGCGACGCTGGCGGCCATCTACCTCGGGAGCGTGCTGCTGCTGCAGCTCGTGCTCGAGCGGCTCACGTCCGACTCGGACCTCGCGATCGCCGGCTCGACGCTGGCCGTCGCGGCGCTGTTCCGCCCGGCCGGCGCGCGGATCCAGGAGCTCGTCGACCGCCGCTTCTACCGGCGCCGCTACGACGCCGCAGCGCACCCTCGAGCGCTTCGGCACGCGCCTGCGCGACGAGGTCGACCTCGACGCGCTCGAGCGCCGAGCTCCGCGGCGTCGTCGCCGAGACGATGCAGCCCGGCGCACGTGTCGCTCTGGCTGCGGCACGCCCGAGCCGCGGTGAGCGCCCGGATCGAGCCCGAGTGGGCGATGGTGACGGTCGCTGTTCGTCGACATCCGCGGCTTCACGACGTTCGCCGACCGCGCGACGGCCCGCGAGGCGGTGGATTACCTGAACGAGTTCTTCGAGGGTGGTGGTCCCGATCGCTGACCGCGGCACGGCGGACACGCCAACAAGCTGCTCGGCGACGGGCTGCTCGGGCGTTTTCGGCGCCCCGAAGCCGCTCCCGGACCATGCCGACCGGGCGCTGGTCGCTGCGAAGGAGCATGCTCGCTCCGTCGACTCCCACTTCGGCGAGCGCTGCCGCATCGGGATCGGGGTCAACTCGGGCCTGGTTCTGGTCGGGCACGATCGGCGGCGGCGGTCTGGCCGAGCTCGGCGTGGTCGGCGATCCCGGTGAATGTCGCCGCGCGCGTGCAGGACGCCACTCGCGAGCTCGGGGAGGCGCTGCTGCGTCACCGAGGCGACCCGCTGCCTGCTGGAGCACGAGGGCGTCGGAGCTCGAGCCGCGCGGCTCGCTGGAGCTCAGGGGGAAGGCCGCGCCGGTGGCGATTCACGCGCTCCGGCTTTCGTAACGGTTTCGGACACCGCGCGTACAACCGGGTCATGGAAATCGACAAGGGGGAAACGCCATGACCACACGCCGAACCTCGCTGTACACCGTCAGCGCGCTGTGCGTCAGCGCCGCGGCATTCGCCGCATCGACGCTCGCCGAGGCGAGTTCGACGGATCGCTCGAGGTCAACGAGCGCCCGTCACCTTCGAGCCGCGAAGAAGCAGGGGAGCTACCGGACGGTGAGCAACTCCTCGCCGGCAGCGAGGAGGAGGGGGTGGGCGTTCCACTCACGTGCTTTGGACATGCTCCGATCGAGACGACCTTCTACGCGGATCCGATGAAGGTCCGCAGGAACGGCTCGTTCAAGGGGGGCTGGGACTGCGGATGCAAGGGCAAGTTAGTCAACGCCCACAAGGCGAAAGGGACGATCCATTCGGCACTGGACGTCTACTTCGGTGACGCGGACGAACCCCACCGTTGCGAGACCGACGGTGCCCTCCCGTGGACGGTGAAGCTGGACTAGGGAGGTCGACGGGAGGGGCGGCGGCGGCCTTCGCGGCGGCCCTTACCAAGCCCTAACCAAAGCCTTCCCGCCCCCTTGGGGTGCGTTGTCCGGGCCCTGTTGCGGCCCGTTCATCGTGGGGTCATGACAACGACCCCCAAGGAGGGATGCCACATGTTCAAGACAGGCCAGCGTGGCCGGCGAGGGTGGATTGCGGCGAGCGTCGCAACCATCGCAGCCGCCGCGACCCTGACGGCGGCCCAGGCCGCCACGGCGATGGAGTTCGAGGGGCCGGTTCTCTCGAAGGACAGCGCCGCGAAGACGTTCCGGATGAACCCTGAGAACCACAGCAACGTGACGATCAAGGTCACCAACGGGACGAAGTTCCAGCGGATCGACGGCTTCGGCGGGATTCACCCCGGCCTGGACGTCGAGGTTCGCGCCACCCGCGACGGCAACAGCGGTCCGTGGGTCGCCTCGAAGATCGAGAAGCACGATCGCGGCGGCAACGGCGGCGGCCATGGCGGCGGCGGGGGTGAGGACCGATGACGGACGGCTCGCTCAAGAAGCTCCTGCTCACCGGCCTCACCCTGGTGCTGGTGATCACCGGCGCGACGGTCGCGTTCGCCCAACTGGGCGACGACTCGCCTTCGGGCACGACAACCGAGGCCACGACCAGCACGAACGACGCGACGACCACCACCGGTGAGGACGTCTCGGGTCCGTGCGACGAGGCCGAGCACGCCGACGACCCGGAGTGCGCGGGCGGCGGTCAGGATCGAGGCGACGACCACGGCGGTCGCGGTCGCGATCATCCCGAGGACGACGGCGTTGCCGATGACGACGATGCCGGCGAGGACATCTCGGGCCCCTGCGACGAGGCCGAGCACGCCAACGACCCGGAGTGCACCGGCGCGCCGGTCACTCGCACCGACAACAGCGGCCCGGGCAGCCTGAACAGCGGCCCCGGCTCCGTCTCCAGCGGCCACGACGACTCGTTCGACGACGACTCGAGCGGTCCGGGCAGCGGTGACGACGACGGGTTCGACGACTCGAGCGGCCCAGGCAGCGGCGGCGACGATTCGTCCGGCGGTGACTCGTCCGGCCACGGCAGTGGCGGCGACGACGACTGAGGACCCCTCATCGGCGCGGACGGCCGGGCGGCCCACGAACGGGTTGCCCGGCCGTCGCAGTGCCGTTTCCTACGATCCACTGATGGCCCTACCGGGACGGAGGCGCATCTTGCTGATCGAGGACGAGACCTCGATCACCCAGCCCCTTGCCGACGCGCTCGGCCGCGAGGGGTTCGAGACGCTCGTCGCCTCGACCGCCGCGGAGGGGCTCGAGCTGGGAAAGACGGCGGAGCCCGATCTGGTTCTGCTGGATCTGATGCTCCCGGACGGCTCCGGGTTCGACGTCTGCCGCGAGCTGCGGAAGACAAGCGAGGTCCCGATCGTGATGCTCACGGCCCGGGGCGACGAGGCGGATCGGATCGTCGGCCTCGAGATGGGGGCCGACGACTACGTGACCAAGCCGTTCAGCGCCCGCGAGGTGACCGCGCGGATCCGTGCCGTCCTGCGCCGGGCCGGCGGCGGCCCGCGCGATGACGTTTCGGGCCCGATCGAGATCGGCGAGGTCCGCCTCGATCCGGAGCGCCGGGAGCTCGCGCTCTCCGGCGAGGCGGTGGAGCTCTCGCGCAAGGAGTTCGACCTGCTGCTGCGCCTCATGCGCGACGCCGGGTCCGTCGTCACGCGCGAGCAGCTGATCGAGGACGTCTGGGACATGAACTGGTTCGGCTCGACGAAGACGCTGGACGTTCACGTCTCGGGGCTGCGGCGAAAGCTGGGCGACGACCCCACGGACCCGCGTTACCTCCACACGGTCCGGGGCGTGGGATTCCGCTTCTCGGCGGCCGGCGAAGCCGACCGGTGAGCAAGGCGCCTGAGCGGCGGGGGCTGAGCCTGCGGGCGACGCTGCTGCTCGCGTTCGCGTACGTCCTGCTGCTGGTCATCATCGTCCTCGAGGTCCCCCTCATCCTCAACACGTCGAAGCGCGTGGACGCGGAGGTCAAGTCCGACGCGCTCTCCCAGGCGCAGTTGATCGCCGCGAACGTCAACGACGACCTCGACAACCCCGACGCCCTTCAGGTGATCGTGGAGCGAGCGGCCCAGCAGCTCGGCGGGCGCGTCGTCGTCACGGACGCCGAGGGAAACTTGATCGCCGACTCGGCGGGCCCCGGGCTGATCGGAACCTCCTACGCGAGCCGGCCCGAGATCCAGACCGCGCTCGGCGGGGACATCTCGCAGGGGACGCGCGACAGCGCCTCACTCGACGAGTCGCTCCTCTACAGCGCGGTGCCCGTGGTCCACAACCGCGCGCCCGCTGGAGCGGTCCGCGTGACCCAGAGCGTGGACGCGGTGAAGTCCGAGATCCGCGGCGACGTGCTGGCGCTGATCGGCGTCGGCGCGGTGGCCTTGCTCCTGGGCATCGGGGTCGCGTGGTTCCTCGCCGGCTCGCTCGCCCGGCCCCCCCGCGAGCTCGCCCAGACCGCGCGGCGGGTCACCGAGGGCGACCTCGAGGCCCGCGCGCGCCAGGGCGGCCCGCGCGAGCAGCGTGAGGTGGCGGCGGCGTTCAACGAGATGACGGCGCGCCTGGCGGCGCTGGTTGAGTCGCAGCGCGACTTCGTCGCCAACGCCTCGCACCAGCTGCGAACCCCGCTCACCGGCCTGCGACTACGGATCGAGGCGGCGTCGGACCTCTCGGGCTCCGAGGAGGTCCGGGGCGAGCTCGACGAGGCCGAGCGCGAGCTCGAGCGCCTGACCGGCCTGCTCACCAACCTCCTGGCCCTCGCGCGCGGCGACGAGCGGGCGCCGGAGCCCCGCGCGATCTCGCTCGCCCAGGTCACCCGAGCTGCGTGCGAGCGCTGGGTCACCCGCGCCGAGGCTCAGGGCATGAGCCTCGAGCTCGCATCCCGTCCGGCGGTCGAGGTCCTCTCCGCGGGCGAGGACCTCGGGATCATTCTCGACAACCTGATCGAGAACGCGATCAGCTACTCGCCGGCGGGCTCTCAGATCACGCTCTCCGCCGGCTCGGAGGGCCCGTTCGGCTACGTCGCGGTGGACGACGAGGGTCCCGGGCTCGACCCGGCTGAGGCGGAGCGCGTGCTCGAGCGCTTCTACCGAGGGAGCGCATCGACCGGCCGGGCGGGCACGGGGCTCGGCCTCGCGATCGTCCGCGTCCTGGCCGAGCGGTGGGGTGGCCAGGTCGAGCTGGTCAACCAACCCTCCGGTGGCCTGCGCGCGATCGCGTACCTGCCGCTGGCCGACGGCTCGGAGTCTTTGCCGAACCTTGACCAAGGGGTGGAGAGCCCCTTACCGACGTCGGGCTAGCGTGAGTCCAATGAGTCAGCGGATCGTCCTCGCCAGCATCCTCGCCGTCCTCGGCCTCGTCGCCGCGGCCGGAATCGGCCTGCTCGTCAACACCATCTCCGACGATTCGATCGGGCTCGCGGCCTCACCCCTGAGCGCCGGACGGGCGCTGGCGCCGCCCGAGGCCCGCGAGGAGCGGGCGGACCGTCGCGAGGAGCGCCGCGACCGTGCGCAAGACCGGCGTGAGGAGCGGCGAAAGCGCGCTCAGGAGCGGCGCGAGGAGGCGGCCGAGCAGGCCGCGGAGACGGTCGCACCGACGACGACCACCGCGGTCGCGCCGACCACCACGACGCCGGCCGTCGACGACAACGGCGGCGGGTTCGAGAGCGGGGACGACAACTCCGGCTCGGGCTCGAGCAGCTCCGGGTCCGGCTCGAGCGGCTCCGACGACTGACCGACCCCCGCGCCGCCGGCAGGGACGGGACGGCGCGGGGGGATCAGCCGGGGGAGAGGGGCCTAGACGGTCTGGAGCTGGCGCTCTGCCTCGGCCGGGTCGCCGGAGCCGTTCGCCTCGGCGCCGGTGCCCGGGCCCTCGATCTCCGAGCCGTCGCCGATCTCCACGTGAGCCCTCGAGTCGCTGCCCTTGATCAGGGTCAGCGTCGCGATCAGGCCCAGGAGGGCGATCACGGAGCCGGCCAGGAACGCGTCGGCGTAGCCCTCGGTGAGGATCCCGGGGATCGCCGCCGGGTCGCCGGCCGCCGCCGCGGTGTTGTCCGCGATCTGCGGGAACGCGACCGTTGAGAGCACCGCGAGGCCCAGCGCGCCGCCCACCTGCTGGGAGGTGTTGATGAGCCCGCTGGCCAGGCCGGCCAGGTGGTCCTTCACACCCGAGACCGCGGCGATGGTCTGCGGTACGAACGCGAACCCGAGACCGACGGCCGCCAGCAGCGACGGGCCGAGGACGTCGCCCAGGAAGGTGCCGTCAGCCGAGATCTGGCTGAACCACAGCAGGCCCGCCGCGATCAGCACCATGCCCGCCGCCAGGATCGGCTTGTAGCCGATCCTCGTGACGAGGGTGGACGCGATTCCTGCGGCGAGAATGATCGACAGCGCCAGCGGCAGGTACGAGAGCCCTGCCTTGATCGCGCTGTAGCCCAGCACGTTCTGCATGTACAGCGAGATGAAGAAGAACATGCTGAACAGGGACGCTCCGGTCAGGATCCCCACGACGTTCGCGCCGGTGAGGGTGCGATTCCGGAAGATCGAGAAGGGCATCAACGGCGAGGCCGAGCGCAGCTCGATCGCGACGAACGCGGCGATCATGGCCGCCGCGGCAGCCAGCAGGCCGATCGTCTGGCTCGAGCCCCAGCCTGCGTCCGGCGCCTCGATCAGCGCGTAGACCAGCAGCGAGAGGCCGGCGGTGACGGAGATCGCGCCCGCGATGTCGAAGTTGCGCGTAGGAGACTCGGAGCGGCTCTCGCCGATCAGCGACGGCGCGAGCGCCGCGGCGCCGAGCCCGATGGGCACGTTCACCCACAGGACCCACTCCCAGCCCAGGTACTCCGTGAGGACTCCGCCCAGCAGGACGCCGGCGGCCCCGCCGGATCCGGCGACGGCTCCCCAGACGCCGAGCGCCTTGTTGCGCTCGGAGCCGTCCCTGAAGGTGGTGGTGATGATCGACAGCGCAGCGGGGGAGAGCAGCGCAGCGCCCAGGCCCTGGACGGCCCGCGCGGCGATCAGCATGCCCTCGGACTCCGCGAAGCCGCCGACGAGCGACGCCAGCGCGAAGACGACGAGGCCGCCCATGAATACGCGGCGGCGCCCGAGGACGTCCGCGAGCCGTCCGCCGAGCAGCAGGAAGCCGCCGAAGGTGAGCGCGTATGCGGTGACGACCCAGGAGAGACTGTCCTGGGAGATGCCCAGCGACTCGCCGATGGTGGGGAGGGCGACGTTCGTGATCGACGCGTCGAGCACGACCACGAACTGGGCCACGCAGAGCAGCGCCAGCGCGATCCAGCGCCGCTTCTCGAGTGTTGCCTGGTCCGTCGTCATGAGTGCTCCCTTCGGTCGCTTTCCGCCTCGATGTGTGGCATACTGGAACCTGAGTTCCGGTTCCGCTTCCAGCACTATACGGAATCAGTATTCCGTTTGCTGTGAGCTCCGTCACAGGTAAGACGAAGTAGCCATGCCAAATGCGACAGCCACAACCAAGCAACCCGCAGAGCGCTGCCAGCGTGCCGACGCCGTGCGCAACCGCAAGCGGATCATCGAAGCCGCCCGTGAGCTCTTCGCCGAGCACGGCTTCGACGCCCAGGTCGACCAGATCGCGCGGCGCGCCGGCGTTGGCGTAGGGACCGTCTACCGCCACTTCCCGAACAAGGAGGACCTCCTCCAGGCCCTGATCGACGACCGTTTCGAGGGCCTCGCCGAGGCCGCGCGTGAGGCGACGGCCGACCCCGACCCCTGGGCGGGGTTCGAGGGGTTCATGCGCTACTCCGCGGGCGTGATGGCCCGTGACAGATCGCTCTCGGAGGCGATGTTCGAGCGGCCCGAGATGATGCGGGCAGGCGCCGAGGGCGTGGGTATGCCCGAGCTGCTCGAGCCGCTCGTCGCGCGCGCCCAGGAAAGCGGCGGCCTGCGCGAGGAGATCATCTGGGAGGACGTGCCGGGCCTGATCTGCGGTCTCGGGCGCGCCCTCAGCGAGGGCCGCATCGGCCCGATGGAGATGAGCTGGGAACGCTACTTGCAGGTCATCCTCGACGGCCTGCGCGCCCCGGGCACCCAGCCACTGCCCGACTGAGCCCCCGCGCGGGTAATCTCGCGCGCCGTGGCAGGCGCAGACCAAGCTCTGGGCGACCTCGTCGCCGCCGTTCGCGACGACGACACGCTGCTCTCCGAGCACCTGCGTGAGCCCGAGGGCGACCCGGCCCTGGGCCGGCTGGCCGCGGCCGGGCCCCGGGCCGCCGGGGCCGAGCCGGAGTACGCCTTCGTCGTCGAGGCGATCCGCGAGGGTTATCTCCTCCACTACGGGGTGCCGCGCATCCTGGAGAAGGTCGACAGCGACCTGGCCCTGCTGGCGGGGGACCACCTGTACGCGCTCGGGCTCGAGCGCCTCGCGGGGCTGGGCGACCTCGAGGCGGTGCGTGAGCTGGGCGACCTGATCTCGCTCTGCGCCGTGCTTCAGGCGGATGGCGCCGCGGCCGAGCCGACGGCGCGGCGCGCTGTGGCTGGCATCGTCGGCCGCGGTGGCCGGCGGGGCATCCGACGCGCACGAGGCGGCCAAGGCTTCGCTGCGAGGCGGGACCCCCGGAGCCGACCCGACCCCCGCCCTGTGGGCGGCCGCGCTCGCGGCAGCCGCCGACGGTGGGTTCGAGAGCGCGCTTAGAGAGGCGGCTGACTCAATAGACTTCGAACCTCCTGACCCCCCCGCCCGTGGCTGACGCTCCCGAGAAGAAGAACGGCCAGAACGGCTCCCACGAGAAGCCCGATCCCGCGGGCTACTTCGAGGGGGAGACGATGACGCGCCGCGCCGTCTTCACCGCCGGCGGCCAGATGGCGGGCATCGTCGGCATCTCGATCGTGCTCCTGCCCACCGTGGGCTTCGCCCTCGCCCCCGTCTTCGACGCGCCGGAGGAGCACTGGGAGGCTGTCGGCGAGCTCGACGACTTCGACCCCAACGGGTACACCGCCGTCGTGATCACGATCCGCGACGGCATCGGCGAGGCGGGGAAGACCACCGTCTACGTCCGTGAGGGCAACCCGGAGATCAACGAGGCTGAGAACCCGGGCGAGTACATCGCGATCTCCACCCGGTGCGCGCACCTCGGCTGCCCGGTCCGGTTCGTCAAGGCCTCCTCGACGTTCATCTGCCCGTGTCACGGCGGCGTCTACGACTTCGAGGGCCAGGTCATCGGCGGCCCGCCGGTGCGCCCGCTCGACCGCTTCCAGACCCGCATCACCGCCGGCCAGCTCGAGATCGGCCCCCGCTACAGCGTGACCTCCGACCTCGAGCCGGTCCGCGCCCGCGATCCCGGCGAGTTCACCGGTGGGATCTGGGAGTACCTCTACCCGCCGCGGCCCACGACCGCGGCGCCCCCAGAGTGAGCGATCGCTGATGCCCAAGCTTCCACAGATCCTGCGCAAGCCGGCCAAGCCCGGCGAGTCGAACGGCAACGGCAACGGAGCCGTCCAGAAGGCGAAGGAGGCCCCCGCCGACCTGGTCGGGTGGGTCGACGAGCGGACCGGGGCGACGGGCTTCCTCACCGGGATGCTCTTCCGCAAGGTCCCGAAGGGCACCAACTGGTTCTACACGCTCGGCTCGGCGACGCTGTTCGCGTTCGTCGCCCAGGCGATCACCGGCGTCTTCCTGGCGATGTACTACACGCCCTCTGCGACCGAGGCCTACGCCTCGATCACCCACATCACCAACGACGTCTTCCTCGGCGAGTTCGTGCGCGGCATGCACAAGTGGGGCGCGACGGTGATGATCGTCCTGATCTTCCTCCACATGGGGAGGACGTTCTTCTTCGGCGCCTACAAGTACCCGCGCGAGCTGAACTGGGTGATCGGCGTCCTGTTGCTGGTGATGACGCTGGTGATGGGCCTCACGGGCTACCTGCTGCCGTTCGACCAGCGCTCCTTCTGGGCGACCATCGTCGCCAACAACATCACCGCCACCGGCCCGGTCGTCGGCCCGTACCTGGCCGACTTCTTACGCGCGGGCGCCGAGTTCGAGGCGACGACCATCTCCCGCTTCTACGCGGTACACATGCTGCTCGTGCCCGGGGCGATCATCGCCCTGATCTTCGCCCACCTGTACCTGGTGGTGAAGCTCGGGACGACCGCGCCGCCGTGGTCCAAGGCCGAGACGAAGCCCAAGTCCCTCCGCGAGGAGAAGATCGGATGAACGGGCGCGAGAAGGAGCAGTACCTCCGCGAGTACGAGGCGCTGAAGAAGAAGGGCAAGCCGTTCTTCCCCTACGCCGTCGCCAAGGACTCCATGATGGCGCTGATCGTGATCGCAGTGATCGCGATCCTGTCGATCGTCCTCGGCGCCGAGCAGGGTCCCAAGGCCGACCCGACGACCACCACCTACACGCCGCGGCCCGAGTGGTACTTCTTCTTCCTGTTCGAGGTCCTGCGCGTGATCAAACCGCCCGAGCTGGTCCCGCTGGCCACGATCATCCTCCCGAACATCCTGCTGGTGCTCCTGCTCATGCTGCCGTTCTACGACCGGGGCCCTGAGCGCCGGCCCGAGAAGCGGCCCGTCGCGACCACCGCGGCCGTGCTGACGATCATCTCGATGGCGTTCCTCACCTACCTCGGCGCATCGGCCGGCTCACCGACCGAGATCGAGCAGGAGGTGGCCGCCGAATACGAGGCAGGCCGCGACGTCGCCGCGCAGTCCGGCTGCCTGGCGTGCCACCGGTTCGGCCACAATGGCAACGACGGGCCCGGTCCGGAGCTGACCGAGATCGGCGCGAAGCTGCCGCGGGCGGCGATCGCCCGGACGCTCACGAACCCCTCGGGGATCATGCCGCCGTACACCGACCTGCCCCAGGAGAAGTTCGACGCCCTCGTCGACTATCTCGCCTCTCTCCAGGGCGAGTAGATGACACCCCCTACGGGCGCCGGCCCGGCCGCGCAGCCGAGCCGCGACTCGGAAGAGTTCTCGGGCCAGGTGCGGACGATGTTCGACCGCATCGCGGGCGTCTATGACCGGATGAACCACGTGATGACGGCGGGGCTCGACCGCCGCTGGCGCGAGCGCGCGGTCGAGCGCGCGGAGCTCGAGCACGGGCAGAGCGCGCTCGACGTGTGCTGCGGCACCGGCGATCTGGCCTTCGAACTGGCGCGCGCGGTCGGGCCCAGCGGGACGGTCACCGGCTGCGACTTCTCCGAGGCGATGCTGGAGATCGCGCGCGAGAAGGAGGCCGAACGGCGCACGGCCACGCGCCCCACGGCGAGCTCGAACGGCGCGGGCGGTGGCAGCGCCGAGGTGGAGTTCGAGTGGGCGGACGCGCTTGAGTTGCCCTACGAGGACTCCTCGTTCGACGCCGTCACCGTCGGGTTCGGCGTCCGCAACCTCGCCGACCTCGACGCCGGGCTGGCCGAGCTCACCCGCGTGCTTCGCCCCGGCGGCCGGCTCGTGATCCTCGAGATCACCCAGCCACAGCGCCCGCCGCTCTCGACCTTCTTCTCGCTGTGGTTCGACCGGGTGGTGCCGATGCTGGGCAGCGTGGCCGGCGACTCGGCCGCCTACACCTACCTGCCTGAGTCCGTTCGCAGCTTCCCGGCCCCCGACCGGCTGGCGGCGATGATGGACGCGGCAGGGCTCGGCCGCATCCGCTGGCTGCTCCTGGCCGGCGGCATCATCGCGATCCACTCGGGAGCGAAAGCCGCGTGACCCGTTCGTCCGTACCGCCGCCGGTGACGGTGGTCATGGACGCGGCCGAGGCGTGGCTGCCCCGCCTGATGGGACGCGTCGAGGCCCGGCTCGCCGAACTCGTCGCCGGCCACGGCGAGGCGCTGGGCGCCGACGCGGGGGCGACACTGGCCGCCGGCGGCAAGCGCCTGCGCCCGATGCTGGTGCTGCTCTGTGCCGGGCCCGAGGCGGGCGATGGGGCGATCCGGGCCGCGACCGCGGTGGAGCTCGTCCACATGGCGACGCTCGTGCACGACGACGTGCTCGACGCGGCTCCGCTGCGGCGGGGCCAGCCGACCGTCGTCGCCACGTCAGGCCCCGCCCGTGCGACGGCGGTGGGCGACCTGCTGTTCTCCCGCGCCTTCGCCGAGCTTGCCGAGGTGCCGATCGCGGCGGGCGACGACGCCGCCGCGGCGGGCCAGGCGCGCTCGGCCGGCGAGCGGCGCGTGGCGCTGCTCGCGGGCGCCTCGGTGGCCCTGGCCCTGGGCGAACTGGCGCAGCGGCGCGATGCGTTCGTGATGGATCTGCCGCCGGAGCGCTACCTGGCGCGGTGCCTGCTGAAGACCGCGCGCCTGTTCGAGTGCGCCTGCGCCATCGGCCGCGATGACCCCGGCGCCGACGAGCCCATCACCGCGTTCGGGCGCGACATCGGCCTCGCCTTCCAGCTGCTCGACGACGTGCTTGACGTCTCCGGCCCGCCCGAGCGCACCGGCAAGGCGCGCGGCACGGATCTGCTCGACGGGACGGTGACGCTGCCGCTGATCGCCGCAATCCGCGAGGACCCGTCGCTCGCCGAGCTCGACCTGCGGTCGCTGGACGAGGCCGGTGCCGCCGAGGTGTGCGACCGGATCGAGGCGACCGGCGCGCTGGAGCGCGTGCGCGAGGACGCCCGCGCCCGCGTGGAGAAGGCGAAGACGATCATCGCATCGGCGCCGCTCGACGCAGCCCAGCGCGAGCTCTCACCCTCGTCGCCGACGGGCGTCGTGGAGCGCTACTCCTACGAGACGCCTAGAAGTCCTCGGGGACGATGAGGTCGGACTGGAGGGCGCCGACGAACGCCTCGACGTGCTCCTCCATGTTGGCCCGGGACAGGCGCGTTCAGATCCTCGAGGAGCGTCTCGGTGCCGTCGTCGAGGACCTCGTCGTAGCGATCGACGACCTTCTGGGAGTACGTGCCGCCACCGGTCCACTCACACTCGGGACAGCGCAGATCGACGAGCCAGCGGCGACCGGCCGCCGGCGACCAGTCCACGGGGTGGACGAGGCCTGAATCGCACGCGGGGCAGATGTGAAGGTCCTCGTCACGGCGCCCGTGACGGCGCCGTTCCCGCGTGGACTGGAAATCGCCGGGGCCGACCTTGGGCACCCCTGACTGCGGTGACGCGACTTCAGTTGTTCTTTCCCTGTCCTCCACGCCTGCGTTATCGACGGGGACCCCAGGCGCCTTTAGGGGCTGGCCCCCAAATTCATCCTGGGTCAACACTATACGAGTGAGGGCAACGATTCACGCGTGCCTCAGGCGTGAGTGGTCGCCGGCGCCGTGTGGTGGGACACTCGGGTGTCGCGTTTCTCCCGCATAGCGGGAATTTCGCGACACGCGGGGGATTTCGGCCTCCGCCGGTGCGAGACTTGTGGTGTGGAAGCCGCATCCGGCGTTGCAACCTCATCCGTCCTCTCCGACGGCACGATCCGGCGCCTCGTCGAGGAGGGCCGGCTGCGCATCGAGCCGTGGGATCCGCAGATGGTCCAGCCGGCGAGCGTGGACCTCAAGCTGGGCTCCTCGTTTCGCGTCTTTCACAACCATCGGATCCAGGTGATCGACCTCGCGGACCCGCCCAAGGATCTGACCGAGCAGGTGACGGTCGAGAACGGCGGCACCTTCGTGATCCACCCGAACGAGTTCGTGCTCGGGCGCACGGAGGAGTGGGTCGAGCTGCCCGACGACATCGTGGCCCGAATCGAGGGGAAAAGCTCTCTCGGCCGCCTGGGGCTGATCGTGCACGCCACGGCCGGCTTCGTGGACCCCGGCTTCCAGGGCACGCTCACGCTTGAGATCACCAACTTCAACAGCGTCCCGATCGTGCTGCGCACCGGTTTGCCGATCGCCCAGCTCAGCCTGATGGCGCTCGACCGGCCGGCCGAGCGTCCCTACGGGCACGAGGAGCTGGGAAGCCACTACCACCGGCAGGTCGACGCCACCGAGTCTCGCTACGAGGGCGGCCCCGCGAAAACGGCAGGATCACGCCCCACGGGCGAGATTTGACCCGGCGGCTTCTGGCCGCCGTTACCATCAGTACCGATGGATTTCAGCCTCTGGCAAATCGCAATCGTTCTCGTGATCGCGCTGATCGTCTTCGGGCCCAAGCGCCTCCCCGAGCTCGGCAAGTCGCTGGGCACGGGAATGCGTGAGTTCAAGGATTCGATCACCGGCGACAACGACGACGACGAGAAGGCGACGGAAAAGGCCAAGCTCGAGGTTCAGGCCGCCGTACCGCAGCCGCACGAGGGCACCGAGCCCGCCGAGGCCGACGTCGTGGCCGAACCCAAGGGCTAGCCGTGGCCCGGGCACGGGCGATCGCTCACGAGGACCGCTTGACCCTGGTCGAGCACCTCGACGAGTTGCGGTCGCGGCATCATCGTCTCGCTGGTCGCCTTCGGCGTCGCGTTCGCGCTCTGCTTCTGGCAGGACGACGCTGATGCTGGACATCGCCAACTGGCCGCTGCCCGACGGACGGACCGTGCCGATCACGCTGTCCCCGACCGAGCCGTTCTTCACCACGGTCGAGATCTCCGCCTACGGCGCCGATCGTGCTCTCGCTGCCGGTCATCCTCTACCAGGTCTACGCGTTCGTGATCCCGGCGTTCTCCCCGCAGGAGAAGCGGGTGGTCTTGCCCTACCTGATCGCGATGCCGCTGCTGTTCATCGCCGGCATCGCCTTCGCCTACTTCCTCGTCCTGCCGGCCGCGATCAACTTCCTGCTGAACTTCAACGAGGCCAGCTTCAACATCCAGGTGCGCGCCAGCGAGTACTACGGCTTCCTGGGCATCCTGGTCGTGCTGCTGGGGCTGCTGTTCCAGATGCCGATCGCGCTGCTCTCGCTGTGCCGCCTGGGCGTCGTCACGCCCCGAGCAGCTGGCGAAGAACCGCCGCTACGCGATCTTCTTCCTCTCGATCATCGCCGCCGCGGCGCCCGGCGGCGACCCGGTCTCGATGATCCTGATCCTGATCCCGCTCGTGCTCCTGTACGAGGCCAGCGTGCAGCTCGCGAAGCGCTTCGGCGAGCCGAAGGACGTCCCGCCCTCGCAACCGGCGCCCGAGGGCTCCGGCTGACCGTCAGCTAGCTACGCTCCTGCGCGCGTGATCTTCGATCTCAAGAGCGGCAAGCGCCGGCGCGTGGTCCAGATCGTCTTCGGCTTCCTCGCGTTCATCTTCTTCATCTCGTTCGTCGGCTTCGGCATCGGCTCCGACGTCAGCGGCGGCATCTTCGACGCGATCGGACTCGGCGGGGACGACAACAACACCGACATCGAGTCCACCTACGAGCAGCAGATCGAGGACGCCCAGAAGAAGCTCGACGACAACCCGAAGGACGAGAAGGCGCTCACCAACCTCGCCCGCTACCGCTACCTCGCCGGGCAGGAGAACCTCTCCTTCGACGAGGAGAGCGGCGTCGCCAGCATCACCGACGACGCGAGATCCGAGTGGGACAGCGCGCTCGACGCGTGGGAGAAGCTCACCAAGCAGAAGCCGGACAAGCTCGACGTCCAGGTGGCGAGCCAGATGATCTGCGCCTACGTCCCGCCCCTCCCGGCCTGCGCGGTGCAGGCCCCGCTCGACCAGGTCAACCTCCAGGGCGCGGCGGCGACGCAGAAGCTCTTGGCCGAGCAGGAGGACAGCGCCGCCGCATACGGCGCAGCTGGCCTCCTTCTACTACTTCGACGGCGACTTGAAGTCCGGGGACGCGGCCCGCGACGAGGCGCTCTCACGCGCGAACGCGAGCGAGACGAAGCAGCTCGAGAAGGGTCTCGAGCAGCTGCGAAAGCAGGCGGAGAAGTTCGTCGAGCAGCAGAAGGCGGCGGCCAAGGCCGGCGATGAGGACAGCGAGCCGCAGCTCGAGAACCCCTTCGGCGGCATCGGCACCGACACCGGCGGAATCCCGCCCGCCAGCGCTCCCTAGGCACGCCCTCCCCGGCTAACCTTGCGGCCCTCAGGGCCGTTAGCTCAGCTGGTAGAGCAGGAGACTCTTAATCTCAAGGTCACAGGTTCGATCCCTGTACGGCCCATCCCGATGGCGGGCGCCCTAGTACGCGCGGGGGAGGGCGCCGACGCGGTCGATCCAGGCGCTGAGCGCGGCGTGCTCGGGGCCCAGGGTCTGGTGGTCGTCCAGGAGCACGTGGTAGAGCTCGGTGTCGGCCGGGTCGCGGTGCGCCGCGTACTTCAGGAAGGGGTAGGCGATGAAGTCGGCGGCTCCGGGGCCATCGGTGAAGAACCAGTCGCGGTCGCCCTCGAGAAGCCCGTCGAAGCGGGTGAGGTAGGCCTGGAGCAGCGCGCCGACGCGCTCGACGATCTCGGGGTCCGGGTCCGGGCCCTCGAGCTCGAGCTCGAGCCTGTTTGCGATCGCCTTCCATTCGGCGTTGAACCAGACGATGAACTCGTCGACCTCGCGGCGTGCCTCGGGGTCGGCCGGGAAGAGCGCGGGCTCGGGATGGCGCTCCTCGAGCCAGCGGATGATGCGGGTGGAATCGGCGACGACCTCGCCCTCGGCCTCGATCACGGGGACCAGCCCCTGCCCGCTCACCGCCTCGACCGCCGAGCGGTCCTCGTAGGTGATCAGAACCGACTCCGTCTCGAGCCCCTTGTGGGCGAGGGCCAGCCCGACGCGCTCGCAGTTGGTCGACCATTCGGCGCGGTAGAGGCGGATCACGACGCCCATTCTGTAGAACCACCTGAATGAGCGCCGGCACGGGAACGACCCGCAGGACCTTCTTGAAGCGCTCCGCGGCCGCCGGCGCCCTGCTGAGCGTCGGGCCGCTCGCGGCATGCGGCGGCGGGGACGCCTCGACCCCGCGCCGGCGCGAGCGCGTGGTGATCGTGGGAGCCGGGCTGGCCGGGCTGGCGTGCGCATACCGGCTGCAGCAGGCCGGCATCGACGCGGCCGTATTCGAGGCGCGTGACGACCGCCTGGGCGGGCGCTGCTTCACGGCGCGCGGCTTCGCCGACGACCAGGTCGGCGAGCACGGTGGCGAGTTCATCGACTCCAACCACCGGCGGATCCGCGCGCTCGTCGCGGAGCTCGGCCTCGAGCTCGAGGATCGGGAGAAGGCCTTCAAGGAGCTCCCGCCGAGTCGCGGTGCCAGGATCTTCGGGGGCGAGCCGCGGACCGCGCCGGAGATCTACCGCGGCTACGGCGAGATGCTTCGGCGGTTGCGGATCGACGCCGAGCGCACGGGCTACCCGAGCCCGTACGACAGCCCGGCGGCGCGCCGCTTCGACAGCCACTCGGCCCGGGAGTGGCTGGAGGCCTACGTGCCCGGCGGCGCCTCGTCGCTGCTCGCCCGCGCGACGACGAGCTATCTCTCCAGCGAGTTCGGGCTCGACCCCGGCGAGCTCGCCGCCACCAGCCTGCTCTACCTGACGGAGGGAAATGCGGCCGACGAGGACGGGTCGGACGAGCGCTTCCACGTCGCCGGGGGCAACGACCTGATCGTGCGTGAGATCTCGGAGCGGCTGCCGACCGGGAGGGTCGAGCGGGCCGCTCCCCTGCTCGCGATGTGGCGGCTGGACGACGGCCGCTACGGGTTGGAGATCGGCGAAGCCGGGGAGCACGAGGCCGAGCGGGTCGTGCTCGCCCTGCCGTTCACCACCCTGCGCGAGGTGGACCTCGCCAAGGCCGGCCTCAGTGCGAAGAAGCGCGAGGCGATCTCCGAGCTGGGGATGGGGACGAACGCGAAGCTCCTCCTGCAGTTCGAGGCGCGGCCGGAGGAGTACGAGCGCTGGAACGGCAACCTCCAGACCGACCACCCCTTCCAGTACACGTGGGACACCTCGCTGACGCAGGCTGGGGAGGCGGGCCTCATCACCATCTACTACGGGGGCCGCGACGGGGCCGACCTGAAGGTGCCAAGCGGTGGCCACGGGGAGGCTCCGGAGGATGTCGTGGCCGAGACCCTCGCCATCCTCGACCTGGCGGCGCCCGGGATCGCGAAGGGCTTCAACGGGAACGCCTACGCCTCGAACTGGTCGCGCGACCCGTGGGCGCTCGGGTCCTACGCGGCGTTCGAGCCGGGGCAGACGACGGAGTTCTCCGCGGTCGCCGGAAAGCCCGAGGGCGGGATCCACTTCGCCGGCGAGCACACCTCGCTCGGCTTTCAGGGCTTCCTGGAGGGCGCGGTCGCCTCGGGCGAGCGCGCTGCGCGCGAGGTCGCCCAGGCGCTTCAATAGCCGCATGGCGGCGACCTGGGACGACGTCAAGCGGATCGGCCTCGAGCTCGGAGAGGTGGAGGTGAGTACCTGGTACGGCACCCCGGCCCTGAAGGTCAGCGGCAAGGGCTTCTGCCGCCTTCGCATGGACGAGGAGGAGATCGTCTTGATGGTGGACATGCTCGAGCGCGAGGCGCTGATGCAGTCCGAGCCCGACATGTTCTTCATAACGCCGCATTACGAGGACTGGCCGGCGATGCTGGTCCGCCTCGCCACCGTCGACCCGGAGATGCTGCGCGAGCAGATCGTCGAGTCGTGGCTTCGCAAGGCGCCGAAGCGCCTCGCCGATGCCTACCTCGCCGAGATCGGCGGATGACGGAGTCGCAGCTCGCCGCCGAGGTGCTGGGACGCGTCCGCGCCGTGCCGCCCGGGTTCGTGACCACCTACGGCGAGCTCTGCCCGCAGGCGCCACGGTTCGCGGGCGCGGTGCTGGCGGCGTGCGAGGACGACACGATCCCGTGGCAGCGAATCGTGCGCTCCGACGGCTCGCTCGCGAAGGGCGAGCGCCAGCGCCGGCTGCTGGAAGCCGAGGGCACGCCGTTCCGTGGATCGCGCGTGGACATGGCCGTCGCGTTCGTCCCCGGCTCGACGAAATAGCCTTTGACGATGGCCAGGCCGGTCGTACTCATCGCTCGCGTCTTGCTCCCCGCCGGGCGCGAGCTGCTGGCCGAGGTCGCCGAGCTGCGCGAGGGGGGGCTCGATGCGACTCCGGAGGAGCTGCGGGAACTCGCCGCGGGCGTCGACGCGATCGTCGCCGACCCGACCGTGCGGGTCGACGGGGAGCTGCTGGACACGGCTGGGGAGAGCCTGCGCGTCGTTGCGAACTTCGCGGTGGGCACGGACAACATCGACCTGGATGCCTGCCGCGAGCGCGGGATCCCCGCCACCAACACGCCGGACGTGCTGACCAACGCGACGGCTGAGCTGGCGCTGGCGCTGACCACGGCCGCCGCGCGGGGGACCAGCGCCGCCGAGGCCGACCTGCGGGCCGGGCGGTGGACGGGATGGGACCCGGGCGCGTACCTGGGCCTCGAGCTGAGCGGCGCGACGTTCGCCGTGGTCGGCCTGGGGAGGATCGGGCACCGCTACGCGGAGCTGGTCCGCCCGCTCGCCGGGGACCTCCTCTACGTGGCGCGATCGCCGAAGGATGAGGCGGAGGCGGCGCTCGGGGCGGTCAGAGCGGAGCTGGCTGAGGCGCTGGGGCGGGCCGATGTCGTTTCGCTCCATGTGCCGGCTGGAGAGGAGACGCGGCACCTGATCGGGGAGCCCGAGCTGGCCTCGATGCAGGCGCACTCGATCCTCGTGAACACCGCACGTGGGGCGATCGTGGACTCCGAGGCGCTGGCGGCGGCCCTCCAGGCGGGCTCGATCGGCGGCGCCGGGTTGGACGTCTACGAGGCCGAGCCCGAGGTGCCCGAGTCGCTCCTTGCGGCTCCCAATGTCACGTTGCTCCCGCACATCGGCTCGGCCACGCACACCGCGCGCGACGGAATGGCGCGGACCGCGGCGCAGAACGTGGTCGCGGTGCTCGAGGGGTCAGACCCCCCGAACCGGGTCGTCTAGGACTTCGACTCGACCGCGTCCTCCGCGGCCTCGGGCTCCAGCCCGGGCTCGGAGTGGGCGGCACGATCCTCGTACGACGCGCGAACGTCCTTGTCGGGGTTGGCGAGCACCTGGTCGGCCTTCATCGCCCGAGCGATTCCCTCGCGCGCCTTGCGCGGCAGGAGGCCGGTGACCTGGTAGACGACGCCGGTGCCTCGCGGCACGAACACGTCGAACTTCGGGTACTCCAACGCCCGCACGATCTCGGTCGCCACGTCCTCCGGCTGGCTGACCTTGACGCCGCGTGACTCGACGAGCCCGGAGCCGAGCTCCGTGTTGACCACGGCGGGCATCACGCAGGAGACCTCGATCTCGGTCTCGCGCGTCTCGGCGCGCACGGCCTCGCTGAGGCCGACGACCGCGTGCTTGGTCGCGCAGTAGGTGGCGCCGCCGGGGATGCCGGCCTTGCCCGCCTGCGAGGCGATGTTCACGATGTGCCCGCTGTTGCGGCGAAGCATGCCCGGCAGGGCGAGCTTCATCCCGAAGATGACGCCGTGAAGGTTGATGTCGATCATCCGGGTGGCGGTCGCGTCGTCCTCGTCGACGAACTGGCCAAGGGGCATGATCCCCGCGTTGTTGATGATCACGTCGAGGGGGCCAAGGCGCTCCTCCACCTGGGCGAGGAAGTCGGCGAACGACTCACGCTTGGTGACGTCGAGCTCGAGCGCGATCGCGTCGCTGACGAGGCCCTCGGCCGTCTCGGCCGCCAGCTCGGCGTCGAGGTCGCCGATCGCCACACGGGCTCCCTTGCGCGCAAGCGCCTCCGCGGTCGCCTTGCCGATCCCCCGGGCTCCGCCCGTGATCGCAACGACCTTCCCGTGAATTGAACGCGGCTCCTTCGCCATCCATCTGCTCCCGTCGGTGGTGAAACTGAGTGCGGGGCATTCTGCCGCACCGAGCGACGGGGCGCTGTGGCGCCGCCCGAGTGCTAACGCGAGCTGCGGGTCTCGCCGGAGATCTGGTAGCTGAGGAACCAGCGCAGGTGCTTGGCGGCGCTGACGCCTGCGGTCCAGGGAGTGAGAATCCGCTTCATCGAGTGACAAATCCTATCTTTCACGCCGGTCAGATGGTCTGGTTGTCGTACCATTTTGTCGGCCAATCTGGTCGAAAAAGGGGCCTGGATCGCCATCCCCCCAATCGGCACGCCCCGGCTACCGCGTTAGCGTTCGGCCTACCCTTCGGGCGATGAGGGTTGTCCTGTTCACGGGCGGTGAGGCAGAGGAGACGGCCGCTGCGCTTACGGCGGAGGGCCTGTCGCCGGACGTGCGACCCCTGCCGGCGCCGACGTCTGGAGAGGCGAGTGGAGCGCTCGTCGCCGGCCTGCGCGGCGCCTCCGACGCGCTCACCTCCGAGGAGCCCGACGCGGTCCTGGTCGCCGGGTCCGGCGACGCGGCGCTCGCAGTCGCCCTGACGGCTGTGAAGCTCCAGATTCCGACGGGATGGGTGCGCTACGCGTCCTCCCCGGCTGACACGCTGATCGCTCGCGTGGCCGACCAGACGATCGACGCAACGGCGCCTGCGGGCGACCTCGCCCTGCAGGTCAAGGCCCTCGGCGCTCGTAGAATCCCCGCGCCATGAAGGTCGGGATCATCGGACTCGGGTACGTCGGCCTGCCCCTGGCGGTGGCGTTCGCCGAGGCGGGCGTCGACGTCATCGGCGTGGACGCCGACCCGCGGAAGGTCGAGCGGCTGCGACGGTCGGAGTCGGACGTGGAGGACATCCCCTCCGACCGTCTGCGCGACGTCGCCGAGCGCTTCACCGCCACGACCGAGCACGAGCACCTCTCCGCGTGCGACGCGCTCATCATCTGCGTGCCCACCCCGCTCGCCAACCAGCGCGAGCCCGACCTCTCCTACATCGTCGACGCCGCCTCGGCGCTGTCGAGCGTGCTGCGGGAGGGCCAGCTGGTGGTCCTGGAGTCGACCACCTACCCCGGCACAACGCGCGACCGCCTGCGCCCGATCCTCGAGGAGTCCGGGCTGGCCGCGGGGCGGGAGTTCCACATCGCGTTCTCACCCGAGCGGATCGACCCCGGGCGGACCGACTACACCGTCAAGACCACGCCGAAGGTCGTCGGGGGCCTCACCGAGGCCTGCGGAGCAAGGGCACGCGAGCTCTACGAGCTGATCTGCGACGAGGTGGTGACCGTCTCGACGCCCGAGGCCGCCGAGCTCTCGAAGCTGCTCGAGAACATCTTCCGGTCGGTGAACATCGCGCTCGTCAACGAGCTGGCGATCCTCTGCGACCGGATGGACATCGACATCTGGGAGGTGATCGACGCCGCGGCAACCAAGCCGTTCGGGTTCATGCGCTTCGACCCGGGCCCCGGCATGGGCGGCCACTGCCTGCCGGTGGATCCCTTCTACCTCGCCTTCAAGGCGCGCGAGTACGACTTCCCGACCGAGTTCATCGAGCTCGCGGGCAAGATCAACCAGCACCAGCCCCACTTCTGCGTCGAGAAGGTTCAGGGGGCGCTCAACGACATCGGCAGGCCGGTCAAGGGCACCAGGGTGCTCCTGCTGGGGGTCTCCTACAAGGCCGGCGTCGGGGATATCCGCGAGGCGCCGGCGCTGAAGATCACTCACCTGCTGAGCGAGCTCGGCGCCGAGATCTCCTACCACGACCCTCACGTCCCCGAGCTCTCCGCGCTCGGCCTTTCCTCGGTCGATCTCACCGATGGCCTCGGCGCCTGCGACGTGGCCTGCATCGTCACCGCCCACCCGGAGTTCGACTACGAGCGAGTCGTCGCCGAAGCGCCCCTCGTGGTCGACTTCCGCGGCGTCACACGCGGCATCGAAGCCGCGAACCTGGTCCGGCTGTAGATAGCGCCGCCGGGCTGCGCTGGGCGTTAGATTCAGCGACATGGACAGGTGGCGGCGTTCACGCGGGGCGCGGGCCGACAGGCTGACCCTGGGCCTTGCCGGGGTGGCGGCCGCGACGGCTGGCACGGTGCTGCTTGGCGAGGTCGCCAAGCTGGCGCGCAGGCGGGCGCGTGAGATGCCGGACGCCGAGACCCCGCTCGACTCGGCCGAGCACGCCATTCTCTCGACGGGGGAGGCGACGTCCGACACCCTCGTCGTGGCGCTCGAGGGCTACGAGGCCACGCCACGCGGCGAGACGGTCCTGTTCAACATCCTCACCGGCTTCGCTGCCGCGTTCGTGCTGGTTCGGACCTCGACGACCGGCATCCGCTCCGGCTGGTGGCCGACGACCGACGTCAAGGTCCGCGGCCGCCACATCCACCACTTCGTTCCCGGCATCCTGCTCGCGTTCGGCGCCGGCGGCGCGGGGTTGATCACTCAAAACCAGAAGCTCGAGCAGGTCCTCGCCTTCCCGTTCGGGGCCGGCATCGGCCTCACGTTCGACGAGGCGGCGCTGCTGCTCGACCTGCGCGACGTCTACTGGACGCGCGAGGGGATCCTCAGCGTCCAGCTCTCCTGCGGGGTCGCCGCCATCCTCGGCGGGACGATCATCTTCCTGCGGATGCTCCGCCGCGGCGAGGAACGCGTCGAGGAGCGCGGCGACCTGCCGGCCGCGCCCGAGCGCATGGGCCCCCTCTCCTAGCCCGGCACCCGGTAGCGCCCGAACAGCTCGCCGGCCTCCTCCAGGAGCCACTCGACCTCGACCGGGCGCTCCCGCTCCGGAAGGCCGGCGACCAGGCCAGGGCCCTCGCCGCCCGCGAGCTTCGGCGCGTGGGTGATGAACAGCTCGTCGACGAGGCCGGCCTCGATCAGCTGGGCGTGAAGGTGCGGTCCCCCCTCGCAGAGCAGCGCCCGCACTCCCCGTTCCGTTCGCAGGTGGGCCATGGCAGCGACCAGGTCCACCTGGCCCTGATGGCGCTGTACCTCGAGGGGGGTCACGGTGTCCGGGGGGTCGCCGTCGTCGTGGGTGAAGAGAAGGACCTCGCCCACTCCCTCGGTGAAGAGCGGTGCCTCCCACGGCAGGTCGAGGCTGCCGATGATCACCATGAGCGGGTCCGCGGCAAGGCCACGGGCCTGGCGGCGCTCGCGCTTCGCGGGGTCGGAGACGGGCGGCCCGTAGCCCTCCACGCGCATCGTTCCCGCGCCGATCATCAGGGCGTCGACGATCAGGCGCAGCCCGACCAACAACGCCGTGTCGGTGTCGCTGCCGATCGGGCCGGAGCGCCCTCCCAGGGTCGCCCGCCCGTCGAGGGTTAGCGCGAAGTTGGTGACCGTGTACGGGCGTTCAGCGTGGGCGCGCTCGGTGAAGTCGAGCCCTTCGAGCTGGTCACCGAGGGTCGTTTCGCCGGGATCGGGCAGCAGGCGCCTCACCGGCCCGGGCTCGATCTCGCCCAGGTGCTCGACGTTGGCGCGGTCTGCGGCGTCGTCGCTGGGCGCGCCGGCGAACCAGGCGTCCAGAATCTCGCCCAGCTCCGCCTCGGAGGTCGTCCGCAGGCTCAGCGCCAGGACGTTCGCGTCGTTCCAGCGCCGGGCACCGTCGGCCGTGGCGGCGTCGGCGCACAGGGCGGCGCGGACGCCGGGCACCTTGTTCGCCGCGATAGAGGCTCCGGTGCCGGTCCAGCAGCACACGACGCCGGCGTCGGCCCGTCCCTCCGCAACGTCTCGAGCGGCGGCCTCGCTGGCCCACGCCCAGTCGTCGCGTTCCCCGTCGCCAAGCGCACCGTGCCCGACGACTTCGTGCCCCCGCCGCCGCAGCTCCTCGAGGACGACGTCCGCGACCCCGACCCGCTCGTCCGCCGAAACCGAAACCCTCACCGCACGAACCCTACGCCTCAGCCCTTTTCATTTGTCTTTCATGAATGCGCGGGAGGATTGAGGGTGTGAGGGTGCTGATCGTCGAGGACGACACGAAGCTCGCGGCCCTGCTCAACCGCGGGCTGACGCGTGACGGGATGGCCGTGGACCTCGCCGCGAGCGGTGAGGACGCGCTCCCGCGCGCCGCGGCCACCGCGTACGACGCGGTCGTCCTCGATGTGATGCTCCCCGGGATCGACGGCTTCGAGGTCTGCCGCCGGCTGCGTGAGGCGGAGGTGTGGGCGCCGGTGCTGATGCTGACCGCGCGCGACGGCGTCCGCGACCGCGTCGCCGGCCTCGACGCCGGCGCCGACGACTACCTCACAAAGCCGTTCTCCTATGCCGAGCTCCTCGCCCGGTTGCGCGCCCTCTTCCGGCGTGGGCCCGCCGAGCGCCCGACCACCCTCGCCGTCGGCGACCTCCGACTCGACCCCGCGACCCGGCAGGCGTGGCGCGGCGACGCCGAGATCGAGCTCTCGACGAAGGAGTTCGCGGTGCTCGAGACGTTCATGCGGCGGCCCGGCCAGGTGCTCTCGCGCTTCCAGCTCCTCGAGCACGCCTGGGACTACGACTACGAGAACCGCTCGAACATCGTCGACGCGTACGTGCGCTTCCTGCGGCAGAAGATCGACAAACCGTTCGGGGTCGCAGTCGATAGAGACCGTGCGCGGCGCCGGCTACCGGCTGCGGGAGGACGGCGGCAAGTGAGCCGGATCCCGATCAGGCTGCGGGTCACGCTCATCTTCGCGCTGGTGATGGCGATCGCCCTGACCGCTGTCGGGCTCTTCATGTATCTCCGGCTCGGAAACCAGCTCGACGAGTCGATCGACAACGGGCTGCGGACGCGTGCCGGCGAGGTGGTCGCGCTGATTCAGCCCTCCGATTCCACCCTGGGCTCCTCCGCCGACCTCGCGCTCATCGAGGCGGAGGAGAGCTTCGCCCAGGTGCTGGACTCTGACGGCACGGTGGTCGACTCGACGCCGCAGCTCTCGGGTCAGGCGGTGCTCGAGCCCGACGAGGTCGAGCGCGCGCTCGACGGCCCCGAGTTCGTCGAGCGGGACAGCCTGCCCGGTGTGGAGGGGCGCGCGCGACTGCTGGCAGTGCCGGTTGACGCGGGCGACGAGACCTTTGTCGCCGTCGTCGGATCGTCGCTTGACGACCGCAGGGAGGCGCTCTCGGGACTGGCCGCGCAGCTCCTCATCGGCGGCCCGATCGCGCTGCTGCTCGCGTCGCTTGCCGCCTACTGGGCGACCGGCTCGGCCCTGCGCCCGGTCGAGGAGATGCGCCGGCGGGCGGCGACGATCTCGGCCGGCGGCCCGGACGAGCGGCTCCCGGTGCCCCCGGCCGGCGACGAGCTGACCCGCCTGGGCGAGACGCTGAACGAGATGCTCGGGCGCCTGGACGCGGCGATCGAGCGCGAGCGGCGCTTCACCGACGACGCGGCGCACGAGCTGCGCACACCGCTGGCCCTGCATCGCGCCGAGCTCGAGCTCGCACTTCGCCACGGCGGCAGCCCGGAGGAGCTTCGGGCCGCGATCGGCTCGGCGATCGTGGAGGTCGACCGCCTCGTCCAGCTCGCGGAGGATCTGCTCGTGGTGGCCCGGTCCGAGCGGGGCAGGCTGGCGCTCGCGACGGAACGGCTTCAGGCCGGCGAGCTGTTCGAGACCGTGCGCCGGCGCTTCGCCGCCCGCGCCGAGGGGGCGGGACGCCCGATCGAGTCGGGCGCAGGGGCCGAGCTCGAGATCGAGGGCGACCGCATTCGTCTCGAGCAGGCCCTGACGAACCTGGTCGACAACGCGTTGCGCCACGGCGACGGGCCCGATCCGGCTGTGGGCCGAGGCCGCCGACGGATCGGTGACGCTCGCGGTGGCGGACTCAGGCCCAGGCTTCCCCGACGGCTTCGAGGCGCGCGCGTTCGAGCGCTTCAGCCGCGCCGACGCGGCGCGCGAGCGCGGAGGGGCCGGGCTGGGCCTCGCGATCGTCGAGACGATCGCCGAGTCCCACGGAGGCACTGCCAGCGCGGCGAACGGTCCGGGCGGAGGTGCGGAGGTGCGGGTCGTGCTGCCACGCTAAAGGCCTCCGAGGCGACGTGGCGCCAAGAGGGCCGTTCTGCTGGGGTAGGTCTATCTTGGCTGGGACATCGAATGAACCTCCTCTGAGATGCAAGCGAGCGACGACGCCTACGTTCGCCTGGCGACGGCCTCACGGACCGAGCGCCGCGAGGTCTTCGAAGGCGGGGAGGCTCCGGAGGCCGCCGCGCTCACGGGATACGAGTACCGCGGGGTGAACACCGCCTGGATCGCACCGCTGCTTGGGATCCGCAAGTTCGTCAAGGCGTTCTTCGCCGCCGAGGGGCAGGCCTACGGCTGCAACAGCCCGGCCGAGCAGAACGGGCTCTTGGAGGAGTGGCTCCTGAAGCCCTCGGAGGACGAGCCCCGGCGCTTCGGCTTCTACCTGCTCGAGCCGCCGGGCCAGCGGCGCCATCACCACGCGCTGCTGCTCGACTACGGTCGCGGCGGCAACAGCTTCTTCCAGCCGGCGCGTCTGCTGCGCGACTACCTCGTGCGCGTCGACCCCGGCTCGGACGAACTTCTCCTGGGGAAGGCATACCTGGCGCTGGGGCCGCTGCACCTGCCCGTGAGCTACTTCGTCCTCCAGCGCCGCCGGCCGCTTCCCGACAGCCCCCGCCTCCCGGGCGCCTGACCTCGCCGACCCCTCGCTGTCTGCACCGTAGTCGCAGATCTTCTCGTCGAAGCGATCATCCCGCAGCCCCGGCGGCTTGGAGGGCTTCGGTTCGATCCATGTAGCCCTGGATGCGGACTACCAGCCGGTCACGCACCTCATAGACCATGGCCGTGTCAGTCTCCATCTCGACCCCACTCCCCTTCCCGCGACGAAACTCGTGCAAGAGGACGACGACGCAGTCACCCGCGTCGATGAACTCCTCCGCGTCCAGTCGGCGCTCATCCCAAGCGTCGGAGTCCTCCTCGAAGAACTTCCTGACCTGTTCGGACCCACGCCAGACGCTGCCTTCGGTCAGCCCTCCGACGGTGCCATGCAGCTCGGTGTCCGGCCCGAGGTGCGGCGCCGACTGTTCCCAGCTACCTCGCATGGCGTCCTCAAGGAGGCGTCGGACGATCTCCACGTTCTCCTGCGACATCGCCTACTCCGACAGCCCGGCGGCTTCGAGAGCCTCGGCCCGATGTTCGTACTCATCTATGCGCAGAACCTTGCCGTCGCGCAGCGCGTAGACCTCATGGAAGCGGGTTTCGACTTCGACCCCGCTCGCTCGACCACGGCCGTGGAATCGAACCGTCACGAACACCCGGTCTCCGTGCCCGATCACCTCCTCGAGGGTTGTCTCGGCCCCCTCCCAGGCTTCGCTCCAGCGTTCGTAGTTCGCCAGCACGGCGTTGTTGCCGTACAAGGCACCGTCCTCCAAGGTGATCACCACTATGTGGGGGTCGTGGAACCCTGCGATGCGATCGTAGTCGCCACGCGAGTAGGCATCCCAGGCCTCGCGCACGATCTCCTCGTTCTCCTGCGACATCGTCCCGCAGTATCCCGCCTTGGACGACTACCGGATCCTTGGACGACTACCGGATGTGTAGCGGTTGACCGACCGCGCCGTAGCCCTAGAACCAGCCGAAGCTGTGGCCCGAGAGCTCCTCGAGCTTCTCGGTGTCCGGCTTGAAGATCTCCGCGAGGCGCTTGCGGAGTTCGTTCGGGATCTCCGGCTTGGGCGCCTCGCCCGAGTCGGGATCGTGGACGATCCGTTCGACCCGCCAGCGCATGCGCTCGGGCAGGCGGTCGAAGTTGCGGTCCAGGGCGCGCAGGCCGGGCAGCCGCACCGCACGGTCCATGAGCTTGAAGCGCCCGCCGGACTTCGCGCCGCCGGTCTCCCACTCGCGGCTGAACTCCTCGGAGGTGAAGGCCGGATCGACGCCGACGAACTCGAACAGCTCTCGCATCACGCGCTCGCGGTCGGTCTTCAGCTCCTCTCGCGAGACAACGCGGACGCGCTCGGGGCCGTACGCGTCCAGGTACGGCTCGAGCTGGAAGGCGTAGCGGCTGCGGTCCACGTAGGCGGTGTCCCAGCGCCCGAACGCCTCCTCCAGCGACCGCTCCTCATACCCGCCGCCGACGTTGTGCAGGTAGTGGCTGAGCATGCGGTCGATCGGGTGGCGCACCATGTAGACGATGTTCGCGTGGGGGATCAGCTCGCGCATCCGGGTGGCGACCCCCTCCAGCCGCGGCCGGTCCGTGTAGTGCGGGGAGGTCTCGCCGCGAACCGTGGCGGCGGCCTCGAAGTGCGAGCCGTACCAGGCGGGGCCCAGGTCCCAGTTCAGCTCGTCGACGAAGAAGTTGAGCTCCTTCGGGCGCGACATCGAGATCGCGGGGTGGAGGTTGAGGTAGTGGTGCAGGCTGGTCGTCCCGCACTTCAGCCCGCCGACGATGATGAGGTTCGGGAGCACGCCGGGCTCGTCGCCCGGCTGCGGGCCGCGGCGGTGCTCGGCCGCGAAGCGCTCGTGAGCGCGGGCCACCATGGCCTCGTCCGCGGGATCGCGATGGACCGTTGGCGCGCTCGGCGCCATCGTCCTACTTCGCGCCGAGGCGGGCCGCCGCGTCGCGCAGCGTCTTGACCTCGGCATCGGGCTTCTTGCGGCCCTCGAGCTTCTCGCCGTGGCGGTTGACCCAGATCACGGGCACCTTCATCTTCAGGAGCGGCTCGACGTCTGCCTCGTAGCCGGACCCGATGTGGACCCAGCCCTTCTTGCCGCCGACGCGCCGCGCGCACTCCTTGAAGTGAGCGGGGTCGGGCTTGTAGGAGCGAACCTGCTGCGCCGTCACGACCAGGTCGAGCTCGGTCCGCAGATGCCGGCGCGAGACGCCGAGAAGCTTGTCGTCGATGTTGGAGATGATCCCGAGGGTGTAGCGCTTCTTCAGCCGGTCCATCGCAGCGTTTGACTCCCGGAACGGCTGCCAGCGGCCCACGCTGTCGGGCAGGAACTGCGCCCGCGAGGGCTCGAGCTCCCAGCCGAGCTCGCCGGCGACCTTGACCGCCGTCCGGCGCAGGACCTCTGCGTAGAGCTCGTACGAGCCGCCCATGATCTCCGCCTGGACCTCGAGGAAGCGCTTGATGAACTCGTCGTCGTCGAACGTGAAGCCGTCCCGGTCGGCCTGCGCGTTGAACGCGTCGAGGATCCCCTTCTCCCAATCGATCAGGGTGCCGTAGCAGTCCGTGGTGACGAACGTGATGTCTTTGAGCTTGGGAAGGGGCATCGAGCGGGTGAGCGGCGGAGCATTGTAGGCTGCCGCCGCGCGCCGAGGCACCCGCGCGTCTCCCCACACCCATGGATCTACTCGAATACCAGGGCAAGCAGCTCTTCGCCAAGCACGGTGTTCCCGTGCCTGAGGGCAAGCACGCGACGACCGTCGAGGCCGCCGTCGCCGCCGCGAACGAGATCGGCTACCCGTGCGTGGTCAAGGCTCAGGTCGCGATCGGCGGTCGCGGCAAGGCGGGCGGGATCAAGGTCGCCAAGGACGAGGCCGAGGCCCGCGCCCACTCCGAGGCGATCCTCGGCATGGACATTCGCGGGTTCACGGTCCACGACCTCTGGATCGAGCAGGCGTCGGACATCGATGCCGAGTACTACGCCTCGATCATCCTCGACCGCTCCGCCAAGAAGCTGCTGGCGATCGTCTCGCGGATGGGCGGGATGGACGTCGAGGAGGTCGCCGAGAACGACCCCGACGCACTCGTCAAGCGCAACATCGAGCCCGGCGATGGCTTGACCGAGGAGCTCGCCCGGGAGATCGCGATCGACGCCGGGATCGACGACGACGTCACCGACCAGGTCGCCGCGATGCTCGTGAAGCTCCACGACGTCGCCCTGGCCGAGGACGCGACGCTGCTGGAGATCAACCCGCTGATCGTCACGACCGACCGTCGCGTCGTCGCCCTCGACTCGAAGGCCACGATCGACGGCAACTCCCTCTTCCGCCATCCCGACGTGGCCGAGCTCTCCGACAAGTCCGCCGAGGACCCGCAGGAGGCGATGGCCAAGGAGAAGGGCCTCACCTACGTGAAGCTCGGTGGGAGCATCGGGATCCTCGGCAACGGCGCCGGCCTGTGCATGTCCACGCTCGACGTCGTCGCCCAGGCGGGAGGCGAGCCCGCGAACTTCCTCGACGCCGGCGGCGGCTCGAAGGCGGAGGCGATCATCGACGCCCTGGAGGTGATCACCTCCGATCCCAACGTCACCGCTGTCCTCTTCAACATCTTCGGCGGGATCACCCGCTGCGACGAGGTCGCGAAGGGCATCGTCGAGGCCTCCCGGCAGATGAGCCTCACGCTGCCCCTGGTCGTCCGCCTCGATGGCACCAACCAGGAGGAGGGCCTCAAGATCCTGGCGGAGTCCGGCCTGGAGAACCTCCACCAGGAGAAGACGATGCTGGGCGCCGCCAAGCGGGTGGTGGAGCTCGCATGAGGTGCTTTAGCACCGAAACTGGCGTGTCAGGCGGCGAAGCCGCCGCAGGTGGTTCGGCGTGAGCATCGTTGTCGGCCCCGACACCAAGCTCGTCGTCTCCGGCCTCACCGGCCGCGAGGGCACCTTCCACGGGCTGCGCAACCGCGACTACGGCACCGACCTGGTCGCCGGCGTCACCCCCGGCAAGGGCGGCCAGGACGTGGACGGCGTCCCGGTCTTCGACAAGATCGAAGAGGCCGTCTCCGAGCGCGGCGCCAACACCTCGATGGTCTTCGTCCCGGCGAGGTTCGCGGCCGCCGCGATCGAGGAGGCGATCGATGCGGGGGTCGAGACGGTGATCGCGATCACCGAGGGGATCCCGGTGCTGGACATGATGCGCGTCTACTGGAAGGCCAAGGACGCGGGCGTCCGGCTGATCGGCCCCAACTGCCCGGGCGTCCTGAGCCCCGGCAAGGCGAACGTGGGGATCATCCCCGCCCAGTTCTTCGACCAGGGCTCGATCGGCGTCGTCTCGAAGTCGGGCACGCTGACCTACCAGATCGGAAACGAGCTGAAGCAGGCCGGCCTGGGCAACTCGTCGATCGTCGGCATCGGCGGCGACCCGATCGTCGGCTCGGACTTCATCGACATCCTCACCCTGTTCGAGAACGACCCCGAGACCGAGCTGATCGTGATGGTCGGCGAGATCGGCGGCGACGCCGAGGAGCGCGCGGCCGACTTCATCGCCGAGTCCGTCTCGAAGCCGGTCGTCGCCTACATCGCGGGCTTCACCGCCCCGCCCGGCAAGCAAATGGGCCACGCCGGGGCGATCATCTCCGGCTCCTCGGGCACCGCCCAGGCGAAGAAGGAAGCGCTCGAGGCCAAGGACGTACGCGTGGGCACCAGCCCGACCGAGACCGCGCAGTTCGCGGTCGAGCGCCTGAACGCCGGATAGCGCCGCTCGCTTCGTACACTCGGTAGCGATGGCCACCGACACGATCAGCTTCGCCCGCGGCGCCCCCTCCGCCGACATCCTGCCCGCCGAGGCGGTGCGCCAGGCGGCCCGCACGGCGCTCGAGGACGACTGGGAGCGCGCGCTGTCCTACGGGACCGGACGCGGGCATCCCGGCCTGTGCGAGTGGATCGCGGCCGAGCTCCACGGGATCGACGCCGAGCGGGTGATGGTCACGAACGGCTCGATGGAGGCCGCGGCCCTGCTCTTCCGCTACATGATCGAGCCGGGCGACCGGGTGATCGTCGAGCAGCCGACCTATGACCGCACGCTGCTGCTGTTGAACCGCACCGGCGCCGAGCTGGTGCCGATCCCGCTGGAGGAGGACGGGCTCGACGTCGAGGCCGTCGAGGCGGCGCTCGCCGACGGCCCGGTGAAGCTCGCCCACGTCATCCCCAACTTCCACAACCCGGCCGGCTGCACGCTGTCGAAGGCCAAGCGCGAACGACTGGTCGAGCTGGCCGCGGAGCACGGTTTCTGGCTCTTCGAGGACGATCCGTATCGCCTGATCGCCTTTGAGCCGCACGATCTGCCCACGATGCTCTCGCTGGATCAGGCCGATCGCGTGATCCACGCTTCGTCGTTCTCGAAGACCGTCAGCCCCGGCGTTCGCGTGGGTTATCTGGCCGGCCCCGCGGAGCAGATCGCGACGCTCGCCAAACGCGGGTCCGAGCACTACATCTCGCCAAACATGCTGGCCGAGTCCGTCGTGCTCGAGATGTGCCGGTCCGGGATCCTCGGCGAGAACGTGAAGTTCGTCAACGGCGCGCTGCGCGAGCGCCGCGACGTGCTGGTCGAGGCGTTGCGTGAGCAGATCCCCGAGGCCGAGTTCGTCGTCCCGGGCGGCGGCTATTTCCTCTGGGTGGACCTCGCTGATGACGCCGACACACCGGCGGTCCTGGAGGCTGCCGCGTCCGACGGCGTGAGCTTCGTCGCCGGCCCCGACTTCATGATCGAGGGCGGCCGCTCCAGCCTTCGCTTCTCCTTCGCCGGCGTTCCCGCCGACCGGATCGCCGAGGGCGTCGGGCGGCTCGCAAAGGCGCTCGAGCGAACCCGCAGCGCCGCGGCGGCGTAGCGCTCCAGGTTTTACCTCTGCGTTACACCACGTTGATGGAACGGGCCTAGCCTGCGATTGAAGCCAGCAGGAAGGACCTCCCCATGAGCCCCATGACCATCATCGAAGGCACCCGGCGGCTTGATGCCGTCAGCGAGCGCAACCTGGCCGAGCGCCGATTCTCGGCGCTCGCGGCCGCGGTCCGCGAGCACGAGGCGTCGGTTCGCCGCAACGATCTCGGCGTCCAGCGCCCCCAGGACGCGAGCCTCTACCGGCGCCTGCGCCAGATCTGCGGCGACGCCGACTAGGCGTCAGCCCCTACCGTCCGTAGCGGTCGCTCGAGACGACTAGTTGCTCGGGCAGCGGCGCGCGGGGCGGCGGAGCGGGGTCGGCGCGGACCGAGACGGTCTCGGCGACGTCGCGGGCCACGGTGTGCGTGCCGTCGGCCGAGGTCAGCACGACCTCGTCGCCGTCCTGAGAGGTGAGCTTGCCGTCGAGGCCGGGATGTAGGCCCGTGTCCTTCAGGTAGTGGAGGATGGCCTCGGCCTCGTTCTCGAAGCGCAGCACGTGGACGTCGGCGCCGGGCTCGACGTCGGCGAGGAGGACGCCGTGCTCGCGGACGCCCTCGACGATCGGATGCCCGTGCGGGCAGGTCTGGGCGTCGCCGATCGCGGCGAGCATGCGTTCCTCCAGAACCGGCGACATCGCGTGCTCCATCCGCTCGGCCTCCTCGTGGACCTCGTCCCAGGGGATCTGAAGCACGTCGGTGAGAAAGCGCTCGATCAGGCGGTGGCGACGCACGATCTGGCCGGCCTGCTCGCGACCATCGGCGGTGAAGTCAAGGGACTTGTCGGGCTTGCGCGAGACGTAACCGTCGCGCTCCAGCCGGCCGATCATCTCGTGGACGGTCGGGGGCGAGAGCTGCATCGCGCGGGCGATGTTCGCGCCGGTGATAGGCAGCCCCGCCTCCTCCAGCCAGAACATGATCTGGAGGTACTCCTCCTCGGCGATCGTGGCGTGATCGGCGGCCATGCCCCGAGTCTAGAGAGGCTCAGGGCGCCGAGACAGTCGACGTCCCGACGAACGAGCACGGGTGCTTCTCGGCTCCGCTCGTGGTCAGGCCGTTCTCGTCACTGACGAAGACGATCGTCAGATGGGTGCCCGACGGCGTCGAGTAGGACAACTGGCCGATCACTGCACGATCCGGGCCGGGAAGCACGTCGACGGACTCGCCGGGGTCGAAGTCCGAGATGTCCATGGGGCTGAGTCCGAGCCCGACGTGGAGGGTGGCGTTGGACCTTCGTGGTCGTCGCCTCGATGCCGATGTCGGGGACGGGGCTCTCATCGCAGGTGCTGTGGAGCTTGAGGCCGGCGCGCTGGTAGTTCGTCTTCAGGAAGGTGGCGCCGCCGTCGAGCGCGACCTGCGCTGGCTGATCGGCATCGGCATCAATCGACGTCAGTCCCCATGACGCAGTCATCGTCCGCGCTCGCTCCGCCGAACGGGTCGTTCGCCCCGGTGTTGTCCTCGCCCATGGCCGTGTAGCTGGTCAGGGTCGAGACGTCGTTCGACTCGGTCAGCACGCCCCAGCCGATGCTTGAGTCCTCGGCCCCCGAGATGAGGGAAGAAGCCGTCGTTGAAGTCGAAGATCCTGGTTTTGCGAGCTGCCTGAGCCGTTGGAGCGCACGGCCATGGTTCTGATCAGGTCCGGCGGATCGAGAGAGTGCGTGCGCACACCGGCCGAGGTGTCTCCGCCCCCACCGCCGTTGCAGACGAAGCTGCCGTCCGCCGGCGGGGAGGCGGCGTTGAAGTCGTACTGCCTCCGACGTGACCCCGGCGGTACCGCCGAAGTAGGCGGGAGAGCTATCGGTCGTGCCCACGAACACGCAATCGCTGCGACCGCCGTAGGGGTCGGCGCCGCGGGTGTCCTCGGCGAGCCAGGTGACGGTTTGGACCTCGCCGGAGATCGCCACGCCGGTCAGGATCCCGGCCCTCTTGTCGAGGTCGAGCGGGCCGAGCGAGAGCTCCTCGCCCTCGGTCAGGTCGTCGTCGCCGAGGTAGGAGGCGCCGTTCAGGTCCGAGACGGCGTGAACGATGGCGTGGTCGTCGAGGCCGATCAAGGTCACCTTCAGCCTGCCGGCCGCGGTGCACTCCCCCTGGAGCTTGAACGCGCTGGGGGTCTTGTAGAAGGTCTTCGGCGGCGAGCCGGCGTCGGCGCGGTAGTCGACGCGGTCGGTGGCGGCCTGGGCCTGCGCCGCGGACAGCAACACTGCCAGCGTCACGGCTCCGGCGATGATCCCCCGGCCGATCACAGGCCGAACATACTCCCGTCAGGCGCGCTCGGCAAGGGTCGAGACGACGGCCTCGTAGAACCCGTCGCCCATGGCGCCCTCGGTGACGGTGACGTTGGGAAAGCGCGAGAGCGCCGCGCCCATGGAGGGGTCGCGCTGGGGGCCGTTGGCCACCATGAAGAACCGTCCCACCGACGCCGCCACGTCGAGGTCCTCCAGGGAGTCGCCGATCCCGATGCACGTATCCGGGTCGTAGCCGCGCGCCTGCACGTGGTAGGCGACGGCCTTCGCCTTCGAGGCTCCGCCCGGGACGAGGTGGTACGCGTGCGTCTGCCCCTCGACGGCCGCAACCGACCGCCCGATCGCCCCGTTGTCGAGGAACCTCACGTCCGTGTAGCCGCGTTCCGTGAGCAGGGCGTTCGCCTCGCCCACGTCGACCTTGCCCCGCATCAGGTGGGAGAGGTGGCGGTCCTTGTGCCAGGGGTCATGCCACTCGAGCTGGTCACCGAAGTGGTCGAGCAGGAGGTCGGGAATGCCCTTCGTCCAACATTCGCTGGGCTGGCGCCGGATCGTCGTCGGACTTCGGCTCCCAGTCCCCGATCAGGAGCGTCGGCTCGAAGTCGATGTTGACTCCGCACCCGGCCTCGTAGATGTATGAGCTCTGGCCCATCACCCTCGCATCGGCCATCACCTGGGCCTCGCGGCGGCCGGACATGATCACGACCTCCACCCCCGCCCGGTGACAGGCCTCAAGCGCCCGAGCCTGAAGCATCGAGAACTCGCCCTCGGCGTCACGGAAGAGCGACCCATGCTTTCCGTAGAGGGTGCCGTCGAGGTCGGTGTAAACACAGCGAAGCGCCATTGGCGCCCGGAACGGTATCCGGGTGTCGGGCACTCCACCCCTTGGGGGGCTGGTCGCGGGGCCCGCGGGCGCCGATCATCCGGGCATGGACGATCAAGCCCAAAAGCCAAACGCCCGTTCCAGCAGGACGACCCGCGCGATCGCGATGGCCGTCGTGATGGCCCTCGTCGGGCTGAGCGGCGTGGGCTCGAGCGCCTAAGCGGCCCCCTCCACCCGTCTCAACGCAGGCCGCGCGGGATCCTGACCCGCTCGAGCCCCAGCCAGCCCGCCAGCAGCTCCAGCTCGTCCCGCAGCTCCGCGATGGTCTCCTCAGGCGCACCGTCCTCGAGGTGCACCGCGTGGACGAGCAGCGTCGACGCCGCCCGGTCCGACTTGAGGTCCACCCGAGCGACGAGCCGGTCGCCGAGCAGGAACGGCAGCACGTAGTAGCCGTGGACCCGCTTGGGCTTCGGCACGTAGATCTCCAGGCGGAAGCCGAAGCCGAAGAGGCGCTCGGCGCGCGAGCGCTCCCAGAGCAGGTTGTCGAAGGGTCCGAGCAGCGCGCGCGCCTCGACCCGACGCGGGATCCGCGCGTCCTTCCACAGGTAGCCCTGCGTCCGGCCCCAGCCCTCGACCTCGACGGGGATCAGCTCGCCGGCCTCGACCAGCTCTGCCACCCGAGCCCGAATATCGGCGAGGTCGAACCGGAAGTAGTCGCGCAGGTCGCGCTCGGCGGCGACTCCCAGCGATGCTGCCGCGATCCGGACCAGCTCGCGCTGCGCGTCCTCCGGCGACGGGGTCGGGGCTGCCATGACCGTGGGCGGGAGCACTCGCTCGGGCACGTCGTAGAGCCGCTCGAAGTTGCGACGGCGGGCAGCGGTCACCCGTCCCGTCCAGAACAGCCACTCGATCGCCCGCTTCGAATCCGACCAGTCCCACCATGGGCCGGCCTTCCGCGGGCGCTGCTCGGAGAGCTCCGAGGCGGCGATCGGGCCGCGGTCGCGGACCTCGTCAAGCACTGCCTCCACGAGCTCGGGCCGCTCCCGGCTGATCCGGAACATCCCGCCCCAGGCATCGGAGTCGGCGCGCTCCATCCGCCAGCGCAGCAGGGGGTGCAACGCGACCGGCAGGAGCGAGGCCTCGTGCCCCCAGTACTCGAACAGGCGCCGGGGGGCTCGGTACGAGGCTGCGTCGAGGGCCTCACGCGGGTACGGGCCGAGGCGGCTGAAGAACGGCAGGTAGTGCGCGCGCTCGAGCACGTTGACCGAGTCGATCTGGACCAGGCCGAGATTGCCGACAACGCGGCGGATCCCCCAGCCGGGCGAGGATCCGGCCTCGCGCGGCTCGGCGAAGCCCTGTGCCCCCAGCGCGAGGCGCCGGGCCTCGGACGCGCTCAGTCTCACTCTTCCCACGGGGGAGAAACCTACGAGGCTCCTCCCCCGTGAGGCGAGCTGCTAGCGGCTGATGACGTCGCTCTGTGCCTTGGCGCAGGCGTCGTAGTTGCCCTTTGCAACCAGCGAGTAGCGCTTCACGTAGGCGTAGAACTTGCCGTTCTTGTAGCCCGTGTTGCCGGCCGACCACTGGCCGTTGGAGCCGGTGAGGTCCATGCCGATCTTGCGGTCGTCCTTGCGGTTCGGCTTGGCGCCCACCTGCTTGTAGACGACGACGGTGCGGTCCTCGAGGCAGTAGCGCTCAGGGCTGGTGACCTTGCCCTCGTAGTCGCCGTTCTGGCCCTTGATGGTGACGTGGCTGGGGGCCGTGCCGGCCGCGATCGCCGCGGAGCCGATGCCGAGTGCGCCCGTGACCGTGATCGCGGCGAGGGCGAGGATCTTCCTGGTGTTCATTGGGTTCTCCTTGGATTCGAACGGGCGGGGATTCGCCCGATGCCGCCAAGCTATGAGCCGCCGCCGGCGTGCGAAACAGCAGAACTGCCGTATTGAGCCGCCATCGTTGCCGTGGTCGCAAACGGCTTGAACATGCGGTATTCGACCACCCGGCATGTCGCGCGGCCCAATACGGCAACTCTGCCGTGGTAGGGCCGTCGAAGCGCACCTAGGTTGGGCTTGCAACCAACCAATTGCCCCGAGTGGGGCACTAAGTAAGGAGACGCAATGGACCTCTACGTAATCCGCCGGCGCAGCAACTGGGCCGACGCCGAAGAGCTCGAGGCCGCGGCAGCGAAGTCGACTGCCGAGGGCGAGAAGATGCGCGAGGACGTCCGCTGGATCCGCAGCTACGTCGTGCAAGAAGAGGACGGGCGGCTCGGCACCGTCTGCCTCTACGAGGGCTCGAGCGCCGAGGCGCTCCGTCAGCACGCCACGAACACCGGCATGTCGGCTGACGAGGTCACCAAGGTCGTCGACACGGTGATCATCCGCGAGGACCCGGTCGCGGTCTGATGCCAACGCCCGTCCGCCGGCGCCGCGCACACTCTCCGTGCGTGGCGTCGGCGGTTCGCGTATTGCTTAGATTGGAACCATGTCGAGCCCACTGATCGGGCGCGAGCAGGAACGCGCGCTCTTGGACGAGCGGCTTCAGGGAGCCGTCACCGGAGAAGGCGGCCTTGTGCTCCTCGCGGGCGAGGCAGGCGTCGGGAAGACACGCCTGATCGACGAGACGGAGGCCTCAGCGCAGGCGGCCGTCCTGCGAGGAGCTGCGAGCCAGGACGCCACCCCGGCCTACGGCCCCGTCGTCGACGCCCTCCGCTCGCACCTTCGATCGAATCCGGGCGCTCTCGACGACTGCGGGCCGCTCGGCGAGCACCTGGGGGTGCTGTTGCCGGAGCTCGGCCCGGCGCCGGACGACGTCGACCAGGCCACGCTGCGCGAGGCGCTTCGCTGCGCGCTGGTCGCGATCGCGTCCGAGCGCGGGGCTCTGCTGGTGCTGGACGACCTCCAGTGGGCGGACGCGGCGACCCTCGAGCTTCTGACGACACTCGCTCCCACCCTCGAGGACACGGGGATCCTGATCCTCGGCGCCTACCGATCCGACGAGCTGGCACGTGACCATCCCCTGCGGCGCGTACGAAACGAACTGCGCCGGACGCGGGCGCTGGAGGAGGTCGCCCTCGGCCCGCTCGATGAGGCCGGGACAGCCGCGATGGTCGAGGCCGGGCTGGGCGAGCGCCCGTCGGGGCCTCTCGCTCGGACCATCCACGAGCGCTCCCAGGGATTGCCCTTCTTCGTGGAGGAGCTTGCGGCCGCCCTCGCCGGCGAACGCGTCCTGGAGTCCGGCGGCTCGGGACTCGAGCTCGCCGACGGCAGCGACATCTCCGTCCCGGAAACGGTCCGCGACGCCGTCATGCTGCGCTGCAGCGAGCTGACGCCTGAGGGCAAGGACGCCGCGGAGGTCGCCGCCGTTGCCGGGGAGCGGTTCCGGCTTGACCCGGTGGTAGCGCTTTCTACCGAGGCAGGCTTGGGGGAGCTGATCCGTATCGGCGTCGTCCACGAGTGCGGGGAGGGAGAGGGGGCATTCCGCCACGCGCTCGTTCGCGAGGCGCTGTACCGAAACGTGCCTTGGCTTCGCCGCAGGACCCTGCACCGGGAGCTGGGCGAGCGTCTCGAGGCGATCGACGCCCCGGGCGTCGAGGTGGCTCTCCACTGGGTGGGAGCGCGCGACGACGAGCGGGCCCGGGGCGAGCTGGTGAGGGCGGCGGACGAGTTCGAGGTCGCCTACGCGTACCGCGACGCCGCGACCATGGCGCGCCGCGCCTTGGAGCTGTGGCCCGAAGGGGACTCCGTCGACGAGCGCGTGTCCGTGCTCGAACGCCATGGCGCTTGGGCGGAGCTGTCAGGCGATCTCACCGAGGCCGCACGGAGCTGGCGGGAGCTGACGTCGATCGGTGAGGGCCGCGGCGATCAGCCCGCGCTCGCGACGGCCCAGCGCCGCCTTGGCCGAGTATTCGCCCTCCAGGGCGATCGCGCCGGGGCGATCGAAGCGCTTACGCGATCGGCGGACGCCTTCGCCGCAAGCGGGAACCCGGGTGACGCCGCCGCGGACAGGCTCGCCGCCTCGGACTTCCTTCAGTTCGCCGGGCGCCACGGGCCGTCGCTCGAGCTGAGCCGTGCCGCCGGCGCCGAGGCCCGCGCGGCCGAGCGCCTCGACCTCCAGTCCCGCGCGCTGGCGGCAGAGGGCGTCGTCATGGCCAAGCGCGGCGACTTCGAGGAGGGCATGCAGCTGGTCCGGTCGGGCCTTTCGCTGGCACTCGAGCACGAGCTGACCCCCGAGGCCGTCGACGCGTACCAGCGCCTGGGTACGACGTTCGAGACGGCGGGGGACTACGCGAGCGCGCGCGAGGCGCTCACCAGCGCGCTCGACCTCTGCGAGATCTCCGGTGAGACGGGCCCGGAGGCGGGCTGCGTGGCATGCATGGCCTACGTCCTGCGCGAGCTCGGCGAATGGCCACGGGCGCTCGAGCTCAGCAAGGAGCTGATGGCCGAGCATGAGGGCGACGGCGTCCGAACGATCGCCGAGGGCTGCATCGGCTACATCCGGGGGATCCGCGGCGAGCTGGGGCCCGCGCGACGCCTCCTGCTGGCGGGATTCGACAACGCGCGGCGGCTCGACATCTTCTCGATGCAGGTGGACTGCGCCGCGTCGCTGGCGTTGATCGCGGACTACGACGGCGACACGACGGACGCGATCGAGCGGTCTCGCTTCGTCCTCGCCCGTTGGGAGCAGAGCGAGGACCATCACTACGCCGTCTGGCCCCTGCGTGCCTCCGCATCGCTGTTCGCCCGAAACGGCCATCGCGATGAGGCGCAGGCCTGCGCGGAGGCGCTGACGAAGGTCGCGACGAGTTCCGGCCACGCGGATGCTCTCGCGGCACTCGCCCACGCCATCGGCGAGACGGCGCTGCTGGACGGCGAGCCCGAGTTGGCGGCCGAGCAACTCAGCCGCGCCGTGGAGCTCCACAGGGACCTGAAGATCCCCGCCGAGCGTGTCCAGATCCTCTACCGAGCCGGCGTCGCGCTGGCGGCCGCAGACGAGAAGGAGCCCGCGATCGAGCGCCACGCGGAGGCCTACCGCCTAGCGCGGAAGCTGGGCGCTCGCCCCCTCGCCGGAAGGGCGGCCGCCGCGATCGAGGACCTCGGGGAGTCGGCCGAGCAACGGCTCGGCTCCGCCGCGACCGACGGTGGCGGCAGCGCGCTGTCGCGTCGCGAGCTGGAGGTCGTCCGCCTGGTCGCAGACGGCCGGACCAACAAGGAGATTGCGGCCGAACTCTTCCTCAGCACGCGCACCGTCGACATGCACGTGCGCAACATCCTCGCCAAGCTCGACTGCCGCTCCCGCGTGGAGGCCTCGATCAAGGCCGGCGAGGCCGGGCTGCTGGTCTAGCCAGGGGTCGCGGTTCCCGCGCGGACTATCGTCCTGCGGGTGTCCGTCTGGCGCCTTCGCGACCGCACCCTCGACTTCCCGCCCCCGCTCGCGGCGGGCATCGTGAACGTCACCGACGACTCCTTCTACGAGGGCGCGCGGAGCAGCACCCCCGAGCGGGCGGTCGAGGATGGGCTGCGGCTGGTCGAGTCGGGGTTCGACATGCTCGACGTGGGCGCGGTGGCGGCCCGCAGCGGTCCGCCGGTCACCCCCGACGACGAGGCGTCGAAGCTTGTGCCAGCCGTCGAGGCGCTCGCCGAGCGCTCGGGGGTCCCTGTCCTGGCCGACACGTTCTCGCCGGAGGTGGCCCGCCGGGTCCTCGACGCGGGAGCAGCCGGAATCAACGACATCTCGGGGGGAAGCCCGGAGCTCTTCGAGGCCATCGCGGCAGCCGGCGCCGGCTACGTCCTCATGCACATCGAGGGACCGCCCCGGGTCGACCGTCCCGCGCCGCACTACGACGACGTGGTCGATCACCTCAAGGCATGGTTCACCGACCGGATGGGGGCCGCCGTGGCGGCCGGGGTCGCGGAGGAATCGATCGCGCTCGACCCGGGGCCGGATTTCGATCTCACCACGAACGACGACCTCGAGATCCTGCGCCGATTGAGTGAGCTGCGCACGCTGGGCCGTCCCCTGTTCGTCGCGCTCTCGCGCAAGGACTTTCTAGGCGCGGTCCTCGCGGGCTCGTGGGAGCAGCGGCTGCCCCCAGGCGAGCGCGGCGCGGCGACGCTGGCGGCGGTGACGCTGGCCGTCGCGGAGGGGGCGCAGATGCTCCGCCTCCACGACGTCGAGGCGCTCGACGCGATGCGCGTCGCGGCGGCAATTGTCGATCAATGACCCCGAACGCAACGACATGATCGACGACGCCTGGCTTCACCTGCTCGAGCAGGGGGAGATCGACGAGCGGCTGGTCGAGACGGCCGCGGAGCCCGGCCGGGAGGCCGCGACCGTGGAGCTGCCCAGCCGCCTCGCGCCGCGGCTGGCCTCGGCCCTGCGCGCGGCCGGGATCGAGGAGCTCTACTCGCACCAGCTCGAGGCGCTCGAGGCTTCCGCGCACGGCGACGTGATCGTCACCAGCGGCACGGCGTCGGGCAAGTCGCTCTCCTTCAACCTGCCGGTGCTGGACGCGCTCGAGCGCGACGGACGGGCCCGGGCGCTCTACCTCTACCCCACGAAGGCCCTGGCCCAGGACCAGGCCCGAAAGCTCGGTGAGCTCGGGCTCGGCGACCTGCGTCACGCGATCTACGACGGCGACACCCCACGGGACGACCGGCCGGCGATCCGCCGGCGCTCGAACCTGGTGCTCACGAACCCCGACATGCTCAACATGAGCATGCTCCCGCACCACAAGCACTGGAACGAGTTCCTCGCGGGGCTGAGCTGGGTCGTGGTGGATGAGGCGCACACCTACCGCGGGGTGTTCGGCTCGCACGTGGCGAACGTGCTGCGGCGCCTGCGCCGGGTCGCGCGCCTCTACGGCGCGGATCCGCGCTTCATGTGCGCCTCGGCGACGATCGCGAACCCGGTCGAGCTCGCCGAGGGCCTGGTCGGGAGGCCATTCGAAGGCATCGACTCCGACGGCGCGCCCAGGGCTGGCAGGCGGATCGCGATCTGGAACCCGCCGGTGATCGACCCGGCCACGATGAAGCGCCGCTCCGTCCTCTCCGAGGCGGCCGAGCTCCTCGCCGACCTCGTCGTCGGCGGCCAGCGGACGATCTGCTTCCTGAAGAGCCGCCGGGGCATCGAGCTGATCCAGCGCTTCACGCGGATGCGCCTGGAGGACCTCGGCCACGGCGACCTGGCCGGGCGGATCGCGCCCTATCGGGCCGGATACACCCCGCAGCAGCGGCGAGACATCGAGGCGAGCCTGGCGCGAGGGCACCTGCGGGCCGTGGTGGCCACCGACGCCCTCGAACTCGGGATCGACATCGGCGAGCTCGATGCGGCGATGTGCGTGACGTTCCCCGGCACGGTGGCGAGCCTGCGCCAGATGTGGGGGCGAGCGGGGCGCCGGCGCGAGGGGATCGCCCTCTACGTCGCGGGCGACGACGCACTCGACCAGTTCTTCTGCCGCCATCCGGCGGAGTTCCTGGAGCGCCCAGTCGAGGCGGCGATCTTCGACCACGAGAACGAGCGCATCCAGCTCGCCCACACGCTCGCGGCCGCCTACGAGGTGCCCCTGGGCGGCAGCGCCGAGCAGCCGGGCGGCGCGGACGACGAGATCCTGGGCCAGCGCTGGCGCGAGCGGGCCGACGCGCTGGTCGGTGCCGGGCAGCTCCGGCAGTCGCGCGACGGGCGCTACCTCCCCCGCGGGTCCGGCTTCCCGGCGGGCGAGATCTCCCTGCGCTCCGCTTCACCGGACTCGATCGCCGTGCTCGACCGCACTTCCGGGGAGGTGATCGGCTCGGTCGAGGCCGAGCGCGCATTCACGACCGTCCACCCGGGCGCCATCTACCTCCACCTCGGCCGCTCCTACGAGGTCCGCGAGCTCGACCTCGAGCGCCGTGGCGCGTTCGTCGAACCGTTCGACGGCGACTGGTACACGCAGCCGAAGAAGGAGACGATGGTCTTCATCGAGGCCATCGGCGAGCAGCGGCGCTTGGGGGAGGGTGGGCTGGCCGCCGAGCTCTCCTTCGGCGAGGTCTCCGTCACCGAGCAGGTCATCGCCTACCAGCGAAAGCGTCTCGACGACCACGGCGTGATCGACCTCGTGGCGCTGGACCTACCCGAGACCAACTTCCCGACCCAGGCGCTGTGGTACGAGCTGCCCGACGCGCTGGCCGGGCCGGAACGGCTGCCGCTCGAGATCCAGCTCGGCGCGCTGCACGCCGCCGAGCACTCGCAGATCGCCGTGTTGCCGCTGCTCGCGATGTGCGACCGCTGGGACATCGGCGGGCTGTCAACGAACGTGCACTTCCAGACAGGCCGCCCGACGATCTTCATCTACGACGGCCATCCCGGCGGAGTGGGGATCGCCCGCCGCGGCTACGACGAGTTCGAGCGGCTGGTCGCCGACGCGGCGCGGCTGGTGGGCGAGTGCCCCTGCGCCGAGGGGTGTCCCTCGTGCGTCCAGTCGCCGAAGTGCGGGAACCTCAACGAGCCGCTCCACAAGGCCGGCTCGCTCCAGCTCATGGAGGACATGATCAACGCGATCGCCGCCCTGCGCTAGCGGGAGTACGCTTCCCTGCAGGGAGGTTCGATGGCAAAACGACGGATCTGGATTGCACTGGCGACGGTGGGTTCCCTGGTGGTCGGGTCGGCCGTGTACGCGGGCTCGGGACCGCGGACCGTCCTGACCAGCGTTGGCCCGGGCGACGAGCAGACGAACGGCAGCACCTCCACCTACTGGCGCTCCCTCTCCGGGAACGGGAAGCGCGCCGTCTTCACGACCGACGACGACGACTTCCCGGGGGCCGATGGGACAGACGACGCCTACGTGCGAGACCTCGCCGCCGGCAAGACGATTCTGATCAGTCGCACGAGCTCCGGGGAGGCGGCCGACGAAGACAGCGGCGACGATCCCGCGATCGCGGCCAACGGTCGGTTCGCCGCATTCACGTCCAACGCCGACAACCTGCCCGGCGGAGTTGGGGGGGTCTTCCTCCGCGACACCAAGAAGGGCAAGACCAAGCTCGTCAGCGTCAACTCGCAGGGCGATCCCGCCACGGGTTCCGAGGTCGGGCGGCCGGAGCTCTCCGCCGACGGGCGCTACGTTTCCTTCGAGGCAAACGACGACGACTTCCCCGGCGCCGACGGGACGATCGACGCGTACGTCCACGACCGTCGCAACGACAAGACGTCCCTGGTCACGCAATCCAGCGACGGCGACCCCGTCGACGGGGACAGCACGCCCATCCCCTCGCTCTCCGGCAACGGCCGGTTCGTCGTCTTTACCTCGAGCTCCGACGTCCTCCCCGGCGCGAACTCGACGAACGACGTCTTCATTCGCGACCGCAAGAAGGGCACCACGACGCTGGTCAGCAAGACGCCAGGGGGCGACCCCGTCGGCGGTGGCAACGTCAACGCGGGTGCGGTGTCGTTCAGCGGGCGCTACGTCGTCTTCGATTCCTTCGCCGCGAGCCTGGGAGCCGATCCCTCCGACAGCGTCTTCGTCCGCGACCGCAAGCGAGGCACGACCAAGGCGGCCAGCATCGAGGGCGATGGCGACGTCGCCGGCGGGGACACGGCTTCGATCTCCGCCAACGGCCGCTACGTCGCCTACGAGTCCGACGACGACGACCTGCCGGGGGTGGACGGGATCAGCAACGTCTACCGCTACGACCGCCAAACCAAGCAGACGACCTTGATCAGCCGGTCGACCAGCGGCGATGCGGGAGACGACGACAGCTTCTATGCCTCGATCTCCGGGGGCGGCGGCTACGTCAGCTTCACCTCGAGGGCCAACAACCTCACCGGCGGCGAGGATGAGACCGTCTCGAACTCGTTCGTGAGGGGCCCGCTCGACTAGCTGCGCCGCAGCGGGCCTATACGCGCGCCGAGAGCCGCGCCGGCTACTCCGCCCAGCGGGTGAGCGGCTTCACGACCTCGGGGCTCCACCAGTTGCGATCGCCCAGCAGGGCCATCAGGGCCGGGACCAGGAACATGCGCACCAGTGAGGCGTCGATAAGCACGGCCATCGCTACTCCCAGCCCGGTCTCCTGCACGCCGATGAGGTCGGCGCTGATCAGCGCTCCCATCGCGACCGCGAAAAGCAGCGCCGCCGAGGTCACGATCCGGCCCGTGCGCTCGAGCCCCAGCGCGACGGACTCCTCGTTGTCGGCACCGGAGAGGCGCACCTCGCGCATGCGCGAGAACGTGAAGACACCGTAGTCGGTCGAGAGCCCGAAGCCGGCGAAGAAGACCAGCACCAGGATCCCGATCTGGATTCCGTCGGTCCTGAAGTCGAAGAGGCTGTCGAAGTGCCCGCTCTGGAAGACCCAGACCACGATGCCCAGCGCCGCCGAGAGCGAGAGGACGTTCATGATGAGCGCCTTCACGGGCAGGACCAGCGACCCGGTCATCGCCAGCAGCAGGAGCAGCGTCGTCGTAACGAGGAGCGCGGCAGCGATCGGGAGCTTGCCCATCACGCTGTCGACTTCGTCGATGTCGGCGGCGGTTACCCCCCCGACTCGCACGGGCACGGGGGCGTCGACCGCCCGCACGTCGCGTACCAACCGCTCGCCGGCCGCGTTGTAGCGGCTGAGCTCGCTGACGACCGCGATCTGGCTCACGTCAGGCCCGACCGTCCGCGGCCCCGCGACCCCGGCCACCCCCGGAAGGGCGCCGAGCTCGGCGGCGTAGTCGTCCAGCGCCGCCCCCTGCGGGTCGCCGAGCTGGACCACGATCGTGTCCAGCTCGCCGGGAGGAAACTGGTTCGCGAGGATGGCGTCCACCCGTTTCGAGCTCTGCTCCGGCGGCAGGATGCTCGCGTCGTCCGCGGCCGACTTGACCCCGGTCAACGGGTATGCGAGCACCAGCAGCACCAGGGTGGCCGCGATCGCGATCGGCGCCGGGTGGCGCATGACCCAGCGCGAGAGGCGGTACCAGGGGCCCGCGCGGTCGGGAAGATCGATCGTCCTACGCGAGCGCTGGAGTCGCTCAGGCGCGAGCGCGTTCACCCGCTCGCCCAGCACGACGAGCAGGGCGGGCAGGACGATCAGGCCCCCGATGGCCGCCAGCAGCGCCACGGCGATTCCGGCCACCCCCATTGAGTAGAGGAAGCTCTGCGGAAAGACGAGCAACGCCGCGAAGGCGGCGGCCACGGTGAGGCTGGAGAACATCACCGTCCGGCCTGCCGTTGCGAGGGTCCGCGTGATCGCCTCGGGGGTTTCGTGCCCCGAGGCGAGCTCCTCGCGGAAGCGCGAGACGATGAACAGGGAGTAGTCGATCGCAAGCCCGAAGCCCAGGGCGACCGCGACGTTGATCGACAGGACCCCGATGCCGACCGCCTCGTGGAGCAGGCGCAGCGCGACCAGCGTGCCCACGAGGTTGATCCCGCCGAGCAGCAAAGGCAGGGATGCCGCGACGAGGCCGCGGAAGAAGAGGAGCGAGAGCACGAACAGGAGCGGGAACGCGAACAGCTCGGCCCGCTGGAGGTCCTCCTCGCCCTGCGTGGAGACCTGCTCGTCGGCGAACACCGACCCGCCCAGGGTGATGTCCGCCTCGGCGGCGAACGCACCCTCTACCGCCTCGCGCAGCTCAGTGTCGTCTGCGTCGGTGGAGACCCGTGGCAGGAGGTAGACGCGTTCGCCGGATTCAGAGACAAGGGCGGCGCGTTCGTAGTGCGGCCCCTCGAGCGGGCTGCCGACCTCCTCGACGCCGGTGATCGCGGTCAGCTCGCCCGCGACCTCCTCGATCCGGGCGCGACCCAGGGCGCTCTCAGGCGAGGCGTCGACGAGGATGATCAGGGGCAGGTCGGCCTGGACCCCGGAGGCGGCCTCGATGCGGTCGGTCGCCTCGGCGCTCTCGGTCGCGGAGTCCTCGAACTCGTAGGGGTCGAGCGCGTTGTAGGCGGTGAGTCCGAGGGGCGCACCCGCGCAGATCGCGACGGCGACCACCGCGAGCACGGTCTTCGGGCGCCGCAGTACCAGCTTCGCGGCCGGCCGCGCCCCCTCTTCCGTCCCCGGAGGTGTCGTCGTCCTTGACGGTCATTTTCCGTGAGGCAAGCCGACCCTACACCCGCCATGGCACCAGAACGGGCCGCGGCGGATGGCAGGCTCACTTGCGCCGCCTGTTCGAGGGCGGCTATCTCAGCGTGTAGCTATCGCCCGATCGGGGTCCGGAAACGAAAACGGCCCCGCTCGCGCGGGGCCGTTTCCATACTCACGTCTTGCGTCTTGCTACGAGCCGTGGATCGTCCGGTTGTTGACCCGGATGTTGTCCAGCGTCGTCTTGCCGGCCTCGTCCTGGATCACACCGATGCTCTGAACCTCGGCGTCCCCGAAGCCGGGCCAGGTGTAGGCCCCTGCCGGAACGAAGTCGTCGTTCGTGAACGAGACGTGCGTCCAACCGGGGAAGCTCGTCGTCGTGTCGCCGTACGAGCACGCGACGAAGAAAAAGTCCCCGTTCGTGAGCTGCACGTTGAAGCGCGGCGCTCCAAGTGAGCAGGCGCTGCCGTCCTTGTAGTTGAACCCGAGGCCGTTCAAGGTGATGCCCTTGACGTTCTTGAGGTTCGCGCCGGCGGCGGTGTTGTCAGAGGTGCTTCCGCCCTTCTTCAGGACGAGGCCCTCTTGGGTGCCGCGGTTGTCCGGCACGCCCGCGTTCGTCTTCCACTTCGCGGAGACCGTGCCGATGTGACCGGGGTCATACACGCCCGGCTTGGCGCTGGTCTTGGCGATCGCCGACCCTGCGACAACAAGTGCCGCAATGGCGACGAGCACGATGGTGAATCGCTTCATGTGTTTCTCAATTGCCTTCCGTTGGTTTCCATCGGGCAGGAGTTGCCCGGATCGCCCTCGCTTCCCCCTGCATCCCTGCAAGCGAGGGCGAACCCGACACCCACTCCCTGTACCAGTCTGTATCGTACGGTTTTTAAGTACACCGCTGAACGTAAAGGTTTCAAACGAGCACGAGATATGCATATCCGTCGCGGTTCGAGGACGGCATCGCGTGGCCGAGGCAGCCCGAGGCGCTTCTGATGGCCTACTCGAGCGAGCTCGATGTGGACGTGCGGCTGCTCTGGCTTCGCGCGTTCGTCCTGTGGCTCGAGCACGAGCCGGTCCTGGACAAGGAGCGGTCAGGAGCAGGTTCGGGCGGCGCTCAAGCGCCTCAAGATCTAGGGCGTCGGCAGCGCTCCGTCTGGGATGGCGAGGGCCAGAATCGAACTGGCGACACCACGATTTTCAGTCGTGTGCTCTACCAACTGAGCTACCTCGCCGCGCGGCGCTGAAGGCTAGCGCGAGCGGCGAGGCCGGCGCGGGCGTTCGCCCGCTCAGATGCCCGAGTGCGGAGGCGGAGGCCGCTACTGACTGGCGAGATCCCCGGCGTCGGCGACGACGTGCTCCTGGCGGCGGGCGAGGTGGATGGCGAGCCCAATGAGGCCCGCGACCATCGAGATGCCCCCGGCCAGCGCCAGGGTGACGCGCCCGCCCAGGGCGGCGACAAGCAGGCCCCCGCTCGCCAGGGCGATCAGCTCGGCCCCGTTTCGCAGACCGTTGTAGGCGGCGAACGCGCGGCCGTGGAGGCGATCGGGCACGCGCTCCTGGATCAGCGTGCGGGCGAGCACGTTCTTCACCCCGTGCCCGATGCCGCCGATCAGCCACATCGCGCCCGCGAAGCCGGCGGCGAGCCAGACGGTGGGGAGGCCGAGCCCGGCGCCCTGCACTGCCACCGCCGCGAGCGCCGCCGTCGCCAGCGCCGCCTGGGGGATGCGCCCCGCGATCAGCAGCGAGCCGATCACCATGCCGAGCGTCCAGCTGGAGACGATCAGCCCGTAGACGAAGCCGCTGGTCCCGAGGTCCTCGCGCACGGGCTTCAGTCTCTCGCGGCGGCCTGGCGTTTCGCAACCCCGATGTCAGATCTGGGGCGCTTTGCACGACCTCATGGGTGCGAGAGGGCGAGGGGGAGACGGGAGCGCCGTCCGGCCCTCTTACTAATTTGAGCGAACTGATGAACCAACCGATGACACTCGTCGATCAACCCCAGCTCGGGGGCGCTGCGGCCGATGCAAATGGCCGCAGGTACGCCAACCAGCTCGCCGAGGGCGAGGCTGTGGCCGCCGTCTTCGCGGTGCGCGAGCGGGAGCGGCGATCTCGCCGCAACGGCGAGGATTTCCTGAAGCTGCGGATCGCAGACAAGACAGGGACCGTCGAGGCCGTGGTGTGGGACGGAGTCGAGGAGCTGTTCGAGCTCTGCGCGCCCGGATCGGTTGTGTTCGTCGAGGGTCCGTTCTCGGTTCACCCCCAGTACGGAGCGAAGATCACCGTGCAGTCGCTGCGCCCGGCCGGGCCAGGCGAATACGAGCACGACGACCTCGCGGAGGGCCCCGAGGTGCCCGCGGAGCGCCTCGAGTCCGATCTGCGCGAGCTGGTAGCCACGATCCAGCACCCGGACCTGCGCCGGCTGCTCGATCGCCTGCTGGGGGAGGGAACGTCAACCTGGGAGCGGTTCCGGATCGCGCCCGCGGCCAAGTACTACCACCAGGCCTACGCCCACGGCCTGCTCGACCACGCGCTGTCGGTGGCGCAAGCCGTCAGTGCCGCCGCGTCCGCGTTCCCGGGCCTCGACCGGGACGTCGCGGTCACCGGCGCGCTGCTCCACGACATCGGAAAGACGCAGGCCTACAACGACGACCTGCTGGCGATCGACCTCACCGACGCCGGCCGCCTCGAGGGCGAGATCCCGCTGGGCTACTACCTGGTGCGCTCGACGATCGAGTCGATCGACGGGTTCGATCCCGCCACCGCGCAGGCGGTGCTCCACATCATCCTGTCCCACCACGGCAGCCACGAGAACGGCTCGCCGGTGGTGCCCGCCACGCGCGAGGCAACCCTGGTCCACGCCATGGACAACCTCGGCGGCAAGCTCGGGAGCTTCGACCGGATCGAGCGCGAGCTCCCCGCCGGCGAGACGTGGTCGCGGTTCGACCGCGGCATCGACTCGGCCGCCTACTTCCGCACGCACGCGGCGTAGCGCCCGCCCCCGCCGGGTATTGGTAGTCGCTCAGCGACGAAAGGACTCCATGACCGACATTCCCGATCTTGAGCTCAACTCTGGCGATTCCATTCCCCAGCTGGGCTTTGGCACCTGGCAGATCGAGCCCGAGGATGCCGGCGACGCCGTCGGCGAGGCCCTGAGCCTTGGCTATCGCCTGGTCGACACGGCGGCCGCGTACGGCAACGAGCGGGAGGTCGGCGGCGCGCTCAACGGCTCCGGCATCGGCCGTGAGGAGCTGTTCGTCACCACGAAGGTGTGGAACTCCAACCACGGCCGGGAAGACACCCAGCGCGCCTGTCACAAGAGCCTGTCGAAACTGGGCCTCGACTATCTCGACCTGTATCTCATCCATTGGCCCGTGCCGGCTCAGGATCGATACGTCGAGACCTGGCAGGCGATGGAGGAACTTCGCGACGAGGGGCTCATCCGCTCGATCGGAGTCTGCAACTTCAACGAGGATCACCTCGACCGGCTCGCGGACGAAACGGACACCGTCCCGGCGGTCAATCAGATCGAGGTCCATCCCTACCTGCAGCAGATGGGCCTTCGCCGGGCCAATGCCGAGCGCGGCATCGTGACGGAGGACTGGAGCCCGCTGGCGGAGGGCCGGCCCTTCGAGGAGGAGTCGATCAAGCGGATCGCGGAGGAGCATGCCCGCACGCCCGCCCAGATCGTGCTGCGCTGGCACCTCCAGCTCGGCAGCGTGGTGATCCCGAAGTCCGTCACGCCCGAGCGCATCGCCGAGAACCTGGAGCTCTTCGACTTCGAGCTCACCGGCGAGGAGATGGACCTGATCGCCGAGCTCGACGCCGGCGAGCGCACCGGTCCGAATCCCGCGGAGTTCAGCGTCGCCTGAGCGGAGAGTCGGCGCCGGCTACGGCGAGAACTTCGCGTTACAGGCGCTGATCTTGTCGACGTCGCTCTCGGCGTTGCTGATGCAGTTGAGGAGCTTCTCCGCCTGCGCGATCTGCTGCGAGGAGCTCTGCTGCGCCTGCTCCTGGAGCTTCTGCGCCTTGCGGACGGACCTCTTCACGTCGGGCGTGAAGGTGTCGAAGTTGTCGAAGCTCTCGTCGATCGAGTCGCTGATGTTCGAGGAGATCGACTCCGTCGTGTCGAGCGCGGGCTTGACGAAGAAGAAGTAGATGGCCGCCAGGATCGCCACCGTGGTGATGATCTTGATGATGGGGCTGATGATTGTGCCGGCGCCGATCATTTCGCCAATCTAGCCGAATAGGAGCTTGTTGGCGAGACTTCGGCACTTGGCCATGTCCCTCGCTTCGAACCCCGCCTTCTCGACGCAGTCGCGGACCTGCTCGGCCTCGGCGGTCTTCCCCTGGGTCTCGAGGTTGTCGGCGTAGGACACCGCGAAGTTCCGGTTCGAGAGGACCGAGCTCGAGATCCGCTGCCCGAGGGCCGAGCACCTGTCGAGCTGGGCGCTGTTGCTGCCGGCGTCCTTCGTGCACTCGAGCACCGCCCTCGAGGCCTCCGGCCACGGTTGGGATCCCGCCAGCAGGCTCCTCGCGTAGGAGGCCGCCTCGTTCCGGGCGGACTCGATCTCCGCCGCGGTCGCCTGTTGCTGGGCCTGCGCCGACGCCTGGTTGCTCTGCTGCTGCGACTTCGCGATGTTGCCCGTGACGTCGTTGGTGATGTCCTCGGTGGTGTCGAGGATCGGGCGGACGAACAGGAAGTAGATCGCGGCGAGGATCGCGACCGTGGTTACGACCTTGATGATCGGGCTGATGATGGTGCCGGCGCCGATCACTGCGGTGGCAGTGTGCCAGACGCCGGGGACCGTTAGGCACCGAAAATGCGGGAACGACCGGGACAAGTGGGCGGGTCGCCAGGCGTGGCCGACTAACCTCACCAGCACTCGTGGCCAAGGACACCGAAAAGCTGATCAGGCAGCTCTCGCTGATCTCGTTCCTGATGGCGAACGGGCGCCCGGTCTCCGCCCTCGAGATCAAACGGGAGGTCGAGGGATACAGCTCGATGAACGAGGACGCGTTCGCTCGGCGCTTCTACGCGGACCGCGCCGAGCTCGAAAGCCTCGGGATCACGCTCCAGGTCGAGAAGCCGTCGGAGGGCTTTTTCGAGGCTGAGCTCTACGCCCTGCCGCCCGAGAACTACTACCTGCCCCCGATCGAGTTCACCGACGGCGAGCTGGCTGCGCTGCGCACGGCGCTGGGGCTCCTCGACGGGGAGTTCGCCTACGCCGAGCCGTTGCGCCTGGCGCTCCAGCAGGTGTCCTGGGGGCGTCCCAGCCCGCTCACCGAGGGCGACGGCGCCCCGATCGACGTGCACCTCGCCGACGCCTCCTCCGGGCGCGAGGTCTCCCAGCGCCTGGCGAAGATCGAAACGGCGATCTCGCGCCGCAAGACGATCGAGTTCTCCTACTACTCGCTCCAGCGCGACGAGGTCTCCGACCGCAAGGTGGATCCGTACCACCTCGTCTTCCGCGAAGGCCAGTTCTATTTGATCGGGCACTCCCATGAGCGGGAGGAGGTCCGCGTTTTCCGGCTCTCCCGCATCGAGGGCAAGGTCTCCTACGCGACCAAGGCCGAGCACGACTTCTCGCCCCCCGAGGACTTCGACCGACGCGACTACGGCTCGCGCTCCGGCTGGCAGATGGGCACGATCCAGGGCACCGCCAAGGTGTTCCTGCGCGAGCGCATCGCCTGGCTGGTCGAGCGTGACTACGACACCTACGGCAGCCTTCGCAAGGCGACGAAGGCCGACGGCGCCCCTGGGCGTGGCTGGATCTACGAGACCGAGTACGCGTCCGGTCGCCAGCTCGTCTCCTGGGTGCTCGGCTGGCGCGAGAACGCGACCCTGCTCGATCCGCCTGAGCTCGCGAAGGAGGCGGCGGAGCGCCTCGACCTACTGCGCAACCGCCACCGAGGCGAGTTCGGGGTCGCCGACGTGGTCGCCCGTCCGGCGATCGAGCCGAACGGGAGGGGGCGCTCGAACGGGCGCTCCGAGTCGGTGATCCGCCCCGAGCGCTTCGCCCGCCTGGTCAGCCTCGCCGGCCTCCTGATCGGATCGGCGCGCGAGGCCGGCACGCTCCAGACGGCTCAGGTGCTCGACCAGCTGAACGTCTCGCTCGACGAGCTTCGCGAGGACATCGACGTGTCTGAACGTCGTCAACTTCGGCGGCGGCACCTACGTGCTCTACGCGGAGATCAACGGCGACGAGATCGAGGTCGACTCCGACACCTACGGCGACAACTTCGCGCGCCCGGCCCGGCTGCTCCCCCTTGAGGCGAAGGCCCTCGTCGCGGCGATCGACCTGTTCGGCGACCACCTCCCGCAGTCCGGCTTGGGCACCGCCAGGGAGAAGATCGTCGTCGCCCTCGGCCGTGACCCCTCCGAGGAGGGGCTGGAGATCGCCCCGGGACGCGGCGACGACCTCGAGGTCGTCAAGACGGTCCATTTCGCGATCCAGCAGCGGCGGATGCTCGAGCTCCACTACTACAAGGAGAACGAGGACGAGTTCACGAAGCGCCGGGTCGAGCCGTACAAGCTCGCCAAGGGGCCGGACGGCTGGTACCTCGGCTGCTACGACCCCGCCAAGGAGGACACGCGCCATTTCCGGCTTGACCGGATGAAGGAGGCGACCCTCGCGAAGGACACGTTCGAGCCGCGCGAGGGGATCGACGAGCGGTTGGCCGAACAGGAGTGGCTGGTGCGGGGCGAGGTGGCGACGGCGGGAGTCGCGCGCGTCTGGGTCGCCCCCGAGCGCGCCCGCTGGCTGCGGGAGGAGCGCCGGGTCGTCGAGGAGCTCGCCGACGGCGGCGTCGTGGTCGAGATGCCCTACGGCTCGGTCGACTGGCTGGTGCGCGAGACGCTCAAGGGTGTGGGCGACCTCGTCGTCCTCGAGCCCGACGAGGCGCGCGACGCGGTCGCCGCCGCGCTCAAGGCCGCCTAGGCGACGCGCTCGACCGCGTCGGCGAGCCCGGCCAGGTCGGGCAACTCAGCGGCGCGCGGAAGCTCGGAGCTCTCTCCGAGCCGGTTGATCCACACCATCGGCAGGCCCATCTCGGCGGCGGGCGCCACGTCGTGGAACAGGCTCGCGCCGACGTGCACGTGCTCGTCGACCTCCCCGGCCATCTCGCGAAAGGTGTCCCAGTGGCCGAAGGCGGGCTTGTAGGAGCCGGCCTCCGCGGCGGTGATCGCCAGCTCGAACGGCACGCCGAGCGTGTCGATGGAGGTCGCGAGCAGGTCGGGGTCGGTGTTCGAGAGGATCGCCAGCTTCCAGCCGCGCTCGCGAAGCTCGGCCAGGTTCTCCGGCACCTCGCCGAAGGCTCCCCAGCCGGGTAGGGAGTCGCCCACGAACTCGCGGTTCGAGGCCGGCTCGATGCCCTCGATTGCCGCGACGGCCGCCGCCGCCCGCGCCATGACCTCCCTGTACGTGAGGTCGCGCTCGTGCTGGATCCGCGGCTCGACCGCGTGGTAGTGCGCCAGTAGCCGCTGCGAGTCCAGGTCTGGCCACTGCGCGGCGAACGCGCCACGGATGCCGCCCTCCCAGTCGATCAGGGTTCCGTAGCAGTCGAAGGTGGCCCACCGCTCGCTCATGGCCACCGACTCTATATTCGGCGCATCGACACCGCCCCCGGCCACGACGACATCCTCCGCATCGTCGCCCCGAACCCCGGGCCGATGACGCTGGAGGGCACCAACACCTACCTCGTGGGGTCAGACCCCACCTACGTAATCGACCCGGGACCCGCGCAGAAGGCGCACATCGACGCCGTGCGGGCTGCCGGCGATGAGCGCGGCGGCATCGCCGGCGTCCTGCTCACCCACTCGCACGCCGACCACTCGGCGGGGGTGGAGATGCTCGGAGCGCCACTGCTGCACGGAAAGATCAGTGAGGGCGACGAAACGTCCCCGCCGCGCCTGCCGAAGCGGTCTCCGCGGAAGCCGTCCTGCCTAGGCGGGACAGTGGCCCGGTAGGACAGGACAGCCCGGCGGAGAACGGGCGGATCGGGCCCTTCACTCTCCTACCCAGCCCCGGCCACGCCGCTGATCACGTCTGCTTCTCACGGGAGACCGACCACGTCACGTTCTGCGGCGACCTCATCCTCGGCCACGGCTCCTCGATCGTGCCGCCCCGCGCCATGGGCGGCTCCCTCACCGACTACATGACGTCCCTGGGACGGCTCCAGGCGCTCGAGCCCGTCCTGCTGTGTCCCGGCCACGGCCCCTGGATCACCGATCCCGCGGCGAAGATCGCCGAGTACACGGCGCACCGGCTCGACCGCGAGCGCAAGCTGGTCGCGGCGCTGGACGCAGGAGAGCGCGACCGCGATCGGCTGCTGGACGCCGGCTGGGACGACGTCCCGGCGCCCATGCGCCCGGCCGCCGCGGTCGCCATGCAGGCGCATCTGGAGAAGCTCGATGACGAGGGCAGGCTGCCGGAGGGCGTGGCCCCCTGATAATTCCCGGCAGATGGCACTAGGGACCAAGGTCTTCAAGAGCGCCGGCCTGTTCACCGCGGGCTTCGCGACGCTGTCGGCCGCGGCGGCGGCCGGGCTTCGCTGGCAGCTCTTCAGGCGACCGCTGCCGCAGACCGAGGGGAGGGTCTCGGTCGACGGCATCGAGGGGCCGATCGAGATCAGCCGCGACCGCTGGGGGGTTCCGCACATCCGCGCCCGGGCCCGCCGCGACCTGTGGTTCGGCCAGGGGTACTGCCTTGGCCAGGACCGCCTCTGGCAGCTGCACATCTACCGCGAGCTCGCGTGCGGGCAGGATCGCCGCGTTCGGCGGCGACCGAGGGATTGCCGGTGGACCGCCTCATGCGCACGCTCGGCCTGCACCGGACGGCGAAGCGCGAGGTGGCCGGGCTCGACGACGTCGTCGCCGAAGGCCTCGCCGCGTACAGCGCCGGGATCAACGCGGCCGCGACGGCGCGGCCGCTGCCGGCGGAGTTCCAGCTGCTGCGCACGGGCTTCGAGCCGTGGGCGCCGTGCGACTCGTTGACGGTCGCCAAGCTCCTCGCCTTCGGGCTCTCCACCAACTGGGAGCGCGAGCTGCTGCGGGCGGACATGGCGCGCAACCTCGGCGAGGAGCTGCGCCGTCGAGCTCGACCCCGGCTACCCGGCCGGCAACCCGGTGGTGCTGAACCCGGGCGAGGCGCACCCGGGCGACGGCCTGGCCGTCGCCGAGCAGATCGGCCGGCTGCGGCGCGAGCTGGGCTTCGCGGTCGAGGCCACCGGGTCCAACAACTGGGCGGTCGGCCGGGGCGCGTTCGGCGACCGGCGGAGCGCTGATCGCCGGCGATCCGCACCTGCCGCCCAGCATGCCCGGCATCACCTACCAGGTGGGCCTGTACGAGGGCGACCGATTCGCCCGCGGCGCCGCGCTCCCCGGGCTGCCCGGCGTCACGCTTCGGCCAGAACAACGACGTGGTCTGGACGTTCACGAACGCGATGGCGGACGTGCTCGACCTCTACGTGGAGCGGATCGACGGGCGACACCTACGAGTTCGAGGGCGAGCAGTGCCCCTGAAGCTGATCGAGGAGGAGATCCCGGTCAAGGGCCGCGAGCCCGAGCGGCTCGTCGTCCGCGAGACCCACCACGGGCCGATCGTGAACGCCGCGCTCGGAGCCGACGATCACGAGCCGCTCGCGCTGAGCTGGGCCGCGCTCGCATTTCCCCGGGCGTCAGCGCCGCGAGCTTCGGCATCCTGGACCCCGTCCGCGGCTCGGAGCTCGTCGACCTGCTGGCCGACCAGGCCATGCCGGTCTCGAACCTGGTCTGGGCCGACCGGCAGCGGCTCGATCGGCTACAAGACGATGGGGCGGCTCCCGATGCGCCAGGGCGACTGCCCCGACCTGCCGAAGCCCGGTTGGACCGGTGAGTACGAGTGGGACGGCTGGGTCCCGTACGAGGAGCTCCCGGAGCTGACCGATCCCGACGCCGGCTACGTCGTCACCGCGAACAACCGGATCACGCCGGAGGACTTCCCCCACCACATCTCGACCGACTACCTCGACGGCTACCGGGCGCAGCGGATCTCCGAGCTGATCGAGGCGGGCGACGAGCACGACCTCGAGGGCTTCGCCGCGATGCAGATGGACCTCCACTCGATCCCGGGGGTCGAGACGGCCCGCCGGCTCGTTCGCCTGCACCGCCCGCGACCAGCGCGAGACCGCGGCGATCGAGCGCCTGCGCAGCTGGGACGGCCAGCATGGACCCCGACTCGATCGCGGCGACGATCTACCAGGCGTTCACCCTGCGCTTCGCGCGCGAGGTGGCCCGCGCCGCGATCGGCGACCGCGACCTCGCCGAGCGCTGGCTGGACCGCGCCGACAACGGGTTCATCGCGCACATCACCTCGCCGTGGCGCTGGCAGTCGCACCTGCTGGCGCTGTGGGAGGAGGGCGACGAGGAGCTGATCGGGGGCGACTGGGACGAGCTCGCGCTCGACTCGCTGCGCGGGGCGCATGGACGATCTCGCCGACCGCTTCGGGGCCGACCCCGACGGGCTGGCGCTGGGGGAGGGTTCACGCGCTCGAGTTCCCGCACGCGCTCGGCGCCGCCAACCCGATGCTCGGCAGGATCTTCAACCGCACGCTCGAGGTCGGCGGCGCCCAGGAGACCGTCGCGCAGGTCGGCTGGGACCCGAACGACCCCTTCGCCGCGATCTGGGCGCCCTGCTGGCGGATCGTCGCCGACCCGGCCGCGCCCGGAGCGCTCGCGCTGGCAGCGTTCACCGGGCCAGTCGGGTCAGGCCGGCAGCCCGCACTACGACGACCTTCAGCCGCGCTGGGCCGCCGGGGAGACGCAGGCGATGACGGGCGAGGGGCCCTGGCAGCTATCTGGCTCCTCGAGCCGTGAGCCGGCGCGACCAGATCAAGCTCACCGACGACGAGCAGCGCGAGCTGCTCGACGACGAGCGGGTGGTCACCGTCGCGAGCCACGGCCCGCGCGGGTGGCCGCACCTGATGCCGCTCTGGTACGTCGTCCGCGCCGGCCGGATCTGGATCTGGACCTACGCGAAGTCGCAGAAGGTCAGGAACCTCGAGCGCGACCCGCGCGCCACGCTGCTGGTCGAGACCGGGCACGAGTACTCGGAGCTGCGCGGCGTCCAGATCGAGGCCGAGGCCCACCTCCACCGCGACCTCGACACGCGTCTTCGAGTTCGCCAAGGAGCTGACCGTCCGCTACGCGGAGGGCATCGACTCGATCGAGGGCGACGCGGCCGAGGCGCTCGAAGGCCCAGGCGCCGAAGCGCGTCGCGATCGAGTTCGAGCCCAAGCGCGTCGCCACCTGGGACCACCGCAAGCTCGGCGGCACGTACTAATCGGCAGCTTCGGGACGAATAATCCCGGCGCGGTACTTGGTTCTAGCCGCGGTGCGATGACGGCAGGTACCCTTCCCGCGCCCCGATGGGACCTCCGCGGCCTGATCCTCTCGGGCGGCGCCGGCACCCGGCTGCGCCCGATCACCCACACCTCGGCGAAGCAGCTCGTGCCGGTGGCCAACAAGCCCGTGCTCTTCTACGGGATCGAGGCGCTGGTCGCGGCCGGGATCACCGAGATCGGGATCATCATCGCCCCCGAGACCGGCGACGAGATCCGTGAGGCGGCCGGCGACGGATCGCGCGTTCGGCGCGTCAGATCACCTACATCCCGCAGGACGAGCCGAAGGGGCTCGCCCACGCGCTGCTCACCGCCGAGGAGTTCCTCGAGGACGGGCCGTTCGTGATGTACCTGGGCGACAACCTCCTGCGCGACGGCATCACCGACCTGGTCGAGCGCTTCCGCGCCGACGAGCCCGACGCGCTGATCCTGCTCACCGAGGTGCCCGACCCCTGGCACTACGGGGTCGCCGAGCTCGACGGCGAGACGCGTCGTGCGCCTGGTCGAGAAGCCGAAGGACCCGCCCTCGAACATGGCGCTCGTCGGCGTCTACATGTTCGGCCCGCGGATCTTCGACGCGGCGAAGGCGATCGAGCCCTCGGCCCGCGGCGAGCTGGAGATCACCGACGCGATCCAGGCGCCTGATCGACGACCGCGCACCGGTCGAGAGCCACACGGTGCGCGGCTGGTGGAAGGACACCGGCCAGCTCGCCGACATGCTCGAGGCGAACCGCCTGGTGCTGGAGGAGGTCGACCGGCAGCTCGACGGGGAGCTGACGGAGGCGAACGTCGAGGGGCGCGTGCTGATCGAGGCCGGCGCCACGGTCGAGCGCTCGACCGTGCGCGGCCCGGCGATCATCGGCGCCGGCGCGCGTCATCCGCGACGCCTACATCGGCCCGTACACCTCGATCGACCGGGAGTGCACCGTCGAGCGCTGCGAGGTCGAGCACTCGATCCTGCTCGAGGGGGCGCAGCGTGACCGACCTGGACGTCGCGGCTGGAGGCGAGCCTGCTGGGCAAGAACGCGAAGCTAACCCGCGGCGACGGGGTGCCGAAGACACTGCGGATGATCGTCGGCGACAACTCGGAGATCGAGATCCCTTGAGGACGCTGGTCACAGGCGCCGGCGGCATGCTCGGCCGCGACGTGGTCGAGGCCTTCTCCGCGCGCGGCCACGAGGTCGTCGGGCTCGATCGCTCGCGAGCTGGACATCACCGACGGCCCACGGGTCGACACGGCGGTCGGCGCCTGGAGCCCGGACGTGATCGTCAACTGCGCCGCGTTGACAGACGTCGACGGCGCGGAGTCGAACGAGCGCGAGGCGATGGCGATCAACGACACCGGGGCGGGCCTGCTGGCGGTCGCGGCGGGCACGGTGGGCGCGAAGGTCGTCTACCCGTCGAGCGACTACGTCTTCGACGGCCACAAGGGCCACCCCTACATGGAGTCGGACATGCCGCACCCGCTCTCGGCCTACGGGCGCACCAAGCTGGCCGGCGAGACCTCGGTGGCGGTGGCGAACACGCGGCACCTGATCGTCCGCACCTCCTGGCTCTTCGGCGTGGGCGGCAAGAACTTCGTCGAGACGATGCTGCGCATCGGCGGCGAGCAGGAGGAGGTCCTCGTGGTCTCCGACCAGGTCGGCGCCCCCACGTACACGCCGCACCTCGCCGGGGCGATGGCGCTTCTGGCCGAGTCCGAGGACTACGGCGTCCATCACGTGACGGCCAGCGGCTCGTGCTCGTGGTTCGAGTTCGCACAGGAGATCTTCGACCAGGCGGGGCTCGGCACCAGGGTGATGGCCGCGCCGGACCTCGATGCTCGACCGCCCGGCTCCCCGCCCTGCCTACTCGGTGCTCGGGAGCGAGTGGTCGCAGCCGACGGTCCTGCCGCACTGGCGCGACGCCCTGGCCGAGTACATGAACGAGCGCGAGACGGCGGGCGCGGCGACCGGGGGTGCCGGATGAAGGTCCTCGTGACCGGCGGCGCCGGATTCATCGGCTCGGCCTACGTCCGCAGACGCCTGGAGGCCGACCCCGTCGGGCTCGGTGCGGGTGCTGGACAAGCTCACCTACGCCGGCCGGCAGCGAGAACCTCGAGGGGCTCGGAGCGCTGCGAGCTCGTGGTTGGCGACATCGCCGAGCCCGACATCGTGCGCGACGCGATCGAGGGCTGCGACGCGCTCGTCAACTTCGCCGCCGAGTCCCATGTGGACCGCTCGATCGAGGAGCCCGGCGAGTTCATCCGCACCGACGTCTTCGGGACGTTCGTGCTGCTCGAGGCCGCGCGGGAGGCCGGCATCCGCCACCTCCAGGTCTCGACCGACGAGGTCTACGGCTCGATCGAGTCGGGCTCGTTCACCGAGTCCTCGCCGCTTGACCCCTCGTCCCCCTACTCGGCCTCGAAGGCCGGTGGCGACCTGATCGTCTCCGCCTTCCACCACACCTACGGCGCCGAGGCGTTGATCGTGCGCGCCTCGAACAACTACGGCCCGCGCCAGCACCCCGAGAAGCTGATCCCGCTGTGCATCCTGAACGCCCTCGCCGGCGACGAGCTGCCGGTCTACGGCGACGGCATGCAGGTGCGCAACTGGCTGCACGTCACCGACTTCGCGTCCGCGATCGACCTCGCCCTGGAGAGGGGCGAGCCCGGTCGCGTCTACAACGTCGGTGGCCCGGACGAGCTGCCGAACATCGAGGTGGTCAAGCGGATCCTCGAGCTCGCCGGGCGCGACGAATCACTGATCACCCACGTTGAGGACCGGCTCGGCCACGACCGCCGGTACTCGCTGTCGGCGGACCGCATCTCCGAGGAGCTCGGCTGGCAGGCGGTCGTGCGCTTCGACGAGGGCATCGCCGACACGGTCGCCTGGTATCGCGACAACGAGGACTGGTGGGCCCCGATCCGCTCGGGCGAGTACCGCGAGTACTACGAGCGCCAGTACGGCCGCGCGCTGGGTTGACCCCGGCCCCAGGCCCGAGTACCGTCCTCGACGTAGTGATGCGAAGGCGAATGGCGACACTCCTCATCCCGGTTGTGGTGGCAGCCGGGGCCCTGGCGCTACCGCTACACGCGAGCGCGCACGAGGCCCGCTACGCGTCGAAGGTCACCTTGAAGGACCCCCAATACGCGCCCCCGAAGAGGGGCCAATTCAAGTACTCGGGAAAGGTCACCAGCGAATCCGCCAAGTGCGTGGAGGGGCGGTACGTGAGGCTCTTCCGCAAGACGCCGGGGAGCCCGCTCTCCGAGCTCGGCAACGACGACACCGACGCCAACGGCAAATGGTCGATGGTGCTCAACGTGAACATGCCGGGGCGGCTCTACGCGGTCGTGGACAAGGACATTCGCGGGTCGCCCGGTCACGTCCATACCTGCAAGTCCGCCCAGTCGGACTACGTCAACTTCGAGCCTGCGCGCAGGGCGAAGGACCCTAGGTTCGCGACTGAGCTGACGATGAAGGACCCGCATAGCGTCTCCTCGATGCACAAGCGCGGAACGCTCCGATACGGGGGCAAGGTGAAGAGCGATGCCCACGCGTGCTCCAGCCATCGCGAGGTGACGCTGTACCGGAAGAACGGCCCGCTGCCGGCCGAGGCGATCGCCACCGATGAGTCCGACGGCACCGGCAAGTGGTTCACCGACTACGACTTCAATACGGCCGGCAAGTACTACGCGCGCGTGCAGAAGGACACCGTCAACGGCAAGATCTGCCTGGCCGCAAAGTCGAACGTCTTCATAGACGAGACCTGAACGCAGCTCCCTAGCCCGCCCGGGCGGCTCGGTAGAGTCGATGGGTTGGCAACTGAGCGACAACAGAGTGATGAAGCACCCCTCGCGCCATTCTCGGAGCCTGTAAGACGCTGGTTCTCCGACTCGTTCGAGGCGCCCACGCCTGCGCAGGCGGAGGGCTGGCCCGCGATCTCGTCGGGCGAGAACGCGCTGATCTGCGCCCCCACAGGGTCGGGAAAGACCCTCGCCGCCTTCCTCTGGGGAATCGACACGCTCTCGCGCGAACCGGAGCGCCTCGGCGAAGGCGTGAAGCTCGTCTACGTCTCGCCACTGAAGGCCCTCTCCTACGACGTCGAGCGGAACCTGCGCGCGCCGCTGAAGGGCATCGGGGCGCCGATCTCCGTCGGCCTGCGAACGGGCGACACGCCTCAGCGCGAGCGCCAGGCGATGCTGCGAAAGCCGCCGGACATCCTGATCACGACGCCAGAGTCGCTCTATTTGATGATCACCTCGCAGGCGCGGAACATCCTCACCGGGGTCGAGGCGGTGATCGTCGATGAGATCCACGCCGTCGCCCAGACCAAGCGCGGTTCCCACCTGGCTCTCACCCTTGAGCGGCTCTCCCACCACGTTGCGAAGGCGCGCGAGGAGGCGGGGGACGCGCCGCGGGAAGTGCAGCGCATCGGCCTCTCGGCCACCCAGCGCCCCCTCGAGCGCATCGGCAAGTTCCTTGTCGGCCCGAAGCGCGACGTGCGGATCGTCGACGCCGGGATCGCGAAGGAGCTCGACCTGAAGATCCACGTTCCGGTGGAGGACATGACAGAGCCGGACGCGGGGGCGCCGAAGGCGGACGGGCCCGTCGGCTCGCAGGAGTTCGAGGGGAACGTGGCCACCCGCTCGATCTGGCCCGCGATCTATCCCGAGCTGCTCGAGCTGGTCCGCGAGCACAACTCGACGATCATCTTCGTCAACAACCGTCGCGGCGCCGAGCGCCTGGCCAAGCGCCTTAACGAGCTGGCCAACGAGGAGCCCGAGCAGGAGCTGCCGGCGACCGAGGCGGCGGGAACCGCCGGCCCGCCACCGGGCCGCAAGGACGACTACGTCGAGATCGCCCGGGCGCACCACGGCTCGCTCGCCCACGAGGAGCGCCTGGTCGTCGAGGAGATGCTGAAGTCGGGCGAGCTGCCGTGCCTGGTGGCCACCTCGTCGCTGGAGCTGGGCATCGACATGGGCGCGGTGGATCTGGTGATCCAGGTCGAGTCGCCGAAGTCGGTCACCCGGGGCCTGCAGCGCGTTGGGCGCGCGGGGCACGCGCTCGGCGCGGTGTCCAAGGGCCGGATCTTCCCCAAGTTCAGAGCGGACCTGCTCGAGTGCGCCGTGGTCGCGAAGCGCATGCGCGCGGGCGAGATCGAGGAGACGGTGATCCCGAAGAACCCCCTCGACGTCCTCGCGCAGCACATCGTCTCGATGGTGGCCGACGTCGAGTGGGACGTCGACGAGATGGAACGGGTCGTGACCGCCACCGAGCCCTTCAGCGAGCTCGGGCGCGAGCAGCTCGAGAACGTGCTGGACATGCTCGACGGCCGCTATCCGTCGGAACGCTTCGCCGAGCTGCGCCCGCGCGTGGCGTGGGATCGCACGGCAGGGCTGGTCCGCGGCCGCAAGGGCGCCCGCCAGCTCGCCGTGACCAACGCGGGCACGATCCCCGACCGCGGCCTCTACGGAGTGCACCTTCCAGACGGCAGACGCGTCGGTGAGCTCGACGAGGAGATGGTCTACGAGGCGAGGCCAGGCCAGACGTTCCTGCTGGGCGCGACCACCTGGCGGATCGAGGACATCACTCGTGACCGCGTGATCGTCACCCCGGCGCCGGGCGTCCCGGGTGCCGTCCCGTTCTGGCGCGGGGACGGCGTCGGCCGGCCCGCCGAGCTCGGCCGGGCGATCGGGGAATTCGCGCGCGAGGCGGTGTCCTCCACCGCGAAGGCGCTGGCCAAGGACTACGACCTCGACCGCCGGGCCGCGGAGAACCTCCTGGCCTATCTGCGCGAGCAGCAGGCCGCGACCCGGGTGGTGCCCTCCGACCAGTCGATCGTCATCGAGCGGTTCCGCGACGAGATCGGCGACTGGCGCCTGTGCATCCTCTCCCCGTTCGGGGGCCGCGTCCACGCCGCATGGGGGCTGGCGCTGTCCGCGCGCATCCGCAACGACCAGGACCTCGAGGCCGACGCGATCTGGTCCGACGACGGCATCGTCATCCACCTTCCCGACGCCGACGAGGCGCCGCCCGCCGACGTCGTCCTGATCGAGCCCGACGAGGTCGAGGACCTGGTGGTGCGCGAGCTGGGCGGCTCGGCGCTGTTCGGCGCGCGGTTCCGGGAGAACGCGGCGCGATCCCTGCTGCTGCCGCGGGCCTATCCCGGCAAGCGAACCCCGCTGTGGCAGCAGCGGCTCAAGTCCCAGAGCCTGCTGGAGGTCGCGAAGGACTTCCCGCGCTTCCCGGTCACGCTCGAGACCTACCGCGAGTGCCTGCGCGACGTGCTCGACCTGCCCTCGCTCCAGTCGCTGCTGCGCGACCTCCACTCCCGCAAGATCACGCTGGTCGAGGTCGAGACGCCCACGGCATCGCCGTTCGCCTCGTCGCTTCTGTTCGACTACGTCGCGACGTACATGTACGAGGGCGATACGCCCAACGCCGAGCGCCGGGCCGCCGCCCTCGCGCTCGACCGCGACCTCCTGCGCGAGCTGCTCGGCCAGGAGGAGCTGCGCGAGCTGATCGACCCCGAGGCCCTCGTCGACGTCGAGACGTCCCTCCAGCACCTCACCGACCAGGCGCGGACCAGCGATCGCGACGGGCTTCAGGTGATCCTCCGCCGGCTCGGCGACCTCACCCCCGAGGAGTGCGCGGCGCGAGCGGCCGAGGGGTACTCCGCCGAGTCGATGCTGGGCAAGCTCGAGGCCGAGCGGCGCGCCGTGAAGGTGCGGATCGGCGGCGAGGAGCGCTGGATCGCGGCCGAGGACGCCGGCATGTACCGCGACGCGCTGGGCGTGCCACCGCCCGGGGGGCTCCCGGAGTCGTTCCTGGAGAACACGCCCGACGCCATGGAGGCCCTGGTCCGCCGCTACGCGCGCACGCACGGTCCGTTCCCGACCGCCCAGCTCACGGCTCGCTACGGCGTCGATCCAACGCCCACGCTGCGCGAGCTCGAGCGATCCGGCGTCCTCGTGCGCGGCGAGCTCCTCCCCGGCGGGACGGAGCGAGAGTGGTGCGACGCCGAGGTGCTGCGGCGGGTCCGCCGCGCCAGCCTCGCCCGCCTGCGCAAGGAGGCGGAGGCCGTCGACCCCACGGCGCTGGCCCGCTTCCTGCCCGACTGGCAGAACGTGGACGCGCACCGCCCGGCCGGCGCCGGGCCGGATCGCCTGCGCGAGGCGCTCGTCGCGGTGCAGGGGGTCGCCTTGACGCCCGAGGTCTGGGAGCGCGACGTGTTGCCGCGGCGCCTGGGCACGTACAGCCAGAGCTGGCTCGACGAGCTCTCCACCGGGGGCGAGATCGTCTGGATCGGGGCGGGGCCTCTGGGTCGCACGGGCCGCGTGGCCCTCTACTTCCGCGAGGACATCCATCTGGCCGGGCCGCCGGCTGCCAACGCCAAGCTGGAGGCGCCGGAGGGCGAGGTCCACGACGCCATCCGCGAGCGGCTTGGCGCCGGAGCCTGCTTCTGGCTGGACCTGGTCGCCGAGCTCGACGACACGCCGGAGGAGCTACACGCCGCACTGTGGGATCTCGCCTGGGCGGGCGAGGTGACCAACGACGCCTTCGCGCCGCTTCGGGCACGGCGTCTGTCGGCGGTGCAGCGCGCCCAGCGCGGCACCCGCCGTTTCGCGAGCCGCCGCGCCGGCGCCAACCGGGCTGTACAGGGGCGCTGGTCCTTAACGGCGCCGCTGTTCGAGGGCGCTCCCGCCCAGGGCCCCAGGCTCCGCGCCCAGGCCGAGCTGATGCTCGAGCGCTACGGGATCGTCACCCGCGAGAGCGTCCTGGCCGAGGGCGTGCCCGGCGGCTTCTCCGCCCTCTACGGGGAGCTCTCCAACCTCGAGATGCTGGGCACCGCCCGCCGCGGCTACTTCGTGGAGGGCCTGGGCGGAGCCCAGTTCGCGCTGGCCGGTGCCGTCGAGCGCCTGCGAGGGTTGCCGCACGCCGAGGGCCGCTACCTCCTGCTGGCCGCGACGGATCCCGCCAACCCCTACGGGGCCGCCCTCCCATGGCCGAAGCGCCACGATCGCGACGGTGCCGGCCCCGGTGGCCGCCGGCCGTCCAGATCGCCCGGCGCCTACCTCCTCATGCGCGACGGTGAGCCCGTGCTCTACCTCGAGCGCGGCGGCAAGGGCATCCTGCGGCTGCGCGAGCTGGAGAGCGAGGAGCTCTCCGAGGCGATCGCCGAGATCGCCGACGCCGCGCACGCCGGCCTGATCCCAAAGCTCGGGATCGAGCGGATCGACGGCGAGGCCGTGATCGGCTCGGGCCTCGAGGGGACGCTGATCGCGGCCGGCTTCAGCCGCCAGCCGCGACGGCTGGTCGCCTCCGCGTAGCGGCTCGGCGCCGCCCGCCATCATGAGGCGGTGCCCGAGGGCGACACCATCCACCGCATCGCGCGCCGGATGAACGCTGCGCTGGCGGGGCGCGAGATCGATCGCGCCGAGGCGCCCAGCGCCCGCTCGCCGATTCATCATCGGGCGGCCGAGCTCCGCGGCAGGACGCTCGAGTCCGCCGAGGCCCGCGGCAAGCACCTGATCGCTCACTTCTCCGGCGAGCTCGCCCTGCACAGTCACCTCGGGATGAACGGGCGCTGGTTCGTCGCGGCCGACGGCGAGCTGCCGCGCCGCAGGCCCTGGCTTCTGATCGCCTCCGGCCGCGCCCACGCCTCGCAATCCGGCGGACAGATCCTGCGGCTGGTCAGCGAGTCTCGGGTGCGAAACGACCCGGGCCTGATGCAACTCGGGCCGGACCCGCTGTCAGCGGGCTTCGACCGCTCCGACGCCGCGGCGCGCCTGCTCGAGATGGGGGCCGGCCGGGAGGTGGGCGACGCGATCCTCGACCAGCGGATCGTCGCCGGAATCGGCAACGCGATCCGCACCGAGGGCCTGTTCCAGGCGGGCGTCAGCCCGTGGCGGCCAGTGGCTGAGCTCGACCTCGGCGAGGCCGAGGAGGTGATCCGTCAGAACGAACGGGTCATGAAGGTCGCGGTCGAGCGCGGCCGCCGGCCACGCAGCATCTACCGCGGCACCCGCGAGCCCTGCCCGCGCTGTGGCGGGCGAATCTCCTCGCGGGGCCAGGGCGACGCGAACCGCATCGCCTACTGGTGCCCGACCTGCCAGGTCTAGGCCGCGGTCCACGCCTCCCCAATACCATGCGGCCGGAAGGGAGACGGACCTCTTGGCCTCCGAAAACGCCAACCTGCTCGAACGCGTTCCACTGTTCGCGGAGCTCTCCCCTGACGAGCTCGACCGGATCGCCGCCGTGGCGGTGCCTCGCAGCTTTCCCCGGGGGGTCCGCGTGTTCCACGAGGGCGACAACTCGGACGCCTGCTACATCGTCCGGACCGGGGACCTGCGGGTGACTCGCGAGCACTCCGACGGGCGGGCGATCGCGCTCGCGACCCTCTCCGAGGGCGACATCTTCGGCGAGCTCGCGATGCTCGACGGCGGCGCCCGCTCGGCGAGCGTCGAGACCCTGGCGGACTCCGAGCTGCTGGCGCTTCCGGCGGGCGACATGCGCCGCCTGCTCACAGGGCATCCCGACATCGCCGTGAAGCTCATCGTCGCCCTGGTCCGAAGGGTGCGCGAGACGAACGAGCGCGTCGCCCGCCAGTCCTTCCAGACGGTCCCGAGCCGGGTGGCCGGGGTGCTCGCCCAGCTGATCGCCGAGGAAGCGATCCCTGAGGACCGGGCGGGCATCACGGTGCGGATGACGCAGGCCGACCTCGCCCAGCTCGCCGGGACGTCGCGGGAGAGCGTGTCGCGGTTCCTCGCCACGCTCGAGCGCGCGGGCGTCGTGTCAGTGGGCCGGGGGCGAGTGACGGTGGTGGAGCCTCGCCGCCTGCGCTCCTACATCTTCTAGAGATGGCCATCTAGCCACGGCACCTGACTTCGACAAGCAGCGGGCGCGGATGGTCCAGCGCCAGCTGCGGCGCCGGGGCATCCGCGACGAGCGGGTGCTGGACGCGATGGGCGCCGTGCCGCGAGAGATCTTCGTGCCCGAGTCCAGTCGCGCCAACGCCTACTACGACGGCGCCCTCGCGATCGGCTGCGAGCAGACCATCTCGCAGCCGTGGATCGTCGCTGCGATCTGCGAGGGGCTGGCGCTGACCGGGGACGAGATCGTGCTCGAGGTTGGGACGGGCTCCGGCTACTCGGCCGCCGTGCTCGCCCACCTCGCGCGGGAGGTCATGACGGTCGAGCGAGTGCCTCAACTCGCGGCCGCCGCGAGCGAAGCGCTGGGGGCGCTTCGGATTCACAACGTCACCGTGGTGGAGGCTGACGGGAGCGCCGGCCTCGAGGGCATGGGGCCGTTCGGGGGGATCGCCGTCCACGCTGCCGCACCGGCGCCCCCGCCCGGGCTGCTCGCCCAGCTCGCGCCGGGTGCCCGCCTGGTCGTACCGGTGGCCGGCGAGGAGGTCGACATGCTGACGGTCTTCCTCCGCCCGGCCGACGGCGGCCCGGTTCAGCGGCACGCTCTGGCCCCGTGCCGATTCGTCCCGCTGCTCGGCAGCGAGGGCTTCTAGTGCCCGGCCCTTTCGCGTAGGCTCACACCTGCCCAGTGACCGGAAGCCTCTACGCCCTCAACTTCTTCTCGCCCGCCTTCGTCGATCAGCTTCGCCGTGGCCGCAAGACCGCGACGATCCGTCTCGGCGACAAGTCGCGAAAGTACGAGCGCGGGCACGTCGTGTGGATCACAGTCGGGCAGCAGCACTCGCCCCGCGAGAAGATCTTCTCCGCCGTCATCGACGACGTCGATGTGAAGCGCGTCAAGGAGCTCTCCCCGCGCGACATCGAGCACGACAACCCGGAGTTCCGCCGCGTCGAGGAGATGATCAGCTTCCTGGAGCAGATCTACGGCAAGGCGATCACCATGGAGGACACCGTGACCGTCGTGCGGTTCTCCCAGATCGTCGAGCCGGCCGGGCCGCGCTTCGGCAACGGCGAAACTCCCAGCCGCAACTAGCGAGCGATGGCGCGGGAGTACCGCTTCCTGACTACGTGGCTGCTCGAGGCGGAGCGCGAGCGTGTGTGGGAGGCGATCTTCGACTCCGAGGCGTGGCCGTCGTGGTGGCGGGGCGTCGAGCGGGTGGTCGAGATCGAGCCCGGCGACGAGACCGGCGTCGGGCAACTCGGTCGCTACACCTGGCGCTCGAAGCTCCCCTACGAGCTCACCTTCGACACCCGCACCGTCCGCGCCGAGCGGCCGTTCCTGCTCGAGGGGAAGGCCTCGGGCGAGCTGGAGGGAAAAGGCATCTGGCGCCTCTTCGAGCAGGAGGGCGTCACGGCCGTCGTCTACGAGTGGAACGTGTCGACGACCAAGTGGTGGATGAACCTGCTGGCTCCGCTCGCCCGACCCGCCTTCGAGTGGAATCACGACTGGGTGATGGGGAACGGCGCCGAGGGCATCGCCCGGCACCTCGGCTGCCGCCTGATCGCCTCCGATTGAATCTAAGCGTTAACGACTTAGATCCACGATAGCCGGCCGCGCTCGGCTACACTTGCACACCCCGGCTCTTGGCACTCTCGTACCCAGAGTGCCAGAACGGCGCCGGGAAGCCTTGAAAACACACCAACGGAGGTAGCTAAGACATGAACCTGAAGCCACTCGGCGACAGGCTGATCGTCCAGGCGATCGAGGAGGAGGAGACGACCGCAAGCGGCATCGTCCTCCCCGACACCGCCAAGGAGAAGCCGCAGAAGGGCAAGGTCGTAGCTGTCGGAGACGGCAACTGGGACGAGGACGGCGAGAAGCGCATCCCGCTTGACGTCGCCGAGGGCGACGAGGTCCTGTACTCGAAGTACGGAGGCACCGAGGTCAAGGTCGACGGCGATGACCTGCTCGTCCTGCGCGAGTCAGACGTCCTCGCCAAGGTCGTCTAGCCGACCCGCACCACGAAGGAGAAACTGAGAAATGGCTCATAAGGAACTGAAGTACGACGCCGAGGCGCGTGCGGCCCTGCAGGCCGGCGTCGACGGCGTCGCCAACGCGGTCAAGGTCACCCTTGGCCCCAAGGGGCGCTACGTCGTGCTCGACAAGAAGTTCGGCGCGCCCACGATCACGAACGACGGCGTCACGATCGCTCGCGAGATCGAGCTCGAGGACGTCTTCGAGAACCAGGGCGCCCAGCTCGTCCGTGAGGTCGCGACCGCCACTAACGATGTGGCCGGCGACGGCACCACGACGGCGACGCTGCTGGCTCAGACCATCGTCCGCCACGGCCTCAAGAACGTGGCCGCCGGCGCGAACCCGCTGGCCCTGCGCCGCGGGATCGAGAGCGCGGTCGACCAGGTCGTCGAGAACCTGCGCGAGAAGCAGTCGCAGGAGATCGAGGGCAAGGAGCAGATCGCCCGCGTCGCGGCCATCTCGGCCGCCGACGAGGACATCGGCAACACGATCGCCGACGCCATCGACAAGGTCGGCAAGGACGGCGTGGTGAACGTCGAAGAGGGCCAGACCTTCGGGATGGAGCTCGAGTTCACCGAGGGGATGCAGTTCGACAAGGGCTACATCTCGCCGTACATGATCACCGATCAGGATCGGATGGAGGCGGTGCTGGAGGATCCGTACATCCTCATCGCCAACCAGAAGATCGGCTCGGTGCGCGACATCCTGCCGATCCTCGAGCAGGTGATGCAGGCGGGTAAGCCGCTGGCCATCATCGCCGAGGACGTCGAGGGCGAGACGCTCGCGACGCTGGTGGTCAACAAGCTCCGCGGCACCTTCACGGGCGTTGCGGTCAAGGCCCCCGGCTTCGGCGATCGCCGCAAGCGCATGATGGAGGACATCGCGATCCTCACCGGCGGCGAGGTCATCACCGAGGAGATGGGCCTGAAGCTGGAGAACACCACGGTGGACCAGCTGGGCCATGCCCGCCGCATCGTCGTCTCCAAGGACACGACGACGATCATCGACGGGGCCGGCGACAAGAAGGGCATCGAGGGGCGGATCTCGCAGATCCGTCAGGAGATCGAGAACACCGACTCCGACTTCGACCGGGAGAAGCTCCAGGAGCGCCTGGCGAAGCTCGCGGGCGGGGTTGCCGTGGTCAAGGTCGGCGCCGCCACCGAGACCGAGATGAAGGAGAAGAAGCATCGCGTCGAGGACGCGCTGCAGGCCACCCGCGCCGCCCTCGAGGAGGGCATCGTGCCGGGCGGCGGAGTCGCTCTCCTGAACGCTCAGGAGGCAATCGATTCCTCCGCTCTCGACGCCGACGAGGCGACGGGCGCGGAGATCATCCGCAAGTCCCTCGAGGAGCCGATCCGCCAGATCGCGGAGAACTCCGGTATGGAGGGCTCGGTCGTGGTCGAGAAGATCCGCGGCCTCAAGCCCGGTGAGGGCCTGAACGCCGACAACGGCGAGTACGGCGACCTGATCAAGGCCGGCGTGATCGACCCGACGATGGTGACCCGTTCTGCGCTGCAGAACGCCGCCTCGATCGGCAAGAACATCCTCACCACCGAGGCGATCGTCGCCGAGCCGCCCGAGAAGGACGGCGCCGGCGGCATGCCCGGCGGCGGTATGCCGGACATGGGCGGGATGATGTAGAGGAGCTCCTCTTGGAGTGCCTTCGAGGGGCCCGGCTTCGGCCGGGCCCCTTTTCGTCTCAGTAGTTCGTCCAGCTGCCCGAAACCGGCAGTAAAATGAGTGTTGTGGGCCCCCGGTCGCGTGTCGTCACGGGGACCCGGCACGGGGGTCATAAGGCCCGATGAGTCTGGTTCCCAACACGTCCACATTGCCTCGACAAGAAGCGTTGGCTGAACGCACCGCCTATCTCGAGGCGGTCTTGGAGGCGATGCCCGACGGCGTCGTGGTGGCCGACGAGCGCCGCATCATCGACGTGAACCCGGCGATCTGCGAGCTCACGGGGTTCGACGAGCAGGAGCTCCTCGGGGCCAAGATCCCCTACCCGTTCTTCCCCGGCGACGCCGTCGACCGGATCCTCGCGCTCATGAAGGAGCTGCGGGAGACCGGCCGCGCGGAGGCCGAGTTGCCGCTGGTGCGCAAAGACGGGTCCCGCTTCGACGCTCTGGTGGCCGGCCGCGAGACCGGCGCGGACGACGACTTCGTAGGGCGGGTGATCACCGTCCGCGACATCACCCGCCTTCGCCGGCGGGAGCTGAGGCTGGAAGAGCTGGCCGCGAAGGACGAGCTCACCGGCCTTCTGAACAAGCGGAGCTTCCTCGTCCGGCTGGCCGGTGAGGTGGCCCGTTGCCGTCGCCACGAGCGGAAGTTGAGCCTGGCGATCCTCGACCTCGACGGCTTCAAGCGAGGTGAACGACGCGCGTGGTCACCCCGTGGGCGACCGTGTGCTGGCCGAGGTGGCCGGGCGGCTCGGCGCCCTTGTCCGCGGCGGAGAGCACTTGGCTCGGGTCGGAGGCGACGAGTTCGGCTGGATCCTGCCCGACGCCGACGGCGAGGGGGCCTCCAGCGCGGTCACCCGTGCCCGCCATGCGATCAGCGGCGAGGACTTCCGAGCCGCCGGCTCGCTGACGCTCTCCGGAGGCATCTGCGTCACCGACGGCACGATCGACGCCGGCGAGGTCTACCGCCGGGCCGATCGCGCCCTGTATCAGGCGAAGGGCGGGGGCGGCGACGGGATCGTAGTCGTCTAGGCCAGCACCTGCGCCATCGCGGCCGGCTCGACGCCCAGCTCCCGCACGTCGGCGTCGCCTCGAGGAGTCGTCATCGCGACCTCCATCAGCTCGGCCTCCTCCCAGGTCGCGAAGGCGGCCTCGCCGACGATGCGGCGCAACCAGACGAGCCCGAGCTGGACGAGGCCGAGCGGGACGTGGATCAGGCGGCGCCTGCGCCCCTCCGAGCGGGCGATCACGCGGGCCATCGCGTCGTAGGTGAGGGTCTCCGGGCCGGCGAGCTCGATGCGCCTGCCTGCGGCCTCTCCCTCGAGCGCCGCCATGACGCAGCGGGCGGCGTCGGCCGCCCAGATCGGCTGGAAGGCGGCCTGGCCCTCGCCGGCGATCGGCATCAGCGGCAGCAGCGAGAGGCGGCGCATCAGCGTGACCCAGAAGTCGTCGCGGTCGTAGATGATCGACGGGGCGAAAACGGTGGTCGCGAGCGGGGAGGAGGCGACCGCCTCCTCGGCCAGCGCCTTGGCGCGGAAGAACCGGGTGCGCTGGATGTCGCTGGCCCCCATCGCCGAGAAGAACAGGAATCGGTCGGCCCGCAGGCGTTCGGCTGCGCGCAGAAGGCGCGCCGTCGCGAGCCCGTTCAGCTCGACCACGGAGGCGTGCGGCTGGTCGCGGATCGACGCGGCCAGGTGGATCACGGTATCCACCCCTCGGAGGGCCTGGCGCTGGAGGTGGGGGTCGCCCAGATCCGCCAAGTCGCCGAGCGCCAGCTGCACGTCCACGCGCATCCGGCCGAGCCGGCGCGGGTCGCGCACGAGCACGCGCACGTCCTCGCCGCTCTCGAGGAGGGCTGGCAGCAGGGCCTTGCCTACCGTCCCCGTCGCGCCGGTGAGCAGGATCACCGCCCTGACTCTAGCCAGGGGACCGCTAACGCTCGCCGGTGACGCCACGTCTTTAGAATGTGGCGCTCGCCCGGCCGGGGGTTCGGGCGGGACCCTTCCCAGGCATTGAAACCAGAAACGGAGACCTAAAACTTGGCCTACGTAATCGCGGAGCCCTGCATCGGGGAGAAGGACAACTCGTGCGTCGAGGTGTGTCCCGTCGACTGCATTCACCCCACGCCGGATGAGCCCGACTACGAGGCTTCCCAGCAACTCTTCATCGACCCCGACGAGTGCATCGACTGCGACGCGTGCGTCGAGGCCTGCCCGGTCGACGCCTGCTTCGCCGAGGACCAGCTGCCCGAGGAATGGGCGAAGTACACGGCGATCAACGCCGAGTACTTCACCAGCAAGTAGGCCGGGCGGCGGGGGCGGGCGTCGTGGCGCTTGATCCCGCGGAGATCGAGGAGCGAGTGCGCCGCGGCACGGCCGCTTTCAGCAGGGGCGACTACGACGCGGCAGTGGCGCTGGCGGCAGACGACGTCGAGCTGATGCGCCCAGGTGGGCTGACTCCGCTGCGTGGCGCGGAGGCGTTCCGCCAGTGGATGGAGCCCGATGCGCTGGAGGACATGAACATCGAGGTCATCACCGTGCGCGTCGCCGGCAATAAGGCCCTGGTCGAGCAACGCACCACCGCGCGGGGAGCGGGAAGCGGGATCGAGCTCAACCTCATGTCCTGGGGCGTATGGACCGTCGGGGCCGACGGCCTGGCGACGAGGATCGAGGTCTGGCAGGAGCACGAGCACGAGCAGGCGCTCGAGTCCTGGGGCGGCGAGCCGGAGTAGGCGGCTAGCCGGACTGGACGACCGGCAGCTCGGTGCCGCCGATCGGTGCAGCGGCCGCCATCGCCGGCGGCTCGGACTGGAGCACGGCCAGCTCCTGCGGGGTGGCGGCGACGATGCCGCGGGCCGTGGCGCGGATCGCCTGCGCGGCGGGCGCGTCGGGGTCGGCGAGCACCAGCGGCTCGCCGGCGTCGGCGTGCGTGCGGAGCTCCTCCGAGAGCGGCACCTTGCCCAGCAGGGGCACATCGAGCTCGTCGGCCAGGGCCTGGCCGCCGCCCTCGCCGAAGATCGTGAAGCGCTGGCCGTCGGGGGTCGTGAAGCCGGACATGTTCTCGACCACGCCGAGGAGCTCGAGGTCGACCTTGCCGGCCATCTCGGCGGCGCGGCGAGCGACCGACTGAGCGGCCGGCTGGGGCGTCGTCACGATCAGGATCCGGGCCTGCGGCAGGAGCTGGGCGAGCGTCATCGAGACGTCGCCGGTGCCGGGCGGAAGGTCGAGCAGCAGGTAGTCCAGCTCGCCCCAGTCGACGTCCTCGAGGAACTGCTGGATCGCCTTGTGGAGCATCGGGCCGCGCCAGACGACGGCGGCGTTCTCCTCGACGAAGAAGCCGATCGACATCACCTTCACGCCGGCCGGGCCCTCCAGCGGCAGGATCTTGCGCTGGCCGTTCACGTCGGGCTTGCGGTTGACGCCGAGCATGCGCGGGATCGAGTAGCCGTAGACGTCGGCGTCGAGGGCGCCGGCCGAGTGGCCCTCGGCCTGAAGGGCGGCGGCGAGGTTGGCGGTGAGCGTGGACTTGCCGACGCCGCCCTTGCCCGAGGCGACGCAGATCACGTTCTTGACCTGGGCCAGCGCCCCCTCGGGGAGCTTGCCGCGCCCGAGCGCCTGCTGGAGGTTGCGTCTTCTCGTCGTCGGAGAGGACGTCGAAGGTGACGCCCACGCCGGTCACGCCCTCGAGCGCCCTGACGTTCTGGGCGACCGCGGTCTCGAAGTGGTTGCGGATCGGGCAGCCCGCCGTGGTCAGCGAGACCATCACGTCGACGTGCCCGGACTCGGCGATCTCGATCGAGCGCACCATGCCGAGGTCGACGATCGAGCGACGGAGCTCGGGGTCGATGACGGCGCGCAGGGCGTCGTTGACCTGATCCTGTGGAGGGGAGCGGGCATGACCCCCATTCTAGGGCGGGCCCGAAACAAAGACCGGCGGGCCACAAGGGCCCGCCGGTCGGGAGGAGAGGTTGCTGTTCTGCCCGCGAGGTATGTGTGCGGACAGCTTCTCCGGGGCGGCCAACCTCTCAGGGCCGACCCGGGCTAAGCGCGCTAGACCAGCGTGGAGACGCGCTCCTCGACGTTGGTCCGAGCCTTCTTCAGCCCGTCCTCAGCCTTCTTGCGGTTCTGCTTGAGCTCGCGTCTCGGGCTCTTGACCCGGTCTCCGACGGGTCTGGCGGGCACGCTGGTCGCCTTGCGGCGGGCGGTGCCGCCACGACGCTCGTACTTGTTGAGCTCACGCTCGACGCGAGTGCGGATGCTCTTCAGCTCCTTCTCGCGGCCCTCGGTGGTGGTGAGGGGCTCGACGATCTCGTTCACGCGGTCGGCGGCGGTCAGGGCCGCGCCCACGGGGACGTTGACGGCGCGCTCGGTGCCCTGACGGACGTAGTCCGTCGCGCCGTTCCGGGCCTTGGTGAGACCCTCACGGACCTGGGCGGTGTTGCTGCGCTTGGTCGTCGTCGACTTCGCGGTCGTGCTCTTCTTGGGGGTGGTGGTCGTCTTCGTTGTGCTTGTAGCCACTGCTTCCTCAACTCCTGTGGTTGCGGGTCGCTTCGTCTTAATCTGCTTAGTTCTAACTATGTTCTAGAGTATCAACTACCCCGAACACATGTTCTTACACGTGCTCTCGGAGGTGGTTACTAAGTGGTTGCCGCGGGGGCGCCGCAGCGCTAGTTGCGATCCGCGCTAGCCAGGCGTCAGGTCCTCGAGCTCGGCGGAGGAGGGCAGGGCCTCGGGCCCGTCCCAGACCCGGTTCAGGGCCTCGAGGCCGCCCTCTGCGGCCGACCCGTCGCAGAAGGCCTTGCCCAGCTGGTACTGGCGAAGCTTCAGGTCCATGCCCGAGGAGCCGGCCGGCGATCATCTCGAACGGCCCGCGGGCCGAGCGGCGCGCATCGAGGCGCTTTCGCAGCTCGTCCACGCCGGGCACGAACTCGGCGGCGGCAGCGTCCATGACGTGCTCCGCGTGTCCCTCGATCACCGTCATCGTGGCCTGGATCCGGTCGAGCGTCGGCGCCTGCTCGGGGCCGGCGAGCGCCCTGGCGATATCGCCGTGCAGAAGGGTGGAGACCGTCTCGCGCGGGTTCGAGACCAGCCGGCGGAGCAGGTCGCTGATCCCGAGCCCGTCGGTCGCCGAGCCGAGCAGGCCGCGGATCAGGCCGCCGATGTGGTCCCGCAGCCACGGAGCGGTCGCGAACTGGATCGCGTGCGTGGTCTCGTGGAGCGCCACCCAGCGCAGGAACGGGTCGAACTCCACGCCCAGCTCGGCCGCGCTGCCGCTGATGTTGGGAGCCACGAAGAGGAGCCGAGCAGGGCGCTCCGGGCCGATGATCGAGAGGTCGTACTGGCCGAGCACCCGTCGGGAGGCGTAGCCGGCAGCCACGCCGACCTCGGCTCCGGTCGCCGCGCCCACGACCGACGCGGGCGATGCCGCCGAGCGGTCCGGGCAGCGAGATCTCGATGCCATGCTCGCGCTGGAGCTCGTCGGCCACTCCTCGCAGCGTCCCGAGCGCCGCCTCGACCATGCGCCCCGCCCCACCGACTCGGGCCTGGGAAGGTCGGGAGCGGGGTCCAGCAACGAGTAGGAGCGGATCAGGGCCTCAGCCTCCGTCGCAGGTCGCGGAGAGCGGATCCGGCGTCAAGGCCCGCGGGTTGCGGGCCGAGCGTCCGCGTCGCCCGCGTTGCCGACGCGGTGCGCGATGCGCCGCGCCATGCCCCAGTCGACCAGCGAGGCGCTCACGAGGGCTCCGGCGCCGGCTCGGCCAGCGCCTGTATCTCGCGCAGGGTGCCGAGACCCTCCGCGTCGAGAGCAGCGGTCAGGTGGTAGCGAGCGGAGAGGTCCAGCGGCGCATCCGCGAGCTCGAAGCCGCCGAACTCGACCTGGGCGCCGGCCTCGCGGGCGATCAGCTGCGCGGCCGCGGCATCGACCGAGCGGCAGGCGCGGCCGGTGAGCATCCCGTCCAGCCGCCCGGCGGCCACCCAGCAGAGCGTGATCGCGATCGAGCCGACGGCCCGGATCCGGTAGGCCTTGCCCTCGAGCGCCGCGAGCATCGGCCCGATGCGCTCGGGCTTCGCGCCCTCCAGGCCGACCAGCTCGAGGCCGTAGCCGGGGCCCTCGGCGTCGAGCGCGGTGTCGTCCCTGCGTGCGCGCCCTCGCCGCGGACCGCACTGAACTCCTCGCTCGAGCCGAAGTCGTAGACGTACGCGAAGTCGACGTCGGCCATCGCCGGACCGGATGCGACGGCGATGCTGAGCGAGTGGGCCGGGATCGTGCGGCGGGCATTGAGCGAGCCATCGATCGGGTCGATCACGACCCGGGTGGCGTCGGAGCCGTCGCCGAACTCCACGACGCCGCGCTCCTCCGAGATGGCGGTGAACGCCGCGCCGGACCGCGTGGAGGGTCTCGAGCTCGGCGAAGACGATGTCCTCCGCGCTGCGGTCGATCACGAGCGAGCGGTCGCCGCCCTCGCCGCGCCCGTCGTAGTGCGTGCGGCTGGCGATCGTCGGCGTCCGCGGCGAACAGCTCGCGCTGGGCGTCAACCATGCGACGGCAGGCGTCGAGCCATTCCTCTGACATCGGGCTGAGGTTAGCCCGCTAGGTTGTTCGCGAATGGAGGAAGCGACCAAGGCGCAGCGGCTGGTGGCGGATCACCGCGAAGGCCCGATGCTCGTCCTCGGCGCCGCGGGCACCGGCCGCAGCGAGGCGCTCGCGAGGCGCCTCGACATCGCTGGTGGCCGACGGGGTCGCGGCCGACCGGATCCTCGATCCTCACCCGCACCCGCGCGGCGGCCTCGCGCCTGCTCGACCGCTGCGAGGTGCTCCTCGACCAGCCCTACACCGAGCTGTGGGTGGGCACCTACCGCGAGGTCTCCGAGCGGCTGCTCCGCGAGCACGCGATGGAGGCCGGGCTCGACCCGTTCTTCGCCACGGTCGAGCTGCCGGACCGCCTCGCGATCCTGCTCGACCGCCTCGACGACCTGCCCCTGCGGCTGCACGAGATCCGCGGCAACCCCTCGGGCCTGCTCGCCCGGCTGCTGCGCCGCATCGACCTCCTGAAGGCCGAGGGCGTGACGCCGCGCCGGCTGCGCCTGTGGGCCGAGGCGGAGGTCGAGTCCGCGAGCGGGCGTGCCGGCGCGCGAGCGCGCCCGTCGCGAGGCGGAGTTCGCCGAGTTCTATGCCCGCCACGACGCGATCCTGCGCGAGAGCGGGAGCCTCGACGAGGGCGACCTGCCGCTCGAGCTGGGCCGGCTTGCTGCGCGAGCGCCCGGACGTGCTCGACGCGATCTCGACGCGCTTCGTGGCCGTGATGGCCGACGAGCTCGAGGACGCGGCGCCGGCCCACCGTGAGCTGCTGGCGGCGCTGGCCGGCGCGGCGGCCCGGTCTGCGCCTGCGATCCGCGCCAGGGCGTGCGCCGCTTCCGCTGCGCCGAGCGAGGCCACGGTCGCCTGGTTCGCCGACACCTACCCCGACGCGCTCGAGGTCGAGCTCGAGCCCGCGCTTCGCTTCGGCGCCGGCATCGCCGCGGCCGCGAGCGATCGCCGGCGGGGCGGAGCCCGCCCCGCTGGAGGAGGCCCCCGGCGATGTCCGCTTCTGGCGCTGCCCCACCGAGCGCGCCCAGGCCCAGGCCGCGGCGCGCGAGGTCGGAGGAGCTCCTCGGCGCGAGGCGTCGCTGCCCGATCGGATCTGCCTGATCGCCGCCGCCGGCTGGCGCGAGGGCCGCCTGCTGGGCGCCGCCCTCGAGGAGCGCAACGTCCCGTTCCGCTACGCGGGCGCGGCGGCCTTCTTCCAGCGTCGCGAGGTCCGCGACGCGCTGGCGTGGCTGCGCATGCTGGCCGACCCAAACGACTCGGCAGCGGTCGTGCGGGCGCTCACCCGGCCCCCCGTCGACCTGCGCTCCGTGGACCTCGCCCGGGTGACCACGATCGCCCGCCGGCGCAAGCTCGACATGATCTCGGCGCTCCAGGCCGCGCTCGAGAGCCCGCAGCTTCCGCCCGAGGCGCGCGACCGGATCCACTCGTTCCTGCGCCTCTACCAGGCGGCGTCGGGCGCGCTCGAGGATCGGCGCGCCGACGTCTTCGTGCGGCGCCTGATCGAGCGCATCGGCCTGCGCCGGCACCGGCTGTTCGCGGCCAGCCCGGAGACCGCCGAGCGCCTGGTGAACCTCTCCCGCCTGGCCGACATGGCTGCGGCCTGGTCGCGGCGCCAGCCACAGGCCTCGACGCGCGACTTCATCCGCCACGTGACGGCGGTCGCCGACGCCGGCGAGCTGGGGACCGAGGAGACCGACGAGCCCGCCGGCCGGGGCGGTGCTCGTCGCCGAGCCCGAGCAGGTGAAGGGCCTCGAGTTCGACCACGTCTACCTCGCTCGGGCTGCACCTGGGCGCGATCGACGGCCACGCCACGGAGGACGAGTGGGTGCCGCCCTCGCTCACCGGCGACGAGATGCCCGAGCCGGGCGACGCGCTGGTGGCGACGCGCCGCTCGCGCCTCGCCTACATCTCGATGACCCGGGCCCGCGAGGGCCTGGTGCTCTCGTGGTCGGAGGCGATCGGCGACAAGCCGGTTCACCCCTCGCCGCTCCTCGAGGCGGTTCGCGAGGCGCTCGGCGGGGAGGAGGCCGTGCACGCCGAGGAGCTGTTCGGCCCGGCCGAGGGCCTCCACTCGACCTACCGGATGGTCCGCGACGAGGTGCTCGAGGCCTCGTGGCGCGCGGGCTCGGCGATCTCGGAGATGCGGCTCGACACGGCCGAGGACGTCAACCGCGCCGTCGCCCGGTTCCTCGAGCTGCTGAAGCTGGCCTCGCTGGTGCAGCGGCCCGGGCCAGGAGCCGGCGGCGGAGGCGCTCGGCGGACATCAACGAGCTGCTCGCCCGAGTCGCGACCCCGGAGCAGCGGGCGGTGCTGGAGACCTCCGCGCTCGACGACTACATGCTGCGGCGAGGAGCGCGGGCGCGAGGAGCGCCGGGCCACGGCGCGCGAGCCGCCACGAGCCCTCGCTCGATCAGTTCATCCCGCGCAAGGACGACGGGCTCGCGCTCTCGGCCTCGGACATCGACCTCTACCGGATCTGCCCCCTGCGCTACAAGTTCGCGCGCGTCTTCGCGATCCCGCAGGAGCCGACGATCAACCAGCGCTTCGGGATCCTGATCCACAACGTCCTCGACCGCTTCCACTCCGAGGAGATGCGCTCGGCCGAGGCCGGGCTGGCGGGCGACGCCGCCCTCGCGGGCGAGGTCCAGCGCACCGGGCGACCTCAACCGCCTGCTGTCCCTGTTCGAGGCGGGCTGGCGCCGCACCGGGCTTCGGCTCCTCCGACGACGAGCTCCAGTACCGCGACCGGGCCGTCGCGGCGCTCACCCGCTACCACGAGCGGCACCTCCGCTCCGAGTCGAGCCCGGTCTGGCTCGAGCGAAGCTTCAACTTCCGGATCGGCCCGCACCAGCTGCGCGGCCGCGTCGACCGCGTGGACCGCACGCCCGAGGGCGGCTACGAGCTGATCGACTACAAGACCGGCGAGCAGCGCTCGTCGGTCACCACCTCCGACGACGTCCAGATCCCGCTCTACCGGATGGGCGCCCGCGAGGCCTGGCAGATCGAGGCCGACTCGGGCAGCTACTGGTACGTCCTCGACGACGAGCGGGTGTCCGTGCCGGGCCAGCCCGACGACGCCGAGCGCGTCGAGCGCACCGTGCTGGAGGTCGCCGGGGGGATCGAGGGTCAGGACTTCGAGCCCCGCCCCTCGCCCCAGGTCTGCTCCTGGTGCGACTACCGGCTGATCTGCCCCGCGAGCGAGGCCTGAGGCGCTACTCGCCGCCGGGCGACCTCGGGTCGCCCGCGCTGGCGCAGGAAGCGCTGGAACTCCTGGGCGATCGAGTCGCCGGACGGGCACGTCCTCGCCGCCGCCGAACGTCTCCTCCTGCTCGGCCTCGAGGCGCTGCACGAGCTCCTGGATCTCGGGGTTCGACTGCACGGCGCGGTCGACCTGGCGGTCGAAGCGGCTCGATCGCGTCCTCGAGCTCGGAGGCCTCGACGGCGATCCCGGTCAGCCCCTCCAGCCTGCGCAGCAGCGCCAGGGCCGCCTTCGGGTTCGGCACCGCGGCGACGTAGTGCGGAACGGCCGCCCACAGGCTGGCCGAGGCGATCCCGCGCTGGCGGCACTGGTCGTGGAGGACGCCGACGATCCCGGTCGGCCCCTCGTAGTTCGACCGGCTGAGGCCAAGGCGCTCGACCAGGTCGGGGTCCGAGGCGAGCCCGGTGATCGGCACGGGCAGGCTGTGGGCGACGTCGGCGATCAGCGCGCCGAGCGTGACCATCATCTCCACGCCCAGCTCCTGGCAGGCGTCGAGGATCGCCGCGGAGAACGTGCGCCAGCGCAGGTTGGGCTCGGTTCCGCTCAGCAGGATCAGGTCGCGCTCGGCGCCCGGGCGCCGTGCGCGGCGACGAGCGTGTTGTCCGGCCAGTCGACGTGGCGGGCCTGCCCGTCGGTGAGCCGGATCGAGGGCCGGTTCACCTGGAAGTCGAAGAACTCCTCGGGGTCGATGCTGGCGACACGGCGAGCCGTCGAGGTCCACCGACCGCGGCCTCGAGCGCCGTCGTCGCCGCGCTCGCGGCGTCGTTCCAGCCGGCGAACGCCGCCACGAGGACCGGCGAGCGCAGCGCCGGCCGCTCCCCATCCCAGATCAACGCGTCCACTCGGCGAGGGTATCGCGGGCCGCAGCCCGGCCGCGCCGCGGACCTGCACTCCCGTGACGGTGCCAGGCACCGTCACGGGGGGTGTGCGTCCGGTGCGGCCTTCATGATCGATCGTAGTGGAAGCCGCGACGGTCACGGAGCTGCGCCCGGATGCCGGGTCCGCCGATCGCCGAGCTGCGCCCCGGGCGCGCGTTCAGCGGCCGCTACGCGTGCGTCCGCAAGGACCGGCTGACGGCCAAGAACGGCTCGGCCTACCTCGCGCTCGAGCTTCGCGACCGCACCGGCACGCTGCCAGCGCGGGCGTTCCGCGAGGCCGACCGGATGGGCCTGCGCTTCGAGCGCGGCGACGCCGTGGCCGTGCGCGGGCCGCGTCGAGCGCTTCCGGGGCGAGCTGGCCGCCGAGCTCGAGGACGTTCGCCGGCTCGAGCCGGGCGAGTGGGAGCCGCGAGGAGTTCCTTCCGGTCGCCTACCGCTCGGAGGAGGACATGAACGGCTTCCTCGAGCACCTGGCGCGCGAGATCGCCGACCCGGCGCTCCTGGCCGTCGTCGAGCGCGTGGTCTTCGAGGGGCCGCTGGCGGCGGACTTCCGGCGCGCGCCCTGCACGCGGGCCGGCCATCACGCCTACGTGGGCGGCCTGCTGGAGCACACGGTCGTCGGTCGCGACGCTGGCCGGCGAGTTCTGCCAGCTGCACCCCCGCCTGGACTCCGACATGCTGATGGCCGCCGCGATCCTCCACGACGTCGGCAAGGCCCGGGAGTTCACCTACGGCGCCGAGTTCGGGACGAGCGAGGAGGGCCGGATGCTCGGCCACCTCGTGATCGGCGGGCAGCTGATCTCCGAGGCCGCGGGCGGGCTCACCGAGGACCGGCGCCTCGCACCTCCTCAACTGCGTGCTCTCCCACCACGGGCCGGACGCCGGGCCGGCGCGAGTCCCGCCCGGCCGGCGGGGCAGCGGCTTCGCCTCGGCCGAGGCGCTGGCGCTCTTCCGGCTGAACGCCCTCGACGCGTCGGTCAAGGGCGCGCTCGAGCACGGGCTCTGAGCTAGTCGTCCGGGCCCGGACGGCGACGCTGGTCTGCTTGCGCGCCGAGCGGTGGCGCTTGTCCTGCAGGCGCTTCTCCCGGGCCGCCCGGCTCGGCTTGGTCGGGCCGCCGGCGGCGCGGGGTGCGCAGCCCCTCGCGGAGCTTCGACTGCAGCCGCTTCAGGGCCAGCTCGCGGTTGCGCGCCTGGCCGCGGGCGTCCTGGGCGACGGCGCTGACCCGGGGCCCGAGCTTGCGCAGCGAGCCGCTCGCGTGAGCGGTCGTCGAGCGCCGCCGAGGCCTCGACGTCGAACACCGCCTCGATCCGCGAGGCGGTCACGTTCGCGTGCTGGCCGCCGGGCCCCGACGAGCGGCTGGCGCGCACCTCGATCTCGGCGAGCGGGATCGCCACGCCCGGGCCGATCGGCATCGGGTCATCCATCGGCGGGGCGGGTCGGAGCGCGCGGACGGCGAGCTGGGCGGCGATGAGCGAGCAGGAGGGCGGCGAACGAGAGCTCGAGGGCACGCTGGGAGACGGCGTTGGCGACGACGGCGCCGATCGCGACGCCCACCAGGGACAGCACGCCGATCGCGATCCCGTCGCGCGACCCGGACGTTCCCGTAGCCGTGCTGGCGCCACGACCCCAGGGCGGCCACGGCGACGATCGCCAGCAGCGAGGTGGACTCGGCCTCGAGCTGGGTCTGGCCGGCGAAGATCGCCAGGGCGGGGACGAAGAGGATCCCGCCGCCCGACGCCCGAGCAGGCCGCCGACCAGTCCGCCGGCGAGGCCCGAGGACGCCGGCAGCGATCGCGTCGGCGAGCTCCATCAGACGATCAGCTCCACCGCGATCACGACCAGCAGCAGCGCGAACAGCCCGGAGATCAGCCGCTCGGGCAGCCGCTGCTGGAGGGCGGTCCCGGCGACCACGCCGGCCAGGGCGGGGACGCCCACGAGCGCGGCCTTCGCGGGATCGACGTTTCCGTAGAGCGCCTGCGCGCCGGCCGCGAGCGCCGGCGATGATCACGATCGCGGCCAGGCTGGTCCCGGTCGCCTCGCGCTCGCCGTAGCCGAGCCAGAGGATCAGCAGCGGGACCATCACGGTGCCGCCGCCGACCCCGAACAGGCCGCTGAAGGCGCCTGCCGCCGTGCGCGATCACGGCCAGCTTGACGATCCGGTCGCGGCTCACCGCCGCGATACTAGACGCCGTGTACGACGACCTCCTCGAGCCGCTGCGGGCGGACCCGCCGGCCGCGGCGATCCTCTGCGACGTCGACGGCACCCTCGCGCCGATCGTCGGACGACCCGATGCCGCGGCGTCGTGCCCGAGCCGACCGCGCGACGGTCCTGCGCGCGAGCTCGCCGGCGCTACGGGCTGGTCGGCTGCCTCACCGGCCGGCGGGCCCTCGACGCGCGGCGGATCGTCGGGGTCGAGGAGATCGCCTACGCCGGCAACCACGGCTTCGAGATGCTGCGGCCCGGCGAGGCGAGGAGCCCGATCGGCCGGACGCCGGCGGTCGGCGGTCGCGTCCGACGCGCCGCGACGGCCTGGTTCGTCGAGGGCCTCGACCCGGACCGCTTGCCGACGGCCGGGCTGCGACTGGAGGACAAGGGCGTGATCCAGGCGCTGCACTGGCGCGGCGCGCCGCGTCGGAGGAGCGGCGCGGTACGCGAGGCGCAGGAGGTGGCGGATCTCGCCCAGGCTGCCGGGCCTGGTGCCGCGCTGGGGCCGCAAGGTGCTGGAGATCCGGCCGGTCGCCGGGATCGACAAGGGCTCGGCGGCGACGCGGATGCTGCGCGAGGCCGGCGTCGCGGCAGCGCGCTCTTCGGGGGCGACGACGAGACCGACCTCGACGCCTTCACACGCCCTGCGGTGGATGGCCTCGCTCGGACCGGCTGCGGGCGGCGGTCTGCGTCGGCGTCGCCTCCGACGAGCAGCCCGACGGCCTCGAGCGAGACGCTCGGACCTGATGGTCGACGGGCACCGAGGGCTTCGCGCGAGGTGCTGGAGGCCCTCTGCTCTAGTGCTCTTCTGCGATCTGCTGCGCTCGACGGTGCTGCTGGTCGCCGGCGTGGCGACGGCGCTCGGCACGGTCACCGTCGATCGTCGCCAACCAGGACAACGACTACACGACCCTGATCGTCGCCGGGGCGTGGTGGCTGATCGCCGGCATCCTCGGCGCGGCCGCTCGGCCGCTCGACGCGCGCCGGGGAGGCGATGTCCAGGGCGCTCGCCTCGGCGCGGACGGCGACGAGCCTGCCGGTCGAGAGCCCGGGCCGGATCGCGTTCCAGCGGCTGTGGCCGATCGGCGTGTTCGCCCTCGTCAGCGCCGGGCTCGCCTGGATCTGGCCGCAGGTCGCCGCCGTCGGCGCCGGCTACGCGATCCTCGTCGCGCTCGCCTGGCGCCGCCGCGACGAGGCCGTCACCGCGATCGAGGAGCGCGACGGCGTCCGCTTCTACGTCGAGCCCTCCTCGGCGTTCAGCCCGGTCAGGCTGGTCCGCACCCCCGGCCTCACCCGCGACCGCGCTCCGGCCGGGCACCCGCCACCGCCCCCACCGCGGCGTAGCGACGATGTAGGCGCCGGCGCCGGCCGCGAGGGCGGCGACGGCGGTGAGCGCCAGCGCGGCGCGAGGGCTCGCGGCCTCCGAGAGCCAGCCCGCGATCGGGCCGCCGATCGGCGTCGAGCCCAGGAAGACCGTCGAGTAGAGCGCCATCACGCGGCCGCGCATCGAGGGCTCGGCGGCGAGCTGCAGGCGCGGCGTTGGCGCCGGCGGCGAAGGCGACGCTCGCGGCGCCGAGGGGCACCAGGCAGCATGGCGGCGATCGCCAGGGTCGGGGCGAGCGGCGGCGACCGCCGCCAGCGCGCCGAAGCGCGAGGGCGGCGACGCACCAGGTAGCGGCCGGAGACGCTGCGCAGCGAGCCCGGTGTAGAGCGAGCCGGCCAGCGCGCCGACCGCCATCGCGATCGCCAGCACGCGTGTAGGTCGGAGGCGCCGCCGTCGAAGGTGAAGCGGGCGAGCACCGGCAGGATCACCTGGAAGTTGAAGCCGAGCGTGCCGACCACCGCCATCATCGCCAGCGGGACCGCCAGGGCCGGGGTGCGAGGCGACGTGGCGGAGCGTCTCGCGCAGCGCGCCGCGGCGGCGGGGCAGGCGCGGCGGCCGGGTGGAGCTGGCGAGGGTCCATGCCGCCGCAGCGCGACGATCATCGCCGCGAAGGTGAGCGAGTTGAGCAGGAAGCAGGTGGCGATCCCGACGGTCGCGATCAGCACTCCGGCGACGGCCGGGCCCGAAGATGCGCGCGGCGTGGATCAGGGCGCTGTTCAGGCCGACCGCGTTGACCACGCGCTCGGACCCGACCATCTCGGTGACGAAGCTCTGGCGCGTCGGGTTGTCGACGGCGTTCACGGCGCCGCGGGCGAACACGAGGCGCGAAGACCATCCAGGCCTCGACCAGGCCACCGGCGGTGAGGCCCCAGAGGGCGAGCGCCGGGATGGCCATCAGCGCCTGGGTGACCAGGAGCAGCCGCGCTTCGAGAGGCGGTCGGCGAGCAGCCCGCCCCAGGTCGGCGAAGAGCAGCATCGGCAGGAACTGGAGGGCGGCGGTGAGGCCCGACCGCGACGGCGCTGCCGGTGAGCGTCAGGACCAGCCACATCTCGGCGACGATCTGCATCCAGTTGCCGCTGAGCGAGACCAGCTGCCCGGCGAAGTAGCGCCGGTAGTTCGGGATGTTGAGCGAATCGAAGGACCGCCGGAACGCGGCGCTCAAGTCCGGGCTCCGTCTCGAGCAGACGCTCGAGGACGTCGGCGGCACGCTCCAGCGCGGCGACGTCCTCGGCGTCGAGCTCGCGAAGGCGCTTCGCGAGGTAGGCGTTCTTGCGCTTGCGAAGGCGGCCCAGCAGCGTGCGGCCCTGCCGGGGTGATCCCGACCAGGGACGAGCGCCGGTCCGTCGGGTCGGCGGTGCGCTCGACCAGGCCCTGCTCCTCCAGCCGCGCGACGATGCGCGTGGCGGTCGGCCGCTTGACGTTCTCGACCGAGGCGAGCTCGGAGGGGGTGATGGGCCCCTTGCACTCGACGGTCGCGAGGGCGGCGGTCAGCGCCGCGGTGAGCTCAGTGCCGGAGTTCTGGCGAAGCCGGCGCGCGGTCCGCGCGATCGCAAGCCGAAGCCTCGAGGCGATCTCGAGTGAGCTGCGTCGGTGCTCGATCCATGAGTGCTTACCATTGCTAATTAGCATAGCAAACTACTTCTCGTCAGCATCTAGCGCTTCGCGCAGCTTCTTGAACTGCGCCCAGGTCCGGGTGTTGGCGACCTCGGCGGCGGTCAGCCAGCCGCGGCGGGCGGTGGCGATGCCCCAGCGCATGTTGGCGAGGGTGTCGACGCCGTGGGCGTCGGTGTTGACGCAGATCGTCACGCCGGCGTCGGCCGCCAGCCGGGCGTGGTGCTCGTTCAGGTCGCGGCGGTTGGGGTTGCCGTTGATCTCGATCATCGTCCCGGCCTCCGCCGCCGCCTCGACCACCTTCTCGACGTCGATGTCGTAGGGCTCGCGGCGGCCGATCAGCCGGCCGGTGAGGTGGCCGATGCAGTCGACGAGCGGGTTCTGCGCGGCGGTGATCGACGCGGTCGGTCATCTTCTTCTCGCGAGATCCGGAACGACGTGTGGACGCTGGCCATCACCCAGTCGAGCTGTTCCAGCACCTCGTCGGCGTAGTCGAGCGAGCCGTCGGTGTTGATGTTCACCTCGGAGCCGGCGAGCACCCGGAAGCGCTTGGTGCCCGAGCTTCTCGTTCAGCTTCGCGATCTCCTCGATCCGCTCCAGCAGCGCGTCGGCCTGGACGTCGTCGCCGAACCCGTGGCTGGCCGAGTGGTCGGTGATCGCCAGGTAGGCGTAGCCGCGCTCGCGGGCCGCCGCCGCCATCTCCTCCAGCGAGTTGCGCCCGTCGGAGAGCGTCGTGTGGCAGTGGAGGTCGCCCTTGATGTCCGCCGACCTCGACGAGCTCCGGGAGCTTGCCCTCGCGCGCGGCGGCGAGCTCGCCCCGCCCCTCGCGCAGCTCGGGCTCGATGTAGGGGAGGCCCAGGCGCTTGTAGACGCCGGCCTCGGTCGCGTAGCGCGTGACCTTGCCGCGTCTCGACGTCCTTGATCCCGTGCTCGGAGACCGAGAGGCCCTCGGCGACCGCGCGCTCGCGCAGCTCGATGTTGTGCGCCGCCGAGCCGGTGAAGTGCTGGAGCAGGTTGCCGAGCTCCTTCGGCGGCGACGATGCGCAGGTCCACCGAGACGCCGTTGTGGGTGACGAAGTGGGCGCCGGAGGCGCCGGGGTTGCCGGACTGCGCGACCAGCGGGTGCTCGACGAGCGAACTTCGCGAGCGCCTCCGGGTCGGTGGCGGTCGCGATCAGGTCGATGTCCTTGCAGGTCTCGGCGAGGCGCCGCGCCGAGCCGGCGATCTCGACCGCGTCCGACGCGGGATGCTCGCGGAGGGCCGCGGCCAGCTCCTCGGCGATCGGCAGCACCTGGGAGAGCAGCAGCCGCCCCGGCGCGCCCTCGTCGCCCATCTTCTCCAGCGAGGCGAGGATGTTCTCCTCCGCCTTCGCGCCCGAGGCCCTTCAGCTCGCGGATCCGCTGCTGCTCCGCCGCCTCTCGCAGGTCGTCGAGGCTGGCGACGCCGAGCTCGTCGTAGAGCCGCCGCACCGTCTTGGCGCCGAGGCCGGGGATCCGGGTCACCTCCAGCAGCGACGCCGGGAACTTCGCTCGCAGCTTCACCGCCGACGGGATGTCGCCGGTGTCGAGCAGGGCGATGATCTTGTCCTGGAGCGTCGCGCCGATGCCGGGCAGCTCGGTGGCCTTGCCCTCGCGGGCCAGCTCGGCGATCGAGACCGGGCTCGAGCGGATCACCCGCGCGGCCTCGCGGTAGGCCAGCACGCGGAAGCGAACGGCGCCGTCGAGCTCGTACAGGGTGCCGAGCTCCTCCATCGCCGCGGCGATCTCGGCGTTTCTCATCGTCTCCGCCACTGGCCGCACAGGAAATAGCATCAACCGATGCCCGGCGACGGCGGGATCTGGCTGGTCCTCCCCACCTACAACGAGGCCGACAACCTCGAGGCGCATCGTCGACGGCGGCGCTCGAGGCGCTGCCCGAGCGGCTCGCCGCGTGCTCGTCGTCGACGACGCCTCGCCCGACGGCACCGGCGAGATCGCCGACCGCCTGGCGGCGGACGACGGAGCCGTGCGAGGTCCTGCACCGCGCCGGCAAGGAGGGCCTCGGCCCCGCCTACGTCGCCGGGTATCGGCCACGCGCTGCGAAGCCGGCGCCGCGGCTGGTGGCCCAGATGGACGCCGACTTCTCCCACGATCCCGCCGACCTCCCCCGGCTGCTCGAGGCGGCCGAGGCGGCCGACCTGGTGCTCGGCTCGCGCTACGTCGAGGGCGGCGGGGTCTCCGACTGGGGCGCCGTGCGGCGGGCGGTCAGCCGCGGCGGCAGCGCGCTACGCCCGCGCGGCGCTGGGGATCGAGCATCCAGCGACCTGACGGGCGGCTTCAAGGTCTTCCACCCCGAGGTGCTCGAGGCGATCGACCTGCCGTCCCTGGCCTCGCTGGGCTACGCCTTCCAGGTCGAGACGACCTACCGGGCGCTGCGCCGCGGCTTCCGCGTGGTCGAGGTCCCGATCACCTTCCGCGACCGGCGGGTGGGCGCAGTCGAAGATGAGCAAGCGGATCGTGCTCGAGGCGGCCTGGCGGGTCCCGGCGATGCGGCATCACGCGGACGCTGATGGCCCCTCCGGGTGGGCGTATGCTTCGCCGCTCGCGCCAAGCCGGCCCAGGTTCAATACTTCAGTATGTATAGTAATGCGGCTAAGGACAAAGACCACGAACCGAGGAGACGGACGTGACAGGCAAGCTTTCCGATGTGACCGACGGCACCTTCCAGGCCGACGTGCTCGACGCCGACACGCCCGTGCTCGTCGACTTCTGGGCTCCCTGGTGCGGTCCGTGCCGCGTCGTCCACCCGATCCTCGAGGAGATCGACGTCGAGCGCGAGGACCTCAAGATCGTCTCGCTGAACGTCGACGACAACCAGCAGACCGCCGCCAGTACGAGGTGCTCTCGATCCCGACGCTGATCCTGTTCAAGGACGGCGGCGAGGCCAAGCGCATCGTCGGCGCGATGCCCAAGCGCCGCCTCGAGGCCGAGCTCGAGCCCGCCCTCGCCTAGCCGGCCAATCGGCAACGGCCACTTCGCGCGATGCTGCCCGGGTCGGCGGTTTCACCCCTAGGGTGGCCTGAGCGGCACGATACTCGGTGGCAGAATCGAGCGCATGAAACTACAGACTGAAAACAGCCTCCATAACTCTGGCGCTACTCGCAATCGGCGCCGGCGCGTCCGCGCAGGCGGCGCCGAGCTCCGAAGATCAAGAACCTGGGCGAGACGCCCGGCATACCTCGGCCACCGACGCGCAGGGCAACGCCTGGGTCTACAATCGGCGGTCATGCAACGAGACCGTCGCCCGGGTCAAGCCGAGCGGCAAGGTCAAGGAGTACGAGGTCCCCGAGCTGGATCAGGCCGGCGGCATGCGCCCTCGGCCCAACGGCAACACATCTGGTTCACGGTAGCAACGAGCGGCGTCGTCGAGTTCGATCCCGCCGATCCGGAGAACCGCGACGGAGCACGACATCGCCGCGATCGGCGACGCGCGCGGCGATCACCAACGGGCCCCAGCGGCAAGCTGTACGCCGTCAGCGACGACCAGCTCATCTCGTTCAAGCCGAACAACCCCGCCGGCTTCGACGCCGGACGATCAACGGCATGGGCGCGCGCGACATCGCCGCGTCGGGCGGCAAGCTGTTCGCCGTCGACTTCGCGCGGGCAGCGGATCAGTCCGCTCGACGCACGAGCTGACGACGCGACGTCAAGCGCTACGACGTCGGCGGCGGCCCGCAGCAGGCGTCAGCGGCGGCCCCAACGGCAGCGCGCCTACGCGAACCCGGGCACCGACCCGCAGACGGTCGGGCGCATCAACGCCGACGGGCCAGCCGAAGACGACCAAGGCCCCGATGACCGACCCGTTCGGCATCGATTCATGCCCGACGGCAAGTACTGGTTCGCGAGTTCGCCAAGGATCGCATCGGCACCTCTCAGCCAGAACGGCAAGGTGAAGCACGGTCAACGACCTCGTCCCGAACAACTCGGGCCCGCGCTACATCGCCAAGGGCAAGACGGCATGCTGTTCGTCGGGCTCGAGAACATCGGACAAGGTCGCGATCATCAAGGGCGTCAACTAGCGCACCGGCTAGGCCCGCTCGACAGTGATCCGAAGCTCGCGGCCGTCGATCCTCACCGGTCGGCGGCCGTCGCCTCTGTCGTAGGCCACCGAGGTCGCCAGGGTCTCGCCGGTCACGTAGTCCTCGTGGGCGCGGGCGGCCTCGACGAGCACCGTCGTCGCCGTCGAGCGCCGAGCGAGATCCGGTCGGTGACTTCGAGCCCGGCGTCCTTGCGCGCGGCCTGCACCGCGTGCACGATCTCGCGCGCGAGCCCCTCGCGGCGCAGCTCGTCGTCGAGCTCCAGCGCCAGCGCCACGGCGCGGCCCGGCCTCGGCCTCCACCTCGTAGCCCTCGAGCGGCTGCATCACCAGGGTCATGTCCTCGGGCTCGAGCGTCGTGCTCGCGGCCGTCGACGTTGATCCCGATCGCGCCGCTCGCCGCTTGATCGCCTCGGCGGCATGCGCCGGGGTCGAGCGCGCCGACCGCGGCGGCGACCTTCGGCATCTGCTTGCCGAAGCGCGGGCCGAGGCTGCGGAAGTTGGGCTTGACCTCGTAGGAGACGAGCTCGGCCTCGTCGCTGACGAACTCGAGCTCCTTCACGTTCAGCTCCGAGCGGACCAGCTCGCCCATCGACTCGATCGCCTCGCGCTCGTCGCCCTGGGCGACGATCACCGCCTTGGCGAGCGGCTGGCGCACCTTGACGCCGGCGCCTGCGAGCGCGCCGCCCGGCCCAGCTCGACCGCGCGGCGCACGGCCTCCATGCGGGCCTCGAGCGCCTCGTCGCGGAGCGACTCGTCGGGCTCGGGGTAGTCGGCCAGGTGGACCGAGTCCGGCGTGCCTGCGTCGCCCGCCGAGGTTGCCGTAGATCTCGTCGGCCAGGAACGGGATGAACGGCGCCAGCAGCTTCGACACCTCGAGCAGGCAGTGGCGCAGGGTCGCGAAGGCGGCGCGGTCGCCCTCCCAGAAGCGCCGGCGCGCCGAGGCGCACGTACCAGTTGGAGAGCTCGTCGACGTAAGCGGCGATCGCCCGCCCGGCGCGGTGCAGTCGTAGTCGTCCATCCGCTCGATGACCTCGCGCCGTCAGCGTCTGCAGGCGCGAGACGCGCCCACGCGTCCATCGGGTCGTCCAGCGGCAGCGTCGCCGAGCTCGTCGCCGGCTCGATGCCCTCGGCGTTCGCGTACAGCACCCAGAACGAGTACGTGTTCCACAGCGTCGTGAAGAACGGCCGGACGGTCTCGCCCAGGACCTCGGTGGAGAAGCGGTAGCCGGCCCAGGGCTGCTGGGCGGTGAAGTAGTACCAGCGGAACGCGTCGGCGCCGTGCTCGTCGAGCACCTCCCAGGGGTCGACGACGTTGCCCCGGCTCTTCGACATCTTCTGGCCCTCGGGGTCGAGGATCAGCCCGAGGCAGACGCAGTTGCGGTAGCTCGACTGGTCGAAGACCAGCGTCGAGACCGCCAGCAGCGAGTAGAACCAGCCGCGGGTCTGGTCGATCGCCTCGCAGATGTAGTCGGCGGGGAAGCGCTCGTCGAACGGGCGTGTCCTCGGCGAAGGGGTGATGGAACTGGGCGAACGGCATCGAGCCCGAGTCGAACCAGGCGTCGATCACCTCCGGCGACGCGCCGCATGTCCGAGCCGCAGCGCTCGCACTCGAGCACCACGTCGTCGATGTACGGGCGGTGCAGGTCGTCGGGAACCTCGCCGCTCGCCCGCTCGGCGCAGGTCGGCGACCGAGCCCGGCGCAGAACGTCTCGCTCGCACTCGGCCGACGTCGCACTGCCAGATCGGCAGCGGCGTGCCCCAGTAGCGCTCGCGCGAGAGCGCCCAGTCCTGGTTGCCCTCGAGCCACTTGCCGAAGCGCCCGTGCTTGATGTGCTCCGGGTGCCAGCCGATCGCCTCGTTCTCGGCGAGCATGCGGTCGCGGACGTCGGTGGTCGTCACGTACCAGCTCGACTTCGCGTAGTAGAGGAGCGGCGTGTCGCAGCGCCAGCAGTGCGGATAGGCGTGCTCGTAGACCTCCGAGCGGAGCAGGCGCCCGCTCTCCCGCAGCGCCTCGACGATGTCGGGGTCGGCCTCCTTCACGAAGCGCCCGGCGAAGTCGGTGACCCGCTCGTCGAAGGTGCCGTCCGAGCAGGACCGGGTTCTGAAGGGTGATCCCGTACTGCTCGCCGAGGCGGAAGTCGTCCTCGCCGAAGGCGATCGCGGTATGGACCAGGCCGGTGCCCTCGTCGGTGGTGACGAAGTCGGCCTCGAGCACCGTGTGGCCGCGCGGGCCGTAGTCGGTGATGTAGGCGAACGGCGGCTCGTAGCGCGGTGCCCGGCCAGCGCCGAGCCCGGGAAGTGCGCCAGCACCTCGGCGTTCTCGCCCAGCGACGTGCTCGAGCCGGGCGCGGGCGACGACCAGCACCTCGTCAGAGCCCGCGGGCCGCGCGCGCACGTACTCGATCTCCGGGCCGACGGCGATCGCGGCGTTCGAGATCAGCGTCCACGGGCGTCGTCGTCCAGGCGAGCAGGGAGTCGCCGGGCTCGAGCGGCGACTCGGGGATCTCGTCGCTGGGCTCCGGCGCGCGGATCGGCATCTTCACGAACACCGAGGGGTCCTCGACGTCGTGGTAGCCCTGCGCGACCTCGTGCGAGGACAGCGCCGTCCCGCAGCGCGGGCAGTACGGCACGACCTTGTGGCCCTGGTAGAGGCGGTCGGCGTCCCAGATCTCCCGCAGCGCCCACCAGACCGACTCGATGTAGGGGTTGTCGAGCGTGCGGTAGGCGTCGTCGAGGTCGATCCAGAAGCCGATCCGCTCGGTCAGCCGGTTCCAGTCCTCGACGTAGCGGAAGACCGACTCGCGGCAGCGGGCGTTGAACTCGGCGATCCCGTAGGCCTCGATCTCGGCCTTCGAGGAGATCCCCAGCTCGCGCTCGACCTCGAGCTCGACCGGCAGGCCGTGGCAGTCCCAGCCGCCCTTGCGGGGCACCTGGTAGCCGCGCATCGTGCGGTAGCGGGGGTAGATGTCCTTGAAGACGCGCGAGAGCACGTGGTGCGGCGCGCGGCTTGCCGTTCGCGGTCGGCGGGCCCTCGTAGAAGCTCCAGACCTCGGCGCCCTCGCGCTGCGCGAGCGAGCGCGCGAACACGTCGCTCCTCCTGCCAGCGCTCGAGGATCGCGCTCCTCGAGGTCGGGGAAGGACTGCGCGGGTCGACTGGCTGGAAACCGGGCACGGCGGATGATTCTGCCAAGCGGCGGGCTCGCGGGCCGCGGCGGGCGCCTCCATAAGATGCCATGCGATGGGCCTCCGCTTCGCATTCCTCGCGCTCACCGCGTGCGCGCTCGCCGTCGGCTGGATGCGGCTCCGACGACGAGCCGGCGACGCCCGCCGCGTGCCTCGACGGGCCGGACGCATTCGTCGAGGCGCTCGCGGCCGCGCCCGGCGAGGTCGCGCTCGACGGCACCCCGATCGGCGAGTGCCTGACCGAGGGGCAGGACAGTGGAGCAGCTCGCCGAGGTGGGCGAGGCGATGATCGGCGCCGCCACGGACGCTCAACGAGGAGGCGCGCAAGGCAGCCGCTGGGCGAGGCGCCGGTGCAGCTCGGCTACCTCGTCGGCGCCGTCGAGGCGCCGGCCGAGGAGACGGGCGGGATCCACCAGGACCTGGCCTTGAACGTCGAGGGCGACGGCGACGTTCATCCCCGGCGACGAGGTGCTCCCGGGCGGCTTCCAGCAGCGCTACGAGGAGGGCCTCGCCGCCGGCCGCGAGGCGAGCAGCGGGTAGCGTTCTCCCCACGACTTCGACGAAAGGATCCGATGACGGCCGAGGCAGCCAGCGAGCTCTGGGGCGCGGAGACCGCGAAGGCGGTAGAGAACTTCCCCGTCTCCGGGCACCCGATCCCGGCTCCGGTCGTGCACTGGCTCGGGCGCCTGAAGGCGGCGGCCGCGCGGGTCAACGCCGAGCTGGGCCTGCTCGACGCCGACCTCGCCGAGCGGATCGCCGCCGCCGGCGACGCGGTCGGCGCCGGCGAGCACGACGAGCAGTTCCCGATCGACGTCTTCCAGACCGGCTCGGGCACCTCGTCGAACATGAACGCCAACGAGGTCATCGCCAACCTCGCCGGCGACGGGATCCACCCCAACGACCACGTGAACATGGGCCAGTCCTCCAACGACGTCTTCCCGTCGGCGGTGCACCTGGCCGCGCTCGCCCAGGTGACCGAGGACCTGCTGCCCGCGATGGACGCGCTCGCCGCCTCGCTTCGAGGCCAAGGCCGAGGAGTTCGCCGACGTCGTCAAGGCCGGCCGCACGCACCTCATGGACGCGGTCCCGGTGACGCTGGGACAGGAGTTCGGCGGCTACGCCGCGCAGATCCGCCTGGGCGCGGAGCGCGTCCGGGCCGACGCTCGGGCCACGTCGGCCAGATCCCGCTCGGCGGGACGGCCACCGGCACCGGGCTCAACACCCACCCGGAGTTCGCCGAGCGCGTGCGGGCGCAGCTCCCCGAGGCGACCGGGCTCGACATCCTGCCGCCGGCCGATCCGTTCGAGGCGCAGGGCAACCGCGACGCGCTGGTCGAGCTCTCGGGCGCGCTGAAGGTGGTCGCGATCTCGCTGATCAAGATCGCCAACGACCTGGCGCTGATGGGCTCCGGCCCCCGCGCCGGGCTCGCCGAGATCCGCCTCCCCGAGCTCCAGAAGGGCTCGTCGATCATGCCCGGCAAGGTCAACCCGGTGATCTGCGAGGTCGTGATCCAGGTCGGCGACCAGGTCGTCGGCAACGACGCCGCGATCACGATGGCGGGCTCGCAGGGCCAGTTCGAGCTGAACGTCCGGGTACCGCTGATCGCCCGCAACCTGCTCGACTCGATCAAGCTCCTCGCCGCGGCCTCGCGCCTGCTCGACCACAAGTGCGTCTCAGCGGCATCGAGGCGAACACCGAGATGACCGAGCGCCACGCCGAGGCGACGCTCGCGACGGCCACCGCGCTCAACCCGCACATCGGCTACGACCGCGCCGCCGAGATCGTCAAGGAGGCGGCGGCCGTCGGCCGGCCGCTGCGCGAGGTCGCCCGCGAGCTGGGCGTCGAGGAGTCGGTCCTCGACGAGGCGCTCGACCACCGCAAGCTCGCCCGCCCGCACGAGTAGGACCCGCGCCACTGAGCACTCAGCGCGCCATAGTCCTGGGCTTCGGCGCTCGCCGGAGTCGCGGCGGTCGCCGTCGTGGCGTGGCTGCTGTTCAGCGCCAGCTCGCCGCGAGGAGCGCGCCGTCGAGGTTGTGGAGGCGAGCGCCGCAGTCGGCGACGACTACGGACCGTTCGCGTGGGACCGAGGAGCGCCGCGCCGAGCTTCGAGGAGCGGGCGGCCATCGGGACCTCGCACGTGATCTATGCGCTCAGCCCGGAGGGCGCGATCGCGACCGCCGAGCGCGTCGACGCCTGGCGCGACGAGATCGAGCAGCGCCGCCGACGCTCACGGCGTCGACCCCGACCGCCTCGAGGCGCGTGGTCTTCCTGGAGAGCGCCGGGCGACCCGACGTGATCGCGGGGAAGACGCCGGAGGCCGCGGCGGGCCTCGGCCAGATCTTCCCGTCGACGGCGACCGACCTGCTGGGGATGGAGGTGGACCTGCCCGGAGTCGGTCGAGCTCACCAAGGAGATCGCCAAGGCGGAGCGCAAGGGCGAATACGGCGCAGGCGGAGAAGCTGGTGCGGGAGCGGGCCCGGATCGACGAGCGCTTCGACCGCGGAGGCCGCCCTCGACGGCGCGGCGCGCTACCTGGAGATCGCCGACGAGCGCTTCGGACGGGAGGACTTCGCGACGGTCTCCTACCACATGGGGATCGGCAACCTGGAGTCGGTGATCGACGCCTACGACGGCGACGGTCGAGCTCGCTATGCGCAGCTCTTCTTCGACTCCGCCCCGGACTCGAAACGGCGCGGCCTACGACATCCTCAGCGGGCTTCGCCGACGACTCGTCGCTCTACTACTGGCGCGTGCTCGCCGCTGAGCGGGTGATGCGCCAGTGGCGGGAGAACCCGCGACGAGCTCGAGCGGACGGCCGCGCTGGCGACCGAGAAGGCGACGCTCGAGGAGGTCTACCACCCGGAGGACGAGACCAAGGTCTACGGCGAGCCCGGCCGAGATCGAGGACGCGACGGACGGCGAGCGAGCTGCTGCCGCTGCCGCCGAAGGGCGGTCCGGGGTGGGAGGTCGACCCGCAGATGGGCGAGCTGGCGCCCGAAGCTCGACCGAAAGCCCGGCCTCTACCGCGCGCTGCGCCCCGAGGCGCTCGCGACTCTCGCCTTCATGGGCGCGCGGTCGCAGCGGCTCAGCGACGCGAAGCAGCCGCTCAAGGTGACCAGCACGGTCCGCGACCTGGCCTACCAGGAGCTCCTCGTCGCATCGAATCCGGAGGCGACCCAGGAGTACTCGCTGCACACCACCGGCTGGTCGTTCGACATCCTGCGCGAGTACGAGAACGACGCCCAGGCCGAGGCCTTCCAGTTCGTGCTCGACCGCCTGCGGGCGCTGGAGGTGATCGACTACGCGATCGAGCCGAAGGCGATCCACGTGACGGTCTCGCCGTTCGGCGCCGAGCTCTTGACGGACTGACCCGGAGGCGTAACATCCGGTGTGGTCGCGCGACCAACTGGACATGAGACGATATGAACCAAGACTGAGAAGGCAACTTTCGGCGCCGGCTGCTTCTGGCAGGTCGAGGAGGCCTACCGCAAGACGCCGGGCGTCATCGAGACCGCCGTCGGCTACGAGGGCGGCCATACCGAGAACCCCACCTACGAGCAGGTCTGCGCCGGCAACACCGGCCACGCCGAGGTGACCCAGGTCACCTTCGACCCCGAGCAGGTCTCCTACGAGGAGCTGGTCGAGAAGTTCTGGGCGGTCCACGACCCCACCCAGATGAACCGCCAGGGCCCCGACGTCGGCGACCAGTACCGCACGGCGATCTTCACCCACTCCGACGAGCAGGCGCGAGATCGCGCGCAAGTCACTGGAGAGCGCCCAGTCGAAGTTCAAGCAGCCGATCGTCACCACGGTCGAGCCGGCCACCGGCTTCTGGAAGGCGGAGGAGTACCACCAGTGCTACCTCCAGAAGCGCCACGAGCAGGGCGGCCTCCTGAGCGTCCTGATGGGCCGCTAACCCGTTTGCCCGGACACCGGGTCCTCAGCATCCTCGCCGCGGGCGCAATCGCGCTCGCGGCTGGCTGCGGCGACGACGAGGCGGCCACGACCACGGACGACGTGGCCGCCACCGCGGCGACCCTCAAACTCACTCTGGATGTGGACGGCGGAGGGCCGGAGAAGGCGCAGGTCGAGACGATCGAGTGCGCCGACGCCTCGGACGCCGAGCCGGACGAGCTCTGCGCCCAGGTGTTGCAACTCGAGAGCGAGGACTTCGAGCCCGTCTCGCCGGACACGGCCTGCACCGAGCTCTACGGCGGGCCGGACTCGCTACTCGTCGAGGGCGACATCGACGGCGAGACGATCGACGGCAGCTTCACCCGCGAGAACGGGTGCGAGATCGACCGCTTCGAGGTGTGGGTGCCGATCCTGGAAGAGGTCTTCCCCGGTTACAAGCCGGGCGAGTCCATCGACCCGAGCGGCGGCTGAGTTCAGCTGGGCTCGTCGTGGACGAGCCTCATCTCCCGCGCCAGGGCGGGGTTCGCGTAGGGGCCGTCGGCCTCCAACTCACCGATCACGGACTCGACGATCTCGGGCGAGTACCCCTGGTGCATCTTGAGCTTGGCGACGAGCTTCGTCGGCGTGAGGCGGAGGCCCACCGTCCCACGGCTCTCCCGGCGGGCGTGCTCGGCGTCCTCCGGGGTGCCGGTGAGGGGCCGGGGCCGGGCGACGTGATCCTCGAAGTTGTCGACAAGCCGCTCGAGCACCGCGAAGTTCTCCTCGTGTTCGAGGATCTCGGGCACCCCTGAGAGGTGGGCGACGATGAAGTTCCAGGTCGGCACCTCGACGTGATCGCCGTACCAACTCGAGGAGATATAGCCGTTCGGACCCTGCACGATCATCAGCAGCTCGTGCTCGCCAAGCTCGTGGACCTTCTCGTCGGGGCGTCCAACGTGGGTGACGATCGAGAGCTCCTCTCGGTCCTCGTCGAGGAGGACGGGGTAGTGCGACGCGACCAGACCGGTGGACGGGTTCGAGACCAGGGTTGCCCACGGGTTCTCGCGGATCAGCCGCCGGACCACGTCCACGTCCTCGAGCTTGTAGTGCTGGTTGGTCCGCATCCGGGCGCAGCGTAATTGGCGCGCTACATCGGCGCGGTATTCAACGCGGAGAACACAGGCGCGATATGGCCGCCTTGCATGGAAGGCAGATAGCGGACGTGGGCAAATGGGGGTGGCGAATCACCCGCATGTGGCGCCTCGGTAGCGCTATACGCAACCCAGCCGCCACGCGCGGGCGTTTCGTAGTGCTTTGACGAGAAGCAGTAGCCGTGCGGAAGCGGGGTAGTCCTCAGCTAGCGGGGTCCGATCCAGTCGGGGCGCCTCCGCTTCGTCTAGTCTGCGGCACTCGTTCCATACGAAAGGCAGGGAGCATGAAGATGAAGGCTGCGATCGTGGCCACCGCAGCCGCGCTGACCGTTGGGGTCGCGGTGGCGGGGTGCGGAGACGATGATGACTCGAGCGGTGAGGAGACGGCGTCCACCGAGGAGGTGACGCTGACCACGGGCGACACGTCGGACGGCTTCTCCTGGGACGTCGAGCCGACTCCGGCCGCGGACACGAAGACCATCACGTACACAAACAACAGCGACCAGCCGCATGCGCTGGTCTTCGCTCGCATCAACGAGGGCTTCACTCTCGACGAGGCGTACAAGCTGGAGGGCGAGAAGGGGTCGGCGACGACCGTTGCCGAAAGCAGCGAGAAAACGTCGCCCGGACCCGGTGAGACGGTGACGATCGACGTCACGGAGCCGATCGAGCCCGGCAGCTACGCCATGATCTGCCCGATCCCCGGGCACTATCAGCAGGGCCAGCTCGCGGAATTCGAGGTCGAGTGAGGCGGGGCGGGAGCGCCCTCCCCATGAAGGTCTGGCGCTAGCCCTTCGCCCGGAGCTTCAGCTGAACGGCGTCGTCATCGCTGCCCTCGGCGCTGCCGGTGAGGGTGCACCTGAGGGTGCCGTGGGCGGAACGCTTGGCCTTCACCCGCACGTCAAGCGGATCCGGGTTCGATGTGGCTGTCTCGGACAGGTGGGTGCCGGCGACGACGTCGTCGGTGACATCCGCGCCCTGGTGGCCGTACGTGACCTTGAAGCCGTTTGAGCTCGCGCACCCCTCGACCGTGATGCCGATGAGGTTGGCGTCGTTCCCCACGCCGACCACGTAGTCCTTGGCCCGCCCTCGCTTGATCTTTCCGCTGAGGATCTGGGTCACGGGCGTCGGCTCGTAGACGTTGTCGCCGATGAACGTGCCACCCGCCTTGCTGATCATGAGATCGGCCATTGGCGCCTCCACGCCGTCACCCGAGAGCGGAACGGTCGTGTTGGACTCGTCGGAATCGTTGCTGGGGACGTTGAGCGTCGCTCCTCGGAAGCTGGGGGCCGTCGGCGTGAACTCGACCCCGAACGTGCAGCTGCTCCCGGGCTGATTCTGGTCGAGCAGGTTCCTCGGATAGGGGGCGCAGCTATCGGAGACGATCGCGAAATCGTTGAGCGCCGCCCCGCTGATCGTCGGCTGTTGCACCTGCAGGGGAAACGAGTTGGGGGCCACGTTTTGAACCGTCACCGTCTCGGAGGGAGTCGTGTCTCCGACATACTGATCGGGGAAGTCAATGCTGCTCGGAGTGACGGTGATCTCCGGGTTGCCGCCGGCACTCGCGCTCGACGCAGGGAGCAGCGTTGCGGCGAGGATTATCCCTGTCCATGCCCGGAATCGCACGTCACCAATGTAAACCGGCCACCGGCCCATGCGCAACGCGTGGTCACTACGACGCACAAGCAATCGAACGAGGACGCGTCTAGCGATCAACATCCCGGGCGGTGATGCCGATGGGTCCGTTATGGGCGATGACGCGAGCGTAGGCGGTCCGGCTCGGGTGGCGGCTGGCCTCATGGCAGCCGGTGCCGCTGTTGGCGGCTTCGTCTTCCTCTTCATCGCTCAGCTTCAGCTCGATGCGGATACGTGCGGCTCCTTCGCAGAGCGGGAGTGCACGCCAGAGGAACTGCGCCTTGATTTCGATGCTGCGTTGACGTTGGCGGGACTGGCGCTAGCAATCGGCACGGTTGTGTTCGGCGCCACTTGCGCGTTCACGGCCCGGAAGAGGTCGTGGTCGTACACGTTGGTGGCTTTCGCGGGGGCAGCCGCGCTAGGCCTGGCGCTGGAGATTTTGGACATCCCGAATCGCTGACGCGATGAGTATTCGCCCGTCGACCGGTCTATACATGCGCTAGGCCCTTGAGGGGCTCCAGCCGGCTCCAGCCGACCAAAAGGACCTGGACCCATGCCCGATGTCGAACCAGAGGACGCGATGCGACCCCTTCGGTATTACATCAACGTCACATTGGACGGATGCTGCGATCACCTGGCAGGCTCTCCGGACGAAGAGACACATCGTCACGCGACGAATGCTCTCGATCGGGCCGACGCTCTGCTCTTCGGCCGGGTGACCTACGAGATGATGGAGTCAGCCTGGCGGCCGCCGGGGCAGATGGAAGCGAGGCCCGATTGGATGGCGCCTTTCGGCCGAACTATCGACGCGGCGAAGAAGTACGTCGTGTCAAGCACCCTGGACCGGGTCGATTGGAACGCCGAGCTCGTGCGCGGGGATCTGGGAGACGCCGTTCAGGAGCTGAAGCGGGAGCCGGGTAAGGGCCTGTTGGTGGGAGGTATGAAGCTTCCGCTGGCGTTGGCGGAGCTGGGGTTGATCGATGAGTACGAGTTCGTGGTGCACCCCAGGCTGGCGGGCCACGGGCCGACGTTGTTCGCGGGGCTATCGAAGTTTGTCGACTTGAGGCCCGTGGGCCGGCTGGAATTCGGCTCAGGGGCGGTGGCGATGCGATACGAGCCTCTGTGACCCCAGAATTGGCCCGCATATGGGCACAAATTGGGGTCGCCTCCTCCCGCGATCGGCCTCACCCCGGCTAGACGTTGATGGCGACGTACTTCGTCTCGAGGTACTCGTGGACGCCTTCGTTGCCGCCCTCGCGGCCGATGCCGGATTGCTTGACGCCGCCGAACGGGGCGCCGGCGTTCGAGACGAGGCCCTGGTTGAGGCCGATCATCCCGGTCTCCAGCGCCTCGCAGACGCGCAGGGCGCGCTTGATGTCGCGCGTGAACACGTAGGCGACGAGGCCGTACTCGGTGTCGTTCGCGGCCTTGATCGCGGCCTCCTCGGAGTCGAATGAGGCGACCGGCGCGACCGGGCCGAAGATCTCCTCGGTCAGGACGCGGGCGTTCGCCGGTACGTCGCCGAGGACGGTCGGGTTGAAGAAGTAGCCGGCGCCGTCGACCTTGGTGCCGCCGACGAGGACCTTCGCCCCCTTGTCGGAGGCGTCGTCGACGAGCTCCGCCACCTTGCTCTGCTGGTCGGCGTCGATGAGGGGGCCGATGTCCACGTCGTCCTCGGTCCCGCGGCCGAGCTTGAGGGCGCCCATCCGCTCGGCCAGCCTGTCGGCGAACTCCCCTGCCACCGACTCCGCGACGTGGAAGCGGTTCGCGGAGGTGCACGCCTCGCCGATGTTGCGCATCTTGGCGATCATCGCCCCCTCGACGGCGGCGTCGAGGTCGGCGTCCTCGAAGATCAGGAACGGCGCGTTGCCGCCCAGCTCCATCGAGACGTTGAGGACGGTCTCGGCCGCCTGCGCGATCAGGGTCCTGCCGACCTCGGTCGAGCCGGTGAACGAGAGCTTCCGCAGCCGCGGGTCGCCGATGATCGGCTTCGAGACGCCGCCCGAGGACGAGCTCGTGATCACGTTCAGCACGCCCGGCGGCAGGCCGCACTCCTCCAGGATCTTCGCCAGGGCGAGCATCGAGAGCGGCGTGTTCTTCGCCGGCTTTACGACCATGGTGCAGCCGGCGGCGACCGCCGGGCCGATCTTCCTGGTGCCCATCGCGGTCGGGAAGTTCCAGGGGGTGATGAAGTAGCAGGGCCCGACGGGCTGGCGCATGACCAGCACCCGGCTGGCCCCGTTGCCCGCGGCCTTGTAGTAGCCGTCCAGGCGAAGCGCCTCGCCCGAGAACCAGCGGAAGAACTCGGCCGAGTAGGCGATCTCGGCCTTCGACTCGGCCACCGACTTCCCCATCTCCAGCGTCATCAGCAGGCCGAGCTCGTCGGCGTGGTCGTTCAGGGCCTCGAAGGCGTTGTGGAGGATCTCGCTGCGGTCGTTCGCCGGGCTCGCTCCCCATTCCGCCTGCGCCGCGACGGCAGCGTCGAGCGCCGCCTTCGCGTCGTCCGGAGTCGCGTCGGCGATCTCGCACAGCGTCTCGCCCGTCGCCGGATCCTCCACGCCCAGCGTCGCTCCACCGCTCCCGTCCCGCCACTCGCCGCCGATCAGCAGCTGCTTCGGGGCGTTGTCGAGGACGGACTGTTCAGACGTTGCGGCGCTCATCGATTCCCTCCGGGTTGCGTCGCCTGGACACTACTCAGGCACCGCGCCCGGTCCCCGCCCGCCCTATCCGTCCGGGTAGGGCTGAAGCGGGATGCCGTGGTCGGTCTGGCGCATCCCGATCTCGTAGGCGGCAGCGGCCGCCACGTGCAGGGTCCGCGGCTCGCTGTCCTTTCGCGTCACCTCCAGCTCGAGGTCGGAGATCGAGCAGTTGAGCGTGTTGTGCTCGGGGCCCTTGGGGTCGGCGTAGACCCAGGCCACGAAGTTCCGCGGCTCGGAGCACACGCGCCCGGTCACCTTGACGTCGTCGCCGGCGATCTCGAACTCGCAGCTCGTGGGCTCGTCGTCGACCTTGAGGCTGAGCAACTTGCCGAACCCGCCGAGCCGGTGCTCTTCGCCGTCGAGGCGCAGCACTCCGTTGCCCACCCACGGGGTTGTCCACGGGCCGATCTTGATCCGCCCGACAGCCATGTCGAAGCAGCTCTGCGGCTGGCCGTCGAGCTCGCTCGCCCTGGATCCACACCCACCGCTCCGCGTGCTCGGCACCCCAGTTGTGCCCGATCATCCCGGGCCAGCCCTGGAGCTCGATCGTCTCGCCGCCCACCGTCAGGGTCCCGTCGAAGTGGGCGCTCGGGTACGGGCTCAGGAACTTGGTCTTCGGCAGCGAGGTCCGGTACATGCGCTCGTGGGGGAGGTGGTGAAACGCCTCGCCCTCGTCGCTGAAGGTGAGGTCCCAGCTCGCCTCCAACGCGGGTGCCGACAGCGAGCCGGCCGCGCGCCCCGGCTCCAGCGTGGCGCCGTCGATCTTGATGTAGGTCTCGCTGGGCGCCGAGAGCTCGGAGATCGGGTGGGTGACCTTGACGGCCTTGGGGCCGGCTGCGTGGGCGTCGAAGAGCGTCAGCCACAGCGAGGCGTTGGGCTCAGTGCCGGGCCGCTGATGCACGGTGTGCCGCAGCCACAGCGCCCGCCCGCCCCGCGGGTCGGTCGCCTTGATGTAGAAGCTCTCGTAGTGCCCGGCGTCGGGCTCGACGCCGGGGAAGCGCGCCTTCGTCCTCACGGCGGCGACCCTACCGGGCCGGCGTCCGCCAGGGCTCGGGTCCTACGAGTACTTGTCCCAGGCCTTCAGCTTGTCGGTGACGTGCGCCGAGGGCGAGTCGTTCGGGCGGTACTCGAAGTGCAGGTGGCAGCCGCTCGCGTTGCCGGTGTCGCCGACCTTCCCGATGCGCTCGCCGGTACCGACGTGCTCGCCCTGGCGGACCGTCGCCTTGTCCCTCATGTGACCGTAGAGCTCGGAGCGGTTCGAGCCGCGAACGTCGATGACCACGTAGTAGCCGTAGCCGCCGCCGTTGTAGGCCTTCGTGGTGACCGTGCCCGGCTCGGCGGCGCGAAGCGGAGTCCCGCAGTTGGCGCCGACGTCCTGGCCCGCGTGGTTACGCCCGGCCCCGAAGCCGTCCCAGTACTGGTGGCTGCCGTCGACCGGGAAGATCGCCGGGAACATCCTGAACTGGCGATTGCCGTCGGCGCCCGTGCGCTTGAGGCGCCGGCCGCCGGCCTCGGAGACGCGGAAGTAGAAGGTGCCCTTCTTGACGAGGTCGTCGTTGGCGCGCTTGCCGTCCCACGTCAGCTCGTACATCTTCCCGCCGTCGCGCTTCTCCACACGGTAGCGGCGGACCATCTGGTCGGCTCCGGACTTCGACTTCACGACCTCGATCACGAGCTCGACGCCCTGTCCGCCGGAGAACTTGTATTCGAACTTGGCCTTGCGCGAACCGTCCCAGAACACCTTGTTGGGGCTCGCCTCCTCGCGTGTGAGCGTGAGCCGCCCCGTCCGCGCTGGGCCTTCTGGCCTCCGCCCTGCTCCTCGGCGGGGGCGGGCTCGGTCGTCGCCGTGTCCGCGGGGTCGGCGGCCGCGGCACCGTCATCGGTCGCGGCGTCGTCGGGCGCGGTGTCGGTGAGGCCCTCGATCGGCTCGGCGGGGTCGGTCGCTGGGTCGGGCGTCTGCGCCCAGGCTCCGCCGGCGCCGATGGAGGCGGTGGCGACCGCGATGCCGATCAGCAGGGAGAGGCGTCGGGGGCGGTGCTCCCGCGCGCTATCGGTGGCGTTCAAGACTCAGTGCTCCTCTTTCTCGCGCCTGCGGGGTTAGCTGTCGGGCTCGCGCTGAAAGAGCTGCGCTACAGGCCGGTTGGCCCGATTCGCCCCTGGGGTTGTGTACGAATCCCCGTCTGGTTCCCCCGCTCCCGGGCGCCTTGGCCCGAGACTCGGCTGGTGTTAAGGCTGTGTAAGTAAAACACAAAGGGAAGCGGAAGGTTTCACTTGTTATGTGCCTGGGAGGGCGTCCCGGGGGCCGAAAACGGGCCTCTAGTGCTTGATATGCAGGACTTCTCCGTCGCCCACGAGGTAGTCACGTCCCTCCGTGCGGATCAGCCCGCGGTCGCGTGCCGCGGCGTAGGAACCGGCCTCCACGAGCTCGTCCCAGCCGATCACCTCGGCGCGCACGAACCCCTGCTGGATGTCGGTGTGGACCTGGCCCGCCGCCTCGTACGCACTGGCTCCCGCCGGGACCGCGTGGGCCATCGCCTCCTTGCCGGTATCCGCGGTGAAGAACGAGACCAGGTGGAGCAGCTCCCAGGCTCCGTGGATCACGCGCTCGAGCCCGCTCTCGCCCACGCCCAGCTCGGCCCGCATGCCGGCCGCCTCGGCCTCGTCGCCCAGCTCGCCCAGCTCAGACTCGATCCGCGCGCTCACGGCGACGGCCACCGCACCGCTCGCCTTCGCCTGCGCGGCGACCGCCGCCGGCACCTCGTCCTCGCCCTCGTCGACGTTCACCACGTAGAGCACCGGCTTCGAGGTGAGCGCCTGGAGCTTGCGCGGCGCATCGGCGGCGGCGTCCGGCACCGGGACCTCGCGCACCCCGCGACCGCCGGCCAGGGCGTCGACCACCGCAGCCAGCCAGTCGCGCTCCGCGACCGTCTCGGTATCCCCTGTCTTGGCCAGCTTCGTCACCCGCACGAGGCGGTTCTCGGCGGAGTCGAGATCGGCGGCCAGCAGCTCGGTTTCGATCAGCTCGATGTCGGCGAGCGGGTCGACGCGCCCCTCCGGGTGGGGCACCTGGCCGCCGTGGGCCCGGACCACGTGGCAGATGGCGTCGGTCTCGCGGATCGCGCCCAGGAACCGGTTGCCGAGCCCCTCGCCCTGCGACGCGCCGGGCACGAGCCCGGCGATGTCGTGGAACTCGATCTGCTCGTGGACGACGCTGGAGGAGCGGAGCATCTCCGCCAGGCGGTCGAGCCGCTCGTCGGGCACGGCCACGACGGCCACGTTGGGGTCGATCGTGGTGAAGGGGTAGTCGCCGGTCGGGGCCCCGGCTGCGGTCAGCGCGTTGAACAGCGTCGACTTGCCCGCGTTGGGCAGCCCGACGATCCCGATCTTCACGCGGCCGGGCGGGGGGGCTCGGTCGCGGTCGCCTCTGAGACGGGATCAGCGCCGTTCGAGCCGGGCGGCGCGGCGCCGTGCGTCTGGTTCACGAGGTCGATCAGGCGCTCCTCGGTGGGCTTCGGCGAGACGCCTGGGACGAGAGCGCCGATCGCGATGCCAAGAGCTCCGCCCGCCAGCACGTCGGACGGGTAATGCATGCCGAGGTAGGGGCGGCTGAGGCAGATTCCCGCGGCCAGTGCGAACAGGGCCGGCCGGGAGCGTGGCTCGACGCGGCCGAGCGCGGTCGCCGCCGCCAGCGAGGACGTGGCGTGGGCCGAGGGGAAGGAGAGCTTGCTGGGCGCCCGGGCCAGCGGCGGGTGACCCTCGATCAGCGGACGCTCGCGGCCCACGGCGAGCTTCACCGCGTAGTTCACGTTGATCGCGGCCGGGCCCACCAGGGCGGCGATGCCCCAGCGGTTGCGCCGCTCGGGATCGGCGAGCGCGCCCGCCGCGCCGATCGCGGCCCAGACCGCGCCGTACTCGCCGATCGTCCCGAGCACCTTCATCGCCGACTCGACCGGCGGGTGGTGGCCGCGCGTTCGCAGAAAGCGCAGGACCGCCTGGTCGGCGTCGCCGAGGGCTCGAAGCACAGGGTTGCGGGCGCGCTTGCGCTGGCTGCGGGCCCGCAGCCAGGCCGGCGCAGGGCGGAGCCGGCGGGGCTCCTGACGAGAGCGAAACACGGCAGCAGGATAGGCCAGCGGCGATCGGCGGCAGGCCGGATGGGCGCCTGCGAGGGTCAGCCGACCACGAGCTCGACGGCGCCCGGGTCCACGCGGAAGCTGCTCGAGCCCGACTGGACCAGCTCGCCGTCCACGTTGAAGTCCGTCCCCGCCGGCACGTCGAGGTCGATCCGGCGGCCGCGGCGCGAGCGCACGCCGGGCTGCGATTCCAGGCTTCCGCGCCGCAGGCCCCAGGCCCGCAGCGCCAGCGCCAGCCTCGAGCCCGACTCGATCGCGACCAGGTCGAGCTCGCCGTCGTGGGGGTCGGCATCGAGCTCGGAGCCGGCCCCGAACGATCCCGTGCAGGCGACGGTGAGCTGCCACGCGTCTCCGTCGAAGGCGACGACGCCGTCACACGTCGCGCGGCATGGCAGTGGCTGGGCCGACAGGGCCGCACGCACGCCGCCGACGAGGTACGCGGCCGAGCCGAGGGCCCGCTTCAGCCCGGTGGCGCGGCGAGCCGCGGCGGGGGCGAGCCCAACGCTGGCGGCGTTGACGAACGGCCGATCGTCCATCCATGCCAGGTCGAGGGCGCGGGTCGTTCGCCCCGAGGCCGCCAGGGCCGCGGCCTCGCCCGCGTCAGCGGGGAGCTCCATCGCCCGGGCGAAGTCGTTGGCGGTTCCGACGGGGAGGACGGCCAGTGGGACACCGGCCCGGGCTGCCGTGTCGGCGGCGCGGCCCAGGGAGCCGTCGCCACCTGCCACGACCACGCGATCCGGCGACGCGGCCGGGATCCGGCCGGCGTCCTCGAGGGGAAATGAATCGACGACGACACCGTGCTCGCGCAGGAGCGCGGCGGCATCGTCGGCGTCCCCCGAGCCGGAGCCCGGGTTCTCAAGCAATGCGATTCGCAAGGCGTGTCCCCGAGCGGGTCCTACGGCCCTGGCGCCTTCGCACGACCCTCACGCCCCTTCTGTGCGCTTTTGTTGGCGGCCTTTCGCGAGCTCTCGAACGGCTTCTCGAGCAGGTCGCCCGCCTTGCCGGGCGCCTTGCCGGCCACGTCCTGCCCTGCCTCGAGCGTGCTGTCAACTCCGCGCTGGGGATGGCGCGACAGCCGCGGCAGGAAGAAGGCCAGTACCGCGAGGATGATGCAGACGCCCACGATCACCAGGATTGTCATTCCGTCTCCTCTCGAGTCCGTCCTTGGCCCTGGACGGCTACCCCCGGCGGCCGCGTGCGAGGCCGAAAACGCCGCACGCTGACACGCAAGCTAGCCCGCCGTCCCGTAGGGTGCCCGCCCATGGAAGGGCAGGCGCCCCAGGCCAGGATCGCCGAGCTCGAGCGGGGGTTCCGCCGGGCTGGCCTGCCGCTGTTCATCGAGGACTACTCGGCGACGACCGACGTCTACACCCGGGTGGTCCCGCTGCTCGGCCTTGTTTTCATCGGGGAGATGGTCGGGGCGCTCAACTTCGAGTGGTCGCCGGTGGCGAACGTGGCCGCGGCTCTGGCCGGGCTCGCGATCCTGCTGGTGGCGGTGGCGCTCATCAACCGCCACAACGGCAGCCCCTCGCTGGCGGTGCCGAATCGCGTCGGGAAGACCGAGCTCGCCGGCTTCGTGCTGATCCCGGCACTGCTTCCCCTGATCTTCGGCGGCCAGTGGCGCAGCGCTCTTGTCACGGCCGGTGCGAACCTCGTGCTCCTCGGGCTGATCTACGCGGTCGTCGGCTACGGGCTGCTGTGGATCCTCCGGTGGGTCCTCGGGCGCCTGGCAGGCCAGCTTCGCTCCTCGCTCGGGCTCATCGCGAAGGCGCTCCCGCTGCTCCTGATCTTCGCCCTGCTCTCGTTCATGACCCAGGAGTCCTGGCAGATCTTTCCCGGCGTCACCCTGCCGATCTACTTCCTGATTCTCGGGATGTTCATCGCGATCGGATCACTCTTTCTCGGTGTGCGAATCCCGGCCGAAGCACGGCGCCTGGAGCGGGACGCGGGCTCGGAGGCCCCGCCGCTCGACCGGCGCCAGCGCCTCAACGTCGGACTTGTGATGTTCGTGAGCCAGGGCGTGCAGGTGCTCATCGTGAGCATTGCGCTCGGGGCGTTCTTCGTCGGCTTCGGGTTGCTCGCGATCAACGACGAGGTCCGCACGGGCTGGCTCGGGAACCCCGGCGACGTGCTCGTGCAGTTCGAGCTGTTCGGCGAGCAGCTCGAGCTCACCGCCGAGCTGCTTCGCGTGGCGGGCGGGCTTGCGGCCTTCTCCGGCTTCTACTTCGCGATCGCGATCTTCACCGACTCGACCTACCGTGACGAGTTCCTGGACGAGATGACCGACGAGATGACCGAGACGTTCTCGGCGCGCGCCGAGTACTGCAAGCTGCGGGGAGCGTGCTGATGGCCGCGACGATGGTGCCGGGCTACGAGCACGTGCCCGGGAACCACTGCGGCTCGACGGCGCTGCGCAACCTGCTCGCCTTCGGCGGCGTCGAGCTGACCGAGGAGATGGCGTTCGGCCTGGGCGCCGGCGCCTGCTTCTACTACATCGCCCTCGACGGCTCCTCGCCCTCGCGCTTCACGAACGGGCGGACATCGAGGCTCGAGGAGGAGTTCGTCGCGCTGACCGGATCCGGCGTGCGGCTGGACCGCTTCGATGGGCCCGAGGAGTCGTGGATCGCGGCCAAGGGGAGCGTCGACGCCGGCCGGCCGGCGCTGCTGCTCTCCGACCTCTACTACCTCGACCACTACGGGAAGTCGGCGCACTTCCCCGGGCACGCTGTTGTGCTCGCCGGCTACGACGACGAGGTCGCCTACCTCTCCGACACCGCGTTCGACGAGCTTCAGACGACGAGCCTCGAGAGCCTGGCCGAGGCGCGGCACAGCCAGTACCCGGTCTACCCGCTCGCCGGGCACATGCTGACCCTCCCCGAGCCGCTCGACGCGGCCACGCATCACGGAGGCTGTGCCGCGCGCCATGGCGCGGGCCGCCGCGCGCATGATCGAGCCCCCGCTGGGCGACTACGAGGGCCTGCCGGGCCTCCGCCGCTTCGCGGCCGAGGTGGGGGACTGGCCGCAGGCGATCGAGGACTGGCAGTGGTGCGCGCGCTTCAACTACCAGGTGATCGAGCGCCGCGGGACGGGCGGCGGCAACTTCCGCCTGATGTACTCGCGGTTCCTGGAGGAGGTTGGCTCGGGCCAGGCGTCCGTCGCCGCTGAGGCGGCCGAGCGGTGGACGGCTCTCGCAGCCGCGCTGCACGCGGCGAGCGAGGCAGAGACCCCCGAGCCGGAGCTGTGGTGCGAGGTCTCCGAGCGAGCGGCGTGAGGTGCTCGAGACCGAGGAGCGCCTGTGGCCGGCGCTCGCTAGCCTGACCAGCCGCGCGAAGTAGCCGAAGGCTGGGCCCGAGCGCTCGTCGAAGCGCAGGCCGGCAGCGGCCCCGAGGCCCTCGAGTGCGCCTGTGCTCGTGAAGTGCGGGTCGCCCATGAGCTCGCCGACCACGAGCCGTCCTCCGGGGCGCAGGACTCGTGCGATCTCCCGCATCGCCGCTTCGCGATCCGGGATCTCGCCCAGGACGGCGGTCAGCACGACCCCGTCGATCGATCCGTCCTCGTACGGCAGACTCGTCGCGTCTCCCTGCGTCGGAACCACGTTTGCGATCCCGCTTTCGGCCGCCCGGCGCATCGTGTGGTCGAGGAACTCCTGCTGGAGGTCGAAGATCTCGATCGTCCCCTCCGGGCCGACCCAGTCGGCTAGGTCGAGCGTGTAGTAACCGGTGCCCGGGCCGATCTCGAGAAAGCGCTCGCCATCCGCGGGGGCCAGCACGGCTCGCAGACGCTCGCGCGTGATGAACGGGTGTGGGGCCTGGACCCAGAAGCGCTGGCCGTAGGGGCACGCGGAGGGGTTCTTCCGCCACCAGAGCGCGCCGGCGGCGATGGCGCCGCCGGCGAGCAGGACGACCCGTTTCACGCCCCCGAGAAGCCGATCGAGTGATCGGAGTCGTCGATCCGGATGAAGACGACCGTCGCCAGGTTCAGCGCGATCGTGGCGTCCTGGGTCTTCACGTCGTACCAGCCGCCGTCGCCGGTCACAGCCTTGCGCAGGTCGGCCAGCTCGTCGTCGGTCATCTTCACCGAGAGGGCCTGCCCGATCCCGAACCCGATCTCGACCTTTTTCGTGTCAGTCATTCATTTCTCCTGGTTGAAGCATCAATGCCCCGTTGCCGGCTCAACGATCTCGGTGAGCACCCCGCCGGTCGACTTGGGGTGAAGGAACGCGACGCGGCTCGAGCGGATCCCCGTTCGCGCCGTCTTGTCGATCAGCCTGACCCCGCGCTCTTGTAGCTGCTCGAGCGCGGCATCGATGTCGGCAACGCGGTAGGCGACGTGGTGAAGGCCCTCCCCGCGAGCGCTCATGAACTTGCCGACCGGCGTGTCGGGGCCGGTGGGCCTGAGCAGCTCGACGTGCGAGTCGCCGACGTCGAGCAGCACCGCCTCCACGCCCTGCTCGGAGACCACCTCGCGGTGGACGAGCTCCATGCCAAAGCTCTCCTCGTAGAGCGAGATCGCAGCCTCGAGGTCCGAGACCGCGACGCCGACGTGGTCCATGGCGCCGAACACGGCGCCGATTCTATTCGGGCGGCTCCGGTGGCTCGCTGGCGAGCGCCTCGGCCGGCTGGGCGATTCGCCGGCCGTCCGCGTCGCGCTTGATCGTTCCGATGCCCGACCGCTGTGGGGTCTGGCCGGCGCGGTGCCGATCCATGATCGTCTTGATCTCGTCGCGCTCGATGACCTCGTTCTCGAGGAGGCGCTCGGCGATCTCGTCGAGGAGGTCGCGGTGGTCGGTCAGCAGGCGGTGCGCACCGCGGTAGGACTCCTCCGCGAGCTCCTGCACCTCCTCGTCGCGCGTCTGGCGCAGCGACTCGGACACGGTGTAGTCGTCCGAGGGCACCTGGTGTGAGCGGATCACCGTGCCCATCCCGTACTCGAAGACCATCGAGCGGGCGATAGCGGTCACGCGCTTGAGGTCGTCGGACGCGCCGGTGGTGACCTTCCCGAAGGTGATCTGCTCGGAGACGCGGCCGGCGAGCAGCACCTTCATGTAGTCGATCAGCTCCTGGCGCGACTTCAGGTAGCGGTCCTCCTGGGGCAGGTTGAGCGTGTAGCCCAGCGCCTTGCCGCGCGGGACGATCGAGACCTTCTGGACCTTGTCGACCGTCGGCAGCAGTTCGGAGACCAGCGCGTGCCCGGCCTCGTGCCAGGCGACGACGCGCTTCTCGTGGGCGGTGATGACCTTGCGGGTCTGAAGCCCGGCGATGACACGCTCGAACGCGTTCTCGAAGTCGGCCTGCGCGATGAAGTCGCGCTGCTTTCGCCCGGCGAGGATTGCGGCCTCGTTGACGAGGTTCGCCAGATCGGCGCCGGTGAGGCCGGCGGCGTGGCGCGCGACCCGCTCGAGGTCGATGTCCTGGGCGAGGGGCTTGCCCTTCGAGTGCACCTCGAGGATCTGCTTTCGCCCCTTCATGTCCGGTGGGGGCACGAAGACCTGGCGGTCGAAGCGGCCGGGCCGCAGCAGCGCCTTGTCGAGCTTCTCGAGCAGGTTCGATGCCGCCATGACGACGACGTTGTCGCGGCCGTCGAAGCCGTCCATCTCCACGAGTAGCTGGTTGAGCGTCTGGTCGCGCTCGCCCGAGATGTCCGAGCCACGCGCCGCCCCCACGGCGTCGAGCTCGTCGATGAAGACGATCGCCGGAGGGTTCTCGCGGGCCTCCTTGAAGAGGCGGCGGATGCGCGCGGCACCGAGCCCGGCGAACATCTCGATGAACGAGGAGGCGGACTGGCTGAGGAACGTCGCGCCCGACTCGTGGGCGACGGCCTTGGCGAGCAGCGTCTTGCCCGTCCCCGGGGGACCGTGCAGGAGGATGCCCTTTGGCACCTTGGCGCCCAGGCGCTTGAACCGCCTTGGGTCGGAGAGGAACTCGACGACCTCGCGCAGCTCGTCCTTGGTCTCGTCGACGCCGGCGACGTCGGCCCAGGTGACGGCGGCCTTTGACTTGGAGCTGATCTCCTGCGGCTTCGTCTTGGGCATCAGCTTCAGCGTTCGCCACATGAAGTAGACGATCACCGCGAGCAGCACCACCGGCGCCCAGACCACGACGTAGCTCTCGAGCTCGTCGTAGGTGATTCCGAAGATGGCGATCAAGGGCATAGCGGCGTGCAACTTCTCAGGCACTGAGCCTGCCTAGACGCTATCGGCAGAACGGTCCGCTTCCTGCAATCCCTCTTCCCTCAGGACGGCGGCCATCGCGGCGACGCCCACCTCGATCTGTTCCTGGGTGGGCTCCCGGGTTGAGAGCACCCGCTGGATCTCGTGGCCCAGGGCGTGTACGGCGCGTCCGACCGCGGACTCAGGATTGCGTTCGGCGTACGCGAAGACCTCGACCGCGGCTGAGACGGCGCCGGTTCCCGCCGCCGCCCTGGCCACCGTCCCCGGGCGTTCGATGAAGCGGTCCGTTGCAACCTGGCCCGCGACCGAGAACGCCAGCATCGGGCCGATCAGATTGGAACCGCAGCGCTGGTGCTCCTTCGGGGCGTCGTTCGGGTCGAGCGAGCCCTTCTCGTAGGCGCCGATCGCCTTGTGCTCGACGCCGTGGTACGCGGCGAGGTCGCGGTCGCGAAGGGCGGCCATGGCCGGGATAACGCCAAGCAGCGAGACCACCGCCTCGCGGGTTGCGGAGACGCCCGCCCCTTCGTCGGCGGCCCGCCAGCGGCGCACCAGCCCGCTCGCGGCGGCGGTCGCCACGGCGGCGGCGATCACGCGCTTGTCCTCCAACGGGAGCCGGGCGCTTCTCACCTTCGAGCGGGCGATCGGGACCACCGCCATCGCCTCGGCCAGCCGCAGAGGCCCGCGCAACAGCGGAACCTGCCCCAGCCTGCCCTGGCCGAAGGTCGGCTTCGGACCGGAGGCGACCTCGATCGACCCGTCCGGCGCCCGCGCGGCCGCCGCCCATGACGTTGGGCCGTGGATCAACAGGCCGTTGCGCAGCGCCATGCCGCCGAGTCGAAGCGGCTTGGAGTCGGGAGCCTCCGCCGCGGCCCCGTTCTCGCTCATCCGAGGACCTCGCGCGTGATGTCCTCGAAGAACCGTGCGGCGAACTCGACGTCGCTCGCCTTGATCCGCTCGTCTGCGGAGTGGACGAGCGGCGAGGCCTCGAAGAGGGTCATGTCGCGCTGGGGTGCGAAGCCGTACACGGTCGTCTCGGCGCCGAATGCCTTCCGCCACCAGTGGCTGTCGGAGAAGCCCGGCATCACGATCGGCACCACGCCGGCGCCGGGGTCGTTCGCCTCGACCCAAGCCGAGATCGAGGTCGCGAGCGAGGATTCCGCCGGCGAGGCGTTCCCGGTCACGTTCTCGATGAACTCCAAATCCACGCCCTCGATGGTCTCCCCGAAGAAGGCCTCCAGCCGCTCGCGGACGTCGGCCTCGCCCAGCCCGGGCGGCACCCTGCAGTCCACGAGGAGCTCGGCGGCGCCGGGGATCACGTTGTCCTTCACCGAGCCGGACGCCATCGTCGGCACCACCGTGATGCCCAGCATCGGCTCGGCCAGGTACGCGGCCAGAAGCGGTGCGCGATCGCGGACCTCGCCGAGGGCAGCCGCAAGCTCGTCGGGCCCGGCGCCGGTCAGATCCCGCTCGAGCACTCCGGAGAGAAACGCGATGCCCGCTTCGGTTGGCTCGGGCGGGGGCTGCTCTCGCAGCTTCGCGAGCAGCGGCTCGAGCTTCAGCAGCGCGTTGTCGCCCAGGGAGGGCACCGAGCCGTGACCGGCCTTGCCGTGGGTGCGCAGGCGGAAGCGCCACACGCCCTTCTCGCCGACGCACAGCGTGTAGAGACGCCGGCCGTCGATCTCGAAGCAGGGTCCCCCGCCCTCGTTGATCACCAGGTCGGCGCGCACCTTGTCCGGGTGGGTCTCGCAGAGCCACTTGGCGCCGTAGGTCGCGCCCGCCTCCTCGTCGGCGGTGCAGACGAAGAGGAGCTCGCCCTTCGGGCGCCAGCCCTCGCGCGCCAGGGAGATGCACGCCGCCGCCTCGGCGGCGACCTGGTCCTTCATGTCCTGTGCGCCGCGGCCGCGGACCTCGCCGTCCACGACATCGCCCGCCCACGGGGAGAAGCTCCAGTCTGCCTCGTCCTGGGCCGGGACCGTGTCGGCGTGGCCGAGCAGGCACAGCGTCGGGCCCTCGCCGTCGCCGCGCAGGCGGGCGACGAGGTTAGGCCGCTCCGGATCCTCGGCGTGGAGCATCTCGCACTCGAAGCCCACCTCGCCCAGGCGCTCGGCCAGCAGCTCCTGGACCGGCAGCTCCTTGTTGGGCGGGTTCGAGGTGTCGAGCTGGATCAGCTCGCACAGCAGCTCGACCGCCTCCTGCCCGAGCCGTGTGTCGACCGCCGCCGTCGCCTCCTCCATGCTGGACATACTGACAGTGGTGGAGCGGTTGTTCGACAACGGCGAGGAGGAGCGGGACGCTGGGGTCGTGCCTGCGGCGGATGCCCCGCTCGCCGTGCGCATGCGTCCGCGTTCGCTCGACGAGGTGGTTGGCCAGGACGAGCTGATGCGAGTGGACTCGCCGCTGCGCATCGCCGTCGAGTCCGGCCGGCCCCACTCGGCGGTCCTCTACGGGCCGCCGGGCACCGGCAAGACCACGCTCGCCCGGATCATCGCCGAGGCCGCGCGAGGAGCGTTCGAGGAGGAGTCGGCGGTGAACGCCGGCAGGGCACAGGTGCGAGAGGTGATCGAGCGGGCGACGGAGCGCCGGCGCGCATCCGACCGGCCCACGATCTTCTTCCTCGACGAGATCCACCGCTTCAACAAGGCCCAGCAGGACGCGCTGCTGCCGGCGGTGGAGGAGGGCCTGCTCACGCTGATCGGGGCGACGACCGAGAACCCCTACTTCGAGGTCAACTCCGCGCTTCTCAGCCGCGCGCAGATCTATGAGCTGCAGGCGCTGGGCCCGCCGGAGATCGAGATCCTCGTCCGGCGTGCGCTCGCCGATTCAGAGCGCGGCATCGCCGACCCGCCCGAGGTGGACGACGAGGCCGTCGAGCTGCTCTCCACCCGCTCGGGCGGTGACGCGAGGGTTGCGCTGGGCGCGCTGGAGCGGGCGGTCGAGACGGCGCGTGCGGCCGGGACGGGGGTCGATCTCGCGACGGCCGAGGATGCCCTGCAGCGCAAGGCCGTGCGCTTCGACAAGGGCGGCGACCAGCACTACGACTACATCTCCGCCTGGATCAAGGCCACCCGAGGCTCCGACCCCGACGCGTCGCTGTATTACCTGGCGGCGATGCTCGAGGGCGGGGAGGACCCGCGCTTCATCGCCCGGCGGATGGTGATCCTCGCCTCCGAGGACGTCGGCAACGCCGACCCGATGGCGCTCGTGGTCGCGAACGCCGCCGGCCAGGCCGTCGACCGGGTCGGGCTTCCCGAGTGCCAGCTCAACCTGGCGCAGGCGGCCGTCTACCTGGCGCTGGCGCCGAAGTCGAACGCCTCGCTACAAGGGCCTGGGCGCGGCCGCGGCGCCACATCCGCGAGCACGGCGCGAAGCTGCCGCCCGACTACCTGCGCGACGCGCACTACCCCGGGCGCCAAGGAGCTCGGCCGCGGCGAGGGCTACGTCTACTCACACGACGAGCCCGACGGCGTCGCGGACCAGCCGTTGCTGCCGGACGAGGTCCAGGGCGAGCGCTTCTACCAGCCGACCGATCGCGGCTGGGAGGCGGAGCTGTCCCGGCGGCTGGAGGAGATCCGCAAGCGCCTCAGCTAGCGCTAGGGCTCGTTCGTCGCCAGGCGTACCGCTGATCAACCGCCTCGCATCTCGCTCGAAGCTCCGCGGGTCGATCGTGTGTCCGCCCGGGTGCTCGCGGTAGGTGAGGTCGACGTTGCCCTGGAGGAGCTCGGCCGCGGCGCGCCCGAACTCGATTCCGATGATCGGGTCGTTGACTCCGTGCGAGTGGTAGACCGGCAGGCTGGCGCGGTCCTGGAAATCCGGTGCCCAGCCGTCGACCTGCGGCACGAAGCAGGAGAGCGCGACGATCGCAGCCGGCACCGGCCGCCCGGGTCCGAGCCCCATCGCGTAGGACATGACCCCGCCCTGGGAGAACCCCCCGAGGACCGTGCGCTCCATCGGAACGCCGGTCTCCTCGCCGACGGCCTCGAGCCACGAGCCGAGGAGTCCGTAGGTCGAGTCGAACGTCTCGCGATCCGGGTAGCCGACGCTCCCGATCACGTACCAGTGGTTGCCCGTGTGCCCCGGCGGCTGCAGCGGCGCCCGGGGGGTGAAGGCGGCGAGGCGCTGATCCGGATCGAGCAGGTCGAGCAGCGGGAAGAGGTCGTTCTCGTCCACGCCGCGGCCGTGCAGGAGGACCAGGGCGCCCTCCGGCTCGCCGGCGGCGGGGCGATAGCGGTGGACGAGGTCGTCGATGCCCATGGCGCAAGCCTAGAATGCCTGCGCGATGGGGCAGCTCGAGTCCTTCAACCCCGCAACCGGGGAGCTCGTCGGCACGGTCGAGACGATCGAGCCCGGCGACGTCGACGCGATCGTCGCCGAGGTCGCCGAGGTCCAGCCCTTCTGGGCGCAGCTTTCACTCGAGGACCGCGCGCGGTACATGCGCCGCGCCGCCGACCTGCTGGTCGAGGAGCTCGACGACGTCGCTCAGCTCCTCACGCGCGAGCAGGGCAAGCCGATCACCGAGAGCTACACGATGGAGGTCGTCCCCACGATCGACGGCCTGAACTGGTGCGCCGACAACGGCCCCGAGCTGCTCGACGACGAGCAGATCCCCATGCGCCAGGCGCTGTTCGCGACCAAGCAGTCCAAGTTCACCTACGAGCCGCTGGGCGTCGTCGCGGTGATCGCGCCGTGGAACTACCCCTGGTCGATCCCGTTCGGCGAGGTCGCGATCGCGCTGATGGCCGGCAACGGCGTGGTGCTGAAGCCGGCGAGCCTCACGCCCGCTGCTGGGCGAGCGGATCCAGTCGATCTTCGACGGCGCCGGCTTCCCCGAGGGCCTCGTGCGCACGGTCCACGGCGGCGGCGTGATCGGCCAGGCGCTGTGCGAGTCGCCCGGCATCCGCAAGGTGTTCTTCACGGGCTCCGTCGAGGTCGGGCGCAAGGTCGGGGAGATCTGCGCCGCGCGAATGAAGGGCTCGGTTCTCGAGCTCGGCGGGAAGGATCCGCAGATCGTCTGCGCCGACGCCGACCTGGAGAACGCGATCTCCGGCTGCGTCTGGGGCGGCTTCGCGAACTCGGGGCAGACCTGCTCCGGGATCGAGCGGACCTACGTCGTTGAGGACGTCGCCGAGGAGTTCATCGCGGGCGTGGTTCGGCGTACCAACGAGCTGACCGTTGGCGACCCGACCCGCTGGGACACGGAGGCGGGGCCGATGGTCTCGGCCGACCAGTTCGAGATCGTCTCCGACCTGGTCGACGACGCCCTCGACAGCGGCGCCGAGCGCCTCACCGGCGGCCCCCGCGAGGTCGAGGGGTTCACCGGCAAGTTCATCGCTCCGACGGTGCTGGCGGGCGTCACCGACGACATGCGGATCATGAGCGAGGAGATCTTCGGCCCGGTGGTCCCGATCATCACGGTCGCCGACGAGGAGGAGGCGATCGCGCGCGCCAACGACTCGAACTTCGGCCTCGGCGCCTCGGTATGGACCAAGGACCGCGCCAAGGGCGAGCGCATGGCGAAGCGCATCGAGTCCGGGATGGTCTGGATCAACGACCACTCCTACACCCACGCCGCGCTCCAGTGCTCGTGGGGCGGCGTCAAGGACTCCGGCCTCGGCCGCTCACACTCCAAGTTCGGCTTCTACGAGTGCGTCGAGGTCAAGCTCGTCGCCTGGGAGCCGGGCCTCACCCGCGACATGTGGTGGCAGCCCTACGACGAGACGCTCGGCAAGGCGCTTCGGGCCTCCGCCCGGATCCTCTACGGGCGCAGCGGGCAGCGCGTAAAGGCGCTCAAGGACGGCGGGATCGCGCTCGCCAAGGTCGGCGCGCGCACCTTCCGCAAGGGCGAGTAACGCTCGGGCCTAGGCGTCGGCCTCAGTGTCGGGAAGCACAGCGGCGGCGAGAACTTGCTCTGCTTGTCGGGATCGGCGGCGAGCTTGGTCTTGACGCCTGACCGAGTAGATCTTCAGCTCGTTGAAGTTGATCGACCGGCTTGTCGTTGCTCGCCGAAGGTGGCGCCCAGCTCTGCGGTGTTCGTCTTCCAGTCCTTCCACTTGCCGCTCGTTCGACCTTGTACTGGACCTCGCCAGCGATCGCCGACGCGGATGTGCTGTCGGGGACGCCCAGTGTCGACCTCGATCGCGTCGACGGCTGGGCGCGTCGGCGTTCGGGAGGATCTCGATGTTCCCGTCCATGCCGCCGTCCTTCGAGCCGTGGACCTCGCAGTAGTAGTGGTACTTGCCGGCGGAAGCTCGATCGAGCCGAACGTCGCGTCGGGTCATCGGTCGGCGCGCCGGAGTTGAAGAGCTTGTTGTCCTGGCGCACGTTGTGCTCGTTGGTGACGTCGTCAGTTCCAGTGCCCAGAAGAACTCGCGCCGTTGAGGCCGGCCTCGATATTGGTCGACGGGGTCGAAGAAGTCGTCGCCCGACGCCGATGGTCCCGAAGCCCGGCATGGGCGCTGCTCGCGAACAGAAGCGTCCCTGTCGCCGCCGCTGCGATCGCGCCTGCGCAGCCGTCTCATGTCTCCACCTCCACTTTCGAGCGTCGGGGACCAGCCGCTGCGCTTCTCGTCGTTGTTGACGTTCTCGGTGCGAGCCTGGATCTTGTAGGTCTTGCCGGGCTTGACGTTCACCGGCTCGTCGCCGTCTCCGAAGAACGAGCTGGCCCGAGTGCGTGTTCTTGAGCCAGTTCTTCCACTTGCCGTTGCCGACCTTGAAGCGCACGTCGTACTGCGGCTCGAGTCGCGAGGTTGTTGCCCCAGATCACCGGGAAGCCCTTCGCGCTGAGATCCCGCCGGCGATCGGCTTGACCTTGACGTTGCCGTCCATGCCCGCCGTTCTTGCGAGCCGTGCTCCGTGCAGTAGTAGTGGAAGGTCCCGGCGGGGAGGTTGACGCTGAGTAATCGGCGCCCGGGTTGTCGGTCGGCGGTCCGGAGTTGAAGAGCTTGTCGTCCTGGCGGACGTTGTGCTCGTCGTCGATGTCGTCGTTCCACGCCAGTTGGTCGAGGACTCCGCGAGCTGCGTCGCATTGCTGGGGTCGAAGAAGTCGTCGCCGACGACGATCGTCGTCGGCGGCGGCCCGGCGATCGCCGGCACCGCGAGCGCGCCCGCGGCAACCACCGCCAATGCGGCGATCGTGACCCTGCTCATCCCCTGCATTGCGTGCAGCTTAGTGCCCTCAGGCGGTCACGACAAGGGGCGGGGACCAGCGGCTGCGCCGGGTCGGGTTGGTCGCTTTCTGCGTCCGCGCGGAGATCGAGTACTCCTCGCCGGGGACCAGTTCCGCCGGGCTGCCCTCACCGAACAGCGCCTTGCGCTTGCGTGTGTCGCGTCTTCCAGAAGCTCCACGCGCCGTCGCCCACCCGGATAGCGGCACGTCGTAGGTCCCGGTCACGTCGCTGGACTTGTCGGCCCAGGCCGCCCGGAAGGCCGCCCGAGGACGGATCGGGGTTTGCGCGCAGCAGTCGGCTGCGACGGCGAGCGTTCCGTACATCAGGCTCGAATGGACGACGCAGAAGTAGTCGAACGTCCCCGCGGCGGGGTCGAGCGTCGTACGGGCCGGGCTGGTCGACCGCGGGCGGGCCTGATGCTGAAGAACCCGTCGTAGGAGACGACGTTGTGGCCGTCGTCGGTTGGCGGGTCCACCCAGACGAACGAGAAGCCGGGGTCGCCGACCTGCGACTCAGCGTCGTCGGGCGCGAAGGCGTCGAAGCCGCCGGGCTCGACGCGATCTGCACGGAGCCCGCCGGCGGAGGCGTGCGCCGGGCAAGACGACGAGCGCCAGGGCTGCGACCACGCGCCGGCCGACTCCGCTCCTCTGCCTTCCCGCTTGCATCCGCCGTGCCCTCCCGCTGGGACAATGCAGCGTAGTGAGCGAGATCGCGCCTGTCCAGAGTGCGGCCGGCGCCGCCCCGAGCGCGCCGGCCGTCGCCGTGCGTGCCGTCTCGCTCGGCCGCGCCTACGGCGACCTCGTTGCCCTGCGCGACGTCTCGTTTGAGCTCCGGCCGGGGCCACCATCGCCGTGCTCGGGCCGAACGGATCCGGCAAGACGACGCTGGTCCGCATCCTCGCCACGCTGCTGCGCCCGACGGAGGGGGAGGTCGAGGTGCTTGGGCGCCGAGCTGCCGCGCCGGGCGTACCTGGCCCGCGGGCGCATCGGTCTGCTCGGTCACGAGCCCCTGCTCTATCGCGATCTCACCGTCGCCGAGAACCTCGCCTTCCACGCCCGCCTGCACCGCGTCGAGGACGCGGCGGCCCGAATCGAGGAGCTGCTCCGGACAGTTCGTATGGAGCGGCGGGCGGGCGAGCTGGTGGGCAACCTCTCGGCGGGCATGGCTCAGAGGGCCGCGGTCTGCCGGGCGGTGCTTCACGACCCCGAGCTGCTGCTGCTGGACGAGCCTCGCTCGCACCTGGACCCGGAGGCGGCCGCGATGGTCGAGCCGCTGATCGGCCGCGAGAGCGGGCGGACGAGGGTGCTGGTCAGCCACGACGTCGAGGCGGCGCTGGCCGAGAGCGACCGGGCGCTGGTCCTCGGAAGCGGCGGCAGGGTGGCCTACGAGGGCCCGTCGTCCGGGGTCTCGCCAGGCGATGCGCGCGCCGCCTATGGGGGCCGGCCGTGAACGCGTTCCGCGTGATCCTCGCCAAGGACCTTCGCGTCGAGCTGCGCACGCTCCAGTCGGTGCCGGCGATGGCGCTGTTCGCGCTGACGACGTTCGTCCTGTTCCGCTTCGGGCTCGACCGCGAGACGCTGGAGGGAAGCCTGGCCGCCGGGGTGATCCTCGCGACCGTGCTCTTCGCGGCCATCCTCGCGATCAACCGCCTGTTCGTCGCCGAGCGCGAGGAGGGTGGCTTCGACGCGATCCGCCTGGCGCCGGTGGACCCCGCCTCGCTGCTACGCGGCGAAGGCGGTCGCGCTGGTGGCCTACCTGGCGGTGCTCGAGGCCGTGGCGCTTGCCTGCGTTCGGCTTCCTCTTCCTCGACGACTGGGCCGGGCTGGTGCCCCTGGCCGGGCGTGCTGCTGCTGGCCGATGTCGGGCTCGCGGCCGTGGGCGTGCTGGTCTCGGCGATCGGCGTCAACTCACGAGCCCGTGAGCTGATCGTGCCGCTGCTCCTGTTGCCGCTGATCGTCCCGGTGATGATCGCCGCCGCGGGCGCCGCCGAGCCGCTGCTGGCCGCGGGCGGGCCCGCGTACGACGACGTCGGCAAGTGGATCGCGATGCTTGCCCTCTACGACGCCGTGTTCCTGGCGATCGGCTACGCGGTGTACGACTTCCTGCTGGAGGACTGAACTCCGCTCTCTACGATGTTCCGGGTGAGCTTTCCGAGCCTCCGCACCATGGCCGTGGCGAGCGCCGTCGTGCTCGTCGCCGGCTTCGCGCTGGTCTTCTTCTACGCGCCGAACGACGCCGACCAGGGCTTCATGCAGAAGATCTTCTACCTGCACGTGCCGCTGGCGGTCTGCGCGCTCGGCGGCTTCATCGTGGCCGCGATCCACGCGATCCGGTACCTGCGCTCCGGCGATGCGGTCCACGACGCCCGCGCCTACGTCTCGATCCACCTCTCGGTGATCTTCGGCGTCGCCGTGCTGGTCACCGGCTCGATCTGGGCTCGCGCCGCGTGGGGCAAGTGGTGGGTCTGGGACGAGCCGACGCTGGTCAGCTTCCTGATCGTCTTCCTCCTGTACGCGACGTACTACCCGCTGCGGTTCGCGATCGAGGATCGCGAGCGCCAGGCCCGCTACGCCTCGGTCTTCGCGATCACCGCCGGCGCCTTCGTCCCCCTCAACTTCGCCGCCGTGCGGGCGGCCGAGTCGCTGGTGCACCCACGCACCTTCGCCACCGCCGAGGGCGGGATGCCCGGCGAGATGTGGCTGACGTTCCTCGTATGCATGGCCGGGATGGCGTTGCTCTGGATGACCCTGGTGCGCTTCGAGCTGGTGGCCAAGTCCTCCCGCGCGCGGATGTCGAGGCTGCGCCGAGCGCTCGACGCCGAGGCTCCCGTCATGCAGGGCTCGCGGATCGCGCCAGCCGTTCCCTCACGGGCGGAGGCATAGCCGTGCTGCCCCTGGCCGCACCCGCGCTGCCGCTCGACGAGGCCGGCAAGTACGTCGCCGGCGCGTACCTCGTCTTCCTGGCCCTGGTCCTGCTGTACGTCGCGATCATGGCCGCCCGCCTCGCTCGGGTCGACCGCGAGCTGGGCGAGCTCGCGGATCTCGCGGAGGAGCGTTCCGATGGCTGAGGTTCTGGCGATCGGCGTCTCGCACAAGACCGCTCCGCTGGAGCTTCGCGAGCGCATGGCGCTCACCGAGGGCCACGCCGCAGGGCTGCTCGGCGAGCTGATCGCCGCCGAGGTCGTCCAGGAGGCGGCGACGATCTCCACCTGCAACCGCACCGAGATCTACCTCTACGCGACCGACGGCGTCGCCGCCGAGTCGCTGGCGCTCGCGGCGCTGGCGCGCGAGGCCGACATCCGCCCGACCGAGCTGGTCGGCCACCTCTACTCACTGCGCGGCTCCGACGCCGCCGAGCACCTCTTCGTGGTGACCGCCGGGCTCGACTCGATGATCATCGGCGAGGCCGAGATCCAGGGCCAGGTCAAGCGCTCCTACGAGCTGGCGCTCGTCGAGGGCGCGACCGGCCCGGTGCTGAACCGGCTCTTCCGCGGCGCGCTCGCCGCCGGCAAGCGCGCCCGCTCCGAGACCCGGATCTCCGAGGGCGCGCTGTCGGTGCCGCAGGTGGCCGTCGAGCTGGCGCAGCGCACGCTCGGCGACCTGGCGAGCCGCCGGGTGCTCGTGGTCGGCGCCGGCGAGACGGCCGAGCTGACCGCCCGGGCGCTGGCCGCGCGCGGGGTGGAGGCCGTCTTCGTCGCCAACCGCCGCTACGACCGGGCGATCGGCCTCGCGCAGCGCTTCGGCGGGCACGCGGTGCGCTTCGAGGACCTCCCGCTGCGAGATGGTGGCGGCCGACATCGTCGCCGCCTCCACCAGCTCGCCGCACCACGTGATCGAGCGCGACGAGCTGGCCGAGGTGATGACCGCGCGCGAGGGCCGCCCGCTGCTCCTGATCGATCTCGCCGTCCCCCGTGACATTCATCCGGACTGCCGCGAGGTGCCCGGGGTGACCCTCCAGGACATGGACGACCTCCAGTCCCTGGCCGAGCGCAACGCGTCCGGCCGCGAGGGCGAGGCCGGTCGCGCGCGGTCGGTGCTGCGCGCCGAGCTGGGCCGGTTCGAGCGCTGGCTCGCCACCCAGGAGGTCACCCCCACGATCGCCGCGCTTCGCACAGCGAGCCGACGAGGTCGTCGACCGCGTCCTGGCGGAGAACGAGTCGCGCTGGGAGGGCACCACCGAGGACGACCGCGAGCGCCTGCGGAAGATGGCGCACGCGATCGCCGGCAGGCTCCTGCACGAGCCGACGCTGCGCCTGCGCCGCTCGGCCGACGACGAGGCCGCCTTCGCCCTGGTCGCGGCTCTGCGCGAGCTGTTCGGGCTCGACGCCGAGACCGAGCCGATGAGCGACGCGGCCGACGTCCGCGAGCTTCGGCGCTCCGAAGACGCTGGCTGAGCGTCCGGTGGAGGCCGGGCTGCGCCTGGGGACCCGCGGCAGCGCGCTCGCGCTGGCGCAGGCCGGGACGGTCTCGCGGGCGCTGAGCGGGGCTGAGATCGTCACCGGTGAAGACCGCCGACTCCGAGGTCGGCGACAAGGCGCGCTTCGTCCGCGGCGTGGAGGACGCGCTGCTGGCCGGCGAGGTGGACGTTGGCGTTCACTCCGCGAAGGACCTTCCCGGCGAGCTGCCGGACGGCCTCGAGCTGATCGCGGTGCCGGGAAGGGAGGACCCGGCCGACGCCTACATCGGCCCGGCCGGCATCCCTCGACGAGGTGGCGGAGGGCGCCCGCATCGGCACCTCCAGCCTGCGCCGGCGCTCCCAGCTCCTCGCGCTGCGGCCCGGACCTCGAGATCGTCGAGCTGCGCGGCAACGTCGACACCCGCCTGCGCCAAGCTGGCCGCCGGCGAGTGCGACGGGATCGTGCTGGCCGTCGCCGGGCTCCGCCGGCTCGGCCGCGGGCGAGGAGATCGCCTTCGCCTTCGCGTCTCGAGCAGATGACGCCCGGCGCCGGGGCAGGGCGTGCCTCGCGCTCGAGACGCGCGTCGGGCGACGAGCGCTCGCGCTACGCGGCGAGCCAGCTGGGCGACCGCGCCGCGACGATCGAGCTGATCGCCGAGCGGGCGGCGACGGTGGCGCTCGGCGCAACGTGCGACACGCCCGTGGGCGTGCTGGGCCGGGCCTCCGGCGAGGAGCTGACCGTCGCAGGGCTACGCCGGGGCGCCCGACGGGAGCGACTGGGTGCGCGATTCGGTCGAGGGCGCCGGCGACGACGCGGCCGAGCTGGGCGCGCGAGCTCGCCGAGCGGATGCTCGCCGCCGGCGCCGCCGAGATCCTCGGCGTCAGTTCGTAATCCGCCAGCGGTACTTGTCGGGCGTTGCGTCGTCCTGGCCGATCAGGTCGGTGGCGAAGACTGTGACCTTGTGCCGGCCGGGGTCGAGGTTGCGGTAGCGCTTCGGCGAGGTGCAGTCGCGGAACTGCTTGTTGTCGATCTTGCACTGGAACGTCGCCGCCTCGTCGGCCTCGAAGGTGAACTTGGCCGTCCGCTTCGGCGTCGGGTCGTCGGGCCCCGTGAGGATCGTCGTCTCCGGCGCCTGTAGCGGCGGCTGCTGGAGCGTCTCGCAGTCGGCGTTCACGGTGTCCAGCGTGCCCTCGTCGAGGACCGCGGTGTCGGCCTGGGTGCCACAGCTGACGTCGTCGGCGAAGCCGTCGCGCGCCTCGAGGCGGTCGATGCCGGCGAGCGAGCTCAGCGTGTCCTCGCCGTCGCCGCCCGTGAGGGTGTTCGGGTCGGCGTCGCCGGTGAGGGTGTCGTCGTTCGAGCCGCCGATCAGGTTCTCGACCGTGGACTGGATGTCGTCGTCCTCGCAGGTGAGGCCGCTTGGGCAGTCGCCGCCCCCGTTCACGCCCCCGGACCCCGTCGTGGCCGTGATCGGGTCGGTCCGCAGGGCGTAGGACGCGGTATCGCCAACGGCGGTGTTCCCGCCCCCAACGAAGACGTCGGCGGCGTCGGCGGTGGCGGAGGCGCTGCCGATCAGCACGTCGTCGCCGTTGGCCCCCTCGAGGCGGTTCGCCTCGAGGTCGCCGGTGAGGGTGTCGTCGCCGGCGCCGCCGTTGACCCGCTCCATCGTCGGGTCGATCACGTCGCCCTCGCCCGGCGCACCGCCGACCCCGCTGGTGAGATTGACGCTGACGTCGTCGGTGCGGCTGAAGTAGGTGACCAGGTCCTTCAGCGCTGTGTGTTGCCCGCCCGGGGTCCCGTCGGCCCCGCCGATGAACGTGTCGGCCCCGTCGGGGCCGGTCCCCTGGCCACCCGCCAGCTGGTCGTCGCCGCCCTGGCCGTCGAGCCGGTTGGGATCGGCGTCGCCGAAGAGGTCGTCGTCGCCGTCGCCCCCGATCAGGTTGTCGATGTCGGAGGAGATGTTGTCGCCATCGATGTCGTCGGCGCCGCCCCCGATGTCAGCCGTGATGTCGTCATCGCGGTTTCCGTAAGCGACCGTGTCGCCGCGCCGTCCCCTGGGCACCCCCGACGTAGGTGTCGGCGCCGTCGGGCCCGCTCGAGAAGCTGCCGAAGGTGTCGTCGCCGGCGCCGCCGACGAAGTCGTTGTCGGCGTCGTTGCCCCCGAGCAGGTCGCTGCCCGCGCCACCCGTGACGTTCTCGGTCGTGCTGACGGCGTCGTCCTCGCAGCCTGCGCCGGGACAGCCCACCTCCGGCGGTGCCGGCGATCGCGAGGATGATGAAGATGGCGTCGGTGCGGTTCGCGTAGCGTCACCGTGTCGCCGACGGCGGTGTTGGTGCCGCCGATCATGGTGTCGGCGCCGTCGGGGCCGGTGCCCGTTCCGCCGCGGAACGTGTCGTCGCCCGCGCCCGCCGAGAGGTTGTTCACGGCCGAGTCGCCGATCAGCACGTCGTCGCCGTCGCCGGTGATGATCTTCTCGATCGTCGACTGGACGTCGTCGTCCTCGCAGCCGGCGCCCGCCGGGCAGCCTCCGCCGCCGTCGTTCGCCCCGCCGCCGATGTCGACGTCGAGGTCGTCGATCGCGCGTGGCGTAGTCGGCGAGGTCGCCGGTGCTCCCGTTCTGGTTCGGGGCGGTCGTCGTCCCGTGGGTGCCGCCGTTGAGGACGTCGGCGCCGTCGGGCCCGGTGCCCGCGCCGCCCGCGAGGTCGTCGTCGCCGCCGTTGCCGGTCAGCTCGTTCGCCGAGCCGTTCCCGTCAGGTCGTCGTCGCCGCCACCGCCGACGATGTTCTCGACGGTGGTCCCGACGTTGTCCGCCTCGCCGGCGAGACCGTCGTCGGCGACGCCGTCGAGCGTCGACGTCGAGGTCGTCGTCGGCGCCGGTGCGGCTGCGTAGCTCACCTCGTCCTCGGTGCCGGTGCCGCCCGTGAAGGTGTCGGTGCCGTCGTCGGCCGCGCCGGTGCCGCCGAAGAGGTGTCGTTGCCGCCGGCGCCGTCGAGCGCGTTGTCGCCGGCGTTCAGCCGGTGAGCGTGTCGCCGGCGCTGCCGCCGGTGATGTTCTCGACGTCGGCGTTGACGTCGTCGTTCTCGCCCGCGCCGCCGTCGTCGGGGTTGCCGTCGAGGTCCGCGGTGATCGCGTCGGTGCGGCCCGCGTAGCTGACGGTGTCGCCGTTGGTGTGGCCACCGCCGTTGAAGACGTCGGCTCCGTCGGCGCCGGCGTTGGATCCGGTGCCGCCGAACAGCGTGTCGTCGCCGGTGCTGCCGGTGAGCGTGTCGTTGGCGGTGCCGGGGCCGCCGCGAAGCTGGTTGTTGGCGGTGAGCCCGTGATGTTGTCGGCGCCCGAGCCGCCGGTGACGTTCTCCACCGTGGTCTCGACATCGTCGGCCTCGCCCGCCGTGCCGTCGTCGGCGGTCCCGTCGATGTCGACCGTGAGCGCCCCGGTGCGCGCGGTCCCGCTGGCGGGGTCGTAGGTGACCGTGTCGATCTCGCTGCCGCCGACGAACTGGTCGCCGCCGTCTGCTCCGGCGCCGGCCCCGCCGCTGAGGGTGTCGTTGCCGCCGGCGCCGTCGAGGTCGTTCGCGGCGGTCGAGCCCGTGATGACGTCCGCGGAGCGAGTCGCCGGTGACGTTCTCCACGCTGGTCCCGACGTTGTCGCCCTCGCAGCTCCCGCCGGGGCAGTTGCGCCCGTCATCGGCCGACCCGTCGATGTCGATCGTCATCGTCGCGGCCGAGGTGGGCGGTGTAGTCGACCTCGTCGCCGACGCTTCCCTGCGCGCCGCCGTTGAACGCGTCCGGCGCCGTCGCTGTTCAGCAGCAGGTCGTCGGCGGCGTCGCCGTTCAACGTGTCGGTGCCGGCGCCGCCGTCGAGCGTGTCCTCGTTGTTGCCGCCGTTCAGGGTGTCCGTATCGGCGTCGCCCGAAGAGCTCGTCGTCGCCGTCACCGCCGTTGATCGTGTCGTTCCCGGCCTCGCCGTGGAAGCCGAGTCCGTGGTCTGCCGTCGTCGCCGGGGCCGGCGTTGATGGTCGTCGTCGCCGTCGCCGCCGAGTGATCTCGTCGTCGTCGTCCCCGCCGTTGAGGGTGTCCCCGCCCGCGCCGCCGTCGATGTCGTCCTGAAGATCGAGCCCGCCGGTGATGGTGTCGTCGCCGTCGTTGTCGGTATCGCCCGCGAACTCGCCGCCGTTGACGAAGTTGTTGCCGCCGTTGGCGACGATCGTCGTCCGCATCGTCGCCGCCGTCGATGATGTCCGACGCCGTTGCCCGTGGTGATCTCGTCGTCGCCGTCGAGGGCGTTGATGTCGTCGCCGTTGGTGGTGCTGGATGGAGTGCCGTCGAAGTGGATCACATCGACGCCGTCGCCGGCGGTGACGTTCTCGGTCGCAGTGCCGAGCTCGATGTCGGAGTCGAAGTCGCACGTTCGACGTCGGCCAACGTCATGTCCACGCTGCCGCCCGAGTTCGCCGAACTCGACGTCGATGTCCTCGTTGGCGTGCGAGCACTCGACGACAGCGCTCGACACCAGCTCGCAATCGCCGTCGGATGTCTGCACGAAGTTCCCGATCACCTGCCACTCGTCGCTGGCGACGAGGTAGCTGGACCTGGATGCTCATGTTCGTCCCGCTCTGGGCTGGATGTTGAGGTCGCCCCCGCTGGTCGAGACAGTCCACCTGCGCCCCGCGTCCCTGCGCCGGCAACGCGATCCAGACAGCACGCCAGCCGCGATCCACTACCGCTGCAACCAAACCCCTGCGCATGCAGCACACCCTCTCGCATTTCGTCCTTGGAGGCAAGGCCTGTTAAGCGGATATACGTCACACGCCCTCTACCGTTGGCGTCAATGGCCCGCAGACGGAGTCGTCTATCTCGTCGGCGCCGGCCCCGGTGATCCGGGGCTGATGACGGCGCGTTCGCTGGAGCTGATCGCCGAGGCCGACGTGATCCTCCACGACCGCCTGATCCCGGCGACGGCCCTTGAGGGCGCTCGCGCCGACGCCGAGCTCGTCTACGTCGGCAAGCGGCCCGGCGATGCGGCGATGCCCCAGCGTGACATCGAGGAGCTGATGGTCGCGAAGGCGCGGGAGGGCCGAAGCGTCGTGCGCCTGAAGGGCGGGGACCCGTTCGTGTTCGGCCGGGGCGGGGAGGAGGCCGAGGCGCTCGCCGGCGCGGGCGTTCCATTCGAGGTCGTGCCCGGCGTGACCTCGGGAGTGGCGGCGCCGGCCTACGCCGGCATCCCGGTCACCCATCGTGACGACGCGGGCGCCGTCGCCTTCGTCACCGGCCACGAGGACCCGGCCAAGGAGGAGAGCGCGATCGACTGGGAGGCGCTGGCGCGGTTCCCCGGGACGCTGGTCCTCTATATGGGCGTCGGCCGGGCCGCCGAAATTGCGAGCGCGCTGATCGACGCCGGCCGCGACCCGGCGGAGCCTGCGGCCGCCGTCGAGCGCGGCACCCTTCCCGGGCAGCGCTCCGTGGTCAGCACCCTCGGCGAGCTGGCCGGCGCAATCGAGGCCGCCGGCCTGCGCCCCCCGGCGATCCTCCTGGTCGGTCAGGTTGCCGGGCGCACCGACGCCATCGCCTGGCTCGAGCGCCGCCCTCTTCACGGCAAGCGGGTGGTCGTGACCCGCGCCCGAGCGCAGGCGAGCGGCATGGCGGCAACGCTCTCCGGACTGGGCGCGGACGTGGTCCAGCTTCCGGCGATCCGCATCGAACCTCGGATCGAGAGCCCGGAGGTGCGCGAGGCCGTGGCCAGCCTGCACTCCTACGCACTCGTGTGCCTCACGAGCCCGAACGCCGTGGGCCTGCTGTTCGACGCGATGGCCGCGCAGGGCCGCGATGCCCGCGCGCTCGCCAATGCGACCGTCGCCGCGATCGGCCCCGGCACGGCAGCTGCCCTCCTCGGCCACGGGATCAGCGCGGACGTCGTTCCGGAGCGGTTCGTCGCTGAGGCGCTTGTCGAGGCGCTGGCCGCAGTCGACGTGGCTGGCAAGCCGGTGCTCGTGGCGCGCGCCGCCGAGGCCCGCGAGGTGCTGCCCGAGGCGCTCCGCGCGCGCGGAGCGGAGGTCGACGTCGTGGCGCTGTACGAGACGGTCCGCGAGGACCCCGAGCCCGAGGCCCTCGAGGCCGCGATGGCGGCCGACTACGTCACCTTCACCTCCTCGTCCACCGTCAGGAACCTGATGGCCGTGCTCGACGGCCGCTTCCCCGAGCGGGCGCGGGTGGTCTCGATCGGCCCGGTGACGAGCGAGACGGCGCGCGAGGCCGGGCTCGAGGTCCACGCGGAGGCCGAACGCCACGACCCGGATGGGCTTGTCGAGGCGCTCCTCGCCGACGCGGCTCCCGGGTAGGCCGATGGCCTCGGCGCCGATCACCTTCCTCTCCGACTACGGCCACGACGACGAGTTCGCGGGCGTCTGCAGCGCGGTGATCGCTCGCATCGCCCCGGATGCACACGTCATCGACCTCACCCACGGCGTCCCCCGCCATGCGGTCGCCCAGGGCGCGCTCGTCCTCGCGCGATCCCTTCCCGTACACGCCGGCGGGCGTCCACCTGGCGGTGGTCGATCCCGGCGTTGGCACCGATCGCCGTGGCATCGCGGTGGCCGCCGGGGAGGAGGGCCGGATCCTGGTGGGGCCGGACAACGGCCTCCTCACGCCGGCCGTCGAGCGCCTCGGCGGCGCCACCGACGCGGTGGACATCTCGCTCTCCGAGTTCCGGCTCGAGCCGGTCTCGGCCACGTTCCACGGCCGCGACCTCTTCGCGCCCGTCGCCGCCCATCTGGCAGCCGGAGCGGCGCTCGCCGATGCCGGCGAGCCGATCGACCCGGCGTCGCTCGTGCCCTCGCCGCTTCCCTCGCCCGGCCTCGACGGCTCGGGCGCCACCGCGCACGTGGTCGGCGTGGACCGTTTCGGCAACGTCGCCCTGGACGTCGAGCACGAGCATCTGCCGCGCACCGGCCTGCGGCTCGGCCATCCGGTCGTGGTGAGCGCCGGCGGCGCGGAGCACAGGGCGGCCTTCACGCTCACCTTCGCCGACGTCGAGCCGGGCGCGCTGATCGTCTACGAGAGCTCCTGGGGTGCGCTCGCGCTGGCGGTGAACCGTGGGAGCGCCGCCGACCAGCTCGGCCTGGATCCGGGCGCCGAGGTGAGGCTGGAGGCGGGGTGACGGCATTCGGACGCCCCCACCGGCACCTGCGCTCCACGGACTCGACCAACGAGCGCGCCCGCGAGCTGGCGGAGGCCGGGGCGCCGTCCGGCAGCGTCGTCACCGCGGAGCATCAGGAGGCGGGCCGGGGCCGCTCCGGGCGTCGCTGGAGCGCCCCGCCGGGCGCCGCCCTCCTCTACTCGGCGCTGCTTTGCCCGCTCGACGCCCGCCACCGGCTGCTGCCGCTGGCCGTCCCGCTCGCCGTGTGCGAGGCGGTCGAGTCCCTCGGCGAGTCCGAGTGCCGGGTGAAGTGGCCGAACGACATCTGGATCGACGAGCGCAAGGCCGCGGGCGTGCTGATCGAGGCGCGGCCGCCGGAGTGGGCCGTGATCGGGGTCGGGATCAACCTGTCGATCGCCGATGACGAGTTCCCAGCGGACCTCCGCTGGCCGGCGACCTCGGTGGGCGGCGGCGCGACCCCCACGGCCGCGAAAGCTGCCCTCGACGCCGCGCTCGGGCGGTGGGTGGAGGCGTCGGCGGAGCGCGTGCTGGGGGAGTTCGCCGCGCGCGACGCGCTGCGCGGGCGCGAGATCGGCTGGGAGGGAGCGGGGACGCCCGACGGGTCGGGCAGCGCCGACGGCATCGACCACGACGGCAACCTGGTCGTCGTGAGTGAGGCGGGGGAGCGGATCGCGCTCGGCGCGGGCGAAGTGAGCCTGCGGCTCTAGGGCAGGGGCAGCCCTGCGGCGGCCCGGTCCTCACACCAAGGTGTGAATTCGACCCACCCCCGGGGGGCCGCGGTCCACGCCTCGGGCCCCTGGGCGGGAGGCGTGCGCGACCCGATCATCGAGGCATGAACAATCGACTCAAGGCCCTCGTGGCCGCCACCGCCATTGTCCTTATCCCCACCGCTACCGCTTCGGCGCATCACTCGGACTCCACGCTGGAGCCGGGCGACGATGTGCCGCGCGCGGTCGAGCGCAGCCTTGGAGGCGACGTCGAGGTCGCCCAGGACGGCCTCTTCAGCGTCGACGTCGGTCCCGGTCCGGACCTGCTGACGCACGGTCCCGACACCGAGGCGCAGATCGAGGCCGCGGATGCAGCCGCCGGCCAGTCGGCCCAGTTCGGCCCCGGCTCGCCCGAGCGCGCCGTGGACTGCACACTTGCCCGCCAGGACGCCGAGCGGTTCCAGATGGTGATCTACGCGCGCCCGGCGGCGAACCCGGATCGCTACCAGGAGTCGAAGCCGATCATCCGCACGCAGATGCGCCGGATGAATTGGGTGCTGAACCGCGACTCGCTCGCCTCGGGCGGTCCCACGGCGGACTACCGGGTGGCGTGCAACTTCCCGCTGGAGGAACAGACGATCTTCGTCGGCCAGCTGGTGACGCAGGGCTCCACGTACGCCGACATCGTCGCGGCCGCGAAGGCCGCGGGATGGATCGACTACCGCGCCGACCACACGATCTTCTTCGACGGAGAGGATCCCACCGGTCAGGCGTGCGGCATCGGCAACATCTACAACGACGACTCGCTGTCCGCGGGCAACCGCAACAACAACCCGGACATCGCCGGCGCCACGGGCGACTACGGCGTGACGTACCGCAGCTGCTGGCAGGGCAGCACGGCCATGCACGAGAACGGCCACAACTCGGGCGCGGTTCAGGCCACGGCCCCGCACGCGACCGGCGTCGGCGGCTGGCATTGCTGGGAGGAGTTGGACGTCATGTGTTACTCGCCCGACGGCGGCACGTTCCACCAGGAGGGCATCGAGTTCCAGCTGCAACGACCGCGAGTACTTCGACTGCGGGTACGACGACTACTTCGACTCGAACCCGGAGGCCGGCGAGTACCTGGCCACGCACTGGAACATGGGCTCGCCGCTCAACAAGATGATCCGCTTCGGCGGGGTCGGCAACGCCACGCCCACGGCGGACTTCACGCAGAGCTGCGTCGAGACGACCTGCCAGTTCCAGAACACGTCGACGGATGACGCCGGCGTCGCCGAGAACCAGTGGGCGTTCGGCTACGGCGCGGGCTCGAGCCTCGCGAACCCCAACCACACGTTCCCGGGGCCCGGGCACCTACCAGGTCACGCTGAACGTGCGCGACGCCCTGCAGTCATGGGACGACGTCACCAAGCCCGTGACGGTCACCGAGGGTCGTCAGCTGCTGACGAGCGCGACGCCGTTCAACGACACGGCGGGCATGCGCGACACGTTCAAGCGCTACACGATCAAGGTCCCCGCCGGCGCGGACGAGCTGGAGGTCACGATCGACGGCCCGACGTGCCACTTCCTGACCGGCCCGAAGTGCGAGCCGAACCTGGATCTGTACCTCAAGAAGGGCACCGATCCGACCCGGCAGGACTTCGACGTCCGCTCGAAGAGCGCGACCAGCTCAGACGAGACGGTCACGGTTGACGCCCCCACCAAGGGCAACTACCGGATCGGCGTCGAGAACCGGTTCGGGACCGCCGGCGCTCAGTTCCAGATCACCGCGACGGTGACGAACTAGCTCTGGCCCTCGTCGGAGGCGGGGGAGGACTTGTCGGCCTTGGCGGCCGGCTTGGCCTCCTCCGCCGCGTCGAGCTTCTCGCGCTCGCGCTCGCGGCCATTCCCGCCCTTGGCCCCGTTCTTCCGGCCGCCGTTGTCGCCGCCGCCGCCACCGGACTTCCCGCCGCGGCGCCGGCGCCGACGGGAGCCACCTGACTTCGGGAAGTTGCGCAGCAGCTCTCGGGCGACGGCGGAGGGCTTGCGCGCCATGCGCATCCGGGCGCCGCGCAGGACCTCCTCGGCTTCGGGCGTGTGCGCCACCGCGGCGGCCAGCAGCGCGACGGCCAGCCGCCGGTCGTGCTGGCGGGCGGCGTGCACGATCCGGCGGGCGTTCCGGCCGTGCGCCCGGCCGGATGAGTTGACGAAGAGGCCCAGCAGGCGCTTGGTCTCCGGCCAGCGCTGGACCGCGTACTCCTCGTGGAGCTCACGCGTGAACGAGGCCAGTCGCCAGACCCAGGCCTGCGCCTGGTCGCGACGGCCGATGCGCTGCTCGGCGAGCGCCTGCAGCAGGACCTTGACGCCGGCACGGCGCTCGTCGCGCGGCCAGGTGGCCACGACCTCCGCGGCGTCGTCGAACGCCTCGGCGTCGCGCAGGGCGGCGATCTCGGCCAGCGCCTTCAGTCGCAGCTGGTGGTTGCGGTTGCGCTGGACGCAGGTCAGCAGGTAGCGGCGGCGCAGCTCCTTCGACTCGTCGTGCTGGAGCATCGCCTTGGCCCGGCGCCAGTTGTTCGGCGTCACGCGGGCGCCGGCGAGGGCCGCCCAGGCGTGCTGCTCCGTGAAGTTGAGGTTCTCGACGGCGATCCGCCAGAGCTCCCGCTCGAGGACCTGCAGCCGGCGCTCGGGGTCGGCCGAGACCGGGACCACCCGGCGCTCCACGCGCACGCGCCGCCCGCGCCCGCGGCGGACCGGGCCGACCACGATGGCACCGCCTCGGTAGACGTCGCGGTCGAGCAGGGAGTGGAGGGTCACGATCGTCTCGTCGCTGGTGGTGGCGGGGTGGACGAGGTCGATCACCAGGCCCGCCTCCTTGCCCGGAGCGCGCCGGGTCACGCGTCCGACCCGCTGCTGGTAGACGCGACGGGAGGCCGTCGGCGCGAGATGCATGCAGATGGTCGCTCGCGGCGAGTTCCAGCCCTCCGCCAGCAGCATCGCGTTGCACAGCACGTCGACCTCGCCGCGCTCGAATCCGGCGAGGATCTCGGCCAAATCGCGCTTGGGCGTCTCGCCGGAGACGGCCTGGGCGTTGATGCCGGCGTCGCGGAAGGCGGCGGCGACGTTGTTCGCGTGCCGGACGCCGGCGGTGTAGACGACGCCGGCAACGTTGCGGAATCGCGACTGGTAGAGGTCGGCGATGGCGACGTTGAACGGCGCCTGGTCGAGCAGCTTGGCCAGCTCCTCCTGGTCGAAGTCCTGGTCCACCTCGCCGCGGCGCAGCGGGACCTTGGCGATGGTGCGCACGCCCGGGCCCGGCGGGATGCGCAGGCAGCGAAGCGGCGAGATCGACCCCGCGCCGAGCGGCCTGGGCGAGGTCGAAGCGCGAGGTCTGAGTCGGGAAGAGATCGGCGACGTGGCGGGCGATCAGGGCCCCGGTGGCCGTCATCCCGATGAACACCGGGCCGGGCCAATCGCGGATGCAGCCGCTGGTCTTCTCGCCGAGGGCGGTGTGGGCCTCGTCGCAGATCACGATCGAGTAGGCGTCGGAGATCCGCTTCGAGTTGCGCACGAACCACTGGTACGTCTCGACCGTGACCGGGCCGTAGGGCTGGTCGTCGCCCTCGAGCAGCGGCGGGCACAGCCGCTCCTTGTAGCCGCGGTCGGAGATCTCGCCGATGAACTGGTCGACGAGGTTGCGGCGGTGGGTGAGGATCAGGACGCCGCCGGTGCGGGAGGCCTCGATGAAGCCGACCGCAGCGACGGTCTTGCCGGCGCCGGTCGCGTGCTCGAACCAGAATCGCCGGTCGGCCCCCGGGTCCTCCGGGGCCTCGTCCACGACCTCCTCGTCCTCGTCGTCGGGCAGCTCCTCCCAGTCCTGGGGCTCCTCGTCGGCCTCGAGCTCCTCGGGCTCCGGCTCCGGTTCGTCGAGGGTGAGGACGCCGTCGGGATCGGGCTCGTGGTCCTCGTCGCTCGTCGTCAACGTCGTCGTCGGCATCGAGGTCTTCCTCGCCGTCGACTGTGGGGTCAGACCCGTCAGCGCGCCGTCGGTATCGGCGTCCTCCCGCTGGCGATTCGGGGTCAGACCCCGCGCTCGGTTACGGCCCGATCTCCGCTTGCTTCGGATCGGACGCCGCGCTCGCCGTTCCCGAGCCGTTCGAGCCGTTCGCCCGGGATTCGCCGTTCAGCTCCAGCTCGGCGACGAGGGCCGCGAGCGTGCCCGAGAGGGCGTCGACCTGGTGCTCGGAGAGCTCTGCGCCGTCAAGCAGCTTCGGAGGTTCCTCCGAGAGCAGCCGTTCGAGGCCGAGCATCAGCGAGTACTCCCGCCGCCACTCGGTCGATGGGGCCTCGGCTCCGCCTTCGAGCTCGGCGAGGGCCGCGTCGGCGGCGCGGCGGCGCGCCGTGCCGGGGGCGAGCACCTCGATCTTCTCGCCCTCGAGCAGCACAGGCTCGCGAGTGAATTCCTGGACTCGCTTCAAGTCGGCGTTTGAAAGCAACGCCTTGGCCGCGCTCGCGGCGACATCAGTGGTTTTTGCCATGGACAGGACCTGTGTGGGCTCCCGGCCGCTGATCTAGGTCGGGGCAGGGAGCGCAGTAACCTCGGTGGAGGCGGACGCCGAGCGGGTGTTTCCCCTGACCCGCCGGCGGCAACTCCGGGGTTCCCTGAGCGGGAACCGGCCTAAAGAGTACTAGCCCCAGCGACGGATGAACATCAGACACGCCATCGCCGCCACGGGAGTTGCCGTGGCCCTCGTGCTCAGCGGATGCCTGGGCGACGACGATGAGGGCGATCCCGGCTCGGGCAATCCCGAGTCCGAGGTGTCGGTGGAGGAGGCCTCGCAACCGCTGAAGGGCGGGACCCCCGAGCTGCGCGACGCTGCGAGCCGAGGCGAACCAGCTGCTGGGTGGGGATGTGGAGGACTTCAGCGACCGGCTCGAGAAGCTCGACGGAACCCCGGTGGTCGTCAACAAGCTGGGCGTCCTGGTGCGGCCCCTGCCGATTCGAGTTCCCCTATCTTCCAGTCCAGGCCGCTCACGAGCGCGGGGACGAGGTCGCGTTCCTCGGCATCGACTCCAACGACTCCGAGGAGGCCGCCGCAACGTTCCTCGACCGAGCTTCCGCTGCCGTACCCGAGCTACCTCGACCCCGACCAGGACATCCGCGACGAGTTCATGGACGAGCCGGTCGAGCTTCCCCGCCACGGCTTTCTACGACTCGTCAGGCGAGCTCGCCTACGTGCACCTGGGTCGGCTACCGGAGCGAGGAAGCCCTCGCCGCCGACATCGACAAGTACGCCCAGTAAGCGATTGGCGACTTTCTTCGACCTGTCTGAAGAAACTCGTCATCCGGCGATAATTCGGCTGTGACGCGCCGCGCCCTACGCCTACTCGTTCCCCTCATTGCCTGCGCCCTCGGCGCCCTCGGGCTGATCGCCAGCGCCGGCGCTCAGGAGCACGGGCACCGCCTACTCCATGGAGCTCACCGGCACGATCGACCCCGCCACCGAGGCCTGGGTCGGCAAGGCGCTCGACGAGGCCGCGGACGAGGGCGCCGAGCTGGTGATCATCCGCCTCGACACCCCGGGCGGGCTCGACACGTCGATGCGCGAGATCGTCAAGGACATCATCGCCGCGCCGATGCCGGTCGTCGTCTACGTCTCGCCTGACGGCGCCCGCGCGGCGTCGGCGGGGCTGTTCGTCACCGAGGCCGCCGACGTGGCGGCGATGGCGCCGCAGACCAACATCGGGTCGGCGTCGCCGATCTCGATCGGTGGTGAGGACGTCGGCGAGGTGCTCGGTCACAAGATCGAGAACGACGCGGTCGCCTACGTCCGGGCGCTCTCGGAGGAGCACGGCCGGGACGGCGACCTCGCTGAGCTGATGGTCACCGACGCCGAGAACGTGACCGCCGACGAGGCGCTCGAGGCAGGGCTGATCGACATCGTCGCCGCCGACGAGGCAGGACCTGCTCGCCCAGCTCGACGGCTTCGAGGTCCAGGGGCCGAAGGCGCAGACGCTCGACACCGACGGCCTCGAAATCGAGCAGCACGACATGCCGGTCCAGTTCGAGCTGCTTCAGATCATCGTCAACCCGACCGTCTCGTTCCTGCTGCTGACGGCCGGGATCCTCGGCCTAGTGATCGAGATCTTCAGCCCCGGCCTGATCCTGCCCGGGGCGCTGGGCGCGGTCTCGTTCCTGCTCGGCCTGTACGGCACCTCGCAGCTCCCGGTCACCTTCGCGGGAATCGCGCTGCTCATCCTCGGCGTCGTGCTCGTGATCGCGGAGGCACACGTATCGGGCGGTGTGCTCGGCGCCGTGGGGGTGGTCGCGATCGTCCTGGCGGGGCTCCTGCTCTACGACACCAACAACGAGGCCTTCGAGATCTCGGCCCCCGTTGTGATCGTCGCGGGCCTGCTCATCGGCGGGTTCCTGGCGTTCGTCGTGAGCAAGGTGGTCGAGGCACGCCGGCGGCCCGTTCGGACCGGGTTCGAGGGGGTCGTGGGAGTCGAGGCCGAGGTGCGCCAGGCGATCGATCCCGTGGGCCAGGTGTTCGCCGAGGGCGCGCTGTGGCGGGCGGAGGCCGAGGACGGGCCGATCGCCCCCGGCGTTAAAGTGACGGTGGAATCCGTTGATGGGCTGACCCTGCGGGTCAAGCCGCTCGAGCAGGAAGGAGACAGCTAGTGGAAATTGGCATCGCGATCGTCGCGGTACTGGCGGTCCTCCTGCTGATCATCCTCGCTTCGGCGATCCGCATCCTTCGCGAGTACGAGCGCGGCGTGATCTTCCGGCTCGGCCGGCTGATCGCCCAGAAGGGGCCCGGCCTGGTCCTGCTGATCCCGATCGTCGACCAGATGGTCCGCGTCGATCTGCGGACCGTGACCCTCAACGTCCCGCCGCAGGAGGTCATCACCAAGGACAACGTGACCGTCCGCGTCGACGGCCGTCGCCTACTTCCGCGTGATCGACCCGAACCGCGCCGTGACCGAGGTCGAGAACTTCCTGCTGGCGACATCGCAGATCTCGCAGACGACGCTGCGCTCGGTGCTGGGCAAGGCCGAGCTGGACTCGCTGCTGGCCGAGCGTGAGCGCCTGAACGTCGAGCTCCAGCAGATCATCGACGAGCAGACCGAGCCGTGGGGCGTGAAGGTCTCCACCGTCGAGGTCAAGGACGTCGAGCTCCCCACCGACATGCAGCGCGCGATCGCACGCCAGGCCGAGGCCGAGCGCGAGCGCCGCGCCAAGGTGATCTCGGCGGACGGCGAGTTCCAGGCCGCCGAGAAGCTCTCCCAGGCGGCGGACATCATGAGCCACAACCCCGCCACCCTCCAGCTCCGCTATCTCCAGACGCTGCTCGAGATGGGCGTGAACCAGAACACGACGATCGTCTTCCCGCTGCCGATGGACCTGCTGTCGGCCTTCGTGTCGCGGGAGAACACGCCGCGGCCGCCGGCGCGCAAGCCCGTCGACCCGCCGGCCGACCCGCCCCCTCGAGCTGACCTCGGACTCACCGGCGCGGTGAGCCACCCGAGATCCGCATCGACCAGCTGACCGGGCTGAGGGCGATCCTCGCCCCGGGCCGGGCGGAGCGCCCGGACGCGTTCGCCCCCGAGCCGGCCGACTCCAAGCCCGATGCCGCCGAGAAGTGTCCTTTCTGCGAGGGGCGCGAGGACCGCACGCCGCCCGAGGTATGGGCGAACCGGCCCGACGGCGGCGAGCCCGACACGCCGGGCTGGCTGGCGCGATCGGTGCCGAACCTCTATCCCGTGTTCGCCGGCGAGGGCGAAGGCGCACCCGCGGCAGAGACCTCGCTGTCCGACTCGGTCGATCCGCTCGGCGCGAGCCGCCGTGGGACCGAGCCGAGCCCGTTTGCATCGCGCCCGGCCCAGGGCGCGCACGAGGTGATCGTCAGCGCGCCCGAGCACGCCACGACCCTCGCCTCGCTGTCCGGCGAGCGCCTCGCGCACGGCGATCGATGCGTGGCGCGAGCGGATGCGGGCCCACCCCGACGCGGCCTACGTCCACCTGATCGTCAACGAGGGTCCGGCGGCCGGCGCCTCGCTCGAGCACACCCACGCGCAGCTCTACGTCATGCCGTTCGTGCCGGCGCAGATCGCGCGCGAGCGCGAGCGTGCCTCCGCCTACCACGAGCACACGATGGGCGGCCACCTGCTGGGCGACATCGCGACCGAGGAGGTGCGCCGCAAGGAGCGCCTGGTCGCGATCGACGACGACGCGCTGCTCGTGGCGCCGTGGGCATCGCGCTCGCCCTTCGAGCTTCGGGTGATCCCGCGCCGGCCGGCTCCCTCATTCGAGGACGACGGCGAGGTTGGGGCGGCGATGATCGGGACCGCGCTTCGCGCTCTGGCGGCGGCGTTCGAGGTCCCGCCGCAGCTCAACCTCTGGATCCGCACGGCGCCCCGCGGCACCGAGGAGTTCTGCTGGCACCTGGACATCCTGCCCCGGCTGACCAACCGCGCCGGGTTCGAACTGGGGACCGGGGTGGACATCAACGTTTACCCACCCGAACGGGCCGCTGCGGACCTGCGCGAGTTGATCTCCTGACGGAGCAGTAATGTGTGCGGTGGCAGGGACGCCGAAAGGGAGGGAAGGCGATGTTCAGACGGGGACTTGGAGTAGGGATCGCAGCGGCGCTTGCGCTCGGCGATAGCGCCCGCCACCGCGGCCGCGGTTGACCGCTACGTCGACGCCGAGACGGGCCCGAACGCCAACCCGCCTGCCCGCCAGGCCGAAGCCGTGCGAGACGATCGCCCACGCCATCCGGACTCAGCCGCCGCCGACTCGATCCTCGTCGACAACGGCACCTACCTCGAGAGGTGACCGTCGGCGGCGGGCGCTCGCTGGACTTCCAGGACTTCGTTGCGGCCGACGGCACCGGCCCCGCGGTCGATCGACGGCGGAGCCGGCACCGCGGTCACGGTCGAGCCGAGCGGGGCGGGCACGATCACGGACCTCGTGCTGCGCGGCGAACGTGCCGGCGTTCAGCTGGACGGCCCGGCCGAGGTCGACGGGCAACACCTTCGACGAACCCGATGCCGATAGCGCAGCAGGAGTGAACGCCACGCTCAACCTCACCGGCGTCTCGATCCACGACAACACGTTCACCGACCCTGCGCCAAGCACGACGCGTGCGCGGCTGGGAATCCAGGCCCAGTACGTCGATGGCCAGATCCGCGACAACGAGATCTCGGGCATGAACATCGGCATTTTCGCCGTCGCCCTCGGGCGGCGCAACCGTGATCGAGGGAAACGAGATAACCGGCACGCACAACCTGCCCGGCCAGGGCCAGGGCATCGTGGCGGACGGCAGCGGGCGGAGGCACGATCACTATCCGCGAGAACACCCTTTCCGACGCCGCCACCGACGGCGTGGTCTACGGCATGATCGTGAGCGGCCCGGCCACGCTCGTCCGAAACGAGGTCAGCGGGCACACCGTCGGTGTCCTGGTCAGCTCGGGGACCATGGGCTCGACGCTGAACGGCGATCGCCTCTACGACGGCGCCGCGCTGCACGTCGTCGACAACAACCCGTGCCCACCGCAGACGAGGTCACGGTGACCAACGTGACGATCGTCGGCGACGCGCGCGATCTTCAACGACGGCGCGGGCGCTGGCGATCGACTCGAGCATCGTCGAGGGCGATTGGCGGAGACACGCAACAGCGACCTGCACGATCACCTTCTCGCGCGGCGACGCCATCGCCGGCACCGACCCGACGGGCTGCGACTGACTTCACAGACCGCCGCCGACCCGCAGTTCGTGACCCCGACGCCGGCAATTTCCACCTCGCCCCCGGCTCGCCGATGATCGACGCCGGGAATCCGGCCGCGCCGCCGCTCGGCACCGTCGACTTCGACGGCGACGCCCGGGCGCTCGACGCCACCCCGGAGTGCTCGGGCAACGTCGACCGGCGCGATATCGGCGCCGACGAGTTCTTCACCGCCCTCGCCGTCGACTGCTCGCCGCCGGAGACGACGATCGTCTCGGGGCCCAGCGAGGGCGAGGTGATCAACGAGCCAGTCCCGACGATCGGCTTCTCGAGCGAGGCGGGTGCGACCTTCAAGTGCAGCGAGAACGGCGAGGCCTTCCGGCTCTGCTCACACGAGTTCTCCCACAACCTCGGGCCACTCGCCGACGGTCCGAACACCTTTGCCGTCCGCGCCACCGACGCGGCCGACAACACCGACCCCAGCCCGGACTCGGTCTCGTTCGTGGTCGACACGGTCGAGCCCGATACCACTCTCACCAAGACCCCGCCCAAGAGGACGACGAAGAAGACGGTGAAGTTCAAGTTCCGAGGCCGACGAGCCCGGGACGTTCACCTGCCAGCTCGACCATAAGCCCGCCTTCGCCTGCGATTCGCCGGAGGCGGTGGACGTCAAGGTCGGCCGCCACAAGTTCCGGGTCACCGCGACCGACGTCGCGACGAACGTCGAGCCCGCGCCCGCCAAGTACGGCTTCCGCCGCTTGGGCTAGGGGGGCGGGGAGAACCCGCCGTGGTGGAACACGGGCGAGCGGTCTCCGTTGCAGAGGCCGGCGCCGATGGTCCGCTTGTCCACGACGGCGTAGAAGTCGTTCTCGTTCGGCTTGTCGACGACGATCCTGAACCTGCCGCGATTGTTCGTCTCGTCGCTGCCCGAGGGCGTATCGGTGTCCCCGGTCTCGCGGAAGAGGTTGACCGTGCGCTTTGCCTCGCACTTGTCCTTCGGCGAGCGGACGGTGCCGGTGAAGTGCGGGTAGTAGTTCCGCTTGAGGCCGGGAGGGTCGCCGCTCTTGTCGTCGAGGATCTTGACCGCGCTCCGGAAGCTCTCCCCGGCGCCGGCCCCGGCGGCCATCGCGAGGGCGGCGATCAGCAAGGCGACGGCAGCGATGAATCTCACGACACCTGAGTCTACGCGTGGCCCCGGTACCCTGCCGGGCCGATGACCCCGCCCTCAGGCCGCCCGTATCCCCGCTTCATCGCCGACGCTCCTCAGGAGAAGGCCCCCTACGGCCGCTTCGAGGAACGTCTCGCCGAGTCGTTCTCCTCCGCCTGCGAGCCGCTGGCCGAGGAGTCGCGGACCACGCTGGACACGGAGAGTCTCACCTGGTTCCCCGAGCGGGCGTGGGGCGGGCGCGTCTACGTGCCGGTGATCGGCGACTCGACGCAGCCCGACGACGCCGAGGAGCCGAGGGTCGAGTACTTCGGCCACGTCTCGTTCGTCCGCGCGGACGACGAGGAGCCCAGCGACCTGCGGGCGACGGCCGACTTCACCGACGTGACCGCCGACGACAACCCGGACTGGAAGGTCGACCTGAACGACGACGTCATCGGCGCCTGGAAGGCCGACGGCGACCGCGGCGGTGACGTCACCCTGATCTGGGGCCTGCCGATGGTGCGCGGCGCCGTCGCCGCCAGCGCCGAGCTCGACGAGCAGACGATCGATCAGACCGCCGTGAACGACGGCCGCTTCACCCTGGTCGCCGTCGACGCGGTCCACGGCTTCGGCGACGATCACTACCTGGACGTCGTCCTCTGGGACCGGCGGATGACCAAGCTCGCGAGCGAGAGCCTCTACGAGGCGGACGACCCGGACGACGACGACTAGGTTGCGCACGAAAGGGGTCGGGGGCAGGTCAATGGTGTGCCCTCCAAGCCTTTTCAGTAGGCTGGTGTGAGCCGAGCGCCTCACCCATGGACGGGGACTGTCGGGGACCCTGGGCGGTGCGCTCGGTGCTGTCGGTGCCACCAGTCCCCACCGCCCAAAATTCCCTCATGGGCTACTCCCGCAGCCCGGCGGCTTCGAGGGCGTCCGCATGATCGCCGTAGACGATGAGCTTGATCACCTTTCCGCCTCTCAGTGTCAAGACGGTGGAGAAAGCTAGCTCGACCGTGGCCCCGCTGCCCCTGCCTTGCCCTGTCGCGCGGTTCATCAAGACGACGCGATCACCCGCGGTGTCGATGAACTCGTCCACCTCGAAACGCAGGTCTTCGAACGCATCAACCAGCGTCGCGTACCAGCCGCGCATGGCGTCGTGGCCGATGAACACTCCCGAGCCTGGAAGCTCGGGCAGGTCGCGAAAACTCGAAGTCCGTGGCGCAAGACTGGAGGAAACCATCGACGTCACCGGCGTTCAATCGCTCGTACGCCCTCCCCACGATCTCCACGTTCTCCTCCGACATCGCCTACTCCGACAGCCCGGCGGCTTCGAGGGCCTCGGCCCGCTCGGTAAACCACTCGGAAAGCACCGCCTTCCCCTCGCGGAACGTGACCACCTGCCAATAGCTCCACGCGACACCTGCGCCGCTCGCCTTGCCCCGCATGTCGGCCCGCAGCTGCACCGCGATCTTGTCGCCCCCGGCGTCGATGGAGTCGATGATCTTGTAAGTGGTCTCTTCCCATGGCTCGCTCGTTGTCATGAAGAAGTCCCAGACGGCCTCGCGGCCTCGCGCAGGCTCGGATTCCGGCCAGTCCGCGGGGGGAATGTTTACGAATCTCTGGAGCACAAAACGCCATGAAGACCGCCCTGTCGTGGCGACTAACCGCGTCAACGGCTTGGTGCAGTTTCTCCAGGTTCTCCTGCGACATCGCCTACTCCCGCAGCCCGGCGGCTTCGAGGGCGTCGGCCCGCTCGGTGTACTCGTCCATGCGAACTATCTTGCCGTTGCGCAGGGCGTAGACGCCGTAGAAGTAGGCCTCGACGGTGGCGCCGCTGCCCCGGCCGCGCCCCCGGAAAAGGGCCGCTACAAACACGCGGTCCCCCGCGTCGATGAACTCCTCGTCGGTCACCGCCTGCTCTTCCCAAGAGCTCTCCCAACGCTCGTAGTAGGCCCGCACTGCATCAGGGCCATGCGACATGTCCTCCTCGAGGGGGTTCCAAAGAAGGTCGCGGTCAAAGTACGTCCATGCCTCGGCGGGATCGCCGACCGCGTGAACCTCGAATGCGAAGGCCCTGCGAACGATCTCCACGTTCTCCTGGGACATCGTCCCCGCAGTATCCCGCGTCTAGTCCGCAGAGCCGTAATCTGCGCATGAGCCCCGATAGCTCAGCTGGACAGAGCGACTCCCTCCTAAGGAGTAGGCCCCAGGTTCGAATCCTGGTCGGGGCGCTTTCAGGTGCCGACGTACGCAGCGAGGTGCTCGCCGGTGAGGGTGGAGCCGTCGGCGACGAGGTCGGCCGGCGTGCCCTCGAAGACGATCTTGCCGCCGTCCTGGCCGGCGCCGGGGCCGAGGTCGATGATCCAGTCGGCGTGCGCCATGACGGCCTGGTCGTGCTCGATGACGATGACCGACTTGCCGGAGTCGACGAGCCGGTCGAGCAGGGCGAGCAGCTGCTCGACATCGGCGAGGTGCAGGCCCGTGGTCGGCTCGTCGAGGACGTAGACGCCGCCCTTCTCGCCCATGCGCGTGGCCAGCTTGAGCCGCTGGCGCTCGCCGCCGGACAGCGTCGTGAGCGGCTGGCCGAGGCTGAGGTAGCCCAGCCCGACGTCGGCGAGGCGTTCGAGGATCGTGTGCGCGGCCGGCGTCTCCGCCTTGCCGCCGCCGAAGAACCCCTCGGCCTCTGCGACCGACATCGCCAGGACCTCGCTGATGTCCTTGCCCCCGAACTTGTGCTTCAGCACCTCAGCCTGGAAGCGCTTTCCCTCGCACTCCTCGCAGGTGGTGGCGACGTCGGCCATCATCCCCAGGTCGGTGTAGATGACGCCCGCGCCGTTGCAGACGGGACAGGCGCCGTCGGAGTTGGCGCTGAACAGCCCCGGCTTCACGTTGTTGGCCTTCGCGAACGCCTTGCGGATCGGGTCGAGCAGCTTGGTGTACGTCGCCGGGTTGCTCCGTCGCGAGCCGCGGATTCCGGTCTGGTCGACCGTCACGACCCCCTCCCGCTCAGACACCGAGCCCTGGATCAGCGAGCTCTTGCCCGAGCCCGCCACCCCGGTGATGACAACCAGCACCCCGAGCGGGATGTCGACGTCGACGTCCCGCAGGTTGTGGGTGTCGGCGCCTCGTACCTCGAGCACCTCCGATGAGGTCCGTGGATCCGGCTTCAGCGAGGCTCGGTCGTCCAGGTGCCGCCCGGTGAGGGTCTTGCTTCGCCGCAGTCCCGCGAGGGTGCCCTGGAACACCACCTCCCCGCCGCCCGTGCCCGCACCGGGGCCGAGGTCGACGATGTGGTCGGCGATCGCGATCGCCTCCGGCTCGTGTTCCACGACGAGGACCGTGTTGCCCTTGTCGCGGAGCTGCAGCAGCAGGTCGTTCATCCGCTGGATGTCGTGGGGATGCAGGCCGACGGTCGGCTCGTCGAAGACGTAGGTGACATCGGTGAGGGACGAACCGAGGTGGCGGATCATCTTCGTGCGCTGCGCCTCGCCGCCCGAGAGCGTGCCCGATGTCCGGTCGAGGCTGAGGTAGCCGAGCCCGATCTCGACGAACGAGTCGAGCGTGTGCCTGAGCGCCTCGAGCAGCGGCGCGACCGAGGGCTCCTTCAGACCGCTCACCCACTCGGCGAGGTCGCTGATCTGCATCGCGCACGCGTCGGCGATGTTGATCTTCTTGATCTTCGACGACCGCGCGGCCTCGCTCAGCCGGGTGCCGTCGCACTCGGGGCAGGTGGTGAAGGTGATCGCCCGGTCCACGAACGCCCCGATGTGCGGCTGCATCGCGTCGCGGTCCTTGGACAGGAACGACTTCTGGATCTGCGGGATCAGGCCCGAGTACGTCAGGTTGATCCCCTCGACCTTGATCTTGGTCGGGTCCTTGTAGAGCAGGTCATGGAGCTCGCGCTTGTTGAACTTCTTGATCGGCTTGTCCGGGTCGAAGAACCCGCAGCCCCGGAAGATGCGCCCGTACCAGCCCTCCATGCTGTAGCCGGGGATCGTGAGCGCGCCCTCGTTGAGCGACTTCTCCTCGTCGTACAGCGCGGTGAGGTCGAAGTCGGTGACCGACCCGCGGCCCTCGCAGCGTTCGCACATGCCGCCGGTGCGCGAGAACGTCGCCTTCTTGGTCTCGGTCTTGGCGCCCTTCTTCACCGTGATCCCGCCGCTGGCCGTGACCGAGGCGACGTTGAAGGAGAACGCCTGGGGCGAGCCGATGTGCGGCTTGCCCAGCCGGCTGAAGAGGATGCGCAGCATCGCGTTGGCGTCGGTCGCGGTGCCGACCGTGGAGCGGGGATCGGCGCCCATCCGCTCCTGATCCACGCTGATCGCGGTCGTGATGCCCGTCGAGCACGTCCACCTCGGGGCGCGCCACCGTCGGCATGAAGCCCTGGAGGAAGGCGCTGTAGGTCTCGTTGATCAGCCGCTGCGACTCGGCGGCGATCGTGCCGAAGACGAGCGAGCTCTTGCCCGAGCCCGAGACGCCGGTGAACACCGTCAGCCGGCGCTTCGGCAGCTCGACGCTGATGTCCTTGAGGTTGTTCACGCGCGCGCCGTGCACGCGGATCAGGTCGTGGCTGTCGGCAACTGCTTGCTTCATCTGGCCAGTTTTGAGCATTACACGCGCCGTCGGTAGCCTCGTCGCGCGATGTTCGGCGATCTCAGGTTCGGGGTGTCTCTGGCATGCCTGGCGCTGCTCGCGGGTTGCGGCGGCGACGACGATGGCGATGGCGACGCTCCCGAGGAAGCCACCAGCCCTCCGAACGTGGAGCAGCCGGAGCAGGTCGGTGGCCTGCAGCGAGGCTGGACCGTCGAGCGGAACTCCGCCCAGGGCTTCTCGCTGGGCGCGCCGCCGGGGTGGCGCGAGGGCGCCGACTGCCTCCGCGGAGGGGCCGAGGCCCCCGGCGGGGTGACGATCATGTGCTCGCCCGACAAGCTGGTGACGCTCTCGGTGTCGGCGGACCGCACCAACGAGGCGCTCGAGGTCGACCCCGCCGAGTTCGCGGCGCGGACGCTGACCGGGCTCGCCGACAGCTACGACGAACTCGAGCCTGGCAAGGTGAAGCCGTTCAAGGGCCACTACGACGGCGCGTCGGTCGAGGGGACTGGCAAGGCGGTTGGGACCGGGGTAAATCAGAACGTCCAGGTCGTGGTCCTGCGCCGCGACGGCGTTGCGAACTTCACGGCCGTGATCGCCGCAAACGCCGACAAGCCGACCGAGCCGGCGGCGAAGCTGGCCAACGAGGCGCTCGAGACCCTGCGCTCCCAGCCGGTGGGCGCTCCCAGCGGCTGAGGCCATGGAAGCCCTGCTGCTGATCCTCTTGGTCGCCGCGGTCGTCGCGCTGCTCGGCGTGACGGGCCTGTGGCGGGGCGAGCGCCGCCGCGCCGCCCAGCTGGAGGTGGAGCTGGAGGAGGCGCGCTCCCGACCGCCCCGCGCGGAGGCGCCGCCGCCACTGAGGGCCATGCTTCAGACGGCGGCCCGCGTCCGCGACGAGGGGCTTGGCGAGGTCCTTCGCAGCTCGTTCGAGGAGCTGGCCGGGCTGGCCGAGGAGGCCGAGCCGGAGCTTCGACGGCTCGCCGCCGACGACGGGACGCTCACGATCTTCTTCTCCGACATCGAGAACTCGACCGCCCTCAACGAGGGCATGGGCGACCGCTCGTGGCTGCGGGTCCTCGAGTCCCACGACACGCTCGTCCGGCGCGAGGTCGAGCGAACTGCGGCGGCTACGTGGTGAAGTCGCAGGGCGACGGGTTCATGGTCGCCTTCGCCGGGGCGCCTCAGGCGCTGCGCTCGGCGGCAGGGATCCAACGGCGCCTGGAGACGCCGCCGCGAGCGCTGCGCGGCAAGCGGATCGCGGTGCGGATCGGCCTCCACACCGGCGAGGCGCTGGAGAAGGGCGGCGACCTGTTCGGGCGCAACGTCGCCCTCGCGGCCCGCGTCGCCGACCAGGCGACCGGCGGCGAGATCCTCGTCACCGAGCATGTGTGCGAGGCCGCCTCCGAGGACGGGGACTTCACCTTCGGCGAGTCGCGCGAGGTCGAGCTGAAGGGGCTGCCGGGCACCCACGTAGTGCTCCCGATGGAGTGGGAGCGCTCCTAGACGATCTAGTCGGGCCGGTCCGGACGCTCCGGGTAGATCTCGTCGATCGTCAGCAGGGCACTGAACGGCGCCCCCGACGCCGCCTCGATCGCCTCGCCGCCGCCGGCGAGGCGATCGACGACGCAGAGGGTGGCTGCGATCTCGAGCCCCTGCTCGGCGATCCGCTCGATTGCCGTGACCGTCGACCCGCCGCTGGTCACCGTGTCCTCGACGACGAGCACCCGCTCGCCCTCGGACACGGCGCCTTCGACCCAGCGCTGGAGCCCGTGCTCCTTGCGCGCGCCGCGCACGAAGAACCCCACGAGATCATCACCGGCGGGGACGGCGATCGCGGCGCACGCGAGCGGGATCGCACCCATCGTCGGGTCCCCCCACGGCCCGGGCCCCGACCTCGGCGGCGCTGGCGGCGATCAGCTCGCCCGCGGCGCGGAAGGCTGCCGGGCGGAGGACGGCGCGGCGGGCGTCGACGTAGTACTCCGCCTCCGCCCCGGAGGAGAGCGTCACCTTGCCGAGCACCAGGCCGTGCTCGCGGACCTCGGAGAGCAGCGTCTGGCGGGCGGCCTCGAGGTCCCCCATCCGGGACCTACGAGTAGACGTGCATCGTGTTCCCGAGACTGATCCAGTTGTAGATAAAGACCGAGTTCGGGATCGGGTTGCGGATGCAGCCGTGGCTCGCGTTGTACGGAGGCACCGAGTGGTAGCCGTGCGTCGCCTCGCCGCGGTTGTAGTAGACGGAGTAGTACATGCCGAGCGAGTTGTAGCCGGGGTCCTTGCTGTAGAAGCGGAAGGTCCCGCGGTCGGATGGGGTGGACGGCGCACCCGTGGAGACGTGGAAGATGTGCTTGGCCTCACCGTTGTCAGCGAGCACCATGACCTGGCGGGAGATGTCCACCTCGACGTGATGGCCGGCGCCCGGGTACTTCAGCCTGAAGCCGCCCTTGCCGTCGGCCAGCGTCTTGAAGATCTCGGGGCTGGCGTTGAAGCTGCGGGACATGTTGTTGACCTTGCGGAAGGCCATGACCGCCCGTGCGGTCCCGTCGTTGTACTTGCTCGCCGTGTGACGTGAAGTAGCCCTCCTTGTCGAGGAGCTTGTTGAACAGGCGGACGTTGCTGTTGCGGTTGCCGGGGTCGAGGTCCGGGAACACCGGGTGGAACTGGGGCGACTTCGCGTGATCGGCCTGCTGGTTCGGCGATCCCTTGTGGAGGGCGACGGCGCGGTACTTGCCCGGGTCGAGGATCTTCTTCGAGTTCAGCGTGACCTTGCCGACGTTGCGGTGCCCCATCTGCTTGACCCGCATGTTCTTGCGCTTGATGACCTTGCCGCCGTGGCTGAAGCGGATCTGCATGACCTCGCCGGCGACGAAGGGCTTGATCCGCGCCAGGGCGTGGACCTTCTCGTTCAGGTCGACGGTGCGGTTGGAGGCGTTGTAGGTCTTGATCGTGACCTGGGCCGGCTCGGGCGGGAGCGGCCCGCGGTCGACGGCGTCCTCCGCCGGCGTCGCGGCGGGCGCCGGAGCGGGCGCAGCCTCCTGCCCGAGGGCGCCGGAGGCGATCGTCAGGGCGAGGGCCAGTCCGAGCCCCCCCGCCGAACGCAGAGCTCGTGTCCTTTTCACCAGCGGGATTCTGCCAGACGGAGCGACAGAACCGGCGTCACGAGGTCAGGATCGCGAACGCGACGGCGTTGTTGAAGGCGTGAACGGCCATCGGCGGCCAGATCGAACCGGTGCGCTCGTAGAGCCAGGACAGGATCACGCCGAAGGCGGCGAGCTGAAGAACGACGCCCCAGGTGCCCTCTCCCGTGTAGTGAAAGAGCCCCCAGACCCCGGCGGAGATCACCGCCGCCGCGATGAACGGGAGCCGGCTGCGGAAGCCGGCGAAGAGGAAGCCGCGGAAGAAGATCTCCTCCGTGAACGGGGCGACGCCGATCACGAGGATCCCGACCACGATGTCGGCCAGCGCGCTCTCGCCGTAGCCGAGCTGCTCGGTGACGTCGTCCTGCTCCGGCTGGATCGCGAGGGCGATCAGAACCGCGCATCCGACGTACGCCAGGTAGGCGAGGAACGAGGCCCGAAGATACGGGGTCACCGGCCGCCTGAGCCCCAGCATGGCCGGATCCACCAGCGAGCCCGGTTTCGCGACGGCGAAGGCGACGCCGACGAGGGACGCCGCCAGCATCACCTGGACCGCAAGGCGGGCGCCGAGGGATGTCGAGGTCGGAGTCGAACGCTCGAGATCACCCCGACCTGCACCAGCGTCACCACCACCAGCACCCCGAGCCCCGCCAGCGCCTGGGCCGGCCCCCACTCGGCGCGGGGGAGCGCTCCGTGCGTGCGCTCGGCCGCGGGTACGGGCACTTGGACGCCGGGCTCGGGTGGGCCGGGGACCGGCGCGGGGGGCGGGAAGCTGGACTCGCTCACCCGTCCATGCTTTCAAGTCGCGCTGCGATCTCGGCGAGCGAGGCGATGTCGCCGCCCCCGCTGCGGTCGAGGAGCAGGGTGCGGATGCCGGCGGCCTCGGCTCCGGCGACGTCCTCCTCCGCGGTGTCGCCGACGTGGAGGGCCTGCGCCGCCGTGCACCCGCCGGCCTCGAGCGCCGCGTCGAAGATCGCGGGGTCGGGCTTGCGGGCGCCGGCCCCCGCCGAGGTGATGACGGCGTCGAGTCCCTCGCCGAGCCCGCAGCGCTCCAGCACGGCCGGCAACGAGCAGTCCCAGTTGGAGACGCACACGAGCGCCAGCCCCCGTCCCCGCAGCTCGGCCAGCGCCGGCGCCGAGTCCGAATAAGGGCGGAAGTGGATGGCCCCCATCATCGTCGCAACGTCCACCTCGCGCCCGAGCTCGGTGGAGAGGACCTCGGCGCAGCGCGCGCGGAGGACGGCGAGCGACTCGGGGTCGCGCCCGGTGTGCGCGTGCTCGCGGTAGTAGGCCATCTCCGCGCGCACGGCAGCGACCAGGCGGTCGTCGGGTTCCTGCCCCAGCGCCCGGGCCAGATGCTCCCACGGAGGCTCGAGCTCGACCAGGGTGCCCGAGGGCGTCGAGTGTGATCATCCGCACAAGGTTCTCCTGTTTGCCGACCCTCATAGCCGGGCATTTTGGTGAAGGGGCGCAGCAGTCCCCGGCTGCGCCCCCTTTTTTTCCTGTTCCGCACGCGCCCATGCAGGCGCAGGAACGGTCGCTCCGGGCCCCGAAACGACATATGTGGAGCAGTCGTTCTGGCAGGCGAACGGTGAATGGGTCACCGCCGCGATCTCAATGGGGGTCGCGGTCGTGATCGCCCTGATCGTCGATCGCCTGGTCATCGGGCGCGGCGCCCGCGTGGCGGACCGTGTCTCGGAGACCGGCATGTCACGCGGGGCGCAGACGCGCCTGCGCCTGATCCGGCGCCTTGTCTTCATCCTCATCCTGCTGATCGGCGCGGCGATCGCGCTCAGCCAGTTCGACAAGCTCAACAAGCTCGCCGCGGGCTTGCTCGCCTCCAGCGCCCTCATCGGCCTTGTGCTGGGGTTCGCCGCCCAGAAGGTTCTGGCGAACCCGCTCGCCGGGATCATGCTCGCGATCACCCAGCCGATCCGAATCGGCGACTCGATCGAGATCGAGGACGTCTCCGGGCGCGTCGACGACGTCACCCTCGCCCACACCTTCATCGACACGGGCGATGGGCGCCTGATGGTGGTCCCGAATGAGAAGGTCGCCTCGAGCGTCCTCTTCAACCGCTCCACCGGCGACCGCAGCGCCCCGGCCAGCATCTCGGTCTGGGTCCCGTCCGATGCCGATCTCGGGCGCGCCCGCGCCGCCCTCGAGGATCTTGACGTGAGCTCGGTGGAGGTCGCCGAGATGACGCCCGAGGGCGTTCGCATCGAGGTCCACGGGGCGAGCGACCCCGACCGCACGGTGATCGTCGGGGAGGAGGCGGCTCTGCGTGAGCGCTCGCATGAAGCCCTTCTGGCGGCCGGGCTGCTGGCCGGCTGAGGTGCAAAGCCGAGTTCCCCTCCCCGCTACCCTTGGCTAGCTGATGAGTCCGCGGGCACGGAGAAGGCAGCGGCGCTCTGGGGGGTCGCCGATGAAGAAGGTCGCGCTTGGATTCGCGGTCGTCTTCGCGATCCTGGGTGTCGCGCTGGCCAGCGCCGGGTTCTGGTACATGGACGTCCGCGCGGACACGCCCCCGCTCGACAGCCTGAAGCCGATCGACAAGGGCGAGGTCTCGACGGTCTACACGGCCAACGGCACACGCCTGGGCGTGATCCAGGCCGACTCGATCCGCGAGAAGGTCGACCTCGACGAGATCCCCAAGACCCTCCGGAACGCCACGATCGCGATCGAGGACGAGAACTTCCGAACCCACGATGGCGTCGACTACCAGGCGATCGCGCGCGCCGCGGTCGAGAACGTCGAGGCGGGCGAGGTCAAGCAGGGTGGATCGACGATCACCCAGCAGCTCGCGCGCAACCTCTACATCTCCGATCCCGAGGACACGATTGAGCGGAAGATCCAGGAGGCGAAGCTCGCCGAGGAGATGGAGGAGGAGCACTCCAAGAACTGGATCCTCGAGCAGTACCTGAACACCGCCTCCTACGGGACCAACAACGGCCGAACCGCGGTGGGCGTTGAGGCCGCCTCGCAGGTGTACTTCAACAAGCACGTGAGCGATCTCGATCTCGACGAGGCGGCGCTCCTGGCCGGCCTGCCTCAGGCCCCTTCGGAGTACAACCCGTTCGACTCGCCCAAGGCGGCGAACGAGCGACGCAACGAGGTGCTCCGCAAGCTCTACGAGGAGGACTACATCTCGCTGGCGGACGAGAAGAAGGCGTTGCAGGATGGACTCGGGCTCGAGCGCGGATACCGCTACGAGACGATCCAGGGCGACCGCTACTTCTTCGACTTCGTCGAGCAGGACCTGATCAAGCGCTACGGCGTGAACACCGTCCGCCAGGGCGGATTGGAGATCTACACGACGATCGAGCCGGACCTCCAGGCGGCGGCGCAGCGCGCCGTCGACAACCGTGTCTCGTATGCGCAGCCCTGGTCGCAGGCGCTCGTGTCGATCGACCCGGACAACGGCCACATCGTCGCCATGGCCTCCTCGGGCGACTACGAGAGCGACAAGTACAACCTGGCCGCCCAGGGCCACCGCCAGCCAGGGTCGTCGTTCAAGCCGTTCGTGCTGGCGACGGCGATCAGCCAGGGCATCGATCCCGACTCCACCTACTACTCGGGCTCGAGCCCGGCGAGCCTCAGCATGGGCCAGTACGCGGCCCCTGGGTGGTGAACAACGCCGGTGACACGAGCGGCGGCGGGACGATGAGCCTGCGGGACGCGACCGTCGGCTCCGTCAACGTCGTCTACGCCAAGCTCGGCATGGACGTCGGGCCCGAGAACTTCGTCGAGATGGCCAATGACCTGGGGGTCGAGGCACCGCTCGACGGATACCCCGCGGAGGCGATCGGCGGACTCACCATCGGCGTGTCGCCGCTCGACATGGCCACGGCCTACGCCACCTTCTCAAGCGGGGGAGTCCACCACGACGCGACCGCGATCGACCGTGTCGAGTTCCCCAACGGCGATGTGGACGAGCCCGATGAGGAGCCGGGCAACCGCGTCCTGACCGAGGGCGAGGCCTACGTGCTCACCGACGTGCTCACCGGGGTGGTCGAGAGCGGCACGGGTACCGCGGCCAACTATTGCGGCAGCGGCGCGCTGGCCGGCAAGACCGGGACGACCGACAACAACACCGATGCCTGGTTCGTCGGCTTCTCGAAGAACCTGGCGACGGCGGTATGGACCGGCGACCCCGATGTCAACACGTCGATGGGCTCGAGCGCCTTCGGTGGGACCTACTCGGCTCCGACGTGGAACGCCTACATGTCCGTCGCGGATCCCTCTTGTGAGCCGTTCGAGGCTCCCGACGAGCTGCCCAACCTGAGCTCCTACTACGGCGAGCACTCCGAGTCCGGGCCACAGCAGTACGACGACACGTCGACCAGTCCGACGCCGACCACCACGACCCCGACCGACGACGACGACGACGGCGGGCGGCGGCGGCGGAGGCAACGGCGCCTACGCGCCCGGAATCCAAGACGGCGGGGATCCTGCCGACGACGGGAAGAACTGAGTTCGAGCTGATCGCGGCGCTGCGTGAGCGGCTCGGCGTCGATCGCGTCAGCGCGCTCGCCGCTGGCAGCCACCGTCGCCACCGGCAGCGGCGACGACGCGGCGGTCACCGTGCCCGGCGGCGCCACCGCCACCTCCGTGGACATGGCGGTGGAGGGCGTCCACTTCCGGCTGGCGACCGCCCCGCCCGAGGCCATCGGCCACAAGGCCATGGCCGCGGCGCTCTCCGACCTGGCCGCGATGGGAGCGATGCCCGGCGAGGCCTACGTTCAGCTTGGGCTTCCCGCGGACTTCGGCGAGGACAGCGTGCTGGCGCTGGCCGACGGGTTCGCCGGCGTGTGCCGGGAACACGGCGTCGCCGTTCTCGGTGGCGACATCTCGCGGGCGCCGCTGCTGGTGATCGCGGTCACGGTGGTCGGCCACGCTCCCTCGCCCGAGACGCTGGTGCGCCGCGACGGCGCCCGGGAGGGCGATGAGGTCCTCGTGACGGGCGAGCTCGGCGCCGCCGCCGCGGGGCTGCTCCTGCTGGAGCGCCCGGAGCTTCGGGGGTCCCTGCCGGGCGGCGTCGCCGACGCGCTGATCGCGCGCCAGCTCCGTCCGGTCCCGCGAATCGCCGCGGGCGCCGCACTCGCCGCGGCGGGCGCGAGCGCGATGATCGACGTCAGCGACGGACTCCTGGCCGACGCCGGGCATCTCGCCCGGGCGAGCGCCGTGGGGATCGAGCTCGAGGCCGAGGCGCTACCGGTGGCCGAGGGCGTCGCCGAGGTGGCGGCGGCGGCGGATGTCGATCCGCTGACGCTGGCAGCCAGCGGGGGCGAGGACTACGAGCTCCTCGTCTGCCTGCCGGCGGGGGTCGCCGTAGAGCGTGGACGCCGGGCTCAGCCGCGTGGGTCGCGCCGCGTCCGGAGCGGCTGCGTCGCTCCGCGGGCGAACCGGCGAGTCGATCGACGCCGGCGGGTTCGACCATCTTCGTCCTGGCTCGGGGGAGCCAGGTCGCGACGAACCCGCCTGACGACTCCGACGGTCCAGAGGATCTCGCCGGCGAGTACGCCGGGGTCCACTGCGTACTCGCCTTGCGCGATCCGATGCTTGAGCTGAGTCAAGGAGGGCTCTTTACGTTGGGGGTTCAGAGTTGTGGTCACGTGTCGTGCTTGTCGCTTCCCGTTCGCCTGAATCATCGGCTGATGTGGTCGGCGGGTCGATAGAGACTGGCGCCGGGCCGTGTCATGTCGGGTACCCAAGCCGCCTGGGGTCGAACCCCTAGCTCGCCTCCACCATTCGTCCGCCCCACGGGCGGGTGCCATGCGTAAATGACGAGTCCCGCGAGCGCGCCGAGCAGGGGACATGCCGCGAGCAGCGTGGTCGCGGGGAGATGCCCGCCGGCGACCGTGACCACGACGTCCCACGGTCCGGCGCCCACCGCGCCGGCCGAGGAGCGCAGCGCGAGCAGCGCGGGCAGCAGGCAGACGAACCCGACCACGACCGGCAGCACTCGCGGGCCTCCTCCGGCGCGCCCGGCCAGCAGCCAGACGTGCGCGAGCGGGACCAGGAGGAGGGCCAGGAACGGATCGAGGATCCATACCGCCAGGCTACCGGCGCTCGCGGCGGCGCCGAGCGCCGGGACCAGGGCCTCACGGTGGGCCTTGCGCGGCAGGTGCGAGAGGCCGCTGAGGAGGTAGGCCGCGGCGGTGGCGCCCGCGAGCACCACGATCAGAAGCGCCTCCGAGAAGCCCAGCTCCAGCCGGCTCGGGTCGAACGGGTACGCGGGCGACGCGATCACGCCCGGCCGCGCCGAGTCCCCTGACCACCAGCACGGCGGCGGCGAGCGGGAGGGCCAGGGCGAACGCCCACCCGAGGGCCCGGATCTCCCCGGCGCGGCGCCGGGCGGCCCGGGCGACGCCGTCGAGCGCGGCGACGGCAGCCGGCAGCAGCAGCGCCAGCGCGAAGACCCCGATCGCCCAGCCCGGGATCAGGCTTCCCGAGAACTCCGCGTATGTGTCCGGCCCGTGCTGAAGGGGCTGGGTGAGCGGATCGAGGACCAACAGCATGCCCAGCGCCGCGGCTCCGAACTCCTCGAGACTGGCCGGGCTGAAGTGCTCCTCGTCGTCCTCGGCGGGCTCGAGGGGCTTCTCGCCCGCGGATGAGATGCCGATCGCGTCGAGGTCCTCCGAGATCAGGACGGACTGCTCGCCCGCCGCCATCGGGAACGCCAGCCGCGAGAGCTCGGACAGGAAGCTCCGGCCCTGCGGTTCCCGGTCCCCCTGCTCGGAGAGGGTCTCCTCGGCGATGCGTACGAGCTGCATCGAGGTGCTCTTATCGTCGGTCGAGTGCCGCAGAACGAACGGGGGCCTGGGGTCGGCCGCGCCGGGCTGAACCAGCGACAGCGCCGCGACGATGCGCTCGCGCTCGTCGAATGCGTCGAGGAACTGGCGCACGCCCTCGGCGCCTTCGCTGGAGGCGCCCGTAGAGACCAAGACGAATGTCTTCGCGTGCTCGGTGCCCCCGAGGGCCTCCGCGAGCTCCATCAGCGCCGCGGTGGCCGCCGCGCTCGACGCCGTGCCGGGGCCCTCGGCGGAGTCCCGCCCGGCCGTGATCAGCACCACCTCGTCCGACTCGCCCGCGAGGGTGATCACGACGTTCTGGAGTTCCTGGGTCTCGCCACCGACCTCTGCGTCGAAGGTCTGCTTGGCGGCCGTCCCCGAAGCGATCTCCTCGAATCGCTCGAGCACGATCGCGGCCGTACCGTTGTCGGCGGCCGAGCCCGGGGTTCGGTCGTCGCCCAGGGCGAGGATCTCGCGGAGGTTGTCCCTGGCGCGGTCGCCATCGAACGTCGCGGGCGCGATCTGGGGGTTCGGCGGCTCCGGGATGCCCTCGAGCGAGAACATCATCACGACGAATGCGGCGATCGCCGGGATGAAGGCGATCCTGTAGAGGCGGAAGTCGATCATGGCTAGCGGTGCGGGCGGCGATCGAGGCTAGACGATCCCTTTCAACCCCCTTTAGCAGCGGCACTAGGCTGTGCCGATGGGCAGCCCCGAGGAGGCTTCAGGACGGATCCTGCTTGTCGACGACGAGCAGGCTGTCCAGACCCTGCTCACGTACCCGCTTCGCAAGGACGGCTACGAGGTGGTCTCCGCCCAGGACGGGCGCGAGGCCCTCGACCGCTTCGCGGAGCAGCGCTTCGACCTGGTCGTGCTGGACATCATGATGCCCCGTCTCGATGGGATCGAGGTGTGTCGCCGCCTGCGCGCCCGCAGCCAGGTGCCGATCATCATGCTCACGGCGAAGGACGACGAGATCGACAAGGTCCTCGGCCTCGAGATGGGGGCAGACGACTACATCACCAAGCCGTTCTCGGTCCGCGAGTTCCGGAGCCGCGTCCGCGCCGCCCTGCGTCGCTCGGAGATGGGCGGCGCCGCCCGTCTGGCCCCCGACGAGCCGATCGCCATCGGCGATTTGAAGATCGACTTCGAGCGGCGCGTCGTGGAGGTCCGGGACGACAAGATCCGGCTGACGTACGTCGAGTTCGAGATCCTCGCGGCGCTCGCGCTCTCACCCGGACGCGTGATGACGCGTGAGAACCTGCTCGAGCACGTGTGGGGCGACTCGGCGTACCGTGATCCGCGCACGATCGACGTCCATATCCGGCACCTGCGCGAGAAGCTCGAGGCGGACCCGCGCTCACCCGAGTACCTCTTCACCGTGAGGGGCGTGGGGTACCGCTTCCGCGACCCGGAATGACCACCCCGCACAGATGAGCGTCCGCTACAGGCTGCTGGCGCTGTTCTTCGCGATCACGACGGCGGCCGTGGTCTTCGTCTATCTCTACGTGGTGCCGCAGCTGGATTCCCGGCTGACGGCCGAGCAGCTGAAGCGACTGGAGTCGAGCGAGGGCGTCCAGCGGATCGCGAGCGCGATGCGAAGCGGGGTGCCCCAGACCGAGCTGCGTCAGGTGATCCGCTCGGTCTCCCAGCAGAGCGACGCCCGGGTGACCGTCCTCGGCATCCGCGACTCGGGAACGGGGCCGGCGCCCGAGTTCGTCGTCGGGGATTCGAGCGTCGAGCGAAGCGCCACGCAGCCGAGCTATCCGGGCGCGGCCGCAGCGGCCACGAGCGGGCAGGTCACGAGCGCCGTCGAGAGCGTTGACGGCGAGCGCCTCGGGCAGGCCGCGACGCCGGGGTTCGTCGACGGCGAGCCGAGCTGGGTCACGGTGCTCTCGGTCGACCTCGCCGACGTCGATGCCAACGTCGCCCTGATCAAGCGGCAGATCCTGATCGCGGGGACCATCGCGATCCTGGCCGCGCTGGCGGCGGGATGGTTCGCGGCTGGGGCCCATACCCGCAGGTTGCGCCGCCTGGAGGCCGCCGCCGAGGCGGTCGCGGACGGCGACTTCCAGACGCAGATCCCGGTGGACTCGACCGACGAGGTGGGCCAGCTGGCGCGCTCGTTCAACGAGATGCAGAAGCGCCTGGCGCGCCTCGACAGCGCGCGCAAGGAGTTCATCGCGAACGCCTCGCATGAGCTGCGCACCCCGATCTTTTCGCTCGGGGGCTTCGTCGAGCTGCTCGAGGACGAGGAGCCCGACCCGGCGGCGAGGGCGGAGTTCGTGGCCACCATGCGCGTGCAGATCGCCCGCCTCGAGAAGCTCACCGACGACCTGCTCGACCTCTCCAAGCTCGACGCCGACGCGCTCCAGCTCCGGCACGACCGCGTTCACCTCGGCAGGCTGGCAGAGCGGGTCGCCTCGGAGTTCCTCCCGGCCGTCGAGGGGAACGACTCGACGCTCGACGGTCGAGCGCACCATCGACGTCGTCGCGGCGGCCGACGCCGATCGGCTTGCGCAGATCCTCCGTATCCTCATCGACAACGCGCTCACCCACACTCCGAAGGGAACCGCGATCACAATCAGCGCCGAGCAGGGAGACGGCACCGCTTTGGTGACCGTCAAGGACAACGGGCCGGGAATCGACCCGCATGACCGCGATCGCGTTTTCGAGCGCTTCTACACCGGCGACGAGCTGGGCGGATCCGGCCTCGGCCTGGCGATCGCGCGCGAGCTCGCGGTCAGGATGGGCGGCGACCTTGCGGTCAGCTCGCACCGCGGGCGCACCGAGTTCACGGTCCGCCTTCCGGCTGCGCGGCCGGAGGTGACGGCATGAGGGCCGCGGCGGCAACCGCGCTCGCCGGGCTCTTGCTGCTGTTGGCCGGCTGCGGAGGCGGCGACGACGAGAACGCCGGGCTTGGCGCGGATGCCGAGCAGGGTGGTTCCGAGCGCGTGATCATCGCCACGGCGGACGGGGCGTTCAACCCGGGAGCGGTCTACAGGAAGGCGGCACCAGGAGTCGTCACGATCATCTCGATCTTCGGTGGCGGCGGCGATACCGGCGATCTCTTCGGCGGAGGCGGTGGCGTCGGCCAGGGCTCGGGCTTCCTGATCTCCGACGAGGGCGAAATCCTCACCAACGCTCACGTGGTCACCGACGCCGAGGCCGCCGGCGCGGCCGGGGACATCAACGCCGCCAAGGAGGTCTACGTCCAGTTCCCGGATCGCAACCAGGTCTCCGCGGAGGTCGTCGGCTTCGACCCGTACGCCGATGTGGCGCTGATCAAGGTCGATCCGGACGACCTGGACATCCAGCCGCTCGAGCTGGGCTCGCTCGACGACGTCGCGGTCGGCGCGCCGGTCGCGGCGATCGGCAGCCCCTTCGGCGAGGAGCAGTCCCTCTCGACGGGCGTGGTCTCCGCGACCGACCGCTCGATCGACTCGCTGACCGAGTTCAAGATCGACGGCGCCATCCAGACCGACGCCTCGATCAACCCCGGCAACTCCGGGGGTCCGCTCCTTGACTCCGACGCGACCGTGATCGGGCTGAACCAGCAGATCAACACAACCTCGGGCGGCAACGAGGGCGTCGGCTACGCCGTTCCGATCGACCTCGCCCTGCGCTCGCTCGAGCAGCTGCGCGACGACGGGACCGTGGACTACGCCTTCATCGGCGTCACGACCCAGCCGCTCTATCCCCAGCTCGCGGAGAAGCTGGGCCTGGACGTCGACACGGGCGCCCTGGTCGCCAAGGTCACCGACGGCGGCCCGGCCGACGAGGCTGGGATCGAGGGCTCCGATACGACGATCGACTTCCAGGGCCAGGAGATCGAGGCCGGCGGCGACGTGATCGTCGCCGTCAACGGCGAGCCCATCGTGGGCGAGGCCGACCTGCCGCGCCTCGTCTCGCGGCTCGACCCGGGTGAGGAGGCCACGCTCGAGGTCATCCGCAACGGCGAGCGCGAGGAGATCTCCGTCACCCTGGGCACCCGCGAAGACGCTGGCTGATGGGCTCTGAGCCCACCGCTCGCGAGCTCTGCGTCGAGCTCGCGCTGGCGCTGCGCGAGCAGGTGCTGCCCGAGTTGGGCAGCCACGCGGGCCGCGACCATGCCGGCGCCGGGGAGGGCGGCGACGTGACCTTCGCGATCGACGAGCGCGCGGAGGCATTCATGGAGGAGTTCATCGCCGAGCGCGCGCCCGGCGTCGCCTTCTATTCCGAGGACCGGGGGATGGTGGAGCCCGCGGGCGACCCCAGGCTCGTCCTGATCGTCGATCCGATCGACGGGACGCGTCCGGCGATGGCGGGCTTCGAGGCCGCGTGTGTCTCCGTCGCCGCGGCGAAGCTGGAGGGCGAGCCCACGATGGGCGACGTGGAGGTTGGGTGCGTCATCGAGATCAAGTCCGGGCAGGCGTTCGTGGCCGAGCGCGGCCAGGGGCTCGAGCCCGCCCCGCGCCTGTCCGCAAACGCCGACCCCTCGAGGATGTTCTGGACCTACGGGTTGCGCGGTCGCCCGGTTCGCGCGGTGGCCGAGGTGCTGGCGGAGCTGATCGATAACTCCTCGGTGGGCGGGGGGACGTTCGACCTCGGCTCCGCGACCTTCGACATGACCCGCGTCGTCACGGGCCAGCTCGACGCCTACGTCGAGCCGGGGCCGCTGATGGTCGCCGAGGTGCCCGGGATGCGCGAGGAGTTCGAGCGGGTGGGCGGCGGGGCGGTGCTCAACAACTCCCCGTACGACCTGGCCGCCGCGGCCCTCTGCCTGACCGAGGGCGGCGCTCTGGTCACGGACGCCGCGGGCGGCTCGCTGGACGACCGGCCGCTGCTGGGCTCCGGCGCCGAGTATCAGATGTCCTGCATCGCGTCCGCCAATGCGGAGCTCCATTCCAAGCTCGTCGCGGCCGTCGAGGCTGGCATCGGGCGCCTTCGTAGCCTCGCCATTTAGCCACCGGGCCAACCACCCGGCGGCGGGCGCTCGCTAGCCTGCCGCGTCCATGCTCACCGAAGTCGCCCTCGGCCAGCGATCGCTGGCCGACTACACCCACATCTGCGGCCGCGGGCTGATCGACGAGATCCGCACGCTCGCGGAGCCGCTCGAGGGCAAGCGGATCCTGCACATCAACGCGACCGCATTCGGCGGCGGCGTCTCGGAGATCCTCTACACGCTGGTGCCGCTGATGAACGACGTCGGCCTCGATACGCACTGGCAGGTGATCCTGGGCCGCGAGGAGTTCTTCAACGTCTCCAAGCTCATGCACAACTCGCTCCAGGGCGACGAGCAGTCGATCTCCGACGAGCAGTGGGAGGTGTTCACGGCCTACAACGCGATGAACGCCGAGAGCCTCGACGGCGACTGGGACGTGATCATCATCCACGACCCCCAGCCGGCTGGGATGCGCCAGACCGCGATCGACCGCGCCAAGCATTGGATCTGGCGCTGCCACATCGACCTCTCGACGCCCAACCCCGAGACGATCGCCAGGCTCGCGCCGCTCGTGCGCGACTACGACCAGTCGGTCTGGCACATGCAGCAGTACGTGCCGGCGAACCTCGACCCGCGCGGCACGGTGAACATCGTCCCGCCGGCGATCGATCCGCTCTCGCCGAAGAACATGGCGCTCTCGCCCGACGACGCGGCGTTCGTGTGCGAGCAGTTCGGCATCGACGTCGAGCGCCCACTGATCTGCCAGGTCTCCCGCTTCGATCCCTGGAAGGACCCGATGGGCGTGATCGACGCCTACCGGATCGTGCGCGAGGAGGTGCCGCGACGTCCAGCTCGCCCTCGTCGGGTCGATGGCCACCGACGATCCGGAGGGCTGGGAGTTCTTCCACCAGACGATGCGCCACGCCGACGGCGACCCCGACATCAAGATCCTCAACAACCTGAACAACGTCGGCGCGATCGAGGTCAACGCGTTCCAGTCGCAGGCAGACGTGTGCATGCAGAAGTCCACGCGGGAGGGATTCGGCCTGACCGTGACCGAGGCCCTGTGGAAGGGCCGCCCGATGATCGCGGGCGACGTCGGCGGCATCCCCCTTCAGATCGAGGACGGCACAGTCCGGCTACCTCGTCTCCTCCCCCGAGGAGGCGGCGCAGCGCTCGATCGACATCCTGAAGGACCCGGAGCTGGCGAAGAGCCTCGGCAAGGCGGGCAAGGAGCACGCGCGCGAGCACTTCCTCACGCCCGCGCCTGCTGCGCGACTGGCTGCGGATGTTCACCGTCGCCGATCTCGGATAGCTTCCTTGACATCCCGTCGGCCGCGTGTAGATTGCCCGCATGTGCAGGGAAGCGCTCCGGGGACGGGGGCACCTCAGCTACTCGAACGTGGTCGCCACGCTCGCGCTGTTCATCGCCCTCGGCGGAGCCTCGTACGCAGCGATCAACCTGCCCAAGGACAGCGTCACGAAGAAGCAGATCAGGGAGGACGCGGTGCGGGCCTCCGAGTTGGCTCCCGACTCGGTCGACTCCGGCAATCTCGTCGACGGCGGAATCGAAGGCTCCGATATCGCCAACGGGGCGATCACGGGCGATGACCTGTCCACCGACAGCGTCGGCCCGTGCGGTCGCCGCAGCCCCCGACGATCGCCGACAACAGCATCGGCCCGGCGGACCTCGCCAACAACAGCATCGGCCCGGCGGACCTCGCCTCCGAGCAGTCCGCGATCTCGCCGACGTTCCTGACCTGCGACGGCATATCGAATTGGGCGATCGGCGGCGCCAGCCCACCCGGCTACTGGATGGACGCCCGCCGGGTCGTCCACCTCGAGGGAGCCGTGCGCTGCCCGGGCGCGGCCGACGCGACCGAGGGCGGCGCGATCTTCACGATGCCGCAGCGCCTACACGCCTGCCACACAGAGCGGCGTGGCGCGCTTCGGAGTGCTTGCCAGCGACGCGACGTTGGCGCAGGTCGCTGTGATCGTCACTGGGCCCAACGCAGTCCTCGTCTACGACGGCCCGAACAACGCGAGCGTCGACAACTTCGTCAGCCTCGACGGGATCACGTACAGGGCCGAGGGACCGGCCCCGTAGCCTGACCCGACTTAGGGCGAGCGCACGGTGGGTAAGGTCGATCCCGCCTGTGCCGGATTCCGATCAACTCGTAATCGTCTCCAACCGCGGCCCCGCCGAGTTCGAGCGGACCGAGGCCGGCGAACGCATGGTTCGGCGCGGCGGGGGCGGGCTCGTCACGGCGCTCCAGGGCCTGGTCGCGCACCGCGACGCGCTGTGGATCGCCTCGGCGATGACCGCCGAGGACGTCGCCGTGACCCGCGAGGTGGACGGGCGCCCGACCACCGTCGAGCTCGACGGCGTCTCCTACCAGGTGCTCCTGGTCGAGTCCGACGCCGAGGCCTACGAGCGCTTCTACAGCGTCATCGCCAACCCGATCCTCTGGTTCATCCAGCACTACCTGTGGGACCTCTCGAACGCGCCGGACATTCGCGCCGACGAGGCGGACGCCTGGGAGCACGGCTACCGGGTGGTGAACGACGACATCGCCCGGGCGGTGCTGCGAACCATCGAGGGCAACGACAAGCCGCTGGTGATGCTCCACGACTACCACCTCTACACCTGCCCGGGACTGATTCGCGAGGAGCGCCCCGACGCCTTCCTCCAGCACTTCGTCCACATCCCGTGGAGCCAGCCGGACTCCTGGCGCATCCTCCCGGTGAAGTGGCGGGAGGAGATCTACCGGGGGATGCTCGCCAACGACATCATCGGCTTCCACACGAGCGCCTACTGCCGCAACTTCCTGCACTGCTGCCGTGAGCTGATGGAGCTCGAGGTGGACTACGAGCGCGGCGCGGTGCTGCACTCCGGCCGCGAGACCTGGGTGCGCGCCTATCCGCTGGGGATCGACGCGGGGCGCTTCGAGCGCGTCGCCGCCTCCGAGGAGGTCGCCGGCTACGAGGAGGAGCTCCTGCGCCGCCGCCGCGACCACCTCATCCTGCGGGTCGACCGGGCGGACCTCTCGAAGAACGTCCTGCGCGGGTTCACCGCCTTCGACACGTTCCTCCAGCAGCACCCGGAGTTCCGCGAGCGGGTCACGTTCATCGCCCACCTCCAGCCCTCGCGCCAGGACGTGCCCGAGTACCAGGAGTACCTGGAGCGGATCGAGGCGCTGGTCGCCGTCGTCAACCACCGCCACGGCACCACCGACTGGATGCCCATCGACCTGCGGATCTACGAGAACTTCCCCGAGGCGGTCGCTCGCTACAAGCAGTTCGACCTGCTGATGGTCAACTCGATCTTCGACGGGATGAACCTCGTCGCCAAGGAGGCCCCGGCGGTCAACACACGCGACGGGGTGGTGATCCTCTCCGAGAACACCGGCGCCCACGAGGAGCTGGGCGACTGCACGCTGACCGTGAACCCGTTCGACATCCAGGAGCAGGCGGACACGATCCACCGCGCGCTCACGATGTCGGCGGAGGAGCGGAAGCTGCGCGCCGATCGCCTGCGCGAGATCGTCCGCGACCGCGATCCGGGCGTCTGGATCGACGAGCAGCTCGCCGACATCCGCGCCAAGCGCGCGGACTAGATCGCTGATCCCTAGCCGCCGACGCGCACCCGGCGCACGTGCGAGGTGCCGCGCAGGTAGGGATAGCCGCGCTGGCGCGGGACCACGGCGCGGAAGCGATAGACGCGCGAGCCGGTCGTGGACGTGAAGCGGTAGGAGTCCCGCCAGACGCCCTTGCGGCTTGCCCGGTGCGAGCGGACCAGCACCCAGTGTCCGCCCGTTCGCGCCTGGAGCTGCACCGTCCGGCCACCGGGGTCGGGGCCGTGCAGGCGCACCGTGAAGCGCGCCTCCTCGCCGTTTCGCAGCTGCGCGGGGGCGACCCGCAGCCTGGGATGAGCGCGGACGCGCAGGTCCAGATAGCGCTCCGCGACGTCGCCGGGAGTCCGACCAATGGGCGATGCGGACCTCGCGGCTCGGCCCCGGCTCGAGGCGTGCCTCGAAGTGCCCGCCGGCCCCGGTTCGCGGGGTGGCCACCACGTGCTCGACCGCGTCCCCGAGGTCGGTGCGCGTGGCGACGCAGACGCGGGCATCCTCGATCGGGCGTCCCTGATGGGCCGGTCAGCGTGCCGCTCACGAGCGCCGGGCGCCCATGGCGGATCGCGCCGCCGCGGGTGCCGGAGATGTGGGCCTCGAGCGTTCCCTGCTCGGTGCTGTCGTCCACCGGGCACTCGTTGTCGACGCGCGCCTTGTGGCGGGCGCAGGCGCGGTTGCGATCGCCGACCGTGGCGAAGTCGTCGACGCAGACGCGGAGCCGGTTCAGGCCCTGCTGGAAGGTGCGCCCTGAGGTGTCGAGCTCGTAGACCTTCTCGGCGCTCGCGGGGCACGGGCGCAGCCGGAGGGCGATCCGGCGGCGCAGCTCGCACGGGACGCGCCGCGAGGTGACCGGCTTGCCGTTGACCTCCAGGTGGATCCGCCGCACGCCGGAGCCGACATCGGCCCCGAGCGCCTCCAGAGTGCTGGCGCCGCGCTGCGTCTGCCCGGAGCCCAGCGGGCCGGCCAGCTCGGCGGTGGGCTCGGTCTCGTCCGACACGCGAAGGGCCACCCGGCGGATCATCACCCGGGCGTGTGAGCCCTCCCCGCATCCGCTGCGGGCGCAACGAAGCCGAGCCTGAAGGCCACGCGTGCCCTCGCCACGCCAGCTCACCGTGTGCGGCCCGCCGCTCGCACGGCCGAGGGAGGTGGCGCTCGTCCCCTGAATGCCGGCGAAGAGCTCCGGCACGTGCCCGTCCTCGGCGGTGCCGGCGACCCTGCGCGCGGATCGACGGTGAAGAGGAGGCCGGTGGGCGCCGGCAGCGTCCAGGCTCCCCAGCGATCGCGCCTGCTCGAGCGGTTGCGGTGGCGCACGACGAGCCCCGGGCCCTCGCAGTCGGCCTCGGAGGCGTAGTGATCGGAGTTTCGCTCGAACGTGAAGTCGCCTCGGCCGGCGCCGAGGCCCGGGTTGCACTGGGCCGCCCGGTAGATGCCGCCCTCGGCGCTGCCCGCGGCGACCAGGAGAATCAGGATCGCGACGGCAGCGGCCGCGAGCCAGACGACCGCGACGGTCGCGCGGCTGAGGCGCGTCGGTTCCTTGATCGGCGTCTTCTGCATCGCTGTCTCCTGTGGCCTGGTCGGGGTCATCGTTCGAAGCTGAACTCGCTCGAGGCGGGCGGCGGCGCGGGCGGCGCCGGCGGCGGGACGTAGGCGGGCGGGGGCGGAGGGGCGGGCGCGGGCGGCGGCGGGGGAGCCGCCGTGGGTGGAGCGGCGGCCTGCGGCGCGGCGACGTGTGGCGCGCCGCGGCCCGTCCGGTCAGCGGGCCCCTCGTCGTGGTGAGCCGGCCTGGCGGCCTCCTCGGGTGAGCGGTCGGGCCCGAGGGGTCTTCCGCCTCGGCTCACGGGCAGCCGCCCGCGCCGGCGCCCGCGCCGGAGGGGTGAGCGCGGGCGCCTTGGGGGCGGGCGGGGACGGGGTGAGGCCGATGTCGGCCGCGAGCCTTGGAGCCTCGGGCGGCTGAGCGAGCGCGCCGAGCGCGACCAGTCCGCCGAGCACGCCCACGGCGAGCGCGGCGAAACGCGCCGCGGTGCGCCAGCGGATGTGCTCCAGCAGGGCCATCGGACATCCACAAGCCCGGCACGGCACCGAGCGCCCCCGGTCGGTCGCCCCGGCGACCCCCGCTATAGTCCTGCGCCGCCGATGCCCGCTGTTCAAGCCGAATACGAACTCGTCCTGATGCTCGATCCGGAGGCCCCGGACGAGCGCCGCGAGCAGATCGCCGACCGACGCGCGCCAGCGCATCGAGTCGAATGGCGCGATCAAGCACGACACCTCGTGGGGGATGCGCAAGATGGCCTACGAGATCAACCAGCGCACCGAGGCCGACTACCGCTTCTTCCGCTTCGAGTCGGGCGGCACGCCACTGCTCGACGAGCTGAACCACAACCTGCGCATCGCCGACGGCGTCCTGCGCTTCCGCCTCTTCAAGGTCGACCCGCGCAACCCCGTGATCGTGCCCCCGCCCCCGACGCCCCTCTCATCCGGGCGCCCCGAGCGCGGCTCGCGCCGCGACGGGCCGGGCGGCCGCGGACGCGACCGCGACGGCTACTCGCGCGGCGCCGACGACGAGCCCGTGGCCGCGCCGGTAGAGCCGGTCGAGGCGCCCCCCGCGCAGCCCGCTGCCGAGGCACCCGCCGCACCGGAGGCCCGCCGCGGCACCCGACGCTCCCGCCGAGGAGCCGACACCCCCCGCCGAGGCGCCCGGAGCCCCTGAGGCGCCGATCGCGCCGCCCGAGGGCGAGCCTGCCCCGGAGCCCGCGGCGCCCGCCGAGGACGCCGCGCCCGAGGCCCCGGCCTCACCCGACGAGCAGTAGCCCCTGCTCACCCCGCTATTTGCGCCTTCTCCCGTCAGAGGGGGAGAGAACCGGCCGACTCGCTCCTTAGACTCGGGTACGAGCAAACGAATCCATAGGAAGGGCTGATCGCCTTGGCAGCAAGCAACATCAATTCGGTCGTCGTCACCGGGAACCTCACCCGCGACCCCGAGCTTCGTCACCTCAACAGCGGCACCGCCGTGTGCAAGCTCCGCGTCGCCGTGAACACCCGCCGCAAGGAGGGAACGGAGTGGGTTGACAAGCCGAACTACTTCGACGTCACCGTCTGGGGCGCCCAGGGCGAGAACTGCTCCACGTACCTCTCCAAGGGCCGCCCGGTGGCCGTCCAGGGCCGCCTCGAGTGGCGCGAGTGGCAGACCGAGGGCGGCGACAAGCGCCAGGCGGTCGAGATCATCGCCGAGTCCGTGCAGTTCCTCGGCAGCCGGGATGGCTCCTCGAGCTCGGGCGGCGGCAACGGTGGCGGGAACGGCTTCGCCGCGCCGCAGTCGGACGTCCCCGCGGACACCTCGGACTTCGAGGGCGAGGCGGCCAGCGTCGGCGCCGGCGGCGGCAGCGACGACGACATCCCGTTCTAGGCGGGCCCGTCGGCCGGGCGGCTCGCGCCCGAGTCTCTATCATCAGCGTCTCGCGTCGCTCCGGAGCGGCGCGATTCGTATGACTGAAGCGAACGACATCCATCGGGGCGCCTGATGCCGCGTCCCCAGCAGCGCACCACACAGGGCGGCAGCTCCGGCGGCGGCCCTCCCGGCCGTGGCGGAGGCGGCGGCCGGCGCCGCGGTCCCAGCGACCGCATGCGCCCGCGCAAGTACACGCGCATCACCGTCGAGCACATCGACTACAAGGACCTCGCGACGATGCGCCGCTTCATCTCCGACCGCGGCAAGATCCGCTCGCGCCGCGTCACCGGGCTCTCCCGCCGCCACCAGCAGGAGCTGGCCCTGGCGGTGAAGCGCGCCCGTGAGATCGCGCTCCTGCCCTACGTCGGCGAGCGCTAGGAGAAGCCGGGATGGCCCAGGCGATTCTCCTCAAGGACGTTCCCGACCTCGGCGAGGCCGGCACGGCCGTGGACGTCTCTCCCGGGTACCTCCGCAACTACCTTCAGCCCCGCAAGCTCGCCCAGCCGGCGACCCCCGGCGCCCTCGAGGCCGCGCAGCGCCAGAAGGAGCGCGCCGAGCAGGCCGCCCGCGAGGCGACCGAGCGCGCCGGCGAGACCGCGGCACTGCTCTCGAAGACGGTGCTCACGATTCAGCATCAGGCCGGTCCTGACGGCCGGCTCTTCGGCTCCGTCACGAACGCCGAGATCGCCGACGCGATCGGGGAGGCCCGCGGCCTGCGCATCGATCGCAAGAAGATCCGCCTGGATGAGGACATCCGCGCGATCGGCACCTACATGGTCGAGGTCGACGTCGGTGGCGGCGAGACCGCCCGCGTCAAGACCATCGTCGCCGAGCAGAAGTAAGCCGCGATAGCTTCTCGGCCGATGGCTGAGAGCAACGTCGACCTGGTCCGCCGGACCATCGACCTCTTCAACACCGGTGAGATCGAGCGCGCGCTGGCGATGGCCGCGGACGATTTCGTCATGGACTGGGAGAACTCGATCGGCCCGCTCAGGGGTGTTTACACCGGGCGTGAAGGGGTGCTCGATCTCTGGTCGACCTTCCTGGAGGCGTGGGAGTCGGTGCTCTGGGATCCGCAGGAGATCACCGAGGTCGACGAGACACGCGTGCTGGTCGTCAACCGCGTGGCCATGCGCGGGAAGGGGAGCGGGGTGGACGTGGAGGCCTCCGGCGTCCAGCTCTGGACCCTCGAGGACGGGCTGGGGAAGAGCATCAAGCTGTTCCAGACGAAGGACGAGGCGCTGGCAGCGCTCTAGCGGAGCGCCCGGCGCTCAGGTTGTCCTTAGTCCCGTGTCCTAGCCTCTTTCCCCGGATATGAGGTCTCCGTTCGCGAAAAGAGGCGGGCTCTTCGAGCTGGTGCTGACGGTGGCGTGCGCCATCGGTCTGGCGTTCGCCGTGCAGGCATGGGCCGTCAAGCCGTATCGGATCCCGTCGGGATCGATGGAGCCCACCCTCCAGATCGGGCAGCGAGTGCTGGTCAACCGGGCCGGGACGCACTTCGGAGACCCGGGGATCGGAGACATCCTCGTGTTCCACCCACCGGTCGGCGCCGATACCGGGCGCGACCAGTGCGGCGTCCAGGAGCTGCCCGGCCAGGTCTGCGCCGCCCCCGTGGGCGAGGAGTCCGACACCAACTTCATCAAGCGGGTTGTCGCGGGGCCCGGCGACGAGCTCACCATCCACGACGGCCACCCGGTGGTCAACGGCGTCGAGGCGAAGGAGAGCTTCGCGCGTCCGTGCCGTGACCCCTCGCAATGCGACTTCCCCGAGCCGATCACGGTCCCGCCGGACCACTACTTCATGATGGGCGACAACCGCCCGAGCAGCGACGACAGCCGCTTCTGGGGCCCCATCCCGCGCGACTGGGTCATCGGCCAGGCGTTCGCCACCTACTGGCCCCCCGACCGGGTCGGCGTCTTCTAAGGGGCGCGCGAGAACCGGGCGATCGAATCGTCGGCGTTCGTGCCCAGGTAGAGCGAGGAGTCGTCGGGGCTGAGGGCGATTGCCTGCGGGTTGTCAAGGCCCGAGTCGGTGCCATTCTCGGCCGACGCCGGGACCTCCGAGCAGGCGCCGGAGCCGGTCGGCCCGGTTGCGCTTTCGCCCGTGATGCAGCTGCGGTGAGTCAGCCTTCCGCTGGAGGTGTTGCGCGCGAGGACGGTGACCGCATCGTCGAAGGGCGCTGCCACGTAGACGGAGGCGCCGTCGGAGCTGATCGCCAGGTCGCCGGCCGTGTCGAGCCCCGTGTCCGCCCCGTCGGCTGCGCCCGGGATGGTGCGGCAGACGTCGAGATCCTGCGCGCTGAGGCAGTCCTTGTAGGTGAGCTTGCCGTTCGACTTGTTGCGGTCAAAGCGGGCCACGGAATCGTCGGAGGGGCCGGTGGCATAGAGCGAGCTGCCGTCCTTGCTCGCCGCCACCGAGCGCAGGGAGTCGAGTCCGGAGCCCATACCCCCGGACTCGGCGGAAGCGATCTCGTCGCAGGCGCCAGAACCCGTCGGCCCGGCCTCGGTCTCCCCGGTGATGCAGTTCTTGTAGGCCAGCACCCCTCCCGCGCCCCGGCTGAAGCGGGCGATCGCCGTGTCCCCCTGGCCCGCGACATAAACGGAGTCTCCGCTCACCGCCAGGTCGATGGGGTTGGAGAGGCCCGAGGCGGCGCCCCCGGCGGTCGCGGAGGGGATCTCGTCGCAGGCGCCAGAACCGGTCGGCCCGGCGGCGGTGTCGCCGGTTACGCAGCCCTCGTAGGTGAGCTCGCCGGTGTCGGCGTCCCGCTTGAGTCGCACCACAGCCTCGTCGCCCAGCGCCACGACGTAGAGCGCCGCGCCGCCGGTCAGCGCGAGCGACTGCGGATCGTTGAGCCCGGCGCCCTCGCCGGCCGCGGTTGCCCCCGGAATCGTCGTGCATGCAGAGGCGCTGACCGTCTCGCCCGTCAGGCATTCCTCGAAAGTGAGCTCACCCGTGGAGCGCTTGCGCTTGAAGTGGACGACCGCGTCGTCTCCCTTACCGAGCGCGTAGACGGCCTTGCCGTCGGAGCTGACGGCGACCGAGAGCGGGGTGTCCATGCCGGAGTTGGCCCCGGTTGCGGTCGCCGATGGAAGCGCAGCGCAGGCGTCCGAGCCGGTGGGGCCGGTCGCGGCCTCCCCGGTGATACAGCCCTCGTACGTCAGCTTCCCGTTCGACGTCTTTCGGCTGAACTGCGCGATCGCGTCGTCCTCACCCGACAGCGCGTAGAGCGATTCGCCGTCGGGGCTAACGGCGACGGAGCTTGGCCCTCCGAGCCCCGAGTTCGCGCTGGCGGCCGAGGCGATCGCCACGCAGGCATCCGATCCCGCCGGCCCGCTCTCGGTCTCGCCCGTGATGCAGTCCTTGTAGGTGAGGCTTCCGGTGGCGCCGCCCGCAACGCCGGCGACGGCGAGCGCGAGCGCAGTCGCGGCGACGAAGACCAGCACCGTCCGCCGGGGAATCCCCTGCCTGCCTGCCTTCCTTTGCATACCCCCTGAACTTGCGATGCGTTCAGCCTAAAGCGACGAGTCCGATGACGCAAGGTCGGCTCCAACGTCCCGGAACCCCCGCTATAGGGGTACGGCGGGGACGTTCGGCGTCTCGAGCGCGCGCCGGCCTTCCATGGCAAAGCGACATCCCGGCGGCGTATGTCTCGCTAGTTCCCGCAAAAGCCGCCTTCACGGGTCGCGCTCCGGACCGGCCTGTGGTTGATTGGGGCGACGGGCCGCCGGGGGCCTAGTTCCGCCGCCGCCGTCCCTCTAATAGACGAGAGCGATGGCCGAGCGCGGATACAGCCCACATACCACCACAGAACCTCGAGGCCGAGGAGTCGGCCCTCGGGGCGATGATGGTCTCCGAGGGCGCGATCGACGCCGTCATCCTCGACGTCCGCCTGAACGAGGAGGACTTCTACCGCGAGGGTCACCGCGTCGTCTACCGCGCGATCAAGTCGCTGCACGAGCGGGGCGACCCGGTCGACTCGATCTCCGTCGCCGAGCACCTCACGCAGACGGGGGAGCTGGCCGAGGCGGGAGGCCGGGAGAACGTCACGCAGCTCCCCAGCGCGGTCCCGGCGCCCGGCAACGCGCGCCACTACGCGCGGATCGTCAAGCAGAACGCGCTGCTTCGCCGGCTGCTGAACGCCTCGCACCGGATCCAGAAGTCTGTCCACGAGCGCGAGGGCGAGCCCGGCGGACCTCGTCGAGCAGGCCGAATCGCTGCTCTTCAAGGTCGCCTACGAGGACCGGGCGAGCGACTTCAGAAAGGTCGCCGACGTCCTCGCCGAGGAGGTCGACCGCCTCGAGGCCCTCGCACGCGGCGATCGCGAACTGACGGGCACCCCGTCCGGCTTCCGCGACCTCGACAACCTGCTCGGGGGCTTTCAGCCGGGCAACCTGATCATTCTCGCGGCGCGGCCCTCGCTGGGAAAGTCGGCGCTGGTCTGCAACATCGCCGACAACGTGGCGGGCGGCACGGGGGACACGGTCGCGTTCTTCTCGCTCGAGATGTCGGAGGTCGAGCTGGCACACCGCTTCATCTCCTGCCGCGCCCGGATCTCCAACGACAAGCTCCGCAAGGGCAAGGTCACCCAGCGCGAGTGGCCGAAGGTGCTGAAGGCCTGCAACGAGCTCGAGTCGGCGCCGCTCTGGCTCGACGACTCCTCCGACCTCAGCCTGCTCGACCTTCGCGCCAAGTCCCGCCGCCTGGCCTCCAGCGAGGCCGGGGGCAAGCTCGGCCTGATCATCGTCGACTACATGCAGCTGATGCGCCCGGACGACCCCCGCGCCGGCCGCGTCGAGCAGGTCGGACAGATCTCGCGAGGCCTGAAGGTCCTCGCCCGCGAGCTCGAGGTGCCGGTCATCGGCCTCTCCCAGCTCTCCCGCGCGCCCGAGCTTCGCACCGGCCCGCAGCAGGGCAGGCCGATGCTCTCGGACCTGAGGGAAAGTGGGTCCATCGAGCAGGACGCGGACGTCGTCGCCTTCATCTACCGCGAGGCGATCTACAAGGAGGAGGCCGATCCCTCGGAGGCGGAGCTGATCATCGCCAAGCACCGCAACGGTCCGACCGGCAGCGTCGAGATGGTGTTCCTCGAGCAGTACCCCCGGTTCGTCGACAAGGCGCACGGGAACATGGAGCGGCCGGTCGATCAGCGTCCCGGTGAGGGCCCGCCGCTGGTCGACATGGCCGACGAGGCGTGAGCGGCGCCCGCCCTCTGCGGGTCGCCGACTCGGAGCCGACCTGCCCGCTGGGAGTCTGCGACGGGTCGGGATGGATCCTCGGCCCCGAGGACATCGCCCGGCCGTGCGAGTGCCGAGGCCCGCGCCTGGCGCGTCGCCGCGCGAAGGGCGTCGCGTCCGCGATCCCCGCCCGCTATCGCGGCGTCTCGTTCGACCGCCCGCCGGTCTCCGACATGGCCTCCGACAAGGGCCGCGCGCCGGTGCTGACCGCCGTGCGGGCCTACGCGGACGCGATCGGGGAGAACCTCGACCAGGGCCACGGCCTGTGGCTGATGGGCGATGTGGGGACCGGCAAGACCACGCTCGCGATGCTGGTCTCGAAGGCGGCGGCCGAGGCCGGGCGGACAGTCGCGATCTACTCGCTCCCGCGCCTGCTGGCGCGCATCCGGCGCACCTACGACGCCGAGTCCGGGGAGGACTCCTACCTTCAGTTCTTCGAGCGGCTCACGTCGGTGGACCTGCTGCAGATCGACGACCTGGGCGCCGAGAAGAGCTCTGACTGGGTGCTGGAGCAGCTCTACGCGCTCGTCGACGAGCGCTACGAGTCCCAGCGCGCCATGGTGGTGACCACCAACCTCGATCAGGCGAGCCTGGAGGAGCAGATCGGCCCCCGCACGGTCTCGCGCCTCGTCGAGATCTGCGGCGATCCCCTCCCCCTGTTCGGCGAGGACCAGCGCTACCGCGTCTAAGCTCCACGGTATGAGCGAATCCACGCCCCTCGTCACCGGCACCGACTTCATCACCATCGGCACCCAGGATTTCGACAAGGCGGTCGACTTCTACGAGAACGTTCTCGGCCTTGAGCGCTCGAAGCAGTGGGGCGACATGCCCGGCATGGAGTTCGAGACGGGCAATCTCACGATCGCGGTGATGCAGTCGGACGCGTTCGGCGTGAAGTTCGCACCGCACGCCCACCCGATCGAGTTCCGGGTGGACGACGTCGCCGCCGCGCGGGCCGAGCTCGAGTCGCGAGGGGTCAAGTTCGAGGGTGAGATCCTCGACTCGGGCGTGTGCCACCAGACGTTCTTCGCCGATCCCGACGGGAACTCGCTCGCGATCCACCACAGGTACGCGCCCCCGGCATAGCGCGCTCCGCGCGCATCCGGCTGACCGCCTCTCCATAATGCCCGCGCCATGCCATCAACGGTCATAGTCGGCGCCCAGTGGGGCGATGAGGGCAAGGGGAAGGTCGTGGACCTGCTCGCTGAGAAGGCGAGCATGGTCGTGCGCTTCCAGGGCGGCAACAACGCCGGCCACACGATCATCCGCGACGGCGAGACCTTCAAGTTTCACCTGATCCCCTCGGGGATCCTGTATCCGCAGGTCACCTCGGTGATCGGAAACGGGGTCGTGGTCGACCCAGCCGTACTGATCGAGGAGCTCGAGGGCCTGCGCCGCCGTGGGATCGACACCGCGGGCCTGCGCATCTCGGCCAACGCGCACCTGATCATGCCCTACCACGTGATGCTCGACACGGCGGGCGAGGCGAAGCTCGGCAAGCTCGAGATCGGCACCACCAAACGCGGTATCGGCCCCTGCTACGCGGACAAGGCCTTCCGGCTGGGCATCCGCGTCCAGGACCTTCTCGACGGCAAGATCCTGCGCAAGAAGATCGCCGCGGCGCTGGAGCCGAAGCAGCAGATGCTCCGCCCGTTCGCCCGCGACCCGGCCCTGGACCTGCACGCCATGACGGAGGAGTACCTGCGCTACGGCCATCGCCTCGAGCCGCATATCGGCGACACGGCGCGCCTGTGCTGGGACGCGCTCGACTCCGGCAAGCAGGTGATCTTCGAGGGCGCGCAGGCGACGATGCTCGACCTCGACCACGGCACCTATCCCTTCGTCACCTCCTCGAACCCGGTCGCCGGCGCGGCGTGCGTCGGAGCGGGCGTCGGGCCCGCCGACATCACCGAGGTGTGGGGTGTCGCCAAGGCCTACGCCACGCGGGTCGGTGCGGGGCCCTTCCCGACCGAGCTCGACGACGAGCTGGGCGCCCGCCTGCGCGAGCGGGGCGGCGAGGTGGGGACCACCACCGGCCGCGACAGGCGGATCGGCTGGCTGGATCTCGTCGCGCTGCGCTACGCCGTCCGACTCAACGCGATGTCGGCGCTGGCGATCACCAAGCTCGACGTGCTCGCGGGAACCGATCCGTTGAAGGTCGCCGTGCGCTACCGCTCCTCAGAGGGGGCGGTGCTGAACGACTTTCCCTGGCACCAGTCGATCCTTCACACCGCCGAGGCGGAGTACGAGGAGCTCCCCGGCTTCGAGGGCGATATCGGCTCGTGCCGCTCGGAGGCCGATCTGCCGAAGGAGGCGCGGGACTACCTGCGCTACGTGGAGGAGGCGGCGGGCGTGCCGATCCGCCTGGTCGGCGTCGGCCCGGAGCGTGACCAGGTGGTCTGGACCGGCGAACACTCGGCCCAGCTTCGCGCCGCGTAGGCTCCCGCGTCATGTTCGAGAAGGTCATGGTCGCCAACCGCGGCGAGATCGCGATCCGCGTCATGCGCACCCTGCGCGAGATGGGGATCGCCTCCGTGGGCGTCTACTCGGAGGCCGACCGCGACACGCCGGCGGTCCGCTACGCGGACGAGGCACACCTGCTCGGCCCGGCCGTCCCGGCTGAGAGCTACCTGAACATCGAGAAGGTGATCGAGGTGGCGAAGGCAGCGGAGGCCGACGCGATCCACCCGGGCTACGGGTTCCTCGCCGAGAACGCCGCGTTCGCGAACGCCTGCGAGGAGGCGGGGATCGTGTGGATCGGCCCGCCCGCAAGCGCGATCGAGGCGATGGGCTCGAAGACGAAGGCACGCGAGCTGATGCAGGACGCCGGCGTCCCGATCGTGCCGGGCGAGACAAAGCCCTCCCCCGACGTCGCGGCGGCGAAGAAGGCGGCGAAGAAGATCGGCTACCCGATCGCCTGCAAGGCGGCCGGGGGTGGAGGCGGGAAGGGCTTCCGCGTCGCGCAGGCCGAGGACGACCTCGCAGAGGCGTTCGAGGGCGCAGCCCGCGAGGGCGAGAAGTTCTTCTCCGACGACACCGTCTACCTCGAGCGCTACCTCGAGGACCCACGTCACGTCGAGGTTCAGGTGCTTGGCCGACTCGCACGGCAACGTCATCCATCTCGGCGAGCGCGACTGCTCGATCCAGCGGCGCCACCAGAAGCTGATCGAGGAGGCGCCCGGGCCGCACGTGGACGACGAGATGCGCGAGCGGATCGGCAAGATCGCCATCGACGCCGCCGCTGCGGTCGACTACCGCGGCGCCGGGACGATCGAGGGCATGCAGGTCGGCGACGAGTACTTCTTCCTCGAGATGAACACCCGTGTGCAGGTCGAGCACTGCGTGACCGAGATGGTCACCGGCATCGACATCGTGCGCGAGCAGGTGCGAATCGCCTCCGGGGAGGAGCTGTCGATCCTCCAGGAGAGCGTGGAGCTGCGCGGGCACGCGATCGAATGCCGCATCAACGCCGAGGCCGCGCACAAGAACTTCGCGCCCGCCCCGGGGCCGATCGAGAGCTACATCGAACCGGCGGGCCCAGGCGTCCGCGTCGACTCGGGCCTCGAGGCGGGAACCGAGGTGACGCCCCTCTACGACCCCATGGTCGCGAAGCTCATCACCTGGGACGTCGACCGCGAGAAGGCGACCGCGCGGATGCTTCGCGCCCTGCGCGAATACCGCATCGAGCCGCTCACCACCCTCATCCCCTTCCACCACGCGATCCTCTCCACGGAGCAGTGGGCCAAGGGCGAGACGTGCCGCGACCTCACCGAGGACAAGAAGTGGCTGAAGACGCTGGCGCCCGAGGCGGCGCCCAAGCCGTCCGACGGCCCCGAGCCGGAGGAGACCGCGGAGCGCGAGTACAAGGTCGAGGTGGACGGCCGGCTGCATTCGGTGAAGGTGATCGGAGCCGCTGCCCCCGCCGCGGCGGCCGGCCCCGCGGGCGGCGCGCGGCGCCCGCCGAAGCGCGAGCGCTCAGGCGGCGCCGGGGGCGGCGCGGCAAGCGGCCCCACGCTTCCCTCCCCGCTCCAGGGCACCGTGCTCAAGGTCGCGGTCTCCAAGGGGCAGGAGGTGGCCGAGGGCGATCTCATCTGCGTGATCGAGGCGATGAAGATGGAGAACGAGATCACCGCCCATCAGGCCGGCAAGGTGACCGAGCTTGCGGCCAGCGAGGGCGGGTCCGTCAACGCCGGCGACCCCCTCGCGACGATCGAGCCCGCGGAGTAGGCCATGTCCGATCCGATCGCCTCACTTCCGTGGCGCGGGCCCAACGGCGAGCGTCCCGATCTGCCGCTGCCGCCCGAGAAGATGCCGCTCCGACGCGAGGGGCGCTGGCGCAAGCGGTGGCGCTACGTCGGCGCCTTCGCCGACGAGGTACTGGTGTGCGCCGCACGCGTCCACGTCGGGCCCTTCGTCCAGAACTTCTGGGTGGTGTGCGATCGCAAGAGCGGGGAGATGTGGGACCACACGCGCACGCTCATGCCCGGGGCGCGCGGCGACGTGTGGACCGAGCACCTCGGCGGCGAGGAGGTCGTGGCCGAGCTCGGCGACCTGGGTGTCCTCGACTACGCGCCCGACGAGGGCTCGCTGGTCCGGATCGATTCAGACGTACGCGGCCCCGACGACTGCCGGGCCTTCCTGCGCTGCGGCACCGGTAAGTGGGCCGAGTCGATCTGCCCCACCGACGAGGGCCAGTACGTGTGGACGCGAAAGCGCGCCGACGTGCCGATCGAGGTCGACGTTCGTGTCGGCGATCGCCGCTGGAGGGTCGAGGCCCGGGGGATGGAGGACGAGTCCGCCGGCTATCACCCGCACCACACGGTCTGGAGCTGGTCGTCCGGCGTTGGCCGCACGATCGACGGCCGCTCGGTGGGCTGGAACCTCGTCGCGGGCATCAACGACCCGCCCGAGCGTTCCGAGCGCGCGATCTGGATCGACGGCGAGCCCTCCGAACCGGCGCCGGTCGTCTTCGACGGCCTCGATGCCATCGACTTCGCCGACGGCTCGCGGCTCGCGTTCGACAAGGAGTTCGAGCGCACGCGCGACGAGAAGAAGCTGACGATCAAGTCCAGCTACCGCCAGCCGTTCGGCACCTTCAGCGGCACCCTCCCCGGTGGCGTGGAGCTTGAGAGCGGCCTTGGAGTCATGGAGTTCCACGACGCGACCTGGTAGGAGGATGCGTTAGAAGCCTTCGAGCTCCATCAGCTCGTCGTCGGCCACGGTCCACTCGTCCCGGCGCCTGTCCGCGTTCGATGCGATCAGCGGGAGCGCCGCCTCGAAGGCCGCGCGGGACTCCCATTTCGACACGCCCAGCAGCCGGCTCCCGTCGATGCTGCGGAAGCAGTCGAACTCGATCAGGCCCGCGGCGCCCCGAACCGCGTCGCGGACGAGCAGCATGTGGGCCTCGAACTCGGCCACGTGGTCGGGATGCGGGTAGTGAGTCGCCTGCGCCATGAACACGGGCTCACCTTAATCGTCGAGCTGCTCAGGTCTCAGCCAACCGGCGGCCCGTGCAGGGCGAGGCTCTCGTTGGCGTAGCTGGACTCGCCGGTCACCTCGCGGCCCAGCCACGGCGGCGCCTCGAACGCATCGCTCGCATCGCGGGACTCGAACTCGACCTCGGCGACAACCATGCCCTTCAACGAGTTCTCGTAGACGTCGACCTCAATCGTCAGATCCCCGTGTGGGACCTCGTACCGCGTCTTCTCCAGCCGCAGTCCCTCGGTGAGTGCCCAGAGCCCCTCGAACTGCTCGTCAGAGAGGTCCACCTCGACCTCCTCGCGGTCCACGCCGGAGCCGAGCTTCACCGTCAGGATGCGCCGGTCCACGCGTCGGCGAAGCCGAACCTCTCGGACCCCCTCGACGATCGCGAGGTACCCCTGCTCGATGGCCTCGCCATCGTGCTCGCCGAGCCAGTCCGGCACCCCCTCCAGCACGAACTTCCGCTCGATCTCACGCGCCATGGGGACGAAATCTACGGGTAGACCGACTCCACCCGCCAGCGCCACGGTGGCTCCTCGGTCGCCGGGAAGTCGACGTGGTTGCGGCCGTCGAGCGTCTCGAGCGGGACGAGCTTCGGGTCCTGTGTGACTCGAGCAGCGGCGTGGAGGCGAGGGCGGCCACGTCGGCGGAGTCGGCCCGGCGCGTGAGCTCCTCCCAGCCCAGGGTTGGGCGGTAGAGCCAGTAGGTGATGAGTACGTCGCCGCCGGCCCGGCGGCGCGTCCTCGACCGCGACGAACGCGGTCGTGCGGCGGTTCGAAGCGGTGAGCCTGTCGGTCGGCCCCGGGCTGGCGCAGCTCGCGCTGCGGCAGTATCGGAAGTCCACCGGCATGAGGCCACCGAGGGCGGCCGGCGCGGGGGCGAGGGCCCGGATGGCGCCGCCCAGCGGGCGGCCGTAGGCCTCGGTCAGCGGGTCCTGCCAGCAGGGCCCGGGCAGCCGCGGGGCACAGCGGAGCTTCCGGGCGATGGCCGTCCCCGACCTCGCGCCCGCCCTCGATGGCGGGGGCGCCCGCCAGGGCTGCGGAGCAGGCCATCAGAAGCAGCGCGACGAGGCAGCGCGAGCCCGGCGTGCTCGACCGATGCTGACCCTCGCTGCCGCGCGCGTCTCCACGCGGCCACGCTAGGCCGCGGCGATCTACAGGTGGCGCGCTGATTCGTGCCGGGCTAGGAGAGGCCCTCGCGCGCCTCGCGCACCAGGGTCACGGCCTCGGGGAAGACGACGCGGATCGCGTCGCGCACCTGCATCGCCTGCTGGTCGGAGTTCCCGTCGAGGTCGATGGCGCCGATCGCCGCCACGGTCATGTCGACCGCGAGCTTGATCGCGTTGTCGGCCCAGGCGACCTTCTGCGCGCCCTGCATCTGCTCGGCCATCTCGCCGAGGCGAGCGCGGAGCTCGTCCGGGTCGCCGAAGATGTTGAAGCCTTCGCTTCCTTCCATCGGAACCAGGATAGAGAGGTCGGGTAGCCTGCCTCGCCCGTGGGACTCCCTGATCCGAAGGACGGCTCGGTCGCGCTCGTCACCGGCGCCTCGTCGGGCATCGGCATGGAGATCGCACGGCTGCTCGCCGCCCGCGGGCACGGCCTCGCGCTGGTGGCCCGCCGCGAGGACCGCCTCGCGGGCTTGGCCTCAGGAGCTCGCCGGGAGAGCACGGGATCCGCGCGGAGGCGTTCGCGGCGGATCTCGGCACGGCGAGCGGGCGCGATGACCTGGCAGCACGCGTCTCCGAAATGGGCCTGGACGTCGAGATCCTCGTCAACAACGCCGGCTTCGGGGACTCGGGCGACTTCCACAAGACCGACCGCGAGCGCAACCTGCGGATGATCGAGCTGAACTGCGCGGCGCTGACCGACCTCCAGGGCCGCTACCTGCCGCCGATGGTCGAGCGCGGGCCGGGGCGCCGTGATCAACATCGCCTCCACCGCAGCCTTCCAGCCGATTCCCGTCAAACGCCGTCTACGCCGCCACGAAGGCGTTCGTGCTCTCGCTGAGCGAGGCGGTGCACAACGAGGTGAGGCCGCAGGGGAGTGACGCTCACGGCCGTCTGCCCGGGGCCGGTGAAGACGGAGTTCGTCGCCGAGGCCGGGATGGCGGGCGCCGAGGACCGCACGCCGGACTTCATCTGGACCGACGTCGAGGACGTGGCGAGCGCCGCGGTCGAGGGCGCCGGACTCAGGCAAGCGCGTCGTGATCCCGGGCCTGCTGAACCGGGCTGGCGCGATCGGCGGGCAGCATCTGCCCCGCGCCGCCCTGCTGCCGCTCGCGCGCCGCGCCTGGCGCTCGGCGCTCTAGCTCTCGGATTCGCCGACTCGGGCGGCTCGAGCGGCGCGACCATCGCGCCGCCGCGGCGGGTCAGGGCGCCGACCAGCTCCACCGGGAACGAGACCAGCAGGACGAACGGCGCCGCCAGGACGGTGGCGACGCAGTCGGCGATGAACGCGAAGCGGCTGCGGGCATTCGCCATCCGCAGGCGCCCCGCGAGCACCTCGCGCGCGAAATTGGGATGCAGCGTGAGGCCGTTGATCAGCGTCTGCCACATCCAGCGCTGGTTGGGGCCGAGCGGCGGGGACCCGACCTCGCCCAGCTTGGCGCCCGTGCGCTCGGCGAGCAGCTCGAGCGAGCGCGGGGTGAGAAGCAGCCTTCCCGGGTGAACGTCGATCGCGGCCCAGCCCTCTCCGCCCAGCGACGCCTGCCAGCTGGAGCGGTTGGCCGCGACGATCGCCGGGCTGCCATCGCCGTAGGTGGTCTGGATGGCTCGAAGCTCGGCCTGGAGGTCGACGGGTCCCGCGCCGTCCTCGATCCCCGCCCCGCAGTTCTCGCAGCGGTCGAGCACGCGGGCGCCGTCGTCGGCGACCGGCTGACCGACCGTCGGGCGGGTGTTCGGGTCGGGGATCTTGAGCCAGCCGTAGAGGGGGGAGCCACACAGCGGACAGGACGCGTCGCTCACGTCGGTTCGACCTCCCAGTCGACGCCCGCGCTTGCCATGGCGGCCAGGTAGTCCTCCGGGTCGAAGGCCTCGGAGGGTGCGAGCGCTCCCGCGCGGTCATAGCTCGGCGCCGCGAGGCGCAACGCCGCTTCGACGGTGGTCCGCGCGGTCAGGCCGTAGACGTCGCGCCCGCTGATCGTCCCGCGACGGCGCGTGGTTCCGGCGACCGCCTCGCAGTCGATGGTGAAGCGCGAGCGGCGGCGATCCTCCTCCTCCGGGCCCTCCGGGAGCCTCGAGACCGCCGCGGCCATCGCGCGCTTCAGCGGGGTGCGCGTCGCGAGCTGGAGCACGGGCATCAGCACCGGGGCGGTGAAGCTCAGGCTGGGGTGCGGCGCGGCCGTGGACGCGCTCAGCACGGTGCGGACGTTGCGGGTCTCGACGTGGCGGGGGACGGTGACGTGCTCTCCCGCCGGGTAGCGCACCATGCGCTGTTCGCCGACGGGCTCACGGAATCTCCAGCGCCCGCGGCCGACCGACTGAGGCGCCGGCCGCAGCGCGCCGTCGCGCCACTCCGCGTCGCCCCCCTCGAGTATCCCGAGGGCGGACATGGTGGTTCCGCGCGATGCCCCGAAGCCGCGGGTCCAGTAGGCCAAGCGTCAGCTCGTCGAGCGGACCGAGCCCGGCGGCGGTCAGGCTGGCGATCATGTCGCCCGGGCACGTAGTCGAACCCCATCGCCGTGACCGCGGCGACGCCGGCGGCGCGGAAGCGCTCGCCGTAGTCGTCGAAGACCTTGCGCATGAACGGCTGCTCGCCGGTGGTATCGACGTAGTGGGTGCCGGCGTCCGCGGCCGCCGCGAGCACGGGCTCGCCGTGGAGCTGAAACGGCCCGGCGCAGGCGATCACCGCCGCGCACGGCTCGAGCAGCGCTCGCAGCCCCGCGTCGTCGTCGATCGCCACCGCCTCGACCGCCGCGCCGCCCACGTCCTCGGCGACGATCTCGAGCTTCAGGGCGCTGCGGCCCGCCAGCACGAACTCCGCCCCGCGACGGCGAAGCTCGGCGGCCACGAGCTTGCCCGTGTAGCCGGTCGCGCCATAGACGGCGACCGGCCCGGTCTGCGACGGCGGATCGTTCACCGCGGGAATGCTATGGCAGCGGCTGGACGCTTGGCCGCGATGCCCTCCACCCCCCAGCAGGCGGCCAGACGCGATCGCTTCGAAGGGCCTGATCGGCGTGGTGGCGCCGTTCCTCGATCTGCTGCTCTCCGCGGGCGATCGGCTCTCGAAGACGGTCGGGGCCGAGGACGAGTACTACCCGATCCGATCCGCGGGGGAGGCCTTCTCGTTGCCGGGCGCCTCGCCCGGAGGGCGCCGAGCCCGAGCCCGAGCCGGCCCGCTCGCTCTCCGACGCGTAGGTCCGCCGCCGGAACACGTCGTCGACCAGCGACTCGACGCGGTCCAGGAAGAGGATCCCGTCGAGGTGATCGAGCTCGTGCTGTACGCAGCGCGCCTCGAAGCCCTCGGAGCGTCACCCGGCCGCCAAGGTGCTCGACGACGATGCTCGTCGCGCGGCGGACATTGGCCGTCAGGTCGGGGATGCTGAGGCAGCCCTCGCGGCCCACCTCCGAGCCGTCCGCCTCGACGATCCGCGGGTTGGCGAGGACGAGGAGGCCGTTGTTGGTCTCGGCTTTCGGGTGCTCGCTCACGTCCACCGCGACCACCCGCACCAGCTCGCCCAGCTGTGGCGCGGCGAGGCCGACGCAGTGGCCGAGCGAGCCCATCGTGTCGAGCAGATCCTGGGACGACAGCATCGAGCTCGTCCGCCTGGACGGGCGCGGCCACCTGCTTCAGCAGCCGGTCGGGGTAGAGGAGAACCTCGCGGACCGCCATCGACGAGGAGCGTTAGAGCGCCTCGGCCTCGAGCTCGCGCAGCGAGACCTCGATGTCCCCGAGGCCCTCGGCCGCCTCGAGCGAGCGCTCGACGTCGGCCGTAGCCGCATCACCGAGGTCGATCTCGACGAGCATGGCGTAGATCGGCGAGTCGGCCGCGCCGGCCAGCCGCGTGGAGAGGTCGGTGATGTTGACGCCCAGTGCTGCGCAGCGCGGCCGTGACCCCGGCGACGATGCCGGGCCGATCGGCTCCGTAGACGCTGAGCAGATGGGTCGGCTGCGCGCTCGGGGATCGGCGAGCTCGTCGACCGGCTCGACGGTGAGCGCCTCGAGGCCGAGCTCCTCGCGGACGCCGTCGAGGCGCGCGGCCAGCGCCTCGGGCTCGGCGCCGTCCGGGTGCGCGGACGATCAGCATCACGGCGAAGTGACCGCGCAGGATGGACATGTGCGAGTCCTCGAGGTTGCAGTCTTGCTCCAGCAGAGCGGCGCTGATGGCAGCGACGATCCCCGGGCGGTCCCGGCCGATCGCGGTGACGGCGTAGTCGCGTGAATTGCTCATCTGGCGGCGCCTGACAAGATACGCCGCCGTGCCGAAGCGGAAGCCGGCCGTGAGCCGACAACGAATTCTGGAATGGGAGCGCCGCTGGGCGCTGCCGGCGGCGCTGTGCGCCTTCGGCGGGGCGGCGCTGTTCATCGCCTCGACCGTCGATCGCCCAGAACGGCGTGTCGACGGTGGTCGACCAACTCCGAGTTCCTGCGCGAGTTCGAGGACGCCCGGAGCACGATGCTGGGCGCGGCGGTGCTGAACGCGGCAGCGCTCTTCCTGCTGGCGCCGGTCCTCTACTACCTCTTCCACGCCGCGTCCGCCCGCGCGCCCGCCGATGCGCCGCGCCCTGGTGGGCGTCGTCGTCGCTGGGCCGCTCTTCTTCGGGCTGGCCAACATCCTCCAGTACATCGCCCTCTCGGGGGCGGCGAGCGACTTCGCCACGTCCCGGCGGCGGCGCCGGCATGCCGATCGGCGAGTACGCGCAGCGACCTGATCCAGGGCCAGACCACCTACGGATTCGCGCAGGGCTTCAGCCTCGCCGGCCTGCTCGCGATGGTCATCGGCACATCTACACCGCGCTGTGGGCGATGCGCACCGGGCTTCTCACGCGCTTCTTCGGCACCTTCGGGATGGCCCTCGGCGCCTCGCTGATCCTGCTGGCCCAGGCGTTCTCGCTGCTCGCCCTGATGCTGTGGTCGGTGTGGCTCGGCCTGATCTTCATCGCCAGGGTGCCCGGCGGGCGTCCCGGGCGTGGGATGCCGGCGAGGCGATCCCGTGGCCGAAGCCCGGGCGCAGGCCGCTCGAGGAGGAGTCCGAGCGCGACGTCGAGGGTGACGCGACCGAGCTCTTCGACGACGCAGGCTCCAACGGCGACGCGGGCTCCAATGACGGCGAGAATCCCAACGCGGCCCGTCGCGAGCGCGCCGAAGCGCCGCAAGCGAAAGCGCCGGCAGTAGGAGCTAGCCGAGGCGGAGCGGAGGGCCGACTCCCGCGAGCGCCAGCGTGCCAGCGCCGCGGCGAGCCCGCCGCAGGCGAACAGCCCAATGCCCAGGATGAGCAGCGGGGCCTCGGTCTCGCCCGGTGGCGGGCAAGCCATGATGGCCGTGCCCGCCGCGATCGGCGGAGGTTGTGGCTGCGGCCTCGGTGCCGAGCGGGGCGCCCGTCGTCGGGTCGACGGTGCCGTCGCCGTCCTTGCTCGCCTCCCGTCCCGCCGCTGCTCGTGTCGTTCACGACGACGGTGCCCTTCATGTCCGGGTGGAAGCTGCAGACGTAGGCGAAGGTCCCGCCGCTCGAGAACGTCGCCGAGCCCGAGCTCGCCGGGCTGTGACCGTGCCGGTCGAGAAGCCGCTGCCGGCCGCGTCGTGGTCCTCCTCGCCGATGTTGGTCCAGGTGACGGTGTCGCCCGGCGTTGATCGTCACGGTGGCGGGCGAGAACGCGTAGTCGACCATGTTCACCGACGCGGCGCCCTTGGCCGGCCGCGGCGCCTCGGCGGTCGGCGTCTGCTCGGACGCCGTCGCCTCCTCGCCTCCCCCTACGACTCCGCCGTCGGCGGGTGGCTCAGCGGGCGGTGGCGGGACCTCGGGGGCGGGCTCCGTGGGCACGGGCTCGACCGGGGCGGGTTCGACCGGAGGCTCCTGGGCCAGCAGGAGGGCCGGAAGTGAGAGAGACATCACCATCGCGGTGAGCCCTGCCGTGGCTGCGATTGCCTTCATCGCGAAGCCGATCGTATCGCTGAACGCGAGCGACTTGAGAATTCTTCAGCCCAGCTCGCTGAGGCCGGGCGGCGCGGCGGCCGCCGCTTCCTCCTCCGCCTGGGCGCGCTTGCGGTGGGTGCGGATCTCGCTCATGATCCGCTCGAGACGCGGCTCGGTGGTGGAATCCACGTGGGTCATCGCCGCGGCGACGCTGGGGTGGACGTCGGCGATCCGCTCGTGCATCGCCTGGGCGACCGCCCTGTAGGTGGGGTGGCCCTCGCGGCCCGAGCGCAACTCGATCAGGTGCATCGCCTCGCGCGCGTTCAGGTCGAGCACATAGCGGATCCGGTAGCCGAGGCAGAGCGCGTACGGGGCGGCGTCGGGTAGGCCGAGGCCCTCGAGCCGCTCGAACTCGGTGCGTGGAGATCTCGAGGCCGCGCTCGTAGTCGTCGGCCACGCCTGCATCGCGAAGCTCCTCGGGCACGCCGGCGCCCAGGTCGGGGCCAAGGCGCTGCCACTGGCAGGTCAGCAGGCGATGGCGCTGGAGGTCGCGGAACCCGCCGTAGTCGGAGACGATCTCGAAGCGGTATCGGAGCGCCTCCCAGCCCCGTCCGGGCCGGTGACGGCGATTGGCGCGCTCGCCCACGAGCTCTCCGATCAGCTCCGCGCGCTCGATTGGGTCGAGCGCCTCGATCCGGCGGCGGATCGAGGCCTCCGAGGCTCCCGAGGACTCGAACAGGGAGGAGGCGATCAGGTCGGCCTCGGACCCGTCGAAGTGGACGAGCTCGACGGTGGGCGCCTCGGCGCCCTCGCGCCGGTCGAGCCCCATCCGCGCGACCGCCCGCTCGGCGGCCTCGCGTCGGCGCTCCAGGAACGCGGCCCACTCGCCGCCGCGCTCCGGGCGGTCGACGCGGGCGACGAAGCTCGGGATCACCTGCTTGAGCTGTTCGAGCATCAGGCCGCCGTATGCCCGGGCCTCCGGGAGCGGCGAGGCCATCAGCCGCAGCAGCAGGCCCTCGTAGGCCTGGCCGGAGGCGAACATGCCGACGTGGCTGAGGGTCGCCGCGGGGAGCAGCCCGCGCATGAGGTCGAGGGCCTTGGCCCGGATCGAGCGCCGCCACGCCCCCTCGGGCTCCTCGCCGCGGGGCCAGCGCTCCGCCGCCCATTCCTCCGTCCGCTCCAGGCCGCTGGAGTAGAGGGTGAAGATCTCGTCGATCGCCTTGCGGTAGGGCTCGCCGAGCTCGTCGTCGGCGTAGTAGCGGTAGCCGCCACCGGGCATCGGCTGGTCGTAGGGGATGTAGCGGGTGGACTGCTCGAGGTAGGCGGCCAGGCGACCGCGCTGGAGCACCTTCGTGAGCACGTTCGAGACCCACTCGCACGCGAGGTGCGCGCCGCCGACCTGGGCGATGGAGTCATCGCCGTAGCCCATGAAGACGCGTTCGTACAGGCCCGCCGCGCGCTCGCCCTCGACGCCGTCGAAGGGCCGGCCACCCTCCGGCACCTCCTCGGCGAACTCGTCCAGATAGAGCCGGCGCAGGGAGCCCGAGTAGCGCGAGTAGCGGGCGAACAGAGCGCCCTTCACGGTCTCGGGGAGGTTGACTAGGGCGAAGACCGGGCCGTCGAGATCCGTGAAGTGCGGGGCGAGTGCGGCTCGCTCGGCGTCGGTGAAGGTCTCCTCGGGATAGCGCACGCGCGGCATCGTAGTGGCGCCCGCCGACGCACTGCCCCGGAGGGGCTAGCCCTGTGCAGGCGGCGGGGCGGCCATCAGCTCCACGCGGTGCCCGCCCGGAGCCAGCGCGAACGCTCTTGGTGAGCCCCACAGCTCCTGCGCGTCCTCGACCTCGAAGCCCGCCGCCCGGAGCGCGTCCACCGTGTCGGCGTGGTCGGGTGCGACCACGGCGGCGTGCCCGAGGGCGGGCGCGGTCGCCTCCGGCGTGTGGATCAGGTGGATCTGGCGTCCGTCGCGCTCGAGCCAGCTGACGAACGGGGCGATCTCGTCGGGGGCCTCCAGCCGCTCGAAGCCGACCAGCTCCCAGAATTGGATGCTGCGCTCGACCTCCGCCGGCGGGACCTCGAGCGAGACGTGGTGGAGGCTCACTCGGTGCTCGCCTCGGCGGCGGCGACCGCGTCGGCCCACGTCGGGTAGCCCTCCACGCGCGCGAGCATGCCGTCCCTGAACGTCGTGAGGTGGACATAGGGGACCGTCACCTCGGCGCCGCTTCCGCGGCCGATCCCACGGAACCGCAGCAGGGCGAGCACGCGACCGTCGTCGAGCATCTCGCCGCGCTCGAGCTCGATATCGAGCTCCGACCACGGCTCCACGATGAACTCCTGCCAGAAGTCCCGAAGCCCTTGCCTGCCCTCATACACGGGGCGGATGCCGGGGAAGAGCTGAGCCGCGTGGAACTCGAAGTCCTCGGTGGTTCGGACGAGCACCCAGTCAAGATCGCCGCGGCTCCACGCGGCCATCCCTTCGCGGTACGTCTCGAGCGGATCCGCCTCGGCCACCGCGCGATCGTAGACGGCGGGTGACGCATAGTCGAGCGCGGCCGCTTCGCCGCCTGACCTAGGGCGACAAGCTCGTCAGCGCGGCGCCCGCCTCCGATGCCCAGTCGACCAGTGGGGACGGAACGATGCCGAAGACGACCGTGGCGGTCGCGGCGAGCGCCGCGAGGATGACGATCGTGCGGCAGCGCGCGCCGCGGGCAGCGGCGTCGGCCTCCTGCGATCCGCCGGCCATCGCGGGCATCGCCCCCGGCGCCGGCTCGTCACCGGGGCGCATCCAGATCGCTGCCACGACCCGCAGGTAGTACGCGAGCGAGATCATCGTCCCGATCGCGATCGCGACCGCCAGCCAGGTGTAGTCGGCCTCCACGGCCGCCTCGATCAGGAAGAGCTTGCCGATGAAGCCGGCCGTGCCGGGCAGGCCAGCCAGGCCGAGCATGGAGACCGTCAGCGACGCGGCCAGCGCCGGCCGTTCGCCGGCGAGCCCCTCCACCGAGGCGATCGAGTCGCCGTGCGGGGTCTGGCGCTCGCGCAGCGTGATGACGGCGAACGCTGCGAGGTTCATCAGCGTGTAGGCGGCGAGATAGAAGACGAGGGCGTTCACGCCCGCCTCCGAGAAGGCGACGACCCCGACGAGCATGTAGCCGGCCTGGGCGACTCCCGAGTAGCCCAGCAGGCGCTTCAGCGAATCCTGGCCGAGCGCGCCGACGTTGCCGACGACGATGGAGATCACCGCGAGCGCGGCGAGTGCGGGCCGCCAGTCGCCGGCGGACGGACCGAGCGCCACCTCGAAGAAGCGCACCAGCACCGCGAACGCCGCCGCCTTCGTCGCGACCGCCATGAACGCCGTGACCGGGGTGGGCGCCCCCTGGTAGACGTCCGGCGTCCACTGGTGGAACGGCGCGACCGAGAGCTTGAACGCCAGGCCCGTCGCCGAGAGCGCGATGCCGATCAGCACCAGGGGGTCGTCGGCGAGGTCGGAGCCGATCGCCGTCGCGATGGTGTTGAAGTCGGTCGAGCCGGAGCGCGCCGTAGATGAACGCCAGGCCGTAGAGGAGCGTCGCCGATCCCAGCGAGCCGACGATCAGGTACTTGAGGCCGGACTCGAGCGAGTCGGCGCGGCGGCGCGCGGCGCCGCAGAGCACGTAGAGGGGGACCGAGAGCAGCTCGATCGCCACGAAGAGGAGGACCAGGTTCTGGGTCTGCGCGAGCAGGACCATCCCCAGCACCGAGGAGATGACGAGGGCCTGGAACTCGGCCTGGCCGCCCGGGCCGGTGTCGGGGTTGAACGCCTCCTCGCGCCAGGCGAGTGGGATCACGAAGGCGGCGGCCGTGATGCAGATCAGCGAGATCGTGAGGCTGAGCCCGTCGAGGCGAAGGGCCCCGGCCACCAGATCCTCGTTCTCACCCCACTGCCAGATGCACAGTCCCGCCGCGGTCGCCAGCGTCGCGAGGCTGAGCGAACGAGGAGACCACGCGCTGGCTGCGGCGCGCGAAGACGGCCGACATCAGCACCAGGCAGAGGCCCGCGGTCAGCGCGATGATCGGCGAGATGCCGGCGTAGTCGATGTCCGGCGCTTCGAAGGTCATTCGATCACCCTCGCCGAGCTCCTCATCCGCCGGCTCGAGTGACGGCGCCGAGCTTGTCCTGCACGCTCGCCTCGCCGCGCTCGAGGATGAGGCCCGGGTAGAGCGCGAGGCCGACGATCACGGCCACCAGCGGCGCGACCACGAGCGCGTCGCCCACCGAGATCTCTCGCGACTTCAGGCCGGTCGGGAGGCGGTTGTGCATCGTGCGCTGGTACATGCGCAGGGCGTAGAAGGCCGCCAGCGCGACGCCCGCCATCGCCACGACCGCGTAGACGATCTTCTCGTCGAAGAGCCCGTTCAGGATGTAGAACTCGCCGATGAAGTTCGCCGACCCCGGCATCGCGAGGGTCGCGAGGGTGAGGATCAGGAACATCACGGTCAGCACGGGCGCACGCATGGCGAGCCCGCCCATCGCCCGCAGGTCATCGGTCTTGGCCCGCTCCGCGAGCAGCGCGATCACGAGGAACACCGGCACCACGACGAGGCCGTGGTTGACCATCTGGAGCACCGCGCCGTCGGCGGAGTCGCGCTGAGAGCGCGAAGACGCCGAGGGTGATGAATCCAAGCTGGGCGATCGACGAGTAGCCCACGATCAGGCGCACGTTCGTCTGCGTGAACGCCATCACCGAGCCGTAGAGGATGCTCGCCAGCGCGATCACCAGGATCACCTCCTGGAACTGGATGGTGGCGTCGGGGAAGATCGGCAGGACGACCCGCAGGAAGCCGTAGGCGGCGACCTTCGAGAGCACGCCGGAGAGCAGCGCCAGCACCGGCAGCGGGGCGGCCCGGTAGGCGTCCGGCATCCAGCCGTGGATCGGGAACGCGGGCATCTTCACGAGGAATGCGGCCGCGAAGAAGCAGAAGATCCAGTCCTGGCTGCCCTCCGGCAGGACGTTGGCGCGCAGCTCGGCGATCGAGAACGTCAGATGGCCGGTGGCCTCGGCGCTGAGGATCGCGGTCGCGATGGCCCCGACCAGCATCAGCAGCGACCCGACGAGCGTGTAGACGATCATCTTCAGGGTCGCCGCCACGCGGTCGCCGGTGCCGAACGACCCGATCAGGAAGAAGAACGGGATCAGCATCAGGTCGAAGAAGAGGACGAAGAGCAGCAGGTCCTGAGCGAGGAACGCGCCGAGGGTTGCGGTCTCGGCGAGGCCGAGCAGGAAGTAGTAGTTGCGCTCGCGCTCCTTCTGGCGGGTCAGCGAGAAGCCGATCGCGCCCGCCCACGAGATCGCGGTGAGCACGATCAGGAACAGGCTGATCCCGTCGACGCCGAGCTGATAGCGGACGCCGAGATCGGGGATCCAGGACTCGTCGACGACATGCTGGAGGCCGGGTGTGCCGGTCTGGAAGTCGACGACGAGCGCGATCGCGATCCCCAGCGTCGCGAGCGCGCCGACCAGGGAGATCGGCCCGGCGGCGCGGCGGTCCGCGATCAGGCACAGCAGCCCGACGGCGAGCGGCAGCCAGAGAAGAACGTTGAGCATCAGGACGAGCACCACCAGGAAGTAGAGGCCGAGGGCGGCGAAGCCGGTGATGAGGAGCAGGGCGTAGGCGCGGACGAACCCGGTCTGCGCACCTCGCACCACGGAGCCGAAGCCGCGGACGATCTCGGTCGTGGTGCTGACCAGGCCGTTAACCAGCACGCGCTCGACGACGTTGTTGGCGAAGCGCCCGATCCCGATGACGGGCCTGTAGACGAGCGCGTCGTAGAGCTCGTCGAAGTACCACTTGTTGATCAGGAACGTGTGGATCGGGCGCAGGCGCTCGGCGAGGCGCACGGTCACCCCGGGCCGCAGCACGTAGCAGTAGAAGGCGAGCGCGATCCCGGCGATCGAGATCACGCCGCCGATCGCGAGCCCAAGCCAGGCGTTGCCGGTCGAGGGGACGATGTGGAAGAGCTCGGAGGTCTCGAAGCTGCCCTCGAGGAACTGCTCGAGCGCATCATCGACCCCGGGGATCTGGAGCGCCCCGCCGAAGATGGAGAGGAAGGCGAGGATCGCCATCGGCACCTTCATCGGCCACTCCCGCTCGGCGATGTGGTGCTCGGTCCCGGGGAAGCCGACGTCGGTGTCCTCGCTCTCGCCGGTCGCGGGGTTCTGGTGCTCGCCGTGGGCGAGATGCCCGCCCTCGAGCTCCTTCGCCTCCTCGCAGGGCTCGCCGGCGACGACGCGGAACCCGATCCGGAACGAGTAGAAGGCGGTGAGGAAGGCCGCCCCGTACATCACGACGCCCATCCACGCGTACATGCCCCCGCGCTCGAACGCCACGCCGATGATCTCGTCCTTCGAGAAGAAGCCGGACATGCCCGGGAAGCCCGCGAGCGCGAGGCAGCCGATGATCAGGACCACCGAGGTGAACGGCAGCGCCCGGCGGAAGCCCGACATGCCGTCGATGTTCTGGCGCCCCGCCATCGCGGCGATGACCGACCCGGCCGCCATGAACAGCAGCGCCTTGAAGAAGGCGTGCGTCATCAGGTGGAAGAGCCCCGCTGAGTAGGCGCCGATCGAGACCGCGGCGATCATGTACCCGATCTGGGACATGGTCGAGTAGGCGATGATCCGCTTCAGGTCGGTGACCACGAGCGCCACCGTCGCGGCGAAGACGAGGGTCGCGACGCCCACGAAGGCGGCGATGTCCGCCGCGGTCGGCGCCAGCTCGAAGAGGGGATGCGCGCGGGCGATCAGGTAGACGCCGGCGGTCACCATCGTCGCGGCGTGGATCAGGGCGGAGACGGGGGTGGGGCCCTCCATCGCGTCGGGCAGCCAGGTGTGGAGCGGGAGCTGGGCCGACTTCGCGAAGGCGCCGACGCACAGCAGCAGGCAGATCGCGACGATGGTGCCGCCGTCGGGGTCGAATGCCTCGGGCGCGGCCTCGAAGACGTCGAGGTAGTTGAAGGTGCCGAGCTCGCGGAAGAGCAGGAACGCGGCGAGCACCAGGCCGATGTCGCCGATGACGTTGATCACGAACGCCTTCATCCCGGCCGTCGTCGCGGTGCCCCGCCGGTACCAGAAGCTGATCAGCGCATAGGAGGCGAACCCCACGAACGCCCAGCCCACGGTGAGCAGCACGAAGTTGCCGGCCAGGATCAGCAGCAGCATCGAGAAGACGAAGAAGTTCAGGTAGCTGAAGAAGCGCCGGAACCCCGCGTCCGAGGTCATGTAGGCGACCGAGTAGAGGTGGATCAGCGTCGAGACGCCGCTCACCACCAGGCACATCAGCACCGAAAGGGGATCGACCAGGATGTTCAGCTGGATGTCGACCCCGGCCGCGGACGCGTAGTCGTAGAGCGAGGAGACGAGCTGGCGCTCCTCCACGGGCGTGCCGAGCAGATCGATGAGGGCGCCGACCGAGCAGACGAAGGCGAGGCCGATGGCGAGCGTGCCGATCCAGCCGGCGGCGCGGCCCGGTAGCGCGCGCCAGCCGAAGGCGATGATCAGGCTGCCGGCGAGGGGGAAGGCCAGGATGAGCCAGCCGAAGTCGACGGCGCTCATCCGCGGAGCTCCCGCATGTCATCGACGTTCAGCGGCAGCTTGCGGCGGAACATCGCCACGATCAGGCCCAGGCCGACGACGACCTCGCAGGCCGCGACCACCATCACGACCAGGGCGAAGATCTGGCCCTCCTGGTCGCCGTTTGCGCGAGCGAACGCCAGGAGGGCGAGGTTGCCTGCGTTCAGCATCAACTCGAGGCAGAGCAGGATCACCAGCGGGCTGCGGCGGATGAGCACGCCGCCGGCGCCGATCGCGAACAGCAGCGCCGAGAGGACGAGATACCAGGTGATGTCCATCAGGCAGGCTCCTGGCGACGGGCGGCGAGGACGATCGCGCCGATCGCGGCGACCAGCAAGAGCAGCGAGGCGGCCTCGAAGACGATCAGGAACTTCTCCAGCATCAGCTCGCCGATCTGCGCCGGCGAGCCGAAGCCGTCCGGGATCACCGGGCCCTCGGTCTCGAGCGATGCGAGTGCGGTCCCGAGGATGGCGATCGAGAGCTCGATGAACAGGGCCATGGCCAGCACGGGCGCCAGGAAGCGCTGGCCGGGGATCGGCTCCCAGATCGGCTCCTCGATGCCGCCAACGTAGGCGGCGACGAATACGTAGAGCACCATCACGGCCCCCGCGTACACGACCACCTGAGCGGCGGCGACGAACTCGGCGTGCAGCATCAGGAAGAGGCCGGCGAGCGCGACCAGGTGGACGACGAGGGCGAGGACGCTGTAGAAGGGGTTGCGGAGCGCGATGACCGCGATTGCGCCACCCAAGGCGCCGATAGCGCCGATGAAGAAGGCAACCTCCTCCATGGCCCGCATCCTATGGCGCGGGGCCGCGCGGCAACCTGGCCGCTGGCGGGGGATAGAGCCGTCTGAAACTAGCTCGCGTCCGGGCCCTCGCCGTCCCAGTAGCCGACGCCGCTGGAGCGGCGAATCAGCACGTCGTCGTCCTTGTTCCCGGTCCAGATGCCGATCTTGTCGCTGTCGGGGTAGACGGTCGCCGCGGGGTGGATGACCGGTGACCACATCAGGACGCGAGCGGTCTGCTCGCTGTCGTTCTGCACACGGTGCGCGCCCTCCGGGCCCCGTCGGGAAGAAGACGAGGTCCATGACCTCCAGCCGATGCTCGCCGTCGGGATCGCGGACGGTTGGGTTGCCCTCAAGGACCAGCAGCCACTCCTCCTCGGCGTACTCGTAGTGGTACGGGCAGAGCGCCTGGCCGGGCGGCAGCTCGTAGACGCTGGCCCCGGTCTGCTTGGCGCCGAGCCCAGGCCCCACGCGCGCCATGCCGGTTGCGAACCCCTCGGGCTCACTGCCGTCGAGGACGAACTCGGGATCACTGATGTTGATGCGGTTCATGGCCCGAGCGTACCCGCAGCGACAGTTGCCGCCGTCCGCTGGACAGCCCGGGGATACTGGGGCGGTGAGCGAGGACAATGTCGAGATCGTCCGACGCATCTACGAGGACGGGCTGATCGACGGGGACCCAGAGCCGGTCCTCGAGCTCGCGACTGCGGATATCGAGTACGTCAATCCCCCCGAGGCAATCGAGCCGGGTATCCGTCGCGGGCCCGACGAGTTCGCGCAGGCAATGCGCGGCTTCTCCGAGTTCTTCGACTCCTCCCGGCACGAGCTGCACGAACTGTTCGACTGCGGGGATAGCGTGGTCGCGGACGTCAGCTTCTTCACTCGCGGACGCGGCAGCGACACGGAGGTCGTTCACGCCGAGGCTCACACCTGGACCCTGCGCGAAGGCAGAATCGCGCGATTCGAATGGGGCCGCGACGTCGAGGCAGCCGTTGAAGCCGCCGGGCTGCGCGAATAGCTCCGGACGGGTGACTGCTGCGGTGAGCGAGGAGAACGTCGAGCTCGCTCGCGGCGCGTTCGGGTTGATCAGCATCCCCGGGGAGCCCGCGGCGATGATCGCGGCGCAGCGCACCGGCGTGGAGTTCAACTGGTGGGCGTGGGTGGCATGCCGGTCCGCTACACGGGTCCGAGCGGCATCCGCGAGTTCTTCACGCGATGTCGAGGAGACCTGGGAGTTCTTCCGCTTCGAGGGCACGGGCTACCACGACCTGGGCGACCGGGTCCTGATCCTCGGCGACGTGACGGGCCGTGGCCTTCTCAGCGGCGCCGACGTGAAGGCCCAGTGGGCATTGATCGTTGAGCTGGAGGACAGCAAGGCCGCGAGAGTCCAGGGCTTCCTCGATCACGATGAGGCCCTCGAGGCCGCCGGCCTGGAGGAGTAGGCCGCCGGCCTACGCGTCGGACTTGGGCTTCGGGTCCGGCTTGGACGGGGTGCCCATGATCTCTTCCTTGAGCTCCCGGTACTCGCTCACGTGCTTGCCGGCGGTGCGGCCGACGTCGCCGGCGTCGGGGGTCTTCTCCTCGACGTACGCCTTCGCCTGTCTCCTTGCGCTCGTCCACGTAGGCCTTCGCCTCGGGGCCGCGCTCCTCCGCGTAGGTCCGTGCCGAGGAGACCTGCTTCTGCGCCCCCTCCTTGAGCTGGCGAGCGCCCTCCCCGGCCGAGCGCCCGATCTCCGGGAGCTTCTTGTAGCCGATGAACAGGAGGACGATCACGACCAGGATGAGGATCTCCCACCCGCCGAACATCAGCTCACCTTCTCGAGTTCGCCTTCGCGCATATCCGTTCCTACGGTAGCCCCTCCGGAGGCGATCACCGTGCGGAGGAACCGTTCGATGCCCTCGACCACGCGCGCGCACCGCAGGGACGGGGCGAGGTCGAAGGCGTGCTCGGAGCCGGGCAGCTCGACGTAGAGGACCGGATTTCGAGACTCCGCCTCGAGCCGCTCGACGAAGGCCCGGGCGTCCTCGACCGGCACGAGCGAGTCGTGCTCGCCGTGGAAGACCATGAACGGCGGCGCGCCGGGGTGCACGCGGTGGGTGGGGGAGGCCCGCCGGAAGGCGTCGGGGTCCGATCTCGCGGTCGGCCTTCACGCACGACCTTGGCCATCAGCCAGTCGCGGACGTGCCGGTGCGTAGCGGCGCTCGGCGTCGAGCAGGTCGTAGAGGCCGTAGAAGGGGACGGCGGCGCGCACGGAGGTGTCGGCGTCCTCGAAGCCGGGCTGCAGCGAGCGGTCGTCGCTGGTCAGCGCGGCGAGCGCGCAGAGGTGGCCGCCCGCCGAGCCGCCGGTGAGGCAGATGCGCTCGGGATCGACGCCCGTACTCGTCAGCGTTCTCGCGAACCCAGGCGATCGCCCGCTTCACGTCGATGACGTGCTCGGGCATGGTCGCGCGCGGGCTGAGCCGGTAGTCGACGTTGAACCCGACCCAGCCGTTCGAGGCCAGGTGGTTGAGCAGCGGGATCCCCTGCTCGGCCCGCGAGCCGAAGATCCAGCCGCCGCCGTGGACCTGGACGATCGCCGGGCGCAGCTCGCCCTCGGCCGGCGGCGCCTTCGGCAGGTAGACGTCGAGGCGGACCCGTCGGCGCTCCTCGCGGTGGTAGACGACGCCGCGCTGGCGCCTGACGCCGCGCGGGACGAACATGAGGATCGGGAGGAGGAGGTGGCTGCGCGGGAAGCGGGTCTTCGCCGGCTCGCCCGGCGACCTCCTCGTCGAGCTCGCGCCGGATCACGGCCGCGCTGCGCCACGACTGCCAGGCGAACCGCGCCTCGATCAGGAACGCGAGGCCCAGCACGACCAGCGCGACCGTCGCGAGCGTCCCGGTCGGCCAGCCGATCGCGAAGCCGACTCCGACCAGAAGCAGGATCACCGCGAGGATCTGGAACGCGAACTCACGCGCGCACGTAGCCCCAGAACCACCGGGCCACCCGCAGGGTGAGCGCCGGCGGCGCGCCCTGGCGCAGCAGCGCGCGAACGCGCCGCAGGATCGAGGCGATCGGGATCACGGCAGCGGGCCCTCCGCCCGCCCCTGCTTAGAGCCCGTAGGTCTTCGAGATGATCTCGCGCTGGATCTCGCTGGTGCCTGCATAGATGGTGGAGACGAGCGTCATCCTGACCAGACGCTCCATGTCGTACTCCGTGGAGTACCCGTATCCCCCCATCATCTGCATCCCCTCGAGCGCGACCTTCTTCGCGACCTCGGTGGCCTTCAGCTTCACCATCGAGGCCTCGCGCGGCAGCATCTGGTCCGGCGCGGCCTCGGTCTTGAGGGCGACGTCGTAGACCAAGCAGGCGCGCGCACTCGAGCTCGGTGGCGAGGTCGGCGATGCGGTGCCTGAGTGCCTGGAACGAGCCGATCGGCCGCCCGAACTGCTTGCGCTCCTTGATGTAGGCGAGCACGTCGTCGAACGCGCGCTGGCCCAGCCCGAGCACGGTGGCAGCGGTGATCAGCCGCTCGACGTTGAGCCCGGCCATGAGCTGCATCCAGCCGCCGTCGACCTGGCCGAGCACCCGCTCGGCGGGGACGTAGCAGTCGGTGAGGAAGACGTCGTTTACCTCCTTGCCGCCCATCGTCTCGATCCCACTGATCTCGAGCCCGTCCGAGTCCGTGGGAACGGAGAGCATGCTGACGCCCTCGTGCTTGGAGCCGCCGCGGTCGGTGCGCGCCACGACCAGGATGTGATCGGCGATGTGGGCCGCCGAGATCCAGGTCTTCTGGCCGTTCAAGCACGAAGCCGCCGTTCTGGCGCTCGGCTCGGCACTGCAGATTGCCCACGTCGGAGCCGGCCTCGGGCTCGGACATCGCGATCGCCTCGACGCGGCCGTTCACGATGCCTCCCAGGATCTCGTCCTTCTGCTCCTCGGTGCCGAAGCGCTCGTAGGCGCCGGCGACGATGAGCGACACGGGGAAGCCCGCCATCGGGACCATCCCGCGCGAGGTCTCCTCGAGGAAGAGGCAGGCGTCGACGATGGAGCCGCCGGATCCGCCGTGGTCCTCCGAGATCGACGCGCCCAGCCAGCCGAGCTCGGCGAGCTTTCCGTACATCTCCTTCGAGTGCGCCTCCTTGTAGCCGTCGGTGGCGGCGGAGCGCTGCTCGCGGGTGCCGAGCTCGCGCTTGGTGAAGTCGCGGATCGCCTCGACGAACGCCTTGCGCTCGTCCGTCATCCAGTCGCTTCCGGCAGGGGCCGTGATCGTGCTCATCTGGCGGGGTCCTTTCGGGAGGTGAGGCCGTTGCGGTTGGCTGCGAAAGATACAGAACAAGTGCCCGGTTTGTTACATTCGCGGCCCCGTCAAACCCATCGAGGAGTCCCATGGCCACCGAGACAGTTCCCACCTTCAAGCCCGAAGCGATCGGCACCCCCGGCGAGCCCGTCGAGTTCGAGGTCGAGCGCGAGCGGATCGCCGCCTACGCGGCCGCGACGAACGACCCGATCGCGGCGCACGCGGCCGGCGATCTCGCGCCTCCGGTGTTCTCGATCGTGCCGTCGTTTCAGGCGATGGGCATGGCCAGCATGTCGGTGATCCCGATGGAGCTGCTCGGGGCGATCCTCCACGGCGAGCAGGACTTCCGCTATCACCGCCCGATCGAGCCCGGGATGAAGCTCAGCACGGTCGCGACCCCGATCGGGATGCGCCAGCGCTCCTCCGGCGTGACCGTGGTCGTCCGCACCGAGACGAACGACGATTCCGGCGAGCTCGTCACCGAGGCCTACTCGACCACGTTCGTGCGCGGCGCGAGCGGGGTGGAGGATGTCGGCGATGACGCTCCAGCGCACGGCTTCGACGAGTCCCTCCGCGAGCGCGAGCCGGACGCGACCGTCGAGCAGACCTACGACGCCGATCAGACCTTCCGCTACGCGGAGGCGTCCGGCGACCCGATGCAGATCCACCTCGACGAGGAGTTCGCCAAGGCGGTCGGCATGCCGGGGATCATCATCCACGGGCTCTGCACGATGGCCTTCACCTCGGTCGCGGCCATCGAGAGCTTCAGCCCCGACGACCCCAGCAAGCTGAAGCGCCTCGCCGTGCGCTTCTCGAAGGTCGCCTTCCCCGGGCAGGCGATCACGACGCGCCTCTGGAAGGCGGGCGAGCGGGACGGGCGCAGCGCCTACGCGTACGAGACCACGTCGGACGCCGGCGACGTGGTGATCAAGGACGGCTGGGCCGAGATCGCCTGAGGGATCACGTGGAGGCGGCCGAGAAGCAGCGGAGCGCCGGCGAGCCGCGGCGCACCCAGTCCGAGCGGCGAGCGGCGACGCGCGCGCTGCTTCTCGACGCGACGATCGAGAGCCTGATCGAGTCCGGCTATTCGGCGACGACCATCCGCGCGGTGACCGAGCGGGCGGGCGTCTCCCAGGGAGCGCAGAGCCATCACTTCCCCCATCGGGTGGATCTCGTGGCGAGCGCCTTCGAGCACCTGGCCGAGCAGCGCGTGGCCCGCTACGGGGAGCGCGCTCGCGAGCTGTCGGGCGACCGGGAGGAGAGGATGCGCGCCCTCCTCGACCTGCTGTGGGAGGACTTCTCGAGCCCCCTGTTCACCGTGGCCGCAAAGCTCTGGGTCGCCGCGGCCGATGACGAGGAGCTGCGCGAGCGCCTGATCCCGGTCGAGCGGCGCATCTACAAGGCGACCGCCGAGGTCGCGCGTGAGGTGGCCGGCGAGCTGGGCGCCGAGGGTGACTTCGACCGTCGCCTCGCCGTCGCCATGAACACCGTCGCGGGCCTGGCTCTCGTACGCGAGTTCGACCCCTCGGGCCGCGCGAGCCGCGGCAACCCGTGGCCGTATCACCGGGCCGCGCTCGAGCGGATGCTCGACGGCTAGCCGGCATGCACCTCGAACTCGGCTATTCGCCCTCGGCGCGCAATGGGGCACGCTCGACCGAGTCGGCGAGAAGCATCTCCTTGGTGAAGATGAGGTCCTCGCGGTTGTAGTCGGCCATCTCGTACTCGTGTCCCATCGTGATCGCGTCGAACGGGCAGGCGACCTCGCAGTAGCCGCAGAAGATGCAGCGGGCGAGGTTGATCTCGTAGACGGCGGCGTAGCGCTCGCCGGCGGAGACCCGGTCCGCCGGGTCGTTCTCGGCGGCGACGACGCGGATGCAGTCGGCCGGGCAGGCGGCGGCGCACAGCGAGCAGCCGACGCACTTCTCCAGATGCGTGTCCTCGAAGCGGTGGAGCTTGTGCCGGCCCCGGAAGCGGGGGTAGACCGGCGTCTTCTCCTCCGGGTACTGGATCGTGACCGGGCCTTCGAGGAGGCGGCCCATCGTCGTCTTCAGGCCGCGCAGCGTCTCGCCGAAGGCACGGTAGGCGCCGCCCATGCCGCCGGGGTCGGGACCGCGTTGGACGACGACGACGTCGTCGTCCTTCAGGTAGGGAAACTCGCTCGCGCCGTTTTCGCTCATGTCACCGTCACCAATACCGCTGTGACGAGCACGTTCAGCGTCGCCAGTGGCAGCAGCACCTTCCAGCCGAGGCTCATCAGTTGGTCGTAGCGCAGACGCGGCAGGGTCGCCCGGACCCAGAAGAAAACGAAGAAGAGGGTGAGCGTCTTGAGCAGGAACCAGACCGGATCGAGGAACTCGGGGCCTGGGCCCATCCACCCGCCGAAGAAGAAGGTGACCGCGATCCCCGAGATCACGAACATCTCGATGTACTCGGCGAGCATGAACGAGCCGAAGCGCATTCCGCCGTACTCGGTCTGGTAGCCGGCGACGAGCTCGGCGTCGGCCTCGGGCAGGTCGAACGGCGCCCGGTTCGCCTCCGCGAACCCGGCGATCATGAACAGCAGGAACCCGAGGAACTGAGGCACGATGTACCAGAGCTGGTCCTGGGCCTCGACGATCTGCGTCAGGGAGAGGGTGCCGGCCATCATGATCGCGCCGAGCAGGGCGAGACCCATCGAGATCTCGTACGAGATCAGCTGAGCCGCCGAACGCATCGCCCCGAGGAAGCTGTACTTCGACCCTGACGCCCAGCCGCCGAGCAGCAGGCCGTAGAACGCGAACGAGCCGAACGCGAAGAAGTAGAGGATCCCGATCGACACGTCGACCCCGTACAGGCCGACATCCTCGCCGAAGATGTTGACCACGTTGCCCCACGGCAGGAGCGCCAGCACCGTCACGCCGGAGAACACCACGAGCGCGGGCCCGGCAGCGAACAGAAGCGGCAGCGCGTTCTGTGGCGTGTAGCCCTCCTTGCCGATCAGCTTGATCGCGTCGGCGAGCGGCTGCATCAGGCCGAAGGGCCCTACGCGGTTCGGCCCGTAGCGGGCCTGGAAACGGCCCAGGACCTTGCGCTCGACGACCGTCAGCACCGGGACGATCGCGAACACGATCGCGAAGATGATCAGCGACTTGACGACCATCACCCAGATGGCCTCGTAGGCGTTGACGTCGGCGAGCGGCAGGGTCACTCGCCGCCTCCCGCCTTGACGACCTCGATCGACTCCGCCGCCGACAGCTCGTTGGCGTTCGCCTCCACGGTCGCCTCGATCATGAACGCGCTCCCGGGCCGGACGCGCTCGCGCACGGCAACGCGGGCTCGCAGGCTCGTCCCGTTCGACCGGACGTCCACCTCGTCTCCGTCCGTGAGCCCCATGCGCTCGGCGTCGTCCAGCGCGATCTCGATCGTCTGCTTGGGGGCGAGGAAGCGCAGCGCCGGGTTGCGGTCGGTGACCTCGGTGGCCCACAGGTCCCGGTAGGTGCCCAGCGTCAGATGGCCGTTGGTGGAAGCGGCGGCGGTGGAGGGCGAACCGGTAGGGCTCGGCGCGCCGTCCGGGGAGGGGAACGCCTGGGCGGCCTCGCGCTCCTGCCAGCGGATCCCGGTGCCGCCGATCTCGTCGAGCGTGAGGCCCGCGTAGAAGGGGACCTCCGCGGCGAGCGCGGTGAGCGCCTCCGACGCCGAGTCGATCTCGGTCTCGTCGCCGAGGAGCGCGGCGAGCTCGGCGAGCACCTGCCACCCGGGGCGCACGTCGCCGGGGTGCGGCACGGAGGGGCGGACCCGCTGGAGGCGGCCGTCGGGATGGGTGACGGTGCCCTCCTTCTCCGCATGGGTCTCCGCCGGGAAGACGACATCGGCATGGCTGGTGGACTCGTCCTCGAACATCGAGAACGCGACGACGAACGAGGCCTTCAGCGCCTCCTCCCAGCGGTCGCTGCCGGGGTAGTCACGGGCGGGGTCGACGTTGGCCATGACCAGGGCGCCGAGCTCCTTGGCCGCCAGTGCGTCGCGGATGCCGGCCGCATCCATGCCGGCGGGCGCCTCGGTGAAGCCCGGGCCGGCGAACGGGAGCAATCCGGCCTCGCGCAGGCCGCGGGCATTGGCCGAGTCCGGGACCTCGATCAGGCCCGCGCCGTCGGCGTCGAGCTTCAGGGCCCCGGCGCAGGCGAGCAGCGCGGCGAGGGCGTCGGCGTCGCGGCCCAGGCGCTCGCCCCAGATCAGGACCGTCTCCTCCGGGCGCAGCACGCCGGCGACCTCGGAGGCGGGCTGGCGGTAGCCCTCGGTGACGGGCGCGTCGGCGTGACCGAGCTCGGAGGCGAGCGTCCACAGGAAGGCGGCCGCGTCGCCCGGCGCCCAGCGGGCCGTCTCATCGGAGCCGCCGTCCAGCGTGGTGGGCCGCTCGGTGGCGACGGCCGCGCGCGTGCGGTTGCGGCGGATCGCCTTGCGCACGCGCAGGTCGAGGATCGGCATCGCGTGCAGGAGGTCGGTGCCGAGGACGAGGATCGAGTCGGCGCCGTCGATGTCGGCGACGGCGGCGCCGAGCTCGGGCCGCGAGAGCTGAGCGAGGGCAGTGCCGGCCTCGGCGCCGGCGGCTCGGGAGTCCACGTGGGGCGAGCCGAGGGCGCCGCGGACGATGCGCTGGACGAGGTAGCCCTCCTCGTTGGAGGTGCCACCCCGGCGATCGCGGCGGTCTTCTTCCCGGCGCTTCGCAGCCCGCTTGCCGCCGCCTCGAGCGCCTGCTCCCAGCCGACGGGCTGAAGCGAGCCGCCGGAGCGAACCATCGGCTGCGTGATGCGCTCGTCCGAGGCCATCATCTGGAAGCCGAAGCGGCCCTTGTCGCACAGCCATCCGTCGTCGACGTCGTGGTTGTCGCGCGCCAGCACGCGGGCTACTTGTTCGTCGCGGACCGTGAACTTCACGTTGCACTGGCTGGGGCAGAGCGTGCAGACCGAGCCCGCGTCCTCGATGTCCCAGGGCCGCGCGCGGAAGCGGTACTCCTCCGAGGTGAGCGCTCCCACAGGGCAGAGCTCGATGATGTTGCCGTGGAACGGGGCGATGTAGGGGCGGTCGTCGAACGTTCCGACGTAGGTGCTCCGACCCGCGCTCGAGTAGCTGCAGCTGTTCGTCCTCTGCGACCTCCTGGCTGAAGCGCACGCAGCGGTAGCAGAGGATGCAGCGCTCGCGGTCGATCCGCACCAGCGGCGAGAGCGGGATCGGCTTCTGGAAGTGGCGCTTGGGATCGGTGACGCGGCTCTTGCCGGGCCCCCAGCCCATCGCGATGTCCTGGAGTGGGCACTCGCCACCCTTGTCGCAGACCGGGCAGTCCAGCGGGTGGTTGACCAGCAGGAACTCGACGACCGCGTTCTGGGCCTCCTTCACGCGGTCGGTCCGCGTGTAGACGACCATGCCGTCGCGGATGGGGGTGGAGCACGCGGTCTGGAGCTTGGGGATCCCCTCGACCTCGACGAGGCACATCCGGCAGGCGCCCACCGGCTCGCCCAGCTTGGGCTCGTAACAGAAGACCGGGATCTCGACGTCGCCGTGCTTGGCGGCGTCGACCAGCATCGTGCCCTCGGGGGATGAGACCTCGATGCCGTCGACCACCAGGGTCACGTCGGGGCGCTCGCGAGTGGCGCTCACCTCAGACCTCCACCGGAACGGCGTCCACCGGCGGCGCGACGTCGAGCGGCGTCGGGGCGGTAGCGCGGGCGCTCTCGATGGCCTCCTCGAACTCCCCGCGGAACTTGGTCACCATCGACGCGACGGGCATCGCCATCGCGTCGCCCAGCACGCAGAGGCAGTTGCCGATGATGTTCTCCTGGACCGAGGAGATGATGTCGAGGTCCATCGGGGTCGCCTCGCCGCGGACCACGCGCTCGAGCATCTTCACCGTCCAGTTCGTCCCCTCCCGGCACGGCGTGCATTTGCCGCAGGACTCGTGGTGGTAGAAGCGGGCCGTCCGCAGGGCGAGGTGCGGAACGGAAACGGAATCGTCGGCGACGATGATCGCGCCCGAGCCCAGCATCGAGCCCGCCTCCGCCATCGCCTCGAAGCTGTAGGGGAGGTCGAGCTCGGCGGCGGTCAGCACCGGGGCCGAGGATCCGCCGGGGAACCAGCACTTCACCGTGCGGCCGGGGGGCGTTCCGCCCGCCAGGTCCTCGATGATCTCGCGCGAGGGCATGCCCAGCTCGATCTCGTAGTTGCCGGGGCGCTGGACGCAGCCGGAGACCGAGACGACCTTGGTCCCGGGCGACTGCTCGGTCCCGAAGCTCGTGAACCACTCGGCGCCGTTGTTGACGATGTGGGGGAGGTTGGCGAGCGTCTCGACGTTGTTGATCAGCGTCGGCCCGCCATAGAGCCCCTCGATCGCCGGGAACGGCGGCTTCAGCCGCGGGTTCCCGCGCTTGCCCTCCAGCGAGTCGAGCAGCGCCGTCTCCTCGCCGCAGATGTATGCGCCCGCGCCGCGATGGACGACGAGGTCGATGTCGCTCCCGTGCCAAGGATGTTCTCGCCGGCGAGCCCGGAGTCGTAGGCCTCCGCCACCGCCGCGTCGAGGACGTCGGCGATCTCCCAGTACTCGCCGCGGATGAAGATGAAGGCGTAGCGGGCGCCGGCGGCGAGGCTCGCGATCAGGCACCCCTCCAGGAGCTGATGCGGGTTCTTCTGCATCAGCTCACGGTCCTTGAACGTCCCGGGCTCGGACTCGTCGGCGTTGCAGCACAGGTACTTCTCCATCTCCCCGCGCGGGAGGAAGCCCGCCTTCTTGCCCATCGAGAACCCCGCGCCGCCGCGGCCGCGCAGGCCCGAGGCCTCGAGCGAGTTGAGGAGCTCGTCCGCCTCGAGCCCGCGGAAGGCCCGCTCGTGCGCGGTGTATCCGCCGTGCGCCCGGTAGCCCTCCAGCGTCGGAAGCTTGGGGTCGTCGATGTGGCGGAAGAGAAGGCGGGTCTCAGCCATGCGGCGCTCCCGCCACCCGCGGGTCCGGCTCGGGCTCGGCGCCGCCCGCGGCGGGGCGCTTCGCGAGCGCCTTGTCGGGCAGCACGTCCTCGCCGGCCTTCGCTTGCGCGACCGCCGCGGCCGCGTCGGAGAGCTCCAGCGGGCCGTAGTAGATCTCGTCGATCGAGGCCATCGGCGCCATGTCGCAGGCGCCCAGGCACTCGAAGCCCTGCACGTAGTACTCGCCGTCGGGGGAGCTGGCCCCGCCGTGCGCGGCCGCGGCATGATCGACGCCGGTGGCCTCGCAGAAGGCCTCGAGCAGCTCGTCGGCGCCGTTCATCCAGCACGAGATGTTGTGGCAGACCAGCACCCGCGTCGTGCCCTCCGGCTGGGTGTGGAAGAGGTCGTAGAAGCTCGCGACCGACTGCAGGTAGCCGGGCGTCAGGCCCATGACCGCCGCCGCCTGGCGGATTCCCTCCGGAGAGCACCAGCCGTAGTGGCGCTGGATCGCCCACAGCGCCGGGATCGAGGCGGAGCGGAGCTGTGGGTAGCGCGACATCGCCGCCTCGATCGCCTCCCGGAGCTCGGGCGGGACGTCGACCTCGTGGAGCTCCGGGACGCACTCCGCGTCCTCCGGCT
>CAVSOA010000003.1:0-12753 GCA_963729505.1 uncultured Solirubrobacterales bacterium
ATAGTCGCCGCGATCTCCTCCGCGCTTGCGATGCGTCCCTGTGGAGCCGCGGCGGCGTACCGCCGCCGGATCTCAGCTGCCGTTACGCCGGCGTCGGCGGCGTCGTGATCGAGTTGGGGCGTGTCAATCACACCGGGCGCCACGGCGTTGACGCCGATTCCTCTCGAGGCGAGTTCGCGGCCAAGCGACTTCGTGAGCGCGATCAATCCCGCCTTGGAGGAGCAGTATCCCGAGGCGTTCGGCCAGCCGGTGACGCCCCACTCCGAAGCGACGATGACAATCCGGCCGCTTCCCGAACGGAGCATGCCCGGAAGCGCCGCTTGAATCGTGTTGTAGGTACCCGTGAGATTGACCTCGATCTGACGCCACCAACGATCCTGATCGTGAGAGCCGAAGGGCTCCATGTCCATCACCGCCGCGTTGCAGACCAGGAGTTGGATATCCCCGAGGCGCCGAGCGACCTGCTCGCAGATGGCGGCCATCTGGGTCCGGTCACTGATGTCCGCTGGGGCGCACATGCCGCCCAGCTCCGTTGCGAGGCGCTCCAATCGCTCATCGCCGGCGATGTCGTTGACCGCGACCCGCGCACCCTCGCCGGCGAGCCGGCGCGCGGTTGCCGCGCCAAGCCCCTGCGCGGCTCCCGTCACGAGAGCTACCTGTCCGCCCGGGGCAGGCATCAAATGACGGCCCCGGAGTTTGGGGAGACCGTTTGGCCCACGAAATGGCTTCCTCCACGAGAGAGGAAGGACACCACCTCGGCGACCTCCTCAGGGCTCACCAGGCGCCCGAGTGGGAGCTCGGCGAGGTACTCGGGATCGCGCCACGGCGAGTCCTCGGCCAGTAGGGCCGTATCGGTCGGCCCCGGCGCCACCCCCACGACACGAACGCCGTGGGGCGCGAGCTCAGCACCAAGTGAGCGAGTCAGGCCCAGCACGGCCCCCTTCGCGGCTGCGTAATGCGCCTCGCAGGCGCCCCCCGAAAGAGCCAGCTCCGAGCTGATGGTGACGATGCATCCCCGGCCGGCGCCCAGCATGCCCGGGACGACCGCCGCGCAGGCGTTCACGGTTCCACCGAGATTGATCTCCAGGATCTCCGCCCACCGTTCAGGCTCGATCGAGTCGAACGGAACCTGCTCGTAGACGCCCGCAGCCGTCACCAGGAGCTCGATGGGACCCAGGTCCGCGGCCGCGCGGGCGGCGGCGTCCGTTACCGCAGCGCGGTCGCGAACGTCGACCTGGATGGCCAACGCCGCGTTCACCGCAGCACGCAGGTCGAGGCCTGCCACGCGCCAGCCGTCCTGGGTCAGCCGCCTCGTCACGGCGGCGCCTATACCACCCGCCGCCCCCGTGACCAGGGCGCCACCTCGATCGCCGTCCGGGACCCGTTCGATCTCGTGCCGGTCCATTCCGATGCAGTATCTCTCCGATAGAAGCGCGCGTCTTCGCGGGCGCCGCCCTTGACTGACTCCGGGCGGCCGTGAAAGGATCGTCCGGGCGGAGCCGCAGGGGAGCTCCGTAGTCTGTACATGGAGGCCTGATGATCGCCCGCTTTCGCAAGGACCCGCTCGTAGGAAACGTCCTCGGCCTCGTCGCGCTCTTCATCGCCCTCGGGGCGGGCGCCTACGCGGCCGGCCTCGCGCCCAACAGCGTCAAGTCGAAGCACATCAAGGACGGGCAGGTGAAGGAGAACGATCTCGGTGTCGAGAGCGTCACCAACACAGCCTTGGGGCTCAACTCGGTGGCTTCCGAGAACGTGGTGGACAACGACCTGGCCGGCGCGGACATCGACGAGGATGGTCTGGGATCGGTCCCCAACGCCGATGCAGCCGAGAACGCCGACCTCCTCGACAACAAGGACTCCACCGCCTTCCAGGAGGTCGGATCGGAGGGCTGGACCCCGCTGCCGATCAACCAGGCCGCATTCCCCGTCGGCTGCAATTGGACGGCCGTCCCCGGGTTCGCCACCCCCTCGTACTTCCGCGATCGCGATGGCGTCGTCCACCTGCGTGGCGTGGTCAAGGCCAACGACGGGAACTCGATCAACTGCGCCCCTGCCACCCAGTTCGACCAGTCCATCGTTTTGATCGGGGGCTTGCCGGCGGGATACACCCCGGAGAACAGGTCGCTGTTCACCGTCACATCGAACAACAAGCCGGGACGCGTCGACATCTTCGCCAACGGCGTCGTGCTGGCCGAGAACAACTACCCCACAATCGCCGACTCGAAGGTAAACCTCTCGCTCGACGGCATCACCTACCGGTGCGCTCCCTCGGGCGCGAGCGGCTGTCCGTAGCCGACGGGGTAGGCTTCCGCGCCGTGGAGGCCAAGGTCGAGACGCTGAGCGCGTTGGCGGGTCGCGCGGACCTGCTTGAGACCTCCGATCCGGCGCTCCAGGCATCGGCCGACGGCGGCCAGGCAAAACTCCTTTCCTACGCGGAGCTCTACAACCTGTGGGAGCGCCAGCAGTGGTCGGTGCAGGACCTGGACTTCACCCAGGACCGCATCGATTGGTTCGAGAAGATCGACCCCGAGGAGCGTTACGCCCGGATGTACGGGCTCTCGGCGTTCTTCATCGGCGAGCAGAAGGTCGCCGACGAGCTCGGGCCGATCATGCGTGCCTGCCCGACGGAGGAGCAGCGGATCTTCCTCTGCACGCAGATCGCCGACGAGGCGCGCCACGTGCGCTTCTTCGATCGCTTCTACGGCGAGGTGGGGCTGCTGGAGGGCGCCGACGATCTCGAGGCGCGGCTGCGGACCACCGAGCAACACCTCAACGAGGCGTTCGGCGAGATGTTCGACGACCAGCTCAAGCGCCGCGTGGACACGCTCGGCAAGGACCCCTCCGACACGGAGACCCTGGTCGAGGCGATCACGCTCTACCACATGATCATCGAGGGGGTCCTGGCCCTCACAGGGCAGCACTTCATCATCGACTACAACACGGAGCAGGGGACCCTCCCGGCCTTCGTCGACGGCTTCTCGAAGGTGGCTCGCGACGAGCACCGCCACATCGCCTTCGGCGTCCGGTTTCTGACGGACATGGCGAACGAGGACGAGCGCTACCGCGAGGCGATCCAGCGCACCCTCGCCGAGTGTCTCCCGATCGCCGATGGCGTCCTCGAGCCGCCCTGGGCCGAGACCGACGAGGATTGGGAGCTGTTCGGAGGCTCGCGCGAGGAGACGCACGCGTTCGCCGCGCAGGCGCTCACGCGTCGCCTGAAGGTCATCGGCCTCTAGTCGCGCGCCCTGGCCTGAGGTCTTTTCAGGATGTCCCTCCGATCGGAGGGGGATAGGTTCATCCGATCGGATGACAGCGGTTCAACCGTTGATCCGCCCGAACGGATGATGAGTGCATGCCTGGGGAGGGTCAGCATGACTGTCCCCCCATCAACGCCACCGCGTTGGGGCAAGGACAGGTCGTGGGACAGATCGCAGATCCACATCCACGTCTCAACCTCGAGACCGGATTCGGGCATGACGCCCGGTCCTTCGGGGACGTTCTCGTATCCCAGCGTGGTGAGCTGGACGCCGCGACCCTTCGGGGTCGTAATGGCGCCCTGTCCCGTACCCGGTTGTCTCAGCTCGAGGTCAGGGATGGCCTCGGGCTGAGCAATTGGGTTCTCTTCGAACCACCGGGCGGGCGAACGTAGGCATCTCTTTTGGGGGGCTCGCTCGGATCTGGGGCTCGTAGGCCCGACGGACGCGCCGACCGCGACGTCGCACAGGCCGACTCAACGCACTCCGGCCGCCGCCGCCGCGACGCTGGCGTCCGCCTTCACCGCAGGGGCCCTGCTTTCGCCGCGTCTCCCGTCGAGCCCCGTGCGGGTAACCGCCTGAGCGCCCTGCGCGCGCAAAGGACTTTCCGCCTGGTCGCATTGCGCTGGGCACCGGCCGTCGTCGCGCTCGTGATCGCCTACCTGCACAGCGGCGCCGTCGGCGAGGCGCTGCTGATCGGCGGCTCGGTCCTCGCCGCCTCGACGATGCTTGGCGCCCGTGGGCTGCCGATGCACCTGATGCCGGTCGCCGGGATCGCGCTGCTGGCACTCATCCCCGTGGTCGGGGTGGGGATTGCCTTCGGCGTCTCGCTGGCGCTGGCGCCCTTGGAGCCGACTTCGCTGATCGCGCCCGCGCTGGGCGCCGCGATCGTGCTCGCGCTCTCGGCCTGGGAGCTGCGCCAGCTTGGAAAGGGCATCGAGGTTCGGCTGGCCATCGCAGGGAGCCCCGAGGTCGCCACCTCGCTGGCGAACGAGTTCGAGCGCATGGGACTCGCCAGCTACCGGTTGGTCGGCTGGCTTGGCGCCGAGCGCACCTGCGCCGTGGCCGGCGCCCCCGACCGCCTTGGCGGCGTCAGCGACATCCGCGAGGTGGTCGAGCGCAACGACATCGACCTCATCATCAACGGCGGCGAGCGCGTTGCCGGCGAGATCGAGCGTGGGGTTCGCTCGTCCGGCGCGATCACCGAGCGGATCGCGGACGGTTGTCTCGGGCTCGACGTGCGGATGGTGCACCTCAACGACCTCTGCGAGCAGATGTTCGGCCGTGTGCCGCTCGGGCGCATGAACGCCGCGTTCTTCGAGGACCTGATGCATCCCGACACTCGCCGCGCCTCCTCAGTCGCCAAGCGCGTGATGGATGTAGCGATCGGCGGCGCAGTCGCCGTGATCGCCGCTCCGTTGGTTGCCCTGGCGGCGGTGGCGATCAAGCTCACCGACACCGGCCCCGTCTTCTTCCGCCAGCGCCGGGTCGGCGAGGGGGGCCGCGAGTTCGAGATCGTGAAGCTGCGGACGATGAGCGCCGACGCCGAGTCCGAAGGAGCCCAGTGGTCGTCCGTTGACGACGAGCGGGTCACGCGCGTAGGCCGGATCCTGCGCCGCAGCCATATCGACGGGCTGCCCCAGCTCTGGAACGTGATGCGCGGCGATATGTCGCTGGTCGGCCCCAGGCCGGAGCGCCCCGAGATGGTCGCCGAGCTCGAGCTCGAAGTGCCGTTCTACGACCGGCGCGAGCTGATTCAGCCCGGGATCACCGGCTGGGCTCAGGTGGGTTGTGGCTACGCCGGATCCGACGAGGACCCGGCGTGGACGCTCTGCTACGACCTCTACTACCTGAAGCACCGCTCGACGGGCCTCGACCTCGCCATCATGCTCGAGACGCTCCTGACGGCCGCACGCGATACCCAGTTCGAGGTCACCGCTCCCGATGAGCGCCTTGTTCTCGACGCCGTTCGCCGCGCCTGACGCAGGTCTAGACTCGTCTTCGTGAGTCCGAAGCAGGAACGCGTGCGCGTGCTCGTCGCTGACGACCACCCGATCTATCGAGAGGGCATCGTGCGTGCCGTCAAGGAGCGCCCGGACCTCGAGCTGGTCGGCGAGGCCGAGGACGGCCGCGCGGCCCTTGAGGAGATCAAGCGGTCCGGCCCCGATGTCGCCCTGCTCGACATCCGCATGCCGGGGCTCGAGGGCCCGCAGGTGCTGAACGCGCTCCAGCGCGACGGCGTGAAGACGAGCGTGATCTTTCTCTCCGCCTTCATGGAGGGTGAGCTTGCCTACGAGACGGTGGCGGCGGGCGCGCGCGGCTACCTCTCCAAGGAGTCGGCGCGCGAGGAGATCTGCGACGCGATCGTTGCGGTCGCCCGCGGCGGGACTGCCCTCGCGCCCGAGGTCCAGGCGGGCCTCGCCGCGCAGGTTCAGGAGCGCGAGCGCTCGGACCGGCCGCCGCAGCTGACCGCACGCGAGCGGGAGGTGCTCCAGCTCATCTCCGAGGGCCTGTCGGCCCCGGACATCGGCCGTCGCATCCACCTCAGCCCGACCACGGTCAAGTCGCACCTGCACAAGCTCTACGAGAAGCTCGGCGTCTCCGACCGCGCCGCCGCGGTCGCCGAGGCGATGCGGCGCGGCCTGCTGGAGTGACCTAGTGCCCGGCCCCGAGGGGCAGGACGAGGAGCTGCGGCGCCTCCGTGGCGAGGTCGAGCAGCTGGAGGCGGAGGTCGAGGAGCTTCGCGGCGAGCGGGCGACGCTGGTCCAGCAGATCCTCGGGGCGGAGGAGCGCGAGCGGGCCCGGGTCGCCCAGGCGCTTCACGACGAGGCGCTCCAGAGCCTGCTGGCGGCGCATCAAGACCTGATCGAGGCGGCGCCGGGACGTGCCCAGGTGACCCGGGCCCACGAGATCATGGGCGTGGCGATCGACCGCGTTCGCGACGCGGTATCGGCGCTGCACCCGGTGATCCTCGAGCGGCGCGGGCTCGAGGCGGCGCTCGAGGCGGTCTGCGCCCAGGCGGAGAATCAGGCGGGCTTTGACTCGGAGCTGACGGTCGCGCCGGAGGCGCTGGGATCCACCGATGGCCTTGTCTTCTCGATCGCCCGCGAGCTCGTGAACAACGCCGCGCGCCACTCGGGAGCGAAGAAGCTGCAGGTGGACGTCGCGTCCGGCAACGGCAACGTGATCCTCACCGTCAGCGATGACGGGGCCGGGATCACACCCGGGCGCCAGGACGAGGCGCTCGACGAAGGCCACGTCGGCCTCGCCTCGATCGTCCAGCGCCTGGATGCGATCGGGGGCAGTCTCGAGGTCGGGAGCGCGCCCCGAGGGGGGCACCCGCGCCGTCGCGGCGATCCCGGCAGCCCCTGAGGAGTAGTGCCCGGGGCGGGACTCGAACCCGCATTGCTCCTAGGAGCCGCGGCTTTTAAGACCGCTGCCTGTACCAGTTCGGCTACCCGGGCGGGGGGAGCGTAGCCCGACCGCTACGGCTAGGCCGTCGCCTCGTCCTCGGACGTCGACTCGTCCCCGTCGTCCGCCGGCTCGGGCTGCGGCTCGGGTTCGGGCTCCGGGTCGGTCGTCGGCTCAGGCTCGGGTTGTGGGTCCGGCTGCGGCTCGGGCTCCGGTGGCGGGGCCGGGGGGCCCGGGGGGGTTGACGGCGGGCCGGTGCCGGGCGGCGGGGGCGGGCGCCAGGGAGGGCGGGGTGGTGCGCCGCCCGTGGCGGTGCCGTGGTGCGTCTGGAAGCGCTCCCACCAGGCGCGCGCGGCGGCGCGGTCGTGGGCGAACAGCGCTCGCAGGCGCTGGAGCTGCTCGGGGGTGAGCAGGCCCGAGCCGGGCGCGGCGAGCCCGGGGCCGGGCGCGGCCGGCGTGGGCGCATCGGCTGGGATCTCAAACGCCGGCTCAGAGGCAGGGGCATCGGCGACGGGCGCCGGTTTGGGGTCCGCGTCTGCACGGGTGGGGACGTCCCCACCGCCGGCCACCGGGGGCGATACCGCGGCCACGATCGCGTCGGGCGCAGGAAGCACGGGGTCCGGCACGGTCAGCGCGCCGCCCGCTCCGAGGACGGCTGCGACCGCTGCTCCCGCCACGACCTTGGAGCCCGCCAGGCCCGCACCGCCGGCCACGCCGGCACCGGCCGCGACAGCCCCCGCGGCCGCGGTGCCGCCCGCGCCCGCAGCCCCCGCTCCGCCGGTCGAGGCGCCGCCGGCGATCCCGGCGCCGCCGCCTGAACCACCGCCGGAGGCCAGCTTGGCCGCAAAGAACTTCTTCACCAGCAGCACCGGGCCGACCGGCGCCAGCGCCGCGAGCCCGCGCGACGTCGAGCGCAGGTGCTTGCGGTAGCGCGTGCACTCGGGGCAGCGCCGGGCGTGGTGGCGCGCCGGCCCCGACGCCTTGCCCATCCCCTCGGCGGCCGCGGCGAGCTCGAAGCGAACCTCGTCGCACGTGAGCTCGCTGGCCTGGCTGGCCTCAGCGAGCGTGATGCGCGCGCGGACGAGCAGCGACTTCACCGCCGGGACGGTCGTCTCCAGCGACGCCGCGATCTGGCTGTAGGAGAAGGCCTCGAGCTCGCGCATGAGCAGGGCGCTGCGCTGCGCCTCGGGCAGGTCGCGGATATTCGACACCAAATCGCGCAGGTCCGCCCGGGCCTGGGCGTGCTCCTCCGTGCTCGCTCCGTTCGCGCCGGGCTGGTCGTCGAGCGTGTCGCGGCACTCCGGACGGGGGCGGCGCATGTGGTTGAGGCAGCGGTTGCGAGCGATCCGGTAGAGCCACGCGCGCACCTCGATCTCCCGCTCGTCGGCGAGGATTGCCGAATGGGCGGCCGTGAACACTTCCTGGAGCACGTCCTCAGCGTCCTCGCTGGAGCGCAGCATGCCGCGGCAGAACGCGAGCAGCCGCGGGCGGTAGCGGTCGAACAGGACCTCGAAGGCGTGTTCGTTGCCGGCGCGTAGCTGCGCGACGAGCCGCTCGTCGCGGTGAGCTCGCAGCAGGGAGCGCGGGCGGATCAAGCCGTCACGGCCGGGCAGAGTTGTCGCGTGGGTAGCGCCCCCCAAGGAAGGACCTCTCAAACCTCTCAACACGACCATCGCTCGGAAGTTGCGGTCCGCCCGCAAACGACGAACCGGGGACCATGTGGCCCCCGGTTCGCGCCTGTATCCCTTGGGGGGATGCCGCCTACTCGACCTCGGGGTCTTCCTCCTCGTCATCGTCGTCGGGAGCCGGTGCCGCCCGAACGACCGACTCGCAGGACCCGTTCGGGTTCTCCTCGGTGGCGTCCGTGATCACGTCGAGCTCGTCGAGCTTCGCCGTGTCCACGCCCTCGCCGCACGTGACCTCGTCGGCCTCGCCGTCGCGGACATGGATCGTGTCGTCGCCGTTTCCGCCGTCGACGCGGTCAACGCCCTCGACCGGCACGTCCGCCTGGGCCAGCGCCCAGAGGTTGTCGTTGCCGTCGTGACCGGCGATGCGATCTGCGCCCTGCATGGCGAAGATCGTGTCGTCCCCGTCGCCGCCGCGAACGCCGTCGTCGCCGGAGCCCGCCGCGACCCGGTCGTCCCCGTCGCCGCCGCCGATGCCGTCGTTGCCGTCCCCTGCGCGAACGCCGTCGTCGTTGTCCCCGCCACGGATCCGGTCGTCGCCCTCGGCGCCCGCGAGATAGTCATGGCCCTCGAAGCCGTGCAGCTCGTCGTTGCCGAGATCGCCCTTGACGACATCGTTGCCGGGGCCAGCCCCGACGCGGTCATCGCCCTCGCCGGCGCGGATGCCGTCGTTACCGGCCAGCGCCCGCACCGAGTCATTCCCGGCCTTCGCCGAGATCCGGTCGTTGTCACGGGAGCCGATGATCTGATCGTCCCCGTCCGTCCCGATGATCGTCAGGGCGGCCGCGCTCGATGCGACCACGAGCGCGGTGACGATCGTCGCCGCCCCCGTGCCCGCCTTGACCTTCTTGTACTTCATCCCAACCTCCGAGTCGCTTTGCGCTTGCGTTCCGGAGAACACGGCGCGCACTCGGAAAGTTGCGGTTTGGCGACCGCGGCGGCCGTCAGCCGCTAGAGCTGGGTCCAGACCGTCTTGGTCTCGAGGTAGGCGTCCAGGTTCGCGTGGCCCTTCTCGCGGCCGATGCCCGACGCCTTGTAGCCACCGAAGGGCGCGGCCGGGTCGCCGCCGCCCCACGTGTTGATGTAGATGTTGCCGGCCTTCAGCATCCCGGCCAGCTTGTGGGCGTTGGAGATGTCGCGGGTCCACAGCCCGGCGGCCAGCCCGTACTCGGTGTCGTTGGCGCGAGCGGCGACCTCCTCGAGCTCGTCGAAGGGCATCGCCACCAGCACCGGGCCGAAGATCTCCTCGCGGGCGATCTTCATCTCGTCGGAGACCCCGGTGAACAGCGTTGGGTCGACGAACCAGCCGTCGCCGTTGCCGTTGGGGGCGCCGCCCACCACCGCCTCGGCGCCCTCGGAGAGGCCCGAGTCGATGTACCCGGTGACACGATCGAATTGCTCTGCGGAGACCAGCGGGCCAAACTGCGTCTCGGGATCCAGGCCGGGCCCAACCCGCGCCTCACGCGCGAACTCCGACAGGCCCTGCACGACCTCGTCGAACAGGCTCGAATGCACGAACAGCCGCGAGCCCGCGTTGCAGGCCTGGCCGGAGTTGAAGTAGATGCCCTGAAACGAGCCCTTGATGGCCGCGCCGACGTCGGCGTCGGGCAGGACGATGTTGGGGCTCTTGCCGCCCAGCTCGAGCGTCACGCGCTTGAGCGCCCTCCCGCACTTGGCGCCGATCTCGCGCCCGACGACCGTCGACCCCGTGAACGCCACCTTGTCCACTCCGGGATGGTCGACGAGCGCCGCGCCGGTCTCGCCATCGCCGGTGAGGACGTTGAGAGTTCCCTCGGGAAAGCCGGCCTCGAGCGCCAGCTCACCCAGGCGCAGGGCGCTTAGCGGAGTCTGCTCGGCGGGCTTCAGCACGATCGGGCAGCCGGCCGCGAGCGCGGGAGCCACCTTCCAGATCGCCATCAGCAACGGGAAGTTCCACGGCACGATCTGCGCGCACACGCCGACCGGCTCGCGCAGCGTGTAACAGAGGACGTCGCGGGCCGAGACCGGGAGGGTCTCGCCCTCGATCTTCGTCGGCCAGCCCGCGTAGTAGCGCAGGTGGTTGACGGCCGCCGCGACATCGCCGCCGGCCGCGGCGACCGGCTTGCCGTTGTCGAGCGACTCGATCTGTGCGAGCTGTTCGCCGTTGGCCTTGATCAGGTCGGCCAGCGAGTTCATCAGGGCCGAGCGCTTCGCCGGGTGGACCTTGCGCATCGGGCCGTCGAGCGCGGCGCGCGCGGCGGCGACCGCCCCGTCGACGTCGTCCGGGCCGGCGTGCGCGACAGCGCAGATCGTGTTGCCCGTCGCCGGGTCGAACGTCTCGAATGTCCGCCCGTCGGCCGCCTGGGGGCGCTCGCCCCCGATCAGCAGGGGCTGTGGAGTGCGCGAGATGAACTCGCGGGTGGGTTCGGAGAGGGCGTCGAGGAGTGTCTCGGCCACCCGGGGAGCGTACCCGGGAGCCAGCTCAGCCGGTCGCGGGCCCGGGCGCCGGAACCTCCGGCGGGCATTCGACCGACTCGGGGAGGACGGCGCTCTCGTCCAGCTTTGCCGAGGCGGCGTCGGAGATCGGCGCGGAGTCGGTGCCGGGCTCGCCGGCGGGCTCCTCGACAGGCTCGGGAACGGTGGGATCCGGCTCCTCCGGCACCTCGCACGTCGGCTCCTCCGGCTCGGTGCCGGGCTCGCTGCCCGGCTCTGAGGGCTCCTCGTCGGTCACGGCTCCGCCGGTCGCATCGGGCCCGGGCGCCTCGGCGGGCCCGCCGGTGGCCGTGGCCTGGCTCGAGGGAGCCGCGGACGTGCCCTTCGCGATCACCTCCGGCTTCGCGGAGCCGGGAGCAGTGCCGTAGGCGGAGACGGACACGGTGTAAGTGCCGTTACCGACGTAGGGCACCCAGAAGTTCGCGGCGCCCGCGCCGACGTCGCCGAAATCGACCACCGACCCGTCCGCGCGCGTGACGCTCGCGGTGTACCGGGTGGCGCCGGGGATCTGGTTCCAGCTTGCGTCGATCTTGCAGACGATCGTGTCGGCGGCGGTGCCACAGGTGTCCAGCGAGGCAGCCACCGACAGCTCAGGCAGGTCGGCCGGGCCGCCGCGGCCTCCAACCGCCAGCGCGGGGAGCGGAACGGTGAGCGCCAGCGCCGCGTAGATCAGGGCTCGCCTGCGCATCACTTGCCCTCCGCATTCGGGCTGATCGGCTGGAAGGACCCGTGGATCAGCTCGGCGCCGTCCGCCGCCCGATCCGAGGCGTCGGGCTGAACGGTGGTGGCGAGGTAGTAGCGGTATGGGCCGCCGGCGCGCAGCGTGACCTCGTACTGGGGCGATCCCGCCGGGGCGTCGGCGGCGAGGTGCACGATGGTGCCGTCGGCCGTCGGGGCCGCGACGCGCTCGACGACGCGAGCGCTGCCGGCGAGACCCTTGAGTGTGTCCAGCGAGCTGGCCTCGAACTCAGCAAACGAAAGGCCGGGGTCGCGCTCCACCCAGAGCGTGGCGTCGGCGTCGCCGCCATCGGTCGCGGCGGCGAACGTGGCGCCATCGGCCGGGGGCGTGCGCTCCCACCCGGCCGGCAGGGCCAACGAGAAGCTCGACTCCCGCACGAAGCTGGCGTTGGCGGGCTTGCCGGCCCCGCCGCCTGAGCCCTCGCCTCCCGAGGGCTTCTCGGCGACCGGAGCGGACCCCGCGAACGGGGTGTCGGTCTCATCCGAGCCGCCGCCCTGGAGCAGCAGGAGCCCGGCGATGACAGCGATCACGGCGACCGGGATCGTCGCGAGACGCCAAACGCGGCTGTCGGGATCACGCAGCCACGCCGGGGCGGAAGGGAGCTTGGGCATGCTCGGAAGCGATGGCGCGGAGGGAAGCTTGGGCGGGGCGGGCAGACGGAGCCCGCGAACGCGCCGGCGCTTCGCGGGGGCCACGGTCGCGGCCTCGGCCGCCATCGCCTCGGGTGCCAGCGGAATCACCTCGGCGAGAGGCGCCCGGGGCCCGGGCCCGACCTCGGGGCTCAGCACGTCGATCTCCTCGACGGCCGGTGCCTCGAAGGTCTCTGCGCATCCGCGGCAGATCACACGGCGTACGACGATTGGGGAGACGTGCGCGGGGAGGCGAACCCGGGTCTCGCGGCCGCACGCATGGTGCTCGGCTCGGACCACGCGGACGACGCCCCCAGCGGGGGGCTCCGGAAATCCGCCGTTCTCGGGCACCTGCCACCCCTCCTCTAAGAGGGTTGCGGTCCCGGCGGCAGCATCGTCATACGAGCTCGCTACACGCTCCACCTAAACCCCATCGGACCGTTCCGGGGCGCCCTTGAGTGCATATGAGCGCCTTTTCACGCGTCGGTCGAGGCCTTGCGGTGACTCTAAGGGGCCTCTCGGTCGGATATCGCGCCTGGAGCGCGCCACTGGAACCCCTAGCC
>CAVSOA010000004.1:0-145606 GCA_963729505.1 uncultured Solirubrobacterales bacterium
GAACACCTCCTTGTTCAGCGTCACGGTCGCGTCCTCGACGGTGGACCGGCCCAGCTCGGTGATCTCCACCAGCGTGGTGCGGCCGTCGGTGGGGTGCGGCAACCGTCGCACCAGGCCGTCGCTCCAGCCGGCGGATGGCGTGCGTGACGCTGGTGACGTGTACCTGCAGCCGGTCGGAGGCCTTGGTGATCGGCAGCGCGCCGTTGCGGCTGAATGCCAGCAGCCGCAGCAGTTCGAACCGGGAGAAACTCAGGTCATAGGGCCGCAGCGCGGTCTCGACGCGGGCCAGCAGGATCTGGTGTGCCCGCATCACCGAGGTCACCGCGACCATGCCGTCGGCGACGTCACCCCAGCCGGCCCGCTCCCAGTTGGCGCGTGCCTGCGCGATCGGGTCGCGTTCTCGGGTCCGTGATTCGGGGGCATCCGCCCATTCATACCGCATGCACCCACCGCGATCGGGCCTTCCGCTGCGCTACCGCTGCCAGCACCGCCCGGTGGACGCCGTCCCCGACGGTGATCCGCACCCCGCCGTCGGCGTAGTGCCGCACCCGCAGCTCCGGTGTCCGTCGAACACCTCGCGCCACGGCCGGCCGCGCCGGCGGCAGGTAGACGAAGTTGGCGTGCGCGTCGGTGCTGTAGACGCCCATCGCCCGCAGCCGCAGCCGCAGGTGTCGCGCTCCGCGGTGATCATGCCGGATCCGTTGCTGCAGTTGGCTTCCGCGTCGTAGGAGGCCGCGACGGCGACCAGGCCGGTGATGCCCATGCCGAACGGCAGCTGCATCGTCCACAGCTGCGGCCAGTTCGGGCGCGCAGAACCCGTAGCCGATCCGCAGCCCGGCCAGCCCGTAGGCCTTCGAGAAGGTGCGCAGCACCACGACATTCGGGAACCGTCGCACCAGCGCCGGCGCGTCGATGCGGTGCTCGGGCGCCACGAACTCGACGTAGGCCTCGTCGAGCAGCACGATGGTGTCCGGCGGGACCCGCTGCAGGAACCGCTCGACGTCGGCGGCGGATTCCAGCGTGCCGGTCGGATTGTGCGGCCGGCACAGCACCACGACCCGCGCCTGGCGCGGCGGCGTCGGCCATGCGCGTCGAGGTCGTGGTGGCCGTGCGCGTCCAGCGGCACCGTCACCGACACGCAGCCGAGCCATCTGCGCGAAGATCGGGTAGCCGTCGAAGGTCGGTGACGTCATCACGATCCGGTCGCCGGGGTCGGTCACGGCGTGCAGCACCTGCATCACCACGCCGGTGGCGCCCGGCGCCGATGCACCACCTGTTCGTCGCCCACACCGAGTCGGCCGGCGATCAGCGACCGCAGCCGTTCCGGCAGGAACTCCGGGTAGCGGTTGGCGACGTCGAGCGACGCGATCAGCGCCGCGCGCACCGCCGGCAGCGGCGGGAACGGGATTCTCGTTGAGCGACAACGCCAATCGGGTCCACCGCCGGCGGGCAGACGCGGCGACGCACGGCGGTCAGCGGCTGTCGCGTAGCGGCGCTCATCAGTCGCGGCCGCCCCACCGGATCGCGGCGGCGCCGGCGAAGTCGCCGGCGTGCGCGAACGCCGCCATCAGCACGACGTCGCCCGGCTTGACCTGGCCGTCGGTGATCGCGCGGTCGAGGTTGACCGGGATGCCGGCGGCGAACAGGTTGCCGCACTCGTCAAAGGTGTCGACGGTGCCGTTCGGCGGGCAGTTCGAGCGCCTCGCGCCAGTTGCGCAGGAACACCCGGTTGGGCTGGTTGGTGACGAGCAGGTCGATGTCCTTGGGCCGCACGCCGATTCGGTCGCACACCGCGTAGCGCCACCTCGGGCACCTGCCGGTTGCCGCGGGCCAGCACCTTGGTGATCTTGCGTCTCGGTGAAACCGATGCAGCCCTCGCCCGGGCCCGGCCTGCCACCACTTGCGCGGCGGGTCGACGGCGATGGTCATGTCGCCGGCGTACTCGCCGTAGGTGCGGCACTCGACGTCGAGGATCGGCGACTCGTCCGACACCGTCACCAGACCGACCGCCGCGCCGTCGCCGGGCACCGCGGCCTGCGCCTTGCGCCGCACCGTCTGCTGGTCGAAGATCTGCCCGGCCGCGTTCTGCGCGACGGCGATCAGCGCGGTGCGCCCCTCCCCGGAGGCGAGCAGGTTGCGGGCCAGCTTCAGCCCGAGCACGAACGCCGCGCAGCCACCGTTGTGCAGGTCGATCACCCAGTTCGGGTTTCATGCCCAAGCCGATGCGCCATCGCCGCCGCCGCCGCCGTAGAACGGCATGTCGGGCATCTGGGTGTGGGTGATCAGCACGTCGACATCCGCGATGGCGTCGTGGCCGTGCCGGTCGATCAGCCCCGCGGCGGCCCGCTCGACCATGTCGATCGCGGTCTCGTCGGGTGCGACGTGATGGCGGAATCGCGGCGCGCGGAACATCAGGTTGTCGCGCAGGTCGTCGGAGTCGGCGAACTGTGCGTAGTAGTCGGCGCCGATCGGCTCGCCGGGCAGGTAGGTGGAGACGTCGAGCAGGCTGACGGTGGTCGGCTGAGGTCACGGGCGTCTCATCTCATCCAGACCGGGGTGACCGGCAGGCCGTTGCGGTGGCGGTACTCGGCGATCGCCTTGAGGTTCTTCAGCTCCAGCTGGTGGCCGGCGCCGAACATGTCCCAGAAGTCACCGACCCACACCGGGCGCTCCGGCGGCGCGGTCTCCGGGTACGGGTTGTGGTCGTAGAACGGGTGGTGGCAGTTGGTCCACAGCACCACCGACCCGGGCTTGTCGAGCACCACCTGCGCGTCGACGACCCGCATCAGGTAGATCATCCACAGGTGCTTGCCCTGGTCCCAGGCGCAGTGGTAGTCGACCGTGCGCGCGTCCGCGGTTGGCAACGGTGCGGGTGTAGATCTCGGTCTCGCGGGCCCAGCCGGTCGTGGGCCAGCCACAGCCCGGGCTCGTCGGTGGGGGTGAACCCGCGCAGGCTGTAGGTCCACTCCTCCAGGCTGCGGGTGTCGGACAGGTACTCGAACAGTTCGTCGGGCGGGCAGTCGACGTAGTCGTTGACGGTGCAGTACTCGCCGAACACCTGTCGTGCGGGTACACCGACCGCATCATCTCCATGATGATCGGCGTGGCCTTCTCCCGCGGTGATGTCTCGATGCGGATCACCCCGTCGATCGGGTCCGGCGATGTCGTCAAGCGCGGGCAGCGACATCGGTGCATCCTCCCTTCGGTAGTGGTAACGGGTGCTGCATCTGTTGTGCCGCGTCGAGAAATGGTGCGAACGGTGGGATCTCGTCGGCCGAGCACTCGATGCTGACCACCGACGGCCCGTCGTGCGTCCAGCGCGCGTTCGCAGCGCGGCCGGCAACTGCGTCGATGTCGGTGACGTCGACCGACGGCAAGCCGGGGAACATCGCGGCCAGCCCGGCGCCGAGGCGGCTCGGCGCGAACCGGTTGTAGCTGTACAGGCCGTCGTAGAACAGCTGCTCGCGGGTCACGCACATGGCGTGGGCGTTGTTGTTGAACAGCACGAAGGTGACCGGCAGCCGGTACTGGATCGCGGTGTGAATCTCCATGCCGTGCATGAAGAACGAGCCGTCGCCGGCGATCACGACGGTGCGGCGGCGCGCGCGCGAACGCCATGCCGATGCCGGCCCCGAAGCTGTAGCCCATGCCGCCCATGCCGAGCGCCACGACGAACCGGCCGTCCGCGGCGCACCGGCAGGTGGTGGATGGCCGCGGCACCGGTGTTGCCCGCGTCGACGACGATGTCCGCACCGTCGGGCAGCGCCGCGTCGAGCGCGGCGATCGCGTCGCGGTACCGGATGCCCGGCGCCGTCGGTGGGCGGGCGGCCGCAACTCGACTGCGCGGCAACGGTCGCGGCACCGCAGTCCGGCGGCCGCCGTCGCCCGTCAGCGCAGCGTGTCAACTGGGCCAACGACTGCCCGCAGATCGTCGGCGTGGACGTGGGTGCACGGCACGATACGGGGCGCGCCGACCCGATCGAGAGGGTCGGCACCGCGGCCAGCGCGTCGTCGAGACCGGCCCGCGCGGTGACCGGCAGCCGGGTGCCGACCAGCAGGCACACCGCGCTGTCGCGGACCGCGTCGGCGACCCCGGGATGGCCCATCACCCCGGTGACGCCCAGCGACGATGTCGCCCCGGGCGAGCCGCTGACGTCCTTGGCGTCGGGCACGGTGGCCACCCGGGCGCCGCAGCACCGACGCGCAGTTGCTCGAGCTCGGCGCGGGCATCGTCACGGGCCACCTGCTCGCCGGCGATGATGGTGACCGGCCCGCGCGGCACGGCGCAGCGCCCGCACGATCGGATCCGGGTCACCGATGCAGCGGCGCTGATCCGGTCGCCGGGTCGCCGGCAGCAGCTGGTGTCGATCGAGCGCTCTGCTGAATATCCTTGGGCAGCAGCAGCACCGCGGGCCCGCCCGTCGCGGGCGGCGGCGATGCGCCTCCGGCAGCGCGGTCGACGATGTCGTCGCGGCTCGGCACCCGGCGGCAGTACACCGAGACCGCGGAGAACAGCGCCACGCGCGTCGAGCGAGCCGTTGCGGCCGCTGGTGTCCTGGAAGCTGCCGCGCCCGTCCAGCGCGGTCGGCGGCTGGCCGACCAGCGCCAGCACCGGAACCCGGCTGGCGTAGCGACTCCCCCAGGCCCGGCAACCAGATTCAGCGATCCGCCGCCCGAGGTCGCGGCCACCACGCCCGAGGCCGGCGCCGCCGCGGCTGTAGCCGTCGGCCATGGTCGCCGCCGAGAACTCGTGCTTGGCCAGCACCGCGGTGATGTCGTCGCGGAAATGCGCTGCGTCGTAAAGGTCTTCGATGTTGGCGCCGTCGACGCCGAAGAGGTGACCGACCCCGCTGGCCGCGAGATGGTCGACGATGTGGTCGACCACCCGGTACCCGTTGGCTCGCTCATCCGCTCCCACCTGCCTTCCGGTTCTACCGAGTGACACGAACGCCGGCCGGCGGTTCGGTTCACCGCCAGGTCCGGATTCACAGTTTCGTTTCGAGCAGAACCTTTCCGTCGTCGGCGGAAACCAGTTGCACGGCAGCGATTTCGTCCATCGGCATCGGCGTGTTCCCGCTGGGCAGCGCGGTGGCGCCGGACACGCCAGCCAGGTGGCGATCTGGGATCGGCTGCCGTCGCGGCCGACCACGACCATGCCCAGGTTGTCTCCGGCGGTGCGTCCTGCCGTCGGCCCCAGTCGCCGTAGGTGCAGGCCATGTCGATGCGGGTGCCCCAGCCGTAGCTGGTCACGCGACGCTGGCGTTGATCGGGGTGCTCGAGACCTTGGTCATATCGGCAGCATCTGTGCACTGGCCTGCTCGGTGGTGCCGGTCGTGCAGGCCGACGTTTCCGGACGGACCGCGACGACCAGGCCGACGGCCAGCAGCGCGGCCGCCAGCCCGACGGCCGCCGAGGTCAGCCACCGCGACCGGCGGCGCCGCCAGCGCACCTTGTCCAGCACGGACTGCAGCACTTCGGGGCGCAGCGGCGGGGTCCGGCTGCTCGTCGTCGAGCGCCATGACCTCGTCGAGGTCGAGCATCGCCAGCAGCGCCGGCATGCCGCTGAGTTCGGCGACGGCCGATCGGCACCGGGCGCAACCGGCTCAGGTGTGCCTTCGTACTCGCGGCGTTCGTCGCTCGACAGCGAACCCAGCACGTAGGCGGCATCCCACATCGCGTACGGTCGCCGTCGACCGGTTCCGCTCGGGTTCACCGAATGCGTCATCGCGTCACCCCCATCTCCTGCAAGTCGAGCCGTAGCGCCCGGACCGCGTAGTGCAGCCGCGACTTCACGGTGCCTTCCGGCGATCTGCAGATCGGCGGCGATCTGCGCGGTGCGTCCAGCCCTGGTAGTACGCGCGGCGGATCACCGCGCGGTGTTCGTCGGACAGCTGCGCCAGCGCGGTGCCGAGCAGCAGCCGGTCCAGTGCGCGTGTCCACCTCGTCGGGCCGGCGCGGTCGGCGACCTGCTCGACGTCCGGCGAGCCGGTCTCCTTGCGGAACCGCGCACTGCGCCGTTCGTCGATGATCATGTTGCGCGCGACGGTGAACAGCCAGGCCCGCGCCGACCGGTCGGTGTCCTCGGTGACCTCGGGTGCTGCCAGGCCCGCAGCAGCGTCTCCTGCACGACGTCCTCGGCGCGGGCCGCGTCACCGGTCAGCCGCAGCGCGTAGCGCCACAGCGCCGCGGCGTGCTCGTCGTAGAGCACCCGCATCATGGCGGCCTCCGGATCGTCTCGATTCACGATCCAACCTCCGTCATTGATACGAGCGTCGGCGGCTGTTCAGTTCAGTGTTCAGCCGCGCAGGCAGCGGTGAGGATGCGCGGCCCGTCGTCGGTGGCGGCGACGGTGTGCTCCCAGTGCGCGGCGCGCGACCCGTCGGCGGTGACGACGGTCCATTCGTCGTCGAGCACGATGGTCTTGGTCGTGCCGAGGGTCAGCATCGGCTCGATGGCCAGCACCGAACCCGGCGCCAGGTACGGCCCGCGGCCGGGCGAGCCCTCGTTGGGCAGGAACGGGTCCATGTGCATCTGCCGGCCGATGCCGTGCCCGCCGTAGCCCGCGACGATGCCGAACTTGCGGTCGTAGCGCTCCTCGGCGGCCTGCGTGCCGAGTCTCGATCGCGTGCGAGACGTCGGTGAGCCGGTTGCCGGGCACCATCGCGGCGATACCGGCCTCCATCGACTCCCGGGTGGCCTCCGACAGCGCCTCGTCGGCGGGGATCAGCGCGCCGACGCCGAAGGTGAACGCCGAGTCGCCGTGCCAGCCGTCGAGGATCGCGCCGCAGTCGATGGACACCAGATCGCCGGCGGCCAGCACCTCGGCGGCCGACGGGATGCCGTGCACCACGCGGTCGTTGACCGACGAGCAGATGCTGGCGGGGAAGCCGTGGTAGCCGAGGAACGACGGGATGCCGCCGCCGTCGCGGATGACCGACTCGGCGACCTCGTCGAGGTCGAGCGTGGACACGCCGGGTGCGGCGGCCTGCGCGGACCGCCTCGCAGCGCCGCGGCGACCAGCGCGCCCGCGGCGGCCATCGCGTCGAGTTCACCGGCGCTGCGCTGGGCGACGACCTTGCGGCTGCGCAGGCCGGGCAGAGCCGACCATGCGGGCTTAGCGGCCGAGCGCCCGCAGCGCGCGGGCGAACACCTCGTCGAGCGCGCCGACGGCGTCGACGGTCTTGAGCTCGTCGCTGTAGTAGTCCAGCAGCGGCGCGGTCTCGTCGCGGTACACCTTCATCCGGTTGCGGATGACGTCCTCGGTGTCGTCGGCGCGGCCGCGGCCCTTGAGCCGGCGCGACGCAGTTCGTCCTCGGAGACCCGGAACTCCAGCACCGCGTCGAGCTTCAGGTCGCGCTTCTTGAGCATCTCGTCGAGCGCCTCGGCCTGCTCGACCGAGCGCGGGAAGCCGTCGAGGATGAAGCCGTCGGCGACGTCGGCGTCGTTGAGCCGGTCGTCGACCAGCGCGTTGGTCAGGGTGGCCGGGACCAGGTCACCGGCGTCGAGGTACTTCTTGGCCTCCAGGCCGAGCTCGGTGCCGTTGCTGATGTTGTGCCGGAACAGGTCACCGGTGGAGATCTGCGGGACCCCGAGCTTCTCGGCCAGCTTCTGCGCCTGCGTGCCCTTGCCCGCGCCGGGCGGTCCCAGCAAAACGATTCTCACTTGAGGAACCCTTCGTAGTTGCGCTGCATCAGCTGGCTCTCGATCTGCTTCACGGTGTCCAGGCCGACGCCGATCATGATCAGAACCGCGGTGCCGCCGAACGGCAGGTTCTGCACGGCGCCGGTGTTGCCGATCTCGAGGAACAGGTTCGGCAGCACGGCGATCACGCCGAGGTAGATCGAGCCCGGCAGCGTAATCCGGCTCAGCACGTACCGCAGATAGTCGGCGGTCGGCTTGCCCGGCCGGATGCCAGGGATGAAGCCGCCGAACTTCTTCATCTCGTCGGCGCGCTCGTCGGGGTTGAACGTGATCGACACGTAGAAGTACGTGAAGAAGATGATCAGGCCGAAGTAGATCGCGATGTAGACCGGGCTGGCCGGGTTGGTCAGGTAGTTCGCGACGAACTTGTCCCACCAGCCGGTGCCGGGGTTGGGGCTGCCGCTCTGGATCAGCTGGGTGATCAGGTGCGGGATGTAGATCAGCGACGACGCGAAGATGACCGGGATGACGCCGGCCTGGTTGACCTTCAGCGGCAGGTAGGTCGACGTGCCGCCGTACATCCGCCGCCCGACCATGCGCTTGGCGTACTGCACCGGGATGCGGCGCTGGCCCTGCTCGACGAACACCACGCCGATGATGATGATCAGCGCCGCGACGCAGACCAGCGGCGAAGACCATGCCGCCGCGGCTGTCGAGGATGGTCTTGCCCTCGGACGGGATGCGGGCGGCGATGCCGGCGAAGATCAGCAGCGACATGCCGTTGCCGATGCCGCGCTCGGTGACCAGCTCGCCCATCCACATCACCAGCGCCGCGCCTGCCGTCATCACCAGCACGATGACGACGAGCGTGAAGATCGCCCTGAGTCGGGGATGATGTCGAGCGTGCAGCCCTGCAGCAGCCCGCCGTTGGCGGCCAGCGCCACGATGCGACGTGGCCTGCAGGAGCGCCAGCGCGACCGCCAGATAACGCGTGTACTGCGTCATCTTGGCCTGGCCGGACTGGCCTTCCTTGCGCAGCTGCTCGAAGCGCGGGATCACCACGGTCAGCAGCTGCACGATGATGCTGGCGGTGATGTAGGGCATGACGCCGACCGCGAACACCGACAGCTGCAGCAGCGCGCCGCCGGAGAACAGGTTGATCAGCGAGTAGATCTGCGCCGAGTCGCCGCCGCTGACCTGCTCGATGCACTGCTGCACGTTGGGGTAGTTGACGCCGGGGGACGGCAGCGAGGCGCCGACCCGGTAGAGGATGACGATGCCCAGCGTGAAGAGGATCTTGCGCCTGAGGTCGGCTGTCCGCAGCGACGAGATGAAAGCCGAGAGCACTCTTCCTCCTGCGCAGCCGGACTGTGTCGCGGCGTGCCAATGGGGCTGGTCCGACCAGCGTTTGGTTAAGTCCTGTGCGACGCGCCGGCGACGCGCAGGCATGCCGCAGCCTGCGGAGTCGCGCGTCAAACAGTCTACGAGAGTAACAGTTGGCCCTGGTCGGACCCGCATCCGATCGGCTGACCGACGGCGCTCGATCGGCTTTCAGCGTTCGAGAGCGTACAGTCGGAGCAGCTCGTTACATCAGCTAACTAATACCGTCGATGCGAGAGGATCAGCATGGCACGCACCGACGAACGACACCTGGGACCTGGCCTCCAGCGTGGGCGCGACGGCGACGATGGTCGCCGCGGCCCGGGCGCGTGGCCACCCGAGCCGACGACGCCGCTGATCGACGATCCGTTCGCCGAGCCGCTGGTGCGCGCGGTCGGGCGTCGACTTCTTCACCCGGCTGGCCACCGGCGAGCTCGACCCCGGCCGACCTCGACGGCGGCGACGGCGCCGGTCGGCATGCGGCGGTTCGCCGACAGCATGGCCGCGCGGACCCGGTTCTTCGACGACTTCTTCGCTCGACGCGGCCGAGGCCGGGCGTCCGGCAGGCCGTGATCCTGGCCTCGGGGCTGGACTCCCGCGGCCTACCGGCTGCCGTGGCCCGACGGCACGTGGTGTTCGAGATCGACCAGCCCGAGGTGATCGAGTTCAAGACCGGCGACGCTGGCCGGGCTCGGCGCCGAGCCCGACCGCCGATCTGCGCACGGTCGCCGTCGACCTGCGCGACGACTGGCCGGCCGCGCTGGCCGAGGCCGGCTTCGACGCCGACCAAGCCCACCGCCTGGATCGCCGAGGGCCTGCTCGGCTACCTGCCGCCCGAGGCGCAGGACCGGCTGCTCGACCACGATCACCGAGCTGAGCGCGCCGGGCAGCCGGCTCGCCGCCGAGGGCGTGCCGCACACCAGGACGGCGACGAGGACGAGGTCCGCGAGCGGATGCAGGCCGTCGACCGACCAGTGGCGCGAGCCACGGCTTCGACCTCGACTTCTCCGAGCTGGTGTTACTCGGCGACCGCGCCGAGGTCGACCGCCTACCTGCAGGGCACGGCTGGCACGATCGACGCGAGCCGCACCAACGAGCTGTTCGCCGGTACGGCCTGGCGCCGCTCGACGACCGAGCGACGGCGCTTCGCCGACGTCGTCTACGTCACCGCCACGCACGAGGTCGGAGACGCATGGCACGCGTCCGGACGAGCGACAGCTGGGATCTGGCTTCCAGCGTCGGCGCGACGGCGACGATGGTCGCCGCCGCCCGGCGCTGGCCACCGAGGAACCCGATCGCGCTGATCGACGACCCGTACGCCGCGCCGCTGGTCCGCGCGGTCGGCATCGACTTCTTCACCAAGCTGGTCGACGGCGAGATCGCCATGCTCGACGACGCCGACGACGCGCGGGCCGCGCGGCTGATGACCGACGTGATGGCGGTGCGCACCCGGTTCTTCGACGACTTCTTCCTCGACGCCGCGCGGCGCGGGCATCCGGCAGGCGGTGATCCTGGCGTCCGGGCTCGACTCGCGGCCCTACCGGCTGCCGTGGCCCGACGGCACGGTCGTCTACGAGATCGACCAGCCCGAGGTGATCGAGGTCAAGACCGCGACGATGGCCGAGCTGGGCGCCACGCCGACCGCCGAGCGCCGCACGGTCGCCGATCGACCTGCGCGACGACTGGCCGGCGGCGTTGCGGCGACAGCGGCTTCGACGCCGCCGCGCCGACCGCGTGGAGCGCCGAGGGCCTGCTGATGTACCTGCCGCCCGAGGCGCAGGACCGGCTGTTCGACAACATCACCGCGCTCAGTCGGCGCCCGGCAGCCGGCTGGCCACCGAGTACCACCCGCGACGGCGGCGCGAGCCTCGGCGAGCGGGCCAAGGACATCGCCGGCGCAGTGGCGGGCGCCACGGTTTCGACGTCGACTTCACCGACCTGTTCTACGCCGGGTGAACGCAACCGCGTCGTCGACTACCTCGCGCGCCAGCGGCTGGCGACGTCACGCCCGCGACCGGCCCGAGGTGTTCGCCGCCTACGGCCGCGCACTTCCCGATCGCCGACAGCTGGCGCCACTGCGCAATTCGACTCGCGGTCACCGCCATCAGCGACAGAAAGGAGAGTCATGACGAATGGCACGCACCGACGGCGACACCTGGGACCTGGCCTCCAGCGTCGGCGCCACCGCGACCGCGGTGGCCGCCTCGCGGGCGATGGCCTCCAGGGACCCGACGCGCTGCTCGACGACCCGTTCGCCGAACCGCTGGTGCGGGCCGTCGGGCATCGACACTTCGTCAAGCGGGTCGTCGACGGCGAGCTATCGATCGACGACGATCCGCTGTTCAACCGCCGACGCGATGAGCGAGCAGATCGCCGTGCGCACCCGGTTCTTCGACGACTTCTTCACCGACGCCACGCGCTGCCGGCATCCGGCAGGCCGTCATCCTGGCCTCCGGCCTCGACACCCGCGCCTACCGGCTGACTGGCCGGCCGGGCACCGTGGTGTTCGAGATCGACCAGCCCGAGGTGATCGAGTTCAAGACCCGGACGCTGGCCGACCTCGGGCGCCGCGCCGACGGCCGAACGCCGCACCGTCGCGCATCGACCTGCGCGACGACTGGCCGGCGGCGCTGCGGGCAGCCGGTTTCGACCCGACGCAGCCGACCGCGTGGATCGCCGAGGGGCTGCTGGTCTACCTGCCGCCCGACGCGCAGGACCGGCTGTTCGACAACATCACCGCGCTGTCGCGCGCCGGGCAGCCGGCTGGCCACCGAGCACATGGACACCAGCGGCGCTGCCGGCGACTGGGCGCGAGAAGCTCGACCGAGCGGTCCCGCCGGCATCGGCTCCGACATCAACCTGGCCGAACTGTTCTACTCCGGCGAGCGCAACACCGCGCGGCGACTATCTGGCGGCGCATGGCTGGCAGGTCGACGTGCGTTCGACCGCGGACGCCTTCGCCGCCAACGGTTTCGAGCTGCCCGACGACGAACTGGCGGCGTTCGGCCGGCGATTCCGGCTATCTCACCGCGGTCCTCGGCTAGGGCCACGATGGCACGCACCGACGACGACACCTGGGATCTGGCCTCCAGCGTCGGCGCCACGGCGACGATGGTGGCCGCGGGCCGCGCGCGCTGGCCAGCCACCGCGACGCAGCTGATCGACGACCCGTTCGCCGAGCCGCTGGTGCGCGCGGTCGGCATCGACTTCTTCACCAGGATGCTCGACGGCGAGATCGACCTGTCGCAGATTCCCGGACGCTTCACCCGAGCGCGCGCAGGCGATGATCGAGGGCATGGCGGTGCGCACCAGGTTCTTCGACGACTACCTGACGGCGTCGACCGGCGAGCCGGCGTGCGGCAGGCGGTGATCCTGGCCGTCCGGGCTGGACGCGCGGGCCTACCGGCTGCCGTGGCCGGACGGCACCGTGGTCTACGAGGTCGACCAGCCCGAGGTCATCGAGTTCAAGACACGGACGCTGGCCGGCATCGGCGCCGAGCCGACCGCGACGCGCCGCACCGTCGCGATCGACCTGCGCGAGGACTGGCCGAAGGCGCTGCGGGACGCGGGCTTCGACCCGACCGCAGCCGACGGCGTGGTGTGCCGAGGGGCTGCTGATCTACCTGCCGCCCGAAGCGCAGGACCGGCTGTTCGACGACATCACCGCGCTGTCGGCGCCGGGCAGCACCGTGGCCACCGAGTACGTGCCCGGCATCATGGATTTCGACGCCGACAAGGTCCGCGAGCATGTCGGCGCAGCTGCGCGAACTCGGCCTCGACATCGACATGCCGTCGCTGGTCTACGCCGGGGAGCGCAGCCACGTCGATGGAGTACCTGCGCGAAACGGGCTGGCAGGTGACGGGTTCGCCGCGTGACGAACTGTTCACCGACCTACGGCCTCGCCCGTCCCGACAGGTCGACGACGACGATCCGCTCGGCGAGATCGTCTACGTCAGCGCCGGCGCCGTCGGTCCGGCTAGAACCGCCAGTCCCCCAGCCACAGCGCGTTGGCCCCGGTCAGCGAGCGCTGCGCCTGGTCGAGACCCCGGCCACCGACCGGACCACCAGCGCGCCCACCGCGTCCGGCAGCGACGCGGCGGCGGGCTGCGACGACGGCTTGGGCCGCAACATGTCCCGCAGCGACGAGCCCGGCAGAGTCTCGATCGGTGACCTCGGCGTCGGCGATCGATCCCGGCGAGCACCTTGGCGCGCCGGATCGCGGTGCGCAGGCCGCCGAGTTCGTCGACCAGGCCGCGCTCGGCGGCGTCGGCACCGGTCCACACCCGGCCGCGGGCCACTGCTTCGACCGCCTCGACGCTCAGGTCCCGGCCGTCGGCCACCCGCTGCACGAAGTCGGTGTAGAACAGGTCGGCCTCGGCCTCGACGTGCGCGTGCTGCTCGTCGGTGAACGGCGCATTCGACCGACCAGGCGTCGGCATTGGCGTTGGTGCGCACCGAGTCGGAGCCGACGCCGAGGCGGTCCTTGAGATCCCGGGCCACCAGCTTGCCGGTGACCACGCCGATCGAACCGGTGATGGTGCCCGGGTTGGCGACGATCGCGTCGGCGGCCATCGACACGTAGTAGCCGCCGGACGCCGCGACCGCGCCCATCGAGGCCACCACCGGCTTGCCCGCCTCGCGGGCGCGCACGACCTCCCGCCAGATGGTCTCCGATCCGGTGACCGAACCGCCGGGGCTGTCGACCCGCAGCACGATCGCCGCGACGTCGTCGTCGGCCGCCGCTTCCCGCAACGCGGCGGCGATGGTGTCACCGCCGGCGCTCGGAGGTGCCCAACGGCGACAACTGACGGCCCCGCGGCCGCTGACGATCGGTCCGGCCAGCGTGACGACGGCGATGGTGGGCTGGGTCTTGCGCCCCGGGACCGGGACCGACGGGCCCTTGGCCGCTGGCGTACCGCGCCAGGAACAGCCGCGGCGGCGCGTCCTCACCGTCGGCGTCGGCTCGACGTCCCCGGTGCGCCAGTTCGGCGATCCGCGCGTACGCCTCGTCGCGGAACCCGATGCGGTCCACCAGGCCCGCCGGTCACCGCGTCGTCGCGCAGCAGCGGCGCCTGGTCGGCCAGCGCGTCGAGCGCAGTCGACCTCGATGCCGCGCGACTGCGGCGACCGCCTGCCACACCTGCGCGTGCAGGCTCTCGATCGAGTCGGCTGTCGGCCTCGCGGTGGGCCTCGGTGTAGCTGTCCTGGGTGAAAAGGTTTGCCGCCGACTTGTATTCGCCGCGCGCGATGAACTGCGCCTGATGCCGACCTTGTCGAGCGCGTCGCGCAGGAACAGCGCGCTGGTGGCGAAGCCGACCAGCCCGACGGTGCCCGACGGCTGCATCCACACCTCGCCGAAACGCCGAGGCCAGGTAGTAGGACAGCGTGCCCGGATAGGTCTCGGCCCACGCCAGCGACGGCTTTGCGGCGGTGAACGCCGCGATGGCGTCGCGCAGTTCCTGAACCGGACCCGGCGGCGGCGGCCGGGATCTGCACCCGGGCGATCAGGCCCGCCACCCGCGGCGTCCTCGGCGGCGCGGTGGATGGCGGCGACGGCCTCGCGCAGCAGCAGCGGCCGGCCCGCGCCGGTGATCAGCACCAGCGGATCGAAGCCGGCGGTCTCCGGCGGCACCGACTGCAGGTCGAGTTCGAGGATGCAGCCGTTGGGCACGCCGTGATGGCGGGCGGTGTCGACCCTGCGGGCCAGGGCCCGCACGTCGTCGAGCCCGGGGACGCCGGGCAGGAGAGAGAACATGCCGTCGAGCCTACCGACGGGCCGATCGAGCGGACAATCGCTGCATGAGGAGCAGACGCGGGGTGCCGATGCCGCTGATCGGCGGTGACGTCGATGACGGATACGGCAAGGTGGCCGACGCGTTCCGGGCCAACTTCGCCGAGCGGGGCGAGATCGGCGCTGCGGTCGCGGTGTATCGCGACGGCAGGAAGGTCGTCGATCTGTGGGGCGGCTACCGCGACCGCGCGACGAGGGCGCCGTGGCTGCGCGACACCTGGTCACCGTCTTCTCGACGACCAAAGGAATTGCTCGTTTGACCGTCGCGGTCGCCGCGTCACGCGGACTGGATCGACTATGACGCGCCGGTCGCCGACTACTGGCCGGAGTTCGCGCAGTCCGGCAAGGGCGCTATCACGGTACGCCAATTGTTGTCGCATCAGGCGGGCTTGTCGGCCCTGATCCCGCGCCGACCTGCCGACGTCGCCGATACCGAGCGGCTGTCAGCGATGCTGGCCGCCCAACCGCCTGCGTGGGCGCCCGGCACCCGGCACGGCTATCACGCCGTCACACTGGGCTGGTACGAGTCCGAACTCATCCGCCACGTCGACCCGCCGGACGCACGCTGGGCCGGTTCTTCGCCGATGAGATCGCCGGGCCGCTCGGGCTCGATGTCTACATCGGTCTGCCGGACACGGTGGACCGCAACCGTGTCGCACATGTGCACGGTTGGCATCCCGCGCAGACCCTGCTGCACCTGAACACGATGCGTCCGCGTGTCACGCTCGCCATGATGAATCCTCGTAGCCTGACAGCGCGAACGTTCCTGATCCCCAGCGAGTCGCCGGACTCGAAGCGATGGCCAACCTGGAGCAGGCTCGCATCGTCGAGATTCCGGCGAGCAACGGGATCGGCAACGCCCGGGGATGGCCCGGCTGTACGGCGCCGCGGCCACCGGCGGACCCGAATTGGGTTTGACCGCACACACTCTCGCCGCGTTGAGCGGCGCTGCAGTGCACCCTTCCGGCGGCCGCCGCGATAATGTGGTGTTCCTCGACACCACGTACTCACTGGGATTCTGGAAGCCGTTTCCGCAGTTTCAGTTCGGTTCAACCGATCGTGCTTTCGGCACTCCCGGCGCAGGCGGGTCGTTCGGTTTCGCCGACCCCGACACCGGCATCGGCTTCGCGTATGTAATGAATCGAATGGGTTTCAGCGTGTGGAGCGATCCGCGCGAACTCGCCGTGCGTCAGGCGTTGTTCCGAGACGTGCTGGACGCCCGGCCGCAGACCTAGCGACCCACCAAGCGGCCGAACTCCGGGCAGTAGATGGCCACCGACGCCTTCATCAGACCGGCCGCCTGCTCGTGGCTCATGCCGTAGTTCGCCAAGGTGGTCACCACGCCTCGCACCGCAGGCACCGGATCGGGATTGCCGGCCACCCCGGTGGTGAGCATGGCGCACACCTGGTGGCCCACCGCGGGCAGATCGGTGCCGGGATTCTGAATGCCCAGGGAGGCCACCGCCCGCTCGAACGCCTCGTCGGGGGTCTGCGCATGCGCGACGCTGCGCCGGCGAACACGGAGAAGCCGGCGGCGACCATCGCAACGGCGACAGCGCGACGGGACGAATCATGGTTTTGCTCCTCGGTTTCGGCATTCGCAGTGTAAATCGCACCGCACAGGGCTGCGCGTTACCGCCCGCTGAACGAAGAGAGCCCCCGCCGGGGCGGGGGCACTGTTCGACAACTGACTACAGCTCGGTGGCGGTGCCGCCTGCGCGGTGATCGCCTCGCGGGCGCTGCCGCTGAACTTGTTCGCGGTGACGTCGACCTTGGCGGCCAGCTTGCCGTCGCCGAGCACCTTGACCAGGACGTTCTTGCGGACCAGGCCGTTGGCGACCAGCTCGTCGACACCGACGGTGCCGCCCTCGGGGAACGCCTTGTTGATGTCGCCGACATTGACGATGTCGTACTCGGTGCGGAAGCGGTTCTTGAAGCCCTTCAGCTTCGGCAGCCGCATGTGGATCGGCATCTGGCCACCCTCGAACGTCGCGGGGACGTTCTTGCGCGCCTTGGTGCCCTTGGTGCCGCGGCCGGCGGTCTTGCCCTTGGAGCCTTCGCCGCGACCCAGGCGGGTCTTGGCCGTCTTCTCCCCGGGGCGGGGCGCAGATCGTGCAGTTTGATCGTCATGTGATCAGACCTCCTCAACCGTCACGAGGTGGTGGACGGCTTTGATCAGTCCACGGGTCTGGGTCCGGGCACACGCGCCTGGTCGTGATCGAGGACGACAACCCGGACAAGGTTCGAGGCGTCGCCCACAACAACAGCCTGGTCCGCCTCTACATGAACGCCGGCCCCGACACTTCGCTCGAGCCGGCGATTCGCGAGGTGCCGATCTTCCCCGAGACGAAGCCGCTCGACGACCTTCTCGCCGAGCTCCAGCGCCAGCGCAGCTCGCTCTGCGTGGTCTCCGACGAGTACGGGCGAACGGTCGGAATCGTCACCGTCGAGGACATCCTCGAGGAGGTCGTCGGCGAGATCGAGGACGAGACCGACCCGCGCTCGACGTCGTTGCGCCGGCTGACCGACGGCGACTGGTACGTACGGGGCCACGTGCCGATCGGCGACCTCGTGGACGCCGGGATCAAGCTCCCGGTCGACTCCGATGCCTTCAACTCCATCGGCGGCTACGTGTTCAGCGAGCTCGGCCGCCTGGCCCGCCGCGGCGACACGATCCGGGCCAACGGCTACGAGGTCCGGGTCGAGTCCGTCCGCGACAACCGGATCGTCGCGGTGCGGATCCGTACGGTGACCGGCGAGCATCGTGCCGTGCCCGCCCCCGATCCACAGCCGGACGCCGGCTGACGCGTAATCCGTCCGCCCGCGGAATTAGTTTCAGCGGCAGTTCGATCCGGTCACGAAGGGGCAGCCATGTGGGTCGTTCGGCTCACCGAAAAGCAGCTCGAGGTACTTAGGGCGGTCCTCCGCTCGGAGGAGCATCTCGGCCCTGCGCTCCGCGGCGCCCTCGAGGCGCTCGAGCTGGCGCGCTGGGATGACCTGCCCGACGCGCAGCTTCCCTGGGAGGACGTGGTGGACGCCGCGCGTCGCCAGGGCATCTCCGAGGCAGACGTCATCTGGGACCTCTCGGGCAAGCAGCGCCGCGCCGCCGCCTAGCTCGAGCCCGATTGCTGGTCGTCCAAAGCGCTACGGTCGCCGAACACCGGCGCTGGGACCTGGCAGCGGTCGTTGCGCCTTCTTGCGAAGCAGATGAACGTCCGGGCCTAGTAGTCGAAGAAGCCTCCGCCGCTCTTGCGGCCCAGGCGCCCTGAGTCCACCAGCGCCAGGATTCGTTCGGGCGCTCGGTGGTCGGGGTTTCCTGTCTCGGCCTCGAGGCCGTCGCCGATGGCGATGGCGACGTCGAGGCCGACGAAGTCCAGCAGCGCCAGCGGGCCCATCGGGTGACCGCCGCCGAGGCGCATGCAGGTGTCGACGTCGTCCGGGGTCAGGCCGCTCGAGTCCAGCAGCCGGACCGCGTCGAAGAGGAACGGGAAGAGCAGCCGGTTGACGACGAACCCGGCGCTGTCGGGCACCTCGACCGCCGTCTTCCCGAGCGCCCGGCACCAGTCGCGGGCGCGATCGGCGGCGCCGTCGCGCAACGGCTCGGGGAAGCACAGCTCGACCAGCTCCATCTTGTGCGGCGGGTTGAAGACGTGGAGGCCGAGCAGGCGCTCGGAGAGGTCGCTCGCGGCGGCGATCGCACCGATGGAGAGGGACGAGGTGGTCGTGGCCAGGTCGGCGTCCGGGCAAGCGGCGCCGAGCTCGCGGAGCAGCTCGGCCTTCGCGCCGACGTCCTCGACGATCGCTTCGACCACGATGTCGCAATCGGCGAGGTCGGCGGTTTCCGTCGTCACCTTCACCCGTCCGCGCGAGCCGCCATCGACCTTCTCGGCCAGGGCCTGGGCGGTCTCCTCCGCCTTCCAGGCCGACGCATCGCTGCGGGCCAGGAGCCTCACGTCGCCGAGTGCACTGGCGCAGGCCACGAGCCCGCAGGCGATCGTGCCGCTGCCGGCGACCGCCGGCCGTGTGTATCCGGAAGAGGGGCTCACGCGAACGGCGGTTGTATCAGCGGGGAGCTACCGGGGGCGCAGGCCGCGTGAATCTAGACTGGCGCGATGCCCGCCCTCCTCGCCGAGGCCGTTCGCAAGCGCTACGGGGAGATCGAGGCTCTCGCCGGAGTCGATCTCCGCGTGGAGGAGGGGGAGCTGGTCGGCTTCTCGGCCCGAACGGCGCCGGAAAGTCCACCCTGATGAAGATCGCATGCGGGCTCGTGGGCGGGTACCAGGGGCGCGTCGAAGTGGCGGGAGCACCGGCCGGATCCCGGATGCGCGGGCCGCGACGGGCTACCTCGCTGAGCTGTTTCGGTTCCCGGACTGGGCGAGCGCCGACGAGGTTCTGGAGCTGCATCAAAGGCTCGCCGCCTCCAGCGGCGGGCAGGCCGAGCGGGCCCGGCTGCTGGCGCTTACGGGCCTGGCCGATGCCAGCGGCCGCAGGGTCGCGGGGATGTCAAAGGGCATGCAGCAGCGGCTGGGGATCGCGCAGGCCCTGATCGGCGATCCACCCGTCGTGCTGCTGGACGAGCCGACCAGCGCGCTTGACCCGGCTGGGAGGCGGGCGGTACGAGCGATTCTCGAGGCGGAGCGAGCCCGGGGGGCGGGGGTGTTGGTCAACTCCCACCTCCTCAGCGAGATCGAGCTGGTCTGCGACCGCGTCGTGATCATCTCGGGCGGCGTGGTGGTCCGCGAGGGCTCACCGAGCGAACTGACCGAACGAACCGGGCTGCAGATCGAGACGGCGTCGGGGACGCGGCATTTCGAGGCGGCGGGCCCCGAGGAGATCGCCGACATCGTGGCGGGCCTGGTCGCGGCCGGCGAGCGCGTCTACTCGGTGCTCCCAGAGCGCGCGTCGCTCGAGGAGGTCTACCTCGACGTGGTGGAGCGGGACGAGGCCGGCTGATGGTGACCATCGCCGCATACGCGCTACGCGAGGGATTGCGACGGAGGGTCTTCGCCGTCGTGCTGGGCCTCACGCTCCTGAGCGGTGGGCTCTACGCCCTGGGCTGCGCCTTCGCGTTCGAGGACGTGGCGAGCTTCTCGGGCCTGGGGACGCCGGTGGACGCGCGCACCCTCACCGGGGCGACCGTGCTCGGGCTGGCGATGTTCGCGACGCTCTTCCTCGGATCCGTCCTCGCCGGCTTCCTCGTGCTGGCCGCCGTGCGAGGCGATGCGGAGCGCGGGCTCCTCCAGCCGCTTGTCGTGCGGCCCGTCGGCCGGGACTCGGTGCTGCTGGGACGCCTGCTCGGTGCGGTGGCGATCTCCGCCCCCTACACCTTCCTGGTCTATTCGGGCGCGGTGCTGGTCACCGGGTTGATCGGGGGCTGGTGGCCGCAGGACTTCCTCGTTCCGGGGCTCGAGCTCGCTGGGGCCGTCGTCATCGTGGCGGCGCTGGGACTCTTCGGATCCGTCTACCTGACGCCGATCGCCAACGGAATCGCCGTCTTCATGATCTTCGGCGCAGGGCTCGTCGCGGGGCTCCTCGGGCAGATCGGCGATGCCATCGGCTCGGAGCGGCTGGAGGCGATCGGCAACACCGCCTCCTGGATCCTTCCCTTCGAGGCGCTGTACCAGGACGCGCTCAGCCGCCTCGTCGGCAACCCCGGGAACACCGCGGAGCTCGTGCTCACGCTGGGGCCATTCGGGGGCGCCCAGCACTCGGGGGAGCTCCTGTTCGCGGTCGTCGCGGCCTACCTCGTGGCCGTCTGCTTCGCCGCCGTCCAGGCCTTCCGGGCACTCGACCTCTGACCGGCCCGATCCCGGGGATTAATTCAGCCGGCTAGTCCCTGCCCTCGCGGACGGCGCGCGCGAGCAAGTCGTCGAGCTGGGCGAGTACGGGCGCCAGCTCCGTCTCGGTCGATCCCGATGCGCCCCCGACTCGCCGCGGGCCGACCTCGATCTGGAACCGCATGGCCTCGTGGGAGCGGGGAAGCGCCCGTCGCAGGAGCGCACCCACCAGCCCGTGCCAGCGTCCCGCGGGCACCGAGTCGATGGCGGCGTGGAGCGCGGTCACCTCGGATTCGCTCGCCCGCACCTCCGTGCGCTTGCCGGACTTGCGGTCGCTGAGCTTCACCAACCCGTCCTCGTCAACGGTCATGTGCTGGCTGAGACCGGCGTATCCGCCCCAGCGGCGATAGGTGACGAGTCGGGCGGCCATGACCCCCATTCTTGCGCCTCAGCAGTTGACTGACTAATCAGTCGGTTTCAGTATCGTTAGTCACGCACCTTGAATCGCGCGCCCGGCGCGGCTCGACTTCTCAGGAGGCTTCAAATGGCCAGCAACGGCAACGGCAAGTTCCAGGGTCGCGAGGTAGTGATCGTCGAGGCGGTCCGAACCCCGATCGGCCGCGGCCATCCGGAGAAGGGCATCTACAAGGACACCCACCCGTCCAACCTCCTTTCGGCGACCTACAAGGAGCTCGTAGAGCGCGCGGGGATCGACCCCGCCGAGGTCGAGGACGTCGTCGCCGGCTGCGTCCAGCAGTTCGGCGAGCAGGCCTTCAACATCGGGCGCAACGCCTGGCTCGAGGCCGGGCTGCCGATCGAGACGCCCGCCACGACCATCGACCGCCAGTGCGGCTCCGCCCAGCAGGCCATCAACTTCGCCGCCGCGCTCGTCGCGTCCGGCGTTCACGACGTGGCCATCGGCGGCGGCGTCGAGCACATGGGGCACATCTCCTTCGCCGACGGCCTCCAGGTCCAGCAGGAGCACGGAATGGCTTTCACGCCCGAGCTGATGGAGCGCTACAACCTGGTCCCGCAGGGGATCTCGGCCGAGATGATCGCCGACAAGTGGGAGATTCCGCGCTCGGAGCTCGACGAGATCGGCGTTCGCTCGCACCAGCTCGCCGCAAAGGCGGCCGAGGAGGGGCGCTTCGACCGGGAGATGGTCCCGATCACGGTCAACGGCGATACGCACACGGCCGACCAGGGCATCCGCCCCGACACGAACATCGAGGCGCTCTCGCAGCTGAAGACGGTGTTCAAGGAGGACGGCAAGATCACCGCCGGCAACTCCTCGCAGGTCTCCGACGGCGCCGCCGCGGTGCTGGTGATGACCCGCGAGAAGGCCGACGCGCTCGGCCTCACGCCCCGCGCGAAGATCGTCGATCAGACGGCGGTCGGCGTCGACCCGGTGATCATGCTGACGGGCCCCATCCCCGCGACGAAGAAGCTCCTCGAGCGCAACGGGATGACGATCGACGACATCGATCTGTTCGAGGTCAACGAGGCGTTCGCGTCGGTGCTCGCCGCGTGGCGCCGCGAGCTCGAGCCGGACATGGACCGCGTGAACGTGAACGGCGGGGCCATCGCGCTCGGGCATCCGCTCGGCTCGACCGGCGCGCGCCTGATGACGACGCTGCTGCACGAGATGGAGCGCTCCGACAAGGAGACCGGCCTCGTCACGATGTGCTGCGGCGGCGGCATCGGCACCGGCACGATCATTCAGCGGGTCTGAGCCGCGCTGAAGGGGCCCTGCGTAGTATCGCCCTCGCGCTCGCCCTCGCGGGCTGCGGGGGCGATGACGCGAACACGACCGACCTTCGTCGAGCCTCCGCCGCTGACCAAGGCGGAGTTCCTCGCCGAGGCCGACCGCATCTGCTTCGCGGCGGAGTCGCAGATCGAGGCGGCCGCCGACGACTACGCGAGGCGAGGAGAAGCCGGACCCGGCCGAGGTGCGAGAGGTTGGTCACACGGTCGTCGTGCCGAAGCTGCGCGGGGAGGTCGCCGACGATCCGCCTGCTCGACCCGCCGCCGGAGGACGAGGCCGAGGTCGAGGAGATCCTCGAGGCGACCGAGCAGGGCGCCGATGAGCTGGAGGAGGACCCCGAGTCGGTCCTCGACGGCATCCCGGCCGAGCTGCGCGAGGCCGAGCGTCTCGCCCGGGCGTACGGGTCCGAGGAGTGCGGCCTGCGTTAGCGTGCGCCGTGCAGCTTCCAACGACCAGGGGGTCCACCCATGTTCCTGAAGACAATGCTCGCGGTACTGCTCGTCTCCGGGGCCTGCTCGCCGCCGGCTGCGGGGACGACGACGAGACGACGACCAGGAGCACGACCGAGGAGACCGGCGCCAGCGGAGCCAGTGGCGCGTCCGGCGCCCAGGGCGCCGAGGCGGGTGGGGGCCTGTTGCCCGACGACTTCGCCGAGCAGGCGAACGACATCTGCGTGGCGGGCAACGAGGAGCTCGACGCCGCGGCCGAAACCGCATTCGGCGGTCGGGGGCGAGCCGTCCGACGTCGAGGTTGAGAAGTACGTCGACGACGTGTTCGTCCCCAGCGTCCAGGGCCAGATCGACGCGATCACGGCTCTCGGTGAGCCGGAGGAGGGAGCCGACGAGCTGAGCACCGCCCTCGAGGACTCCCAGTCGGCCCTCGGCGAGGTCGAGGCTGATCCGAGCCATCATCACCGGCGGAAGCGACCCGTTCGCAGACGTCGAGGCTCAGTTCAAGGAGCTGGGGCTGCCGGCCTGCGCCTCCGGCTGACGCGCGCGTAACGGTCTCGGCATCCGGGCGACCCTAGGGTGGCCCGGATGCCCGAGATCTCAGGCCGGCGTCCTCAGACGGTGCTGCGGGGCTCGCCGGAGTGGTCGGCGAGCTCGGTGAGGCGCGCGATCTGTCGCTCGCCCTCGATCCGCGCCGGGTCGTCGGCCGGCAGGCTCTCGATCAGCCGCGCGATCCGGTTGCGGATCTGGAGCGCGAAGTGCGGCGTGGCCGGGCCCGGCGAGCGCGCGTACGTCCTCGATCGTGATCTCCCGGCCGCTCAGGCGGTCCTCGCGTTCTCGCTCGCTCATGGCTGGTCGTTGCCTGGTTCGTGCTGCCGCTCGAGTCGTCGGCTGCTTCGTCGGCTCGCTCCGGCTCCGGCGTGCCGGGCGGTGGGCCCGAGCACGTCGCTGCCGGTGCCGGACCCTACCTTGACCAGCTCGGCGAGCTCATCGACCTGGGCCTGGAAGGGCACCGAGATCGCGTCCTGGTCGCCGATGACCCAGACGTGGTTGTAGAGGGCCCGGGTCGGGTCCTCCTGATAGCCCGGCTTCAGGTCGAGGAGGTAGCCGCGGAGCGGCTCCGGGCAGCTCGGCGGAGTCGTCGGTGAGAAGGGCGGGTCCCCAGGTGCCGCTGGCCGACAGCGGAGCCGCGGCGCCGGCGTCGGCCGGACGCTCGGCGTTCAGCAGCACGAACCCGTGCCCCGGGTCGTTGATGTTCCAGCCGAAGCGTTCCGTCGGTGAAGCGGGCGAACTCGATCGCGTTCTCGACCGGGTCCTTCGCCGACGATGCGCTGTGACGTCGTCGCGCGACCTTCTCGAGCTCCTCGACGGCCTTCGTGGAGATCGCCGTCGTCGGGGCCGAGCACGTAGACGGGCACGTCCTTGTTGCGCTCGATGGCCTCCAGCGTGGGCTCGGGCACCGAGTTCCGCTGGGCGAACAGCACCGGGTCACCGCTTCGCGCCGCCCAAGCCGCCGCGGGCATCGCGAGCGCCGGCTCGTCGGAGCTGGCGACGAGGATGTGCTCCGGCTTCTTGCCGGTCAGGGCTGTCCGCGCAGCTTCTCGACCTCGGCGGCGACCTCGGCCGGGATTCTGCCCCTTGGCCTTCGAAGCTGCGGAGGCCCTCCGGCTCGGCTGCGTCGCCGATGACGAAGACCTGATCGTCACCGGTGGCGGCGGAGCCGCCGGGCGCCAGCGCGACCAGCGCGCTCTCCGTCAGCTCGGGGATCTCGCCGTCCTCGCTGAACAGGATCGGCGCCGAGACCGGCTCGGCGGCCAGCGACGCTGCGGCGATGGCCCCGGGCCAGTCGGCGGCGTCGACGATCGAGACCGCCGCAGGCCCCTCGAGGCCGCCGGTGGACGGGAAGGTGGCGAGCGCGACGGCGGCCGCATCGGCGACCGCGTCGGCGCCGGCGACCCGCGTCGTGTTGCGCGTGGCGAAGGCCGGGAAGCCGAGGTCCTCGCGTCTCGGCTGTCGGAGGACTCGACGCGCTTGATGACCGCCTCCGGGGCGGCAGCGGGCGGTGGCTGGCTCGTCCTCGTTCAGCGCGTCGTAGGCGAAGTAGCCGCCGACCGCGACGGCGGCGACCAGCACGACGGCCCCGAGGCCGATCGCGAAACGCTTGCCGGGGAGGTGGCTGGCGAACCAGTGCCCGACGTCGGAGAGGAAGTAGCGGACCCGCCTGAACATCGCGGCGACAACGCTAGCGGTCCCGCCTTCGCGCGCCGCCCGCGTCAGCGCCTCCGTCGCGGGCCAGGGGTATGCTTCGCGGCGGTTGACTGACCGGTCAATCAGGACCGCACGACGGAGGTTCACGCGGCATGGATTTCGCCCTCACCGACGAGCAGCTCGAGTTCAAGGCGACGTGCCGCGAGTTCGCGAGCGACGTGATCCGGCCGGTGGCCGCCAAGCACGACGCCGAGGAGTCGACGCCGTGGGAGGTCATCCGAGCCAGGCACGCGAGCAGGGCCTCCACGGCCTCGAGCACCTGCAGCGAATGGGCGCCGACCCCGATGGCGTGCTCGGCGTCATCTACTCCGAGGAGATGCACTGGGGCTGCGCCGGGATCGCGCTCGCGATCTCGGGCTCGTCGCTCGCCGCCGCCGGTCTCGCCGCATCCGGCACGCCGGAGCAGATCGCTCAGTGGGTCCCCGAGTGCTTCGGCCTCGGCGACGAGATGAAGCTGGGCGCCTACGCGGTGACGGAGGCGCAGGCCGGCTCCGACGTCAAGAGCATGCGCACGACCGCGAAGCTCGACGGCGACGAGTGGGTCCTGAACGGCGACCAAGGTCTTCATCACCAACGGCGGGATCGCTGACGTCCACGTCGTCGTGGCCACCGTCGACCCGGAGCTCGGCCATCGCGGCCAGGCCTCGTTCGTGATCGGCAAGGGCACGCCCGGGCTGAGCCAGGGCAAGAAGGAGACGAAGATCGGCATCCGCGCCTCGCACACCGCCGAGATCGTCCTCGAGGACTGCCGGATCCCGGTCGAGAACCTGCTCGGCGGGCATGGACAAGCTGAACCGCAAGCTCGAGCGCGCGCGCTCGGGCGAGTCCTCGGGCCGGGCGTCGAACGCGCTCGCCACCTTCGAGCTCACCCGTCCGCTCGTCGGCTCCTCCGCGCTGGGCATCGCCCAGGCCGCCTACGAGTGGACCCTCGGCCTACCTCGGGAACGGAGCGCATGCCGCCGACCCGTTCGAGTCGGCCCTCGACGAGAGCTCGACCGCAGGCCAGCCGCCGCTCAAGCGGCAGGCCAACCAGCAGGTGCTGGCGCAGGTCGCGACCGAGATCGAGGCGGCCCGGCTGCTCGTCCAGCGTGCCGCCTGGATGGGCCGCAACGGCCGTCCGATGACCGGCGGCCAGGGCTCGATGTCGAAGCTGAAGGCCGGCCAGGTCGCGGTGGCGACGACCCGACAGCTGATGGACCTCGTCGGCCCGTACGCGCAGAGCACCGAGTGCCCGCTTGAGAAGTGGTTCCGCGACGCCAAGATCTACGAGCTCTTCGAGGGCACGGCCGAGATCCAGCGGCTCGTGATCTCACGGATGCAGGCGGCCGAGTACGCCGAGCGGCTGCAGCGACGCCGCGGAGATCGCTGCCGCCGCCGACGGAATCGGCGAACGGCGACGTGGCCAAGGCCGCCGCCGCCGAGCTCGCCTCCGCCTAGCCGAGCGGGCAGACAGTCGACCAGGGGCCTGCCTTCGGGGTCTAACCTCGCGCGCGCGTACTCGGCGCACGACGCACCCGCACGCGCATGGGATGGAGGCGGCCGTGGCGCTGCGCCGGGCCGGCAACCGCAAGCGGATGCGCGCCGCCCTGGCGATCAACGTCGGGATGCTCGCCGCCGCCGTGGCCGGCGGCCTGCTGTTCGACTCGCTGGCGCTGCTCGCGGACGCCGGGCACGTGCTCTCCGACGTCGGGGCCATCGTCCTCGGCCTCGTGGCTGCAGGACTCGCCGCCCGCGGCGGGCGGTTCGCGGCGGACGTTCGGCTTCCACCGGGGCGAGGTGCTCGCCGCACTCGTCAACGGGATCGCCCTGGTGGTCCTCGCCGTGCTCATCGTGGTCGCGGCGATCGGCCGGCTCTCGGACCCGCCCGAGGTCGACGGGACGGGCGTGCTCGTGATCGGGCTCGTCGGGCCTCGCCGGCAACGCCTGGGCGACCTTCGTCCTCGCGCGCGGCGAGCGCAGCGACATCAACCTCGAGGCGGTCCTGCGCCATTCCGCGGCAGACGCCCTGGGCTCGATCGCCGTGGTCGTCTCGGCGATCGCGTTCCTGGCCTTCGGCTGGCGCGAGGCGGACCCGATCGCGAGCCTCGCGATCGCCGCCCTGATCCTCGCCTCCTCGGTGCGCCTCATCCGCGAGCCGTTCGACGTGCTGATGGAGAGCGCCCCGCCGGGCGTGGACGTCGAGGAGCGTGGGCGGCGCGATCTGCGGGGTGACGGCGTTCGCAGCGTCCACGAGCTTCACGTCTGGACCGTCACCTCGGGGTTCGACGCCCTCGCCGCCCACGTCGTCACCGCCCAGGACGCGGATCGCGACCGGGGTCAGGCGCGAGCTCGAGTACGTCCTGCGCGAGCGCTTCGGGATCGAGCACACCACCCTCCAGATGGAGGAGGCGGCCGACCCGGATTCGCTCCTGCAAGTCGAGTTGCAGCGCCCATAACAACTGTTAAGAAACGCTTGCAATAAGCGTTGCGCTTGCTACGGTGGCCGCGCAATACGCCGAGTTCACGCCCACAATCAGGCGTGGAACGGGGGACCCACATAACCGGCCACCCAGCACCAGTTCCGGCCGGTGGGGCGAATGGCCCGGGCCCACTCAAGGGCTTCCCGGGACTAGCGCGAGCAGCGCGAGCCCGTCAGCTAACCCCGTAGGCAACCACGCAGATGAGCGCACAACCGAACAGAGGACCGACCGACCGCCGCCGCGGCATGCTCGCCGCGGCCGCCTTCGCCTGCCTCGGTCTCGGGCTCGTCGCCACGGCCGGCGCGCCGGCGCAGGACCTCCAGTCGGCCAGCTCGACGAGAAGCAGGGCGCGCTCGACGCAGGAGAAGGACAAGAAGGGCGTCCTCTCCAGCGAGATCGAGGAGTTCACGGCCGACATCGACCAGCTCATCGGCGAGGTGGCCACCCTGCGCAACCGCGAGGCGATCGTGCAGGAGCGGCTCGATCGGACCCAGGCGAGGCTCGACCGCGAGGTCGACCACCTGAACGTCCTTCGCGAGCGCCTCGACGTCTCGATGGACATCCTCTCGGCCCGCCTCGTCGAGATCTACAAGTCCGACGAGCCCGACGCGCATCACGGTGATCCTCCAGTCCGACGGCTTCGACGACCTGCTCGAGCGCTACCGCTACCTGGACTCGATCCAGGAGCAGGACGCGGCGATCGTCGACCGCGTCCACACGCTGCGCGACGAGACCAAGGACCTTGTCGACACGCGTCCGCAGCCGCCCGCGACGAGATCGCCGCCCGCCAGGCCGAGCTCGAGCGCACGCGGATCCAGCTCGAGGCGCGCGAGGCCGACCTCGAGGCGGCCCGCGCCGCCAAGGCGAGCGCGCTCGACTCGGTGGAGGAGCAACATCGAGCACCTCGAGGGCGACATCTCCGACATCCAGGGCGACATCCAGGCTCAGATCCAGGCCGCCCAGGCAGCCACGCCCGACGCCCACCCTGCCCGCGGGCCCGGTCCAGGGCGAGTCCTCGAGCGGCTTCATCTGGCCGGTCAGCGGCCCCGTCGTCTCGCCGTTCGGCTGGCGCTGGGGGCGCATGCACGAGGGCATCGACATCGCGGTCCCCGCCGGCACTCCGATCCGCGCGGTCGCGAGCGGCAACGGTGATCCTGATGCAGTCCGAGGCGTCGAGCGGCGGCTACGGCAACTACACCTGCGTCGGCCACGGTCGAGCGGCCTCTCGACGTGTTACGCCCACCAGTCCTCGTTCGCCATCGAGCCAGGGCGCCTCGGTCAAGCAGGGCCAGGTGATCGGCTACGTCGGCTGCACCGGCAGCTGCTTCGGCGACCACCTCCACTTCGAGGTCCGGATCAACGGCAGCCGCCGTCGATCCGATGGGCTACCTCTAAAGGTTTTCCGCCTGAATGCCGATCGCTAAAGCGATCGCCCCTGCCTGCCGATAAAGGACGAGGGATGGTCGCTTGCGAAAGCGCCGGCATGCGATCATCATGGTGGGAACGGGAACACTCCTGGCCATGACCAGCCACGGATCGGCAACCTGCGCGAGTACCTCGCCGGCACCGGCGCCACCGGCGCCCTGATCGCCGGAGCGGTGATCGCATTCCTGGCGGTGGGCGCCCTCGTCGCGTTCGACGGCTTCCCGCTCGGCGGAGGCGGCGCCGACGGCAGCGTCTCCCTGGCCGAAGGGCCCGGGAGCCAGGCTCCCGAGGCCGCCGCGGCGGCCCTCGGCGTCACGCCCGGCGCGGTGGCGGCGAGGCCTGCGGGCGGCACCGTGCTCGCGGCGATACTCCCCGGAGGCGTCCCCGTCGGCCCCGGCCTCGAACGGCGGCGGTTCCACCGGAACGGGCCCCGGCGGCGGCGAACACCCCGGGGACGCCCGCCGACCCCGGGACGGCGGCGGCGCTCTGAGCGGCCTCGTCGAGGACGTCGACGAGACGACCGGCGGCCTGGCCTGCCCCGCTGGGCCCGACGACGGGCCCGGTCACCGATCAGATCGACGACACCGTGAACGACACGCTCAACAACGTCGGCGGCGCGCTCGGCCAGCCCAACCTGGGCAACAACGTCAACGACACGGTGCGCAACCTCGCCAACGGCCTCGTCGGCGCGCGAGGGCCTGACGGGACCCTGCTCAGCGGCAACTAGCCGGCCCTAGCCGAGCGCCTTCCTCATCCAGCGCAGGGACTCCCCCTGGATCTCGGCGTCGTGCTGGGCCGAGCGGTGGTGCCCACCCGGGCAGCACGATCAGCTTCCGCGGCTCGCGCGGCGCGCTCGTACAGCGCGCGCGAGTGCTCGTGGGGGATCTGCTCATCGCCCTCGGCGTGAATCAGGAGCAGCGGCTTGCCGGCCAGCAGGCCGACCGCCTCGGCGATGTCGTGCTCGCCAAGCCAGGCCGCGAGGTCCTCGCGTGCTGTCCGGTCCGGCTCGGAACTCGAGCTCATCGCGCTCGATCCCGCGCCGCAGGTGCTCCTCGCCGGCCGGGCAGATCGCGATAACCCCCGCGATCGCGTCGCTGGTCGCGGCCGCATGGATCGCCATGAAGCCGCCCATGCTCGAGCCGCGCGCGATCACCTGCGCGGCGTCGACGCCGTCGCGGCTCGCCAGCAGGGCGCGCCATCCTCGCCGACGTCGCGCCAGCGCGCCCGGGCCCATCTCGTCGGTCGGCGTCGCCGTGCCCGCGCTGGTCGTAGGCGATCGCCGCCCAGCCGGAGCCGGCCGCGAGGCGGCCGAAGTCGCCGTGGTTCTCCTTCGCGAGCCGGCGCCATGGAGGATCACCACGCCCGGCCAGGGCGGTGCCGAGTCGGGCAGCCACAGCCAGTACGGGCGACCCGCATGGGTCCCCGTCTCGGATGGGCGGCGTGGCGCTGGCATCGGCCTTCTGCTCAAGACGTTGCGGAAGCTACGCGAGCGGCGAGCCTGCGGCCGCCCGCCCGCGATAATCCGCGCCTCGTCATGACCCAGACGCAGGCGAACCCCGTGTCCGGCTCGGCCGTGCTGCCGATCGGCAGCCGCGTGAACGAGCGCGGCCACCTCGAGGTGGGCGGCTGCGACCTGGTCGAGGTGGCCCGCGAGTTCGGGACGCCCGCCTACGTCTACGCCGAGGACGACATCCGCTCCCGGGCCCGCTCCTACCTCGCCGCATTCGAGGCCCAGGGCGTGGAGCACGAGGTGCTCTTCGCCAGCAAGGCCGCGCCGTTCACCGCCGCTGTACACCCTGATGCGCGAGGAGGGGCTCTCCGTGGACGTCGCCTCGGGCGGCGAGCTGGCGATGGCGCAACCGCGCGGGCTTCGATCCCCAGCGGATCTACCTCCACGGGAACAACAAGTCCGAGCGCGAGCTGCGCGAGGCGCTCGAGGTGGGGGTCGGCCACATCATCTGTGACTCGTTCGACGAGATCGAGCGCCTCGACGAGCTCGCTCGACAAGGGCGCAGGACGTCCTGATCCGCGTGACGCCGGGCGTGGCTCCCTCCACCCACTCTCGGTGCAGACCGGCGGAGTTGACTCGAAGTTCGGCTTCGGGCTCGAGGACGGCCTCGCCGAGGAGGCGATCGAGCGGGTGCTGAGCGCGCGCAACCTCCACCTCGTGGGCCTGCACGCCCACATCGGATCGCAGATCCTGGAGCTGGAGCCGTTCGTGGAGGCGATCGCCGCCCTCGGCAGCCTCGCGGACCCCGCCTGGTGCCGGATCCTCAACGTCGGCGGGGGCCTGGGGATCGCCTACGTTGCGGATGACGACCCGCCCTCGATCGAGACCTACGTCGACGTGAAGGTGGCCGGAGTGCGCAAGGCCTTTCCGGAGCTGCCGAAGATCCTGGTCGAGCCCGGCCGCTCGCTCGTCGGCAACGCGGGCGTCACGGTCTACACCGTCGGCACGGTGAAGGAGATCCCGGGGGTGCGCACCTACGTCGCCGTCGACGGCGGCATGTCCGACAACATGCGGCCCGATGCTCTACGGCTCGCGCTACGAGGCTCTGATCGCCGACCGCCCCGAGGATCCCGCGGAGGCCCGGGTGACGGTCGCGGGGATGCACTGCGAGTCGGGCGACATCCTGATCCGCGACGCGGAGCTCCCCGCCCCCCGCGCGGGCGATCTGCTGGTGACCCCGGCGACCGGGCGCCTACGGTTACTCGATGGCGAACAACTACAACGGCATGACCAGGCCGCCGGTGATCTTCTGCCGGGACGGCGATGCCCGGGTAGTGGTCCGGCGCGAGACCTACGACGACCTGATGAGCCGAGATGTCTGAGCCGGCGCGAATCGGCCTCTTGGGGCGGGGGACCGTCGGCGGCGGCCTTCCACGAGCTGATCGACGGCGCGCGCGGACGAGATCGAGGCCATCTCGGGACGGCGCCCGGAGATCGCGGGCGTGCTGCGCCGCTCCGAGGGCGACTTCGACCAGATCCTCGAGGGCTCGGACATCGTGATCGAGCTGATCGGCGGCACCGATCCCGCGCGCGACTACGTGCTGCGCGCTCTGGCGTCGGGCAAGCACGTGGTCTCCGCCAACAAGCAGCTGATCGCCCAGCACGGCGATGAGCTGTTCGCCGCCGCCCGCGAGGCCGGGGTGCAGCTGCGCTTCGAGGCGGCGGTGGCGGGCGTCGTCCCCGTGATCCGCGTGATCCAGGAGAGCCTCGCCGGCGACCGAGATCACCAAGGTGTTCGGGATCGTCAACGGCACCACCAACTTCATCCTCAGCGAGATGGCCAGCACGGGCGCCGACTACTCGGCGACCCTGGCGCGGGCCCAGGAGCTGGGCTACGCCGAGGCCGACCCGACCGACGACGTGAACGGCGCGGACGCCGCGGCGAAGATGGCGATCCTCGCCCGGCTCGCGTTCCACTCGCCGGTGTCGCTTGACGACGTGAGCTTCGAGGGGATCGAGGAGATCCGGCCCGAGGACATCGCCTACGCGAAGGAACTGGGCCTCTCGCTGAAGCTGCTCGGCGTTGCCGAGCGGGTGGACGGCGGGATCTCCGTCCGCGTCTTCCCGTGCTTCCTCTACCGGGGGCACCCCCTGGCGCCCGTCGAGGGCCCGTTCAACGCGGTCATGGTGGAGGCGCCGACGATCACCGAGATCACGATGTCCGGCCCCGGGGCCGGGGGAACGGAGACGGCGACGGCCGTGCTGGGCGACGTCGTCTCGATCCTGGCCGGGAACGCCCCGGTGCACGAGACGCGAGAGGAGCTCGCGATCGTGCGCGACATCTCCTCGTCGTTCTACCTACACCTCGAGGTCGCCGACCGGCCGGGCGTCCTCGCTCATGATCGCCGACGTGCTCGGCCGCAACGAGGTCTCGGTCCGCAGCGTCGTCCAGCGCGGCCAGGGCGACGACGCCCGCCTCGTGATGGTCATGCACCACGGGCCCGAGTCGCGGTTCCGCTCCGCGCTCGACGAGATCGCGACCCTCGACTTCCTGCGCTCCCCGCCCCGCGCGATCCGGGTGATCGAGGAGGAGTTCGTATGAGGGGCTTTGCCCCGAAAGTGGCGTGTAAGGACGGCGAAGCCGTCCGCAGGGGGTTCAGCTGAGCCCTCCGCCGCTGATCGAGCGCTACCGGGACCGGCTCTCGACCCTCCAGCCCGACGACCCGGTCGTGACGCTGAACGAGGGGTCGACCCCGCTCGTCGAGGCGCCCGTGATCTCCGAGCGCGTCGGCGCCCGCGTGCTGCTGAAGCTCGAGGGGGCGAACCCGACCGGCAGCTTCAAGGACCGTGGGATGACGGTCGCGGTCTCGCGGGCAAAGGGCGCCGGCGCCGAGGCGGTGATCTGCGCCTCGACCGGGAACACCGCCGCCAGCGCGGCCGCCTACGCCGCGCGGGCGGGCATGCGGGGCGCCGTCATCGTCCCGGAGGGCAAGATCGCGATCGGCAAGCTCGCCCAGGCGCTGATGCACGGCGCGCGGGTGGTCGCGCTTCGCGCCAACTTCGACCGCGCCCTCGAGATCGTTCGCGAGATCGCGCAGAAGCACCCGGTCGAGCTCGTGAACTCGGTCAACCCGCACCGCATCGAGGGCCAGAAGACGGCGGCGTTCGAGGTCTGCGACGAGCTCGGAGGCCCGCCCGACGCGCTCGCGATCCCGGTCGGCAACGCGGGCAACATCACAGCTTGGTGGCGCGGTTTCGGTGAGTACGAGACCGCCCCCGTCCTCTACGGGTTCCAGGCCGAGGGCGCCGCGCCGCTGGTCGCGGGCCACCCGATCGCCGAGCCGGAGACGGTCGCCTCCGCGATCCGGATCGGCAACCCCGCCCGCTGGGAGGAGGCGATGACCGCGGTCACCGACTCCCGCGGGCGCATCGCCGCCGTCTCCGACGAGCAGATCCTCGACGCCTACCGGCTCCTCGCCTCCGCCGAGGGCGTCTTCTGCGAGCCGGCGTCGGCGGCGTCCGTCGCGGGAATCCTCGCCCACGGGCTACCGACCCTCGACGACGCGCCCCGCACCGGAGACCGTGGTCTGCGTCCTCACCGGCCACGGGCTCAAGGACCCGGACACCGCCCTGGGCAAGGCCCCCGCGGTGACGGGCTGCGACGCCGACCTCGCCTCCGTCGAAAGCGACTGCCATCTTCGACTGACCAGCAGCTGCCGGACCGGCACGTCTTGCGCGCCCCCGGTCACGCGGAGATCGCAACGGTGCGGGCGTGCTTCCCCGCCTCCTCGCCCTGATTGCCCCGCCCCTCTGCGCCATCTGCGGAGACGAGCTGCGCAGCCGACCAGCCGATCTGCGACGGCTGCGTCGGCCGCCATCGCCGGAGCCCCTTCCCAACGCTTCGCAGTCCCCGGGGCAACCGAGCCCTGGCCGCCGCGCCATACGACGGCGCGCCCCGCCAACTCATCAGCGCCCTGAAGTTCAGCCACCGCCTCGCCCTGGCCGACGTCGCCGCGGGAGCGATCGCGGCCAAGGCAACGTCCGCCTCACCGGCACCATCGTTCCTGTCCCACCCGACCCCTGGCGCCTGCGCCTTCGCGGCTTCGACCCGGCGGCAGCGATCGCCGAAGCCCTCGCACGGCGTGTCGACCTGCCCCTCACTCAATGCCTGTCCCGCCGCCACGCCCCGCGGCAGGTCGGCAAGCCCCGGGCCCAGCGCCTCGCATCCCGGCACCACGTTCGAATCACCGCCGACGCGCCGCGCAAGGCCATCCTCGTCGACGACGTCGCCACCACCGGCGCCACCCTGGCCGAATGCGCGAGTGCGCTTCGGGGGGCCGGATCGCTCCAAGATCCTTGCCCTTACGTTCGCACGGGCGTAGCATCCAATGGGAAGCGACGAAAGGAGCAGCGCGTGCGAATCGAGGTCAGGGGACGCAACGTCGAGGTGACCGACGAGCTGCGAGATGCCGTCGCCAAGCGCTTCGCGCGGACGGGGCGGCAGGTCTCCGAGCTGGCGACGCTCGACGTCGAGCTCTACGAGGAGCGCAACCCCTCCATCCGCGACAGCCAGGTCGTCGAGGCGACGCTCCGCGTGAAGGGCAAGACCCTCCGCGCCAAGGAGGCCTCGCCCGAGATGCTCCACTCGATCCACGAGGCGGCCGAGGACATCCGCCGCCAGGTCAAGAAGCACCGCGAGAAGCGCCGCAGCCGCTGGGCCGCCCGCCGCTCGAAGGCGCGCCTGCGCGACCAGACCGCCTGAGCCTGAGATAAACGCGGCCCCCGCGTTACCCTGAACGGGTATGGCAGGCCGAGGACTCATCGACCGCGCCCTCCGCGTCGGCGAGGGCAAGAAGTTCAAGGACTTCTCCAAGCGCGTCGACATCATCAACCGCTTCGAGCCCGAGATGGAGCTGCTCGACGACGCGGAGCTCAGCGCGCACGCCGACGAGCTTCGCAGGCGCGCCCGCGAGGACGGCGAGACGCTCGACGAGCTGCTGCCCGAGGCGTTCGCGCTCGCCCGCGAGGCTGGCAAGCGCACGCTCGGCCAGCGCCACTTCGACGTCCAGCTGATCGGCGGCATGGTGCTCCACGACGGGTCCATCGCCGAGATGAAGACCGGCGAGGGCAAGACGCTGACGGCGACGCTCGCCGTCTTCCTCAACACGCTCGCCGGCGACGCCGTCCACGTGGTCACGGTCAACGACTACCTCGCGCGGCGCGACGCGGAGTGGATGGCGCCGCTCTACAACACGCTCGGGGTATCGGTCGGCGTGATCCAGAGCCAGATGCCGCCCGAGGTCCGCCGCCAGGCGTACGCCGCCGGCGTCACCTACGGCACCAACTCCGAGTTCGGGTTCGACTACCTGCGCGACAACATGGCCCCGACGCTCGAGCAGACCGTTCAGCCGAAGCACAAGTTCGCGATCGTCGACGAGGTCGACAACATCCTGATCGACGAGGCGCGGACCCCGCTGATCATCTCCGGCCAGCCCGAGCAGGCCGCCGACACCTACTACACGTTCGCCCGCCTCGCGAAGCAGATGGACGGCGTCGAGGCCAAGCCGAAGCTGAAGTCGCTGGGCGAGTCGCGGGACACCTCGGAGGCCGAGCACGACTACGAGTACGACGAGAAGCACAAGACCGTCGCGCCCACCGAGGCGGGGGTCGCCAAGGCCGAGAAGTTCCTCGACGTCGACAACCTGTACGTCTCCGAGCACGGCACGCTCGTCAACCACCTGATCCAGTCGCTGAAGGCGGAGTCGCTCTACAAGCGCGACACGGACTACGCGGTGATCGACGGCGAGGTGAAGATCATCGACGAGTTCACCGGCCGGATCCTCGAGGGCCGGCGCTGGTCGGAGGGCCTGCACCAGGCGGTCGAGGCGAAGGAGGGCGTGCGGATCCGCGAGGAGAACCAGACGCTCGCGACGATCACCCTCCAGAACTACTTCCGCCTCTACGACAAGCTCAGCGGGATGACGGGCACCGCGCTCACCGAGGCGCAGGAGTTCATGAAGATCTACGAGATGCCGGTCGTCGACATCCCGACGAACCGGGACATGGTCAGAAACGACGAGAACGACCTCATCTACAAGACCAAGACGGGCAAGTGGAAGGCGCTCGTCAACGAGGTCGACGAGCGCCACGAGAAGGGCCAGCCGGTGCTGGTGGGGACGATCTCGGTCGAGGTCTCGGAGATGCTCTCCGGCGAGCTCACCCGCCGCGGCCTCGAGCACGTCGTCCTGAACGCCAAGCCCGAGCACGCCCAGCGCGAGGGCGAGACCGTCGCCCAGGCCGGGCGCGTCGGCGCGGTCACGATCGCGACCAACATGGCGGGGCGCGGCGTCGACATCAAGCTCGGCGGCGATCCCGAGCAGATGGCCCAGATGGCGGTTCGAAAGACCGGCCTCGAGCCCGGGGCCGAGGGCTTCGAGGAGGCGGTCGCCGACGTGATGGGAGACCTCGAGGAGCAGACTCGCGAGGAGGGCGAGAAGGTGAAGGCCTTCGGCGGCCTCTTCATCTGCGGCACCGAGCGCCACGAGTCGCGGCGGATCGACAACCAGCTTCGCGGCCGCGCCGGCCGCCAGGGCGACCCGGGCGAGTCGCGCTTCTTCCTCTCCGCCGAGGACGACCTCATCCGCCTGTTCGCCGGCGAGCGGATCTACAAGATCCTCGACCGCCTCGGCCCGGTCGACGATGAGGGCGAGGAGTACCCGCTCGAGGCGAAGATGCTCTCGAAGCAGATCGAGAACGCCCAGAAGAAGGTCGAGCAGCAGAACTTCCTGATCAGAAAGCGCGTCCTCGAATACGACGACGTCATGAACGAGCAGCGCCGCGTCGATCTACAAGTACCGGCGCGAGATCCTCGAGGGCCGCGACATGTCCGACGTCGCCGGGGAGGAGATCGAGGACGTCGTCAGCGGCATGGTCGACGAGTACACGCAGGGAGACGTCTTCGAGGAGTGGGACGTCTCCGGCCTGCAGGCCCGGATGGAGAGCCTGTGGCCGCTGCAGGTCGACCTCGGCCGAGCTCGACGCGACCGCCGATCGCGACGACATCCGCGAGCGCCTGATCGACGACTCGCACCGGGCCTACGACGCGCGCGAGGAGGAGTTCGGCGCGGAGCTGATGCGCTACCTCGAGCGGAGATCCTGCTCCAGATCATCGACCACCGCTGGCGCGAGCACCTCTACGAGATGGACTACCTACGCGAGGGCATCCACCTCCGCGGCTTCGCCCAGATCGACCCGCTCGTCGCCTACAAGAACGAGGGCTACACGATGTTCCAGGAGCTGATGGCCAGCATCTGGGAGGAGTTCGCCCGGGTCATCTTCCACGTCGAGGTCAACGTCGAGCCGGCGCAGGCCCAGGAGATGTTCGAGCCCGAGGAGGCGCCGCGCGGCGTCCAGTACTCCGGTGGCGGCGAGGAACAGCCTTCGGCCATCGCCGACGCCCGCAGCCAGGCCGCCGCGGGCGGAGCAGCCGCTGCGACCGCCGCCGCCGCTGCCTCGCAGGACGACGCCGGCAACGGCGCCCAGCCCGCGACTCCGGAGGGCACGCACCGGGACGCCACCACCGGCGCCGTCGTCAAGGACGAGCACGCGAAGCTCGGCCGCAACGATCCCTGCTGGTGCGGCTCGGGCAAGAAGTACAAGAAGTGCCACGGGGCCTGAGCGGCCCCTGCCCCTGGGCGCTCTCGAACGACGAGCTTCTCGCCTACCACGATGAGGAGTGGGGACGGCCGGTCGTCGACGACCGCGGCCTCTATGAGCGGCTCTCGCTCGAGGCGTTTCAGTCCGGTCTCTCCTGGCTGACGATCCTGCGCAAGCGCGAGAGCTTTCGGAAGGCCTTCGCCGGGTTCGACTTCGGAGCCGTCGCCGCGTTCGGCGACGACGACGTCGAGCGGCTGCTGGCGGACGCCGGGATCGTCCGCAACCGGGCGAAGATCGAGGCGGCCATCGCCAACGCGCGCGCCACGGTGGAGCTCCAAAGCGCGGGCGATTCGCTCACGGAGCTCGTCTGGTCGTTCGCCCCCGCGGAGAATCGCGCCCCGGCCTCGATGGACGAGGTGCAGCCGGTTACGGACGGCTCGAAGGCGCTGGCGAAGGAGCTCAAGGCGCGCGGCTTCACGTTCGTCGGGCCCACTACCGCGTACGCGGCGATGCAGGCCTGCGGCGTCGTCAACGACCACATCGCCGGCTGCCACGTCCGCGACGAGGTCGCGACCGAGCGTGAGGCGGCGCTCGCGGCCATCCGGCCGGACTAATCTCGAGCGGTGAAGGCCCGGGCAGCAGTTCGCCGCTTCATCGACGCGTTCAACGCCGAGGACCTCGACGCGCTCGCCGAGACCCTCACCGAGGACGTCGAGATCCAGGGCTCGCGCGGGCTGGTCGAGGGCCGCGACGAGGCGCGGCAGTGGGCGACCCGCAAGCCCTCAGGCGAGCTGACCCAGCGCCTGGTGCTGGACGGAGGTCAGCCGAGCACGGCGCCCACGCGGTCGCGACGGTCCGCCGCGAGTGGCTCTGGCGCGAGGACGGCGACGGTCGCCGAACGAGCAGGATCTTCTACGTCGCGACGATGCGCGACGGGCTGATCTGCCGCTGGGCGCCGTTCACCGACCTCGACGACGCCCTGCAGGCGGCGGGCGTGGACTGAGTACGCTGGGCGCATGGCCGAGGCCGCCCATTCCGAGAACGTCGCCGCGCGCCTCGCGCAGGTCCGCGAGGGCTTGAAGCTGCTCGCGGACTACCTTTGACCCGGCCGGCCTCGAGTCCGAGGTAGCCCGCCTCGAGGGCGAGATGCAGGCGCCGGGCTTCTGGGACGACCAGGAGGTGGCGCAGGCGACCAGTACCCGGCACAAGCGGGCGCAGGACCGACTTCAAACCTTTCGCTCGCTTGAGTCCGACGCGGCCGACCTCGAGGAGCTGGCGGAGATGGCCGCCGACGACGCCGAGATCGCCGCCGAGCTCGGCCCCCAGCTCGACGCGGTCGAGGCGAAGCTCTCGACGCTCGAGGAGGCGCGCCTGTTCTCCGGCGAGTACGACTCGGGCGACGCCGTCGTCACGGTCCGCTCCGGGGCGGGCGGGACCGACTCCCAGGACTGGGCCGAGATGCTGCTGCGCATGTACCTGCGCTGGGCGGAGCGGCGCGGATTCGACGCGGAGATGAAGGAGGCCTCCGAGGGCGAGGAGGCCGGGATCAAGTCAGCGACCTTCATCGCCAAGGGCGAGAACGCCTACGGCCTGTTCGCCGCCGAGCGCGGGGTCCACCGGCTCGTCCGGATCTCGCCGTTCGACGCGCAGAAGCGCCGTCACACCGCGTTCGCGCAGGTGGACGTGGCGCCCCTGGTCGACGAGGCCGTGGAAGTCGAGATCGATGACGAGGACCTGCGGGTCGACACCTATCGCGCCTCCGGGGCGGGCGGCCAGCACGTGAACAAGACCGACTCGGCGGTCCGGATCACGCACGTGCCGACCGGGATCGTCGTCCAGTGCCAGAACGAGCGCTCGCAGACGCAGAACAAGGCGACCGCGATGCGCTTCCTGCGCGCGAAGCTGATCGAGGAGGAGGAGCGAAAGCGCGCGGAGGAGCTGGCCGTCGAGCGCGGAGAGCAGAAGGCCGCCGAGTGGGGCTCGCAGATCCGCTCCTACACGCTGCACCCGACCCAGCGGGTGAAGGACCACCGCACCGGGCATGAGACCGGGAACGCCGACCGGGTGCTCGACGGCGACATCGACGGTTTCGTTCGCGAGTACCTCTTGAGCGCGGCGGCGTAGCGCGCGCATTCGCGTCGCTACGGTTGCCGCATGGCGGCCCGAATCGCAGTTGGACTTTCCGACTCGTTCGACGCGGTCGAGGCGTTCGGCGACGCGGCTGCACAGGCGCGGCGCGGGCTCGGCGACGCCGGCTGCGACCTCTGCCTCATCTTCGCTGCGGCTCCGCACCTGGGGCACGCCAAGATGCTGCTCGGCGCCGTTCACGACGCGCTGGAGCCCGAGCACCTCCTCGGCTGTGGGGCCGGCGGCGTGGTCGGCGGGGGCCGCGAACTCGAGTCGGGACCCGGGGCCGTGGTCTGGGCGGCGTCGCTACCGGACGCCGGCGTCGCGACGCACCACCTTGCCCTCGAGCCGGGCGATGACGCGCCCGCGCTCGCGGGTCTGCCTGACCCCGGCGATCCCGCGGACGCGCTGATCGTCCTAGCGGATCCGAACACGTTCCGCGCGGACCTGCTGCTCGCCCGCCTTAACGAGGACCGCCCGGGGATGCCGGTGCTGGGCGGCCTCGCCAGCGCGGCGGCGGCCGGCTCGGCCGGGCTGTTCTTGGACGGGCAGGTGGTGGATGCCGGCGCGGTGGCCTGTTCGCTCTCCGGCGCGGCGGTGTTGCCGTGCGTCTCGCAGGGCGCCAGCCCGGTGGGCCCCGAGATGACGATCACGGCCGCCGACGGCAACGTGATCCACGAGCTGGCGTCGGCGCCGGCGATCGAGCGCCTGCGGGAGGCGATCGGCGCGCTTCCTCCCACCGAGCAGGCGATGGCCGGCGGCGGGCTGATGCTGGGCCTCGTCATCGACGAGAACCAGCCTTCCTACGAGCGCGGCGACTTCCTCGTCCGCCCCGTGATCGGCGCCGACCCGGAGTCGGGGTCCGTGGCGATCGGCGAGCAGGTCCGCGTCGGCCAGACCGTCCGGATGCACGTGCGCGACGGGGCTTCGGCCGACCAGGACCTGCGCGAGGCCTTGGCGCCGCGGGTCGAGGCGCTGGGCCCCGCGGCCGGCGCGCTGCTCTTTACCTGCAACGGTCGCGGCGCGCACATGTTCGACGTGCCCGACCACGACGCGACGACGATCGGCGACATGCTGGACGCACCGGTCGGCGGCTTCTTCTGTGCGGGCGAGATCGGGCCCGTGGGAGGCCGGAACTTCCTGCACGGCTTCACGGCGACGATGGCGATCTTCGCGGCCGACTGATGGCGTCCTCCGAACTTCGAGATCTCATCGCCATGGCGCTCGCCGAGGACATCGGATCAGGCGACGTCACCTCGGAGGCGGTCGTCCCCGCGGATGCACGCGCCCGGGCTCTGATCACGCAGAAGGCGCCCGGGATGCTGTTCGGCCTGGAGGCTGCGGAGGAGGCGTTCACCCAGGCCGGGGCGCGAGAGCTTCGACCGCATTCTTGGCGAGAGTGAGTGGCGCGTTGAGCTACCGGCCGACATCGCGCTGGTCGAGGGCCCGGCGCGCGCGCTGCTCGCCGCCGAGCGCACCGCCCTCAACCTGCTCGGGCACCTCTCGGGCGTGGCGACGCTGACCGCGCGCTTCGTCGATGCCGTCCGCAACACCGATGCCCGGGTCCTCGACACGCGAAAGACCACTCCCGGGCTCCGGGCGCTCGAGAAGGCGGCGGTCGCCGCCGGGGGCGGGACGAATCACCGCATGGGCCTTCACGACGCGATCCTGATCAAGGAGAACCACGCGGCGCTCGCGGGCGGGGTGGGCAGGGCGGTCGAGCTGGCCCGCGAGGCGCAGCCGCGGATGGCGATCGAGGTGGAATGCCGCGACGCCCGCGAGGTCGAGGCCGCCTTGGGCGCCGGAGCCGACAGGCTGCTGCTGGACAACATGGATCCCGATGGGCTGCGGGCCGCAGTGGCCGCGCGAGATGCGGCCGCCGGAGAGCAGCGGGCCGAGCTGGAGGCCTCGGGCGGCATCACGCTCGCCAACGCCGCGGAGATCGCCGCCACCGGCGTGGACTTCATCTCGGTCGGCGCGCTCACGCACTCGGCCCCCGCACTCGACGTCAGCATGCTGCTCGAGCCGGTGTAAAGGCGAGTAGGGTCGGCGCATGCCTCCCACCAAGGCCATTCGCGAAAAGCGCGAAGCGATCGTGATCGAGCACATGGAGTCGGAGAACCGGCACGAGTTCGACGTCACGATGGACACGTTCGACCACCCTCGGTACGAGCTGATCGCCACGGGCGATGTCCACGACGGGGCGGCCGAGGTCGCGGCCTACTTCGACGAGACGCGGACCGCCTTCCCCGATCAGCGAAACGAGCTCATCGCGCTCCACCACGCCGACGACGCCGTGTTCGTCGAGGCCATGCTCTACGGAACCCACGACGGTCCCTACCGCGGCCTGCCGCCCACCGGCCGCAGCTTCGAGATGCGCTTCTGCGCGATGTTCCTCTTCGAGGAGGACCGCCTGGTCTGCGAGCGCGTCTACTTCGACGCCAACACGGTGCTGCGCCAGCTCGGCATCGCCCACGACCCGCTGACGCTGAAGGGCCGCGTCGCGACGGTGCTCAACCACCCGTTCACAGTGGGCCGCGCGGTCACCCGCCAGCTGACGGGCCGCTAGGCCCGCGCCGGATCAGCTCGACGTAGAAGGCCTCGAACCCCTCGCGCTCATAGAAGCGAAGCGCGTCCTCGTTCGAGTGGGCGACGCCCACGAGCACGGTGCGCGCGCCTGCCTCCTCCGCGACCTTGGCGGCGGCCTCGACCAGGGCCCGTCCCACGCCGGTTCCGCGCTCCGAGGCCAGTGACGGAGAGCGTCTCGAGCTCGGCCGTTCGGTCGCCGATGTCCCAGGTGGCGGCGCCTGCGCCCAACGAGACCACCACGTATCCGATGAGCTCATCGCCCCGTGCCGCGACCAAGAGCGTGTACTCGTCCTTCTGGAGCCAGTCGAGGTACTGACTCCGTCGGTGCTTCCATGAGGCCTGCAGGGAGCGGACGGGCTGCATGTCCGGGAGCCCGACGTGGTGCTCGCGGAGGGACCGCCACAGCGGCTCCAGGCGATCGACCTCGTCGCGGCTCCCCTGTCGGATCGAGAAGTCCATCAACGCCTACTTCAGCAGCCGCGAGAGGCGGCGGTCCTTCAGCACCTTGCCGCCGGTCTGCTCCTCGGGGCAGTAGTTCGTCTGATGCTCGGAGAAGAAGACCGCCTCGATGGTGGTTCCGCAGCGCGGGCACGGCTCGCCCTCGCGCTTGTGGACCTGCAGGGGCATCGGCATCTTGTTCGGGACGTCGGGGCCGACGACGTCCTCGTAGTGCTCGATCGCATCGCCCAGGACGTGGAGCGCTTCGTGTAGTGCCTCGACCTCCTGGCTCTCCAGCTCTGAGCCCTTCTTGAACGGGGAGAGCTTCGCCTCCCACAGGATCTCGTCGACCCAGCTGCGGCCGATGCCGGCGATCGCGCGCTGATCGCGCAGCAGCGGGTGGAGGTGGCGGGGTTGATCCACGGCGGTGGCGAAGTCCTCGAGCGGCGGCGCGGGCCACGCCTCGGGGCCGAGCGTCGCGACCATCTCGTCCTTGGCGACCTCGCCCTCGCGCAGCAGCTTCGCCCAGGCCCGCTGCTTCGTCCCGAACTCGCGCAGGCGCAGCTCGCGCCCGTCGGCCAGGCGGACGAGAACACGTGAGGCGCGATCCTTCATCGAGGCTCGCTTCTCGAACACCTGTAAGCGTCCGGCGGACATCAGATGGACGAGGAGCTCCAGCGGCTCGGCGCCCCCGGAGAAGCGCACGATCGGCATCTTCCCGACGCGGCCGGTCCCCTCCACCGTCATTCCCTCGAGCGCGGACAGCGGCGGGTCGAACGTTTTCAGCGCGACCATTCCGGGAGACGCGACGGACTCAACCACCGCGCCCTCGAGGGCGGCGCCGACGCGCCGCGCGGCGATCTCGACCTCTGGCAACTCCGGCACGCAGACAAGCCTAGGACGAGCTTCGCCGGATTAGTGCGAGAGCGCAGCGGGAATCGAGCTCGGAGATGCTCGTGCAGGCTGCGCTCAACGGCCCCTTCACCAAGGGGGATCACCCGGCGGTGCCGGTGTCGGCCGAGGAGATCGTCGCCGACGCCGTCGCGGCCGTGGCCGCCGGCGCCCGCTCGATCCACATGCACCCTCGCGACAGCGAGCACCGCGAGTCACTTCATCCGGATGTGATCGATGAGACAGCCAGGCGCGTTCGTGAGGAGGCCGGGGTCGAGGCCGGGGTTTCGACCGGGGGATGGATCGAGCCCGTGCTTTCTCGCCGGCTCGATCAGATCCGCGGCTGGAGCGAGCCGGACTTCGCGTCGGTGAACGTCTCCGAGGACGGTGCCGGGGCTGTGATGCAGGCGCTCATCGATGCCGGGGTGGGGATCGAGGCAGGTGTCTGGAGCGTCGCCGATGTGGAGCGCCTCGCCCTATCGGGTCTCGGTGGAGAGGTCACCCGAGTCCTCGTCGAGCCGGTCGACGTGGCCGCCGCTGATGCAGCCGGCGTCGTGGCCGCCATCCATGAGGCTCTGGACGAGGCTGGGATAGCCGCGCCGCGGCTGCAGCACGGGGACGGGGAATCCGCGTGGCCCTTGATTCGCGACGCGTTGGAGCGCGACATTGACACCCGGGTCGGCCTCGAGGACGTAACCCGGATGCCCGCCGGAGAGATCGCGGCGGGGAACGCCGCCCTCGTCGAAGCCGTCGCCGAGCTCGCGAACGGTAGAATGTAGGCAGTTCATTCGCCACGGTTTGAGGCTGGTCAGAGGGCCAGCACGGGCCGGCGAACATAGGAAAGGAATGAGGGATGCAAGAGCTCCCGACACTCCAACCCATTGCGACAGCCGAGCTTTCGCCCGAGGACATCGAGCGCATGTCCGCCGAGGTGCGCGCGCTCGCGGCCGAGCGCGACGCGGTGATCCTCGCGCACAACTACCAGGTGCCCGAGGTTCAGGACGTCGCCGACTTCACCGGCGACTCGCTCCAGCTCTCGCGCCAGGCAGCCTCGACCGACGCGCAGGTCATCGCCTTCTGCGGCGTGCACTTCATGGCCGAGACGGCGTCGGTCCTATCGCCCCAGAAGACCGTGCTGATCCCCGACCTCGGCGCGGGCTGTTCGCTCTCCGACTCGATCAACGCCGACCAGCTCCGCGCCTGGAAGGCCGAGCATCCCGGCGCCGTCGTCGTCATGTACGTGAACACATCGGCCGAGGTGAAGGCGGAAACCGACTACTGCTGCACCTCCTCGAACGCCGTCAAGGTCGTCGAGCACATCTGGGCCGAGCACGGCGCAGAGACCGAGATCCTCTTCGGGCCCGACATGTGGCTGGGCTCGTTCGTCGCCCGCGAGCTGGGCCTGCCGGACGACCCCGAGCGCTACGCCCGCTTCCATGTGTGGGACGGCGAGTGCCATGTCCACGCCGGTATCCGCCCCGACGACATCACCGCGGTCCGGGCGGAGCATCCCGACGCCGAGTTCCTCATCCACCCCGAGTGCGGCTGCTCGACCCAGGCGCTGGAGTACGTGGCGTCGGGTGACATCGCCTCCGACGGCGTCCACATGCTCTCGACCTCGGGCATGTTGAGGCACGTCGAGGCCAACCCCGACGGCGAATTTATCGTCGCCACCGAGAACGGCATGCTCTATCCGCTCCAGCAGGCCGCGCCGCAGGCCAACCTGGTCGAGGCCAACCGGATGGCCTTCTGCAAGTACATGAAGATGATCACCCTGCCGAAGCTGCGCGACGGGCTCCGCGAGATGAAGTTCGAGGTGAAGGTCCCGCCGGAGCTCGCCGAGCGCGCTCGGGTGCCCATCGAGCGCATGGTCGCGATCGGCTGACCGCTGCTGGGGACAGCGCCGCAGTGAAGCGGTACGCGAGCGCAGTGGCGCGGGTCGTCAGGCCAGGCTGAGCCCCCTACTCGTTCAGCTTGAACAGTCCAATCACGTGGCCCTCCGGGTCGGCGAACATGCCGATCTCGACGCCCTCCGCCATCTTTTCGGCGCCCATCAGCTTCGTCCCGCCGAGCCCCTCGGCCTTGGCGATCGCCCCGTCGATGTCGGGCACGCCGACGTAGAAGGTGACGTGGCCCTCGTAGCCCTCGGGCCCCGTGCCGATCCCGCCGCCGATGCCGATCCCGTCGGAGGTCAGGTTGCTCTCCCGGTCGATCGCCCCGTACTTCATCGGATTGTCGGTGTTCATCTCCCAATTGAATAGATCGCCGTAGAACGACTGCAGCTTCTCCGGATCCTTCCCAATCACCTCGAAGTGCACGACTGGCTGTCCCACGCTGGCCTCCTCCGCTCGTGCGCCGGCTCCCGACGCTGGTGCCCACACTCTTTCAGGCGGCGCTGGCGCGGGGCGGTTGCTCGGCTGGACCGCCCAGGGCCTGAAGGAGCCGGTCCGCTAGCCGCTCGACCGGGGCGTGGAGCTCCTCGAGCGCCGCGTCGGAGCGCAGCGTGTGGACCTGGGTCGGCAGCTCCTTCAGGTCGAGCGCCTTGGCGGCGACGCTGCCGGTGGCGACGACGGCGCCGCCCACCTCGAGCACGCGGCCGGAGCGCATCCAGACCCGGAGCCTGCCTCGGTCGTCGGCGTCGATCCCGACCACCTCGCCCCGCAGGCGGGTGAGGAACGCGCCCGGTGATGTGCGCTCGGCGTGGCGGACGACCGCGCGCAGGTGGTCGCCGGCCCTCCCGCGTGCCTCGATCAGCATCACGTTCAGGCGCTGTCCGTCGGTTGAGGTCTCCAGCAGGCGGGCGGCGAGGAGGTTTCCTCCACACCCCCGCCGATGATCGCGATCGTCGGCATCAGGTTCCTTCCTCTAAGTTGAGTGAAGCGGTCAAGAATAGGGATCGATGCCGGAATTTGCGGGCGGGCTCGCTCGCGGCTCCGTCCTCGGCGCCGCATAGCCTCGTTTCCAGTGGCGTCACCTGCACGTCAGAGCACTTCCGAGACGGCTCCGGCCGGTACGCTCGCTGACGTGAGCCATCTGCGGCCGGTGCCAGACCCGAAGCCGCCAGCCCGCGCGGGCGAGCGGGGCGGCGAGCAGGCGACGATCCCCGAGCTCGAGCGCTGGGCGACGATGCTGCGCGCCGAGTGCGTGCGGATGCTCGCGGTCGCGAAGTCCGGCCACCTCGACTCGTCGCTGTCGGCGACGGACATCGTTGCTGCCCTCTACTACCGCGTCCTGCGCCACGACCCCGAGCGCCCGGATTGGCCGGAGCGCGATCGCTTCGTGCTGTGCAAGGGCCACGCGGCACCGATCCAGTACGCGGCGCTCGCTCACAACGGGTACTTCCCGCTCGAGGACCTGATGGGCCTGCGCCAGATCGGCGCCCAGCTCCAGGGCCACCCGGACATGAACAAGACCGAGGGCGTGGAGGTCTCGACCGGCTCCCTCGGGCAGGGGCTGTCGATGTGCCTGGGCATCGCCCTCGCGCTTCGCCTCGACGGCCTCGACGACACCGCACACGTCTTCGGGGTCCTCTCCGATGGCGACATCCAGGAGGGGCAGACCTGGGAGGCGGCCACCGCCGCACCGCACTTCGGCGTCTCCAACCTGACAGCGATCGTCGACTACAACCACCTCCAGACCGACGGCACCACCGAGGAGGTCATGGACACCGGCGACGTCCGCGCCAAGTTCGAGGCCTTCGGCTGGGACACGGTCGAGATCGACGGCCACGACATGAACGCGATCGTCGAGGCGCTTGAGCGCAGCCGCACCCTCGACAGGCCGGCGGCCATCGTCGCGCAGACGAAGAAGGGCCGCGGCGTCTCCTCGATGGAAGGCCGCTTCGGCTTCCACGGCAAGCCCCCGACGCCCGAGCAGGCCACCGAGGCGCTGGAGGAGCTCGACGCGAAGCTCGAGGCCCAGACCAAGGCGCTCCACGGCGAGGACGCCTGATGGGCGCCGTCAGCCGAGCCCACCGCCACCCGCCAGGCCTACGGCAACGCGCTGGTCGACCTCGGCGAGGCGCACGAGGACGTCGTCGCCCTCGACGCCGACCTCGCGGTCTCGACGCAATCGATGAAGTTCGGCAAGAAGTTCCCGGAGCGCTTCTTCAACTGCGGCGCGGCCGAGGCGAACATGATGTCGATGGCGTGCGGCCTCGCCGCCACGGGCAAGCGCCCCTACTGCTCGACGTTCGCGATCTTCGCCTCCGGGCGCGCCTACGACCAGGTGCGGCTGGGGATCGCGCACAACGAGCTGCCGGTGCGGATCGGCGCCTCCCACGGCGGCGTCTCGCTCGGCGAGGACGGCGCCTCGCACCAGATGATCGAGGACATCGCGCTGATGCGGGCGATGCCTCGGATGCAGGTGATCGTGCCCGCCGACTACAACCAGGCCTACCGCGCGACGATGGAGTCCTACGAGCGCGACGAGCCATGTACATGCGCTTCGGCCGGCCGGCGACGCCGGTCGTCTACGAGGATATGCCGGACACGCTCGGCGACGGCGTCGACGTGGTCCGCGAGGGCAAGGACATCACGATCGTCGCGACCGGCCACATGGTCTGGCGGGCGCTCGAGGCCGCCGAGTCGCTCGAGCACGAGGACGGGGTCGAGGCCGAGGTCCTGAACGTGGCGATCATCAAGCCGCTGGACTCGGGCACGGTGCTGGAGTCGCTCTCGAAGACGGGCGTCGCCGTCACCGCCGAGGAGCACCGAGTCGTGGGCGGGCTGGCCGACGCGGTTCGCGAGGTCGCGGCCGAGCAGCACCCCGTGCCGATCTTCGCCGTCGGCATGGGCGATGAGTTCGGCGTCTCGGGGACGGGCGAGGCGTGCATGGAGCACTTCGGGCTGACGGCCCGCGGGATCGCCGACCGTGCACGCGAGGCGCTGGTGCTGAAGCCGATCGTCTCGCGCCCGCCGTTGTTCGGCCCAGAGTGGACCTGAGGGGCTTTAGCCCCGAAAGCAGCATGTAAGGACGCCGAAGGCGTCCGCAGGGGATGGACCTGAGACGCGTGAGCACCCTCACGTTGTAATCGGCATCCCGTTCGGATAGGGTCGATTCAATGGCTAGTGGGGGTAGGCCGATCGCGTCAACGTCAGGGAACCGGAGCCGAGTCCTCGCGCTCGCGGTCGCGATTTGCTGCCTGCTCGTCGCTCCGGCGCTCGCCGGGGCCGCGGGAGACGCCGGCGGCGGGGGCGCGACTCCGAATCCATACGGGGCGGGGCTCAAGCGCATCGTCCCCGCCAAGCCGACGCACACCAAGCTCGAGTCGGACGACTCCCGCCGGAGGGTGATCGTCAAGTTCACCGAGGACTCGACCGTGCGCCTCCGCGACGATGGGTTCGAGAACCTCGACGGCGGCCTCGGAGGCCTCCGCCAGGTCCTCGCCGGCCATCCCGGCGTCGACGCCGCAGCGCCTCGTCCAGTCGTCGTCGGTGTCGTCGATCGAGCATCGCACCGAGCGCGTCGAGGAGCAGAGCGGACGGGACATCGCCGACTTCAACCTCTACTACCGGCTCTACCTCCCGGCGGATGAAGACGAGGCGGCGCTGATCGACGAGCTGAACGCCCTCGACATCGTCGAGCTCGCGCAGCCCGACGCGACGGCGGCCCCGCTGCCGAACCACGCCGGGCCCACTCCCAGCTTCGTCAACCGCCAGAACTACCGCAGCATCGCGCCGATCGGGATCGACGCGGATTACGCGAACGGAATCGCCGGCGGCACCGGCGCGAACGCCCGCATCGTGGACCTCGAGTTCGATTGGCGCGAGAGCCACGAGGACCTTGACAACGCGGCCGCGGGGCTGATCGCCAACGGCACGCAGAACGCCACCGGCGGCGGCAACGAGGATCACGGGACCGCTGTGCTCGGCGAGATGATCGGCACCAACGACGCGGTCGGGGTCACCGGGGCGGCGCATGGCTCGCCGATCAACATGGTCAACACCTCGAACACGGCGGGCTACAACTTCGTGAACGCGATGAACCTCGCGGTTACCAACACCACCGCGGGCGACGTGCTGCTGATCGAACAGCAGATCGATGGGCCCAACGGCGACTGCAACTCGATGACGCAGGAGAGCTGCGTTGCCATGGAGTGGTTCGGCCCCTACTACGACGCGATCGTGGCCGCGACCGCGGCCGGGCGGATCGTGATCGAGCCGGCGGGCAACGGGGGCGAAGACCTCGACGACGCGATGCTCTACGGCAGCCCGTTCCCCTCGGGGAAGGCCGATTCCGGCGCGATCTTCGTCGGCGCGGGCGGCAACAACCTCTCCACGGGCTGCTCGGGTAGCGCGACCCACTCCCGCCTGAACTTCTCGAACTTCGGGGCTCGCCTCAACTACCACGGCTATGGGCAGTGCGTGATGACGACGGGCTACGGCACCGTCCAGGACGACCCGAACGACGACTTCGACTACGACAACGACTTCGGCGGCACGTCGTCGGCATCGCCGATCGTGACCAGCGCGGCGGCGATCCTCTCAAGCGTCGCCCAGCAGAACGGGGATGCCGACGGGCTGACCTCGGTCGAGGCGCGGACCGCGCTGGCGACCGGCGCGACGCCACAGGACACCTCCTCGGTCTCCGGCAACATCGGCCCGATGCCGAACCTGCGCGCCGCGCTGGGCGGGCCGACCGCCGTCGCCGGCGGCCCCTACAACGGCACCGAGGGCACCGCGGTGAGCCTGAACGGGAGCGCCTCCTCCGACCAGGCGCCCGGGACGATCACGAACTACGACTGGGACCTGGACAACGACGCGGCGTATGACGATGCCACCGGCGCCAATCCGAGCTTCCTGCGGGGCGACAACGGCGTCTACCCGATCAGCCTGAGGGTGACCGACAACAACGGCAACACCGCAACCGATAGCTCCACGGTGACGCTGACCAACGTCCCGCCCGCCGTGGCCCTTGACCCCGCGCAGGACATGCTGATCGCGGAGGGCGACACCCTGAGCGCCGCCGCGACCTTCACCGACAAGGGCTATGACGACACCTACACAGGGGTCATCGACTGGGGCGACGGCGATGAGGACAACCCGGCGAGCGTCGCCGTCAACACCCAGGGCCCGCCGCAGGACGAGGGGGATATCAGCGGCACGCACACTTACCCGGATCCGGGCACCTACAGCGTCGACCTCCTGGTGCGCGACGACGAGGGTGGGACGGGCGACGACGCCTTCACCCTCACCGTCGTCCCGCGCTGCGAGGGCGTGCCCTCGACGGTAGTCGGCACGCCCGGCGACGACGAGCTCCACGGCACGTCCGGCCGCGATGTCGTCTTCGCCGACGCCGGCGACGATGACATCCGCACGGGCGACGACAACGACCTGATCTGCGCCGGGCCCGGCGAGGACCGGACGGCGGGGCGTGCCGGCAACGACATCGTCTTCGACGCCACGGGCGATGGATCTCTGATCGGCGGCCCCGGCCACGACGTGCTCCTCGGCGAGGGCGACGACGATGCGATGCGCGGCGGCGCCGGAGTGGACTTCCTCGAGGGCGGCTCCGGCACCGACTGGTTCCACGGCGGCTCCGGCAACGACCGCTGCGACAACAGCGGCAGCGAGACCGCGAAGAAGTGCGAGTCGTGAGGCCTCGGGCGACAATCGCACTGCCCGCCACCCTGGCGGCGGCCCTGCTCCTCCTGGCTGCGGCCGGGCAAACCGGGGCCGACGACAAGGCGCAGACGTGCCGCGGCGTTCCGGCCACAATCTCAGGCACGTCCGTGGGCGAGTCGATCGAGGGCACCTCGGGCGACGACGTGATCTCGGCGGGTCGCGGCGGCGACATCGTTCGCGGCGGTGGCGGCGAGGACATGATCTGCGGCGACGACGGCGGCGACCAGCTCTTCGGCGACGCCGACGACGACGAGATGTTCGGCGGCTTCGGCGGCGACAACGTCATCGGCGACCGCGGCTCCGACGAGATCAAGGGCAACCACGGCAAGGACGCCATGCGCGGCCGCGGTGGCGACGACGAGGTGCGTGGCGGCGCCGGCGCCGACGGCGTCAACGGCGGCGCCGGCACAGACGACTGCTCGCACCGCCCGAACGACACCCGCTTCGCGAACTGCGAGTAGGCCCAAGGGCCCAAATCCACGCCTGAGAACCCCGCAATCTCGGCCGCATCCTTAGCGTAATGTGAGCGAACGCTCACGGAGTCCGCTACCCTGCGATGCGAATTCGCCTGCGTGGGCGGGCCGGCAGGGGTCCGGCGCAGGAATACCGGGGACGCCGAAGAAAGAACGATGCGCATGGCCCGACTGGGGACAAGAAAGCGGCGTGACCGCGCCGGATCCAAGCCGCGACGGCGCGACGCCGGCCGCGGACACCGCCCGGACGGATTTCGCCCGCCGATCGTCGAGCTACGCGACGCCACCGTCGTCTATCCCGGCGGGCACGTCGGGCTCGAGCGCGTCTCCCTTCAGGTCGACCGGGGCGAGTTCGCCTTCGTCGTCGGCCCCACGGGCTGCGGCAAGTCGACGCTGATCAAGATGTTGATCCGGGAGGTCGAGGCCGCCAGCGGCCGCGTGCTCATCGCGGGCCGCGACATCGAGCAGATCCCAGACACCAAGGTGCCGCTCCTGCGCCGCCGCATCGGGACCGTCTTCCAGGACTTCAAGCTGCTTCCCAACCGCACCGTCTACGACAACGTCGCCTACGCCCTCCAGGTGATCGGCGCACCCCGCTCCGACCTCAGGCGCAAGGTGCCCGAGATCCTCCGCCTCGTCGGGCTCCAGGCCAAGATCCACAACTACCCCGACCAGCTCTCCGGCGGCGAGCAGCAGCGCGTCTCGATCGCGCGCGCGTTCGTGAACCACCCGCCGCTGCTGCTGGCGGACGAGCCGACGGGCAACCTCGATCCCGAGACGTCGATCGGGATCATGCAGCTTCTCTACCGCATCAACCGCACCGGGACCACCGTCCTCGTCGTCACCCACGACCGCGAGATGGTGGACAAGATGCGCCGTCGCGTCATCGCCCTCGAGGAGGGCCGCCTGGTCCGTGACGAGGCCGGCGCGACCTACCACGACGAATCCACTCAGGAGTTCGCGGTGCGCCTGCGCGGCGAGATGGGCGTCGGGCCCGAGGGCCAGACGAACGGGGAAACCCACTAGCCATGGGCCGAGTCGTCTTCTTCATCTCCGAGGCCTTTCGCGCGCTGAAGCGCCAGGCCGCCCCGAGCCTCGCCGCGATCGTGACGATCGTCGTGACGACGCTGCTGCTCGGCGTGCTCATCCCGGTGCTTCGCGCCAGCGAGGACACCGCCGGCGACGTGCGCGATCAGATCGGGCTGAACGTCTTCCTCATCAACGAGGCCTCCCCCGCCGAGGTCGCGAAGGTCCGCGAGCAGATCCTCGGTGTCGACCACGTCACCGGCGCCGAGTTCGTCTCCAAGAAGGAGGCGGTGAAGATCCTCGAGGGCCGGGTCGAGGGCGACCTGGAGCGCAGCATCGGCGAGCTGAAGTCGAATCCGCTGCCGCCCTCCTTCAAGGTCGACATCGACGATCCCGACAACCTCGAATCGGTCTCCGCCGCCCTCCAGCCCGCCGGGCCCAGCGGCAAGCCGCGGCCCATCAGCCCCGCCATCGACGAGGTCAACGACCAGCGCCAGGACGCCCGTGACATCCGCCAGGTCACCGGCGCCGTGAAGATCGTGCTGCTCGTCATCGCCGTCCTGCTTCTGGTCGCCTCACTGCTCCTGGTGGCGAACACGATCCGCCTCTCCATCTACGCGCGTCGCCGTGAGGTGGAGGTCATGAGGCTCGTCGGAGCGACCAACTGGTTCATCCGCTGGCCGTTCATGATCGAGGGGATGATCGTGGGCCTCGACCGGCGCGGTGATCGCGGTCGGCATACTTGTCCTTGGCAAGGTGACCATCGTGGACCCGCTCGCTGCGGACTTCAACCTGATCGACAACTTCTCCAGCGTCAGCTTCGTGCCGCTGGTCGTCATGCTGATCGCCTCGGCGGTCGTCGTCTCCGCTCTCGGCAGCGGAGTCACCCTGCGGCGCTTCCTGCGCGTCTAGCCCCTTGGCGGCCAACGAACCCGGCGCTGACGCCGCGCGCCGCGCGGGCCGTCTCAAGGGCGTGGCGCTCGGCCTGTTCGCCGGCGTAGTGCTGGCGCTCGCGATCGCCGGCCTCAGCTCGTTGCTCTCGGAGGAGCCCACCGCCGCCGAGCAGGCACGCGAGGTGATCGAGGACAAGTACTTCCGCGAGGTCGATCCCAGCCTGCTCGAGGGCTCCTCGGTGCGCGGCATGGTCGGCGAGCTGCGCAAGCGATACGACGACCGCTTCTCGCACTACTTCGACCCGAAGCAGCTCGAGGAGCTGAACGCCGCCACCTCCGGCGAGTTCTCCGGCGTCGGCCTCACCGTCAGCGAGGTCAAGCGCGGGCTGCGGGTCGCGAGCGTGCTCGAGAACACGCCCGCGCAAGGACGCCGGGATCAAGGAGGGCGACCTGATCGTCGGCCGTCGACGGCGAGGACATCGCCGGCACGCCCGCCGAGGTCGTCCTCGGCACGGATCAAGGGTCCGCCGGGCACCGAGGTCGAGCTACGCGTCGTCCCGGTGGACGGCGGCGAGCCGCGCGACATCGAGGTCGAGCGCGCCGAGGTGCGGGTGCCGGCCGTCGACGGGAAGATCATCCGCGATCGACACGCCCGACGGGCCACGCAAGGTCGCGTACGTCCAGCTTCGCGACCTTCTCCGAGGGCGCGCACGGGGAGCTGCGCGAGACGATCGAGCGCCTCTACCGCGAGGGCGCCGAGGGCCTGCTGCTCGACCTGCGCGGCAACGGCGGCGGACTGCTGAACGAGGCGGTGCTCTCGGCCGGGACCTTCGTCGAGGACGGCGTCGTGGTCTCCACCTCCGCCCGCTCCTCGGGCGACCAGGACTTCCAGGCGGCGGGCGAGGCGCTCGACCCGAAGCCGACGGTGGTCCTGATCAACCGCGACACCGCTTCCGCCGCGGAGATCCTCGCGGCCGCGCTCCAGGACTACGGCCTGGCGACGCTGGTCGGCACCCGCACGTACGGAAAGAACACCGTGCAGGAGATCATCGACCTGGCCGCCGGCGGCGCGCTGGACCTCACGATCGGCGAGTACGTCACCTCCGAGGGCGAGTCGCTGGCGGACAAGGGCGTCCAGCCCGACGTGACCGCGCCCGGACGATCCCGCCACCCGCGCCGACGAGGGACGCGAGGCCGGGCTCGAAGAGCTCGAGCTCGCTGCTGGAGGGCTGATGGCCGCGCGACCGCGAAGGCGCCGGAGCGGTTCGTCGGCGTGGTCGCGAAGCGCGGCAAGTTCCGCGTCGTCGAGCCGATCTTCGACCCGGGCCCGCAGGTCGCGCTGGCCAGCGGCGACGTGCGCCATCGGCGCGATGGTGCTGGTGGAGCGCGGGGCCGACCGGCAACCACGCGATGCGCAGAGCTCGGCTCGCCGAAGCGGGCTGCCGACGTCGTCGGGGCGATGATCTGGGAGGCCGGCCTCGAGCGCGGCTTCGCCGAGCCGCTTGAGGAGGAGGCCAGCCGCCTCGCCGCGGACGCCGAGGCCGGGCCGGAGCGGCACGACCTGACGGCGCTCGACACCTTCACCGTCGACCCAGCCACGGCGCGAGACTTCGACGATGCGGTCTCGGCGCAGCCGGACGGCGATGGGCTGCGCCTGTGGATCCACATCGCCGACGTCGCCGCTCACGTCCGTCCCGGCTCGGCCTTGGAGGCCGAGGCCTACTCGCGCGGCACGAGCGTCTACGTGCCCGGGACCGTCGAGCCGATGCTCCCGGCGGCCCTCTCCGGGCGACGCCTGCAGCCTCGTGCCGGGCGTCGAGCGCCTGGCGGTGACCATGGAGGTCGCTCTCGCCGCGACGGGCGAGCCCCGCGATCCGCGCTTCTACCGCAGCATCATCCGCTCGGACGCGAGGCTCGACTACGACCAGCTCGACCGCGTCTTCGCCGGTCGCGAGGCCGCGCCCGAGATCGTCGCCGACCCGATCACGCACGCGCGCCGCGCGGCGAGCCTGCTGGCTGACCGGCGCCGGGGAGCCGCGCTGGAGGTCGAGAGCTCCGAGCCGGACTTCGAGTTCGGCCCTGACGGCGAGGTCACGCGGCGCGCGGTCGAGCGAGCAGACGGAGGCGCACCGCCTGATCGAGCACCTGATGATCCTCACCAACGAGCAGGTGGCTCAGCTCCTCGAGGCGCGGCGGGTGCCCACGCTCTACCGGGTCCACGAGCCGCCGGATCCCGAGCGCGTGAAGCTCCTGTTCGACCAGTTGGCCGCGCTCGACGTGCCGACGCCGCCGCTGCCGCGGAACCTCCAGCGCCAGGAGGCGGGCGAGCTGGTGGCCGAGGCCAGCCGACTCGTCGCGCGGGAGGCCAAGCGCCGCGGGCACGGTGGAGCGGCGTATACATCCCTCATCCTCCGCTCGCTCAAACAGGCCGTCTACAGCGACAAGAACGTCGGGCACGCCGGGCTCGGCAGCTCCGCCTACGCCCATTTCACCTCGCCGATCCGCCGCTACCCCGACCTCGTTGCCCACCGGGCACTGCTGTCGGCCGTCGGCGCCGGGCGAGGAGCAGCCCGACGCGGACCCACGTCGAGGAGGCGGGCTGGCGGAGCTCGGAGCTGGAGCGCGCGGCGATGTCGCTCGAGCGGCGGGCCGATCGCGTGTGTCTGGCATTCCTGCTCGAGCGCGAGCTGTTCACGCGCGGCTGGGATACCCGCTTCGAGGGCGAGGTCTCGGGCCTCGTCGGCGGGGGCGCGTTCGTGCGTTTTGGCGGGCGAGCTGGCCGACGCCTACGAGGGCTTTCTGCCGGCGCGCCTGCTCCACGGCGACTACTACGACCTGAACGAGACCGAGACCGCGCTCGTCGGCCGCCGCCACGGCCATGCGATCCGGCTCGGCGATCCCGGTCACGGTGAGCTCGAGCGGGATCGAGGCGCAGCGCGGGCGGGTCGATTTGGAGCCGGCGGTTGACCTGGCCGCCGCCGAGCAGCGACCCCGCAAACGCCCGCCCACCAAGCGCCCTCGCGAGACCCGGCGCAAGGCACAGGGCACGCGCGAGGGACGCGGCGAACCGGCGGAGGCGCCGTTAGATATGGCGAAGAAGGGCAAGCGCAAGGCCGACCCGGGCGACGTCGCGTCCAACCGCCGGGCGCGTCACAAGTACGAGATCCTGGAGCGGTTCGAGGCGGGCATCGAGCTGCGCGGCAGCGAGGTGAAGTCGCTGCGGGAGGGCAAGGCGCAGATCGCCGAGGCCTACGCGGCGGTCGACGGTGGCGAGGTGTGGCTACGCGGCGCCTACATCCCACCGTACGAGCCGGCGTCGATGGAGAACCACGAGCCCGAGCGGCCGCGCAAGCTGCTGCTGCACCGTCGCGAGATCGAGCGCCTGCTCGGCAAGTCCCAGCAGAAGGGGCTCACGATCGTTCCGCTGCGGATCTATTTCAAGGGACCGCACGCGAAGCTCGAGCTGGCGCTCGCGCGGGGCAAGGAGCAGCACGACAAGCGACGCGAGCTGCGCGACCGCGATCAGCGCCGCGAGATCGACCGCGCCCTGAGCGAGCGACGCCGGGGACGCTGATCCATGCACGATCATCGCCGTGAAAGCGGTCTCGCAAACGTGGGTCCGCGCGGCGTGAGACGATTTCCGCGATGCCGTCTTTCAGGCTGAGGCGTAGCAAGGAGGACTCTGAGGAGGAGGCCGCGCCCGCGGAGGGGGCGGGCCAGCCCGCGCAGCCACCGGGCCCCCCGGCCCAGCCTGCCCAGACGCCTCCTGCGACCGGTGTCTCGCCGGCCGCGAGACCTCCGGCCCCAGCACCTGCGACCCCCCCGGTCCCCGCGCCCCCGGACGCCGCCACCACGCCTGAGCAGCCGGCCCCACCGACCCAGTCGATCCCCCCTCCGGGAGCTCCGCCCACCGCCGGCACGGCCGTCCCCGCTGCTGCGACCGTGAGCGACAAGGAGCGAAAGCGCCAGGAGAAGGCTGAGGCGAAGCAGGCCGCGGCCGCGGAGAAGCAGCGCAAGCGCGAGGAGGCCAAGGCCGCGAAGCAGGCGCAGAAGGAGGCCAAGAAGGCCGAGAAGCAGGCGAAGAAGAACCCCGACTCGGTGCTGCCTCCCGACCCCGACCCCGACCCCGAGGCGCAGGGGCCGGCCTCGCCCTCGGCGCCGGCTTCGGGCGCGCCGTCCGAGCAGCCCGCGGCGCCCACCACCCCCGCTCAGCCCGCGGCCCCGCTGTCCAAGCGCGACGCGAAGAAGGCCGAGCGCGAGGCGAAGAAGCAGATGAAGGCCGAGGCGAAGGAGCGCGCCGAGGCCGAGCGCAACAAGGCCGTCGCCGATCGCCGGGCCAAGCGTGAGGAGCAGCGCGCCAGCAAGCTTCAGGAAAAGGAGGAGGCGCAGGCCGCGAAGGCCGCCCGCAAGGCGGCCAAAAAGACCGGTTCCGCGCCGGACGTGCCGACGCCTCCTGAGCAGCCGGCGGCCCCGATCGAGCCGACACCGGCATCCGCCGAGTCCGGGCAGGAGTCGTTGATCTCTCGGTACACACAGACGATGCCGACCCCGGAGACGAAGCCCGCCGAGCCCGAGGCGGCTGAGCAGCTGAGCGAGACCGAGACCGAGCCTGAGAAGCCGACCGAGACTGAGGAGAAGCTGGGCTTCGAGGATGCGCCCGACGAGGACCGCCAGCTTCCCGAGGAAGCGGAGAGCGACGCGCTGGCCCAGCTCGAGCGAGATGAGCGCACATCTGACGAGGAGCGCGTTCGCGCGGAGGAGGAGCGGATCCGGGCCGAGGCCGATCGCCGCATCCGCGAGGTCGAGGAGATGCAAAAGGGCGCGGAGGACCGCGTTCGCGAGGCCCGTGTGGAGGCGGAGGACCGTGTCCGGCAGGCCGCCGAGGAGGCGACCCTCGCCGCCGAGGAGCGCCTGCGCGCCGAGGCCGACCGCGAGGGCCCGCGCCGCGCCGCCCTGCTCGCCGAGCTCAGGGAGGCCGAGCGCCAGCTGGCTGAGCGCCGCGCGCAGGAGGAGGAGCTTGCGGTGGAGCTACAGGAGACGGAGCGACGGCTGGCGGAGAATCAGCAGCGCACCGTCGAGGCGCTCGAGACGGCAGCCGAGCGCCTGGAGGAGGTGGAGGCCCGCGCCGCCCAGGCCGAGGCCCGCGCCTCTCGCGCCGAGCGCCTGGCGACGCTGAAGGCCGAGGAGGTCGAGCGCGAGCGGCGCCTCCGCGAGATGTTGGACCGCATCGCCGAGGCCGAGCGCCGCGCAGGGGCCGCCGAGGACCGGGCCCGGGAGGCGGTTGACAGCATCAGCACCCCTCTGCCCGACGTCGAGGTGGATGAGATCTTCGGGGACGCGCCCGGGCCCGCGGCTGCGCCCGACGAGCCCGAGCCAGAGGCGGCGGCCGAGCCGGAGTCCCCGCGCGCGAACGCGCCGCTGTCGGCGGCCGAGCTGGCCGCGGCCCCGGGGTCCTCGCCGGCGCAGGCCCCCGAGCGTGAGCCCGAGCCGCCGAACTGGGTCACCGAGCCCGAGCCGGAGCCCGAGCCTGCCGAGCCGCCGCCGATCGTCGCCTCGCCGCCGCCCCCTGGGCCCGACCCCTCGCCTCCGCCCCCTCCGCCGGCGCCCGAGCCGACGCCTCCGCCTCCAGACCCGGAGCCGCCGGCGCCGGGACCGCCGCCCGAGCCGCCCGCGCCCGAACCGCCCGCGCCCGAGCCCTCCCCGGGCCCGCCGCCGCCCCCTGAGCCGGCGCCCCAGCCACCCGCGCCGGGTCCCCCCGGTCTCGCGGCGGGCGGCAACCTCAACATCAACGAGGCCACCTACGAGGACCTGCGCGAGCTGGGCCTCTCGGTCACGCAGACCGGCCGCGTGCTCGCCCACCGCGAGCGGGTCGGGGGATTCGCGACGATCGGCGATCTCGAGCAGATCCCAGGGTTCTCGCAGGCCTTCCTCGAGGACCTGAAGAGCCGAGTTTCCCTCTAGCCGGCCGCCCGGGCTACAGCCCGTAGGCCTCGAGCAGCTTCAGCCAGACCTCGCTACGCGTGGGATATGGCGCGATCGCGTGCCACAGGCGCTCCAGCGGCACCTCGCCGACGACGGCGATCGTCGCGGCGTGCAGCCATTCGGCGACGTCAGGCCCTACGAAGGTGGCGCCCACGACCACCCCGCTCGCCTCGTCGACGACGAGCCTGCTCGTGCCCGGACGGTTGCGGCCGTGAAAGCTGGCTCCGGCGGTACCCGAGGTGTCCACGTCCACGGCACGTGCGTCGATGCCCGCCTCGAGGGCGGAGGCAAGCGTGTGGCCGACCGAGGCGACCTGCGGGTCGGTGAACACCACCTGGGGCGCGCCGTGGCGGTCCCGGCTGGCGGCGACGTCCTTCCCGAGCACGTGGTCGGCGCAGATCCGGGCCTGGTACTTGCCCGTGTGGGTGAGCAGGGCGCGGCCGTTGACGTCGCCGACGGCGTAGAGCCAATCGCTTCCGCCCACTCGCATCTGATCGTCGACCTCCAGGTAGGCGCCGGCCTCAACACCCACCGTCTCGAGTCCGATGTCGCTGGTCCGCGGCCGCCGGCCGATGGCCACCAGGACCGCATCGCCCTCGATCGCGTCGCCGTCGGAGAGGTGCACCCGGACCACCTTCTCGCCCGAGACACGGTCGGCCTTGGTGTCCAGGTGAAGCTCGACGCCCGTCTCCTCCAGGCCGGCCGCGACCTCGTAGCTCGCGAACTCCTCCAGGCGCGGCACCAGCTTCGGCTCGGACTCGACCAGCGCGACGCTCGAGCCGAGCGTGGCGTAAGCCTGCGCCAGCTCCGCGCCGACAGGGCCGCCTCCCAGCACCAGCAGCCGGCCGGGCACCTCGGAGGCGGTGGTGGCCTCGCGATTGGTCCACGGGGCGATCTCGGCCAGGCCCTCGATCGGGGGAACGGCCGCAAGCGTCCCGGTCGCGACCACCACGGCCTTCGCGCGCGATCAGCTCCTGCTCGCCCGCCCAGACCCGGCGCTCGCCGTCGAGGCGGCCCTCCCCGCGGAACAGCTCGATCCCGTGGCCGGAGAGCCACGCCAGCTGGCCGGAGTCATCGCGGTTCTTGATCACCTCGTCGCGCCGCGCGAACACCGCGGGCGACGTCCAGCTCGCCACGCGACGGCCTCGGCAGCGCCCGGGACCCGCAGGACCTCGGCCAGAGCCTGGGCGGGGCGCAGAAGCGTCTTCGACGGCATGCAGGCGTAGTAGGAGCATTCGCCGCCGATCAGGTGGCCCTCCACGATCGCCACACTCAGCCCGCCGTCGGCGAGCCGCCCGGCGCAGACCTCGCCGGACGAGCCGGCCCCGACCACGATGACGTCGAACTCCCGCGCGCTCATGCGGGCAGCTTCTCAGAGTCAGACGCTTGAGAGGCTGCGCTCGAGGAAGGTCTCGGAGACCCCGAACGCCAGCAGCGCCGCCAGCACCAGGTAGGTCGACGGCGACGAGCGCGCGGGTGCGGCCGGGGATCGCGTGGTAGGCCTGAGCCTCGGGCGTGTTGCGGGCCTTCCAGCGGCGCCAGGTCTCGATCCCGCCGAATACCAGGACGAGGATCATGATCGGGTTCGGGAAGGCGAAGGTCAAGCGCCACGAGGGCGGCGAAGCCGGCGATCCAGACCCACGGGGAGAGGGCCGCCATCGCCCGGCCGCCGTCCAGCGGCAGCACCGGGAGGAGGTTGATCAGGTTGATGAAGAAGCCGACGTAGGCGAGCGCCTGCCAGAACTCGTTGCCCGTCGCCAGCCAGATCCCGAGCGGCACCAGCGTGGCGATCGAGCCGAGCACCGGGCCGGCCAGCCCCACGCGGGCCTCGGCCGCCGCGTCGTCGCCCATCGACTTCGCCGCCACGACCGCGCCCAGGAACGGGATGAACATCGGCGCCGAGGCCTCAACGCCCTCGCGCCGCAGCTGGATCACGTGGCCCAGCTCGTGGAGGAGGAGCAGCAGGACGAAGCCGAGCGCGAACGTCCACGGCCAGATCAGCGCGTAGGCGGCGATCGACACGAGCATCGTCGCCGACGTCGTGAAGATCTTCAGCTTCGGGAGCAGGAGCAGGATCGCCTTGCCCTTGGTCGCGAGCAGCACCACGCCGGCGCCGATCGGGCCGAACAGGTTCCGTGCGCGCTCGCGCCAGCCGCCGCCGCGGCCGGACCCCGGCTGGATCGGCTCGTACTCGCGCTCGGGCGGCGCCTCGGGCGGCCAGGATGTGGCTCTCGAATCGGTCAGCATGTTGTTGAGGAATTGTCCAACGCTTCAATAAATGTAGCGTTAGGAATCCGCGCCCTCGCGGCGCTTTGGCGAGCCTAGTCGGCGAGCTGGAGGTGGGAGCTGCCACTCGGGGTCGAGACCCGCGAGCGCGTCGAAGACGATGCCCTGGAGCTCGCCCTCCTCGTAGCCGTCGGCGTCGAACGTCGCCGAGTTGAACTCGGGATCGATCCCGACGGCGATCTCGGTCAGCCTGCCGGCCTCAAGCGCGAGCTCCTCGCCCTTCGGCCCAATCGAGTTGAGGATGATCATTCCCACGAGGGCGGGAAACCTAACAAGCCTGAGCGCGAGGGGCTCCCACGTCGCTCGCCCGGCGAGCCTATAGGCCCGGGTTGGTGTGAGAAGCTGGCCATCCGGATGCCCGGCCGCGGAATTCAGCACGTCGACCTCGCCGTCAGCGACCTCGATCGTTCGCTCGCCTTCTACCTCGACGTCCTGGGTCCCCTGGGCTTGAAGGAGGAGGAGCGCTACGCGACCTACCGAGGGACCGAGGAGGTCGTTTACCTGAGCTTCGGGGATGAATGGATCGGCCTTCGTCCCGCCGACGGCGGCACCTTTCGCTACTACGGCCCAGGGATCGAACACCTGGCGTTCGAGGTCGACACGACCGCAGAGGTGGACGCGGCGCATCAGCGGTGTTTGGAGCGGGGCGATCGGATCCACCATCCGCCCGAGGAGGACAGCGACATCCCGGGCTACTACGCATGCTTCGTCTTCGATCCGGATGGATTCCGCATCGAGGTCTTCACCCCCGGCGCGGAGTGGTCCTCGCGCATCCACCGGTAGGACGCCCGCTGCGTACTTCCAGGTGCGATAGCACCCCATAAGACGCAATCGTCGGAGCCGCCGTCGTAGCTGGTGCTAGTCAGCCCACCAGTCGCGCTGGCCCTCGACGTCTTCGCGCGGAGCCTCGCCGAGATTGGGCGCGCCGATGACAAGGATCTCGAGGCCGTTCGGCCCGGCCTCGTAGCCTCGCCACGTACCGGGCGGGACGCGTACGGCGTCCCACTCCTTGAGCTCGACGATCTCCTCGTCGAGTTTCATCCGCCCGCTCCCGCGCAGGACCACGTATACCTCCTCCTGCTTCTTGTGCGTGTGGCCGTACGGAAAGCGATACCCGGGCGGGACCCGCTGGTAGCTGAGGCCGGATTCCTCGAGCGCGAGCGCCTGGGTCGCCATCCGGAACTCCAGGTCCGGCGCGCCGTCGAAGTTGGACCCGAGGTCCTCCAGGTCCTCCTTCAGGTTCCTGAGCGTGAACGCCACGGCCGCAATCCTATGGTGCCCTGCCAGGGCTGAGGCAGGCGCTGCACCCACTGACGGGCGCGTCAGGGACAGAATAGAAAGGGCCCCCGCCGAAGTTGGCGAGGGCCCGATTCATGGAGGCGGGGAGATTTGAACTCCCGTCCGCGAAACCTGTCCCGATATGTACTACGAGCGTTCCCTCGGAGTCTGATCTCGGCGTCCGGTTGGGTCAATCCGAGGGGCACGTGCCCGGACACCACACCCTCCTAAGGATGTCCCCCTCAGGTCGAGGGTTCTACCGTCGGGGTGAGCCCACTGTTAAAGCCGCGGCCCGGATCGTGGGCTATCCGGCGCGACTACCCTCAACTGCTAGGCAGCGAGGGCGAACTCATGATCAGAGTTCGCACTTATGGTTTTCCGGGGTTTTTTTACGAGGCCAACCCGGGTCCTCGACTCGCGATACCGGGACGATCCAGCTTCACGTCGAATCCGAAACGCCCCCTTTGTGCGTTCAATTGTAGGGGGTGAGACGAGGCTCGCCGGCGCCTCTTCGGGGCGTGGACGCGAGATTCGCAGCGTGGCCAGGCGAGCGTCGAGTACGTGGGGCTCATCGCCGCGCTGGCGCTGGCCCTCAGCGCGATCCTTGCGGTGGCGGAGGTCCCGGCGTCGGGGCTACCGCGGGCGGTCGCGGGGGCGATCCTGCCCGCGGACGCCGACGAGGCGCCCGGCCCCGCTCCGCCGCCGTCGGAGCTCTCCCTGGTCGAGGGCCTGATGGCGGGTGAGCTCGACGAGTTCCTGCGCTACCGCACGGCGTCGGATCGAGACGCTCGCCTGGACTACTCGACCGACGAATGCTCCGCGCCCGTCGTCGGCGACGACGGCGCGAGCTTCGACTTCACCGAGGCATGTCTGCGCCACGACTTCGGCTACCGCAACTACGGACGGCTGGGGCTGCTGGGCGAGCGCCGGCGCGCGGTCGACGAGCGCTTCCTCGCCGACATGCAGGCCCATTGTGCGACACGACCAGTCGCTGAGCGGGTCCGATGCCTCGGCTGGGCGCGTGACTTCTACCGCGGCGTTCGCGCGTTCGGCTGGATCCCGGCCTCGCGCTACTGAGCCTAGCTCGGGCCGGGATCGAGCGTCCGCGCCGTGCGCGACTTCGGCACATCGCGCGCGCCCGGGTTGGTGCCGAGCACGCGGTCGCTGACGTTGTTGGTGATCCCGTGCCAGTAGTGCTCGTTCTTGAAGTGGTGGAGGCGGTGGTTTCGCCAGATCGCGCGGTAGTAGCGCGAGCGCGGCCGGTGAGCCGTGTGGATCAGGAAGTGCGTCCACTCGTAGATGCCGATCGCGACGTAGCCGGCGAGCGCGGCGCTGACCGCAGCTCCGATCGGCACCGGGCCGGCGACGGCGCCGACGAGCAGGCAGCCGAGGCCGACCACCACGGGGACCGCGAGGAACAGGAGCTGGGCAAGCTCCTTCGGGGCGAGCAGGATCAGGCCCAGGTCGGCCGGGTTCTCGTGGTGCTCTCGGTGATCGCGCGCAGCCGGCGCCTCAACCCGCCTGCCGGCGATGCGAACCGGCTTCATATGCAGCAGGTAGACGTGGATCGCCCACTCGCCAAAGGGATAGACCACCAGCATCGCGGCGACGGCCACGGCGTCGCGCCATGTCGAAGTCGCCCATCCAGATCCGCACTGCGAGGAGGATCAGGATCGCGGCGACGATGAGCTTCGGCGAGCGCTTCGCCATGAACTGGCGTCGCGCGTCCTCCAGCGTCTTGACGTCGCGGCCCCATCGAGCCGCGGGCTCGGCTACTGCGGCCATGGCCCGAAACTATGCCCGTCCGGCCTCCAGCAGGCGCCGCAGGAAGCGCTGGGTCTCGGGTTGCTCCGGCTCCGAGAGCACCTGCTCGGGCGGGTCCCAGCTCGAGCAGCCTGCCCTCGTGCAGGAACCCGACCCGGTCGGCGACCTCGCGGGCGAAGCCCATCTCGTGGGTCGCGAGCATCATCGTCACGCCCTCAGCCTTGAGCTCGCGTACCGCCTCGAGGACCTCCCCGACCAGCTCGGGTCGAGAGCGCTGGTCACCTCGTCGAGAAGCATCGCCCGGGGCCTGGCCGCGAACGCCCGCGCGATCGCCACGCGCTGCTGCTGGCCGCCGGAGAGCCGGTCGGGGTCGTCGTCCTCCCGGCCGGCGAGACCGAACCGGGCGAGCTGGGCGCGGGCGCTCTGCTCGGCCTCCTCTCGCCCGACCCCCTGGGCCTTCGTGATCCCGAGAACCACGTTCTCGAGCACGCTCAGGTGGGGGAAGAGGTTGTAGGCCTGGAAGACCAGGCCGAGCCGGCGCCTGACCGCGACAGGGTCAACCGAGGGGTCCGTGATCACCTCACCGTCGAGGAAGATGTCGCCGTCGTCGATCTCCTCGAGCAGATCGATGCAGCGCAGCAGGGTGGACTTCCCCGATCCCGAGGCGCCGATCAGGGCGACGGCCTCGTGCTCGCCGATATCCAGGTCGATGCCCTTCAGCACCTGCTCGTCGCCGAACGCCTTGGTGACGCCGCGGATCTCGACGACCGGCTCGCCGCTCATCGTGTCGCGTACGCGCCGGGCGCGAGGTAGTCCAGGAGCCGGGCCATCGGGATGGTCACGCAGAGGTACAGCAGCGCGGCCGCGATCAGCGGCGTGTAGTTGAAGTCCGCCGCGGTCAGGATCTGGGCCTGGCGAAAGGCCTCGCCCGTGACCCCGATGATCGCGATCAGCGCGACGTCCTTCTGCAGCGCGATGAAGTCGTTGAGCAGGGGCGGCCACACGTTGCGCACGGCCTGGGGGACGATCACGTGCCGCAGCGTCTGGGTCTCGGTCAGGCCGACCGCCAACGCCGCGTCGCGCTGGCCCCGGTGCACGGAGCTGATCCCGGCGCGGTAGACCTCGGCCACGTAGGCGCTGTAGGAGAGGGTGAGGGCGATGCCGCCGAGGATCACCGGCTCCGTCGGGAGCCAGCTGAGGGGCGTCGTCCCCGCCGTCCGTGGCGACCGCCAGGGCCGGGACCCCGAAGCCGATCAGGTAGACGAGCAGGACCGTCGGGATCCCCCGGAAGACGTCGACGAAGACGGTCGCCATCAGCCGCAGCGGGAACAGCGCGGGCCCCCGGGCCAGGCGCACCAGGGCGACGCCCAGGCCCAGGATCAGCACAGCGACCTCCACGAGCATGAAGACCCGCACATCCAGCCAGAACGCCTCGAGGACGTCCGGGAACGAGTCCTTGAACACCTCCCAGTCAAAGAACGACTCCCGCACTACCGGCCAGCCGGGGCTGGTCAGGATCAGGGCGGCGATTCCGCCCAGCACGACGACGGTCGAGATGGTCGCGATCGCCAGCCCGCGGCGATCGCGCTGGCGCTTGGCCGCCTCGCGCTCCGCGCGGCGGTCGCTCACCGCGCCCTCCGGGCGATGGCTACTCGATGACCGGTGCGTTGGTCTTGTCCGCGATCCACGTCTGCTCGATCTCGGCCAGCTCGCCGGAGTCCGAGAGCTCGGTGATCGCGGCCGAGACGCAGTCGGTCAGCGGCGAGTCCTTCGCGAGGAGCGCGCCCCATTCGTCGCCGCCGGGGGCGGCGAACTGCCCGACCGTGGTCGCGTCGGTCACCTGGACGGCTGTGAGGTAGAAGGCGGTGGGGACGTCCACGACGACGGCGTCCACCTGGCCGTTCTTGAGCGCCGAAACGACGTCGTTGGAGGTGTCGAACACCTGCGGCTCCTCGGTGGGCTGGATCGATGCCTCGACGGCCTCCTGGCTGGTGGTGCCGATCTGCACGCCGATCTTCGCGTCGGCGAGGTCGCCCAGCGAGGTCGCGCCCGCCGCGTCGGAGTCCTTCAGCGCCACCACCGCCTGCTTGGCCGTGTAGTAGGGCTCCGTGAAGTCGACCTGTTCGGCGCGCTTGGGCGTGATCGAGATCTGGTTGACGTCGAAGTCGAAGTCCTTCGGCCCGGGCGCGTAGGAGGAGTTGAAGGGCTCGACGACCCACTTCACGTCCCCCTCGTCGAATCCGAGCGTGGAGGCGATCGCGTAGGCGACGGCGCTCTCGAAGCCCTCGCCGTTCGTCGGGTCGTCGTCCTCGAAGTACGGCGGGAAGGCGGGGCTGTCGGTGGCGACCGTCAGCGTGCCGTCGGCGACGGTCTCGAGCTGGTCGGGCGTGCAGTCGTCGAGCGAGACGGTCTCCTCGGACGAGGAGCTCTCCTCGGAGGAGCCATCGTCGTCGCCGCAGCCGGCGGCGAGTGCGGCGAGCGCGAGCAGGAGCAGGAGCGGGAAACGGAGATGCGACACAACAGACCTCTCTCGGGGAAAGCGACAGCGGCGCAATCCTACGGCCTGAGCCGCATACGGGCGGCTCGGCGGCCGGGCCGGTCGGCGCGCACCCCCCTGCGGTGCGCGGCCCCTCGACCGGGCCCGGCCGCCGCCCGTCCCCTGCCGGGTGGTCGGCAACCCCACTGCTCATAGAACCGATGAATCGCGATAACGCACGCGCCGATTTCGGCGTGCGTGGCTAGGGAGCGCCGTAGCGCGCCCTCGGGCGGATCCGTGTAACCGCCGTCGTCGGGGGGATCCTCGGCTCCGTCCCCGGGGTTGTTGCCGTCCGCCGGTGGAGGCGGATCGCCAAACTCGTCCTCATCCTTGGGCTCCTCCGGGGGAGGAGTCGGGCGTCGGAGCCTCGGCCGGGGGCTCCGCGACGGGCGGGGGGACCTCGGCGACGGGCGGCGGTACAGGCTCCTCTACCGGCGGCGCCGGCTCGACCGGCGGCTCATCGGCGGCCGGCTCTCGGCGGCGGCGCCGGCTTTTCCTTCGCCGGGGGCGGTGGGGCGACGTGCGGGAGCATGTGGTCGATGTCGAGCGGCACGGCCGTGCTGATGGGTCGGCGCCGCGGACATCCGATGGCGCCACGGCTCGGTTGCCGAGACCGGCTCGTCGTTGCTGCGAGGCCGCGCGTTCTCGGCCGCGGCGCCGCCGGCGACGACGGTCGTCGCGGCGACCGCCACGAGCTTGGCCTGGATGACGCTGCCGCCGGCGACGAGCGTGCCCTGGCTGGAGCCGCCGGCTCCGGCGAGCGCGGAGATCTTCTTCATCAGCGACTGAAGCAGAGGCAGCGGGGCGATCGCGGCGGCGGCCTTGCGAAGGTGCCCGCGGGCGCGGGACAGCAGCGCCCGGACCGAGTTGGGCGACGTGTCGAGCCGCGACGGCGATCTCGTCGTAGCCGAGGCCCTCGAAGACGCTCAGCAAGCAGCGCCGTGCGCTGGCGGTCGGGAAGGCGGTCGAGCTCGGAGACGACCTCGCGGACCTCGCTGCGCTGCGCCGCGATCTCGGGCGGCTGCGGGACGCCGTCGATCTCGAGGCTGAGCTCCTCGTGGCCGAAGTCCTTGCGCGCGCGCATGTTGATCGCGGCGTTGTGCGCGACGCGGTAGAGCCAGGCCCGCAGGTGGATCGGGCGCGGGTCGTCGCGAAGATGGGCCGCAGCGCTGGCGAGAGCGTGCTGGGTGATGTCCTCGGCGTTCGCCTGGCCGACGTGGCGGGCGCTGTAGCGGATGAGCGGCTGGCGATACCGGCGCACGATCTCCTCGAACGCGAGCTCGTCGCCGTCGCGCGCGCGCCGCACCAGATCCGCATCCTCCAGACTGGGCAGGGGCGCCAGCGAGACCCGGGCCCGGGTTGCTTTGGTCGCTGTCGGCATCCCCTCTATCTGCTCCTCAAAACCGGCCTACGTGCGAAAGGTTACGCCCGCAGACCATTGCCGCGCAAGGTATTTCTCGTTAAGCGAGCGTGTCGCCACGCACGCAGCGTGAATATCGTGCCTGCGTACGGATGGCAACGAACCGACGACTCGACCCCGAGCACGGCGATGGGCGCCGTGCGCCTCCGCGTCGGCGGACCTCGACGGCCCTGCGCGGCTTCTACGAGCGGGCGATCGGCCTCGACGACGCTCGAGTCCGGCGACTCGCCTCGCTCGCCTGGGCGCCGGCGACGAGCGTGCTGGTCGAGCTCGTCGCGGCGCCCGGCGCGGCCGCCCAGGCCGCAGCGGGACGACCGGGCTCTTTCACCTCGCGATCCTCGTTCCCGACCGGGCGCGCCTGGGCGCCGCGCTGCGGCGATCGCAGAGGCGGAGTGGGCGCTCACCGGCGCCTCCGACCATCTGGTGAGCGAGGCGCTCTACACCCGGGATCCGGAGGGGAACGGGATCGAGATCTACCGCGACCGCCCGCGCGAGGAGTGGCGGCGAACGGCGACCGGCGAGCTGGAGATGGACTCGCTCCCGCTGGACCTCGCACTCGATTGCGGCTGAGGCGCGACGGCGCCGGCCCGATGGCGCCCGGGACCCACGATGGGCCACGTGCACCTGAACGTCGCCGACATCGCCGGACTCGGAAGACTTCTACAGCGGGCTCCTGGGCTTCGAGCCGACGGTGCGCTCCTACCCCGGCGCGCTGTTCGTCGTCGGCCGGCGGCTACCACCACCACCTGGGCCTGAACACCTGGGCCGGCGAGGGGCGCCGCGGCCCCCGAGCCGGGAGCCTGGGGCTCGAGAGCTTCGAGGTGGTGGTGCCGGACTGCGGCGACGGTCGACGCGATCGCGACCCGCATCTCGAGGATGCCGGCCTGGCCGTGGAGCGCAGCGGACGGCGGGATCAAGGTCGCCGACCCCAGCTCGAACGTGGTCGTGATCCGAACTGCCTAGCGCGTCAGGCGCTCGAGCAGGAACACGAACGACTCGAAGGGCCGCCCGGTCTCCTGGCTGGAGGCCGATCTCGCAGGTGCGGTTGCTGCACAGGCAGGCGTCGAGATCGCGGCCCTCCAGCTCGGCCGCCTCGTCGCGAAGCGCCGACGCCGGGAGCTCGGGGTGAAGCAGGCCGCGGTCGCCCGCCATCCCGCAGCAGCCCGCCGCGGCGGGGACCACGACCTCGTCGGCGAGCGCCGCGGCGATCGCGCTCGAGCTTGCCGCCGAGGCCCATCTGGGCGACGGAGCAGGTGGGGTGCACGGCGACCGATGCCGACCCTGCCAGTGATCTCGAGCGCGGGGAGCAGCCGATCGTGCGCCCACTCGATCGAGTCGAGAATCTCGCACCCCCGCGTAGCGCTCCTCGAGCTCTCCTTCGAGCGCCGGCCCGACCTCCCGCATCAGCCCCTGCGCGCACGAGCTCGCGTCCACGACCAGCGGGAGCTGAGCCTCCGTCGGTCCATCGCCAGACCGACTCCGCGACCCTGCGCGCCATCACACCGTGGCCCTTCGCGTATCCCTTGGAGCTCCACGGCGTCGCGCAGCAGTTGCCGGCGACGTCGTCGGGGATCCACAGGGGAAGCCCCGCCCGTGCCGAGACCTCGACGAGCGCCTGCGGCAGGCGGCCTCTGCCGCCGTCGCGGGTGCCGAAGATCCGGTTGATGCAGGCGGGCATGTACACCGCCGCGGCGCCCTCCCTGCTCGTCGCCGGCAGCGACGCCGGGGCCGGCGCGGGCATGGCGGGAGGCCACCGCGGCACCAGCTCCGCCGCCGCCGACCTTCCGCGCCGCCCGCGACATCGTGTCGGCGACACGGTGGCCCGCGCAGGTTGCCACCCCGCAAGCCCCATCGTGCCGCCCGCTCGACGCCGGCCCAGTTGCGGGCGGCGAGCTCGCCGATGCGCTCGCCGCGTGCAGTCGCCTCCTGCTCGCGAAACCCCTTGACGAGCTTCCCGGTGTCGATCGCCAGCGGGCAGGCCGGCGCGCAGCTGCCGTCGGCCGCGCAGGTCTGGATCCCGTCGTGCTCGAACTCGGCGAGCAGCGCCTCCAGGACCGGCGAGCCCTCCGGCTGGCGGGCCATCTCGCGCCGCAGGAGGATCCGCTGGCGCGGGGTCGTGGTCGTGTTCCGCGACGGGCAGACCGGCTCGCACATCCCGCATTCGACGCAGGCCGTCGCCTCCTCCTCGATCGGCGGCGTGGACTGCAGGTTGCGCAGGTGGACGCCGGGGTCGCGGTTGAGGATCACGCCGGGGCCGAGCACGCCGTCCGGGTCGGCCAGCCGCTTGATGCGCCACATCATCTCCGTCGCCTTCTGATCCCCACTCACGCTCGAGGTACGGCGCCATGTTGAGGCCGGTGCCGTGCTCGGCCTTCAGCGAGCCGTCGTACTTGGAGACGATCAGCTCGACGAGCTTGCCCATGAAGCGCCTCGTAGCGCTCGCGGTCCTCGGCCTTGGCGAAGTCAGGGGTGAGCGTGAAGTGGAGGTTCCCCGCCGACGCGTGGCCGGCGACGCCAGTGAGGAACCCGTGCTCGCCGAGCAGCGCCTGGACGTCGGCCGAGGCCTCCGCGATCCGCTCGGGGTGGACGCACACGTCCTCGGTGATCAGCGCCGTCCCGGAGGACCGCAGCTTGCCGATCAGACCCGAGCATCCCCTCGCGGACCCGCCAGGCGACCTCGATCGCCTCCGCGTCGCGGGTGAACTCGGCCGGGACGAAGCAGCTCGCGCGCCGGCGAGGACGGCCGCCGCCCGCGCCTCGGCGTCGTCGAGCTCCTCCGCCGTCTCGCCCCCGAACTCGACCAGGAGCGCCGCCGACTCGAGCGGGCAGCTCGCGCCAGTGCTCGGGTGCGCCCGGGATGTTGTGCGAGGCGACGATCAGCGCCGGGGCGACCATCAGCTCGACCGCGCTGGCCCCGGCAGCGACGAGCTCGCGGGACCGGCGCGACCGCGGCGTCGATGCTCGTCGAAGTGAAGCCACGAGACCGTGGTCCGGGCCGGAACCGGCACGGTCTCGAAGCGTGGCGTCCGCGATGAAGGCGAGTGTGCCCTCGGAGCCCACCACGAGGCGCCGGAAGATCTCGAGCGGGCTCATCGGCGTCGAGGAACGCGCAGAGGCGGTACCCCATCGTGTTCTTGATCTCGAACTTCCGCCGCACGCGCTCGCGAGAGCTCGGCGTCGGCGCGCAGCTCGTCGCGGATCTCGGCGAGGCCCGCCGCCAGCTCCGGCTCCGCGCGCTGCGAACTCCTCCTCGGCGCCGTCGCGCCCCAGTGTCGATCACGGTGCCCGACGCCAGCACCAGCTTCAGCTCGCGGACCGTGGAGTAGGAGTCGCGCACCACCCCGCAGCGCATCCCGCCCGAGTTGTTGGCGATCACCCCGCCCACGGTCGCCGCGTCGGTCGAGGCGGGGTCGGGGCCCAGCTTGCGCCCGTACGGTGCGAGCACCCGGTTGGCGTGGCCCAGCACCGTCCCCGGCCGCGACCCGGCAGCGGGCGCCGTCGTCGAGGACCTCGACGCCGCCCCAATGGCGGCGGACGTCGACGAGGATGCCGTCGCTCTGGGCCTGGCCGTTGAGGCTGGTGCCGCCGGCACGGAAGGTCACCGGCACGTCCGTGCTCACGCCCGAACGCGAGCACCGCCGCCACATCGGCGGCATCGTGGGCCATCACGACGGCCTTCGGGATGTAGCGGTACGGGCTCGCGTCGGAGGCGTAGCGGACGAGGTCGATGGCCCGGGTGAGCACGCGGTCCGGCCCGAGGCGCCCGACGAGGCGCGAGCGCAGCGGCTCCGGCGTGCCCGTCGGCGACCCAGTCCGGGACGCGATCGGCGGTCGGCTCGCCCTCGGGCCGGCCGATCCGGGCGACGTCCGCCATCGGCCTTACGCCAGGGCCATGCCGGGCGTGACCGGCACCTCGACCAGGCGCGGGCCGTCCGCCGCGAGCGCGTCGGTCAGCGCCGAGCGGAGCTCCTCGAGCCCGGTGACCCGCTTCGACGGGACGCCGTAGGCCTCGGCGACGCTCGCACACTCCAGCGCCGGGAGATCCAGCGCCGGGGCGCCGGTGACCGCCTCGATGCCGGCGAACCACTTGAGGATCGCGTACTCGTCGTTTCGCAGCGATCACGAACTTCACGGGCACGTCGTAGGCGGCGGCCGTCCAGAAGCCCTGGATCGCGTACTGCGCCGAGCCCTCGCCGAGCACGCAGACCACCTGGCGCTCGGGCTGGGCGAGCTGGACGCCGATCGCGGCCGCGAGCCCGAACCCAAGGCCCCCGCCGGCCCCGAAGTAGTAGCTCCCGGGCGCCGACAGGCGCATCTGGTTTCGCAGCGCCAGCGTGCTCGAGGGGGATTCCAGGACGACGATGCCGCCCTCTGGGAAGACGTCCGCGAGTGCCGCGTACACGCTGGTGGGGCTGAGGGGGTCGGTGTGCTCCGACGTCCTCGGGCGCTGGGCGCGCCGGGGGCTTCTCCCGGTCGGAGCGACCCGCCTCGCGCGATCAGCGCCTCCAGCGCGAGCCTCGGATCGGCGACGATCGCGTCTCCCATCGGCGCGCGGGACGCCTCGTCGGGATCGCTCGTGATCGCCACCAGTTCGGCGCCCTCCGGGAGCAGCGGGCCGGGGATGTTGGGGTAGTACGGGAAGACCGAGCTGCCCACGACGAGCACGAGGTCATAGGGCGCCAGCGCCTCGCCGACCGGGCCGATCGCGGGTGGGAGAAGCCCCTGGTAGGCGGGGTGTCCCTCGGGGAACCCGATCCGTCCTCCGCCGGGAGCCGGGACCCCCCAGACCGGGAGGCCCTGCTGCTCTGCGAGCTCGATCGCGGCGTCCCAGGCGCCCGAGGCGTCGACGTCGGGGCCGACGACCATCGCCGGGCTGGAGGCGGCGTTCAGCTTCGCCGCCAGCTCCTGCACACGCTCAGGATCGGGCGCGGAGCGTCCGTCGACCGTACGCCCAACGTGGTGGGGGGTCGCGTCGGGGTCGACCTCGGCGCCCCAGTCGTCCATCGGGATGGATACGAACGTCGGCCCCCGCGGCGGGAGCGACGCCATGTGGATGCCTCGCGCGATCGCGTGCGGCACATCCTCCGCCCGCGGGGGCTCGTAGCTCCACTTCACCAGCGGATGCGGCATGCGCGTCGCGTCGCGGTTGGTGAGGTTGGCCTGGAGCGTCATCAGCGAGCGCACCTGCTGCCCGGCGGTGACGAGCAGCGGCGAGTGATTCGCCTGGGCGTTGAAGATCGCGCCCATCCCGTTGCCGACGCCCGGGCGCGGTGTGAAGGTTCACGTGGCCCACGGTCCCGCTCGCCTGCGCGTATCCGTCCGCCATGCCAACGGCCACGGCCTCCTGGAGCCCGAGGACGTAGCGGAAGTCGTCGGGGAGCTCGGCCAGCATCGGCAGCTCGGTCGACCCCGGGTTGCCAAACATCGTCGTCATCCCGCGGTCGCGCAGCATCTCCAGGACCGCCTCGCGAACCGTCGCCATGCCTGCATTTCCGCTAGTAGCGTGCGCGCCATGTCCGACGAGCGCCTGCGGCTGTCCCCGAACTCGACGCTGGAGATCAAGTCCTCCGGCGACGACGTGCTCGAGGTCGAGGCCACCTACGACGCCGGCGGCAGCCCACCGCCCGAACACATCTGCACCCGGCGCAGGACGAGCACTTCGAGATCCTCGAGGGCTCGATGCGCGTGATCTCCGACGGGGAGGAGCGAACGCTCGAGGTGGGTGAGGAGATCGACATCCCCCGCGAGACCGCCCATCAGATGTGGAACCCCGGCGAGGTTCCCGCGAGGGTTCGCTGGGAGACCCGCCCCCGAGGGCGGACCGAGGAGTTCTTCCGGGCCGTTGCCGAGGTCATGCCCGACGACGGCGGGATGCCGGATCTGGCGCGGATGCTGGAGATCGTCCAGGACTTCGACGACACGTTTCGCCTCGTGACTGACTAGACCCGCCCTGGGTAGTGGGCTCCCATGGATGGGGAGCTCAAGAGGGCCATAACGCCGAAGCTGCTGCTGCTCTTCATCGTCGGCGACATCCTTGGTGGCGGCATCTACGCGCTGGTCGGGCGAGGTCGGCGCCGAGACCGGAGGCGCGATCTGGGCGGCGTTCATGCTCGCCCTCGTCGCGGCGCTCTTCACGGCGGGCTCCTATGCGGAGCTCGTCTCGAGATATCCACACGCCGGCGGCGCCGGCCTCTACGTCCACAAGGCCTTCGGAAACCGCTTCCTGGCGTTCATCGTTGCCTTCGCCGTCGTCGTCTCCGGCATCACCTCTGCCTCGGCGCTCGCCCGGGCCTTCGGCAGCGACTACCTGAATGTCTTCGTCGACGTGGAGATCGAGGTCGCTGCGATCTTGCTCCTGGGCGCTGATCGCTGCGATCAACTTCCGCGGCATCGCCGAGTCCGTGAAGCTGAACGTCGGCTTCACGCTGGTCGAGCTTGGCGGGCTCGTCCTGATCGTGATCGTCGCGGCCGTTGCGCTGGGTGAGGGCAGCGCGGAGGCCGGTCGCGCGTTCGAGTTCAAGGAGGGCAGCTCGATCCTCGGCGCTTCGCTGGCGGGCGCCGCGCTCGCCTTCTACGCCCTGATCGGATTCGAGGACTCCGTCAACGTCGCGGAGGAGGCAGAGGACCCGGTCCGCACCTACCCGAGAGGTTCTGTTCGGCGGCATCCTGATCGCGGGCGCCGTGTACTTCCTGGTCACGGTGGGCGCCTCGATGGTGGTGCCGACTCCCGACCTCGCGGGCTCCGACGGCCCGCTGCTCGAGGTGATCAACCAGGGCCCGCTCGGGGTCCCCGAGAAGCTCTTCTCGGCGATCGGGCTACTCGCGCTCTCCAACGGCGCGCTCATCAACATGATCATGTCCTCGCGCCTGCTCTACGGGATGTCGCAAGGAGCGGGTCATGCCGGCGCCGCTCGGCATCGTGCACCCCGGTCGGCGGACGCCCTGGGTGGCCATCTTGTTCACGACAGCGATCGCCGTCGCGCTTGATCCTGACTGCCGAACCTGGCGGCTCTGGCCGAGACGACGGTCGCCCTGCTGGTCATCGTTTTCGCGATCGTGCACATGTCGGTGCTCGCGCTGCGGCGCAAGGAGGACGTCGACCACGATCACTTCCGGGTGCCGTTGATCGTCCCCGTGATCGGCATCGGCATCTCAGCTGGCACTGCTGACCCAGATCGACGGCAAGATCTGGGCCCGCGTCGGGATCCTGCTCGGCGGTCGGGCTGGTGCTGTGGGCCATCAACTGGCTCCTGGTCCGCCGCAGAGCGACGCCATCGCGGGCTAGCGACAGCCCGCCTCTAGCATCGAGCGGGTGCGCCGCCCGCTCTTCGTCCTCGTCGCCTGTGTCGTCATCACCGACACGATGTTCTTCTCGGCGATCACGCCGCTGCTGCCGGACTATGCCTCCGACCTGAACCTCTCGAAGACCGGGGCAGGGATCCTCAGCGCGTCGTACGCCGGCGGGACCCTGCTCGGGACGTTCCCGGGGGCAATGCTCGCGGCGCGCGTGGGGATGCGCCAGACCGTCCTGGCCGGGATGCTCCTGGTCGCGGGCTCCTGCCTGGTTTTCGCCTTCGCGCAGAACATCGTGCTGCTCGATGCCGCCCGCTTCGTCCAGGGCGTCGGCGGTTCCTTCGCATGGATCGGCGGCCTGTCCTGGCTCGTCTCGGAGACATCCGCCGACCGCCGGGGTGAGATCATCGGCTCGGCCCTCGCCGCAGCGATCTTCGGGGTCCTCATGGGGCCGGTGCTGGGGGCCATCGCGTCGGTCACCGGCCCCGAGCCCGTGTTCGCCTCGGCGGCGGTGTTCGGCACGGCGATGGCCGTCTGGACCTACTTCACGCCTGCGCCGGGGCCGGCTCCGTTCCCCGGCTGGCGCCGCGTCCGGCGCACGATCGCGAGCGCTCCGATCGCCGCGGGCTTCTGGCTGGTGATGTTGCCCGCGATGCTTCTCGGGCGCGATCTGGGTGCTGGCCCCGCTGCGCCTCGATGAGCTCGGCGCGAGCGGGATCGCCGTTGGCGCCGTGTTCCTCATCTCAGCGCTCGTCGAGGGCGCCGCCAGCCCAACGTTCGGGCGCATCTCCGACCGCCGCGGCCGGATCTGGCCGATCCGGATCGGGCTCTTCGCGACCGCCGCCATGAGCCTCGCGCTGCCCCTACCCGAGACGATCCTGCTGCTGGGCGCATGCGTGGTCGCCTCCGAGCTGGCGCTCGGCTTCTGCTGGACCCCGGCGATGGCGCTGCTCTCCGACAACGTCGAGCGAGCCGGCGTGGCCCAGTGGCTGGCGTTCGCGCTGGTGAACCTGGCGTGGGCAGGCGGCCAGGTGCTGGGAGGGTCGGGTGGCGGTGGGCTCGCCGACGCGACCTCCGACGGCGTGACCTACGCGGTCGTCGCTTCCCTGCTCGCCTTGACCGCGCTCGCCGTCGCCGCCCGGGGAAGCGAGGCGGCGGCACCCTCCGCCGCCGTGGCAGAGTGACGGGGATGAATTCGCGGGCGAACGGCATGGATGTCGCGGCGGCACTGGGGGAGGTCGGGATGCCGGCCCCGATCGAGGAGCTCGCCGCACGCCGCTGGGACGCCATCGTCGTCGGCGGCGGCCACAACGGCCTGACCGCCGCGGCCTACCTCGCGCGGGCCGGCAAATCCGTCCTGGTGCTCGAGAAGCGCGAGCGCATCGGCGGCGCCTGCACGTTGGAACGGCCTTTCGCGGACGCCCCGGAGTACATCGTCAGCCCCTGTGCCTACGTCGTCGGTCTGCTGGACGACGGCGTGATCCGCGAGCTTGAGCTCGAGCGCCACGGCTACCGCGTGACCCCGGCGGACCCGAGCTCGTGGAGCCCCCTGCCCGACGGCACGGCGATGGCGGAGTTCCTGGATCACTCGCGGACCGTCGCGCACATGCGCTCGCAGGGATTCACCGACAAGGACATCCGCGGGTTCGAGGCCTACGAGGACGCCTTCCACCGCCTGCGCGACGCCCTGCGGCGCGGGCCGGGGGGCGACACATGGCACCGGCCGTCGCCCTCCCGCGCCGAGATCGAGAACCTCCTGGGCGGCGACACCGAGCTGATCTCGATGCTCTTCGAGGACTCCATCGCCGACGTGCTCGACCGCTACATCGACGATGAGCGCCTGAAGCAGGCGCTCTGGGGCCAGGGCGTGATCGGCACCTTCGCCGGCCCCCGCGATCCCGGCACCGCCTCGGTCCACCTGATGCACTCGCAGGGAGACCTCCAGGGCCTGGGATCGGTCTGGGGCTACGTCGAGGGCGGCATGGGCCGGATCTCGTTCGCGATCGCGGAGGCGGCGATGGAGGCCGGCGCGGTGATTGCCGCCGGCGTCGAGGTGGATGGCATCGAGCCGGGGGAGGGCGTGCACCTGGCGAGCGGCGAGTTCATTCCCGCCCCCGTGGTCGTGGCAAACGCCGACCCGAAGCGAACGCTCGCGATGCTCGACGGCGCTGACTTCGACGGCGACTACCGGGCACGGCTCGAGTCCTGGCGGGTCAGCTCCCCCGTGGTGAAGCTGAACGCCGCTCTGTCGCGGCCGCCGACGTTCACGGCCGCCGCCAACGGCGACGTGGACCCCTACCGCGCGATGGTCTCGATCTCGCCGTCGGTCGACGCGGGTCAGGCGGCGGTCGAGGCGGCCAGGCGGGGCGAGCCCTGCTACGGCTTCGCCGAGCTGTACTTCCAGACCGCCTACGACACGTCCGTGGCGCCGGAGGGAAAGCACGTGATGAGCGTCTTCGCCCAGTACGCGCCGTACGAGCTGGCCGAGGGCGACTGGGACAGCCGCCGTCAGGAGGTCGCTGACGTGATCCTCGACGGCATCGCCGAGCAGGCGCCCGACGTCCGCGAGTGCATCGAGCACCTGCAGGTGCTCGGGCCCCCCGACATCGAGGAGCGGATCGGGCTGAGCGGCGGGCACATCTTCCAGGGCGAGGCCCTGCCGGACCAGATGTGGGACCGGCGCCTCGCCTGGAGGACGCCGGTCCCGGGGCTCTACCTGTGCGGGGCCGCCACCCACCCTGGCGGCTCGGTGATCGCGCTCAACGGGCGCGGTGCGGCGCAGGCAGTGCTCGAGGACGCCGAGGCCTGAATCAGTGGATCCAGGGGGCGCGGCGGACCGGACGGTCGCGGCGCGGCCTGGACCGATGCTTCTCGGCGCGCTCGCGCAGCGTCCGGTCGTGCTCGGTGATGAGGGTGGTGATGAACATGGGATGGAGCTGCATGATCGCCTCCTGGCGTGTAACTGGCAAAAGCCACTTGACGGTGTTGCAACACCACTATACACTATTTACCGGTGTCTGAAACACGATCTGACAAAGAAATTCCGAGGACCGTTCCCCCGAGCGAGGAGGGCCCGCCCGCCCCCGGCGAGCTGGAGCTCGTGCGCAGCTTCATCAACACCAGGGAGCTCGACCCCGACCGCGAGGAGCTGACCGATCCCGCCGCTGTGGACGCGTGGCTCGGCTCCCGCGGCCTACCGGTGCTCGAGCCCGCCACCGCTGAGGACCTCGAGCGCGCGCTGACCTTTCGTGAGGCGCTGCGGTCGCTCGCCCTCGCCAACAGCGGGGGCGAGCTGGACCCGGAGGCCGTCGCGCAGCTGCGGGCCGCCTCGGGCGAGGCGACCCTGCGCGCCTGGGTCGACGACGACGGGGCGATGGCCATCGCCCCCTCGTGTGACGGCGTCGACGCGCTGATCGCCCGCATCCTCAGCGCCGTCGCCACCGCCCAGGAGACGGGCGAGTGGCAGCGGCTGAAGGTCTGTACCTCCAACGAGTGTCTATGGGCGTTCTACGACCGCTCCCGCAACCGCTCGCGGCACTGGTGCTCGATGGACGTCTGCGGTAACCGCGCGAAGACGCGCAGCTACCGCGCCCGCAACGCCTAGCGCTTGCCGGCGGGCTTGCGCCGGCGGCGTGAGCCCGAGTGAACGCGCTTAGGGCCACCACCGCCGTTCGAGCCACCGCTGCGGTGGTTGCGACGGGGTCCGCCATTCGTGTGGCGCGACCCGCCGTGGGAGCCGTTCCCGGTCGAAAGGCCGGTCGCCGCGAACTGCTCGCGAAGGTTGAGCTGACGCGCGATCGTGCCGACGTCCGCGGCCTCCTCGCCCTTGACGAACGTCACGCCGACGCCGCTTCGCCCGGCGCGGGCCGTACGGCCGACGCGGTGAAGGTAGGCGTCCGAGTCCCCGGGCGGATCGAAGTTGATCACGTGGCTGATCCCGTCGACGTCGATGCCGCGGGCCGCCACGTCGGTGGCGACCAACGCGTCGACCTTGCCCGAGTCGAAGCTCGCGAGCGAGCGCTCGCGCTGGTTCTGGGACTTGTTGCCGTGCATGGCGACGGCCTGCACGCCCTTCGATGCGAGGCGCTTGACCAGCTTGTCCGCACCGCGCTTGGTGCGCACGAACACGAGAGCCAGCTTGCGGTCCTCGCGGAGCTCGGCGACGAGGGCGTCGACCTTCGACTCGTGCGATACGCGCACGAAGCGATGCTCGACCTTGGTCGCCGGCCCCGGGGGGCTGTATGAGTGCCGGACGGGGGAGTTGGTGTAGGCGTCCGCGATCCGCGCGACCTCGCCGTCGAGCGTGGCGGAGAACAGCAGCGTCTGGCGATCGCGGCTGATCGTGCCGACGATCCGGTCGATGTCAGGGCGAAAGCCCATGTCCAGCATGCGGTCGGCCTCGTCGAGGATGAGCAGGCGGACGTGCTTCAGCGAGACGTCGCCGCGGCCCATCAGGTCCAGCAGCCGGCCGGGGGTGGCCACCAGGATGTGCGAGTGCTTGGCGTTCTTAGCCTGCTTGACGATGCCGGCGCCGCCGTAGACGGCGGTTACCTTGAGCGCGCGGGCGTGGGCCAGCGGCCGCACCTCCTCGACGATCTGGAGGGCGAGCTCGCGCGTGGGCGCGAGGATCAGCGCCGCCGGGCGGCGCTCATCGGCCTCGATCTGGTCGACGAGAGGCGCCGCGAACGCGAGCGTCTTGCCCGACCCGGTGGGCGAGCGGACCAAAAGGTCCTTGCCGGCGAGCGAGTCGCCGATCACGAGTTCTTGGATCGGGAACGGATCCCTGATCCCTTGCTTAGTCAGTTCGGTGCAGACCGCAGGCGAGATGCCCAGGTCCGCGAAGGACTGGCTTGACATATGTGGGTACTCCTTCCACGGCCTATGGGCCGTGTGGCTTGATTCGGAGAGTTCGACTAGTCCGAACCGCGCCTTGGCGCACCGGTAAAGAGACGAAACCTCACGGACAACTGTTGTCCGTCGCCGGTGACGGTAGCAGGACGCCGGCCGGCCACATGCCACCTACTCGCCGACGGTGAGGATCTTGCCGGACGGCCCGAGATTGAGGATTCGCGTCGGCCCGACCTGTGATTCCGCGCCCCAGCTCTCGTGAATGTGCCCGCAAACGGCCAGCTCCGGCCGGGCGTCCTCAATCGCCTGGAGGATGGCCCTGCTGCCCAGGTGGTGGCCGGACGAGGAGGCATCGACGTGCCCGAAGGGGGGCGAGTGGACGATCAGCACCATGCCCTCGGTGAGGCCCTCCAGCATCACGGCCGCCTCCTGCTCGTCGAGGTCGAAGCTCCAGTCCCACGGGGTGATTGGGATGCCCGCGCCGAGCCCCCAGAAGGACACGCCGTCGATCTCGGTCCCCTCGCCGTGGAGCACGGTCGCCGCCTCCCAGCGCTCGCAGACGCCGCGCAGGTCGGCCTCGCGTTCGTTGTTGCCGGGCACGAGGAGCGTCGGCGTGCTCGATCGGGCGCAGCGCGTCGATCGTCTCCTCCAGGCCCGAGTGGACCGAGGCGAAGTCGCCCGCTCCGATCACGAGGTCCACATCCCGCGATGCCTCGACCAGGCGCGCGGCGCCGCCGAGGTCGCAGTGCAGGTCGCTGAAGGCGAGGATCCTCATGCGGCGATTCTGCCCGGTTCGAGGCGCTCGGCGCGCTCGAGCACCTCAGGGCCGAGCTCGCCCGGCACCAGGCGCCAGCTCTTCGCGACCTCGGCGAGGATCGCCTCCTCCACCGTCTCGAGCGCGATCTCCCCGATTTCCTGGGCGACGCTGCCGACCGTGGCGGGGTCCCACTCCAGGTCGAGGGCCTCGTAGACGGGCACGAGAAGGTCGCGAAGCGCCTCCGCGCCGTCCACCACCACGACCACGCCCACGTGCGCCCCGCCGGCGATCATCCGCTGCCCGATCCCCACCAGCTTGGTGGCGCCGCGGGCGTTGACGCTCCACGCGCCCGGGCAGTACTCACCCGGGACCTCTCCCACACGCGCGTCCACGCCCAGCGACCGCAGCGCCTGTGCGATCGCGGTTGCGGTCCGCTCGAAGCGACCCTGGGTATCGGCGGCGATCCTGGCCCCGGGCGTGGCCATGGAGAGGGCGATCGTCCCCTCGTGGAAGGCGGCCGCACGCCCGCCGGCCAGGCGCAGGACCGGCTCGAACCCGGCGCTGCGGCCGGCGGCGATAGCGGCGGCGAACCCGGGGCTCGACGCATCCTGCTTCGAGAGCGCCAGCTCGCGGCCGGGCCGGTGCAGGCGCAGGGTGGGGGCGAGCTCGCCCGCGGCGACGCCCTGGAGGATCGCCTCCGAGACGGCGGTCCCGAACGCGGGCCGGTCGGCGAACGAGTCGCGCAGCAGCTGGAGCTCGGGGAGTGGGGTGGTCACCGCTCAATCCTTCCACGCCTGGATTCTTACCCCATATGGGGTATCTATGAAGGAATTGTTGTAACTGTGAGCGTCCACACACATATAGTCCCCGAGCGCTGCAACCCTGCGCCGTCCGCAAACCCCGACCAGGCACCTCCAGGAGGTCCGAAATCCGCATGTCCACGCGAATCAAGCTGCTAACCACCCTCGCCGCCACCGCCCTCGCGGGCGGGCTCGCGACGCAGGCCGCCGGCGCCCCCGCCGACGCCGGCCGCGACGCCGGCGAACTTGGCCTGCTGGAGCGCCCGGCGGATCGCCTAGAGCAGTCGATCGACATCCACCGCGAGATCCAGCAGCGCTTGGAGCGGCGCCGCGAGGCCCGCATCGAGGCGCGCGAGCCCGACTTCCAGACGCCCGAGAGCCTCGGCGTCTCGCAGTCCACGCTGGACGCGATCGCGAGCTGCGAGTCCGGGGGCAACCCCGCCGCCGTCTCCTCCGACGGCACCTACCGCGGCAAGTACCAGTTCGACGCCGGCACCTGGGCGTCGATGGGCGGCAGCGGCGACCCCGCCGCGGCGCCCGAGGCCGAGCAGGACATGCGCGCGGCGCAGCTGTACGCGCAGGCCGGCTCGAGCCCCTGGCCGATCTGCGGCGTCTAGCTCATCTAAGCCCCGCCCGCCCGGGGGGGCGTTCAGCTCCCGCCCCGGCTTGCCGATCAGACCTAGGTGAGCGTGCACGACTTCGTGTTGGTCCAGGGCATGGACGACACGCGTTCCACCCTGCGCCGGTGGAACGCTCGGCCATGGCCAATCCTCCGTGCCTGGAGCATCGGTGCGGCGATGGTCGCGGTCATGATGCTGGTGGGCGTCCTCGTGATCGCAACGGTGGCGACACCCGACCCCAGCGACCTGTGGCTCGTCGGCATCAGCGGCCCCGTCGAGATCGACAACGTGGCGGCGATCCTGTGGCGGAGCTCGCTGGTCCTCGCCCTGCATGCCTTCGCCTGCGTCGCCGGGTTCATCGCCGGGGCCTCGCTGCCCCTGAGCGCCGCCCGCCGCACCGGCTTCTCCCGTTGGATCCACGAGAAGGCGCGGCCAATCGCGCTGATCTGGGTCGCGATGGTCACGTGCTTCTCGCTGGTGACCCAGACCTACATCCTCGGCTCCGACGGAGCCACCCTCGCCGCCCAGCTCGAGATCTCGCCGGGCACGCTGGTGCTGACGGTGATCCCGCACGCGCTCCCCGAGCTGGTGGCCCTGTTCCTCCCGTTGGCGGCGTGGACGCTGGCCGGCCGCCGCGGCGAGTGGAATCAGCTGCTGGCGGCCACCTTCGCGACGACGGCGATCGCGATTCCCATCCTCGTCGCCACGGCGAGCTGGGAGGCCTACGTCTGGCCCCGGATCCTCCAGCTGGCCTCGCCGGTCGCCTAGATCGAGCGCTACGCGCTGACGGGTTCCTCGCCCAGCAGGGCGCGGCGGAAGACACGTTTCTCCTCGTCGAAGAGGAACCCCCACAGGTGCTTGCGCTCCAGCAGCGTGCGGCGCTTGGTCTCGACGATCTCGTCGCGGGGGAGCTCGGCGATGCGCCCCGCGAGGTGGGTCGCCCGCTCGACGACGTCCCCTGTCGCAACCTCCCTGACGATCCCGAGCTTCTTCGCCTCCGGCGCCTGGACGGTGCGGCCGGTGAGGCAGAGTTCCTGTGCCACGGTGGCGGGGAGCACCGCGCGGGCCGCGGCGTAGCTCGGGGGGATGCCCTGCGGCAGCTCGGGGTAGCCGAAGGACGCCTCGGTCCCCGCGATCCGCAGGTCGCAGAGGAGGGCGAGGGCGAAGCCGCCGGCCATCGCGGGGCCGTTCACGGCGGCGACAACCGGACGGTGGCAGTCGCCGACCGCCTCGAAAGCCAGCGTGCTCGACTCGACGAGGCGGCGTCGGTGTTCACGGTCGCCGCCGAACTGGGTGGTGTCCATGCCCGAGCAGAACGCCGACCCCGCGCCGGTCAGCACCACGCAGCCGATGCCCTTGTCGGCCGAGAGCTCGCCGAAGGCGGCCCCGAGCTCCTCGCGCAACTCGATCGAGAGCGCGTTGCGCTTCTCGGGACGGCTGAGGGTGACGAGCGCGACCCCGCCGTCCCTATCGATCGAGAGCACATCGGCCACGCGGCCGATCCTAAAGACAGTCGCGCGACCGCGCGCCATCCGGCCCGCGCTCAGGCGCCGGGCGTCACCTCTCCCGCGCTCGTCGCCGCGTCGGCCGTCCGCGTGATCCGGATCTCGCCGTCCGGGACGGTCGCGATCTCACGGTCTCCAGGAGCCCCGGCTGGTGCTCGCGGATCAGCTCGGTCAGGCACTCGGGACAGCAGCACTCCGGGAGGCTGATCCCGGTGCGGGGGCAAAGGCTGTCGACCGACGTCCCTCTCGGCATAGCGCAAGCGCGAGACTAGAGCCGTCGGCGGGCGGAAAAATGCTCCATGCGCCGCCCGGGCGTGCCAGACTCGCCGCGTGAACGAGGCCGAGCCGGAGAACTCCGAGCAGGCGCATCCCGCGACCGCGGCCACCGGCCCGGGCGAGCTGGGCAGGACGCCCGCCGACGCGATCGCGAGCGCCTCGGTGCGAGCGCCGACGCGCGGGAACCGCAAGCTCGACGCGCTGCTGGACGGCGTGAACGCGCGATGCCGAGGTGCGGGCCTGGTGGCACATGGCGCAGGTGACCTCGGAACGGCTCGGCATGTCGGACCACTCGTGGGTCCACGTCCAGATCGTCCTGAACATCGCGCTGCGCCTCATGCGCCTGCTCGTCAAGGCCGGGCGTCGAGGGAGCGCTGGTGACCGACCACGGGCTTCGCGATCGGGACTCCGAGGTGGTCGTCGCCGGCGGCGCGCTGCTCCACGACGTGGGGATGTCGATTCACCGGGTCGACCACGAGGCGTTCAGCCTCTTCCTCGCCGAGCGAAAGCTGCGCGAGCTGCTCGCCGACGTCTACTCCGAGCCCGACCGGACCGTCATCGTCTCCGAGACCCTGCACACAATCATCGGGCACCGCCGCCGGGGCGAGCCCTACACCGTCGAGGCGGGAGTCGTTCGCGTCGCCGACGCGCTCGACATGGCGCAGGGACGGTCGCGGTTGCCGGTGGACACCGGCCAGATGGGCATCCACGCGATCTCAGCCGCCGCGGTGGACGAGGTGAACATCTCGGCCGGGGAGGAGCGGGCGGTCCGGATCGAGATCTTGATGAACAACTCGGCCGGGATCTTCCAGGTGGACGACCTGTTGGCCACGAAGCTGCGCGGCACCCCCCTCTCCGACCACGTCGAGGTCGTCGCGTCCGTCGAGGGCGAGACCGAGAAGCGCCTGCTGAGCGAGTTCCGGATCGGCGGCGGGTAGCTCAGACGCCGGCGCCCGCGCCGCCGCGACCCTCGCCGCCGGCGAAGCGCGCGGCGCCGAGAACGCCGGTGATCACCGACTGGCGTCCAAGGCGAGCCTCGTGCTCGAGTGCGTCGTCCAGCGGCATGCCCGCTCCCTCGATCGCCGCGAGGCGGTCGGAGACCATCGTCTGCTGGGGGAACGCGGCGAGGCCCTCGGCGATCTCGAGAGCCCGGTCGACGTGCGCCCCCTCGTCGACGACCTCATTCACGAGACCCCACGCGTGCGCCTCGTCCGCCTCGATGATGCGTCCGGTGAGGATCAGCTCGAGCGCGCGGCCCATCCCGACGACCAGCGGCAGGCGCTGCGTCCCCCCGTCGATCAGCGGCACGCCCCAGCGTCGCTCCGGATAGCCCAGGCGAGCGCTTCCGGTCGCGATGCGCAGATCGCACCAGAGGGCAACCTCGAGCCCGCCCGCGAGGGCGTAGCCGGAGATAGCCGCGATCGTCGGCTTCGGCGAGGTCAGGCGGGTGAAGCCCATCGGTCCGTCCGGCGTTTTGTCGAGCCACTCGTCGATCGCGGCGGCGGGGTCGTCGCCGGTGAACTCGGCGCCGCGCTCGGCCACCGCCTTCAGGTCCGCGCCGGCGCAGAAGGCCTCGGGCCCCTCGCCGGTCACGACGAGGACGCGGGCGTCTTCGTCGGCGACGAACCGGCTGTAGCCGTCGAGCAGCTCGGCGGCGGTCGCGGCGTCGACGGCGTTGCGGCGCTCCCGGCGGGTGATGGTGAGAACCGCCGCCGCGCCACGGCGCTCGTAGCTGGTGTTGGCCATCGGCTCGGACTCTATGCGCCTTCCGGGTCGCCCGCCGGCGGCCGCCCCTGCAGCGGCCACGGGGTTCACGCCCCGAACTGAGCGGCGCACGCAGGTTCCGCCCTTCCTGCAAGGGTTAGTCGATGTTCGACGGCGAGGTCGTCCTCATTGCGGGTGCGCTGATGGCGCTCGCCCTGCTCGCCTCGCTCGTGGCTACCCGGATCCGCGTGCCCAGCCTGATCCTGTTTCTGGCGATCGGGATGCTCGTCGGTTCCGACGGCCTCGGCTGGATCCATTTCGACGACTACGAGCTCGAGCGCGACGTCGGAGTCCTCGCGATCGCGCTGATCATCTTCGAGGGCGGCCTGGCGGCCGGCTTCGCGGAGATCAGGCCGGTGCTGCGCCCCGCCATTGCCCTCGCGATCGTGGGAACGATCGCGACGGCGGTGATCACGGGGCTGGCCGCGGCGTGGCTGCTTGACCTCTCGACCCTGGAGGGGATGCTGCTGGGGTCGATCGTCGCCTCGACGGATGCCGCCGCGATCTTCGCCGTCCTGCGCGGTTCGACCCTGCGGCGCCGCCTGGCGCGGACGCTGGAGGGGGAGGCCGGGTTCAACGACCCTGTCGCGGCCCTGCTCGTTCTCGGGTTCATCGACTGGATCCAGGATCCGGGGTACGGCGTGCTGGACATGGCCGCCTCGATGGTCGTCGAGCTCGGCATCGGCCTGGTCGCGGGGCTCGCCGTCGGCTACGGCGCGGTGTGGGCGTTCCGCAAGCTGCAGTTCGCCTCGTCGGGCCTCTACCCGGTCGCGTCGATCACGACGGTGGCGCTGGCATTCGGCCTCGCCGACGTCGCCCACGGCTCCGGCTTCCTGGCGGTGTACCTCACGGGGCTGATCCTCGGCTCCGCGCGGATCCCCGCCAAGCGCTCGATCGTCGCCTTCCACGAGGGGCTCGCATGGGTGGCGCAGCTGATCACGTTCCTCACGCTCGGCCTGCTGGTGTTCCCCTCCGAGCTGGGAGACGTGTGGCTGGAGGGGACGATCCTCGCTCTGCTGCTCGCCTTCGTCGCGCGACCCGTGGCCACGTACCTGGCCACAGTTGGCGCCGGCTTCACCCTCGCCGAGCGCGGCGCCCTCGGGTGGGCCGGCCTTCGCGGTGCGATTCCGGTCGTGTTCGCGACGTTCCCCGTGATCGCGGGCATCGGCGACAGCGCAGCGATCTTCAACATCGTCTTCTTCGCCGTCCTCGTCTCGACCGTGCTCCAGGGAGCCACGTTCGAGTACGTGGCCCGGAGGCTGCGAGTCACCACCAGCCGCCCCGCCCTGCCCCAACCGCTCGCCGAGACGGGCACGATCCGCGCGCTCGGAGCCGAGGTGGTCGAGTATCCGGTCGCGCCCGACGACGCGGCCGTCGGCGCGCGGGTGCGCGACCTCGGCCTGCCACGGGACGCGCTGATCAACGTGATCGTGCGCGACGACCGCGCGCTGCTGCCCCGCGGCTCGACCCGGGTGGAGGCCGGGGACAGGATCCACATGGTCGATCAGCCAGGACGCCGCGGCCGAGCTCGAGGCGCTGCTCGACCGGTGGCGCAGCGGGCCGGTTGGCCAGGCGCCGCGCCCGCGCCCGCGGCTACGGGGCGGGCTCCCCGTCTACACGGTTCGCCGGTGGGAGGACCGCGACGGCGATCCGGCCCATCCGCGCAGCGATCCTCGGCGTGCCGGTGGTCGACCTCCTGCGGACCCGCAACGACGTGCCCGGTGCCGTTGTGGCGCTGGACGACGGACGCTACGCCGTCACCGGCCCGCTGATCGCCGCCGGCAGCGCCGCGCAGATGCAGGCCCACGCCCGCAAGCGCCTCGCGATCGCCGAGACCGACGCCGAGCGCGCCTGGTGGCAGGAGGTGATCGGCGCGCTGGCGCTGTAGGCGGCGCTAGGGCCGGCGCAGGCGCTCGAGCTCTTCGCGCATGCGGTCCTTGCGGCTCTCGAGCCGGCCCTGCCAGAGCGACAGTCCGATCACGAGCACGGTGAAGAAGATCATCACGCCGAAGGCGAAGAAGGTGACCACCTTGTCGTCCGTGCGGCCCCAGAGGCCGACACCGTCGGCGGCCATCGCGCCCGGGCTCGCCAGCAGGAGAGCGCCGACGGCGAGGGCGAGCAGGGAGGTCAGCGTGCGAACGCGGGTCACGTCGCGAACTCTACCGCCCGGATCGCCTAGCTGATCGCGCCCGTGGCGGCGAGCGCGATCACGAGGATGCCGAGCGGGATCCGGTAGGCGACGAAGATCGCGAGCGAGTGGTTGGCGAGGTAGCGCAGCAGCCACGCGATCGCCGCGTAGCCGGTGAAGAACGCGGCGACGGTGGCGATGATCGTCGCCCCCACCGAGGCGTTGTCGCCCTCGCCGCCGATGTCGCGAAGCTCGAAGAGGCCGCTGAGGACGACCGCCGGCACCGAGAGCAGGAACGAGTAGCGGGCCGCGGCTTCCCGGTCGAAATTGCGAAATAGCCCGGCCGAGATCGTCGCGCCGGAGCGCGATACGCCGGGGACCAGCGCCAGGGCCTGGGCGAAGCCGATGAAGATCCCGTCACGCCCGTCCATCTCCTCGATCTCCCGCGTGCGCTTGCTCACGTGCTCGGCCAGGAGCATCACGAACGAGAACAGGATCAGCATCGTGCCGATCAGGTAGAGGTCGCGGGCGCCGGACTCGATCTGGTCGCTGAAGGCGAACCCGAAGATCGCGATCGGGATCGTGCCGAGGACGATGAACCAGCCCAGCTTCGACTCCTGTGAGCGCTGCGCCCACGGCCGGCGCAGCTCGCGCAGGAACGCGACGGCGATCGCCCACAGGTCCCTGCGGAAGTAGACGAGGACGGCGGCCATGGTCCCCAGCTGGATCACGGCGGTGAACGCCGCGCCCGGGTCCTCCCAGCCGAAGAAGGCGGGGACTATCCGAAGGTGGCCGCTGGAGGAGATCGGCAGGAACTCGGTCAGCCCCTGGACGATCCCCAGAACGATCGCTTCGATCGCGCTCACCGGGGTGAGGCTATTCGACCATCGAGGGGCTCGCGGGGGATCGGCGCGCTAGAACAGCGGCCCGTCGGATGCGACGATCAGGAGCCCGGCGAACGCGCCCCGCGATCGCGACCAGCAGCCCGGCTGCGCCAGAGCGTCCCCCAGGCGCCGGCAGCCATGCCGCGCCCGGCCTCGCGCAGCTCCGCGGCCCGGATCAGTCCGCGCACGCCCGACCGCGAACGCGAGCGTCACGCCGAGCCCCGCGACTATCGCCCCAGCCGCCGAGGCCCAGATCGAGCCCCAGTCCAATGTCGCCAGCATGCGTCGTTACCTCGCGCTTGCCGCCCCTGGGGGCGGAGCGCGGGCCGGCCCCGTTCGGGCTCAGGGCCGGCCGCATTCCGCGAAAGATGAGCGCGTGACCCGGGGCAGGGAGTGAGGTCACGCGCCGCACGAGAGAGGATCTCGTGGTGAGCACTCTCGTTCACGCACCGCGGCTAGGCGTGAAGATCCGGCTACAGGGCTGTGAAACTTCTGTGAACGTGCGCTGTCACGCGGCCTGTGGGCTCTACCATGCGCCGTGCTCCCGGGCACCCTGGGGGCAGGCATGAACGCACAGCCCGGAACAGTTCGCCTTGCCGTAATCGACACCGATAGCGGCTTCCTGCGCGTCCTCGAGCGCCGCTTCGAGGCCGCCGGGTGGGAGTACCGCATGCTCGCCAGCGCGCCGTCCCGCCGAGGAGCTGGTGGCGATGAAGCTGAACGCCCTCGTCGTCGACCTCTCCGTGCTCGGTCCGGACGGCTGGGGCTTCCTCGAGCGCGTCTCCGGGATGCTCCCCGGGCTGGGCATCGTCGTCTGCACGCAGAACTCGACCGTCGCCCAGCGGGTCCGCGGGCTGCGACTTGGCGCTGACGACTGGGTCGCGAAGCCGGCCCATCCCGAGGAGGTCGCGGCCCGCGTCGAGGCGGTCGTCCGCCGCCGCAAGCGCAGCCAGCCGAAGGCCGACGCCGGGCCGCTGGTCGCGGGCGAGGTCGAGGTCCGCCCCGACCAGTTCCAGGCGTTCGTCTCCGACCGCAGCCTGGGTCTCACCCGCCGCGAGTTCGAGCTGCTTCAGGTCCTTGCCGACGGCGCAGGGCAAGGTGATCGAGCGCGAGGATCTCTACCAGCGCGTCTGGGGCTACGCGATGGCGCACGGCGATCGCTCGGTCGACGTCTTCGTGCGCAAGCTGCGGGCGAAGCTCCAGAAGGACTCGCCCGGCATGGAGCTACATCCACACCCACTTCGGGGTGGGCTACCGCTTCGAGCCGGAGCCGCAGACGCCGGGCTCCGAGCTGCCCGACGGGCTGCGGATTCCGTCGACGACTCACGACGAGATCGCCGCCGCTCGAGGCCGAGCTCGACTCCGCCGACGCCGGCTGAGCTACCCCGCCCGGGGTAGGTTACGCGCCCTCGTTCACAGCCTTTTCACAGGCTTGGCAACCAGGCCGTAACAGGACAACCCGCGCCCGCCGCGACGCTTGTCCCGTCAACTCAAGTCCTGAATCGAGGGGCGGCGATCTGCGCTGCCCGCGCACAGAGGGAGAAACAGTGAGAAACAGGAAGCTTTTCGTCGCTCTCGGCGCCTCCGCGGTCCTCGCCTTCGGCGTCGCCGCATGCGGCGACGACGATGACTGGACAGCGGCAGCGGCGACCAGCGCGGCGACGCCGCCTCCGCGCCGGCCGGCGACATCGCGATCGACGGCTCGAGCACCGTGCAGCCCTTCGCTGAGGCAGCCGCCGAGCTGTTCAACGAGGAGAACTCCGATGTGAACATCTCCGTTGGCGCAGCCGGCACCGGCGGCGGCTTCGAGAAGTTCTGCGCCGGCGAGACCGACATCTCCGACGCCTCGCGGCCGATCGACCCCAAGGAAGAGGTTCCGCTCTGCGAGAAGGACGGGATCGAGTACACCGAGATCCAGGTCGCGAACGACGGCATCGCCATCGTCACGAACCCGGCGGTCGAGATCTCCTGTCTGACGACCGATCAGCTCGCGGAGCTGTGGACCGACGACAAGATCACCAACTACTCCGAGCTGGGCGACGACGCCGACACCGGCGAGCCGCTCCCCGACGTCGATGTCAGCCTGTACGGGCCCGGCACCGACTCCGGCACGTTCGACTACTTCACCGATGTGATCAACGGTGAGGAGGGCGTCAGCCGCAAGGAGTACCAGCCCTCCGAGGACGACAATCAGCTCGTCCAGGGAGTGGCCGGCGACGACGGAGGGCTCGGCTACTTCGGGTTCTCCTACTACGAGCAGAACGCGGACACGCTCAACCTCGTGTCGGTCGACTCGGGCGACGGTTGCGTCGCGCCGAGCGCGGAGACCATCCAGTCGGGCGAGTACGCGCCGCTGTCGCGGCCGCTGTTCATGTACCCGAACAACGCGAAGCTGACCGACGACTCCTTGCCCGTCGGCGCCGTTCATGCAGTACGTCGTCGACAACGCCGACACGATCGCCGAGGCCGCGCTGATCGTCCCGATGGACGAGACGCAGTCCTCGGACGCCAGCTCGGCGCTCGAGGGCGCGCTCGGCTAGCGGTACCGAGCGGCCGGCGAAGCCAAGCGAGTAACGATGGAAGCCGGCACACATGCTGACAGGCGCGACGCCGGGAGGGCTTGGCCCTCTCGGCGTCAAGCGCCGTCGCTGGGGCGAGGAGGTCATCCGCGCCCTGCTGTTCTGCGGCGACCGCGATCTCGGTCCTGACGACGATCGGGATCCTGGTCGCCCTCCTCACCGAGTCGATCCCGTTCTTCCAGCACGTCGGCAGCGCGCTTCTTCACGGAGACGGAATGGTCGCCGCTGTTCGCCGATCCACAGTTCGGGATCTGGCCGCTTCTCAACGGCACGTTCCTGATCACGGGCATCGCGATCCTGGTCGCGATCCCGCTGGGGCTCGGGTCGGCGATCTACCTCTCCGAGTACGCGACGCCCCGGGTCCGCAAGGTCGGTCAAGCCGATCCTCGAGGTGCTGGTCGGGGTGCCGACCGTCGTCTTCGGCTACTTCGCCCTGACCTTCGTCACCCCCGCAGATCCTGCAGGCGCTCGGGATCCAGGTGACAGGTCTACAACGCGCTCTCCGCCGGCCTGGTGATGGGGATCATGATCGTGCCGACGATCGCCTCGATCTCCGAGGACGCGATGCGAGCGGTGCCCGCAGGGCCTCCGCGAGGGCGCGTACGGCATGGGCGCGACCAAGCGCCAGGTCGCGACCAAGGTCGTGTTCCCGGCCGCGATCTCCGGCATCGTCGCCGCCTGCGTGCTGGGCGTCTCGCGCGGCGTCGGCGAGACGATGATCGTGCTGCTCGCGGCCGGCCTCGCAGCCCAACATCGGGCATCGACCCGCTCGACGGGCTACGCGACGATCACCACCTTCATGGGCTCTGCGGCCGACGGTGACAACCCGGCGGGCTCGATCGGCTACGAGTCGATCTTCGCCTGCGGCCTGATCCTCTTCTTCCTCACGCTGGTCATGAACATGATCGCCATCCGCTTCGTGCGCAAGTACCGCGGAGGTCTACGAATGACTGCCTGCCGCCCTCCGCCCCCCGCCGCGCGGACGTCGCCGAGATCGCCATGCCCGGCACGCAGTTCGTCCGCGACGGCTCCACCCGCCTCGAGAGCTCGGCTTCGTGGCGCTGCTGCTCACCGCGCTGGGGATCGCCCTGCTGACCCTGCTCGTGCTGATGGTCGACGTCATCGTCGAGGGCGCGAGCAGCCTCACGCCCGAGTTCTTCACCGAGACCCCGTCGCGAATCGACCCCTCCAGCTCCGGGATCGCCCCCGCCATCTGGGGCACGATCTGGCTGATGGTGGTCTGCGCAGCGTTCATCATCCCCGTGGGCGTCGCCAGCGCGATCTACCTCGAGGAGTACGCCAACCGCGAGAACCGCTTCGCCCGGTTCGTCGAGCTCAACATCCAGAACCTGGCCGCGGTGCCGTCGATCGTCTACGGCGTGCTCGGGCTGGCCTTCCTGGTGCGCGGGCCGCTCAGCCTGGGCAACGTCGTCCTGGCCGGCGGCCTGACGCTCGGGCTGCTGGTGCTGCCCGTCGTCATCGTGGCGGGGCGCGAGGCGATCCGGGCGGTGCCGCCGTCGATCCGCGAGGGCTCGATGGCGCTCGGGGCGACGCAAGTGGCAGACGATCTGGAAGCAGGTGCTGCCCGCCTCCGATCCCCGGCATGGCGACAGGGGTCATCCTCGCGCTCTCGCGCGCGATCGGCGAGACGGCGCCGCTCATCGTGGTCGGCGCCACCGCCTTCGCGACCACGGCAAGCACCGGGCTGTTCGAGGACTTCTCGGCGCTGCCGATTCAGATCTTCGGCTGGACCGCGGACCCGCAGGAGGCGTTCCAGGCGCTGGCGGCGGGCGCGATCATCGTCTTGATGGCGATCCTCCTGAGCATGAACGCAATCGCCATCTGGCTACGAAATCGCTACGAACAGAAGTGGTAGGTGAGTAATGTGGAACGGACCATGACCGACCCCGAGCAGACCCAGGCGGAGAGCGAGGGTTTGGGCGTCAACCTGGCCGCCACGGCCGCCGAGAGCACACAAGTGCGAGCCGCCTCCGCGCCGAGGGGTGGCGAGCCGATTTTCAAGCTCGAGGACGTGAGCGTCCGCTACAGCGGAAATCTCGCGGTCGCCGACGTAAGCGCCGACTTCGCCATGAACCAGATCACCGCGCTGATCGGCCCGTCAGGCTGCGGCAAGTCCACCCTGATCCGTTGCCTCAACCGCATGAACGACCTGATCCCCGCGGCGAGCGTCGAGGGCAGCATCATCTACCACGGCCAGGATCTCTACGCGAGCACCGTGGACCCGGTCGAGGTGCGCAAGCGGATCGGCATGGTCTTCCAGAAGCCGAACCCGTTCCCGAAGTCGATCTACGACAACATCGCGTTCGGCCCCCGCATCCTCGGGATGAAGGGGGACATGGACGAGATCGTCGAGACGGCGCTGCGAGGCGCGGCGCTCTGGGACGAGGTGAAGGACCGCCTCGAGGACAACGCCTTCGGAATGTCCGGCGGCCAGCAGCAGCGCCTGTGCATCGCGCGGTGCATGGCGGTGAACCCGGACGTGATCCTGATGGACGAGCCGTGCTCGGCCCTGGACCCGATCTCGACCGGCAAGATCGAGGACCTGATGCTCGAGCTGAAGGAGGACTACTCGATCGTCATCGTCACCCACAACATGCAGCAGGCGGCGCGGGTCTCGGACATGACCGCGTTCCTGATCGTGGAGCTGGACTCGACGGAGAAGAACCGCTGGGGCCGGATCATCGAATACGACGAGACCGAGAAGATCTTCACGAACCCCTCGGACCAGCGCACCGAGGACTACGTGACCGGGAAGGTCGGCTGATGGCGAGCGACACCAGGATCGCCTACCAGGAGGAGCTCGAGCGGCTGGAGGCGCAGGCGCTCGATGGGCTCAACCTGGTCGTGGGCGCGATCGAGCGCACAAGCGAGGCGGTCCAGCATCAGGACGTCGAGCTCGCCGAGCTGGTGATCGCGTCCGACGACGTGATCGACGGCCGCTATCTGGAGGTGCACCAGGCGATCCTGACGCTGCTGGCGACCCAGTCGCCCGTCGCGACCGACCTGCGCCTGATCGCCTCCCTGCTGCACGTGATGAAGAACATGGAGCGGATGGGCGACCAGTGCGTGAACATCGCGAAGCTGGTCCCGATCGCCGGTCACGAGCCCCCGGCCGACGAGCAGATGCTGAAGGACATCCTCACGATGACGAACGCCGTCCGTGAGCAGGTGCGGCAGTCCAAGCGCGCCTTCGAGGACCGCGACGTCGGGCTTGCCCGCGACCTGGTCCGCCAGGACGACGTGGTCGACAACCTGAACCGCGAGTGCTTCCGGCGCGCGATCCAGATCGGCGACACCGAGGACCGCCGCGAGTGGGCGATGATGATGATGCTGGTCGCACGCGCGATCGAGCGGATCGGCGACAACGCCGTCGACGTCGGCGAGCAGGTCGCGTTCCTGGTCACCGGCCTGTTCCGCGAATTCGAGGACGCCTCGCACCCCAGCGAGGGCCTCGCCCCGACCGGCTGACCGCGGTCCCGAGAGTCCTCTTCGTCTGCGTCCACAACGCCGGGCGCAGCCAGATGGCGGCCGCGCTCCTCGAGCGTGAGGGCGGTGAGGGGGTGGAGGTGCGCTCGGCCGGCAGCGAGCCCGCCGATGCCGTCAACCCGGCCGTCCTCGAGGTGATGCGAGAGCTCGGCATCGACCTCGCCGGGCGCACCCCTCGGCTGCTGGACGCCGATGACGTCCGCGCGGCCGACGTCGTGATCACGATGGGCTGCGGCGACGCCTGTCCGGTCTTCCCCGGCAAGCGCTACGAGGACTGGGAGCTCACCGACCCCTCGGGCCTGGACGTCGAAGCCGTCCGCCCGATCCGCGACGAGATCGCCGCCCGGGTTGCGGAGCTGATGCGGAGCCTCGAGGTCCAGGCCCGGCCGTAGCGGGGCGAATCGACGCAAACAGCGCCGATTTGCGGCTGTTGAGCGCATCCGCCTGTTCTGCCAAGATCGGGGCAGACGCTTTTCGTGCTCTGCGCAGCGATCGACATCGGCTCCAACACGACCCGCGTGCTCGTCGCCGAGCCCGAGGAGGGGCAGCTGCGCACGGTCATGGAGCAGCGCGCCTACACCCGGATCGGGCGTGACTCCAACAAGGACGGCGCGATCTCATCGCCGAAGGTCGCCGAGGTCGCCGAGGTGGTGGCCACTCAGGTGCGCCTGGCGGAGGAGCTGGGCGCCAAGGCGATCCGCACGGTCGCGACCGCCGCGATCCGCGAGGCGACCAACAGGAAGGAGGTCGCCGCCGAGATCGGCCGAGTCGCGAACGTCGAGGTCGATGTGCTGAGCGAAGAGGAGGAGGGGCGGCTCGCCTTCATCGGCGCCACCAAGACGCTGGGGCATCCGGTCGAGGGACCGATCGCCGTGGTGGACGTCGGCGGCGGCTCGTCGGAGATCATCTTCGGCACGGTGGCCGGAGGCGTGAGCCTGGTCCGGTCGTTCAAGATCGGGTCGGGGTCGCTCACCGAGGACCACCTCGCCAGCGACCCGCCCTCGGCCTCCGAGGTCCGAGCGCTTCGCGACGCGATCGCCGACACGTTCGAGGGCGTCGAGGTCGACCAGCCGGAACAGGCGGTCGCGGTCGGCGGCAGCGCCACGTCGCTGCGCAAGCTGGTGGGAACAGTGCTCGAGTACGAGACGCTCGAGCGCGGCGTGCGCGTCCTCTGCGGTGACCCCATCGCCGACGTCGCCCGGCGCTTCGAGCTCGACCCCCGGCGGGTGCAGATGCTGCCGGCGGGCGTGCTGCTGTTGGAGAAGCTCTCCGAGCTCCTCGGCCAGCCGCTTCAGATCGGCAAGGGCGGTTTGCGCGAGGGCGTCATCCTCACCCTCCTCAACGGCGCGGAGAACGGCGCCCCTCAGGCTCTGGCGGCATAGCCCCGGGCGCCTCCGGCCGGTAGCCTCAACGGCTATGGCCAAGGCCCGGCCAATCGGGGAATTGAGCGGCAAGGAGCCCATGGGGCTCGGCGCGGCTCGGATCGTCAGGGTTCGCACCAGCGAGCTCGCGGACCACTCGCGCGAGGTGCTCGAGCTGGGCGAGGTCGACCACCTCCACGACATGCGGGTCGCGACGCGGCGCCTGCGCGCGGCGCTCGAGGTCTTCGAGCCCTGCTTCCCCGGGAAGGCGCACGCCTCCGTCCTCGATGCCGTCAAGGACCTGGCCGACGCGCTCGGCGAGCGTCGCGACCGCGACGTGGCCATCGTCTCGCTCCAGGAGTTCTCCCAAGGCCTCGCGGCCCCCGACCGTCCAGGCGTGCGGAGCCTGGTCGAGACGCTGAGGCGGGAGCAGATCGAGACGAACGAGGCGCTTCGCCCATACGTGGCCCCGGAGCGCGTTGCCAGCCTGTGCGAGCGTCTCTACGAGCTGGCGGACGAGGCCGCGAACAGGGGCGGGCAGGCGCCGGCAGAACCCCCAGCCCCGGAGCGGCTCACCGAGGCCTCGGCCGAAAACGGCGCGGGAACCCGCGAGAACGGCGCGGGTGGCCTGCAATGAAGGCCAAGCGCGTCAAGAAGCTGGATCCCGAGGCTCCGCTCGCGGAGAACGCCGCCCGCATCGTGCGCGTTCGCCTGAGTGAGCTGCGCTCGTTCGGGCCGAAGGCGCTCGATCCCGAGCGCTCGCGTGATCAGCACGACATGCGCATCGCGGCCAAGCGCCTGCGCTACGTCCTCGAGACCACTGAGTCCTGCTTCGGGAGCGCCGGCCCGGTGGCCCGCAGGCGGGCCAAGGATCTCCAGAGTGTCCTTGGCGAGATGCACGACTGCGACGTGATGCTGCCGCGGGTGGAGCGACACCTCGCCGAGCTGCGCGAGCTCGACGCGGACGCCGTTCGCGCGCGGGCCGGCGATGCGCAGGACCTCGACGCCGAGCTCGCGTCGCGAGCGCCTCATCGCACGGCCTATCGCGGCCTCGAAGTGCTGGCGGTCTACCTCCGGGCCCGCCGCAAGCTTCTCTTCGACCGTTTCGCAGCGCTCTGGGACGACCTCGAGCAGCGTGGCGTCTGGGATGGCCTCGAGCGCGCCGCGACCAGGGTCCTGCGCGAGGCTCGGGAGCGCCGCCGGGCCGCCGAGCGCGCCGCGGAGGCGGAGCGCCAGCTCGCCGAGGCCGAGCGCGAGGAGCGCGAGGCCGCCGAGAGGGCGCGCCGCGCGGCGAACGAGCTGGCGGAGGCCGAACGCGCCTCCCGCGGCCCGCTACCCTGAACGAGATGCGTTTCGCATGGCTCGGCAGGGGGCTCGCGATCGGCGCCGCGGCGCTGACAGTCGGCGTGCCCGCCGCGCAGGCCGGGGTACCGACGCCGGGCAGCGACGGAATCGGCGACTCCTTCTTCGATAAGGCCGGTAACGGCGGGTACGACGTCGACAAGTACGACATCGAGATCCGCTACGACCCGGTGCACAACCGCTTCCTCGGTGGCACGAACACCGAGGTGTCAGCTGAGGCCACGCAGGTGCTCGGGCTGAGCCGGTTCAATCTCGACTACCTCGGGCCCAAGATCAGCTCGGTCAAGGTCAACGGCGTCGCGGCCACCTTCGAGCGCGACGAAGGGGAGCTCGTCATCACGCCCTCGGCGAGCATCGCCAACAGCGAGGAGTTCGACGTCGAGGTCCGCTACAAGGGCAAGCCGAAGGAGATCACCGACCCCGACGGCTCGACGGAGGGTTGGGTGCGCACCAACGACGGGGCGACCGTGGTCGGGGAGCCGCTCGGCAGCCCCACGTGGTTCCCCTCGAACAACCACCCCCTCGACAAGGCGACCTACGACATCTCCGTCGAGGTCCCCAAGCCCTACAAGGCGATCTCGAACGGCACGCTCCAACTCGAGAAGGACGGGAACAAGCGGACCTTCAACTGGACCGCCGACGAGCCGATGGCCACCTACCTCGCGACCGCCACGGTCGGGAAGTTCGACACCGAGGAGATCATCGATCCTCCCGGCACCACGACGTACTCCTACATCGCGGTCGACAAGCAGTTCGCCCAGGACGGGTCCATGGACAAGGGCCTCGAGATGATCGACTTCTTCGAGGGCGCCTTCGGCGCCTACCCGTTCGCCGCCACCGGCGGCATCGCCGACGTCACCGACATCGGGTACGCCCTCGAGACCCAGACGCGCCCGGTCTATCCGGGCCCGCCCGGCTCCGGCCTCGTCGCCCACGAGCTGGCGCATCAGTGGTTCGGCAACGACGTCTCGCTGGCGGACTGGTCGCAGATCTGGTTGAACGAGGGCTTCGCCACCTACGCCAACTGGATGTGGTCGGAGTCCCGCGGCGGGCCGAGCCTCGCCGACAAGCTCGACGCGATCTGCCAGAAGGGCGAGGCGGATTCCTCCTGGACACCGCCCCCCGGCAGCGTGCCGGGGCCGGTTGAGATGTTCCACAACGGCGTCTACACCCGGGGCGCGTCGGCGCTGCAGGCGCTGCGCGAGCTGATCGGGGACGAGGACTTCTTCGAGGTGGTCGGCATCTGGGCCCAGCTCGGACCAGACTTCGCCGTCGAGACGGATGACCTGATCTCGCTGGTCAAGGAGCGCTCGCCCGTCGCCGACGCGACGATCGACGAGCTGTTCGAGGACTGGGTCTTCGACGAGGGCAAGCCCGAGGGCTGCTCGGCCCACAAGGCCCCCGCCGACTCATTCAAGGCCGCGCTCGGCGTACCGGACCTCTCGCGCCTGCGCTGAGCAGGACCCCGGGCCCCTGAACGCCTGGATTCGCTTTCACGACTCCTTGACCGCCCGCACGGACCGGGGTCTAGCATGGACCTGGAGAGAGGCGGCTTGGAACCCACTGAGACAGAGGCCCTCGAGGCCACTACGCAGAACGGCGCGCCGGAACGCGATGCCGCCGTCGAACCTGCGGACCTCTCCGACCCGGCGCTCTACTTCAACCGCGAGCTCTCCTGGCTCGACTTCAACGAGCGAGTGCTTCAGCTCGCGGAGGACAGCTCGGTTCCGCTGCTCGAGCGCGTCAAGTTCCTGGCGATCTGGGAGTCGAACCTCGACGAGTTCTACATGGTGCGCGTGGCCAACCTCCAGGACCAGGTGGAGGCCGGCGTCGACGCACGCGGCGCCGATGGACTGAGCGCGTCGGAGCAGCTCCGCGAGATTCGCCGGATCGTTGTCGCGCAGCGCGCCCGCATCGAGCGGTGCTGGCGCGAGATCCAGCCGGCGCTCGCCGAGCACGGCATCCGGCTGATCTCGCCCGAGGACGCCGAGCCCGAGGCGCGCCAGGAGCTCTCCAAGCTCTTCCGCGCCCAGGTCTTCCCGGCGCTCACCCCCCTCGTGATCGGCATGGGCCGGCCCTTCCCCTACATCTCGAATCTGTCGCTCAGCCTTGGCGTGCTGCTCCACGACCCCGACCAGGACGTCGACGTGCTGGCTCGCGTGAAGGTCCCGAAGGAGCTTCTCGGCCGCTTCCTCCAGGTGGGCGAGGACGAGAACACGCTGGTGATGCTCGAGGACCTCATCGCCGACAACCTCGGCGGTCTCTGTTCCCGGGCATGGAGGTTCGCGGCCACTCGTTCTTCCGGGTCACCCGCGACACCGACTACGACGTCTCCGACGAGGCCGACGACCTCATGCAGGCGGTCGAGGAGGAGCTTCGCCGCCGCCGCTTCGGCGAGGTCGTGCGGCTGGAGGTGCAGCGGGGAATGAGCCCGGCCCTGCGCGAGCCGCTGGTCCGGCGCTGGGCATCCGCGACGACGAGGTCGACGAGTTCGACGGCCCGCTCGACCTCTCCGATCTATGGGCGATCCACGGCCTCAAGGGCTTCTCCGAGCTGCGCGACGCCCCGCACAGCGGCGTGACCCAGCCCCGCCTGCTCGGCGAGGACGGCAAGGACGCGGACGTCTTCGCGGCGATGCGCGAGGGCGACATCCTCGTCCACCACCCCTACGACTCGTTCACGACCTCCGTCGAGCGTTTCGTCAAGCAGGCCGTCGCCGACCCGGACGTGCTCGCGATCAAGCAGACCGTGTACCGGACCAGCTCCGACTCGCCGCTCGTCCCGGGGCTGATCGAGGCGCCGAGCGCGGCAAGCAGGCGGTGTGCATGGTGGAGCTGAAGGCCCGCTTCGACGAGAGCGCGAACATCAAGTGGGCCAAGAAGCTCGAGCAGGCGGGCGTGCACGTGGTGTACGGAATCCCGTCGCTGAAGACGCACTGCAAGTGCGTGCTGGTGGTCAGGCGCGAGGGCGGGGGAGTGCGCCATTACGTCCACATCGGGACCGGCAACTACAACCCGAAGACGGCCCGGATCTACACCGACGTCGGCCTCTTCACGGCCGACCCAGCGATCGGCTCTGACGTCGCCGAGATGTTCAACTACCTCACCGGCTACGCGCGGCCGACCGGCTACCGCAAGGTCAAGGTCGCCCCCTTCAATTTGAAGGAGACGATCCTGGAGGAGATCGAGCGCACGATCGCCGCCCACTCGCCCGAGCGCCCGTCACGGATCCGCCTGAAGATGAACTCGCTGCTGGACGCGCCTTCGATCCGGGCGCTGTATCGCGCCTCACAGGCGGGGGTCAAGGTGGAGGTCAACGTGCGGGGGATCTGCGCGCTTCGGCCCGGCGTGCCCGGCGTCTCGGAGAACATCGACGTGCGTTCCGTCGTCGGCCGCTTCCTGGAGCACTCCCGGATCTACTCGTTCGAGCGGCCCGAGGAGGACGAGAGCGTCTACTTCGGCTCGGCCGACCTGATGCCGCGCAACCTCTACAACCGGGTCGAGCTGCTGGTTCCGATCGAGGATGCGCGGGTCCGCGGCGAGCTCCTGGAGATCCTCGAAGGGTCGCTCGCCGACAACACCAACGCCTGGGAGCTTCGCGAGGACGGCACCTGGGAGCGTCGCCATCCGAACGGTGAGCCCCGCAACACCCAGCGCGAGATGGTCGAGCGCCACACAACGCGGGCGTCAGAGGCGGCGTCGGCAACCCCGGAGATCCCGCCGCGCTAGCCGCGCTCGTCCGAGGATCCACGACCGGACGCGGTCGTACGATCGGAGGGTGGACGGAAGCGAGTGATCGCGCACCTCGACATGGACGCGTTCTACGTGGCGGTCGAGCTGCTGCGCCACCCGGAACTGCGCGGCAAGCCGGTGGTGGTCGCGGGCTCCGGTCCCCGCGCCGTGGTCACCACTGCCTCGTATGAGGCCCGGCCATTCGGGGTGGGCTCGGCGATGCCGGCTTCACTCGCGCGACGGCGCTGCCCCGACGCGATCTTCGTCCCTCCCGACCACGCCTACTACCGCGAGAAGTCCGGCGAGGTCCGCGAGATCGTCGACGAGCTGGGCAGGCCGAGCGAGTGGGTATCCCTCGACGAGACCTACCTCGACCTCACCGGAGAGCCGTATCCGATCGAGGCCATGAGCGGCCTCGTGCGCCAGATCCGCGAGCGCTTGGGGCTCGACGCCTCGGTCGGCATGGGCCCGAACAAGCTGGTCGCGAAGGTCGCCTCGGACGCCGAGAAACCGCAGGGCTTCGTGGTCCTCACCCGCGAGCAGGCTGCGGAGCGCTTCGCCGGCGAACCTCCTCGGCTCCTGCCGGGGATAGGCCCGAAGACGGCCGAGCGGCTGGCCGGCTACGGGGTGAAGACGATCGGGGTCCTCCAGCGCTGCACGGTGCCGGGCCTCGTCGAGCGCTTCGGCGACCGCCAGGGCCGCTACCTCCACGACCTCGCGCACTTCCGCCACGACTCGCCCGTCACCACCGACCGCGCGGCCAAGTCCCGGTCGGTCGAGACAACGTTCGACACCGACCTCTCCGACCTCGCGGAGATGGAGCGGATCCTGCGCGAGCAGTCCGCGCGGCTCGCCGAGACCCTGGTCAAGCGTTCCGTTCGCGGCCGCACGGTGGCCATCAAGGTGCGCCAGGACGACTTCTCGACCCTCACCCGGGCGCGGACGATCCCCGACTTCACCAACGACGCCGAGACCATCGCCACGGTCGCGGTCGAGCTCCTGCGCGAGAACCGCCCCGAGCGCCCGGTGCGCCTCCTCGGCGTCCGCCTCGCCAACTTCGAGGACGAGGTCAAGCAGCCCGAGCCGGCCACAGACGAACCGCAGACATCCCTCGCCGTCGGCTGATGGACCCCGAAGACTCCGAGCGCCTACCTCCCGCCAACGCCCTGCAGGCCTGTCGCCGCAAGCGCCGCTTCGAGACCGAACGCGAGGCCGACGACGCCGCCTACGCCGCCCGCATGGAGGGCCGCCGCCTGGGCATCTACCACTGCGAATGGTGCGGAGGCTGGCACCTCACGAGCCGGGCGGAGTAGCGCTCTTGGACGAGAAGCGGCTAACCGGTGTCGTCGCCCAAACTCAGCACCAGCTCGCGGATCGCGGGTGCGTAGCGGTGGGTCAGGCCGCCGTGGCCGCCGTCGAAGAGCTCGAAGGAGTGCTCGACGCCGAGCTTGGTGAGCTCGTCGGAGAAGGCCTTGGCGCCCAGGTCGAGGAAGTACTCGTCGGAGCGGCCGGCCTCGATCAGGATGCGGCGCATTCCGCCGAGCTCCTCGGCGTGGGCGGGCGCCATCCGCACGGGGTCGAGCGCGAGCCAGCGCTCCCAGACTTCGTCCACGATCCGGCCGGTGCCGAGCTCGAACGGCAGGAGGGCCTTCCCGGGCGCATCGGGGTCGGGCGTGTAACAGGCCGCGTAGCCGTACATCTCGAGCGGGGTGCCGTAGCGCTTCCAGGTGAACGGGTCGGCCCCGGCGAGCTCGCCGAAGAAGGCGTCGTAGGAGCCATCGAAGTTGTCGCGAAGCTCACGCGCGACCTCGGCGAAGTTCCTGGCGTAGGCGTGTTCGAAGAGGGCGTCGCCGGCGTGTGAGGCGAGCGCGCCGAAGACGCCGGGGCGCATCATCGGCACGACCATCGCGCCGTAGCCGCCCGAGGACTTGCCGGCGATGCCCCGCCCGCCGGCTTCGGGAATCGCCGGGTACGCCTCGTCGATGAACGGGACGACCTCGTCACACAGGTAGGACTGGTAGGGGCCGGTGCTGGTGGAGTCGAGGAACTGGGAGCCGCCGTACGTGGTCCAGGCGTCGACCATGACGACGAGCGCGTCCGGGCACTCGCCGGCGGCGAACATCGCGTCGAGGCGCTCGACGAAGTTGAGCTGGAACGGCTCGCGGCTCGCCCAGCGGTCCACCTGCCCGGTGTAGCCCTGGATGACGTAGACCGCCGGAAGCCGGCGGGGGTGGTCGCGCTCGACTCCGGGCGGGCGATAGACCCAGAGCGGTCGCCGGGCGGGGTCGCCGAGCGGGTTGCCCGCGAGCAGCTCGGATTCGACGGCGAGCTTGTCCAGGCTGCCGGCGAGCGGCCGCTCCCAGGGCGCCCCGAGTCCCCCGCCGGCCTCGGTGAGCGCCATCAGCCCCGCTAGCTCCAGCGCGAGGTGATGACCTTCTTGCGCGTGTAGAACTCGACCGCGTCGGCGCCGTTGGCGTGCAGGTCGCCGTCGATCGAGTCCTTCCAGCCGGAGAACGGGAACCAGGCGACCGGGGCGGCCACGCCCACGTTCACGCCCAGCATCCCGGCCTCGACCCCCGCGCGGTACTCGCGCGCCGCGCCACCCGACGTGGTGAAGATCGAGCCGGCGTTGCCGTAGCGCGAGCCGTTGACGAACTCCAGGGCATCGTCGAGGTCGTCGGCGCGGACCACCGTCAGCATCGGCCCGAACAGCTCCTCGCGCGCGATCTCCGACTCGTGATCGGTGGTCTCGACGATCGTGGGGGCGAGCATGGTGCCCGCCGGCCCGGCGTCGGCGTCGCGGCCGTCGAGGACCAGCTCGTCGCCGCTCGGCGACCGCGCGCTCAACGGCATCGGCCACGCGCTCGCGCGCCTCGGGCCCGACCAGCGGGCAAACGTCCGTCGCCTCCTCGGCGCCGGGGCCGACCGTGAGCTCGGCGGCGGCGTCGGCGAGCGCCGCACGCACCTCGTCCTGGCGCTCGCGTTCGCCCACGAGCACGGCCACCGAGCCGGCAAGGCAACGCTGGCCGGCTGCTCCGAAGGCGGTGCTCATGATCGCGGGCACCGTCACCTCGAGATCGGCGTCGGGCATGACCACCAACGAGTTCTTCGCGCCGCCGAGCGCCTGGTAGCGCTTGCCGGATGCTGCGGAGCGCTCGGCGATGTAGCGGGCGGTGGAGGCCTGGCCGACGAACGAGATCGCGTTGATTCCGTCGTGGTCAAGCAGCCCGTTGACGGCGTCATGCGCGCCGTGGAGCAGGTTCAGAACCCCGGCCGGGATCTCCTCGATCTCGTCGATCAGCTCGAAGATGCGCTCAGACGGCCGCGGGTCGCGCTCGGACGGCTTGAGGATGAACGTGTTGCCGCAGGCGATCGCGTACGGCAGGAACCAGAGCGGGATCATCGCGGGGAAGTTGAACGGGGTGATCGCCGCGACCACGCCGACCGGCTGGCGCACCATCTCCACGTCAACACCGCGGGCGACGCCCTCCAGGTTCTCGCCCTTCATCAGGTGCGGGATGGCGGTCGCGGCCTCGGTCGACTCGATGCCGCGCAGCACCTCGCCGCGCGCGTCGCCGATCGCCTTGCCCATGTCGGCGGTGACCAGCTGGGCGATCTCCTCCTGGTTGTCCCACAGGGCCGTGCGCAGGGCCATGACCGCGCGGGCGCGCTTCTGCGGGGCGAGGGCGGACCAGGCCGGGTAGGCCTCACGGGCCGCCGCGACGGCCGCATCCACCTCCGCCGCCCCGGAGAGCGGGACGCGCGCCGCGACATCCCCGGTCGCGGGATTGATGTCGTCGATCGCGTCGAGCCCGTCGGCGGGGCGCCATTCGCCTCCGGCGTAGTTGGCGAGCGTTCGGGTGGCTGCGGGTGCGGCGGTTGGCATCATGCTCCTGCTCCGTCGTGGGGTGGGTTCAACTTCGAGTAGTCCGAGTACGGGTACCACCACTCCTTCGGCGCTATCTCCGTCTCGATGTGGACGTGCTTGGTCTCCTGGAAGGCCTCGAGCCCCTCGCGGCCGAGCTCACGGCCAAGGCCGGATTGCTTGTAGCCGCCGAAGGGGCCGGCGTCGTTGTCGGTCAGCGGGTCGTTGAACCAGACCGTCCCGGCCTTGATCTCGCGCATGCAGCGCAGGACGTTCTGGAGGTTGCCCGTGTAGATGTTGGCGCCGAGGCCGAACCGCGTGGAGTTGGCGAGCTCGATGGCCTCGTCGAGCGACTTCACGCGCACGATCGGCGCGACCGGTCCGAACGTCTCCTCGCTCAGCAGGTCGGTGTCGGCGGGCGCGCCCGTGACCACCGCGGGCGCGAAGAAATGACCGCGCTCCTGGCCGGCGTCGCCGCCCCCGACGACCACCTCGGCCCCGGCCGCGACGGCGCGCTCGAGCTGGTCGGCGACCTTCTGGCGTTGCGCCGCGGAGACCATCGGACCGACGTCGGTGTCGTCCTGCGTCGGATCGCCGACCTTCAGGCCGCCGGCGATCTCGGCGAACGAGGACACGTACTCGTCGTAGACGTCCTCCATCACGTAGAAACGCTCGGCCGAGGTGCACACCTGGCCGGCGTTCAGGAAGGCCGCCCAGACGCCGCCGCGTGCTGCTACGTCCAGCATCGGCGCGACATCGGAGCAGACGATGAAGGGGTCCTTGCCGCCCATCTCGAGGTTGATCCGCGCGACCCGCTCGGCGCAGACGGAGGCGATCTTCTTCCCGGTCTCGACCGAGCCGGTGAAGGCGACGCAGGCGATGCGCTCGTCGCCGACGATCGCCGCGCCCACGTCGCCGGCGCCGGCGAGCAGGTTGACGACCCCGGCGGGGAGCGCCTCGAAGCAGGACGCGAGGGCGAGGGTGGAGCAGGGTGTGATCTCGGAGGGCTTGCAGACGGTGGCGTTGCCCGCGGCGAGTGCCGGCGCAAGCTTCCACGCGAGCAGCAGGAGCGGGTAGTTCCACGGCACGATGCAGCCGACGGGGCCGACGGGGTCCTTCACCACCAGCGCGAGCTGCGAGGACTCGATCGACGGGATCACGCGGCCGGCCGAGTCGCGTCCGATCTCGGCGTAGTAGTCGAACGCGGCCGCCGTCCAGCTGATCTCGTCGCGGTTCTCGATCAGCGGCTTGCCGCCCTCGGCCGTCATCGTCGCGGCCAGCTCGTCGGTGCGCTCGCGCAGGGAGGTCGCGACCTCGTGGAGCATCTCGCCGCGTTCGACTGCCGGGGTGCGCTCCCACCCGCGCTGCGCCTCGGCGGCGGCGGCCACGGCGGCGTCGACCTGCTCGGGCGAAGCCGCCCCGACGCTGGCCAGGATCTCCTCGGTCGCGGGGTTCTCCACCTCCAGTGCGTCCCCGTCGCCGGCCACCTGTTCGCCCGCGATCAGCAGGCGCGTTTCAAGCGAGGCCATGGCCTCGATGCTAGAGGGTCGCCGAGGTTCCGAGCGTGCGAGACTACGGGGCGAATGGCCGAGGAGTGGCGAGTCGAGATCGAGCTGAACGAGGAGGGGCATGGGCTCTCCCTCGGTGAGCGCCTGCGCTCGCTGGACCTCGACGACGATGCGCGCGAGCGCCTGGGCGGGGACGTAATCGTGACGCGCGACGGCGAGAAGCTCTTCCTCTACGCCTCCTCGCAGGACGCAGCCGCCGAAGCAGCCCGCGTGGCCGAGGAGCTGGTTGAGGCGGAGGGGATCGAAGGCCAGGTGTCCGTCACGCATTGGGACTACCGGTGACCACGCCTGGGAGGACATCTCAGCGTCGGCGGCCGAAGAGGTCGGGCATCCGGAGGAGCGAGCCGTCGGAGTGCCGTTCCTCGTCTTCGTCGGCTCGCACAAGCCGAAGATCCTTCGCGACCTCGGGCTCTGATCGAGGCGGGGAGGGGACTCGGATCAGGCGGGCTTGGGGGAGACGCCGTCGCGCAATGCGGCGATCGCCTCGTCGCGCGAGACGGTGAGGCCCATGGCCTCGTCGAGCCCGGTCAGCTCGAGCAGGCGGCGCACCTGGCTGTCGGGGCAGCAGACGGCGAAGCCTCGGCCCTCGCGCGCGATGACCCGGTCGCGGATCCCGACGAACGCGGCCAGGCCGCTGGAGTCGATGAACGCGCAGTCGGAGAGGTCCACGAGCACCGACTCGTCCCCAGCGTCAACCAGCGGGTCGACGCCCTCGCGAAGGGTCGGCCACCGTCGCCTGGTCGAGCTCGCCGAAGAGGCTGATCGCGACGACGCCGTCGTCGAGACGGTCGATCTCTGTTCGAAACTCGAGGTTCAAGGGGATGCGATGTTAGCCCCCGCCGGGTTGCCAAGCGCCAGGGCAGGGTACTAGATTCGGCATGGCCATCGGATGAGAGAGAAGCTCGGTCAGAGCCTTCGCCAGGATCTCCGCCCGGGCGGCGGACATCCAGCGCAACGATCTGCTCGGCGCGCTCGCCGGGTTCGCGATGCTCGACGGCGCTCATCGTCGCCGATGTCGTGCTCGGCAAGGAGGTCAACCTCGCCGGCACGCTCATCGTCGTTCCGTTCGTAACCGCGTTCTGGGCGGGCGTGAGGGTCACGGCCCTGGTCGGCGTCGCGACGCTGGCCGCGACCTCGCGAGCGGCGTCTGGAACAAGAACTTCTGGGACAGCGACTACGACGCCCGTCTCGCGGTCGTCCTCGTTGGCGCCGCCCTGGCCGTGGCGAGCGCCTGGGCGCGCGAGCGTGCGCGCCAGGGCGCCCAGCGGCTGGCGCTCCTCGACGAGGTCGGCGCGATCGCCGACGGCTCGCTCCCGCTGGCACAGACCCTCGAGCGGGTGATCGAGGTCATCGTCCCGGCGTTCGCCGACTTCTGCATGATCGACGCGATCCACGACCAGCGAGTCATGCGCTCAGCGGTGCGGGCTCGCGGGGCGCCGGCGGGCGAAGGACCTCGCGATGGAGCGGCGCCTCGCCGCGCGCGAGCCGAGCCTTCCCGATTGGATGGTCCGGCCCGAGGCGCCGTTCCCGCGCCAGCCACGCTTCATCCCGAAGTTCAACGACGAGGACATGCGCCTGCATCGCCAGGGCGCGACCTCGACTGGCTCCGCGGCCTGGGCCTGCGCTCGTCGATCACCGTCGCGATGCTGGCGCGCGACCGGATGCTCGGGGCGCTGACGCTGAACACGGCTTGGTCGGGGCGCCGCTACGCGCTGGACGACGTCCGCTTCGCCCAGGCGCTGGCCGGCCGGGTGGCCCTCGCGCTGGACAACGCCGGCCTGTTCTCCGACCTCGAGAGCGTCGAGCGCCGGATGGACAACGTGATGTCGATCCTCGACGAGGGGATCGTGATCCACGACTCGCAGGGCGAGCTTGTCTTCGCGAACCCGGCGGCCACGAGCCATCATGGGCATCGAGCCTGCGGGCCCCGGGGGCGAGGCGCCGGCCTCGTGGCGCAACGAGACTCGATCTACGGGCGGTTCCTGATCCGGGCCGAGGACGGGTCTCCGCTCGAGCCCGAGCAGCTCGCGGGCCGCCGGGCCCTGGCGGGGCGTCCCGACGGAGCTGGTGTTGCGCGTGGCGCCCAGGGAGGGAGGCCGCGAGCGGTGGCTGATCACCCGCGCGAAGCCGATCATGGGGCCGGAGGGGCCGCTGTACTCGGTGACGGCGATCGAGGACGTGACCGCGGTCAAGCGCGCGGAGTTCGCTCAGCGGCTGCTCGCGAGCGCCGGCGAGGTCCTCTCGACGTCGACGGACCATCGCGAGATGATTCGCGACCTCGCCGAGGAGCTGGTCCCGGCCTTCGCCGACTGGTGCACGGTGGAGGTCCCGGTCGGCGACGGGAGCATCGAGCCGCTCGCGATTGCCCACGCGGATCCGGACCGCGCCACCGAGCTCGCGCACCGAGCGCCGCCGCCAACCGCTGCACGTCGACGATCCGACCGGGGTCGCGGAGATCCTGAGGACGGGAGAGGCACGGCTGGCGGGCGAGATCATGGTGCCGATGAGCTCCGCCGGCCGGACGACCGGCGTGCTCACGTTCGGCAACGATCCCGGTGGTCGCAGCTTCGACGACGACGATCTCGCGCTCGCCGCGGAGCTCGCCTGGCGGGCGGCCATGGCGGTGGAGAACGCGCGCCTCGCCTCCGAGCGCGGCGAGGTGGCGCGGGTGCTTCAGGAGGGCCTGAAGCCGCCGGCCCTGCCTCACATGCCCGGCTGGGACAGCGCGGCCGTGTACCTGCCCGCGGGCGAGGTGAACGCGGTGGGCGGCGACTTCTACGACGCCTTCGAGATCGACGGCGGCTGGATGGTCACGGTCGGGCGACGTCGTCGGGACGCGGGGCGGCGGCCGCGTCGCTGACCGCGCTCGCCAGGCACACGATCCGCACGACGGGCCTGCTGACCGGGCGATCCACGCGCGCGCGCTGGAGCTGCTCGACGCCGAGCTCCGCGCGCGGGGAGAGGCGGCGCTCTGCACCGCGGCGATCCTCGTCCTGCCGCGCTCCGAGACTGATCCCGCCGATGTCACGTTCGTGTCCGCGGGCCATCCGCTGCCGCTCCTGCTGCGCGACGGCGCGGTGGAGGAGGTCGGCGCGCCGGGCCCGTTGCTGGGGGCGTTCGAGGGTGCGACGTGGAGGCCGCAGACGCTTCGGCTCGGGCGCCGGCGATCAGCTCGTCCTGTTCACCGACGGCGTGATCGAGGCCCGGGGACGCGAGGATCGTTTCGGCGACGAGTCGGCTGCGCGAGGAGCTCGCCGGGGCGGAGGGCCCGCTGGCGGCCATCCGGCGGGTGACGCAGCGCTCTGGAGGGCTTCATCGGGGGCGAGCCGGACGACGACGTGGCGCTGGTCGTGGTCCGTCGCGAGCCGCGAAGCGGCTGCGTTCGGCGCCGATCTCGGCGGAACGCGCCTCCGCCGTGCCAGGCGTCGCGTCCTCTTCCTGAGTGGACAGCCCGCTGGGCGGGTACTCGACCGGGCGATGGAGGTTCTAGCCAAGCGTGGCCGCAAGCGTCGCACCCGCGATCGGGAGGGCCTTGTCCTGGACCTGCCGGCGAAGCCCGAGAGCGTGCGCGTCGCCCGTCAGGCGGTGGCGGCGCTGGGCGCTCGTCTAGGTCTGCCCGAGGCGCGCATCGACGACCTGCGGACGCTGGTGACCGAGGCGTGCGCGAACGCCGTCACCCACGCCTATGACGGTGGGGAGGGCTCGATCCGGCTTCGCGTGATCCCGCGTGAAGACGAGCTCACCATCGTCGTCGCCGACGACGGGGTGGGCATCAAGCCACGTCCCGCCTCCGAGAAGCTCCAGCGGCCGGCTGGGCCTGCTGCTGATGGCCGCACTTTCCTCCAAGGTGGAGATCGCGCGCGCCCCGGCGGCGGGACCCGCGTCGAAGGTCCGCTTTCCCCTCACCAACGGAACACCCTTGGCGTAGGCTGGGCGGTGCGTGCCGCCGCCCCAAACCGTCATTCGACGGGCGTACGAAGCATTCGCCGCCCGTGATGTCGAGGTCCTCCGGGAGCTCTCGACCCCCGACATCGAGATTCGCGCCGTGACGGGCGTGCTCGCCGAGCGAACCGACCCGTACCGGGGCACGACGGCATCGCCGAGTACCTCGCGGACGTCTCGAAGGTGTGGGACGAGCTCGACCTCGAGCCCGTGGACTTCCATCCAGCTGCAGTCGGGCGAGGTGCTGGTCTACGGGCGGGTACGCGCGCGGCGCGGCTCGATGCGGGTCGACTCGGCGAACGCGTGGCTGTGGCGGCTCGACGGATGAGAGGGTCGCCTCGGTCGAGGTCTTCGGCGACCTGGTCGAGGCGGCTGAGCTTCTGCGCGCCGACGACCCCGGTTAGCCCGCTCAGCCTTCGATCATTCGCACCACGGCCAGCTCGAGGGTCCGGTGGGCGCGCTGGTCGAGCGGCCGCTTCGCCGCCTTCTTGCCGCGCGGCCGAGATCGTGATACCCGACCTGAAACCGGTCGATCACGCGCGGGTCGATGTAGGAGCGGCGGGAGACCGCCGGCGTGTTGCCGAGGAGCGCCGCCACCGCCTTCACGGCCTCGTTGATCACGCGCTTTCGTCGCCGCGGCCGAGCTCGGCGGCGGGTCGTGCTCCGCCGAGCGCCAGCGACGCGAGGACCGTGGCGTGCCAGGTGCGGAAGTCCTTGGCGCTGAACTCGTCGCTCCCGGCCGCCTCCTTGATGTAGGCGTTGATGTCGTCGGAGCGGACGTCCCTCCACCTACGTCCCTCCTTGTAGGCGAGCAGCTCCGGATCGGCTCGAGCGGCGGCGCTTCAGCCGCTCGAGCACCGGCAGCACGTCGGGGTCCGGGATCGACAGCTCCCGGTCGAGCCCGCCCTTCGCGGTGTAGTCGAATGCCGCTGCCTCCCGTCGGCGATCGTCAGGTGCGAGCGGTGGAGGGTGGCGAGCCCGTACGTCTCGTTCTCCTCCGCGTAGTCCTCGCCGCCGATGCGGAAGAGGCCACGGTCGAGCAATCGCACTCCGCATGCGAGAACCGCCTCCCTGGAGGGCTCCGACGCGCCGCTCGCGAGGTCCTCGCCCACCCGGCGGCGCAATCTGGGCAGGGCGTGCGCGAAGTCCAGCATCTCGTCGAACTTCTGCTGCGTCGCGGCGCTGGCGCCAGCGCTGGTGGTAGAGGTACTGCTTGCGGCCCGCAGCGTCGATCCCGGTGGCCTGGAGGTGGCCCATCGGATCGGAGCAGATCCAGACGTCCTTCCAGGCCGGTGGCACCCGCAGTTCGGCGAGGCGCGCGACCGTCTCCGTGTCGGTGATCCGCTCTCCGCCCTCGTCGAGGTATTCGAAACCCTTCCCCCGTCCCGCGCCGGCGGATCCCAGGGCCGGAGCAGTCGCTTCGCCTGAGCCTGGCTATGCGCCGTCGACGCCGCTGAGGGCGCTGGGATCGTCGATGAGGTTCAGGTACTCGGCGGCCCCGATCGTCTCGAACAGGGCCTCGACCGGCGCCGAGCCGCTGGATCACGAGTCGCAGCTCACCCTCATCGGTGCCCCCGAGCCGCTCGTGCGCAGCGAGGATCACGGCCAGCCCCGAGGAATCCAGGAAGCTCAGGCCCCGGAGATCCAGAACGAGGTTCTCCGAGCCGGCGGGGGCGGCCTCTTCGATCGCCTCACGCAGGGTCGGAGCGGTGAAGACGTCCAGCTCGCCGCCCAGGGCCAGCCATGTGATGCCGTCCCGCCTGCTCAGCCGCGACCCGAAGCTCTCAGTCGCGAACAACTCCGCCCCGGAGAGGGGTTCACCCCAGCGATCAGACCCTTCCACGGAGACGACCATACCCCAGACAGCGCGGCTGAAAACGGATCGAGGCTCCTAAGCAGGCGCGGGCGCCGGCTTGGGCTTCGGCTCCGTTCCGGGCTCGGGATCGGGCATGACCTGGGCCATGCGCTCGGCCCGGCGCTGCTGCCAGATCACGAGTCCGATCGCGATCGACGTGATGATGAACAGCAGCGTGGCAAGCACGTTCACCTGCACCGGGATGCCGCGCAGGGCGACGCCGAACACGTAGAGCGGGAAGGTCACCGTCGCTGCCGGAGTTGAAGTTGGAGATCACGAAGTCGTCGATCGAGAGGGCGAACGCCAGCAGGGCGGCGGCGGCCACGCCGGGCAGGATCAGGGGGAAGGTGACCAGCCGGAAGGTGGTCCACGGGCCGGCGCCCGAGGTCGGCGGCCGCCTCCTCGAGCCGGCGGTCGAAGCCGATCAGTCGCGAGCGCACCACGACCACCACGAATGAGATCGAGAACATGATGTGCGCGATCAGCAGCGTCGTGAAGCCCAGCGGGAGCGCGTAGACGATGAACATCGACAGCAGCGCGGCGCCGATCACGATCTCGGGCGAGGCCATCGGCAGGATGATCAGCAGGTTCGAGGCCTTGCGCCCGAAGAACTGGTAGCGGACCAGGGCCAGCGCCATCATCGTGCCGATGATCGTCGGGCCGATCGTCGCCAGCGCGGCCAGTTCGAGCGAGGTGAGCAGCGACTCGTTCAGCGCCGGCGACGTCGAACGCGTTCTTCCAGTACTCCGCGGTGAATCCGTCGCTCAGCCCGAAGGTGAGCTTGCCCGGAGGGCGTATCGCCGAACGAGAAGACCGCGATCACGACGATCGGGATCAGCATGTAGGCGACCGCCAGGCAGGCGAAGATGATCAGCCAGTTGCGCCGGAGCCAGGCCATCAGGTCGCCTACTCGTCCTCTTCATGTCGGCGCCCATGAAGGCCTCGGTGCCCGCCGCCCTGATGTAGATCAGCACGGTGATCAGGATCGCGGCCATCATCATGAATGAGAGCGCCGCGGCCTCCGGATAGTCGCGCTCGGTCAGGTACAGGGATTGGATCTTGTTGCCGATCATCGCCTGGCCCGGTGCCGCCGAGCAGCTGGGCGTTGACGTAGTCGCCGAACGCCGGGATGAACGTCAGCAGGACGCCGGCCACGATCCCCGGGGCCGTGAGCGGCAGGGTCACCTTCCGGAAGGCGGTCCGCGCCGAGGCGTAGAGGTCCTTGGCGGCCTCGATCAGCCGCTGGTCGAGCTGCTCCAGGCTCGCGTAGATGGGCAGGATCATGAACGGCAGGAAGTTGTAGGTGAGCCCCGCGATCACCGCCGCGGGCGTGGCTAACACCCGCCCGTCCTCGGGGACCACGCCGATGGCCTGGAGCAAGTCGACGACGGGGCTCGTGTCGCTGAGGATCGTCTTCCAGGCGATCGTGCGGATCAGGTACGTCGTGAAGAACGGGGCGATGACCGCGAACAGGAACAGCAGGCGCCAGCGCGGCGAGATCTTGATCGCGATCGCGTAGGCCAGGGGGTAGGCGATCAGCGAGCGCGAAGCAGCGAGGCCGCGCCCGAGTAGTAGATGGTGCGGAGGATCTGGTCGCCGCGGCCCTCGAGCGCGTCGGGGAAGTTGGACCACTCCCAGGTGAACGCGAAGCCGCCGCTGGCCAGCGAGCCGGAGCGGAGCGCCATCTCGCCCATGAAGTACATGGGCACGATGAAGAACAGGATCAGCCAGATCGTGCCCGGGGCGAGGAGGCCGAACGGGACGAGCTTGTTCTTGCGCACCTATCAGCGCCCCTCGACCTAGCCGGAGACAACGTCCTCGAACTCCTCGGTGATCTCCTCGCGCGCTCTCGACCGGCGGGTTCACCTGGGCGGTGCAGTCGGCGGTGAACTCGTCGGACGGGAAGATCAGCGGGTCCTTGGCGAGCGGCTTGTCGGCCTTCGACTTCTCGAAGATCTCCTTGACGCCGTCCACCGGGGTCACGTAGTTGATGTAGGCCGTGATCGGCGCCTGGACCTCGGGCTCGTAGACGTAGTTCATGTACTCGAGCGCGGCGGCCTCGTTGGGGGCGCCGACCGGGATAACCATGTTGTCGGTCCACAGCATGCAGCCCTCGTCCGGCATGACCCACTCGGCGTTCGGGTTGGAGATCAGGTAGCCGTCGCCCGACCAGCCGATGGAGGCGACCGAGTTGCCGCTGGTGATGTCCTCGGTGTAGTCGTTGCCGGTGAAGCGGCGGATCTGCCCGTCGTCCACGGCGTCCCGGATCTTGTCGATCGCGGCCAGCCACTCGTCGGTGGTCGCCTTGGCGGGGTCGACGCCGTCGGCCTTCATCACCAGCGGCACGGTGTCGCGCATCTCGGTCGAGCATCGTCACGCGGCCCTTGTACTTGGGGTCGAAAAGGTCGTTGATCGAGGTGATGTCCGGGGCCTCGGCCTTGTCGACCCAGATCCCGGTCATGCCGCTCTGCCACGGGATCGCGTAGTCGCGGTTGGGGTCGAGCTCGGAGCTGCGGATCCCGGGCCGGATGTTTTCGAAGACGGTCGGCAGGTCGGCGTGGTCGAGCTTCTGCAGGTAGCCAAGGTCGTACATCTGCTTCGCCATCCAGTCGGTGACGACGAAGATGCTGCGGTCGCCGGACTCGCCCTGGTCGAGCTGCGGCTGGACCTTGCCGAAGAAGGCGGCGTTGTCGTTGATGTCCTCGATGTACTCGATCTCGACGCCGGTGCGGTCGGTGAACTGCGCGAGCGAGTTGTTCTTGCCGGGGTCGACGTAGCCCGGCCAGTTCGAGATCACGAGCTCGCCCTCGACGTCGCCGCCTTCGGCCGTGCTCGACGTTGCCGGCGTTGCCGGCGCCCACGACGCCCCCGCACGCGCTCAGCCCGAGCGCGATGGCTGCGGCCGCGGCGGGGAGGGCGAGGCGCCTCATTCGGACTCGCGCACCACGTGCATGTGCTCGGGCGCCCAGCTGAGCTTCACCGGAGCACCGCCGCCTGGGAGGCGCCCCCGCTCTGCCTCGTCGGCGTTCGGGACCAGGACGGTCATGCGGACGTCGCCGCTTAGGCCCGACGACGATCTGGGTTGAGGTGCCGAGGAAGACGGAGCTCTCGACGACGCCATCGACCTGCGGGCCACCCGCCGGCGGGCCGGTGCCGTTGGCGTCGATTCGAAGCTTCTCGGGGCGGACCACCGCGTGGCAGCGGTCGCCGTCGCTCAGGCCGTCCACGCTGGCGACGACCTCGACGCCCGTGTCGAGCTTGACGGCGGAGCCGTTGCCGCTGGCCGCGCCGACGGTGCCGGGCATCAGGTTCGACACGCCGATGAAGCCGGCGACGAAGGTCGTCGAGGGCTTCTCGTAGACCTGCCTCAGGCGAGGCCAGCTGCTCGATCCGGCCGTGGTTCATGACCGCGATCCGGTCGGACATCGTCAGCGCCTCCTCCTGGTCGTGCGTGACGTAGACGAAGGTGATCCCGACGTCGCGCTGGATCCGCTTCAGCTCGAGCTGCAGGCCCTTGCGGAGCTTCAGGTCGAGCGCGCCGAGCGGCTCGTCGAGGAGGAGAACCCGCGGGCGGTTGACGATCGCCCTGGCGAGCGCTACGCGCTGCTGCTGGCCGCCGGAGAGCTGGCTGGGGCGGCGGTTCGCCTCGCGCGCCAGGCCGACGCGCTCGAGCTCCTCGGAGACGCGGCGCTCGATCTCGCCGCCGTCGACCTTCTTGCGCTTGAGGCCGAAGGCGACGTTGTCGGCCACGCTCATGTGCGGGAAGAGGGCGTAGCTCTGGAAGACCGTGTTGGTCGGGCGCTTGTGCGAGGGGAGCCCGGCGACGTCGTCGCCGTCGATCAGCACCGAGCCCTCGGTGGGCTCCTCGAAGCCCGCGATCATCCGCAGGGTCGTGGTCTTGCCGCAGCCGGATGGGCCCGAGCATCGTGAAGAACTCGCCGGGGTCGATCTCCAGATCCATGCGACTCCACCGCGGTGAAATCCCCAAACCGCTTGGTCACTCCCTCCAGCCGGACGCTCCCCTGGCCCCCGGCCGGACAGCGCGTCGTCAACGGTCGTGGACGTACCGGCACTGCTCTCCAAGGCTCTCCTCACTCCTCCCGGTAGGTCTTGGTCGCATCGTACAAGTTTTCGATGCTAGTCTGACCCCTGTCGCCGTTGTAGCCCTACAGTCGAGTGGGTACGGTTGTACGGAACGTCGATACTGCCCCACCTGTGGGGCTTGGAGGAGAGGGACCCATGGCCACCACCACCACGACCTCCGAGACCACGACGGGAAGCCTGCAGGAGCTGGCGAAGCGCCACCTCTGGATGCACTTCACGCGGATGGGCGCCTACGCCGACGCCGACGTTCCGATCATCGTTCGTGGCGAGGGCCCCTACATCTACGACGAGCACGGCAACCGCTACCTGGACGGCCTCTCCGGCCTGTTCTGCTGCAACGCCGGCCACGGGCGCACCGAGCTGGGCGAGGCCGCTGCCCGCCAGGTCGAGGAGCTCGACTTCACGACGCTCTGGAGCTACGCCCACCCCCGCGCGATCGAGCTCGCCGCGAGGATCGCGAGCCTTACGCCCGGCGATCTCAACCGCGTCTTCTTCACCTCGGGCGGCTCCGAGGCCGTCGAGTCGGCGATCAAGCTGACCCGCGCCTACCACATGCGGACCGGCAACCCACGGAAGACGAAGTTCATCACCCGCGAGGTCGCCTACCACGGTACGACGCTGGGCGCGCTCGCCGCGACCGGGATCACCGCCCTGCGGTCCGACTTCGAGCCGCTGGTGCCCGGGGGTAACCACGTCCCGAACACGAACTCCTACCACTGGCCCGAGGACCGCGACCCGCTGTGGGCCGCGGACCAGATCGAGGAGCGGATCCTCTTCGAGGATCCCTCCACCGTCGGGGCGGTGATCCTCGAGCCGCTCCAGAACGCCGGCGGCTGCATCCCGCCGCAGGAGGGCTACTTCCAGCGGGTCCGCGAGATCTGCGACCGCCACAACGTGTTGCTCATCTCCGACGAGGTGATCTGCTCGTGGGGCCGCCTGGGCCACTACTTCGGGTGCGAGCGCTACGGCTACCAGCCCGACATCATCACCACCGCCAAGGCGCTCACCTCGGCGTACGCGCCGATGGGCGCGATGATCGCGTCCGAGAGCGTCGCCGAGCCGTTCATGCACGGCACGGAGATGTTCACCCACGGGTTCACGTTCGCCGGCCACCCCGTGGCGGCCGCGATCGCGATGGCCAACCTCGATGTCTTCGAGCGCGAGGATCTGTGCGGCAACGTCCGCACCCACGAGGGCGAGCTCCGGGCAATGCTGGAGGGTCTGCGCGACATCCCGATCGTGGGTGACGTGCGCGGCGCCGGGTACTTCCATGCGATCGAGCTGGTGAAGGATCAGGACACGAAGGAGGGATTCAGCAATGAGGAGTCCGAGTCGCTGCTGCGCGGCTTCCTCTCCGGCGAGCTCTATCGCCGTGGCCTGATCTGCCGCGCGGACGACCGCGGCGACCCCGTCGTGCAGCTGGCGCCGCCGCTCATCTGCGGCCCGGAGCACTTCGAGGAGATCGAGAACGTGCTGCGCCCGGTGCTCACCGAGGCGGCCGAGCGCCTCGGTTAGGGCAGCACGGTGATCGCCTGATGCTCACGGTCGCGAGCCTCGTCGAGGGGTGCGGCCTCGAGCTGGTTGCCGGCGAGGCAAACGCCGACCGAGACATCCGCTGGGTCCACATCTCCGAGCTGGAGGATCCGACCCGGTGGCTGTCGGGCGGCGAGCTTCTGCTGACGACGGGGATCCAGCTCACGACGCCCGCCAAGCAGCGGCGTTTCATCGAGCTGCTGCACGCGAACGACGTGGCGGGCCTGGGCTTCGGCACCGGCTTCTCCGCCAAGCGGCTCCCGAAGGGCCTGATCACCGAGGCCGAGGCGCGCGGCATGCCCCTCTTCGAGGTGCCGTATGAGATGCCGTTCATCGCGATCACGGAGTACGCGTTCGGCAAGCTGGTCAACGACCAGTACGACGTGCTCCAGCGGGCCGGCGAGGTGCACGAGCGCCTCGAGCGGCTGGTCCTTCAGGGCAAGGGCCTCCAGCAGGTGCTGGAGTCGATCGCCGGGGCGGCCGGCGGCTCGGCGATGGTGTTCGACGCGGGCGGCGCCGAGGTGGCCCGCCACCCGAAGGAGGAGGGCCCCCCGAAGGAGCTCATCGACACGATCGCGGCGGAGGTGGCCGGGCGCGACGGCGCTGGGCAGGTCTCCTACTTCGCCCCGGCGGCCCCCGAGCTCATCGACCGGGCGCTCGCCGTGCCCGTCTCGGGCAGGCGCGACGCCTCGCCGATCGCATGGCTCGTGGTCGTGTCGGAGAACGGATCGCTGGGGCCGTTCGAGCGGTTGATCTCGCGGCAGGCGGCGATGGTCGTCGGGCTGGAATTGATGCGCGAGCGGGTCGTCCGCGAGACGGAGCGCAGGCTGGCCGGCGATCTTCTTTCCGAGGCGCTCAGCGGGCGCCTGGACGTCGACGAGGCGGCCGGTCGGCTCCGCCCGTTCGGGATCGGCGACGACGCCGCGGTGCTGGTCTTCGAGGTCGACGACCCACAGGGGGCCGAGGCGGGCGTCGAATCGCGTTTGGCGGAGCTCGGCGGTGGGCTGGTGGCGACCACCTCCGCGGCCGGCAGCCCGCTGCTCTGCGCCGTGGTCGGCACCGACGGGGCTGCGCCGTTCGACATCGCGACGAGCCTGCGCGAGACGCTCCTATCCACGGAACGGTGCGCGCTGCGGTTTCGCGGCCGGTCAGCGTCGGCTCGCTGCGGCGCGCCTTCCACGAGGCCCGGTGCGCCCTGGAGGCGACTTCGCTCTCCAACGGCGAGGCGCCCGACGTCGCCTCGCACGATGATCTCGGCGCCTTCACACTGCTCCTCGCACTTCAGGACGACGACGCGCTTCGCGCGTACAGCGATGGCCTGCTCGAGCCGATCGAGCGCACCGAGGGGGAGTACGGAGGCGAGCTGCTGCGCTCGCTGGAGGCCTTCATCGAGAACAACGGGAACTGGGAGCGCGCGGCCCGCCGGCTCTACTGCCACCGTCACACCCTCCGGTACAGAATCCGGAAGGTGGAGGAGCTGACCGGCCGCGACCTCGGGCGAGCGACGGACCGGATCGAGCTCTGGCTGGCGCTGCGGGCCCGGGAGCTGGTGCGCTGATGCGCGTTGCCGTCCTGGGTGCCGGCGGTACGATCGCGCCCCCGATCGTCCGTGACCTCGCCGAGTCCGACGAGGCGGAGTCGCTCGAGCTGCTCGACCTGGACGCCGAGCGCGCAGAGGCCGTCGCCGACCACCCACGGAGCGGGCAAGGCGACCGCTGCCGCGGTGGACGCGCCGCGAGGCGGGCTCGCTCGCTGTCGGCGCTGGCCGACGCCGACGTTCTCGTCAACTCGGCCTCGTACCGGATCAACCTCGACGCGATGCGCGCCTGCATCGAGGCGGACTGCCACTACATCGACCTCGGCGGCCTCTACTGGCTGACCGGTCGCCAGCTCGAGCTCTCCGGGGAGTTCTCCGACGCGGGCCTGATCGCGATGCTGGGGGTCGGCTCCGCGCCGGGCAAGACGAACCTGATGGCGAAGGTCGCCGCCGATCGTCTCGGCGGCTCGGCCGACGAGGTCCGGGTCTCGGCCGCCGGCCGGGACCTCGACCCGCCCGATGGCTTCGCCATCCCCTACGCCCTTCGCACCCTGATCGACGAGCTGACGATGGCGCCGATCGTCCTGCGCGACGGCGAGCCGGTCGAGATCGACCCGATGAGCGACGGCGGCGTCGTGGACTTCGGCGATCCGATCGGGGAGGGTCAGACGATCTACACGCTGCACTCCGAGATGCGCACGTTCGGCGAGAGCTTTGGCTCGCCGCGAGGGCAGCTTTCGCCTCTCGCTCTCGCCGGCCACGCTCGAGCGGCTTCGCGGGCTGATCGGCGCCTCGGACGAGGAGATCGACGCCGCCCAGCACGAGGCCGTGCCGCAGTCGCCGAAGACGGTGTCGGTGCACCTCATCGAGGCCTCGCGCGACGGGCAGCTCGCCAGGGTGCGCGCCGTGACCCGGCCGCACGAACGCTGGGGGCTGGGCGGAGGAATCGTCTCGACAGCGGCGCCGGCCGCAGCGGCCGTTCGCCTGCTGGCGCGCGGATCGATCGAAGCAAGGGGAGCGCTGCCGCCTGAGGGCTGCATCGATCCCGACGAGATGTTCGCCGAGCTCGCTGAGCGCGGCGCCACCTTCGAGGTGGATGTGAGCGAAGGGGTGCTGTCCGGCATGAAGGTTGGAGTCCCGACCGAGATCAAGACCGACGAGTACCGGGTCGCCCTGACCCCGGTCGGTGCGCGCGAGCTGTCCGAGCACGGCCACGACGTGCTGATCCAGAAGGGCGCCGGCGAGGGGAGCTCGGTCTCCGACGCCGACTTCGAGGCCCAGGGCGCGCGCATCGTGCCCACCGCCGAGGACGTCTGGGGCGAGGCCGACATGGTGCTGAAGGTCAAGGAGCCGCAGATGCCGGAGGTGGAGATGCTGCGGGCGGAGACCACCCTCTTCACCTACCTGCACCTCGCGCCCGACCCGGACCTGACGAAGGCGCTGGCCGCGACGAACGCGATCTGCGTTGCCTACGAGACCGTCGAGGACCGCCAGGGGAGGCTGCCGCTGCTGGCTCCGATGAGCGAGATCGCGGGACGGATCGCGACGCAGGCCGGCGCGTTCATGCTCGAGAAGCCGCTGGGCGGCCGGGGGATTCTGCTGGGCGGCGTCCCCGGCGTGGCGCCGGCGAACGTGATGGTCATCGGCGGCGGCGCCGTCGGCATGAACGCCGCGTTCATCGCGATCGGGATGGAGGCTGACGTCTTCGTCTACGACGTCTCGATCGACAAGCTGCGCGAGCTCGACATCGCCTTCGGCGGTCGTGCCTCGACGGTCTTCAGCTCGACGCTCTCGATCGAGGAGCGACTGCCGTCGATCGACCTCGTGATCGGCGGCGTGCTCGTCCACGGCGCGAAGGCGCCGCGCGTGATCACCCGGGCACAGCTCGGGCTGATGAAGCCCAGCGCGGTGCTGGTGGACGTCGCGATCGACCAGGGCGGTTGCTTCGAGACCTCGAAGCCGACCACGCACTCCGACCCGGTCTACGAGGTTGACGGGATCATCCATTACTGCGTCGCGAACATGCCGGGCGCGGTCCCGATCACCTCCACCTACGCGCTCACCAACGCAACGCTTCCGTACGTCCTGGCGGTCGCCGACAACGGCATCGTCGAGGCGTCGCGGCGCGACCCCGGGCTGAAGCTCGGGCTCAACGTCGCCCATGGGAAGGTCACGCATCCGGCCGTGGCCGAGGGGGTCGGCATGGACTACGTGACGCCCGACGAGGTGCTCGGCATCGAGGGCTCCTCGGCGAACGGCGCGCCCGGCGCCGACGGGGCCGGCGCGACGGCCTCCAGCGCCCAGCGCGGCGCCCACTGAGCCAGCGGGCTCCGGCGCCCTAGACCTCCGCGCCCAGCAGCAGCCCCAGCTGCCGCGACTGCGCGACTAGCGTCCCGTCCGGCGCCCACAGCTCGCCGTCCTCCTCGAAGAAGCCGTCGCGCACGTAGCGGCTGCGGAAGCGGCCGAGGAGGAGCGCGTCCTCGATCGGCAGCGGCGAGCGGAAGTGGACGGTGAGGTCGATCGTCGGCGCCGGGGCGAGGGCCTTCAGGCGCGGCCACGGGGCAGGGAACCACGCGTCGGCGAGGAGGGCAACGGCCGGGGCGTCCAGCGGGCGCTCCTCGAGCAGGCCGAGCCAGCCGCCGACCTCGGCGCGCTCGGCGCCGGTGAAGGCGTGCTCGCCGAAGCGCTTCTGCATCGTCAGGCTTGCCCATGAACGGGGGAGGGCCGGCCTCCCGTGACGGGCCGGAGACGAGCGGCTCGCGGCCCTCCGGCGGGTCGACCGTGGGCATCGGCGATTCGTCGAGCAGCGGCCCCTCCCACGGCTTCGAGTAGGCGGCCAGGGCCAGGCCCAGGAGCTTTCCGTCCTGCTCGAGGCGGGCGCTGAGCGTGCTGAGCGAACGCCCCGCCCGCTCGACCGTTGCCGCTGACGGTGACCGGGCCCGTCTCGGGGACGCGCATGAAGTGCATCGTCGCGGAGCGGGCCTGGCGCTCCGGATCGTCCACGGCCATCTCCATGGCGCGCAGCACGATCGCCATGACATAGCCGCCGAGCGGCCCGCGCGGGGTCTGCCAGCCGTCGGCGATCTCGCCCTCCCAGGCGCCCTCGCCCGCCGGGCGCAGTGCGGTGTCGGCGTCGAAGCTCGCGGCCATCGGGCGCGCCACGTTATCCGCGGCGGCCGTCGGTGTGTGTGACGCGCCGACGCTAGGCGCTCGTGCGCGCCCGCAGGCGCTTGCGCAGCCCGCCGCGCTTGCGGTCCTTCAGGATCCGCTTCGCCGCGTTGTGGCCCGATGCCGCCATCACGCCGCCGCCCGGGTGCGTGCCCGCGCCGCAGAGGTAAAGGCCGTGGACCGGGGTGGAGTAGTGCGAGAGCTCCGGGATGGGGCGCATGAACGCCATCTGGTCGAGCCCCTGCTCGCCCTGGAAGATCGAGCCGCCCTGGAGGCCGAAGATCCGCTCGATGTCCGGCGGCGCCAGCACCTCGCGCTCGACGATCGCGTCGGGGACGTTGGGCGCGTAGCGGGCGAGGTGCTCGACGCACGCGTCGCCATAGCGCTCGCGGTCGCCGTCCTTCCAGTCGGCCTCGTCGTGCGGGCCGTACTGGGTGAACATCGTCATCACGTAGCGGCCGTCGTCGGTGAGCGTCGTGTCGATCGCGGACGGCATCTCCGCCTCCACGTAGGGGTTGGCCGCCGGCCGCCCTGCCAGGGCGTCCTGCCACGCCGTCTCGAGGTAGTCGATGGACGGGCAGAGGTTCACGCCCGTCCTGTGGAGGAGCTCCTCGGTCGCCGCGTCGACGTTCTCGTAACGCGGCTTCTCCGAGAGGACCATGTTGATCTTCACCGAGCCGCCGCGGGTGCGGTAGCGGCGCATGTCCTGCGCGACCTCGTCGGGGAACTCGTCGCCGCCGACCAGGTCGAGGACGGTCGTCTTCGGGTGCGCGCCGGAGGCGACGATCGGAGCGCGCAGCTCCTCGCCGTCGACAAGGGTCACGCCCACGGTGCGTCCGTTCTTGACGTCGATGCTGGCGACCTCGGCGCCGGTGCGGATGACCGCGCCGGAGGCCTCGGCCGAGCGGGCGATCGCGTTCGAGATGGCTCCCATGCCGCCGATAACCTGGCCCCAGGCGCCGGGGACGCCGTCGAGCTCGCCGAGCGCGTGGTGCAGGAGGTTGTAGGCGGTCCCCGGGGTGCGGGGGCCTGCCCAGACGCCGACGACGCCGGTAGAGGCGAGCGAGCCCTTCAGCCCGTCGTTCTCGAACCAGTCGTCGAGCAGGTCGCCGACCGACATCGTGAAGATGCGGACCAGGTCGTGGACGTCGCGGCGGCCAAGGCCGGAGGCGCGGGCGCCCTCGCGCAGCAGGGACAGCAGGTCGCCCGGCTTCTTCGAGCCGAGCGCCGGCGGCTCCCGCATCAGCATCGGTCGCAGGAAGTCGCCGGCCCTCACCAGCAGGTCCTCGAAGCCGGCGTACGCCTCGGCGTCCTTCCTCGAGAAGGGGGCGATGGACGCCTGCGTCTTCTCGGTCTCGTTCCAGAAGAAGATCGGCCCGTCGGTCGTCAGCGCGGCGTAGGCCGGGTCGAGCGGCACGGCCCTGTAGCCGTAGTCCGCGAGCCGCAGGTCCTTCACGATCCGCGGCTGGAGCATGGAGACCACGTACGAGGCGCGGGAGATCCGCGCGCCCGGGAAGACCTCTTCGGTCACGCAGGCGCCGCCGAGGATGTCGCGGCGCTCGAGCACGCAGACGCTGAGCCCCGCCTTCGCGAGGTACGCGCCGGTGGTCAGCCCGTTGTGCCCGCCGCCGACGACGATCGCGTCGAAGTCGCGCTTGGATCGGGGGGCGCCGCCGTTGGTGGACCGTCGGAGCCGTGGTGGTCGACGTGGGCGTGGTGGCGCCCAGCTCGGGCGTGGTCTCAGGCATGAATCTCTCCGGTCGCGGTGAGGGAGGGAATCTAGCACATACGTACGATTGACTACAAAGTCAACAAGACCCAAAGGGCGAGCCGTCCTGCCTAGGTGTTCCCGTGGAACACCAGGGCAGGACAGTGCGCCGGCGGGGCGTCTCGGCGGCTAGTCCAGGTCGTCGATCTCGCCCTGGTAGATCCCCATACCGCGGGCGATCCCCTCGCCGATCGCGCAGTCAACGACACCCTGGGAGTCGATGATCAGGTCGGCTCGCGTGATGCGGCGCTGGAACTCGTCGTCGAGACGAAGTGCGCTCACCTGAGCTTCGCTGCCGCGGAGCAGCGCGAAGCCCTGCAGGTCGCCACCGTGGGGCGTCATCAGCACGATCTCGAAGTCCTCGATCTTGCCGTCGCCCTGGAGCCCTCCCCAGTACTCGACGCTCTCGTTGAACACCTGGAGGGCGCGCTTCTCCCGTCCGCGGACCACTTGTCCCCACCCGATGAAGAGTGCTGCGTCAGCTGCCACTGGTGCCTCCTTTTCGCTTCACAATCGGTCGACCCGACCCTACTCCCATCCACGCCCCAGAACAAGCTGCTCAGCGGGGGCGGTCGAGAACGGCTTGGGCGGCCTCGGCGGCGTCCTCCGAAGCCCAGGCCTGGAGCATCGGATCGTTCGGGATCGCTTCCCTCATCGCCTCGATCGCGTTGCCACGCAGCTGCCATTTGACGGTTTCGTATGCGCCCGAGGGAAGCCCGGCCATCTCCTTCGCCAGCTCCAACGCCCGCGGCAGAACCTCCTCCGCCGGCACCACCTCATCGACCACCCCCATCCCGAGCGCCGTCTCGCTGTCGACGAGCGCAGCCTCGAGTACCAGGCGCCGGGCTGCCTGCGGCGAGAGCTCCGCCTTCGTCACCGCCATCGCCGCGGCCGGGTAGGGCAACCCGACGCGCGCCTCGGTCAGCCCGAGGTTCAGCCCAGGGCCGCACACGCGCACGTCGGCGCAGAGCGCGAGGATCAGGCCGCCGGCCACGGCGTGCCCGTTGACGGCCGCGACGACGGGCCGCGGCAGCGAGTACCAGCTCTCGAACAGCGAGTTGATGCCCTTCACCGTTCGCGCCTGCTCCGCCGGCCCCAGCTCCGGGGCCAGCTTCAGGTCCATCCCGCCGGAGAAGAAGCGCCCTGACCCGGTGAGGACGACCGCGGCCGGCGGGTCGCTCTTCAGCCGCCCCACCAGCTCGGTTCCCTCCTCCAGGAGCTCCGCCGACATCGCGTTGGCGGGCGGGCGGTCGATCGCCACGACGAGGACCTCGCCCTCCTCACTGATCCGGAGATTCTCGAAATCGCCAAGCGCCACGCGCCCGCGATCCTATGGCCGCGTCAGCCCCGGCGTCGTGGTTCGACTACGGGCAGGTGTTCACGGACCTGGGCGAGGGTGTCCTCGCGGGGATCGTCGACCGGTGTCAGGTCGACCTCGACGGTAAGCAGTTCCTCGCCGTCGCCCGCGGTCGATTCCGCGACGGAGCCGTCAGCGCGCACCGAGCGGGTGCCGCCGACGAACTGCAGTCCCGCCTCTTCGCCGCAGCGGTTGACGTAGAGGTGGGGCAGGCGGTTATCGAGCGCCCTCGCCTGAGACGCGATCAGGTGATATTCGAAGTACGGGTTCATGTTGGCCGACGCAGTGAGGAGCACCTGGGCTCCCGCTCGGGCAAGGGCCCGGGCGATCTCGGGGAACTCCATGTCGAAGCAGATCAGCGACCCCACCCGCACACCCGCGAGCTCGGTCACGAGGAGCTCGTCGCCGGGATCGAATACGCCGCTCTCGGCACCGAACAGGTGTGTCTTGCGGTAGACGCCGGCGAGCTCGCCCCGTTCGTCGATGAGCGCCAGCGAGTTGCCGAGCCGGTCGCCCCAGCGCTCCGCGAATCCGACCGCGAGCGCAGTCTCCGTCTCGCGGGCCAGGTCACACAGATCCTGGACGGGCTGATCGCCGGCCTCGATTGCGGCATGCGGGGCTGTCTCGAGGTCGTAACCGGTGAGGTAAAGCTCCGGGAAGACGATGAGGTCAAGGCCGGGGTCCGACTCAGCAGCGGCGCGGACCCGCTGCACGCCCTGCTGAGGCGTGTCTGGGGTGTCGGCCTGCGCCAGCAGCGCTCTCACGCCCCGGATCCTCCCACAGCGCTTAGCCGCGCCTGACGATCGCGTCGAGCGCGACGGCGCCGTCGGGTCCCGCGACGACGGGGTTCAGCTCCAGCAGGCCGAGGCCGCGGTCGAGCAATAGATCGCCGCACGCTGCGCCGACCCGCGCGAGGGCAGCCAGATCGACGGGGTCGGCGCCACGAGCGCCGGTGAGAAGCGGCGCGCCGCGCAGCGCTCGCAGTCCCCGCTCGACTCGCGCGGCATCGGCGGGCAGCGGGATGACCGCGACGTCGTCGAGGGTCTCCGTCCAGACGCCGCCCAGCGCGAGGACCAGGGCCGGGACGACGCCGTCAGCACGGGCCGCGATCAGCAGCTCGATGCCCGGCGGCAGCATCCGTTCAACCAGCACGTCAGCGCCGTCGGCAACGGGGAGGTCCCGAAGTTGTGCGTAGGCGTCGCGAAGCTCACCCTCATCGCTGACCCCCAGCACCAGGGCACCATGGTCGCTCTTGTGCTGAACGGCCGGACCTGAGAGCTTCAGCGCGACGGGCCAGCCCACCTCGCCGGCGGCTGCGACGGCGTCTCCCGCGTCGCGGGCGATCCGCCCGTCGGGCACCGAGATGCCGGCGTCTCGCAGCAGCGCCTTCGCCTCTGCTTCGCCCATCCACCCGTTGTCGGAGAGCGGCCTCGCCTGGGCGCGTACGGCCGCCTCGGCAATGTCCCGCAGCCGCACCGGATCGCCGGCCTCCGCACGGAGGGCTTGGACGCAGATGAGCGCGGTCCGCAGGCCCGCGACGAACGCGACGTCGCGTTCGCCCAGCGCCAGCGCCTGCTCCGGGTCGATCAGATCGGGGAGGGTGGAGGCCAGGATGGTGCCGGCGTCAGTCCGGGTGGCCCCCGCCACCAGGGCATCGCGAACCGCAGCCCACGATGCGGCCGTGACGTCGGGAAGCTCGGGGGGCTGGTCGTAGAGGAGGAGCAGCTGGTCGATGGCGGGGTCGTCGCCCACCGTCGCCACGATCTCCTTGAGGCGCTCCGTCTGATCCCAGATCATCGCCGTCCAGTCGAGCGGGTTGGCGACCGTTGCGGTGGGGGGCAGAAGCTCGTCCAGCCGCTCCTGGGTGGCGGGTGCGAATGCCGGCAGCTCGACGCCCAACAGCTCTGCCTGGTCGCGCGGCGATCCCCGAGTCGCCGCCGGAGCAGGTGAGGACCGCGGCGCCGCCGCGCCCGCTGGGCTTGGCCGCGGGGGCCGCGAGCACGCGTGCCAGCTCCAGCAGCTCGTGCGGGTCTTCGGCCCACGCCGCGCCAGCCTCCTCGACGAGCGCGCGGAAGACCCGATGGTCGCCGGCCAGCGCGCCGGTGTGCGCGGACGCCGCCCGCGCTCCCGCGGCGGAGGACCCCACCTTCAGCACAGCCACGCCGACGCCTCGTGTCGGCGGCCGCGGCGAGTGCGCGCGCGAGCCGGGCGCCGTCGCCGTCGGACTCGGCGAACAGGGCCACCGAGCGAACGCCGGTCAGCTCGACCACGGCCTCCACCCAGTCGCTGGCGTCGCACACCGCCTGGTTGCCGGTGGATACCAGCGTGTGCCAGCCGATCCCGCGGCGTGCGCTGAGGGCGTTGACCGCCACATTCCCGCTCTGGGAGACCATCGCGACCGGCCCCGGCGCCACCCCGGTCGACCGCGTCGCCCCACATCGGCGCCTGGGCGCGGATGGCGGCGATCGCCGTTGCCGTTGGGGCCGCACACCGGAAGGTCGCCCCGGCGCGCGATGTCCGTCAGCTCGCCGCTCGAGCCGCCGGCCCGCCTCGAGCTCGCCGAAGCCGGCGGAGATGACGATCGCGCCGCCGCAGCCGCGCTCGATCGCGTGCTGAAGGGTCTCCGCGGACGCCGCGCGGCGGGAATCGCAACGACCACCGCGTCCACGGCCTCGGGGAGATCCAGCAGCCGCGGGACGCACGGCAGCCCGTGGACCTCGGTGCGCTTGGGGTTGACGCCCCAGACCCTCCCGTCGAAGCTCGGCCGCCGCGAGGTTTCGGAGGACGCGGTCGCCGTATGAGTCCGGCGCGGTCGTTGGCGCCGACGACGGCGATCGACTTGGGCTCGAGGAGCGGCCTCAGGTCCACGGCGCCCCCGCAGTCTCCGCTAGTGGAGGATGGCCTCGACGCCGCGGCGCTCCAGGCCGCGGACGACGATCAGCCGCTGGATCTCGGAGGTGCCCTCCCAGATCCGGTCGACCCGCACCTCGCGCAGCAGGCGCTCGGCGACGTTGGAGCGCATGTAGCCGCGCCCGCCGAACGCCTGGACGCAGCGGTCGGCGCAGCGCCACGCTGCCTCGCTGACGAACAGCTTCGCCATCGACGCCTTGTGGTGGACGATCTTCGGGTCGGCGCCCGCGTCGGCCAGCTCCGCGACGTTCAGCATCAGCAGCCGGCCGGCCGCCGCGTCAGCGGCCGAGTCGGCGAGCGGGAACGAGACGCCCTGGTAGTCGAGGATCCGGCTGCCGCCCTGCTCGCGGCCGGCGGCCCAGGCCACGGTCTCCTCGAGCAGGCGCCACATCGCGCCGACGCCGCGGGCGGCGATCGCGAGGCGCTCCTCGGTGAACCACATCCGCTGCATCTCGTTGCCCTCGCCGACGCCGCCGATCACGGCGTCCTCGGCGACCTCGACGTCGCGTGAACGCGATCGTCGGATGGCCCTCCGGGTAGCTGTGGGTGAAGCCGGGGTCGTCGACGTATTCCACGCCCGGTGCGTCCGACGGGACCGCGAACAGGGTCGGCAGCACGTCGGGGCCGTCGACCACGTTCGCCATCACGATCAGCACCTGGGCGACGTCGCCCGAGGTCACGAACCACTTCTCGCCGGTGATCCGGTAGCCGGCGTCGGTGCGTTCGGCGGTCGCGGCGATGCGAGACGGGTCGGAGCCGGCGTCACGCTCGGTGACGGCGTACGCGTCCTTCAGGTTGCCCGGCGATCGCGGGGCGCAGGATAGCGCTCACGCTGCTCGGCCGTCGCGTGGTCCCACACGTTGTAGGCGTTGGGGATGTGCCAGTAGATGCCGTTGGTGGAGCGACCGAACTGCTCCTCGACGAGAGCCCACTCGGTCCGCGTCCATCCCTGGCCGCCGTACTCCGGAGAGTGAAGGCCGCCGTTCAGACGCGCCTCGATCGCCGCGGCCTTGATCCGGTCGATCCGCTCCTGGGGCAGGCGCCCATGCAGGCGCTCGGCCTCCTCCTCGAGCGGGATCAGCTCGGTGTCGACGAAATCGCGCGCGCGCTGCTGCAGTTCCGCCTGCTCCGCGGTGAGCCCAGGGGCGCCCCGTGTGGCGCGTCGTGGTGATCGTCATCTTCCTCGGCCTTCCCTGCCGCTCCGCGCGGCTGAGGCCGAGCGCGAGGGCGTCGTGGTTGTCGATTACATCGGCTGGCCACTCGGGCTGCCTCTTGAACGTGTGGATCGGCGGACGGCGGCTCCGCGGCCAGGCCGCGGATATCCGCGAGCCAGCGCTCGTACGCGCGCCTGCGCGCCCGGGTGATGAGCAGCTCGGCGTGGTCGCGCTCCGCCTGGACGCTCGCGGCGTCGGGCACGCCGCCCGCGCGCAGCGCGGCCGCGGCCGGGGGCAGCTCGCCCTCCGGCTCGGGTGTGATGGAAAGCCACTCCTCGTCGCGCCGCAGCACCATTGACCGCTACGATATCATGCAGTTGACTACAAAGTCAGCCGACGAGGGAGATAGCCATGGCGCAGGCGACGATTGCGAACGCGACCAAGCTCGAGAGCGTGCCCACCCCTGGGTTGCCCAGGGCGCTCGATCCAAGGTTCTACACCGACCCGCTGGTGCTGAAGCGGGAGCTGAACACGATCTTCCAGCGCACGTGGCAGTACGCCGGCCACGTGAACGATCTGCCCGCGCCGGGCTCCTACGTCACGGCCCGCGCGGGCGACCAGCCCGTGCTCGTCCTGCGCGGCTCCGACGGCGAGCTGCGCGCCTTCCGCAACGTCTGCCGCCACCGCGGCTCCGAGCTCCTGACCGGTCACGGCACCTGCAAGAAGGCGATCCGCTGCCGCTACCACGGCTGGACCTACGACGCGACCGACGGGCGCCTGCTCGGCGTTCCCGAGCACCGCGGCTACGCCGAACTCGACAAGTCGCAGCTCGGCCTCCATCCGGCGCGCGTCGAGGTGCTCGCGGGTCTGGTGTTCGTCAACCTCGACCCCGACGCGCCCGCGCTGGCCGACGTAACCGAGGGGCTCGGCCCGCGGCTGGAGCGCTACGGCTTGCCGAACCTTCAGCCGCTTCTCGTCCAACAAGGGCGCCGGGACCGTGGTTGACGGCGATCCAGGTCTAAACACGCAGCCGGCCAACTGGAAGATCATCGCCGAGAACTACCTCGAGGGCTACCACGTGCCGATCGCGCACCCGGGCCTCATGCGCCTGCTCGACTACAAGCGCTACTCGGTCGAGACGCACGACGGCTGGGCCTGGTTCGACGCGCCGCTTCGCGACGCGCCGTCGGGCAACCGGATGGAGCGCCTCTACCAGCGCTTCCTGCGCCCGATGCCCGGCCTTGACGAGGCCGACCACAAGGCCTGGCGCTACGCGTTCATCTATCCCAACACAGCGATCGACCTGTATCCCGACCAGGTGAACGTCTGGCAGATCATCCCGGCGCGACGTCGCCGTCACCCGCGACGCGTGGGCCTGCTTCCGCCACGAGCGGTCGAACCTGATCTCGCGGATGGTCCAGCGGATCAACAACAAGCTGAACAGCGACGTGCTGGACGAGGACATCGACCTCGTCGCCGCGGTGCAGCGCGGGGTCCGTACCCGCGGCTACCAGCCGGGCCCGCTGGCGGCGCAAGGAGAAGGCGGTGGGGTGGTTCGCCGGGCAACATCCGCGCCGACCTCGGCGGAGCTCCCCCGATGAGCTCGAACGGCTCCAGCCCGGTCCTCGACCTCGACCGCGCCGGGCTCGAGGAGACGCTGAAGCCGCTCGAGCGCGCCTCGATGCTCCCGCCGCGGTCGTTCACCGACTTCGTCGGTCCTCGACTGGGAGCTGGAGCACCTGTTCCGCGGCGGCTGGATCTGCGTCGGCCACGCCTCGGCGCTCGCCGAGCCCGGCGCCTACCTGATGCGCGTGATCGGGGACGAGAGCGTCTTCGTGATCGCCGGCAAGGACGGCGAGGCCCGCGGCTTCTTCAACGTCTGCCGCCACCGCGGCGCCCGCATCTTCGAGGAGCCCGAGGGGAGGGTCCGGGGGCGGATCCGCTGCCCGTACCACGCCTGGTCCTACGACTTCGACGGCAGCCTGCTGGGCACTCGGCACACCGAGGGCCTCGAGGACTTCGATCCCGGCTGCTACGGCCTCCGCCCGGTGGCGGCCGAGGTGGTGGGCGGCATGGTGATGGTGAACCTGTCGGAGTCACCCACGCCGGCAGCCGAGTCACGTCGGTGAGCTGGCCCGCTTGCTCGAGCGCTACGCCCTCGGCCGGCTCGAACCGGGCGGCAGGCGCGACTACGAGGTGGCGGCCAACTGGAAGGCGATCGCCGAGAACTACAACGAGTGCCTGCATTGCCCCGGCGTCCATCCCGAGCTGAACGCGCTCTCCGACTACTCGAGCGGCGACGAGGTCGAAGGCGCCGGCGCCTGGTGCGGGGGCTCGATGACGCTGAACGACGGGCGCCGAGACGATGGGCCGCGGCGGCGGACACGACGGCGCCCGCCCGCCCGATAGCCGGCCTTCCCGAGGAGGAGCTCCGCCACGTCTACTACTTCGCGCTGTTCCCGAACACGCTGGTCTCGCTCCATCCGGACTACGTGATGCTCCACACCCTCTGGCCGCGCGAGCCGGGGCTGACCGACGTGATCTGCGAGTGGTTCTTCGAGCCCGAGACGATGGCGGCGCCGGGATTCGACCCCACCGACGCCATCGACTTCTGGGACCAGGTGAACCGCGAGGACTGGCACGTCTGCGAGCTGGCCCAGAAGGGCGTGGGCTCTCGCGGCTACTCGGCGGGCCGCTACTCCACGCACGAGGGCGACGTGCACGCACTTCGACAAGATGGTCGCCGAGCGGCTACCTGGAGGCGGTTCGATGAACGAGATCGCCGAGACAGCTCGGGGAGGTCGGGCTGCCCGAGCCGGTCGAGCCGCCTCGCGGCCCGCGACTGGGACGTGATCGTCGTCGGCGGCGGCCACAACGGGCTCACGGCCGCCGCCTACCTGGCGCGCGCCGGGCGCAGCGTGCTCGTGCTCGAGCGCCGCGAGCGCCTGGGCGGCGCGGCAACGCTCGAGCGGCCGTTCGCCGACGAGCGCTTCGTCGTCAGCCCCTGCGCGTACGTGGTCGGCCTGCTCGACCAGCTCGTGATCGACGAGCTGGAGCTCGAGCGCCGCGGCCTGCGCTACTGGGTCGCCGACCCCAACCTCTGGGTCCCGTTCGAGGACGGCACGGTCGTTCGCGCAGTGGCTGGACGACGCGAAGACCCAGGCGAGCCTGGAGGAACTCGGCGTCTCGCCAAGCGCGACATCGAGGGCTACTGGGCCTACGAGGAGCTCTTCGACGAGGTCCGTGCGCAAGCTGCGAAAGGGCGAGCGCGACACCTGGGTCGGCGAGTCGCCGAGCCGTGCCGGAGATCGAGGACCTGCTCGGCGGCAACCAGGCGATGATCGACCTCCTCTTCGAGGCCTCGATCGCCGACGTGCTGGACGAGCACATGTCCGACGAGCGGCTGAAGACGGCGCTCTTCGGGCAGGGGATCATCGGGACCTGGGGCGGGCCCCGGGACCACGGGACCGCCTCGATCAAGCTGATGCACTACCAGGGCGACCTCGACGGCCAGGGGCCGGTGTGGGGTTACGTCGAGGGCGGCATGGGGATGGTGAGCTTCGCGATCGCCGACGCCGCGCGCGAGGCGGGCGCGACCCTCGCCTGCGGCGTCCCGGTCGCCGAGATCATGCCCGGGGAGGGCGTGCGGCTCGAGGATGGCACGGCGCTTCGGTCCACTGTCGTGCTCTCGAACGCCGACCCGAAGGTGACGCTTCGCCTGCTCGACGGCCAGGGCGTGGACGCAGGCCTTCCGCGACCGCCTGGACGACTGGAAGATCCGCAGCCCGGTCGTGAAGTTCAACGCCTCGCTCGAGCGGCTGCCGACCTGGACGGCCGCGCCCGGCGCGGACTGGCCCGCGCGGGCGACGATCGACGCCACCGGCACGATGGACGAGGCCCAGCGCGCGTTCGAGGCCTGCGATCGCGGCGAGCCGGCGGTCGCCTTCGGCGAGATCTACATCCAGACCGGCTACGACCCGTCGCCCGCGCCGGAGGGCAAGCACCTGCTGAGCGTGTTCGGCCAGTACGCGCCCTACGACCTCTCGGAGGGCGACTGGGATTCGCGCCGCGACGGCGTGGCCCGGCAGTTCATCGACCTGATCACGCGCTTCGCCCCGGACCTCGAGGACTGCCTCGCCGACCACGAGGTCCTCGGCCCGCCGGACATCGAGTCGCGCATCGGGCTCACCGGCGGCAACATCTTCCAGGGCGAGGTCACGCCCGACCAGATGTGGGAGCACCGACTCACGCCGCGCACGCCGGTGCCCGGCCTCTACCTCTGCGGCGCCGCCACTCACCCGGCGGGGAGCGTGATCGCCCTCAACGGGCGAAACGCGGCCGCCGCGGCCCTGGCGGACGCCGGCGCGGAGCTGCCTGAGACCCAGGCAGCTCGGGCGGGGTAGGAGCGGCGCCATGCCCACCACCGCGCGCGCGGAGGACACCCGCGATCGCATCCTCGACGCGGCGGTCGAGCTGATCGCGAGCGAGGGCATCGACGACGTGCGTATCGCCCGCGTCGCCACGCGCGCCGGCGTCTCGACCGCGCTGGTCCACCACTACTTCGATACCCGCGAGGAGCTCCTCACCGAGGCCCTCCTGCACTCGTTCCAGCTCGCGGCGGAGGAGCGCTTCGGAGAGCCGGAGGAGGAGCCGTCCGAGGAGACCGCGACGGAGGCGCTGGCACGCGCGATCCGCACGTCGCTGCCGGAGCCGGGCGAGCCCGAGCGCGAGTGGGTGCTGTGGGTCGAGCTCTGGTTGCGCGCGGTTCGCGACCCCGAGCTGAAGCCGGTTGCCGCCGTCCTCTACGCCAGGTACCGCTCGTGGCTGGCGGACGTGATCCAGGCCGGGATCGACAGCGGCGAGTTCGAGCGCGTCGACGCCGAGGCCGTCGCGGATCATGCGATGGCGCTGCTCGACGGTTTCGGGCTTCGGGCCCTGCTGCGCGATCCGCAGATGGACCTGGAGCGGGCGCGGCTGACGATCGCCGAGATCCTCGCGCCTGAGCTGGGCGTCGATCCTGCCGCCCTTGCGCGGGCGCGCGGCGCGCGATAGGTTTCCTGAACGACGGTTCAGCTTAGGATCGCGTTTAGGGCAAGGAGGCAGACTCGGGCTATGAGCCCTCGACCGCAGGTCGATCACATCCGCAAGCCGCAGATCCTGAAGGCGGCAGGCGAGGTGATCGCGCGCAAGGGCGTCGATGCGACGCGCATCGCCGACGTCGCCGAGGCCGCGGGCACCAGCCCCGCCGCCGTCATCTACTGGTTCGAATCGCGCGACGAGCTGCTGGCCGCCGCCCTTACCTTCGCGGAGGACACCTTCTACGAGGAGCTGGGCTTGCGGCTTGCGGAGCTCGAGGACCCGCGCGACCGGCTCGTCGCCCTCATCGACTCCGCCGTCGGCGGACAGGACTGGGTGCTGTGGATGGAGCTCTGGACGCGCTCGCTGCGCGACCGTGAGCTCGCCGCCGCGAGGCAGCGCCTCGACGACCGCTGGCGTGCCGAGATCCTCAACATCCTGAACGCCGGGCTCGCCTATGGCGACGTTCGAGGTGCACGACACGAACCGCGCCACCCTGGAGCTGGCGGCCCTGATCGACGGGCTCGCGGTGCAGGTGGCCCTGGGCGACGGCGCGGTGACACCCGAGAGCATGCGAGCGATCTGCATCGAGGTTGCCGAGCGCATCCTCGGCACGGAGCTCGACTCCGGCGTGGAGGGCATCGCCGCATGAGCCAGATCTCCAGGCGCGAGCTGATCCAGCGGGGCGCCGCCGGCGGGCTTGCGCTGTCGGGCCTGGGCGCGGTGGGCAGCCTCGCGGGCTGCACCGTCTCGCGCGAGGTCGATACCGCGGGCTCCAACCGCATCGTCACCCCCAAGGTCGACGGCGACCTGCTCCTCTACAACTGGGCGCAGTACATGGACCCCGCGCTGAAGAAGGAGTTCGGCGAGAAGTACGGGGTGGAGGTCAACGAGGTCAACTTCGACAACCTCGAGGCGATGGTCGTAAAGCTCCGCTCCGGGGGCCAGTACGACCTGATCTGGCCATCCACCGAGTACGTCGCGCGCCTCGCCGCTGAGGGGCTGCTGCTCAAGTTCGACCGCGACAAGCTGCGCAACTCGGACAACATCTCGCCGTTCTACGACTCCCCCTGGTGGGACCCGCAAAACGAGTACGGGATCCCCTACACGTACTACACGACCGGGATCGCGTGGCGCGAGGACGAGGTGAGCGGGATGACCGGCTCCTGGAACGACCTCCTGAACCCTGACGGCGAAGGTCGCATGTTCATCCTCGACGACTTCCAGGAGGCGATCGGCGAGGCGAACCTCATCAACGGCTTCGACCTGAACACGCCGAGCCCCGAGGAGCTCGACACGTCGAAGGAGACCCTGCTCGCCCAGAAGGAGAACGCCCGCGGCTTCTCAACCAACTCCGTGCAGAACCTCGTGTCCGGGACGGCCGTGCTCCACCAGGCGTGGAACGGCGACCTCGTGAACGTCCGCAACCAGGTCGACGACCCCGAGCTCTACAAGTACGAGACGTGCGACGAGGGCGTGCCGGTCGGAACGGACCTCATGTCGATCCCGGTCACCGCGCGCAGCCCGGGCACGGCAATGCTGTTCATGGACTGGATCATCTCCCCGGAGGCCTCGACCCGGAACGTCGCCTGGAACGGCTACCCGCAGCCGGTCGAGGGGGGCGCGCAGGAGTTCGCAAAGCTCGCCAAGGAGGAGCCGTCGATCGACGTTGATCTGGAGGCCCTGGATACCAGCGCCCTCGAGTACCGCCTGGACGATCCGGAGGCCCGGCAGCTTTGGACGGAGGTCTTCACCGAGGTGAAGGCCTCCTAGCGATGGCGGGCACCCTGCGATGACCGCGGGCGGGTTCTGGACCCGGTTCCTCGTCCCCGGAGCCCTGTGGCTGGTCCTCCTCTTCCTGATCCCGCTCACCCTCGTCCTCGCCCTGTCCTTCGGGTACGTGGACGACCTCGGCCGGGCCGTCTACGCGTTCCACTGGGACAACTACAGCGACGCGTTCAATCCGACGTACATGCCGGTGCTGCTGCGCTCGGTCCTGTACGCGCTGGCGACGACCATCCTCTGCCTGGCGATCGGCTACCCGGTCGCGTACTACATCGCGCGCTACGGGGGCAAATACCGCAACGCGCTGATCGCCCTGCTGGTCCTGCCCTTCTTCGTCAACTACCTCGTGCGCACCTACGCCTGGGTTGCCCTGCTGGCCGACGAGGGCCTCGTCAACAACGCCATCGTCGACTCGGGCCTCCGCGACCAGCCGATCCAGATGATCAACACGCCGTGGGCGGTCATCGGAGGGCTCACATACGGCTACCTCGTGTTCATGATCCTGCCGGTCTACGGAGCGCTCGAGCGGCTCGACAAGTCGGTGATCGAGGCGGGCAAGGACCTGTACGGGACGCCGCTTCAGACCTTCCTCCACGTCACCCTTCCCCAGACCAGGCAGGGGATCCTGGCCGGCGCGGTGCTCGTGTTCCTGCCCTCCGTGGGCGACTTCGTCTCCGCCCAGCTGCTGGGCGGGCCGGACACCTACATGGTCGGCAACCTCATTCAGGACCAGTTCTTCACGGCCAACAACTGGCCATTCGGCGCGGCGCTGACCGTGGTGATGATGCTCTTCCTGTCGGTCTGGATGGTCTTCTACCTGCGCTCGGCGGCCAGGGACGCGCGCACTGAGGCGGTCGCGTGAGCGACGGCTTCGACAAGCCCCGGTTCCTGCGGGTCTTCTCCGCAGGCGTCTACCTCTTCCTGTTCGTCCCGATTTTCGTCGTGATCCTGTTCTCGTTCAACGGCCAGAAGTCGCTGGTGGCGATGGACGGGCTGTCGCTCGAGTGGTACAAGGCCTTCCTCGACAACCCGGAGCTGCGCGAGTCGCTGTTCGCCTCGCTCGAGATCGCGCTGCTGACCATGGTCGCGGCGACCATCCTGGGCACGGCGCTGGCGATCGGCCTCGTGCGCTCGCGGACGCGATGGGCACCGGGGGCGAACATCCTGATGCTGGTGCCGCTGGTCGTGCCCGAGATCGTGACCGGCATCTCGGCCTTGTTGATCTTCTCCCAGATCGGGATCGCCCTCAGCTTCTGGACGATCGTCCTCGCCCACATCACTTTCTCGATCTCATACGTGACGATCGTGGTGCGGGCGCGAATGGCCTCGATCAGCGACGAGGTCGAGGAGGCCGCGATGGACCTCGGGGCCACCCGCTGGCAGTCGGTACGCCTGGTGCTGGTCCCGGCCCTGTGGCCGTCGGTCCTCGCCGCCGGGCTGCTGGTGTTCGCCTTCTCGTTCGACGACTTCGTGCTCTCGTTCTTCACCACCGGCGAGGACCTCCAGCCCCTGCCGGTGCGGATCTGGTCAGCCATCCGCTTCGGGCTCGACCCGACGATCAACGCGATCGGGACGCTGATGATGGTCGTCTCGCTGTCGGCCATCGGGCTCGCGGTGCTGTTGCCGCGACTGTTCGGCAGGCGCGAGAGCGGGCTGAAGGTACTGACGGCTGGCGAGGGGTGATGGCGATGAGGTGCTTTAGCACCGAAACTGGCGTGTCAGGCGGCGAAGCCGCCGCAAGAGATTCAGGAATCGACGGGAGGTTGCGCGGATGACCAGTGAGGCGATCCGGCTGGAGGGCGTGACGAAGCGCTTCGGCGACTTCACCGCGGTCGACGACATCAGCCTCACGATCCCCGAGGGCGAGTTCTTCTCCCTGCTGGGCCCCTCGGGCTGCGGCAAGACGACGACGCTGCGCATGCTCGCCGGCTTCGAGGTGCCCACGGAGGGCCGCATCCTTCTCCACGGCGAGGCGGTCGAGAACGTCCCTCCGTACGAGCGCGACACCAACATGGTCTTCCAGAGCTACGCGCTGTTCGACCATCTCGACATCGAGCGACAACGTCGCGTTCGGCCTGCGCCGCCGCAAGGTCCCGAAGGAGGAGATCACGAGCGCGTCGCGGCGGCGCTCGAGCTCGTGGACATGACCAAGCGGGCGAGCGCGCGGACCGACGAGCTCTCCGGCGGCCAGCGCCAGCGGATCGCCCTCGCGCGCGCGCTCGTCAACCGGCCCAAGGTCCTGCTGCTCGACGAGCCGCTGGGCGCCCTCGACCTGAAGCTGCGCCGCCAGATGCAGGTCGAGCTCAAGCAGATCCAGCGCGAGGTCGGGATCACGTTCGTCTTCGTCACCCACGACCAGGAGGAGGCGCTCTCGATGTCGGACCGCATCGCGGTCATGACCGAGGGCCGCGTCGCCCAGTGCGGGCCGCCTGAGGAGGTCTACGAGAACCCCACGGAGCAGTTCGTCGCCGGCTTCATCGGCATCTCCAACCTGCTCGAGGGGACCGTCGAGGACGGCGGCACGGTGCGGATCGGGAACGGCACCAAGGTGCCGGCGCCGCTGCCCGACGACTGCTCACGCCGGCGATGTGGTGAACCTCTCGGTCCGCCCCGAGAAGATCGCCGTCGACGAGCTCGAGGAGGGCATGGTGAGCCTCGAGGGGACCGTGCTCGCCCGGGTCTACCTGGGCATGACGACCCAGGTCACCGTGGACGTGGGCCACGGCAACCACCTGGTCGCGCTCGAGCAGGCCACCTACCGGGCGAGCGCCGACGACCGCTGGGAGCCGGGACGAAGGTCAAGCTCGGATGGCACCCGGAGCACTGCCCTGGTGCTGCGCTGAGCGCGTCGGCGCCGGGCTATGAATCCGTCAGCCGCGCCGCGCGGCGATGCCGGTGAGCGTGGTGGTGACCACGGCCGCCGCGGTCAGCGCGCCGGGGTCGGCGGTGCCCCAGCCTCCGGGCACGGTCTCGACGATGTCGCAGCCGACGAACTCGACGCGCTGCGAGAGCTTTCGCAGCGCGACGAGCAGCTCGCGCGGCTCGAGGCCCCCCGCCTCGGGCGTGCCGGTGTTCGGCGCGAAGGTGGGGTCGAGGACGTCGATGTCGACGCTCAGGTACGCGGGGCCGGGGCCGACCGTGGCGAGCGCGTCGGTGACGACCTCGTCGATGCCGCGCCGCCTGCACGTCCTAGGCGGTGAGGTGCGTGATCCCCTGCTCGGCCTGCCAGTCGAACACGTCGGTGTCGGGCCAGTAGCCGCGCAGGCCGATCTGCACGTAGCGGGCGGGGTCGACGTGGCCCTCGTCGACGAGCGTTCGCATCATCGTGCCGTGGTTGTCGGTGTGCTCGTAGACCTCGGGCGCGGTGTCGGTGTGCGAGTCGAAGTGGACGAGCCCGAGCGGGCCGTGCTTGGCGGCGCAGGCGCGGAGCGCCGGCAGGGTGATCGAGTGGTCGCCGCCGAGCACGAACGGGATCGCCCCGGCGGCGACGACCTCGCCCACGGTCTGTCTCGATCGCCGCGCGAGTGGCTTCGACGTCGAACGGCAGCACCGGCGCGTCGCCGTAGTCGAGGATCCGAAGCTCGTTCGGGTCGACGGAGATCCCTACCTCGGGCCCCATCGGGCGGCTGGCGATGCGGATCGCCCGCGGCCCGTCGCGGCTGCCGACGCGGTCGCTCGCGAGCCAGTCGAAGGGCGCCCCCACGATCGCCACATCCACGCCCTCCAGGTCCGCCGGATCCTCGGAATACGGGAGCTCGGCGAATGTCGGGAGCCCGGCGTACGGGGGCTTTCGGCCCGGCTCCGGCCAGCGACTGTAAGGATCGATCATGGGCCGACCGTATCCCCCTGAAGGCCTTTCGGCGGATGTCATCCGCAGGACTTTTCAAGTAGGCTCCAATGGACAATCAACGAGGAGAGACCATGGCCACCGCAACCCTGACCAAGCTCAAGAACTTCATCGACGGCGAGCTCGTCGACGCCGCCGATGGCGCCACCGAGGAGGTGCTGAACCCCGCGACCGAAGAGGCGATCGCCGAGGCGCCGGTCTCGAGCGCCGAGGACGTCGACCGCGCCGTCGCGGCCGCCCGCCGCGCCTTCGAGACGTGGTCGCGGACCACGCCGCGCGAGCGCTCCGAGCGGCTGCTCGCCCTCGCGCAGCTGTTCGACGACCACTTCGAGGAGCTGCTGTCGATCGAGTCCGCCGAGGCCGGCAAGCCGATCGCGATGGCGCGCGAGGAGGAGATGCCGGACAACGCCGACCACCTGCGCTTCTTCGCCGGGGCGGCGCGGCTACATGGAGGGCAAGGCCGCCGCCGAGTACGTCGAGAACCGTACGTCGATGATCCGGCGCGAGCCGGTGGGCGTCGTCGGCCAGATCACCCCGTGGAACTACCCGCTGTCGATGGCGGTCTGGAAGATCGGCCCGGCGCTCGCGACCGGTAACACGATCGTCCTGAAGCCGGCCGAGAACACCCCGATGGGCACGCTGCGGCTGGCCGAGCTTGCCGCCGACATCTTCCCGCCGGGCGTCCTCAACGTCATCGGCGGCCACGGCGAGCCCGCCGGCGCAAGGCTCGTCCGCCACGCCGACGTCGACATGGTCTCCCTCACCGGCTCGCCCGGGACCGGCAAGTGGATCGCCCGCGAGGCCGCCGACACGCTGAAGCGCGTCCACCTCGAGCTCGGCGGCAAGGCGCCCGTGATCGTCTTCGACGACGCCGACATGGAGGCCGTGGCGGAGACGATCACGGCGACCGGCCTCTACAACGCCGGCCAGGACTGCACCGCGGCATGCCGGGTGCTGGCCGCCGGGTCCGTCTACGACGAGGTCGTCAACGGCCTCGCCGATCAGGCGAAGGGCTACGTCGTGGGCGACACCTCGGACGACTCGACGACCCTCGGTCCGGTGATCTCGCGCCGACCAGCGCGAGCGGGTCGAGGGGTTCCTCGAGCGGCGCGGCGAGCACGCGGAGATCGTCACCGGCGGCAGCCGAGCCCGATCTGCCCGGCTACTTCCTCGAGCCCACGATCGTCGCCGGCCTGCAACAGGACGACGAGATGATCCAGAACGAGGTCTTCGGCCCGGTCATCACCGTGCAGCGCTTCGAGGACGAGGCGAACGCGATCGAGTGGGCCAACGGCACCCGCTACGGGCTCGGCTCGTCGGTGTGGACGCGCGACGTCGGCCGCGCGCACCGGGTCGCGAACGCGCTGCGCTTCGGCGTCGTCTGGGTCAACGACCACATCACGTTCTGCTCGGAGATGCCCCACGGCGGATACAAGGAGACCGGCTACGGCCGCGATCTCTCGATGTACGCGCTCGAGGACTACACCGAGATCAAGCACGTGATGATCAACCTGGAGTAACTCGCATGAGGGCGGTCGTCATCGGTGCCGGGTTCGCCGGGCTCGCCGCCGCGGATGAGCTTCGGCGCGGCGGCGGCGGAGGTCGTCGTGCTCGAGGCGCGCGACCGCGTCGGCGGGCGCGTGTGGTCGCGCGAGCTCGAGAACGGATCCGTGGTCGAGATGGGCGCCGAGTTCATCCTCGAGGAGAACACCGTCGTCCAGGAGACGGCCGAGCGGCTCGGCCTGGATCTGCTCGACAAGGGGATGAGCTACGGCCGCCGCGAGCTGCGCGGCGCGGAGGCGTTCGACCCGGCCGAGCTGGACGCCGCGGTGGCCGAGATCGAGCGGGCGACGGCGGCGGGGGAAGGGCGAGGGGCTCTCGGCGCGCGAGCTGGTCGACCGACTCGAGATGCCTCCGGCGGTGCGCGAGGCCCTGGCGGCGCGGACCGAGGTGTCGTCGGCGGCACCGGCGGACACCGTCGGCTCCGCGGCCCTCGGGATGGTCGCCCACATCAACGACTTCCCCGCGCCGAGCGTCGCGGGCGGCAACCAGGCGGATCGCGCTCGAGCTTGCGCGCGGGCTCGACGGCGGGGTGAGGCTGGGCGAGCCGGCGCGGGCGATCGCCTGGAGCGACGACGCCGTGACCGTGCGTACCGACGCCGGCGAGGTCGAGGCCGACGCGTGCGTCATCGCCGTGCCGGCGAGCGTGATCGGTGAGATCGCGTTCGAGCCCGGCCTGCCGGAGCCGCTCGCGGGCGCGCTCGCGTCGGTCTCCTACGGCCACGCCGCGAAGCTGTTCGTCCCGCTCCGGGAGCCGGCGCCGCCCAGCGCGGTCCTCAGCGTTCCCGGGCGCTACTGGGTCTGGACCGCGAACGGGGCGAGCGGGGAGGCCCAGCCGGTCGCCTGCTGCTTCGCCGGTTCGGCCGCCGCGCTCGATCGCCTCGCCGTCATCGAGGGCCCCGCGGCGTGGGCCGCTTCGCTCGCCGAACTGCGTCCCGACCTCGACCTGGAGACGGACGGCGCCTTCGTCTCCACCTGGGACGACGACCCCTGGGTCCGCGCCGCCTACTCGGTCTGGGTCGAGGAGGACGGCTGTGCTCCGGCCCCCCACGGCCCGCTCGCCTTCGCCGGCGAGCACACCGCCGGCGACTGGCACGGGCTGATGGAGGGGGCGCTTCGCAGCGGAGCGCGGGCGGCGGAGGCCTGCTCACCAGGCGTAATTCCTACCGCAAGGCCACTAACCGAACCGCTCGCGCGTGAAGTCGAGGAAGGCCTGCGCGGCGGGCGTGTGGCGGCGCCGGAGCGCCACACGAGGCTGATCGGGATCCGCACCCGCGGCCGCAGCCGAGCCGACGCGACCTCGGGGCCGGCGACGCCGACGTAGCCGGCGGGCAGCATCGCGACGCCGAGCCCATGTGAGGCGAGCGCGCGGATCGTCTCGAGCTCGAACGTCTCGAACGCGTAGCCCGGCGCCGGATCGGCGAGCTCCATCCGCTCGTCGACGGCGCGCTCAGCGCGGATCCGCGCCTGAACCCGATCAGCGGGTCGTCGGCGAGCTGCTCGACCCGCACGGCGGCCTGCCGGCGAGCGCGTGGGCCGGCGACATCACGGCAACGAGATCCTCCTAGTAGAGGAGCTGGCGGTCATCCGGCCCCAGCCGGCCTCGCCCGGCGAGACGGCGCGAACGTGAGGTCGAGCTCGCCGCGCCGGAGCATCGCCAGCACCACGTCGACGGCCTGCTCGTGCAGGTGGATGCCGATACCCGGATACAGGCGCCGGAACTCCTGGAGCATCGAGGGGACGCCCAGGCTGGCGAGCGGCAGGGAGCCGAG
>CAVSOA010000005.1:0-142681 GCA_963729505.1 uncultured Solirubrobacterales bacterium
TCGCCTTCCTCTGCTCACCCGGCGCCGCGGCGATCGTGGGGCAGATCCTCCAGCCGAATGGTGGTACCACTCGGGGCCCCGGATGACTCGCGCCCCACAGGATCCGACTCCGGACCAGCCCCATGGGCCGCCGCGGCTGCCTGCCCCGGAGGACTGGTCACGTGAGGCCGCAGCCGTGGTGGTGCTCACGTTCGACGTAGATGCTGAATCGCCGATCCTTGCGGAGGGCGAGCACTACGCCGCAGACCTCTCGACCATGTCGCACCAGGCATACGGGCCGCTGGTCGGAGTCCCCAGGATCCTCGACCTGCTCGACCGGCATTCCGTACCGGGGACCTTCTTCGTACCGGGGGTTACCGCGCAGCGCTGGCCGAAGGCGGTGCGCTCGATTGCCGATGCCGGGCACGAGATCTCACTCCACGGACACACTCATGCCATGACCGTGGACATGGACGAGGACGGCCAGAGAACGGACTTCGAGCTTGCGACGGCCGCGCTAGGTGAGCTCGACATCGAACCGCGGGGATACCGCGCACCGTTCTGGCGCCAGACAGCGATCACCCTGGAGCTCGTCGCGGGGGCGGGCCTCCTCTACGACTCGTCCCTCATGGACGCCGACGTTCCGTACAGGCTGCAACTCGAGGGGGGTGAGATCGCCGAGCTACCGGTGCACTGGAGTCTGGACGATTGGGAGCAGTACGCCTTCCTCCCAGAGCCGGACATCGGGCAGCGGATCATCGCGCCGAGCAAGGTGGCGGAGCTCTGGCTCGAGGAGCTCGAAGCGATGAGGGAGACCAACTCTCTCTGCGTCCCGACCGCGCACCCATTCCTCAGCGGCCGGCCCTCGCGAATCGGCGCGCTCGACACGTTCATCCGCGTTGCGTTCGGTCACGGCGACGTCGAGTTCGCGAGTGCCTCCGATGTGGCCGAACGGGTTGTGAGCCCCGGGTAAGGAGGATCCCCCGTCAGGCGCCCGTCGGCGCGCCGGCTACGCCTCGTGGGCCTCGCCCGGATCCAGAACGACCACCTTCGCGTCGAGCCTGGCCTCCACATCGGACTGGAACGCCCCGGCGTCGGTCTCGATCGGGGGGAACGTGTCGTAGTGCATCGGGATCACGGTCTTGGCCCCCGTCAGCTCAGCCGCGATCACGGCGTCGTGGCGATCCATCGTGTAGTGGCCGCCGATCGGCAGCAGGGCGACGTCGATCGGCGTGCTCCTCGCGATCAGCTCCATGTCGCCGAAGAGGCAGGTATCGCCCGCGTGGTAGACGGTGACGCCGCCCAGGTTCACGACCCAGCCGGCGGCCTGGCCGACCGGCGTGCCGTGCTCGGCGCTGAAGGGCACCTCGTTGGAGCCCGGGAGCGTGCTGGTGTGGAACGCCTGGACGAGCTTCGCCCAGCCGCCCTCGAACTCCACGGTCCCGCCGAGGTTCGGATCGGAGACGTTCTCGAGGTCGCGGGCCTGGAGCCAATTCGGCGATCTCGACCTGGGCGGCGATGGCAGCGCCGGTTCGCTTCGCCACCCCGACGGCGTCGGCCATGTGGTCGACGTGGCCGTGGGTGACGAGGATCTGGGTCGGCTCCACCTCGTCGGCGGTGGCCACCGCGGTCGGGTTGTTCGGCTTCAGGAACGGATCGATCAGCACGCGCGCGTCGCCCTCGCTCAGCTCGAAGCAGGAATGTCCGTGGTAGCGAATCTCCATGCTCAGGTCTCCTCGTTCTCGTTTTAGTTCCTCGGCGAGCGCCCACCCAACGGCGACGCCCACCATCATTCCCATTCGCGCCTCCTCGGCGAGAAGGGTGCGCAGGACGACTACCCGCTGCTCGAGGTCGTCGACCGCGGAAGCCTTTCGCACCTCGGCCTCGTGTGCGTCGCCGAACCAGCCTCCGGCCTCGAGCGCCTGGGCCAGGACCGCCTGAAGCTGCGGAGCGGCCGCCGCCACGACCGCCTCGGCGCGCGCGAAGCGCTCGCGGATCGGAGAGGGCCTCCACGGCGCGTGCGGAGCTCCTCGTCCGTGGACCCGTCGGTCATGCCTCGCGCTTCTCGTGGAGCTGAAGCCGGCAGACCACGCTCGTACCCGAGCCGCTCGTACACACCCCGGCCGAGCATGCTGGCCTGGAGCGTGGTGGTCTGCGCAGCCCGCGGTCGCGCGCGTCGGCGAGCGCCGCCGCCATGAGCCGCTGATGCGAGCCGCTTGCCGCGGTGCTCGGGCAGCGTGGCCACCCAGCCCATATGGCAGTCGGTCCCGACGTCGAACGTCTGCAGGACCGCCGCGACCTCGCCGTCGACGCGGGCACGGTACGTGCCGCATCGGCATCCCGGCGGAGCGTCCCCGATGGCGCCGGCGACCCCCTCCCCCTCCGGGTAGCCATAGGCCCTGTCGTTCACCGCGCCCGACCTCCTGTGGGGTGGCCTCCGCGTCCCAGTCGAGGTCGCCCGGGTCGGCGTCGGAGTCGCTCGTCAGCTCGAGCGAACATCCCGGCGGGCTCGCTGTCGAGGACGTAGCCCGCGTCCTCCAGAACGGCCTGCGCGTCGGGGAAGGCTCGACCGTCCAGATCGCGTCGGGCCGCGATCCCGGCATCCGCGTAGCTCGCGCGCCAGCTCCGGGAGCGCGCCCGCAAGCGCGGCGGCGTCCCGGTAGGTGAGCGCTGTTGACGATCGAGCGCTGGGCGCACGCCGGGTTGATCGCCGCCGCGACCCCGTCGAGCCTCGAGCAGCCTGCCCTCCGCCGTGCCCGCGGCGAACGTCGCAACCGAGCCGGCCACGCGCCTCCCGCTGAAGCTCGAGAGCCCGTCATCGCCGATCCACTCACCTCTTGCGAGCGATCGTGAGCCCGTCGGCGATCCCGACCATCGCGACGTCCACCCGGTCGTCGTCGCGCACGAGCTCGTTGACCTTCAGCGTGCCGCGGAGCTGCTCGTCCTCGCCGGCTCCGGCCGGGCCGGGTCGACGACGGTGCCGTTGCGCAGCACGTTGTCGATGCAGGACCAGCCCGCCCGGCCGCGTCCGCGCGAGCGCCTCCTCGTAGTAGTCGGGGTAGCTCTGTCTTGTCGGCGTCGATGAAGGTGATGTCGAATACCTCGCCCTCGGGCAGCGCCCGCAGCGTGTCGAGCGCCGGGCCGATCCGGATCTCGATCCGGTCCGCGACGCCGGCGGCCTCGAAGTTGCGCCGCCGCGGTCGCCGCGTACTCCTCGCTCAGCTCGCAGCAGATCAGCCGCCCGCCGGGGCCGAGTCCGCGAGCGATGCAGATCGCGGAGTAGCCCGGTGAAGGTCCCCACCTCGAGCGCCTCGCGGGCTCCGATCGACCGCGCCAACAGGGTCATGAACGCGCCCTGGTCGGGCGCGATCTGCATGACCGCGATGTCGCCCATCGCCTCGGTCTCGGCCTGGACCCGCCGCAGGGCCGCGTCCTGGCGCGCGCCGTGCTCGACCATGTAGGCGTGCAGCTCGTCGGTCAGCGTCGTGAACTTGCTCATCGGACCGTCGGCGCCTCCCCCGCCCCAGGGCGGCGCCGAGCCCGCAGGCCAGCCCGACCAGCGCGCCCGCCGAGGCCGGCCCAGGGCGAGGCGAAGTCCTCCACCAGCGGCAGCAGCAGGAGCACGGCCGCGCACACGGCGACGCGCGATCTGGTCGTACTCCTCCGTGGGGTCGCGGCGGCGTCCGGCGTCGCGCATCACGAGCCAGCGCGCCGATCACCCCGAGCGCGATCCCGTTGCCGCCGGCGGCGACCGGCAGGCCGTCGCCGAGCGCGTCCTCGAGCCCGACGGCGAACAGCATGCCCAGCGAGCCGCATGCCAGCAACATCAACGCCGTCGGCACGGTCCCCAGCCGCCGCTCGACCTCGGGCAGGAAGATGGCCAGGGCCAGGCCGATCACGAACAGGTAGCCCATGTCGTCGTACACGAACGGCGCGGCGAAATAGCGCCAGTACTCGTCGCCGATCGGACCGATGATCGCGCCCATGTCGAAGACGCTCAGCCCGGCGGCGCGCTGGACGATCATGGCGACCGCGGGGATCGCGAGGGCCGCGATCGTCACCCAGGGACGATCGGCGTCGTAGGGGCTCCGCTCGCGTCTCGGTGAGCGCATCGCGGCCTTGCGCCGCCGGCGATCGCGCCGGGTCTCCTGCGCCGCGAGCTCGCCGTCGCGGCGCTCCAGCTTCGGCGCCCGCTTGCGTAGGCGGGTGCCGCAGTACGGGCACTCGGTCACGTACGGGCTCACTTCCGAGCCACACTGCTTGCACACGACGCTCAGCTCAGGTGGAGAGTCCACGGGCTGATCCGAGCATAGTCGTCGCCCGCCCGAAGACTCAGACGCGGCTGGCCTCCACGATGCCCGCGACGAGCGCCTTGAGGTCCGGGGTCTGCTCCCAGATCCGTAGCTGCCGATGGGCGCCGGTGTTCCCGGCCAGCAGCTCCCCCACCCCCGCGAGCTCGCGCTCGCACCCCAGCTCCTGCGCGTGCTCGGACAGGACGCCCAGGAGCTGCATCGCGAAGCGCTCCGCCGGGACCTGCTCGCCGGCCCAGAAGTCCAGCAGGACGCCGTTCATGCCCTTCACCGCCGCCCGGATCTTGTTGTCGTCGACGAGCTCGGTGGGGTACTCGACGCAGGGCGGCGCCATCGTCGTAGAACGCGCTCAGCCGGTGGGCCATCGACACGGTGAGGGCGGCCAGCGCGATCGTCAGCTCGACCCGCGTCTGCTGGTCGAATACGCGGACCTCGACCGTGCCGAGGTTCGGGTGCGGGCGGACGTCCCACCACAGGAATGTGTAGTCGCGGATCGCGCCCGCCCGCATCATCACCTCGACCCGGCTCGCAGTAGGCCTCCCACGAGCCGAAATGCGGTGGGATTCCGGCCCGCGGCAGGGCGCGGAACACGGGCGTTCGCGACGACATCATCCCCGTGGGATGGCCGCGCGAGGAACGGGGAGTTGGTCGAGAGGGCGAGCATCAGCGGCAGGTATCGGCGAATGCCGTCGGCGACGTAGATCGCCCGGTCGGCGCCCTCGACCCCGACGTGGACGTGCGTCCCGAAGATCAGGAACTGGCGGACGATGTACTGGAGCTCGAACACGATCTGCTCGTAGCGCGGCGTCGTCGACGACGGCCTGGTCCTCCCAGCGGGCGGACGGGTGCGTGCCGGCCGCCCCGATACGCAGGCCCATGGCCCTCGGCGACCTCGGTGAGCGACCGGCGCAGCGCGCGCAGCTCCTCGCCGGCGCTGGAGACGTCGGGATGGGGCTTGGTGGCGACCTCCAGGAACGACTGGAGCAGCTCCGGCTTCATCTGTCCGTCGAACTCGGCCGGCACCGCCTCGAGCACGCCTCGATGGACTGCGAGAGCTCCATCGTCTCGGCGTCGAGGAGCATCAGCTCCTCCTCGATGCCGATCGTGAACGAGGGGCCTGTGAAGTTGTGTTCGAGCACCGTTCGGGGCCTCTCGGAGGGGGCAGCGCTGCCGATGCTACCCCTGCCTGCGGGCAGCTAACCTGCAGGCCCATGGAGATCAAGAGCGCAACCGAGCAGAAGTCCCTGTTGGCCACCCTCGCCCCCGGCAAGCGCGCGCGCCTGCGCCGCCTGCTGTTCGAGTTCGGGCCCGGCAACGGGACCCTCCTGCTGTTGCCGATCGATCAGGGCATCGAGCACGGCCCGCGCGACTTCTTCCCGAACCCCGCCTCGAAGGATCCCGAGTACCAGTTCCGCCTCGCCGCCGAGGCCGGCTACTCGGCGATCGCCGTGCCAGATCGGGCTCGCCGAGAAGTACTACCCCGACTACGCGGGCCAGGTGCCGCTGCTGCTGAAGGTCAACGGCAAGACCGACGTCCCGCCCTCCGACGACGCGCTCTCGACCTGCAACGCCTCGGTCGAGGACGCCGTCCGCCTCGGGCGCCGACGCCGTTGGCTACACGCTCTACGTCGGCTCGCCCCGCCAGGACGCGGACCTCGAGCAGCTGCGCCAGGTGCGCCAGGACTGCGACCGCTTCGGCATGCCGCTCGTCGTCTGGGCGTACCCGCGCGGCGCCGCGCTCGACAAGAAGGGCGGCCAGACCACCTTCTACGCGATCGACTACGCCGCCCGGATGGCGATGGAGATGGGCGCCGACGTCGTGAAGCTCAACATGCCGAAGATCGACCCGGAGAAGGACAAGCTCACCCCCGCCCCCTACAACGAGATGGAGGTCTCCCAGGAGGAGGCCGTCCGCCAGGTCGTCGAGTCGGCGGGCCGCTCGCTGGTGGTCCTCTCGGGCGGCTCGCAGGATCGACGACGAGCAGCTGCTCGAGCAGACCCGCTTCATCATGGAGGCGGGCGGCTCCGGGCGTGATCTACGGCCGCAACGTCTGGCAGCGCGAGTGGACCGAGGCCCTGGAGATCGTTGAGCAGATCAAGGAGATCATGCTCTCCAGCGTCTCGCGCATTCCCGTGAGCCCGGCCGTCCCTTGTGTTGACCCGGCGTTAAGCGCCGGTTTTCCGGCGCGGCGACCGGGCAGCCGCCTTCCGTAAACGAAAGGGAGGACGCATGGAAGCCCATGACAGAACGATCGCGGCCGCGCAGGAGCGCCGGCGCGACCGGTTTGGAGGCTGAACTGGGGAGCGGCATTCTTCGGTTGGCTGGTGGCCGTGGGGATGGCGGTACTGCTGACCGCGCTGTTGAGCGCCGCCGGAGCCGCCGTGGCGATCTCGGAGATCGACTCGCCGGGTGAGGCCATTTCCAGCGCCGACACCGTCGGCATCGTCGGCGGCATCGGGCTGCTGCTGATCGCCCTCGTCTCGTACTTCGCCGGCGGCTACGTCGCGGGCCGGATGTCCCGTTTCGACGGGGCGCGCCAGGGCCTGGGCGTCTGGATCTGGGCGCTCATCGTGACCGTCGCGCTGGCGCTGTCGGGTTGATCGCCGGCGAGGAGTGGAACCTGTTCGCGGGCTCGACCTGCCGCGCCTGCCGATCGACGAGGACGCGACCACGGGCGGGATCATCGTTCTGGCCCTCGTCCTGCTCGGCACCGCGCTGGCCGCGGTGGCGGGCGGCAAGGCCGGAGAGCGCTATCACCGCCGAGTCGATCGCGCGGGCTAGGAGCGCGGCGACGACGAGCGAGTCGGGCGCGACCGCGAGGACCGGACGGGTACCCGGAGCAGCGCGAGCGCACCGCGTAGCGCCGGACATCCCGCGGGGGCGCGCTATCGCCTCCGCGGGGTTGGCCGGGGCGTGTGGCAGGCTCGGCCGATGTTCGGTTCCCCCCGCGTGGCGCCGAGCGCCGGGGCGGTCGCTGCTCCTGCTCGTCGCCGCGTCGCGTACCTGATCGTCGCTTCCGGCGACGACGACGAGGCGCCGGGCGGCTCCAGCGGAGCCGCGATGATCGAGGGACGGGTCCGGTCACCGAGCGTCGTCGACGGCGACACCGCCACGCGAGCGTCGACGGGACGACGAGAGCGTGCGCTACATCGGCATCGACACGCCGGAGGTGGATCCCAGCATCGGCCTCGAGTGCTTCGGCAAGCAGGCCACGAGCGAAACCAGGAGCTCGTCGACGGCGAGCGCGTGCGGCTGAGTCTTCGGCACCGAGGAGCGCGACAAGCTACGGGCGCCTGCTCGCGTACGTCTACGTGGGCGACGAAGTTCATCAACGCCGAGCTGGTCCGGGCGGGTACGCGCAGACCCTGGAGATCCCGCCCAACACGGACCAGGCCGCAGCTCCTTCGAGCTCGAGCGGGAGCGCGGATGCGGGCCGCGAGCTGTGGCGGCGCGCGCTAGGACTGCGTCTGGGACGCCTGCATAGAGCGTCGTCCCTGCCGGGCTCTCAAGTGACAGAACGGTCAATGTAAGCAGTGGCTTTCAGGTGTGTGAGCGTCTGCTAGTTTTTGCGGCCTCATGCGGATGCAGCAGACCCTTACGGACTACGAGACCGCGTTCGCGCAGGAGGCCGCTCTCGAGCGGCGCCGGCGCCAGCAGCTGCGTCAGCGTGCGGTCAACCGCTCGAAGGCCCGCCGCATCGCAACCGCCGAGTCGCGCGGCAAGGTCGCCTTCGGCACCCTGCTCGTCGCGCTCTCCGTCACGGTCGTCACCGTGACCGTGGTGATGTTCGAGACGCTCGCCTGGTTGATGGGCTAACGGCCCACCTGCCGACGTCTACGCCGAGCCGTCGCCCTTCAGCGCCTCGAGCGCCGTCTCGGTCTCCTCGCGGTCGCCCTCAGCGCCCTCGCCCTGTTCGCCCTGGATCGAGAGGTAGACCTCCTTGCGGAAGACCGGCACCTCGCGCGGCGCGGCGATGCCCAAGGCGGATCTTGTCCCGTGAGACGGCAAGCACCGTCACCTCGATCTCGTCCCCGATCATGATGCTCTGGTTGGTCTTGCGTGTAAGGACCAGCATCTCGCTTCCGTTCGAGTTGCCGCCGGACGTTTCCCCCATCGCGGCGTAGTGAGGCAGCAACATAGCCGCTGTCGCGTGCGATCGCCACCGACAACCGTGCGCCTTGGAGTAGTGGTGGGCGTGGACCCGGGGGGCTTGCACTAGTATCGCCGCCGCATATGGCCCGCAAACCACAGAGATCACAGCTGAACCAGGTTCGTGCCTGGGTCCAGCAGGGACGCACCGAGGCTTGGATCGCCCACCAACTCGATGTCTCGGCGTCCGAACTGAGGGATTTCATCCGCCGCAACGACCTCTCCGGCGAGGAGGGCTCGAGCGACGACGTCGATCTGCGCGACGAGATCGAGGCCGAGATCGAGGCCGCGATGGAGGCCGAGGAGGACGAGGAGGACGAGGAGCGAGGACGACGAGGACGAGGACGACTCGGACGAAGAGGCCGACTCCGAAGACGGCTCCGAGGAGGCGCGGAAGCCGCTCGGTGGTGGCCGCCAGGCGCAGGGCGGCGGGGGCGGGCTCAGGGAGCGGCCGGCCGGCGGCGACGGCGACGCCGACGTGGCCCGAAGCGCGCGGGCGCCGGGCTCGAGGCGACCTTCGACCACGGCGAGAAGGATGGCTACGGCCTCTGGCTCGATCCGGCGGTGAGCACCGACCCGGTCTACTCCGAGCACTGGAAGGGCCACCGCAAGGTCGAGGTCACGGTCGAGCCCGACCAGATCATCATCCGCCGCGTCGACTGACCCTTCCCGGCCGGCGGCGGCCCTAGAGACGCTTGGCGATGGCGCGCGCGGCGCGCGCGAATCGCGCTGCGCCCACGCCGGCCCGCTGCACGACGGCGCCGGCGCGCGACCGGGCTCTCGGCGGCCGGCCGTCCCCTCCCAGGCGTCGTCCGGCACCCGCGAGAGGTGCTGGACGAGGTCCTCGAGCGCCCGCAGGTCTTCGGGGTCGGCCCCGTCGGCGAGCAGCGCGCGCATCGTCGCGCCGCGAACGGCCGGCAGGCTCATCGGCGAAGAGGAACTCCGCCAGCTTCTCGCCGTCCCACTCCGGCCTTGCGCCGTACCGGCGCGCCGCCCATCCGCCCCGCGCCCCGCAGGGCCCAGACCAGCCGCGCCTCCTCGGTGCCATCGACCTCCAGCGGGCCCATCGGCCTGTCCTCCCGCAGCGTCCGCATGCGGGACCGGCGAGGCTCGCCGAAGGCCGCCGGGGGCAGCTCGTCGCTGACGGCGACGCGCAGCGACTCACGATCCTCGGGCTCCAGCGCACGCAGGCCGCGCCGCGGGTTCACCGGTCGGGTCGGCCCGGCGATCATCGAGGTCGCCATCGTCCGCTGAGGGCGGGCCAGTGGTTCTCGGGGATCACCCGCAGCACGAAGAGCAGCGCCCCGTAGAGCGAGCATCAGGAGCGATCGACCACGAGCGCCTCGACCGACGGCCGGCAGCTCCGGCAGCAGGTGGAAGCCGCCGCCGATCACAACCGCGGCGGCCAGCGCCTTGACGCACCTCCGCGTACGGGAACACGAGCGGGCTCTCGCCGAGCTGGCTGCGGAGGAAGAAGTAGGTGATCGGGATGCATGAAGCCGGCCAGCATCGCGATGGGCGCGGCGTAGATCCCGATCTCGGGCGCCAGCAGCAGCGCAGACGCCGACGAACGTCGCGCGCGGCCAGGACGGTCGCATCGACGAACGTCGAGCGCGCGACTTGCCCGGCCAGGCCGTCTGGCCGTTGCATCGTGCGCCACAGCGACGGCATCGTGAGGCCGGCGGCCGGCGAGCGGGATCAGGGGCGCGGCATCGGCGAACTCCGGCGGCGCGAGGTCGATCAGCAGCTGGCCGAGCAGCACCATCGCCAGGATCGAGGCGATGCAGACCAGGACGAAGTACCCGAGGATCTGCCCATCGGCGATCGAGCGGCCGTACTCCGGGTCCGCACCGCCTTGAAGACCGGTGACTTGCGCATCGGCCGCATCGCCACCCGGAAGCCCTGCGGGAAGAAGGTGACGACCAGCCCGATCTTCGAGGCGAGCGCGTAGAGGCCCAGGTCGGTGTTGTCGACGAAGCGCGAGAGGAGGAACACGTCGGCGTTCTGGACGGCCCACAGCGAGGCGACGATCGGTACCCGGCGCTTGCCGGCGGCGGCGATCTGCCGTCACCTCGGCCAGGTCGAAGTTCGGCTCGAAGCTGCCGCGCAGCAGCACGAACGCCAGCAGGCGGCGAGCAGCGTTCCGATCGCCGCCGGCGGCGATCGCCACCTCCAAGCCGGCCGCCGGCCGCGAGCAGCGGGACCATCAGCGCGAGCGTGATCAGCGGGCGGCCGATCTCGGCGATGAGGAAGGCACCGGGGCGCCGCTCGAACCACAGCGAGATGGACGCCGACCCGGAAGAGGATCCCGGCGCGCCCGAGGATGCCCGACCAGAGGATCAGGTCGCGTGCTTGCTCGTCTCCCAGCAGGAGCTCGGCCAGCGGCTCGCGGAACAGACCACGACCAGCGCGGTGAGCGGCCAGCGCCCAGCAGCGCCCGCCCACACCAGCCCAACGTCCCGAGGCTGCGCTTGGGCGAGGCGGAGACGATCTCCTCCTCGTCCTCGTCGTCGTCGTCGTCGTCGTCGCCGCCGCCGAACGTGCGGCGGATCGTGCCCGGCTTGACGGCGAGGCTGAAGATCATCGTGATCAGCGCGCCGCCGAAGAGCAGCAGGCTGTACTGGCCGAGATCCGCGGCGCCCAGGTACCCGGCGACCGCGCGCGATCGTCCCCAGCTGCAGCAGGTTGCCGGCGATCAGGGCCGACGCCCTGGACGCCGGAGTAGGAGATGAGGCGGAATCCGAGGACGGCGCCGGTGCCGCCCGCGCGCCGGCCTCCGGCCGGCCCTCCGCTCATGTCTCGAAGATCGACCAGCCCGCGAAATCGCGGCCGACCAGGTCGCGCAGGCGCTCGGCGTCCTCCCGCAGCACGCGCAGCGCCTCGTCGTCGAGCGCTGCGCGGACGTCGGGGCGCTCGATCGGGCGCCGCAGGGGCAGGCGCTCGTCGAGCGCGAACCACATCTTCGGCGGGAGCAGGCGCCCGCGCCGGCTCTTGCTCATCCGCTCCAGGCGGGCGGCGAGGCGGGTGGCACGGGTCTTGCGCGCCGTCGCGTGGCGCTCGCGCTCGAAGCTCGGGTGCGTGAAGTCGGGGTCGACGCCCAGGAACTCGAAGATCGTGCGCAGGCTGTCGGCGCGCTCGCGGCGGAAGTCGCTCTGCTGGAAGACCAGGATCTGCTCCATGTCGTAGTAGCGCAGGAACTGCTGGAGCTGCATGTGGTACTGGCTGCGGATCAGGTACGAGGTGTTCGGGTGCGCCAGCGTCGCCGCGCAGATCGCCCTTCTCGCGGCGCTTCGCGTAGTTGTGGACCCAGTGCGAGGCGATCCGCAGCAGCGGATCGCGGACCACGTAGATCAGCTTCGCGTCGGGGATCATCGAGTGCATCCGCTCGGGCACGCCGAGGTGGTGCGGGTAGGCGGTGTAGTTGGGCGAGGACTCGCCGCGGATCGTCGCCGCGGCGTCGAAGTGCCCGCGTACCAGTCGGGCCCGCGCGGCCAGTTCCGCTCCTCGATGAAGAAGTTGAGCTCCTTCGGCTTCGACATCGAGATCTCGGGGTGCAGGCCCAGGTGGTAGTGCAGGCCGCTGGTGCCGCACTTCTGGGCGCCGATCACGACCAGATTGGGCAGCGCTCCGCCACGGCTGGCGCCGTTGGCGTCGGCGGGCGCCCCGGCGGTCGCCGGAGCCTCCGCCCCGCCGCGATCGTTCTGCGGGGTCGTGGAAGCCTCCATGGTGAAGTGGCGTCGCCCGGAGGTCGCCGAGTCGGCCGACGCTCAGCGGCTCAGGGTACCGGAGGAGGCCAGGATCTCCGCAGCCGAATCGCCCACGGCGAGATGCGCTTGGGGCGCCTGCGCTCGGCCAGGATCAGCTCCAGCCGGCGCGGGCGAACTCCTCGTAGGGCTCGCCGGCGAGGGCCGGCTGGGCCTCGGCGGCGTCCGGGATGTGCTCGTGGCCGACGCCGGCGCGCCGCAGCGCCGCGAGCTCGAGCGAGTCGGAGACGAACAGCACCCGCTCGGGCGGGTCCGGCGTCCGCGCGAGGCCCTCGGCGACGCGCCCTCCTCTCTCGCCTCGGGCTCGACGCCCAGGGCGAGGACCACGGTCCGCGGGGCCGGCCGCTGGATCGTCTGCTTGACGAACGCGCGCCGCGTGGACCGGCAGCCGTGCGACGAACGGCGCGGCGGCGCTGCGCCGAGCGGGCCGGGCGTGCGCAGGTACTTGCGCCAGCGGCTCACCGGGACGCGCGGCTTGCGCCTTGGCGTCCGCGAGCTCCTCGAGCCAGGCGGCCGCCGCCGGCGCGCCGTTGTCGGGCCGCAGCTCCCGCAGCCGCTCGCCCATGCGCTCCCGCGCCGCGGGATCGAGCAGCTCGTCGAGCGCGCGCTCGGGCCGTGCGCCTGGCGCGAGCGCGAGCCCGACGCCCGGAGCGCTCGGCGAACCGGGCGCGGGCGGCCTGGTCGTCCGTCTGGCGGCAGCATCGGCGCGAACAGCGTCGGGACGCCGAAGCGGATCAGCTCGTGGTAGGCGTTGTAGCCGGCCGCGGCTACCGCGGCGTCGAAGGCGCGAAAGCAGCGCGAGATCGGATAGGTCGAGCGCAGGTGAACCACCCCGTCGGGGACGTCGAGGCCGGCGGCGATCGCCGAGGAGAGGACGGCGACCTGTACGCCGTCGCGGCCCGCGAGGTGGGTCACGCAGCGCTCGGCGAGCCCACGCACCTCCGCGCCCTGCCCGAGGTTGACGAGGATGCAGGTGGCCTCGGGGTCGAGGCCGAGCTCGCGCCGCGGCCTCACGCGCGGTCCAGCAGGTCGGCATCGTCGACAGAGGACGATCGGGGCCACCGCGATGCGCAGCCTCGCGGCGCTCGACGGTGGGCCCGCGGTCCTCGCTCTCGGCGAACTCGCCGGGCTCCAGGACGGCGTCGAAGAACGACTCGCGCTCGAGCGCGCCGCGGTTCGAGCCGGGCTTCCACATCGGCCGCCGGCACCACACCCGCTTCGCACCACGCGCCGCCCCCAGCGCGTCGATCAGCCCCTGATAGGGGTGCGCGCCGTCGAAGACGATGACGTCGGGCGCAGCCTCCGCGAAGACCGTGCGCAGCCTTCCCCGCAGGCGCCGCGACCAGCGCCAGTCGCTGCCGGCGCCCGGCGTCGAATACGAGGCGATGTACTCCACCGGGAACCCCTGCTCGCGGACGACCGGGGCGGCACCCGAGAGCGTCACGAACAGGGGGTCGAGGCGATCCAGCCGGCGCGCGATCGCCATCGAGCGCGTCAGATGCCCCAGCCCGGTGCCGTTCGACGAGACGAAGAGGATGCGCCGCCGCGCGCTCATCCGAGGCGCTCGTAGGCGTCGAGCAGCGGGGCGGCCACGTGGTTGCCCTCGTCGGCGAGCGCCGCCGAGGGTCCGCTCGTACTTGCGGCGCACGCGGGCTCGCTCGATGCTGCCCAGCCCGTCGGCCCAGCGTCCACGGTGGGCCTGCGTCCGGCCCCATCTCGCCGTCGAAGAAGGCGCGGATGCCGTCGTCCTCGCCGACGCCGCAGAAGTCGAGCAGGCTCGCGAACGCGGGCTCGCGGTCGCCGCCGACGAGGTCGTCGAGGACCACCGTGTGCAGGCGCCCGGGCCCCAGCGTGAAGCTGCCGCCGTCCTCCTCGCCCCGAACGCCGTCTTCGATCGCGCGCAGGCGATCGGCCCACCAGTCGATCGCCGGGCCGATCCGCGCCGGGCCCCAGGTCTTGGTCGTTACCGAGGAGGCTGCGTCGCGGCCATCGCGCACGGTGTGCACGAAGCGGGCCTCCCCGAAGAGGCGCCGCAGCGTCTGCGCCTCCTTGATGTTGTGGGAGCTCATCTCGACCAGGCGCGGGCTTGCCCTCCTGCTCGCTGACCCGCCACAGGAGGTCGCGGAACAGCGTCGTGCAGGCGGTGACCGGTTCGTCGTGGTAGGTGCGCTCGAAACGATCGGCGGCCTCGTCGAACGAGGCCCTGCTCATCAGGTTGTAGAGGCCCCGCGGCTGGTCGTCCATCCGCACGCGGTGCCACCAGAACTCCCGCAGCTTCTCCAGGAAGCCGCCGAGGCTCACGCGCCCCTCCAGGAGGTCCGGCATCCCGCGCTTGTTGCAGTGAAAGCGAGACTCGATCGGGACGTCGGCGAACCGCTCGTGGCTGCCGAGCAGTCGCCCGAGGATGTGCGTGCCGCTGCGGCCCGTGCCGCCGACGAAGACGAGCTCGGCGGGCGTCGGTCAACCGGCCACCGCCGACCGCTCGTAGGAGCGTCGCAGCAGCTCGGCGCAGTGGAAGCCGTCGCGCTCGATCCGCTCCAGCGATGCCTCGTATGCGGCCTCGATGGCCTCCTGCTCCGGCAAGGTATGCCCCTCGCGCCAACGCTCGCGATGGGCGGCATCGGCGCTCATCTCCTCGTCGAAGAAGGAGCGCATCGCGGGCTCATCGGCGATCCCGAGGAACGAGTGGAGCCCCGCGTACGACGCATCGCGATCGCCCCAGACCAGCTCGTCGAGGCTGACCGCGTGGAGGCGCTCCCCGTCGCCGCCGTCCAGCGCGCGGACGCCGCCCTCGGCCTGGCGCAGCCTTCCCTCCCACCAGTCGATGCCGGACGTGGCGTCGGTGGGGTGGTGGTCCTTCTGGCGCTTGGAGACCTTGGAGGAGCCCGAGTCTCGTCCGTCGCGCACCGAGTGGACGAAGCGCGCCTCGGGGAAGATCCGCCCCAGGCCGCCCGCTGCGGCGATCGTGAAGCAGCTCATCTCGACGAGCGTGGGCTTACCCTCCTCCTCCGCGAGCGGCCCGAGCAGCGCGTAGAAGAGGTTGCGCGACGCGCCGACCACGTCATCGCCCGCGGTCGCCTCGAACTCGGCTATCGCGGCGTCCAGGCGCTCGCGCGTCGTGATCTTGTGGAGCCCGCGGACCTTCGCATCGCCGCCCCTGCGCGCGGCGAGCCGGCGCAGGCGCACGGTGCCGCGGCCGCCGACGCGCACGCGGTGCCACCAGAACTTGCGCAGCTTCTCGACGAACTCCTCGGGAGTCGTCCGCCCGTCGACGAGGTCGGCGAGCCCGTTCGGGTTGCAGTGGAACCGGCACTCGATCGGCACCGAGGCGAACCGAGAGTGCTCGCCCAGCAGGCTGGCGACGATGTGGGTGCCGCTGCGGCCCGTGCCGCCGACGAAGACGAGCTCGGCGGGCTCGCGGTTCGGTGTGGGACTCATGCGGGCACCTGGCCGTCACGCCGCTCGTAGGTGCGCTTCAGGAGGTCGACGCTGCTCACGCCGTCGGCGCCCAGCCGGCCGAGCGCCTCCCGGTAGGCGGCGTCCAGGCGCTCGCGCTTGGCATCCGAGATGCCCTTCCGCCAGCGCTCGGCGTTCGCGTCGCCCAGGCTCATGCGGTCGGCGAAGAACCCCTGCACCCGCCTCCCGGGCTTCAGGCGCACCACCCTGAACAGCTCCTCGAGCATCGGCCCGTCGGGCGCGGCGAGCAGCTCGTCCAGGCTGATCTCGGCGAGCTGATCCGCCGGCACGGCTCGGGCCCCGGCGTCCATCGCACGGAGGCGCTCCTCCCACCAAGCGATTCCCTGCATGCGGGTACGGGGTCGGACGAGCCCCTTGGTCTGCGAGACGCGCGAGGCGGAGGCGTCGCGTCCGTCGCGTACCACGTGCACGAAGCTGGCCGTCGGGAAGAGGCGCGCGAGGGTCTGCGCCTGGGCGATCGTGTCGCAGCTCTGCTCGACGATGCCACTCACCTCCCCCGCGGCCTCGTCGGGCCACAGCAGGTCCCAGAAGAGGTCAACGCACGCACGCTCGGCGTCCTCGTCGAAGGCCTCGTCGAAGGACTCCACGGCCTCGTCGAAGCGGTCCCGCGGCACGAACTTGTACATCCCACGCATGCGGTTGGTCTGAAAGCCCTTCCACCAGAACCCGCGCAGGCGCTTGATGAACGCCTCCTTGGTGACGCTTCCGTCGAGGAGCCCCGGGAACCCGTCCTCGTCGGTGTGGAAGCGGCACTCGACCGGGATCAGATGCAGCTTGCCGTGCCTCGTGAGGAGCTGGGAGACGATGTGCGTGCCGCTGCGGCCGGTCCCGCCCACGAACGTCACGGGCGGTACCCGGGTCATGCCCTCTCGGGGGGTCCCCGTCTTCCGATGGACCGCTTCCTGCGACGCCGCTTCTCCCGCTTGGCGGGTGTTCGCCGATACATGGGCGCGTGAAGTTAGAGGGTTGGCAGTGCGCCGGACGCCGGTTAGCGGGGCACGTAGCGGTCCACGTACTCGCCCGCAGGCCTCGCGCCGACGTCGCGACCGTGGCCGCGGCTCGCGTCCGTGAGGCGGGTCGAGGCACGTGGCGGCCAGCTCGCCCAGCCAGCACCTTGCGGTCGGCGCGCCGACCAGGCGCGCCAGCGGCCGCGCCCGGCTTCGTCCGGCGTCGATCGGCCACCTCGACCGAGTCCTGCCCGTCGGATACCTCGATCTCCCCGACTGGCCAGAAGGCGCTCTGTCCCTGGTGGGTGAGGTACATGCCCACGAGCGAGGCGGGAAGCTCCGCCTCGAGGCCGGGGGCGCGGAGGGTCAGATCGACCTGGCTGTGGTACTGGATCGAGAGCTGCCAGCGGCCCGGTGCCAGCTCGAGCTCCTGCGCGGCCGATCCCGGCGCCTCGAAGGGCACCGGCCGGCTCCAGGCGCGCGCGCCGGCCAGGACGGGCTCAGGCAGGACCACGGCCTCGCCGTCGCCCGGCGCCTGGCCTCCCTGCCGGCAGGCCAGCGAGATGAGGGCGGACTCGCTCGCGTCGAGCACCCGGCCCGGGTTGCCGCCCTCCTTCAGCACCTGCGTCCGCGGCGTGTCGTCGGTCCGCTCCCACAGGACGTATGAATCGGTGCGCTCGACCTCGGTCATATTCGGCGGCGGCGAGCTCTGGTAGGGCGCCGTGGTCGTGATCGCGTAGTCGAACTCGTCCAGGTTGCCCGCCGACAGCGTGTCGAGATCGAGCGCCCGCCCCTGCTGCCAGACCTTCTGCGGGCGGGCCCGCACCTCCTGGGGAACGTAGCCGCCGGGGCTGCGCGCGAGTGTCTCGCGCAGCCAGTAGCCCGCGAAGCGGTCCACGCCGAGGAAGACCACCTTCTCGCCGTCGACCTGTTCCGCCAGCTGCTCCAGCTCCTCGCCCTTGCCCTCGAAGCCCACCGGCGCGGCCCGTAGCGCAAGGAACGTCGAGATCGCGGCGCCCACCAGGAAGGCCACCCCGAGGACCCTGAGCGCCAATCTGGCCCGAGACCCTCCGTCGCCGCCGAGCAGCCCTCCCAGGGCGACCACGATCACCAGCGGCGCCATCACGGCCAGCGCCTTCGCCTCGACGTAGATGCTGGAGAACGCCCTGGCCCCCACGTACACGATCGCGGCGGCGGCGAGCGCGGCCAGCAGCGCGTCGGCCCGGCGGCGCCAGAGCATCACGGCGCCGGCGAGCACCGCCAGCGCGGCGATCGCGCTTGCGACGAGGGCGCCGCCGACCTCGCCACGGACGATGCGAAAGTCGCCCTCGGGCCAGATCCCCAGTCCCTCGCCGGGGAAGATCGGCGAGCTGAGGCGGCCCGTGGAGGCGGAGACGTCTCCGATCCGGTCGATGAAGCTGGAGATCCGCCCCGCCGTGAGGACGGCCACAACCACGAGGAACGCCACCGCCACGCCGAGCGCGAGGCGATGGCGCCACAGGCCGCTCCCCAGCGCCCGCCAATCGACACGGTCGCCGCGCCAGGTGGCCAGCACGAGCCAGGCGGCCACGATGAGGCCGAACCACGCCAGCGCCGGAACGCTGTAGGCGAAGATCCCGCCGAGGACGAGCACCAACCCCGCCCCCACGGCAGGACGGCGTCCAGGTCCGGCCGGCCGTCGTCGCCCCCGGGCTCGGTGGCCAGGGCGAACACGGCGGTGAATCCGAGGACGAAGAGGGCCATGACCGTCTCCTTGAACGCGCTCTGGGCGAGGAAGGAGGCGGCCAGGAAGGGCAGCCCGGCCAGTGACGCGGCGGCGATCCGCGGGACCGGGCGAAGGCGCCACAGAAGCGACAGGGCCGCGAGCCCGGTGAGCGCCGGGATCGCCAGCAGCAGGCCGTTGAATACGTCCACCAGCGAGGCGCCCGTGACCTTCGCGATCACCGCGACGAGCGACTGCGGGCCAACGGGATAGCCCCACGCGACGGCGCTCGGCTCCGGGCCGAACCCGTTCTGGAGCCAGTCAGTCCAGTAGAGCTGGGCGGCGTGGTCGTTGGTGTAGATCCCCTCGCCCAGGATCCCTCCGCGACCCTCGAGCAGGAACGGGAGGCAAGCTGCGGCGAGGAGGATGAGGAGCACCGCCAGGCCGGCGAGGTCGGCGCGGTGATCGGGCGGCGATCCACGAGGGCCGAATCCCTTGCGCGCCGCGAACGAGCCTGCGGCGAGCAGCGCCAGGATCAGGACCGCGGCCGTCACCGCGCCACCCGGCAGGCGCACGGCCAGGCCGGCGACGACGGTGAGGGCCGCCAGGCCGATGGCGCCCTCCGCCCAGATGGGCCGGCGCGCCCCGAGCGCGAACAGCAGCACGCTGCCGGCCAGCATCGACAGGCCGACGATGAGCACGGCGAAGACCAGCGCTGCGAGCATCAGGAGCCCTCCAGCGCCTGCGCCAGATCGTCCGCGCTCGGGCCCGTGCCGGGCGGCTGGTTGGCGAGCGGCTCCCGGTTGACGGAGTCGCCGTTCAGCTCAGCTGGGCTCAGCTCGGGAAGACCAACACAGCCCTCGGGGTCCATCTCGCCGGTGATCTCGAAGACGCCAACGGGCCCGTCGCGCAGGATCTGCTCGGACGCCGGGTCCGTCCGCGTCCACAGCGCCTCCCGGGTGTCCGTGAGCCGTCCCGGGTGGAACGGGTCATACGTGGTGACGACGTGGGTGTACCCGCCCTCGTTGATGGCCTCACGCCACTGCTCGCAGGTGGGGATGCGCAGCCACGCGTCGTGTTCCCCGCGCAGGCCCAGCCACTGCACGTGGTTGGACAGGTCGGTGCCGTAGAGCGGGTACTGGTTGAAGACGCCCCTGACGCCTGCGACGGCGATCCGCGCGTCGCGGATGTCTCGCGCCCACCGAAGGGTCGACGCGAGCTGAAGCCGAGGGCTGGTGTTCTCGTAGCGCCGCTCGAGGTAGTGGCGCTGGCCGAACCAGCCGGCGACCGCCGCGCCGGCGATGCAGACGAGCGCGACCGCGATCACCGACCGGCGCCCGGCCGCAGGTCCCAGGTATCCACGGGAGCGAAGCCAGGCGAACGCGCCCGCCGCGACCGCGAACGCGATCGCCGCCGCAACGGCCCCCTTCGTGTGGCCCTGGTCCCACTGCACGAGCGACGCGACCGTGACCGCAAGCACCGCCGTGAGGAGCACGCTCACCGCCAGCAGGCGCCGCGGCGTCCCCCGAGCGGCCGGGAGGCACGGGATGATCGCCAGGGCGACGGCGACGGCCGGCGCGATGTAGCGGACGTTCCACACGAACGCGATTGGCTGCCCCTCCTCGCCGGCGGCGGTGAGCGGCGTGAACACGTAGGCGAGGGCGGTGAACAGCACCACCGCCCCCAGCATCCGCAGCACCGGGGCGCCGCCGCGCCAGATGGCGAGCACCCCACCGCCGACCATCAGGAGCATGGTCACAGGCCACAGGCGACCGAACGACTCGTTCAGGCCCGGGATGAACCAGTCATTGAGCACATCGACATCACCGAGATAGTGCGAGACGGCAAACCCGGGCCGCAGGTCAAACCCGCGCTCCGGCGCCGGCAGGTCGATCGGCCCGATCGAGCCGATATACGGGATCGGATTCCCGGTCGCGATCGCATTCCGCGCAAACCAGTAGAGCGCACGCAAGCAGCAACGGCAGCGTCCACAGCAGCCCCACCCGAACTCGCTCTCCCCGCCGCGCGAGGACGAGCACCCCCAGCGTCAGCGCCGCCACCGGCGCCAAGAACGACAGCTTCATCCCCACGGCCAGCCCGGCGGCAAGCCCGGCGACTGCCAGGGCCCCGGCCGCGATCCCGCCCCGGGCAGGTGACGCGGTATCCGGTCCGTCGGACCGTCCGCGCCTACGGCGGCGCATGCGCCGCCTAGCCTCGGACAATGTCCTCCGCCCCGGACACCACGCCCCCTGCCTGGTAGCCGTTCACCAGGATCGCCGCCGCCGCCATGAAGAAGACGACTCCCGTGATGTCGTTGAGCGCCTCGCCCGCCTGGAACTCGACGAGCATCTGGGCGCCGAGGGCGACGGAGCCGCCGATGAGGGATTGCGGGGCGACTCCCCAGGGGCGGCCGATGCACCAGGCCGAGAGCAGGCCGATCCCGAGCAGCCCGAGGTTCAGGACCGGCGAGATGATGTCGCGGTCGAACGCGAGGATCGGCACCGCGTGCAGAACCTCGGAGTTGGACGGGATAGAACGACGCGAAGAAGATCGGGTCGAAGAAGAAGATGTCGCCCAGCGAGCCCGTCTGGACGAACTTCGCGGCGAGGGGCATGTGGTACCAGAGCGTGTCGGCGCGGTCCATGCCGCCCGCGAGGCTCCCCAGCGTCGGCACCATCCAGCCCGCGAACACCGCGGCGCATCCGATCATCGCAACGACCGTCGCGACCGTTCCCGGCTGCGGAGCCGGAGGCGCCGCGCCGGAGCTCGTCCTCGCCTGCAGCCAGCCGGCCGCCGAGTAGCGCGACCGACCACGAACACGCCCAGTCGCGATCAGCAGCTCGATCTCGCCGAAGGCTCCGAAGGTGCCGAGCACCTCGGAGACGAGGATCAGCGAGGTGATCGCGATCACGAGGTCGCAGAGCAGCGCGGGCGCACCGCTCCACGATCCGAGCACCGCCTGGCGCAGTCGCCGCGCCGCGTATCCGTACGCGGCGACGAGCAGGAGAAGCTCGACGAAGCCGACGAGGTAGGCACCGGCGTCGAGGACGCGTTCGTCCTGCGAGGCGGTGGTGAACGCGGCGGGCATCAGGCAGGCCCTGCCGGCGGAGCTACTTGATCACGAAGGAGCGCTCGTCGCCCGCGACCATGCCCGAGGCGGCGCGCCTCCCGCTCGGCCGAGTCCGGCCCGGACAGCGCGCCGGCCTTCGAGTGCAGTTCCTGGTTCTGCTGCTGAAGCTGCTGAAGCTGAGCCCGCTCGGCCCGCGAGTCGCGCCAGGCGTCCACGAAGTTCACGATGCGGGTTGATGTACGACGCGAGCACCAGCAGCAGGACCAAGACGAGGACGACCCGGCCCAGCTTGTCCCAGCGGATCCGGCTGGGATTGCGCCGGGCGGTTCGAGCCGTAGGTCGGGCGCGATAACGCTGCGCGGCGTGTGCTCTGGCGCTCATGCCCGGGCCTTCGACGCCTCATCCGGGCGTCCTGCCGGCGGGACGGATCCTGCCGACGACGCCCGCCCCGGGGCTCAGCCACGCCGAAGCGCGTCCAGCCCCGGATAGACCGCGGCATCGCCGAGCTCCTCCTCGATCCGCAGGAGCTGGTTGTACTTCGCAACCCGGTCAGAGCGCGACGGCGCCCCGGTCTTGATCTGGCCCACACCCGTTGCCACGGCGAGGTCGGCGATCGTCGTGTCCTCCGTCTCGCCCGAACGGTGCGACATCACCGCGGTATATCCGGCCTCGCGGGCCATCGAGATCGCCTCCAGTGTCTCGGTCAGCGTCCCGATCTGGTTCACCTTGATCAGAATCGAGTTCGCCACGCCCGCGTCGATGCCCCGGCGCAGACGCTCGGGGTTCGTGACGAAGAGGTCGTCGCCGACCAGCTGGCAGCGGTCGCCGAGGCGCTCTGTCAGGGCCGCCCACCCGTCCCAGTCCTCCTCGTCCATCCCGTCCTCAATCGAGACGACCGGGTAGCGGTCGCAGATCCCGGCCCAGAAGTCGGTCATCTCCGCCGGGCTCAGCGTCCGCCCCTCGTGCTCGAGGACGTACGAGCCGGACTCGTAGAGCTCGCTCGTCGCCGGGTCGAGGGCGATCTGCACGTCCTCACCGGGCCGGTACCCCGCGGCCTCCACGCCTGCGACGAGGACCTCCAGGGCCTGCTCGTTCGAGTCCAGGTCCGGCGCGAAGCCACCCTCGTCCCCGACCGTCGTCGCGAGGCCGCGGTCGGCCAGGGTCCGTTTGAGGGCATGGAAGACCTCGGTGCCGATCCGCATCGCCTCCGTGAACGAGCGGGCGCCGCTGGGCATCACCATGAACTCCTGAAGGTCGACGGAGTTATCGGCGTGGGCGCCGCCGTTGAGGACATTCATCATCGGGACGGGGAGCACGTTGGCCTCGGCGCCGCCAAGGAACCGGTACAGGGGTTGCGACGCCTCGTTCGCCGCGGCGCGGGCGACGGCCAGCGAGACGCCGAGGATCGCGTTCGCGCCCAGCCTTGACTTGTTGGGCGTGCCGTCCAGGTCGATCAGCGTCCGGTCGATCGCGCCCTGCTCGGTCGCGCGCGCGCCGACCAGGGCCGCCGCGATATCGCCGTTCACGTTGCCGACGGCCTTCATCACGCCCTTGCCGTTCCAGGCGTCCCCGCCATCGCGGAGCTCCGTGGCCTCGAACTCGCCCGTCGAGGCGCCGGACGGCACGGCGGCGCGCCCGCTCGCGCCGGAATCGAGTCCCACCTCGACCTCAACCGTCGGGTTGCCCCTCGAATCGAAGATCTGGCGGGCGTGAATTCGCTCGATCGCGCCCATAGACGGCGGAACCCTAGCCGTCTAGCCCTCGCGGGCCGCGCGTTCCTCTTCCTTCACGCGGCGCCAGATCGCGCGGACGTCGGCGGTCGTCTCCGCCGTCTCGTCTCCGAAGACATGCGGGTGACGGCGGATCAGCTTCTCGTTCAGCCGTCGATCACGGCGGCCAGGTCGCCCTTGCCCCGCTCCTCGAGCAGCATCGACAGGAACACGACCTGAAACAGGACGTCGCCGAGCTCCTCGATCATCCCGTCGTCGTCCCCGCGCTCAGCGGCGTCGGCCAGCTCGCCGGCCTCCTCGACCGTGTGCGGCACGATCGAGCGCGCGTCCTGCTCGCGATCCCACGGGCAGTCGCGCCGCAGGCGGCGGGTGATGTCGTCGAGGCGCGCGAGCGCGCGCGCCGACTCGTCGGTTGCGGCTATGGCTGGGCGGGCGGTGCGCCGCTCGGCGGAGCGCCAGTGGGCGGAGCGCCCGAGGGCGGTGCGCCAGTGGGCGGAGCCCCACCCGGGCCGACCGGGGCGACGCCCGGGGGCAGCCCGACGGGCGCCTCGGCGGCAGGCTTGTAGGGGCCCTGCGGGAGGGCCGGGAGCTGCTGGCCTGGGAACACTGCACCGGTTCCGGGGTTGACCACATTGCGGGGCAAGCGCGAAGCGCGGGACATCCGGCCTCGAGGGTGGCCGGGTCGGCGGCCTCGCGCTCGGAGGCGTCGTCGATGGTGCATACCTCGGGCGGGGGCGGAGCGTTGCTGCAGAGGTCAACCACGACCGCCTCGTCGCAGAAGGTCCGCGAGGTCCACTTTGCGATGAAGGAGTCGCGGAAGCGCGTGATCGCGTCCTGGGAGATGCCCTGCTGGAGCGTCTGGACGATCTGGTCGCGCACGTCGTCGAGCGGCGTCGTGGCGGCTTCGGAGACCTCCTCGACCTGGATCACGTAGCTGCCGCTGTCGCCCTCGATCGGACCGACCACCTCGCCTTGCTCGGCGCTGAAGATGGCCTCGTCCAGGGCGGGCTCGTTCTGGCCCTCGGCCACGGCGCGACGCAGGCCGCCCTGGTTCTTGGTCGCCTCGTCGGTCGAGTACTTCTTGGCGGCGGCCTCCCAGTCCTCGGGAGTCGGCGAGTCGCCCAGGTCCTCGATCGCGGCGTCGATCTCGGCGGCGTCGGGGTTGAGGATCACGCGCACGTCCCGCGTCTCGGGCGTCTGGAACTGCTCGATGTTGGCGTCGTAGTAGCGCTCGACGTCCTCGTCCGGCACGTCCGGCGTCTCGTCGGGCAGCGCCTGCGACTGGAGACGGTCGCTGATCGCGGTCAGCTCGGCGACGGCGCGGACGGCCTCCTCGTCGAACGCCGGCTCGCCGTCGACCTCGGACTGCTCGAGGAACTGCTCGTAGCCCTTCTGGCCGCCGAGCTGCTCCTCGACGATCTGCTGGAAGGACTGCTCGATGTCGCGGTCGGCGACGGTGATGCCCCGCTCCTCGGCCTCGCCCTTGACCCAGCGGGTCTGGATCGCGTTGGAGAGAGCCGACTGCTCGACCTGCTCGAACTGCGGATCGTCCTCGGGCGGGAGCTCACGCAGTTGAAGGTTGAAGGCTGCCTGGCGCAGGTTCTGCGTCGAACTCCTCCTGCGTGATCGCGCCGTCGGGCGCCTCCTCGACCAGGGCGACGCTGCCGTCGGGGATCGACGGATCGCCGGAATCTCCGGAGATGACGAACGCCCCGAGGGCGACGACTAGCGCCAGCCCGAGGACGACGGCGACGATCTTCCTCTTATTAGAAGCCTGCACGAGCGCGGAAGCCTAGCGACTAAGCCTCAAGCCGCGGTCAATTCCTCGCCGGCGGGCTCGAGCGCCTCGCCGATCGCAGCGGTCAGATTCCCGCACGGCGTCGAGCCGGGCGCCCGGATCGTCGGCCACGCGAAGCCCGAGCGTCTTCGTCCGCGACTCGAAGATCGCCTCGTTTACGCGCTCGCGCAGCCGCCCCACGGCGGCTGCGTCGAGCTCCAGCGGCGTGATCGAAAGCCGGCCCCCGCGGAACTCGACGGCGCGCGCGCCCAGCCGGCCGAGCTCGACCCGCATGCGCTGGAGCTCGATCAGGTTCTCGACCGGCTGCGGCGGCGTGCCGAACCTGTCGCGCAGCTCGTCGCGGAGCGCTCGCAGCTCGCCCGGCTCCCGGGCGCCGGCGACGCGACGGTGGACGTCGATCTTGGCGGCCTCGAACGGGATGTAGTCGGGCGGCAGGTAGGCGTCCACGTTGACGTCGAAGCGGACCCTGGCCTCGGGCTCGGCGCCCTCGCCCTCGGCGCGGATCGCCTCGACCGCCTCGTCGAGCATCGCGACGTACAGCTCGAAGCCCACCGCGGCGACGTGGCCGGACTGCTCGTCGCCCAGCAGGTCGCCCGCCCCGCGCAGCTCGAGGTCGCGCATCGCGATCGCGAACCCGGACCCGAGCTCGGTGTAATCCGAGAGCGTCGCCAGCCGCGCCGCGGCGTCGGGGTGAAGCCCCGCCTCGGAGGGGTACAGCAGGTACGCGTAAGCGCGCTCGCTGGAGCGCCCGACGCGGCCGCGGATCTGGTAGGCCTGAGCCAGCCCGAGCAGGTCGGCCCGCTCGACGATCAGCGTGTTCGCCTGCGGGATGTCGAGCCCCGACTCGATGATCGTCGTCGCCACCAGGCAGTCGACGTCGCCGCGCAGGAACGACAGCATCGCGCTCTCCAGCTCGCCCTCGGCCATCTGCCCGTGCGCCTCGCCGAAGCGCAGGCCCGGGCACATGGCGCGCAGCCGCTCCGCGGTCTCGTGGATCGTGTCGACGCGGTTGTGGAGGAAGAAGACCTGCCCGCCGCGGTCGGCCTCGCGCTTGATCGCCCGCGCCACCAGCTCGTCCTCGAAGGGCCCGACGTAGGTGCGGATCGGGCGCCGGCCCTCCGGCGGCGTCTCGATCACGGAGATGTCGCGCAGCCCGGCCAGGCTCATCTGGAGCGTGCGCGGGATCGGCGTGGCCGACAGCGAGAGCACGTCCACCTTCAGCTTCAGCTGGCGCAGCAGCTCCTTCTGGCGGACGCCGAAGCGCTGCTCCTCGTCGACGATGATCAGGCCGAGGTCATCGCGCGCGGACGTCGCGGGAGAGCAGGCGGTGGGTGCCGATCAGGACGTCGACCTTGCCCTCGCCGAAGCGCTTGACGATCTCGCGCGTCTCGGCGGGCTTGCGCAGGCGCGAGACCATCTCGACCTCGACCGGGAAGTCGCGCAGGCGCTCGCGGAACGTGCCCAGGTGCTGCTGGGCGAGGATCGTCGTCGGGACCAGCACCATCACCTGCTTCGATCCGGCGACCGCCTTGAGCGCCGCCCGAAGCGCCACCTCGGTCTTGCCGTAGCCGACGTCGCCGCAGATCAGGCGGTCCATCGTCCGCGGCGGCCTCCATGTCGGCGGACACCGCCTCGATCGCCTCGAGCTGGTCGGCCGTCTCGCGGTACGGGAACGAGCGCTGCAGCTCCAGCTCCCAGTCGGAGTCGGCGTCGAACGCGTGGCCGCTGCGCGCCTTGCGCTCGGCGTAGAGGCTGAGCAGCTCGCCCGCGAGCTCGCGAGCCGCGCGCTTGGCCTTCGACTTGACGGCGTCCCAGCGCTTCGAGCCGAGCGCCGAGAGCTGCGGCGCGTCGCCGCCGGCGCCCGACGTAGCGCGAGATCTTCGGCGAGCTGGTCCGTCGGCGCGAAGACCTTGTCCTCGCCGCGGTACTCGAGCTCGAGGTAGTCGCGGGTGACGTCCCCGACCGTCTTCGTCTCGAACCCGGCGAAGCGAGCGATCCCGTGGTCCTCGTGGACGACGTAGTCGCCGACCCGCAGGTCGACGGCCGCGGCGAAGCGGCCGCGCACCGCCGGCGCCGCGGCGGCGCGGCGGCCGTGGACGAGCCGCCGGAACGGGAACACCGCCAGCTTCAACTCCGGCGCGACGAACCCGTCGGCGATCCTGCGCCTCGGCGAAGGCCAGGCCCTCCGGCGCCTTGCGGCCGAGCATCTCGGCCTCCAGGCGCTGCAGGTTGTAGCGCGTGCGCTCGGCCTCCCCAGGTGATCGAAGGCGACGACCACGCGGTAGCCGGAGCGCAGCTCCTTCTCCAGCTGGCTCTCCGCCTCGGCGACCGAGCGGGCGGGCGAGCTGGGCGCCTGCGCGCGTAGCTGGAGCTCCTGCCCCGAGTCGGTGCCGCTCAGGCGAAGCGCCGCCCGCTCGGCGAGCGGCTCGGCGACGTCCACGTAAAGGCGCCGCGCGTCCGCGTCGGAGATGCGCCGTCGGTCACGTCCTGCCAGTGGTCGCGCAGCGCCGGCTCGATCTCCTCGGCGCCGGCGATCAGGACCACGGCGTCATCGCTCGAGCAGATCGAGCGGAGCGCGGAAGGAGTCGAGGGGCAGCAGGTCGGCCAGGTCGGGGCGCTCGGCCTCCTCGTCGTCCAGCGCGACCTCGGCGAGCTCGCGGTGCTCCATCGAGAGCTCGGCCGCAGGCGAGAGCTCCAGCCGCTCGGCCTCGCCCAGCGAACGCTGGGTGAAGGTCGAGAACCAGCGGATCGACTCGATCTCGTCGCCGAACAGCTCGATACGGGCGGCGCGCTCCTCGGTCGCCGGGAAGACGTCCAGGATGTCGCCCCGCACCGCGAACTGGCCGCGGTCCTCGACCTGGTCGACGCGCTCGTACCCGGCCTCCACCAGGAGCTCGCCGATCACGCCGAGGTCCACCTCCTCGCCCTGGACGAGGGCGAATCCCGCCGGGCGCAGCGAAGCGTCGGGCACCGCCTCGGCGAGCGCGACGGCGCCGGCGACCACCACCGGCGGGCCCTGGCCGTCGAGGGAGTCGGCGGTGAGCGCGTCGAGCGCGGCGATCCGCAGTCCCGACGAGATGCGGCGGCGGGGCGAGGTGGGACTCGTACCCCGTGCCGCGCGAGGGGTAGAAGCGCACGCGCCGCGGCGCCAGGTACGCGGAGAGCTCTCGCGTCAGGTCGCGCGCCGAGATGTCGTCGGGCGCGACGACCAGCGCCGGAGCGCCCTCCAGGCCGTCGGATGCCTCGAGCAGGGCGGCGATCGCGTAGGGGCGGATCGAGCCCGAGACGAGCGCATCGACCACCGGCGCCCCAGGCTCCGCCCCCGCCCGCGCAGCCGCCGCCAGAGCGCCGAAGCGCTCGTCGGAGTGGGCGATCTCGAGTAGCGGTCGAAGCGACATACGCACGCAGAGCGACCGGACACGCAGGTCCGGCCACGCTTCGATCTTACGGGGAGGCCAGGCGCGGGCTACCCTGGATCGATGGACCTCACAAGGCTCACGAGCGTCCTCTCCGACCGCGGCGAGCCCTCCTACCGTGCCAAGCAGGTCTGGGAGTGGGCCGCGCGCGGTGCCGCCGGGTTACGGCGAGATGACCAACCTGCCCGCCGGCGCTGCGGGATGCGCTGGACGCCGACGTTCCCTTCTCGACCCTCTCGCTCGACCGCGAGGCGCGATCGGCCGACGGGACCATCAAGGCGCTCTTCCACACCGCCGACGATCGCCCGCTGGAGGCCGTGCTGATGACCTACCGCGACGGGCGCCGGTCGATCTGCGTGTCCTCGCAGTCGGGGTGCCCGCTGACCTGCACCTTCTGCGCGACCGGCTCGATGAAGTTCGGGCGCAACCTCACGGCCGGCGAGATCCTCGACCAGGCGCTCCACTTCCGCCGGATCGGGCCGGTCGACCACTGCGTCTTCATGGGGATGGGCGAGCCGATGATGAACCTCGACGCCGTGCTCGAGGCCTGCCGGCAGCTGCCCGACCTCGGCATCACCCACCGCCGCACCGCGATCTCCACGGTGGGCTGGGTGCCTGGCATCGACGCGCCTGGCCGAGGCCGACATGCCGATCCGCCTCGCGCTCTCGCTCCACGCCCCCGACGACGCCCTGCGCTCGCAGATCATGCCCGTCAACGACCGCTATCCGATCGCCGAGGTCCTCGCTGCCTGCGAGAAGCCACTACGCGCGCAAGCGCCGCCAGGTCTTCGTCGAGTACGTGATGCTCGGCGGAGTCAACGACCGCCACGAGCACGCCGTGGCCCTGGCGGACCTCCTCGATCGCGCGGATCTACAAGGTCAACCTGATCCCCTTCAACCCGACGGGCTCGCAGTACGAGGGGTCGACCCGCCGGCGCGATGGACGCCTTCCGCGACACGCTCGACGCCCGCGGCCTGCGGGCCACGATCCGCCTCACCCGCGGCCGCGACATCGACGCCGCGTGCGGGCAGCTGGCGGCGAAGCGCGAGGCGCCGCAGCCGGCTCTAGGCGTGAGCGGCACGCCGAAGTCCCGGTCCGCATCGCAGAGCCTGACGATGCGGCGACGTCGCGCGGCTCCTGCACGACTTCAACACCGAGTACGAGGACTTCACGCCCGGGGTCGAGGTGCTGACCGAGAACGCCGGGCGGATGATCGAGAACGACGAGATGACCGTCCTGCTGGCCGGCGAGGGCCCCGACGCGATCGCCGAGCTTCGGTTTCGCACGTCGGTCTGGTCCGATGGGCTTCACGCGTACCTCGAGGAGCTCTACGTCGCGCCCGCACTGCGCGGGCAGGGCATCGGCCGGACGCTCCTGAACGCGGCGATGGACCTGGCGCGCGAGCGCGGTGCGAAGCACATGGATCTGGGTACGAGCGACGACGACGTGGCGGCGCGGGCTCTCTACGAGAGCGTGGGCTTCACGAACCGCGAGGGCCGCCCGGACGGGCCGGTCATGTACTTCTACGAGAGGGAGCTCTAGAGATGACCTCGACGAGGAAGAGAACTGCTGGACGACGAGGGCGCAGATCAAGGCGCTGAACGAAGCCCTCGTCCTCCAGTACCGCTCCGCCCTCCAGTACTCACTCGTCTCGGCGAGCCTGGTCGGGATCGCCGCGCAGTCCGTCGCCAACCTGCTGGTCTCGTTCGGAGATGAGGAGCTCGCCGACCTCCGCGCGCTGATCGAGAAGATCGTCGCCCTCGGCGGCGAGCCGGCGACCGACGTGGCGCCGCTTCGCCACTCGTCCGACATCGAGGACGCCCTGGAGTGGCTGATCGAGTCCGAGACCGACGCGATCGACGCGCTTCAGGCGGCGATCGAGCCGACCGGGCGCGAGGGCCGCTCGGAGGCCCTCGAGCACATGCTCGAGCACATGATCATGCGCAAGCAGCGCCAGGTCGACATGCTCATCCGCGCGCGTCGCAGCGAGTAGGGCCTCAGCCCGGTCGGGAAACCCGGGCCGGAGCGCAGCCACTCGACCTGGCCCTCGCCCTCCGCGCGCGAGCGCTCGACGACGCCGTCCCATTCATGGAGCATCTGCTTTCAGGCGGGCGACCGCCTCGGGCGGGTTGGCGGCGACCTGCGAGGCCAGCTCGAGCCCCGCGTTCTCAGTGGCGGCGGCGGGCGCGACCTTGTGCACCAGCCCCCAGCGAAGCGCCATGTCGGCGTCGATCTCCTTGCCGGTGAGCAGCATGTACTTGGCGACCGAGAGCCCGCAGAGCGTCGCCAGCCGCGCGGGCCCGACCGGCACGCCAAGGGCGCCGCCGGGGAAGCGCAACCGCAGGTTCGAGCCCCCGATTCGCAAATCGCACGCGACCGCCACCTCAGCTCCACCGCCGACGGTCGCACCGTGGCAGATCGGCGATCGTGGGTTTGGGGAAGGCGGTGAGGTCGTCGTAGAGGTCGGCGAAGAGCTGCATCCGGTGGATGGCGGCATCGCCCTCGAGCTCCTCACGCACGTCGGCGCCGGCGGAAAGCGCCATGTGGTCGGAGGAGGAGACGACGAGCGCTCGGACCGCGTCGTCGTCGCGCGCCGCGCCGATGTGGGCGAGCAGCTCCTCCAGCATCGCCGTGTTCATCGCGTTGCGCGCGTCCGGACGGTCCATGCGCAGCAGGGCCACGCCCTCGGGCGCCAGCTCCGCGCCGGGCCCGCCCACCTCGTAGCTGGTCAGCTCAGTCGTCGGCATCGGCATCGCTCTCCTCGATTCTCTCGATCAGGCGCTCGACCTCGTCGGCGGTGGCTGCGATCAGCTCGCGGACGTCGGCGTCGGGCTCGCGGAAGCGCCCCAGGACGTGTGCCGAGACGATCTCCGGGTCGGTCGAGTCGGGCCGGCCGACGCCGCCGCGAACGCGCCAGAAGTCGACGCTGCCGAGCCCGCGCTTCAGGCTCTTCAGGCCGTTGTGTCCGGCGACTCCCCCGCCGAGCTTGGAGCGCACCTCGCCGAACGGAAGGTCGATCTCGTCATGCACGGCGATCAGGTGCTCCAGCGGGACCCGGAGGCTCCCGCGCGCGGGACCGGCGGAGTCGCCGGACTCGTTCATGTAGGTCTGCGGCAACAGCACGGCGACACGGGGCCCGCCGGGGGCAGTCCTCCCCTCCGCGATCAGCCCCCGGAACTTCTCCTTGGCCCTCGGCAGGTCCCAGCGGCGCGAGAGCTCCGCGGCGACCTCGAACCCGAGGTTGTGGCGCGTGGCGGCGTACTTGGCGCCGGGATTGCCCAGGCCGACGATCAGGAACCTGTCGCCCGAGTCACCGGCATCGTCCTCGCGATGCCGGCCGAATAGACGCAGGGCCTACTCCCCGTCGCCGGAGTCTTCGCCGATGCGCTCGGGCTCCTGGGGGGCCTCGTCGCCGGCGTCCTCGCCCTCGGCGGCCTCCTCGCCCTCGGCGGGCTCGATCGGCTCGCCGTCCTCGCCGATCAGCTCGGCCTCTTCCTCGAGCTCCTCGGGCTCCTCCTCGACACGCGGGGGCGAGAGCGTGGCGATGGTGATCTCCTCGGGATCGGCATCCTCGCCGAGCGCGTAGGAGACGCCCTCGGGCGGCTCGACCATCGCGAGCTGAAGCGTGTCGCCGATCTCCATGCCGGAGACGTCGGCAGCGATGCTCTCGGGGATCTCGGTCGGCAGGGCGGAGATCGTGATCTGGTGGGTGACGTGCTCGAGGACGCCGCCCTCCTTCACGCCCGGTGCCTCCTCGGTGCCGAGCAGCTCGATTGTCACGTCCGCCTCGATCTTCTCGTCGAGCTTGACCTCGAGCAGGTCGAGGTGGATCACCTGGCCGCGAACCGGGTGGCGCTGCTGGTCCTTGATCACGACCGGCGTCGCCTTGCCGTCGAGCTCGACGTCGATCAGGGCGCCGCCGTGGACCAGGACGTTGCGCAGGTCGCGCTCCTCGACCTGGAAGTGGCGCGTGTCGGAGCCGCCGCCGTAGACGATGCCGGGCACGAGGCCGGACCGGCGCAGGCGGCGAGTTGAGCGAGAACCGAAGTCGGTCCGCTCTGAGACCTTGAGGGTTGCGCGGTCGGAGGCCATGGCGACGGCTGAGGATAGAGAAGTACGTACGCTGCACGCGGGTGGGAGACGACTCGAAGATCCCTAAGGGCCGCGTTCGGCGCTCGGCCAAGCTCGGCACCGTGCTCGGGGGGCAGGCCACGAAGTACGCGGGCACCAAGGCCGCGAGCCTCGCGCGCTCCAAGGAGGGTGCCGACGAGAGGCTGGAGGCACGGCACCTCGAGACCGCGATGAAGATGGTCGGCGTCCTCGGCGAGATGAAGGGCGCGGCGATGAAGCTTGGGCAGCTGGCCTCCTTCATCGACACGGAGTTCCTGCCGCCCGAGTACGCCGAGATCTACCACGAGCAGCTCTCGAAGCTGCGCACCTCGGCGCCACCCATGCCCTGGGAGAAGGTCAGGACGGTCCTCGACGAGGAGTACCGCGACGAGAGCTTCGACGACACGTTCGCCGAGTTCGAGCACACGGCCTTCGCGGCGGCCTCGATCGGGCAGGTCCACCGCGCGACGCTGATCGACGGCCGCGAGGTGGCGGTGAAGATCCAGTACCCCGGGGTCGCCGAGGCGCTCGAGGCGGATCTCGCCAACGCCGGGATGCTCGTCCGCCTGGCGAAGGCGCTCGCGCCGGGGCTGGACGCCAAGGCGGTGGCGGAGGAGCTGCGGGAGCGCGTGCTGGAGGAGCTCGACTACGAGTACGAGGCGCAGAACCAGCGCACGTTCGCCCGCGCCTACCGCGGGCACCCGTTCATCTACGTGCCCGACGTCCTCACCCGGCTCTCGCACCGGCGTGTGCTCGTGACCGAGTTCGTTGAGGGCAAGGACTTCGAGCAGGTCAAGGAGCTCGACGAGGAGGAGCGCAGCCGCTTCGGCGAGATCGTCTTCCGATTCTGCTTCGGATCGATCTACCACCTCCAGCACTTCAACGCCGACGCTCATCCCGGCAACTACATCCGGATGGAGGACGGCCGGGTGGCCTTCATCGACTTCGGGATGACGAAGAAGCTCGACATCGAGCAGATCGAGCTCGAGCAGGCAGCGGTCGACGCGGCCGCCCGCAAGGACCCCGAGGCGCTGCGGCAGGCGCTGCACGACCTCGGCTTCGTCAAGAACCCGTCGAAGCTCGACGCCGAGCGGCTGATGGATCACGTGATGCTGATCGGAGGCTGGTACCTCGAGGACAAGGAGTACGCGGTGTCCAAGCGCCGCGTGATGAAGGTGATCGAGGCGACCTCGGACCCGCGCTCGGAGTACTACGACCTGATTCGCCGCGAGAGCGTCCCCGCCGAGGAGCTGATGGGCAGGCGGATGGAGACCGGGCGTGCTGGCGGTGCTCGCCCAGCTCGGCGCCAAGCGCAACTGGCACCGGATCATGCGCGAGTGGGTCTACGCCGACGAGCCGGAGACCGAGCTCGGCCGCGCGGAGTGGGAGTACTTCGAGTCACGCGGCCAGCGCCGCGTGCCGGGCTACGCCGGCCGGCCGGTCTAGCCGCGGTCGCGGTCGGGGCTTCCGGTGCCCTCGTCGCAGACGAGGACGCCCTGCTCCTCGGCGCACAGACACCCCCCGCCGATCCCCGGCTTCGGCTCTGAGCCGCAGAGCCCAACGGCGCGACCAAGCTCCGGCCAGGCGCTTCAGCGCCGAGCGGCGAGAGAGCTCCCGGCAGCAGCCCGACCACGGCGAGGCCAGAGGAGGATGGCGAGGGCGGCCGTCGCGCTGAGGTCGCCGATCGCCTCGAAGAGGCCGGGCCCGGCGTCCTCGCCCGCCATGACGACGAATCCGGCGAGCACGGCCAGGCCGAAGTTGCGCCCGAGGGTCTTGGGCCCGGCGGGCTCGGAGTGGAGCTGGCCGAAGCAGTGGCAGTCGGGCGCCTCGCCGCGGGCGATGCTGGAGGCGATCCCAACGGAGAAGGCGAGCAGGAGCGCGAGCGCCGCGATCGCGCCGGCACGAGCCGTGGCGGCCGGAAGGAGGAGCACCGCGGTTGCGAGCTCCGCGAACGGGAGCAGGGTGCCGATCGGCGCCGCCAGGCGCTCCGGGACTCCGAAACCGGCCACCGCCGCGCGCGAGCCGGCCAGGTCGGCGAGCTTGGCGGCACCCGCGACCGCGAAGACGGCGGCGAGTACGAGCCTGGCGACGAGCAGCACTTCGTCCATAGGGGAATTATGGCCCGGGGCCCGAACCGGCGAGGGGTCAGGCGCCCAGCTGAGAGAAGAGGCGCGGATCGTTGGTGACGATGCCGTCCACGCCCAGGGCGGCGAGCTCCTGCATGCGGGCGGCGGCTGTCGACCGTCCACGCGATGACGGCGATGTCCGTGCGGCCCGCGGCCTCGATGAGTGCCCGGGTGACCAGGGGGTGATAGACCCAGACGGCCCAGGCGCCGAGCTTCGGCGCGTCGCGGGCCACCACAGCCGGGAGGCGGCGCTGCATGTAGGCCGTCCACGCTGGCGCCAGCATCGAGATGCCTCGCTGCCTGCGCCAATCCTTGGTGAGGCGCGGGACGGTCCAGCCGAGCTGAACGTCGGGGGCGTGGGATGCCAACCAGCGCAGACCGTTCACCTCCATCCCCGAGACCATCGCTCGTCCCAGCAGGTCGCGCTCGCGGAGCGCCGCGACGATCTCGTCCTCACGCCCGGCGACCTTCAGATCGAGGTCGAACTGCACGGCGTCCAGCGGCGGGCGCGTGAACGCGTCGAGCGCCTCGGCGAGCGTCGGAGGGTCGCCCTTCGCGGCGGCGGCCCAGTCGTGGGCGACCACCAATGGTCCGCTCGCTGTGGCCGGGCCGCCGGGAGCGCTCTTCCAATCCTCCGCCTGCTCGAAGTCCCCGCGCGGGCGCAGCACGTCGAACTCGATCACGTTCACGCCGACATCGGCGGCGGCCTCGAAGCTCGCGATCGTGTTGCCCGGCACGATGCCGTCGGCCCCCTTGTGGCCGATCCGGAGCAATCGGTTCGCCGCATCCACGCGGGGGAATCTAGTGCCGCCCCTCCCCGATGGCGCGCTACGGTCGTCGACGCATGGGTTACCTCGACGAGTACACGCGCCGGCGTGTGGCCGCCGTTCTCCTGGTGGTCGGCACGGTGATCGCGGTGCTGGCGATCGCCGACATCGGCCCGTTCTCCGACCCTCCAACCGAGGCCGAGCGCGCCGAGGAAACGGTGGTGGAGTTCTTCGCCGCCGCGGAGGCGGGTGACTTCGACAGGTTCTGCGACCTGCTCACGAAGGCGGCGCAACAGACCATCGAGGTCAGGGCCGGCGCGATCGCCGCGGAGGAGGATCTGAAGGGCTGCGCGGAGATTCTCGGCGTGCTGGTGGCCAAGCAGTTCGCAGACAGCGAGCTGGTCATCACGCTCTCCAACGTGAGCGGCAACCGCGCCCGCGTGGAGACGGAGCTGAAGATGAAGGGCGAGCCGGGGCGCCAGCAGCGGACCGTGCTGCTGGAGGAGTCGCCGGAGGGCGACTGGCTGATCTCGGACCCTGGCTTCGGCTGAGCTAGAACCGAATCAGCTCTAGAAGAGCTGGTTCTCGCCCGCGAAGATCTCGGAGACGGACTCGTCGCCGAAGATGCGGCGGATCGAGTCGGCGAGGGTCTGCGCGGTCGAGAGGACGGTGATGTTGTCCGGGCGCGCCGGGGCGCAGCGGGATCGTGTCGGTGACGACGATGCGCTCGATCCGCGACTTCTCGTAGGCCAGGCGCTCGTAGGCGGGGCCGGAGAAGACGCCGTGGGTCGCGCAGGCGATCACGCGGGCGGCGCCCTCGTCGAGCACGGTCTCGGCGGCGGCGCAGAGCGTGCCGGCGGTGTCGATCATGTCGTCGACGAGCACGGCGGTCTTGCCCTTCACGTCGCCGACGACGTAGCCGATCTCGGCGACCTGCTGGGCGGGGCGCTCCTTCTCCATCACGGCCCAGTGGGTGCCGAGCTTGCGGGCGAAGTTGCGGGCGACCTTCACGCGGCCGGCGTCGGGCGAGACGATCACGAGCTCGTCGTCGAAGGCCTGGTCCATGAAGTACTGGGTGAGGTTGGGCATCGCGGTCATGTGGTCGACCGGCACCTCGAAGAAGCCCTGAACCTGGCCGGAGTGGAGGTCCATGGTGAGGACGCGGTCGACGCCGACGGCCTCGAGGCACTTGGCGACGACGCGGGCGGTGATGGGCTCGCGCGGCTGGGACTTCTTGTCCTGGCGGGCGTAGCCGTACCAGGGCATCACGGCGATGATCCGGTGCGCGGAGGCGCCCTGCGCGGCGTCGATCATCGCCAGCAGCTCCATCAGGGAGTCGTTGGGCGTCATCCCCTGGGCGGCGTTGGCGGCGGTGGACTGGACGAGGAAGACGTCGGCGCCGCGGATCGACTCCTTGTAGCGCGCGTAGACCTCGCCGTCGGCGAAGGTGCGCAGGTCGGTGGTGCCGAGGTCGACGTCGAGATGGCCGGCGATCTTCGCCGCCAGCTCCATCGAGGCGCGGCCGCCGAACACCATCAGGCGCTTGGTGTAGTCCTGCGGGATCGAGCTGACCATCTGCGGGTTCTCCTCGACGACGCTCATTCGTTCCTCCCCCGTGTCGCCTTCCTCTTCCGCTTCCTGCTCTGCCCTCTTGCGCTCTGCGAATCCTTCGATGTTGCGCTGGTCGCCCTGTGAGACCCCGAGTGCGCCCGGCGGGACATCCTCGCGGATCACTGCTCCGGCGCCAGTGTATGCGTCGTCGCCGACCTCGACCGGCGCGACGAAGCGCGGTGTCGACGCCGATTCGCGCACGTTCCCCGATCTTCGTGCGGCTCTTGGTGAACCCGTCGTAGTTGGCGGTGATCGTGCCGGCGCCGAGGTTCGAGCCGGCGCCGACGTCGGCGTCACCGACGTAGGAGAGGTGCGGGACCTTGGTGCCCTCGCCGATCTCGGAGTTCTTGATCTCGACGAAGGTGCCGGCCTTGGCGCCGGCGGCGAGCCTGGTGCCGGGCCGCAGGTAGGCGAACGGGCCGACCGAGCAGTTCTCGCCGACCTCGGCGTCGACCAGGTACGAGCTGCGAGCGTTGACCTGGGCGCCCGCGCCGATGCTGGTCGTGCCGCGCAGGACGCAGCCCGGGCTCGATCGTGGCGTCGGCGCCGATCTCAACCTCGGCGTCGATCCAGGTCGCGGCCGGGTCGACGATCGTGACGCCGGCCAGCATGTGGCGCTCGGCGATGCGCCGGCGCGCCTCGGTCGCGGCGAGCGCGAGGTCGGCGCGGTGGTTGACGCCGAGGTTCGCCGCCGGGTCCGGGCAGACGTAGGCGGCGATCGAGAGGCCGTCGGAGCGCAGCAGCGGCAGGACGTCGCCGAGGTAGTACTCGCCGGCGTCGTTGTCGTTGGTGAGGCGCGCGAGCGCGGACGGCGAGGGCGCTTGGCGTCGAAGGCGAAGGTGCTGGTGGAGATCTCGCGGATGGCGAGGATCTCGTCGGGGACCGACTCGGGGTGCTTGGTCTCGACGATCCGGTCGACCTCGCCGTCGTCGGTGCGGACGAGGCGGCCGTAGGCGCCGGGATCGTCGAGCTCGACGGACATGACGGTGGCGGCCGCCCCGGCCTCGGCGTGCGCCTTGAGCAGCTCCTCCAGGAGCTCGCCGGAGATCAGCGGGTGGTCGCCGGGCACGACCACGACGGTCTCGGCGCTCGGCGATCAGCTCGCCGCGCGGCGCGGATGGCGCCGCCCGTGCCGTCGGCCTCGGGCTGGACGACGGTCTCGGTGCCCTCGGGCAGGACCGTCGGAGAGGTCGCGGTTCGGCGAGACGATCACGGCGACGCGCTCGGCGCCCGCCTCGCGCGCGGCCTCAACCGGCCATGCGACCATCGGCCGCCCGCAAACGGGGTGCATCATCTTCGGCAGCGAGGAGCGCATCCGCGTACCCTCGCCCGCCGCCATGATCAGGACGGTGGGGCCGGCCACAGGCGAATCGTAGAGCGGGCGGGCCGATCGCTGACGCTCCGACGTCCTGCTGCAGGCCGGTTCCCGGCCTAGACTGGACGCCGATCCGGGGTGGTGTAGTGGCAGCACGTCTGGTTTTGGTCCAGGAAGCGAGTTGGGTTCGATTCCCTCCCCCGGAATGACCCCCCACTGGCGCCTGAACACTTTGCGCTGCACCCGCGACGGAAAACGTTCAGCCGTTGTCCTCGTAGTCGTCGCGCAGCCGCTCGAGCGTGACCCGCAGGCGGCTCTCCAGCCAGTTGCGGCCGCCGAGGTCCCAGACCGCTCGGTCGAGGCGGCCCGGCCTCGACCAGCTCGGCCCGCAGCGTCACCAGCGTGCCGTCGCCCTCCGGGTCGAAGGTCCAGCGCACGCGGCCGCGGGTCTCGTCGCCGACGGCGCCGTGCCCTCGATCAGCCTCGGCGGCCTCGAGCCGGTCGACCGTCGTCCGCGCGGTCCGGCTGAGGCCCAGCGGGCCGTTCAGCCTGACCTCCCCCCCGTGCGCCGTCGCCGTTCAGGCTCACCACCTCGACCCAGCGGTCGGCCAGGGCCCAGTGGTTCTCGAGCTTTGCGAGGCGCTCGAAGAGCACCTCCGGCGCCAGCGGGGATCGAAACGCTCGCCTCGATCGCCGACACGGACCCGCTCAGTCGTCCTTCTTCGGCCGGCGCACCCGGCCGGCCGACGGCGCCGGGCTCCAGCGCGGGCCCGCGCGGCGGCGCGATGCCCAGCACCCGCATCGCCTTCAGGCCCAGGCCGAGCTTCTCGCGGCCCTCGGTCGACGTGATGTCGTGGCCGCACAGCTCCTTCACGCGCTCCATCCGGTAGCGGATCGTGTGGCGGTGGGTGAAGAGCTGCTCGGCGGTCGGGGTCACGTTGCCGTCGTTGTCGAGGTACGCCTCGATCGTGTTCACCAGCTCGGTCTCGTACTGCTCGTCGTAGGCGGCCAGCGGGGCAACCGTCTCCTCGTAGAAGCGCTCGAGCTCGGCCGGGTCCTCGCTCATCGCCGGGCAGCAGCAGCCGGTAGGAGCCGGTCGTCCTCGAAGGCCAGCGTCGCCGATCCCTCGGCCTCGGCCACGTTGGCGGCCAGCAGCGCCTCCTTGCCGGCCCGGTAGAGGTCGACCGGGTCCTGCGTCCAGCGGCTCGAGGCGACCGTGACCGAGAAGCCCGAGAGCGCGTCCGCCAGCTCAGCCTCGACCGCGCCGCGCCGCCCGGGCGAGCTGGCCCTCCTCCGGGCACGGGACGATCGCCAGGATCTCGGCGCGCTCGCCGTCGGTCGCCGTGAGCGCGGCAAGCGAGCCGGAGCTGACCGCGCGCAGCGCGCGCAGCGCCACCGTCATCACCCGCTCGCGCCACTCGCCCGTCTGCGCGGTGTGCGGCGTCGCCCGCGCCATCACCGCGCCGGCGCCCTGCTCGACGCTCGGCGCCCAGCTCCGCGGCGCGGGCGAGGATGTCGCCGCGGTCGGTCACCTCGCGCGATCGTCACCGCCCGCACGAACTCACCCGGCCGCCTCGTCGGACGCCCAGTCGGGTGAGCGCGAGCGCTCCAGCTCGAGCGCGACCAGCGTCATGACCATCCGCAGCAGCATCGGCGCCGGCTCTCCCTCGCGCGGCCGGTAGCGAAGCTCGCCGACGACCGCGTCGGCCACGCGCAGCGTCGGCCGACCTGACGTCGCCCGCAGCCCGCCAGCAGCTTGCCCTCCTCCGCCGCGGAGGTGGCGGCGACGGCCAGCACGGCGCTCGAGCGGTCGATCAGCGCGACGCGAGGCGCCCAGCGCCTTGCCCGCGGCGCGGCACACGGCCGGCAGCCCGGCGCCCGACTCGATCGCCTCGGAGAGCTGCTCGAGCAGGCTGCCTCATCTGCCTCTTTTGCAGGGCTTTTCGCTGCTTTGGGCTTCGGAGGCACCCGGGGATTCTACGGAACCCTCGGCCGCTAGGCGAAGAGGCCGTAGATGTCGTCCCAGAAGTAGACGATCAGCACGCCGATGCCGACACCGACCAGAAGCAGGGCGGCGAGCACGAAGATCGAGAGCACCGCGGCCGTCGCCTTCTCCCACGTGCGCCCGTAGGAGCCGATCGCGGGCACGAGGATCAGGGCGGCGAACGCGATCAGGCTGATCACGCCGGCGCCGCCGAACAGCAGGTACTCGGTGTGGATCTCGCTGAGATCCACGGCGGACAGGTTAGGATCAGGGTCGTCTCGGGATCGGGATCGTCGTCGCGCAGGTGAGCGGCGATCAGCGCCACGATCGAGCAGAAGGTGAACGCCGCCAGCCCAAGGCGCCCAGCCGCCGGCCACGTCGGAGAAGTAGTGGACCTGCAGATACACCCTGCGAGAGCCCGATCGCCGCCGCGAGTGCACCAGCCCGGCCATGACCAGCCGCGATGACACCGTCCTGCGCGGCCGCCACAGGAACGCGTGACCGCCAGGCCCAGCCACGCGTAGATGACCGGAGTAGGCGGCATGGCCGCTGGGATACGAGTCGCCGCTGACGCCCACCAGCCCGTCCTCCGGGCGCGGGCGGTCGATCGCCTCCTTCAACACCGGCACCGCGATGTAGAGGATCACCATCGAGACGACCAGGAGCGCCGCCGCGGCGCACTCCGGCGCCGCAGCGCCAGCACCGCTGCGGCGAGCAGCCCGAAGACGAGCGTGAAACCGGCCGAGCCGAGACGCGGTGACCACCTTCGCCACGTCGGTCAGCCATCCCGCCGCGAGGTCAATCGCCACATCGTCGAACGCCGCCTGGTCGCCCGTCGTCGGGCCCGGGTCGGCCGAGATGATCCCGGCGTAGCCGATGAGCGACGAACACGCGAGACCGAGAGCGCCGCCAGCATCGCCGTCAGCTCCAGACCCAGGTCGCCGGGCGTGATCCGGTTCCACAGGAACCGCGCCTGCGGCTTCACCCGCCTGCCCGAGCGCGACCAGCGGTCGCAGCCACGCCCGCCGGTCCATCCACGCGACCGACCCGCCGCCGGTTCTCCGCCTCGCGCAGGAACCGAACCGACGACGACGATCGCGACGATCACCGCGACCGTGATCCCGAACAGCGTGATCCCGTGCCCGCCGACGTCGGCGATCTCGTTGATGCTGCGCGACCCGAAGTAGCCCAGCAGCGAGAACGTGGCCGCCCACAGGCCCGTCCCGAGCACGCTGTAGGGGACGAACGCCCGGTACTCCATGCCGGAGCTGCCGGCGACGAACGGCGCCAGCGCCCGCACCAGGCCGATGAACCGCCCGATCAGGATCGTCTTCCCGCCGTGGCTGCTGGAAGTAGCGCCTCCACCTGCTCGAAGCGCTCCTCGGTGATCCGCAGCTTCGGCCCGTGGCGCAGGATGAACTCCCGGCCGAGCCGCCGCCCGATGAAGAAGCTGGTCGTGTCGCCGGCCCAGGCGGAGAACCAGACGATCCGCGATCGTGATGTAGATATCGGTCGCGCCCTGGCCGGCGACCGCGCCGGCGAGGATCACGAACGTCTCGCCGGGCACCACCAGGCCGACGAACGCGCCCGTCTCCAGGAACGCCAGCAACCCGGCGAGCAGATAGGTCCACGCGCCGAAGCGTGTCGGAGATGTCGCTGCAGCAGCTTCTCCAGGTCGAGCGACTCGAACTGGTGCGAGATGAACCAGAAGCCGCGCCGCGACCACGGCCGCGATCACGCCGCACCGGACCCACTCGCTCTTCTTCTCCGGAAGCTGCATCGCGCAACCCTCCTACAGGAACCGCTGCGGCGAGCTGACGATCGCGCCGGCGAACCGCGGCGGCAGCGCCGCAGCGGCCCTGTCCGCCGCCGCGATGTCGGCGAACAGGCCAACCGCGGTTGGGCCCGAGACCGCTGACGAGCGCCGCGACCGCGCCCGCCTCCTCCAGCGCGACCAGCGCCTCGTTGATCTCCGGCCGCAGCGACAGCGCCGCGCCCTGGAGGTCATTACCGAGCAGCTCCGGATACTCCAGCGGCGACGCGCCGCCCGGCCGCTGCCTCACGCATGCTCGCTCCGCCGAACGCCTCGAGCTCGTCGGCGCCCGGCCCGCACGCCCAGCCGATCCGCCTCGGCATAGACCTCTCGCCACGCCGAGCCCCGGCTCGAACGGGATCAGCACCACGGCGAACTCGCCCGGCGGCGGCAGCGGCTCGACCACCTCGCCGGCGCCGCGCCACGAGCGAGAACCCGGGCTGGAGCTGCGACGGGACGTCGGCGCCCAGGCCCGCCGCGATCTCGGCCAGATCGTCGCGATCGGGGGCGAGATGCCGCAGCACCGCCCCCGCGTCGGCGCTGCCGCCCCCCAGCCCTGCCGCGACCGGGATGCGCTTGTCGATCTCCACCCGCAGCGGCGGCGCGTCCCACCCGCGCTCGCGCAGCGCCTCCAGCGCGCCGCGACGAGGTTCGGCCCCTCGACCCCCGGGCAGACCGACCTCGTCGCCGTCGGTCTCCGGCTCGCCGATCACGATCCGGTCGGCCAGGGCAAGCGAGCAGAACAGCGAGCGCAGCTCGTGGAGCCCGTCCGGCCTGCGGCCCCGACGCGCAGGCACAGGTTGAGCTTGGCGGGCGCGCGAAGCATCTACTCAGGAATCCAACCGCTCGGCGAGGCGGAGGAAGTCCGCCGGGCGCCAGCGCCTCGGCCCGCGCCGCGGGATCCAGCCCCGCCGCCTCGAGCGCCGCGCGCGCCTCGTCGCCTGTCCGCGACCCCCGGCAAGCTCGAGCCGAGCCGGCCAGCGTCTTGCGCCGGTGCGCGAACGCGCCCCGCACCAGCGCCGACCAGCTCGGCGGTCGCGCCCGGGCCCGTCCGCCCGAGCCGAGGAGCGCCGAATCCACCCGCGGGCGCGGCGTGAACACCGCCCGGTCCACCCCGCGCAGCAGCTTCACCGAGCAGGCGAGCTGCACCAGCACGCGACGGCCCGCCGTACGTGCGCGAGCCGGGCGCCGCGCTGCAGCCGGTCGGCGATCTCGCGCTGGACCATGACCGTCCACGGCACCACCGACGGAAGCTCGGCGATCGTGCGCAGGATCAGCGGCGTCGCGATCGAGTACGGCAGGTTGGCGACCATCCGGGTCGGGCGCCGGGTCGAGCCCGGCCAGATCAACCTTCATCGCATCGCCCCACACCAGCTCGACGTTTCCCGCCGCAGCGGCCACCTCCCCGAGCGGCTCCTGCCAAGCGCACGGTCGAGCTCGATCACCCAGACCCGCTCGGCGAGCTCCGCGAGGCGCCGCGGTGAGCACACCCTCCCCGCCCCCGACCTCCGAGCACCACGTCGTCGGGCCCGACCCCGGCCGAGCGCACGATCGCCGTCGAGCAGGTTGGTGTCCGCCAGGAAGTTCTGCCCGAGCCTCACCATCCGAACACGCGCGCGGCGTTCGCGTCGACCAAGACCTCGAGCTCCGCGTAGGTGACCCCTCGCTCCTCCGCCACCGCCTCAGCCGTCGCCACCACGTTCGCCGGCTCGTTCGGCTTGCCCCGTAACCGGCTGCGGCGCCAGGAACGGCGAGTCCGTCTCCACCAGCAGGAGCTCGTCGGGGACCAGCCGGGCCGCCTCACGCAGCTCGGTGCGCGCTGCGGTAGGTGACGTTTCCGGCGAACGAGCAGTACCACCCGCGCTCGGCCGCCTCCGCGACCCGCTCCGCCGGCGCCGAGAAGCAGTGAAGGATCACCGTCACCCCCTCCGCACCCGCGGCGAGGATGTCCAGGCGTCTCGGCGACCGCGTCGTCGCCCGGCGCCCGAGCCGCTTCGCATGTGGATGACCAGCGGCTTCGCCACCTCGCGCGCGATCTCGATCTGCGCCTCGAACGCCCGGCGCTGATCCTCGCGCGCGGCCCGGTCGCGGAAGTAGTCGAGCCCCGTCTCCCCGACCGCCGCCACGTGCGGTGCTCGACGCCAGCTCGGCGATGTCGGCCGCGGCCGCATCGTCGAACCCGGCGGCGGAGTTCGGGTGGCGCCCGACGCAGGCGAAGACCCCGGCGTGGGCCTCCGCGGCGGCGATCGCCTCCCGGTTCGTCTCCTCGTCGAGGCCCACGGTGAGGATCCGCGCGACGCCGGCTGCGCGCGCCGCAGCGACCAGCTCGGCGTCATCGGGCTCGCACAGGCCGAGGTGGGCGTGCGTATCGACCACGGCCCCGAGTCTAGGAGCGCCTACGGCTCGATCATGCCTCGATCTTGGGGAACAGCGCGTCGATGCGCTCGATCGTCTGGCCGCCGCCGCGAGCGCCGAACGCGTCGAGCTCCCGTCCGCCCTCGGCGAGCGCCTCGAGCAGCTGGCCGCTGGTGTGTCCGGCAGGTAGGGCAGCAGGAGCAGGGCCAGGAACCGAAGCCCCTCGGCCAGCGAGTAGAGCACGACATCCAGGCGGTCGGACTGCGCCTCATCCTTCGCGAGGTCCCACGGCCGGCTCTCCTCCACGTAGCGGTTGAGCCGCCGCACGCGCGACCAGATCGCCTCCAGCGCCGTGGTCAGCTGCGACCTCGTCGAGCAGCTCGCGCACCTGGCCGTCGAGGCCCGGGAGCGCGTCGGCGCCCTCTGCCAGCACCGGGTCGAGCTCCGGCCTCGGGGACGACGCCGTCGCGGTAGCGCTCGATCATCGCCAGCGTGCGGCTGGCCAGGTTGCCCCAGTCGTTGGCGAGCTCGGTCTCGTAGCGCTGCTCGAAGCCCTCAGTTGAGACGGCCCCGTCCTGGCCGAAGGACACCTCGCGGAAGCAGTAGAAGCGCAGCGCGTCGGCGCCGAAGCGCTCGATCACCTCGACCGGGTCGAGCACGTTGCCCAGCGACTTGGACATCTTGTGGCCCTCCATCAGGAGGTAGCCGTGGATCAGCTCGCGCTGCGGCACCTCGATCCCGGCCGCCATCAGGAACGCCGGCCAGTAGACCGCGTGGAACTTGAGGATGTCCTTCGCGATGAAGTGCCAGTTGACCGGCCAGAACTTCTCCGTCAGGTCCTCGCCCTCGCGAGCGAACGAGAGCGCCGTGTAGTAGTTGAGGAGCGCGTCGAACCAGACGTACATCACCTGATCGGGGTCCCACGGGAGCGGCACGCCCCACTTCAGCTTCGGCCGCGACAGCGAGACGTCGCGCAGGCCGCCCTTGATGAACGAGAGCGCCTCGTTGGCGCGGAAGTCGGGGACGACCCATCCGGGACGATCGGCGTAGAGCTTCTCGAGCGGCTCCTGGAAAGTCGAGAGCCGGAAGAACCAGTTGTCCTCCTTCTCGCGCTCCAGCGGGATCTTGTGGATCGGACAGGTGTTGTCGGGGCCCAGCTCGGACTCGGTCTTGAAGTCGGCGCACCGCGGGCAGTACCAGCCCTCGTAGCTGCCCTCGTAGACGTGGCCGTTGTCGTAGACCCGCTGGATCACCTCCTGGACCCGCTTCATGTGGCGCGGGTCGGTGGTGCGGATGAAGAAGTCGTTGGTGGCCCCCACCAGCTCGCCCATCTGCTGGAAGCGCGGGGCGTTGCGGTCGCCGAGCTCGCGCGGGGTCAGGCCCGCCTTCTCCGCCGCCTGCACGACCGGCTCGCCGTGCTCGTCGGTGCCGGTGAGGAAGAAGACGTCCTCGCCGCGCTGGCGCATGGTGGCGGGCGACGATGTCGGCCGCGATCGTCGTGTAGGCGTGCCCGAGGTGGGGCTCGGCGTTGACGTAGTAGATCGGGGTCGTGATGTAGAAGGGCACGCGACGCGTGAGCATAGACTCGGGCCGGTGCCAGACCTGAAGTCCGCCGCGTTCCAGCAGTTCACGAAGGTCCACGTCGCCGCCTACCGGCTCGGCGGTGGCCGGATGCTGCCGTGGATCCTCGGCGGCTCCCGCACCGTGCTGGTCGACCACGTCGGCAGACGCAGCGGCGAGGTGCGGACCAGCCCGTTGCTGTACATCCGCGACGGCGACGACATCGTCGTGATCGCCTCCAGGGGCGGCTCGCACAAGCACCCGGCCTGGTGGCTCAACCTTCGCGAGATGGACGAGACGACGATCCAGATCGGCGGCGAGCGACGCCGCGTCAAGGTCCGCCAGGCATCCGCCGAGGAGCGAAAGCGCCTGTGGCCGAAGGTGGTGGACGCGTGGTCCGACTACGCCAACTACCAGGAGCGAACCGACCGCGAGATCCCGCTCGGGATTCTCAGCCCGGTCTAGCGCCGCGTTCGCCGGGGCGGCGGCTACAGCAGTGCGTCCTGGCCCTTGGCCACGCTGCGCTTACGGGCCGGGACGCCGGCCGCCTCGGCCAGGGCGGCCTCGACGTCGGCGAGGATCGCCCGCTCCGACCGCGAGGCGACGATCGGCTCCGCCAGGCCCTCGACGTGAACGTAGGTGCGCCGCCCGTCGCCGCGCTCCGAGGCTTCGAGGGGCACCAGAGCGAAGACCCGGTCGGCCTTCACGAAGCGGCCGTAGCCGAGGGAGACGAGACGAGCGTCGCGCTTGTTGGCCATCGCCACAAGCCTACCGCCGCTCCGGGCCCGCGCAGTGGCCCGGGTACCCGTCCTACTCCTTCTGCTTCTCCTCCACCGGGTCGAGCTCGTTCAGGCCTTCGAGGACCGTCTCCTCGCAGTCGTCGGGAAACGGCGGCTCCACGACAAGCCCGACGTGGCCCGCCTTCGAGGTGATGATCCCCGCGGGGTCCTTCTTGCGCTGCTTGGTGATCGCATCCGCGTCCGTCAGCACCGAGTCGACGCTGCAGAACGGGTCGCCCTTGACCTGGCCGTCCTCGACCTTGGTCGCGGCGTAGACCTTCTTCTCGGAGAACTTCGCCTCCTCGCCGCACGCACCGAGCAACAGCGCCGCCGCCATCCCTGCCAGCACGTGAGCGCGCTTCATCGCCCGGAAACCTACTGACAGCGCCGGTCGCGGGCGCCTCGGTCCCGTAACGAGGGCATCAGGGCAAAGAGAAGGGCGGCCCCGAGGGCCGCCCTTCTCGAACTTGCTACAGGTGCTGGGGCTACTAGGAGCCGTGCAGTCCTGCGAGTACGTGTCCGTGTCGGTGGTGGCGTCGTCGTAGTCCAGGTTCCCTGGAAGTCCAGGTCGCCATCGCCCGCCACCCGCAGTTCGACGGTGATCAGGTTGTACTTCTTCTTCTTGTTGCCGGTCTTCCCGTTGTTCCACTTACGGGCGACCTGGGAGCCGAACTGAACCAGCGCGCCGGCGTCACCAGCGACGTCCGGAGCATCCGGGACGTTCAGCTGACTGCCGTAGTCGGCACCTGAGCTCGACGGGCGGATCTCGCCGAGGACCGGAGTCGTCGGGAGCGCCGCGTTGTCAGCGTGCAGGATGATCGTCGGGAACCCGCCCGTGAAGCCGCCACCAGCGGTGGAGGTCTCGCCGTTGAACGCGAGGACCGTCAACTCGGCCTCGTTGTTCGGGGTCGGGAACCCCGGGATCCGGGCGAACGCGTGGCCCGAGCCGATCAGAGCATCCGAGCAGACCGGGTCTGAGGCAGCTCCGTCCGTCGTGTCCGTCGCCACATCGGCGAGCGGGCACTGGGCGAGCTTGCTGTTCGTCGTGTACTTCATCTCAGCCGGGAAGTCGATGACGGACCTTCTCAGCCGGCCTGATCCGGGATGACCGGCGTGTTGTCGTTGTCCAGCGTGACGACCTGCGCGTACAGGCCGGCCGTCTTGGCGCGTCCCGGTCGACGGCAGCAGCGTCGGGTTGATGCCAGCCGAAACCTGCGACGTATTGTCTGTGACACCGTCACCGAACGCAGTTGCGCTGACACCAACGGTCAGCACTGCTGCGAGCGAGACGGCGAGGCTCTTTCGCGGAATGCGAATCACATCTCCTCCTGATGTTTGAGCGCGCGCCATCCTGGCCCGCGCAGTGTGTGTGATTTCTGAGGGAAGTCCACCCGATGTGGACGAACACCCATCATTGAGAACGGGCGTTCGGCAGCACATCGGGTCGAAACCCCCTGCCTTCTTCGGGATTACCCCTGGGAAGTTGCGGAAAACTACGTAAAGGAAATTCACGGCGCCCCCTGGCCGTAGAAGTGCTGGTACTGCGTCTGCTCCGCCGGCTCGCCGACCGAGTCCTGGTCGGGCTGCTGGGTGCAGGGCAGCGTACCCGGGCCGCCGGGGCCGTAGATGTCGTCGGAGTCCGTCTCGCCGTTGTAGGCGAAGGTCTGGATCCGGCTGAAGAGGTTGCCCGGGAAGGCTCCGGCATCGCCGGGGTCGAGCAGGGCGCGGATGCCCGTCGCGCAGTGGCGCGTCTCGTAGGAGTCGAGCCCGGCCAGCAGGTTGTCGAGGCCGCCGGGCGCGAAGTAGGGGTTGTTCCGCTCGATCCGGAGCCGCCGCGGGAAAGCCGAGATGGCCTGGGGGCCAAGCGGCGCCTCCGTGCGGATGAAGCGGAAGAACTGGTTGTCCGAGCCCTCGGGCACCCCGGAGAGCGACGCGGCCGTGATGTTGGCGAACGTCGCCGTGATCTCGCGGCGGTAGAGGCGCAGGCCCTCGAAGATCGAGTTGAACTGGGCCAGGTACGGATCGAGCCGGGCGAGCAGCGGCCGCAGGTCGGTGTCGAGCAGACGCTGGAGGTCCGGCAGGCCCGGGCGGGCTGCGGCGATCGTCCCGCGCAGGCCGACGAAGAACGCCTCGAGCTCCGGCGAGAGCTCGCCGAGCGCGATCAGGGTCGGGCTCAGCTCCTTCGCCGCCGGCCGCAGCTGCTGAACCAGCGGGTCGGTCTCGGTCGCGAACTCGTCGAGGCGTGTGAGCGTCGCGCGCGTCTCGCGCAGGAACGTCGGGAAGATCTGGAAGGTCTCGGCAAGCTCGGCGTCGCGGTTCGCGGTCGTCGTGAAGACCTCGTTGGAGTTCTCGATCAGCCCGCGCAGCTGCCCGCGCCGCTCCGAGAGCGCCTCGAACACCTCGCCGCCGTCGCGCACCAGGCGCTTGACGGCCTGAGCCCTGGCTGTCGAGCACGCGGAGCGTGTCGTCGACCTCCTCGGCGAACGGGTCGAGGCTGGCGATGCGCGAGCGACAGGTCGTCGCCGCGGCCGCGCAGCGCCGCCGCCTGGCCCTGCATCCAGGCCTGGAACCCGTCGCGCGTCTTTTCGTCGAAGGCGCGGAAGATCTCATCGAGCTGCACCGCGTCGGATACCTGCGCCTGCGGCAGCTCGCCGCCCTCGGCGATCGTCCCGATGCCCGGCTCGCCCTCGGACTGCGCGGACTCGGACGCACCCTCGGTGCCGGGCGTCAGCTCTACGTATGTCTCGCCAAGGAGCGTCTTCTGTCTCAGGATCGCCTTCGTGTCCGCCGGAATCGGCGCGTACTCCGCCTGGATCTCGAGCTCCGCTTCGGCCAGTCCGTCGTCGCGGAGATCGATGGTCTTCACCTTTCCAACAGATACACCCGAAATACGCACGTCGGATTCTGTTGCGAGCGTGGTCGCCTCGTCGAAGGGCACCGTGATGCGGTAGCTCTCCGCCTTCAGCGGCACCGCGCCGCCGAACGCGATCCAGAGGAAAAGCGCCAGGCCGAAGCAGGAGATCGCGAAGCCGACCGCGATCAGGATCCGGGTGGCTGTCGGGCCTTGTTTCTGCATCAGCTCATCACGGTGGGTCGAGGGGACAGGTGACGGAGCTCTCCGGCACGCGGGTGATCTGCTGGAGGGTGCGGATGTAGGGACGGGTCCCGGCGAACCCCTCGGCGTTGACCGCGGTGAGGCAGGACATCAGGACCAGGCCGCGGCGCAACGGGGTTCCCGCGTCCTGGAACTGGAAGATGTTGTTCTGGTTGTGGTTGAGCCAGGCCGTCCAGAAGAGGTAGCCCTCCTCCTGGCCCGGCGGGTTGAACGCGAGGGCGTTGAAGAGCCGGTTCAGGTCGGTCACGGAGTCGGTCAGCGGGGGCGTGCTCTTGCTGAGGGCGTTCGCCGCCTCGACGCTGGTCTTGATCGGAGCGCGCACCTCGCGGGTGAACGGGCGGATCTGGTTCTCGGATCGGGCCGACGGTCTGGCGGAAGAACGGGCGGACCTCGCGCAGCGCCGGGCCCAGCGCCTTCGAGGACGGGATCAGGCGCCGCGCTGCGGGACCGAGCTCGAGCGCCCACTCGTCGCCGCTGGCCAGCGCGTCCTGCGTGGCCTGGAGCGTGGAGGGCAGCTCCTGGAAGGTCTCGCGGAGCGCCGCCTCCTGGTTGGCGAAGCCCTGGAGGGCGGCATCCGAGCTCTCGACGAAATCGGTGAGCTGCGTGTCGCGGGCGCCGAGCTCCTGGCTGACCTTGCGGAAGCTGTTGATCGAGCGCGCGACGTTGGCGCGGCGCTCGGCGAGCCCCTTGTTGATCTTCTCGAGGTCGCGGGCGGTCGGCTCGAACCGGCGGAGCGTGGCCGCGAGCTCCTCCCCGTTGCCGCCGAGCCCCGTGGCGCCGCCCTCGAGCAGCAGCACCAGGTACTTGCGGGTGTCGCCGTCGAGCGAGGAGAGGAATCGCTCCGGCTGCGTGTTCCCCTCGGTCTGCGCCTCGGGCAGCGTGCTGCCCTCCTCAAGCTGCTCGGCCTCGGGCGTTCCGACGTCGAGCTCGACCGACATGTCCTGGAGGCCGGTGCGCGGGCGCAGGAGCATCGTCGCGTCCTCCTTGACGAGCGGGCCGTACTGCTCGTCGAGCAGCATCGTCACCACGGCCTTGCCGCCCTCGAGCGAGACGTCGGTGATGTTGCCGACCTCGATGCCTGCGATGTTCACGGTCTGACCCTGGCCGGGGGTGATCGCCTGCGCCGACTCGAACTCGCCCTTGATCTCGTAGGTGTCGTCGCCCAGGATCGGCATCCAGGACGGGTACGGCTGCTGCTGGCTCGAGAGGATGTAGAGCGTGACGCCGAGCGCGAACACGATCAGCGCCGCGATCGCCACGACGTCACCGAATCTGTCCTTGATCGCCTTCCTCATGGCGTCAGATCCGGGGCCGCGGACGCGCCGACCGGGCCGTTGACGTTGGGGACGGCGTTCTTGTGACAGGGCACGTTGAGCTCGAACGGAGGCTGGCCGCTCGGCTGCAGCGCCGGCTGGGTGCCCAGCGGCGCCTCGATCGCGTTGCCGAACACCTTCGAGTGCCCGGGCGATCCGTACTCGGGGTTCGGCGAGCCGACGAGCGTCGGGCCGCCGCCGGTCTGCAGGCGCAGGTACGGGCCGTTGCCGTCGAACCCGGACATCTCACCGGCGGCGCTCGTGATGCCGTAGAAGAACTCGTTGAAGTTCGACTGCCCTGTGTTGAAGCCGTCGTTGACGACGATGTTGCCGGTGGGCTCAAGCACCTCGGAGACGCAGCGACCGAGGTTCGTGAGCTCGGGGAAGAGCTCGAGCGAGGTCCTCGCGGTCTTCGCCAGCGGCGCCGCGGAGTCGCCGAGCAGACGGGCGAGGCCGCCCAGCTCCTCGTCACGCAGCAGCAGGTTCGTCTGGTCGATCCACGGGCCGGCCGCGCGGATCGTCCCCGGGCAGCTCGCGCACGCTGGGCTCGAGCGCCAGCGCCAGGTCGCGCAGCGGCGGCAGCGCGTCGCTGACGTGGCGCAACGTCGGCTCGCCCTGCTCGAGCGTGGGCGCCAGCTCGGCGATGGTCGCCGAGACGTTGGCCTGCTCGTCGGCGAGCGCCCCCGTGGTGACGTTGAAGTTGGTGATCAGGCCCTGGAGCGCGGCCTCGCTGCCGGTGAGCTTGCCGAGTGTGTCGCGCTGGGCCTTGATCAGCTTCGAGAGGTCGTGCGGCTCCGTGCCGAGGAGGGCCTCGTTGACGATCGCCGTGTCGCGTCCGGCCGGGCCCGCCGTACTCGAACGAGTCGTTGATCGACTCCGCCGCCGTCTCGCCCTGGACGTCCTTGTCCTGCGTCTTGTCGTCGGCCGGCGGTGGGCTCGTAGGTGAGCGCCGTGCCGTAGCCCTCGAGCAGGACCTGGAGGTCCTCGCGGGAGTCGGACTGAAGCGCCGTCAGCACCTCGTCGAGCTGCACCGCGGTGGAGGTCTGGGTGATGCCGATCGCGCCGCCGTCCGTCAGCTCGGGCGCGCTGGGGCTGCCGGGCTGGAGGTCGAGGAAGAAGTTGCCCTCGAGGAAGAGCCGGGGGCGGATCTCCAGCTGGGCGTCCTCGTGGATCGGCTGGCCCTCGTCGTCGACGGTGAAGGTGACCTTGGCCAGCGTCGCCGTCCTGCTCGACGTCGGTGACCTCGCCGACGTTCACGCCGGCGATGCGGACGGGCGAGGTGGTGCGCAGGGTCGCCGCGTTCTCGAACGTCGCGCTGCAGCGTGTAGCCCTTGCTCGAGAAGGGCAGCTCCTTGGTGTAGGCGACGTAGCTGCCCACGACGAGGATCACGACAGGATGGCCAGGCCCAGCACCCAGTTGCTGATGCGGGGCCCTTGGCTCGTGCGTCCGCGTGACTCATCAGTCCTGGCCCCGCCGTGACGGTCCCCTGGTTGCCGGGGACGTTGCCGATCACCTGCTGCGCCGGGAGGTAGCCCTCGTTGCCGGCCTCGCACTCGACGTTCCTGACCCGGGGCGGCGGTGTTCGGGTACGGGTTGTAGTGGAGGTAGTTGCGGTCGACGCCCTCCGGCGGAGCGGGCTCGCCGCCGTTGGCGGCGGCGGCCGCGGGAAGCCCTTCGCTGTTCGGCCCGTCGGGCGGGTCGAAGACGATGAACCGCTGCCAGGTGCCGGTTCCGTTGCCCTGGCGCGAGGAAGCTCTCCACGTTGCGCAGCGCCAGCGCCGGGTAGTTGCAGACGCGTCTGCGACGGCGTGAGGAAGGCGAGCGTCGGCTCGAGGATGTTCACGGTCTGGTTGAGCCGGTCGATGCCGGCGCGCGCGTCGGGGTCGTCGTTGAGGCGTCGCAGCGCGGCGGCGGTCGGCGGCGAGCTGCCGGTTGAGCTCCGGCGAGGCCGCGAGCACCGGGGCGCCGACCTCGAGCGCGGACGCGATGGTGTCGGCGTTGGCCCGCAGCGACTCGATCCCGGGCTGGAGCTCGGTGAACAGCGACGCGCTGTGGTCGAGGAACGGCCGGATCCGCGGCAGCGTCTCGGTGCCGACGTCGAGCGTTGGCGGGCTCTCGGAGATCGTCTCCTGGATGAAGGGGCGCGCGACCGAGGCGAGCGACGTGAACGTCGTGTCCAGCGCGACGAACATGTCGCGCCTGCTGGGCGGCGACTGGCGCGACCTCGCCGGCGGTGTCGCTGAGCGCCGGAGAAGAAGCGGCCGAGCCGGGTCTCCGGAGCAGCCGAGGTTCGTCGTCACGCGCTCGAGCCGCGGGAGCAGCGGCCGCAGCTGCCCGATCGCGAGGTTGAGCGTGGGGCCGCGGCCGGCGAGCGCGTTGCCGAACTCGACGAGGTTGTCCTGGATCGCGATCCGCGTCGGGTCGTCGAAGGTGTTGCAGCACCTCGTCGATGTCGACCGGCTCCGACCTCGCGGCGCTCGAGGCGGCATGATCGCGCCCTCGGGGAAGCCCTCGGACGGAGGTGCCCTTGCTGGATCTCCAGGTACTTGAGGCCCGAGCGCCGAGCGGGCGCGGACGAGGATCGTCGAGTCGACCGGAAGCGGCTCGGTGTCCGCGTCGAGCGACAGGTCGAGCTTGCGCGCTGACGGTTGCCGTCCTCGTCCTGGATCGGCTCGACGTCCTCGATCACGCCGACGCGGACGCCGCCGATCCGCACCTCGTTGCCCGGCAGCAGGGTGTTCGGCGTTCGGGACCTGAGCCGAGATCCTGTAGGTCGGCACGAACGGCAGGCCGCTGTTGGCGTTGTAGGCGAGGAAGACGGCGAGGATCGCGATCAGCACCGTGACCGCGCCGACCATCACCGGGCTCGCCGCGAGCCTCGCTCCCACGCCGCCCCTCATCGGCTCGCCTCCCGCCTCGCAGGAGCTCTGTGGGCCGAGCAGGTAGTCGAGCAGGAGCTGCGTGCTGCGCTTGCTGGCGCGTCGGAGCTGCGGCCGCTCGGGCTGCGGCGCCGGCTCCGGGTCGGGCTCGGCGGGCTCGGGCTCCGGGTCGGGCTCCGGCTCGCCGGCATCGGCGATCTCGACGTCGAGGAACGGGAGCTCGGCTCCCCGGACCGCGCGACCGGATCGGCCTCCCCGGACGCCCGGGCTCGGCGTCGTCGCCGCAGCTTCTGCCAGCGCTTCGCGAGGCGTGCTCTCGCTGGCTCTCGGCGGCTCACGCGCGCCTTGTCGGCTGGGCCTCGAAGACGACGTGCACCCGGCCTCGTGCGAGACGGTCTCGTAGTCGACGCAGTTGTTGATCGGGAGCAGCGCCCGCAGGAAGTGCCCGTAGGAGTCGAACCCGTTGATCGCGCCGCCGAGGTTGAAGATGACGTCGGGTCAGGTACTTGTAGCCGCCGCGCTCGCGCAGGCTCTCGAGCAGCTTCGCGAGCGTCTTGGCGACCGGCCGCGGCGTTCTTGGCGAGCGCGCTCGATGTCCTTCAGGACGGGCTGGGAGGCGACCAGGTCGGGGCCGGCCTGCTCGGCGGCGTTGCCGAGCGACTTCAGCGACACGTGCCGGCGTCGGCGAACGGCCCGAGCGCCTCGTTGATCCGGGTCAGGTCGGCGCGGCGTCGCAGAGGTCGGCCAGCACCGGCGTCGAGCTCTCGTTGAAGTCGTCGAGCTCGGTCATCGTCGAGCCGCAGCTCGCGCAGGAACCCGGGCAGCTTCTGGAACTGCGGCCTCGAGGTCGGCGCGGCGCTCGGCGGTCGCCGCGGCGGTGATCGCGGCGTCGTTGATGAAGCCGGCCGATGTGCTCGCGCTCGCGCGCGAGCGGGCTGCAGGACCTGATCGCCGTCGCGGGCCAGCGCTCGAGCTCCTGGTTCTGCTTGCGCGAGGATGGCCAGCACCTCGTCGGTCTCGCTGCAGCGCCGGGTTGGCGCGCTCGATCACGGCGTCGAGGTCGTCGCCGCGCGCGGCGAGGCCGGCGCCCAGGTCGTTCAGGATCAGCCGGAAGCGGTCCGGATAGGGCTCGCGCATGATGTTGTTGACGAGGTCGAGGTCAACGGCCTTGCCGTTGTTCTCCAGCGGCAGCAGGCGCTGGCCCGCCCCGGGCTCGCCCTCGGGGATCTCCTCGAGCTCCGGCGGCGGCTCGGTGCCGGCCGCGCGCGGCTCGGTGGGCTGGCACTCGACGAACTTCTCGCCCAGCAGCGACTGCGGGCGGATGAAGCAGCGAGGCGTCCTCGCGGAAGTCCTGGAACGCCGGGTCGTCGATCTGCAGCACGACCACGGCCTTGCCGGGCGTCGGGCTGCCGTCGGCGGTCGCCGCCTCGTCGGCGCTGGTGACGTCGACCTCGCTGATCGAGCCGACCTTGGCGCCGGCGACCCGGACCTCCTCGCCCGTGACGAGGAAGCCGCCGTTGTCGAAGATCGCCCGGACCTCGTAGGTCCCCTCCTCGCCGCCGGCGGCGGTGCCGAAGAGGACGAGCGCACCGGCGGTGGTGCCGACCGCGAGGATGGCGACGATCCGCCTCATGGCGCCGCCCCCGGGATGAGCAGGTCGGTCGGATCGCAGTCGCCCGTCGATGCTGCGGCGGCACGAAGGGGGCCGAGCCGTCCTGCGCGGCCTGCGAGGCCGCGCCCGGGCAGCGCAGGAACCCGTTCGGGTCATGCGCGTCTCGGGCGTGCTCGTGGAAGAAGTCGAACATCTGCGCCCGGGCTGTTGTAGATCGGGTCGAGCTCCTCGGTCGCCGGTGTTGTAGTAGAACGTGCCGAGCGCGCCGGGCATCACCCGCAGGTAGTGGCCGTCGAAGTCGTAGTAGCCGGCGGCCTGGCCGAGCTTCGGCGACGAAGGCGAGGAGCTCGGGCATGTAGGGCACGGCGAGCTCGACGTCGTCCTGGGTCGCGTCCATCGCCTCGATCTGCTCGCGCGCCGCGTCGTTCGACTTCGCCTCGACCTGCGGCAGCGAGCTGGAGGACGTCGGTCAGGTCGTTGTCGGCGCCCGGGCTTGGCGACGGCCGTTCGCAGGTCGCGAGACGACCGGGCACGGCGTTCTCGCGCGAGCGGGCGCAGGTCGGCGAGGAACTCGGGCAGGTCCTTGGTCGCGCGCTTCGAGGTCTCGACGAGCGGATCGAGGTCGTCGAGCGCGGCGCGCAGGTTGACGAAGGTGGTGTCGGCCTGGCGCAGGAACGGCGGCAGCGCCGCCAGCGAGCGGTCGAGCGACTCGTTCTCGGCGGCGATCGCCCCCAGGGCGACGTTCGCGTTCTCGGTCAGCGCCGAGAGGTCGTCGCGGCGCTCGGCGACGGCGCCGAGCGACGTCGGCGCCGTCGACGAGGAACTCGCGAGAAGCGTCTGCTGGTCGCGGTTGACCTCTGCGAGCAGCCGCTCGGTCGACTGCAGCGCGGGCGCGAAGTACTTGTACGCCGTCGCGCGCCTCCTCGGTGTTGCCGGCGTAGAGCGTCGGCCGAGCCCTGGATCACCTTCTGGAGGCTCGTCCGGGTCTCGCTCGTCGAGGGCGTTGAAGAGCTGATCGAGGTCGACCGGCGCGGTGGTGTTCTCGGGCTGAGCGTGGCGCCGTCGCGCAGCTCGGGCGTCGCTGTTCGGGCCCGGGCGCGATCGAGACGTAGCGGTTCGCGATGCCGGAGAGCGAGGTCGAGCGGACGACCGCCGTGGTGCCCTCGTGGAGCGGCTCGTCGACGGTGATCGTCGACCTCGGCCTGGCCGTCGTCGGTGAGGGTGAGGCTCGTCGACGGTGCCGATCGGCTGGCCGCCGACGAGCACCTGGTTGCCCTTCACGAGCTGGCCGCCCGTCTCGAAGCAGCAGCTTGTACTGGTGCCGCTGTCGCCCCCGAACAGGAGCACGACCACGAGCGACGACCCCGGCGAGCAGCGCCACGAGCGCAACCACACGACGCGGCCCTCATCGCGGACCCTGTCTCGGCGGCTTCTCTGGCGGCCTCCAAACGAAGGCCTGTGCGCTCCTCACCGTGTCCTCGGCGGGCTTCGTGCCCATATTTCGAGGGGAGTTCCTTTCCCCGTCCCGGCCGAGGCAGGCCCCCGGCGACTTCACATCTCTCGCGGGCGATCCTAGCCGCTGAATCCCGCGCCTTGGCCAATTGGCCGATTAGGAGCACGTTAAGGGCCGGGAGCGGCCTTGCCGTGCCTATTCGCGGGGCTCGCGACCGGTCAATCCGGTGTAGAGGTCGTTGGCGCGTGTACCGGTGAGCGCCGCGACGACGCTCGCGGCGGCTCGCGGACGGGCGCCGGCCTGCACCAAGCGGCGCAGCGCGTCGACCGCGAACGCGGTGTCGGGGCTCGAGCTGACCGTGTCCGAGGGTGCGATCACGACGCACGATCTCGCCCTTGACGTCCTCGCGGAATTTCCGTGCGAGCTCGGAGAGCGTGCCCCGGGCGATCTCCTCGTGGAGCTTGGTGAGCTCCCTGCACACGGCAGCCGGGCGCTCGGGCGCCAGCGTCGCCAGGGCTGCGAGCGAGTCGGGCAGCCGGCGTGGCGACTCGAAGGCGACACGGTCTCGCCGCCGGAGAGAACACGCTCAAGCTCCCCCGCCCGGCGCGGCAGGAAACCCTCGAAGCGCCAGCGGTCCGGGGGCAGTCCCGATGCGACCAGCGCGGTGGTGACCGCCGACGGGCCGGGCAGGACCTCGACGTCCAGGCCGCGCTCGATGCAGGCGCGGACCAGGCGGAACCCGGGGTCCGAGATCACCGGGGTACCGGCGTCGGTGATGAGCACGACGCGGGCGCCGCGCTCGATCTGCTGCGACGAGCTGGGCCGCCCGCTCCGCCTCGTTCTGGTCGTGGTTCGAGACCAGGCGCGGCCGCGCCAGCTCGAGGCGCTCGTAGAGCAGGCCCGGTACGGCGGGTGTCCTCGCAGGCCACGAGGTCGGCGTCGGTGAGGGCCTGCCGCGCCCGGTCGGAGATGTCGCCCAGGTTGCCGATCGGCGTCGGGCAGACGGTCAGGCGCCCGGCCATCAGCTCTCGCCCCAGCCTCGTCGGCGGCCATCGTCGCGGCGCCGATCATGCCCGGCGTCGGAGCCCAGCTGGGCGGCGACGACCCCGGTGTCGGTTCTGCGGGGTGAGCGCCCGCCTGGCGAGCTCCGAGCGCGCCGGCCCGAGGAGCAGCTCGCCCGCGCCCGCGGTGACCCCGCCGCCGATCGACGATGACGTCGGGGTCGAAGACGTTCGCGAGGCTGGAGAGCGCCACGCCCAGGTGGTACCCGGCCCGTTCGATGACCGCGCGTGGCCACCTCGTCGCCCGGCCTGCGCCGCGTCGGTGACGGCTCGCCCGTCGATCGTCTCGCCCGCGGCGAGCAGCCTGTCCGAGGGCCGAGTCGGGCGCGCGCTCAGCGGCGGCCAGGCCCTCGCGGGCGAGCGCCGACGCCGGAGGCGAACGTCTCGACGCAGCCGTGGTTCGGGCAGTTGCCCTGGCACGGGGGGCCGTCCTCGTCGACGACGATGTGGCCGAGCTCGGCCCCGGCACCGGTCGAGCCGCGGAACACGTTCCCCTCGACGATCAGCCCGCCCCCGATGCCCGGTGCCGATCGTCAGCAAGACCGCGTTGCGAGCGCCGCGGGCGGCTCCGTAGCGGTGCTCGGCCAGCGCGGCGACGTTGGCGTCGTTGTCGACGAAGACAGGGAGGCCGAGCCGCTCGCGCATCAAGTCCCGGATCGGGCACGTCGACGATCGGGAGGTTCACGGCCGAGATCGCCACCCCGCGTTCGCGGTCGATCGTGCAGGGGATGCCGAGGCCCACCGCCTCCACGTCAGGGTCGGCCGCCATCGCGTGGCGCACCGCGTGCTCGAGGCTGGACAGGATCTCCTCGGAGCTCGTCGCCGAAGGCCGTCTCGTTGGCGCGATGAAGCACGCGCGGGCCGGGGGCCACGACCCCGACCAGCATCTTCGTTCCACCGAGGTCGACTCCGACTGCGTTGCTCATCGGGCAGTATTGAAGCTGAATGTCGCCAGCAGACGAGGGGGGGCCGCCCGAGCGCCCCGACTACAAGGTCTACCGCTCCAGGCGCAGCTTCCGCAAGCCGGACCTCTCGGCGCTGCGCGGGAAGTCGAAGCAGAAGAAGGATCCGAAGCAGCCCGAGGGCGGCGAGAAGAAGCCGGCGAGCCCCGGGCACGGAGCCGGAGACGCTCGACGGCCCGGAAGGTCGTCAAGTGGGTCGCGATCGCCGCCGGCGTGTGGATCCTGATCAGCATCCTCGCGTTCGCGATCTCGGCTCAGATCCAGAAGTCGAAGCTGGCGGACATGGGCGACGTGCTGGGCGGCGCCAACCCGTTCCTGGCCGCGTCCCCGCAGAACATCCTGGTGATCGGCACCGACACCCGCCCGCCAGGCCTGTCGGCCGAGGGCGAGGAGACGCCGCCGAATTGCCTCGAGGCGGCCAGCAAGGGCGAGGCACCGCCGAAGCAGTGCCTCCCCTACCGCGCCGACACACTGATGGTGGTGCGAGCCGGCGGCGGCACGTTCCGCAAGCTCTCGATCCCCCGCGACACGCTCGCCGAGGTACCCGGTCAGGGCCCGCAGAAGATCAACTCCTCCTACGCCACCGGCGGCGCCAAGCTCACGGTGCAGACCGTCGAGGGACTCCTGGGCATCGACGTGAACGAGGTGGCCATCATCGACTTCGTCGGCTTCCGCGACTTCATCGACGCCCTCGGAGGGGTCGAGGTCGAGCTCGACCAGGACGTCTGCTCGGTGATCTCCGGCGGCGAGGAGAACGGCGGCTTCACGCTCGACCTCAAGAAGGGATCCAACACGCTCGACGGCGACGAGGCGCTCACGCTGTCGCGGACCCGCGAGAGCGACTGCGACGGCGACGGCGTGCCCGATCCGGGATCGACGACACGGATCGGGTCGCCTTCCAGCAGGCCGTCCTCGAGGGCATCAAGGGCCGCCTGACCAGCCCGTTTCGCCTTCCCTACAACTTCCTCAAGGGGCCGATCATCGCCTGGAACGCGCCCGAAGGCGATGGTCTCGAGCATGGGGGCCCTGACCCTGCCTCAGCTCGTCTTCGCCGCCGGGATCGGGGGCAACGACTCCAGCACGTTCCTCAAGCCCTCGGCGACAACCGAGGCGGGGAACCTCGTGGTCTCACCGGAGGACTGCGAGAAGGCCGCGAAGCAGCTGATGGGCGGCCCGCCGCCGCGCAAGCCCAACTGCCCGCAGGGCTAGGGCTAGTCCGAGCTGGACGAACCGGACGACGAGCTCGGAGTCGGACTTCTTGCTTGCGAATCCGACTTCGAGCCCTCGGAGCCGGACTTCGAGCCGCCGTCCTTCGACTCGCTCGAGGAGGCGCTCGACGTCGTCCGACGACTTGTCCGACCCGGAGCCACCGGACCCGGCGGTCTTCTTCGCGTAGTCGGTCGTGTAGAAGCCCGAGCCCTTGTAGTGGACGGCCGGCGGGTGGAAGATCCGCTCGACCGGCTGCGCCGCACTCCACGCACTCGGTCAGCGGGTCGTCGGACATCGACCGGGAGACCTCGAAGACGTGGTCGTTCGCGCAGCGGTACTCGTAGATCGGCATGAGCGGCGCGGCGATTATCGCAGCGGCCCCAAGCCGCTTGAACTGGCGCCGGCGGGCCCAGTCCCCTGCTACCTTCGCCGCGATGCGACGGAAGGGACTCCTGGGGCTGGCCGTCGCCGCGATCCTTTTCGCCGGCTGTGGGGACGGGGACGACGGCGAAGGCCAGGACCCCCAGGCGGAAGAGGCACAGCAGGTGGTCAGCGACATGATCGCGGCTTACCGCGCGAAGGACTTCGAGCAGGTCTGCGAGCTGACGGACGAGCGCGGGAACGACTCGATCGAGACGATCACGAAGCAGGACACCTGCGCCGAGGGCTACGAGGAGCTGTTCAAGCGCCAGTCGGCATTCGCGGGCGTCCCCGGCAAGCCCTTCGACGATTACCTGGACACGCTGGGCCAGTACGAGGTCGGCGATGTCGAGGTCCAGGACGACGGGTCGATCCACGTCCTCCTCGAGGGACCGACGACGGCGTCTTCTCGCTCGTCGTCGAGGAAGACGGCGAGCTCAAGGTCAGCGAGCTGTTCGTAACTCCGAGCGCCGCGGCTTCGCCGGGCTCAGGCCTTGACCAGGGCAGCGGCAGCGGCAACTAACGAAACAACCAACGACAGAATGGTGGGGGCACCATGAAGCACAGCAGGACCAGGATCGCACTGACCACGGCCATCGCGGCGACCGCCGCATCCCTCGCCGTCGCCTCGTCGGCCGGCGCGCTGGGCTTCACGAACCTGTCCTCCGCCCCGGCCGACGTCACCGCCGGCGCCCACTCGAACTTCTCCCAGCACATCGAGTTCACGACCGCCACGGACGACGTCAAGAACCTCATCGTCCACCTCCCGCCCGGGCAGGTCGGCGACCCCACTGCCACGCCCAAGTGCACCGTCGCCGAGCTGAACGCCTACAACTGCCCGGCGAACACCCAGGTCGGCGACCACGACGACCAGCGCCAACTGCTGCTCGACGTCGCTCCCGCTGACCATCCCTGGCAAGGTCTACAACCTCGTGCCCCAGCCGGGCGAGCCCGCGCGCTTCGGGATCGTCCTCACGCCGCCGGTCGGAGGCCAGTGGTGCTGCAGGCCGGCGCCTCGCTGCGCCAGGACGACTACGGCCTGGACACGATCATCAACGACATCCCGAACACCGCCGACGGGCTCCCGATCACGATCACCGCGCTCGACCTGACGCTGTTCGGCATCGTCAACGAAGGCCCGCCCGAGAAGTCCTTCATGCGCAACCCGACCTCGTGCGGCGAGGCAGAGACCGGCTTCGAGGCGACCTCCTATACCGGCTCGCACGACGACCACGCCGGCCACGGGCGTCAGCCTCGTTCACGCCCACCAACTGCGACGACGCTCGACTTCTCGCCGGAGCTCAGCTCCACCGTCGAGGGCGTCGGCATGAACGAGCACCCGACCTTCACGACGCTGATCGAGCAGGAGGCCACCGAGGCCGGCCTCAAGGTCGCCAGGTTTACCTGCCCGCCGAGCTGCAGCCCAACAACGACGCGCTCTGGCCTTCCAGTGCCCGTGGCCACGTTCAAGGCCGGGGGCTGCGCCGCCGAACACCCAGATCGGGTCGGCGGTCGCCTCGTCGCCGCTGCTCACGTCCGAGCTCAGCGGCGACGGCCTACCTGCTCGACGATCGACGGCGACCTCGGCGTCGGCCTCGACCTCCAGGGCGAGCTCTCGTTCCGGCTGGTCGGCAACTTCGTCTTCGCCCCCGACTTCCGCACCGGCAACCTGTTCGCGGGCCTGCCCGGACATCCCGATCTCGGAGTTCCTGCTGACCATCGACGGCGGCGACGGCGGCCTGATCACCGCGTCACGCGACCTCTGCGATCCGCCGATCCCGTTCCTCGAGTACGACTTCACCGGCCACAACGCGGAGACGACCGAGGGGACCGTGAACTCACAGGTCCTGGACTGTGCGCCGCCCGCGCCGCCGACGGCGAGCGTGAAGACGAAGAACCTGACCGGGGCGAAGCCGAAGGCCACCCTGAGGGTCGATGCCGGGTCCGACCAGATCAAGAAGGTCCGCTTCAAGGTCCCGAAGAGCCTGCGCTTCGCCGAGCGGCCAGGCGTTCACGAACGGCACCTCCGCCACCGACGACTCGGGCGAGCTCGACGACGACGTGCTCGACCGCAGGGCGCGCGCGGTGACGGTCGAGACGCCCTCGCCGGGCACGGACCTGCTCAAGATCATGTCCGCGAAGGGCGCCCTGCAGCCGACCGGCAAGGGCGGGGCCAAGACCTTCAAGATCAAGATCACCGACGTCGACGGCGACGTCACCAAGCTCACCGGACTAGACGCGCGGCCGCGCGGCGACGGCGCCCCCCGCTAGGTTCTCTGCCGATGCCGGAAACCGCGGACACCCCTGCGCCCGACGTGACGCTGGACGAGATCGTCGCGCTGTGCAAGCGCCGCGGGTTCATCTTCCCGTCGTCCGAGATCTACGGCGGCCTCGGCTCGACCTACGACTACGGGCACTACGGCGTCCTGCTGAAGAACAACGTCAAGGCCGAGTGGTGGCGGGCGATGCTCACCGACCGCGATGACATCGTCGCGCTGGACTCGGCGATCCTCCAGCACCCGCGGGTGTGGGAGGCGAGCGGGCACCTGGCCGGCTTCACCGACCCGATGGTCGACTGCAAGACCTGCGGCCAGCGCTTCCGCGCCGACAAGCTCGAGGACGCCCGCTGCCCGCAGAAGCCCTCGAAGCTGCCCGGGCGAGGGCCCGGACTGCGAGCTCACCGACGCCCGCGAGTTCAACCTGATGTTCGAGACCAACGTCGGGCCGGTGCGCGACACGGCCTCGGTCGCCTACCTCCGCCCGGAGACGGCGCAGGGCATCTTCATCAACTTCAAGAACGTCCTCCAGTTCGCGCGCAAGAAGCCGCCGTTCGGCATCGCCCAGATCGGCAAGTCGTTTCGCAACGAGATCACGCCGGGCAACTTCATCTTCCGCACGCGTGAGTTCGAGCAGATGGAGATGGAGTTCTTCACGCCGCCCGACCAGGCGCTCGAGTGGTTCGAGTTCTGGCAGAAGGCCCGTTTCGACTGGTACGTCGACCTGGGCCTGCGGCCGGACCTGCTGCGGCTGCGCCCCCACGACTCCGACGAGCTGTCCCACTACTCGTCGGGGACCTCGGACGTCGAGTACCTCTTCCCGATCGGGTGGTCGGAGCTGGAGGGGATCGCCAACCGAGGCGACTTCGACCTCAAGCAGCACGCCGAGTTCTCCGGCGAGAAGCTCGAGTACTTCGACCAGCAATCGGGCGAGCGCTACGTCCCCCACGTGATCGAGCCGGCCGCCGGCGCCGACCGCGCCACGCTGGCGTTCCTCGTGGACGCCTACGAGACCGAGGAGGTCGAGGGCCGCCAGCGCACCGTGCTGCGCCTGCACCCCAAGCTGGCGCCGGTCAAGGTCGCCGTGCTGCCGCTCGTCTCCAAGGAGGGCATGCCCGAGCGCGCCCGGGAGATCTTCGACGACCTCCGCCGGCGCCTTCCGGCCGAGTTCGACGAGGGCGGCTCGATCGGCAAGCGCTACCGCCGCCAGGACGAGATCGGCACGCCCTGGGGCGTCACCGTCGACGGCGACACCCTCGCGGACGGCACGGTGACCCTGCGCGACCGCGACACCCTCGAGCAGACGCGGGTGCCGGCCGACGAGCTGGGCGATCTGCTGACGGCGCGGCTCGCCGAGGAGTGGCGGAGCCCGAAGCTGGGGTAGTTCCTCGGGCGCGGGCGTGGTCGGTCATCCGCCGGCCGGGTTGAGGCTGGGTAGGGAGGCGACGGCCTGCTTGTCGCTAGGTTGCGAGAGACGACGTCGCGCTCGTGAGCGCCTCGGTTGCGGTATGGGCCACCGAGGCGCCACGGCGCGGGTTGTTTGCGCGGGCTGTCGCCGCTCGCCGAGCAGCAGTTCGGGGCATCGTCACCTTCGAGCAGCTGCAGGCGCTCGGGTGCCGACTCGGTCGTGGGTGGCGCGCCAACGGCAGGCTGGTCGGCTGCATCGGATGCACCATTGCGTCTACTCGGTGGTCCCTCCCTCGTTGCTGCGTGCCAAGGGGCGGTGGCTTGCCGCCGTTCTGGCCTGTGGGCACGGCGCCGTGCTGAGCCACACGAACGCTGCCGCGCTTTGGGACCTGTGCGCGAGCCCCTTCTCGGCCCGATCCACGTGACGGTCCCGACCGACGCCGGGCCGCCGAAAGCGCCCCGGGATCGCCATCCACCGCTCGCAGCACCCTCCTACCCAGCCAAACCACGACCGAGTACGGCATCCCCGTCACGAGCCCTGGCGCGAACCCTCGCCGACCTGCGACGCCAGCTCCTCCTCACCGACCCGCGTGAAGTCCCTGATCCGCCGGGCTGCAGATCCGGCAACTCGACGTCGGCCCGCTGCCCGATGACGTGCCCACGGATCCGTCGACCGCAGTGAGCTCGAACGGCGTTTCCTTGCAGTCCTTCGCCGTCATGGCGTCCATGCGCCCGCGCTCCAGCAGATCATCGGCCCCTACACCGTCGACTTCCTGTGGCCGAACCGGCGGCTGATCGTCGAGGTCGACGGTTGGGAGACCCACGGGACCCGAACCGCTTTCGAGGACGACCGCGCGCGTGACGCCTGGCTCACCTCCCAGGGCTACCGGGTGGTCCGCTTCACCTGGCGTCAGGTGATGGGCGAGGGCCCCTGGGTGGCGAGCACGCTGCGCGGGATCCTCTAGTTCCCGGTCCTGCTGGCCTCCCATGTCACGTCCGGGCCGGTGTTGCAGCTCGTCGGCGGCGGGCCCGCGTAGAGCATCGTGCCGGTGGCCTTGTTGCCGTTGAACTTGCCCTTGATGAAGCCGTAGCCGAACTCGTCGATCCACTGAAACTTGCCGCTCGGCTTGAGCCTCGTCGTCTCGCCGGCGTACTGGATGGTCGGCGGGCAGGTGGGGCCCGTGAACTCGAAGAAGACGATCGAGACCTTCGTCTTCTTCTTGTTCACGCTCAACATCAGCGGCTTGGGGTCGCCCACGCTGTCCACCTGGTTGCTGGTTCCCTGGTAGGTCCCGCTCTTGATCGCGCCCATGCTCGGCGCGGCGACCAGGCAGAGCGCCGCCATGGCCGCGGGAACCAGGCCGGTCAGCGCCAAGCGCGAGCGACGTGATCCTTTGATCCTCATTCGACTCCCCTTCCGTTCGGGGTTGCTCTCTGCGAGCCGAGCCTATCGCTGGAGATGGGAACCGGCAACCGGCCTGGACGAACCTCCGACCCACCACCAGGGAACCTAGCGCTCGGGCTCCCAGCGCTCGCCGCGGCCAAGGCGGTCGAGGCCCACCCAGGCGAAGTCCATCACCAGCTCGAGCACGCGCTCGCGCGGGACGCCGCGGTGGTCGTCCCACCAGTTCGCGAGGGACTGGACGGCGCCCGTGAGCTGCTGGGCCATCATCTCCGTGGCCTGCTCGAAGTCCGGCTCGGCCTCGCGCAGGCGCTTGGGGGCGTTGGCGACCATCAGCATCGCGATCGTCCGGCTGACCTCCTCCCGCAGCGCGTTGAACGCCTCGGCGATGTCCGGGTCGCCGACGTTGCGGAACAACAGGCGCCACGCGACCGGGCGCTCCTCCACGAAAGCGAGGAAGGCGTCGACGCCCGAGCGCAGGCGCTCCTCCTCGGAGCTGACCGAGCTGATCGCTGCGCTGACTCGCCCCAGCAACTCGTGGACGTGCATCTCCAGCAGCGCCCGCTCCAGCTCGCGCTTGGACTCGAAGTGCTCGTAGATCAGCGCCTTGGAGACTCCGCCGCGCGCCGCAACGTCCTCCAGGGAGGCGCCGTGGAAGCCCTGTTCGGAGAAGACCTCGAGCGCCGAGGCCGAGGATCGCCGAGCGCCGGTCGGCGGCCGAGAGCCGCCGTTTCGTGGCGCCCGTCCGCTCCGCTCGCGCCGGTCACGCGGCCAGCGTACCCGCACGTTGCGAGGCCGCATTCGTCAAACTTGTCGGCTGCATGCCGCCGAGTGCCACCACACCTCGCGGCGCGCGCCGTCGCGCCGCAACAACATCGGGACGCTCCGCATGGTCGGGGCCCTCGTCGTGCTGCTCGGGCACAGCTTCGTCCTCTCGAGCGCGGACGGGAGGACCGCGCGACGCCGTCTCCCATGCGATCGGGCGACGGCTTTGCCGTTCCACCTCGGCCTACCCGGGATCGGCGTCGCGATGTTCTTCGCGATCTCCGGCTACCTGGTGGCGCCAGAGCTACCAGCGCCGGGGAAGCTCCTCGGCCTACGTCGAGGCGCGGCTGCTGCGCATCTACCCTGCGCTCTGGGTCGCGATCGGCGCTCACGGTCGCTCGTCGGGGTCGTCGTCTCGACGCTCTGTCGCCGGCGGAGTTCCTGTCGAGCAAGCAGGACCATCGTCTACGCGGCTGGGGAGCGGCAGCCTGCTCGACATCCAGTACACTGCTGCCCGGGCGTCTTCGACGAGCAACCCGAGCGCATGCGGTCAACGGCTCGCTGTGGACCCTGCCGGTGGAGACTGAAGATGTATCTCTTCGTCGCGATCGCCGGCCTCGCCGGCCTGCTGGGCCGGCGGTGGCTCTTCAACGCGCGTGGCCGCGGCCGCGCTCGCCTTTGCCGTGATCTGGCCCGGAGCAGCTGCCCGCTGCTCTCCAACCTCGACCACCAGAGATCGCCGATCTTCTTCCTGGCCGGCTCCGCGCTCTACGTGAACCGCGACGGATCCCCCTGCGCGGGCGCCGGCGTGCTCGCGCCTCGCCGTCCTCGCCGCCGCGCTCAGCTGGACCGCGCCTACCCGGTCGCTCTTCGCCCTCGCGTTCTCCTACGCGGTGCTGTGGCTGGGCTTCACCAGCGCCTGCGGCTGCCGGACCTCGCCAGCCGCGGGGATCTCTCCTACGGCGACTTACCTCTATCGCGTTCCCGGTCACCCAGCTCTGGGTCTCCGCGGTGGGCGCCGGCACGCCCTGGCTCGTGCTCGGCCTGACGCATCGGCCACGGTGCTGCCGCTCGCGTACTTCAGCTGGCACCTGGTCGAGGAGCCCGCCCTCCGCCTGAAGGGCCGCCTGGTCCCGGCCAAACTGACCAGACGGTCAGTTATAGTCCGCACCGGCGAGTAGCGGCGAGCGAAGAGGGGTTTCATGAGCGTTGCGCAGAAGGACGGGATCGAGCGGTAGTTCGCGAACCAGATCAGCTACGAGGACCTCTACAAGCGGTGGGAGCAGGGCAACTGGTCGGCCTACGACATCGACTTCTCCAAGGACCGCGACGGCTGGGAGTCGCTGACCGACCTCCAGCGCGAGGGCGCCCTCTGGATCTACTCGATGTTCTTCTTCGGCGAGGACTCGGTCACCGACAACCTCTCCCCCTTCATCGACGCCGCGCCGAAGGAGGAGCAGAAGTACTTCCTCGCCACGCAGCAGGTGGACGAGGCTCGCCACGCGGTCTTCTTCCACCGCTTCTTCAAGGAGGTGATCGGCGCCGGCGACGACATCGCCTCGACCCTCGCCTTCACCGAGTCGCAGCTCGGCTGGGGCTACCGCAACGTCTTCGCCCGCCTCGACAGCATGGCCGACGAGCTGCGCAAGGATCGCTCGCTGCCCAAGTTCGCGCAGGCGATCACGCTCTACCACCTCGTCGTCGAGGCGACGCTCGCCCAGCCCGGCCAGCACTACATCGAGGACTACTTCGCCAAGGCCGGCACGATGCCCGGCTTCAGCGACGGGATGGCGAACGTCTCCCGCGACGAGCAGCGCCACATCGGCTTCGGGGTGAAGGTGCTCTCCGAGCTCCTCGAGGAGTCCGACGAGTGCAAGGAGGCCGTGCGGGAGCTCCTGCTCGAGATCATGCCCTACTCCCTGGCGGTGTTCGTGCCGCCGGACGGGCTCAACCGCGAGTACACCCGCGCCTACGGGTTCGAGATGGAGGACATCTTCGCGTTCGGGCTGAAGTCGGTGCGCACGAAGTGGAAGGCGATCGGCTACCCGATGGAGGAGATGCCCGGCGTGCTCCCGGTCGATCCAGGACCTCACCGAGCAGAGATCGCCGACGCGCCAGATCCGGCTGCTCGAGGCGCGCGTGATGGGCGAGCCGAACGACAACCCCGACGCGCTCGCCCGAGATCCAGGAGATCTACTTCGACGTCGATCGCCAACTCCGCCGACACCACCGCCGTGAACGGCAACCCCGCTGACGATCCAGTGGGACTTCACCGACGCCGATCCCTGGCACGTCGTCGTCGCCAACGGCTCGACCCGCGCCGAGCACGGGCGCGCCGCCGAGCCCGACGTCACGCTCACCGCCTCCTGGGCCGACTGGATCAACATCTCCAAGGGCGCGATCAAGCCCACCCGGGCGATGCTCAGCCGCAGGCTGAAGATGAAGGGTCGCCCGCGCGGGATGCTGGCGTTCACCAAGGCGTTCCCCCGCCGCTGAGCCGCCGCCGCGAATGTAAGTCCGGCCCCGGGGCCGGTGCGCAGGTTCCCCCTGGGCTGAGGCCTAGCTTGCCGCCGCCGAGGTGGTCGTCGTCGAGGTGTACTCGAACTCCTCCTCGGCCCCGAACAGGCGGTCCAGGACCGCCTTGCGAAGGTCCTCGGAGAGCGCGATCGCCAGGATCCCGCCGACGATCGTCAGGAGCACCAGGTTGCGGAACGTGTGGCTCTCGCGCTTGCCGCGAAGCTGGTCCGACGCCTCGCGCAGCGACTCCGCGGCGCTCTTCAACTCGCGATGGACCTTCTTGTCGTCCATCAGCCGCTTCGCGGGCGCGCCGTTGTTGACGCGGCCGTAGGCCTTCTTCGCGGACCGATACGCGTCCTGGAGGTTCTCGCGAAGATCCTCGTCCTCGATCAGGCGCCTGACGTACTCATTGTCGGCGGCCGAGCGGCTGGCCTCCCAGGCCTTCTCCGCTTTTGTTCCCTTCGGCATCTGCACTCTCCTCCTGCGAATTCAAGCTCGGTTCGGTGCGGGTGCTGAGCATATACCCGCTGCGAGGGCGTTTATCTGGCGGTAGCTGGTCCGCGGTCAGGCGACGCTGGGCTCCTGAGAGGTCTAGACCTCGTAGACGGCGCCCTCGCGGGCGACGTCGACCGGGCGCGCCGAACGCCTCGGACGCCTGCTTGCGCGCCCAGACCTGATCGAGCTCGTCGGAGATGTGGGTGATCACGACCTGCTTCGCCCCGGCGGTGCGGGCGTGCTCCCCGGCCTCCTCCGGCGTCAGGTGGCCGCGGATGCCCGTGCGCTCCGGCCGAGGCAGCGTCGCCTCGACCATCAGCAGATCGGTGTCACGCGCGAACTCGACCAGCTCGGGGCCCGGCCGGCAGTCGGCGCCGAAGGTGAAGCGGCGGCCGGTCTTGGTTTCCTCGATCTCGACGGCGAACGTCTGGGTGAAGTGCGGGACCTCGCCGAAGCGGAGCCGCAGCGAGCCGACCTCGGCGGCGCGAGGAGGGCTCGTACTCCGCAGAGCTCGAAGGCGTTGTCGATCAGGTCGTCGTTCCCCCAGGCGCCGACCACCCGCCGGAAGGTCTCCGCGGCGCCCGGCGGCGAGATCAGCCTGGGGCGCGGCGGGATCGTCGGTGCCGGGCCACGGAGGAACGGGGACGGGCTGCTGGCGTGGCGCGTAGGTGAGCGCGTAGGCGTACGGCACGAGGTCGAGGAAATGGTCGGCATGCAGATGCGAGATGACGACGGCGTCGACCTCCGTGTAGTCGCGCCGCTGGCGGAGCTTGCCGAACACGCCGTTGCCGCAGTCGAGCAGCAGCGCCGTCTCCTCGTTCTCGATGAGATAGCCGCTGCAAGCCCCCCCGGCGTCCTGCCAGGACGGCGACTTGCCGAGCACCGTAACCCGCATGGTTGCGGAGGACTCTAGAACCGGGTGGCCGAGGCGCGGAGCAACAGCGAAGGCTGCCTGCGGCGGAACCAGCCCGTTGGGCGTGTCGGCCCGGAAGGTCGAGCACGGTTCGTCGAGCGCCAGCGCGCAGAGCATCCGCCGGTGGAAGAAGCAGTCCTCGCAGCTGCGCCCGTTCTTGCGGCGGCGCTTGCCGCTCGAGGGGGTCACGCCGATCGCGGCGGCCACCTCGGCGGGGGGCTGTTCGACCTTGAGCACGCCTTCGACTAAACCACGATGCCGGGCTGCCCGCATGGTGCTTTCGCGCAAATCGGACGGGTTTCTTCACAAGCCGTTCACGGGAATTCCCGGGCTTTGCGGAAGGACCCGGCAGAATCCCGACCTGCGCGGTCGGCTTCGTTGAGCTCGCGCTAGAATCGGCGGTCGATGGCCACCGAGCGCAGCGCACGGCTGAGCGCATCCCCCCCACTGTTCCAGAACCGGTTCCTGGACTTCTTCTCGAGGATCCACCCATCGGTGCCCGGCGATCATCTTCATCCCGGTCATCGTCGGCATGATCGTGCTCGGTGCCGACCGCGGGCAGGGCGCATGGGAGATCGTCGGCCTGTTCGTCGCGGGGGTCGCGATCTGGACGATCACCGAATACTGGCTGCACCGCAAGTTCTTCCACTGGGAGCCCGACAACGCGTTCGGGCGCCGGATGCACTTCATCATCCACGGCGTCCATCACGACCATCCCAACGACAAGCTCCGGCTGGTCATGCCGCCCGGCGCCAGCATCCCGCTCGCGGCGCTCTTCCTCGGCCTCTTCTGGCTGATCTTCGGAAGCCCGACGGTGTTCCCGATCTTCGCCGGCTTCATCGCCGGCTACCTGGTCTACGACTACACCCACTACTACGTCCACCACTTCGTCCCGAAGAGCGAGTTCGGCAAGCGGCTGCGCGAGCAGCACATGCGCCATCACTTCCAGGACCATCGCTACGGGTTCGGCGTCTCGACGCCCCTGTGGGACGCGGTGTTCGGAACCCTTCCGCGCCGGCGCCCGTCAGAGCCCGGCCGAGTAGCGACCCTACAGCGACCCGCCTGAAGCGAACCTCGACGAGCCGCGCCTCGGACGGGAAGTACTGGCTGGGCCGGCGGCCGCCGTCGTCGTGCCAACCCACTGCTCTCATAGAAGCCGGCGGCTATCGTTGCCCTCGAGCATCCAGAGGATCCCCTCGCTGCACCCGGCGTCGGCCATCCGTGTAGCCGCGGCCTCGATCAAGGCCGAGCCCAGCCCCGACCTCCACGTCGCGGGGATCACGTAGAGCGCCGGGATCTCGCCCACGTCAGCCGCCTCCTCGGGGTCGCGCGACGGGACCGAGTAGGTCGCGAACCCGCCGACGTCGCCGTCGATCTCGGCAACGAGGGTCCGCGGGCCCCGGTTCGTGGGTGCCAGCCGCGCCCGCCACTGGGCCTCGCGGCCGGCCACGGAGAGCCCGTCGAGGATGCGCCTGCGGGAGGATCCCGGCGTAGGCGGCGCGCCACGCGTCGACGTGGATCTGCGCGATCTGCGCGTGCATCCGCGACGACCGCGGAACGAACCAACACACTCACACTGTTACCCTCACTTCGATACTTACCGTGTGACGTACCTACTCGTCACCAAACCTGAAGGGGACATCAAGGATGACTTCCAAGACCATGGACCAGGCCGCTGACCTTATCCGGGAGCGCATCAAGGAGCTCGAGGCGGAGAGCGCCGACCTGAAGCGCGCGCTCGCCAGCCTCACGGGCGGCCGCGAGGGCCGCCGGGGGCCGGGCAGGCCTCGGGGCTCGGGCGCCGGGCGCTCGAACGGCCGCAAGCGAGGCCGCCGGCGCAACACCCGCTCCGATCAGGCCGTGAAGCTGATCCAGGAGAACCCGGGGATCTCCGCCTCGGAGATCGCGAAGCAGCTGAAGATCAAGCCGAACTACATGTACCGCGTCCTCGGCGATCTCCAGAAGGAGGGTCGCGTGAAGAAGGACGGCCGCTCCTACTCGGCCACGTAGAGCGATCACTGGACATCGCTTCCCCGGCGGCAGTAGGTTGACCCTGGCAACGAGCCAGGAGGAATCATGCTTCGTGAACGGAGTCTGTTGGCAGGTACGGCGATCGCAGCGATCGCCGCAGGGCTGGTACTGACGTCGTCCCTTCCCGCGACTGGTGCGGGCAACACGCCGAAGTGCTTCGGAAAGGCCGCGACGATCGTCAAGGGTGACGGTGCGAACGAGGTGGACGGCACCGACGGCAACGACGTGATCGTGACCAAGGGCGGAGGCGACAGCGTCGACGGCCGCGATGGCAACGATCGAATCTGCACGGGTCCCGGAGCCGACGGCGCGACCGGCGGGCTCGGGCAACGACATGCTGAGCGGCGGAGGCACGGCTGACAGCCTCGACGGGGACACCGGCCTCGACCTGCCGGGTGACGGCAAGGACGTGCTGAAGGGCGGCGTCGGCGCCGACCGCCTGGAGGGCAACGGCAACGACGACGACATCTTCGGTGACGACGGCAACGACCTGATGGACGGTCAGGGCGGTACCGACTTCTGCGACGGCGGCCGCCACGCGGACAGTGCGAGCAACTGCGAGGAAGGCCCCGACGCGAACGGCTGACCACGCTGAATCCGGGCCGGAGCGTCATGCTTTCGGCCCGTGAATCCTGAACGCGTACGCATCACCCATGACGGCGCAGTTGCCGACGTCCGCCTGACGCGAGGCGACAAGCACAACGCCCTCGACTGGGAAATGTTCACCTCCCTCGACGAGGCCGCCGACGAGTTGCGCGAGCGCAAGGACGTGCGGGCCGTCGTCATCTCCGGCGACGGCCCCAGCTTCTGCTCGGGCCTCGACTTCCCCAGCTTCGCCGCCGAGCCCTCGCGGATGGAGGAGATGTTCGGCCACCGCGACGGCGACGCCGCGAACCTGGCCCAGCGCATCACGTACGACTGGCAGCGCCTGCCGATGCCGGTGATCGCGGCGCTCCACGGCAACTGCATCGGCGGCGGTTCGCAGCTCGCGCTCGGCCCCGACATCCGCATCGCGGCGCCCGACACCCGCATCTCGGTGATGGAGGTGAAGTACGGCCTGATCCCGGACATGGGGATCACGCAGACACTGCCCACGCTGGTCGGCCTGGACGTCGCCAAGGAGCTCGTCTTCACCGGGCGGTTCGTGGAGGCCGATGAGGCGCTTCGCCTCGGCCTGGTCACGCGCATCGCCGACGACCCGCGCGCCGCCGCCCACGAGCTCGCCGCCGAGATCGCCGTCCCGCTCACCCGACGCCGTCCGCCGCGGCAAGCGGCTGCTGAACGATGCCGCCCGCGCCCGGTCGGAGGAGTCGCTGGCGCTCGAGGAGCAGCTCCAGCGCGAGCTGCTCGGCTCGCCGAATCAGATCGCGGCGGTAACCGCCGCGATGACGAAGCAGCCGGCTGAGTTCGACCGACCCGGCCTGACATCGGTCCAGAGGTCTGCTCTGCGGGTAGCAGGACACCGTGACCAAGGAAGAGGCGACCCACGAGGACCTGCCCCCGCTCGACCTCCGCCGGGTCCGGGACCTGGACCTGCGCGAGCCGCCCGAGGAGGGCCAGTCGGCGCATCTCGCGTCCGCCTCCGGGATCGCGAAGCGCGGCACCTTCGTCTACGTCGTCGGCGACGAGCTCCTTCAGCTCGGCGTGTTCGAGCTGGCCGGCGGCGAGCCGGGCGAACTGAGACGGGTCTTCGAGGGGGCGCTGACCGGGGATTCCGAGGAGCGCAAGCGCGATAAACCGGATCTGGAGGGCCTGACGACCCTCCCGCCGGTGGACGGGGAGCCGAACGGAGGGCTGCTGGGCCTGGGTTCGGGCTCGAGTCGAGACCGCGACCGGGGCTTCTACTGGTCGCTGGCGCCGGACGGCTCTCTCGACGGCGAGCCGCGGACCATCGACTTCAGTCCGGTCTACGACGTGATCCGGGAGGAGATTGAGAGGGGAGATCAACATCGAGGGCGCCGCGGTGCTCGGCGAGCGCCTGTGGTTATTCCACCGGGCCAACCGGGGCGAGGCCCCGAACACCGTCGCCGAGTTCGAGCTGGGAGACCTCTCGAAGACCCTTCGCGAGGACCAGGTCGTCGACCCGGGCGAGCTCGCTGAGATCAGGGCCTACGAGCTGGGAGACCTCGACGGTGTTCCCCTGTGCTTCTCGGACGCCACAGCGCTCACCGACCAGCTCGTGTGCTTCAGCGCCTCGGCTGAGGGCTCGGAGGACGGCGACATCCACGGCTCCGTGGTCGGGCACCATCAGCAGTAGCGGCTCCGTCCGGCGCCTGCGCACGATTGATCCCCAGTGGAAGGTCGAGGGCGTCCACGCCACCGTCGACTCCGGAGTGATCGACTTCCTCTTCGTCTGCGACCAGGACGATCCTGGGACGCCATCGCCTCTGCTGAGCGCGACGATGCCGATCGACCGGGCGCTGGACGAGGACCGGACCTAGACCAGGCCGAGGCCGGCGACGGCGTCGCGCTCCTCGCGAAGCTCGGCGACGGTCGCGTCGATCCGCTCGCGGGAGAAGTCGGTGATCTCCAGGCCCTCGACGATCGACCACTCGCCGCCCGAACACGTGCACGGGTAGCCGGAAATGATGCCCTCGGCGATGTCGTAGGTGCCGTCGGTGGGGACGCCCATCGACGCCCAATCGCCGTCGGGCGTGCCGAGGACCCAGTCGTGGACGTGGTCGATCGCGGCGTTCGCGGCCGAGGCGGCGCTCGAGGCGCCGCGCGCGTCGATGATCGCGGCGCCGCGCTTGGCGACCGTGGGAATGAACTCGTCGGCGATCCAGGCCTCGTCGCCGACGGCGTCCCAGGCCGAGGAGCCCTTCACCTTCGCGTTCACGAGGTCCGGGTACTGCGTGGTCGAGTGGTTGCCCCAGATCGTCATGTTGGTGATGTCGGAGACGGTGGTGCCGGTCTTGGCGGCGAGTTGGGCGATCGCCCGGTTGTGGTCGAGGCGAACCATCGCGGTGAACCGCTCGTTCGGGACATCGGGCGCGTTGGACATCGCGATCAGCGCGTTCGTGTTGGCCGGGTTGCCGACCACGAGGACCTTGATGTCGTCGGCGGCGCCGGCGTTGATCGCCTCTCCCTGGGGCTTGAAGATGCCGCCGTTGGCCTCGAGCAGGTCGGAGCGCTCCATGCCCGGGCCGCGCGGACGCGCGCCCACCAGCATGCCGACGTTGCAGCCGTCGAACGCCGCCTTCGGGTCGTCGTGGATGTCGATCCCGGCGAGGAGCGGGAACGCGCAGTCGTCGAGCTCCATCGCCGTCCCCTCCGCCGCCTTCACGGCGTCGGGAATCTCCAGCAGGCGCAGGCTCACCGGGGTATCGGGGCCCAGCATCTCGCCTGCGGCGATCCGGAACAACAGCGCGTAGCCGATCTGGCCGGCTGCGCCGGTGACGGTGACGTTCACGGGGGAGCTCATCTAGTTCGTCATCTCCTTCTGAAGGTTCTCGTCGATCGACGCGAGGAACTCCTGCGTCGTCTGGAAGTCCTGGTCGCCGCCGACGAGCAGCGCAAGGTCCTTGGTCATCTTCCCGCTCTCCACCGTCTCCACGCATACGCGCTCGAGCGTCTCGGCGAACTCGGTTACCTCAGGCGTCGAGTCCATGCGCCCACGCGCGGCGAGCGCGCGAGTCCAGGCGAAGATCGAGGCGATCGGGTTGGTGGAGGTCGGGTTGCCCTTCTCGTGCTCGCGGAAGTGGCGGGTGACGGTGCCATGGGCGGCCTCGGCCTCCACGGTCTTTCCGTCGGGCGTCATCAGCACGCTCGTCATCAGCCCCAGCGAGCCGAAGCCCTGGGCCACCGTGTCGGACTGGACGTCGCCGTCGTAGTTCTTGCAGGCCCAGACGTAGCCGCCCTCCCACTTCAGCGCCGCGGCGACCATGTCGTCGATCAGGCGGTGCTCGTAGGTCAGGCCCTTGGCCTCGAAGTCGGCCTTGAACTCGGCGTCGAAGATCTCCTGGAAGAGGTCCTTGAAGCGCCCGTCGTAGGTCTTCATGATCGTGTTCTTGGTCGAGAGGTAGACCGGGACCTCGCGGTCTAGCCCGTAGCGCAGGGAGGCTCGCGCGAAGTCGCGAATCGAGTCGTCGAGGTTGTACATCGCCATCGCAACCCCGCCGCCCTCCGGAAAGTCGAACACGTCGAGCTCGATCGGGTCGGAGCCGTCGGTGGGAGTGAAGTTGAGCGTCAGCTTGCCCTCGCCGGGGATCAGCGTGTCGCTCGCGCGGTACTGGTCGCCGAAGGCGTGACGGCCGATGATGATCGGCTTCGTCCAGCCCGGCACGAGCCGCGGGATGTTCGAGATCACGATCGGCTCGCGGAAGATCACGCCGCCGAGGATGTTCCGGATCGTCCCGTTCGGCGACCGGTACATCTCCTTGAGGCCGAACTCCTCGACCCGGGCCTCGTCGGGCGTGATCGTCGCGCACTTGACGCCCACCCCGTGCTTCTTGATCGCGTTCGCGGCGTCGACCGTGATCTGGTCGTTCGTGGCATCGCGGCTCTCGATCCCCAGGTCGTAGTACTCGAGCTCCACGTCGAGGTACGGCAGGATCAGCTGCTCCTTGATGAAGGCCCAGATGATCCGGGTCATCTCGTCGCCGTCGAGCTCGACGATGGGGTTCTTGACTTCGATCTTCGCCACGGGGGCGGCACCCTACGGGATTCAGGACTACGCTCGACGTCGACAGTCGATCGCAATCGACACGGAAAGGAGACCCATGAACCTGTACTTCATCCGCCGCAGGAGCGGCTGGAAGACGGGCGAGGAGCTGGAGGCGGCCGCGAAGCGGTCGACCGAGGTTGCCGACGCCGACTTCCCCAACGACATCGCGTGGATCCGCAGCTACGTGATCAAGGAGCCCAGCGGCGAGCTGGGGACGGCCTGTATCTACCAGGCATCCAGCGAGGACGCCGTCCGCCGCCACGCCGACGAGGTCGGGATGCCGGCCGACGAGGTGCTCGAGATCGCCGACACCGTGCTCGTCCGCCCCGACCCGGAGCCCGCTGCCGCCTAGAGGGTTGCGCGCAACGATCGCCCTCGCCCTGCTCGCAGTCGCGCTTCTCGCGGGCTGCGGCGGCGAGGACGAGAAGGAGGCATGCGCGGCGTCCGACTGCGCCTAGAATCCCCGCCGATGGCAACCGCCGAGCGCCCCACCGGCGCCGCCACCCACGAGGTCTTCAACCAGGCTCCCCCGCTCGAGGGCTACAACGTCTTCGAGGCGGACACCGTCCTGACCGAGGCCATCGCCCGTGAGGGCGCCGACTGGGCGGCCGATCGCCTGCGCGGGTTCGGCGCGGTCTGCGGTCGGCCCGACGTGATCGAGCTCGGGCGACTCGCGAACGTCAACAAGCCCGCGCTCCGCACCCACGACCGGTTCGGGAACAGGATCGACGAGGTCGAGTTCCACCCCGCCTGGCACGAGATGATGCGGATCGGGGTCTCGCACGCGGTCCACGCCTCGCCGTGGCTCGAGCCCGGCCCCGGGGCCCACGTCGCCCGCGCCGGCGCCGCGATGCTGCTGACGCAGGCGGAGTCGGGCGTGATGTGCCCGATCTCGATGACCTACTCGGTGATCCCGGCGCTGCGCCAGCAGCCGGAGCTCGCCGCCGAGTGGGAGCCGCGCTTCCACTCGCTGGAGTACGACGAGCGGCTTGTGCCAGCCGTCGACAAGAAGGGCGCCCTGTGCGGGATGGGGATGACGGAGAAGCAGGGCGGCTCGGACGTCCGGGCCAACACCACGACCGCCCGCCCGCTGAACGGCGGCGGCCCCGGCGCGGAGTACGAGGTGACCGGCCACAAGTGGTTCTTCTCGGCCCCGATGTGCGACGCGTTCCTGGTCCTCGCCCAGGCCGAGGGCGGGATCTCGTGCCTGCTGATGCCCCGGTTCCTGCCGGACGGCGAGCGCAACCGCATCCACCTCCAGCGCCTGAAGGACAAGCTCGGCAACCACTCCAACGCCTCCTCCGAGGTGGAGTTCGCCGGCGCCTGGGCCCGCCTCGTCGGCGAGGAGGGCGCAGGCGTGCGCACGATCATCGAGATGGTCAACTACACCCGCCTCGACTGCGCGGTGGGCTCCTCGGCGGGGATGCGCCACGGCACGGCGGCGGCGATCAACCACACGAGCCACCGCTCCACGTTCGGCAAGACCCTCGTCGACCAGCCGCTGATGCAGAACGTGCTCGCCGACCTCGCGGTCGAGTCCGAGGCGGCGACGATCTCCTCGCTGCGCCTCGCGCGCGCCTACGACGAGTCGATCGCCGGCGACGAGCAGGCGACCGAGCTGAAGCGCATCTCGAACGCCGTCCTCAAGTACTGGATCTGCAAGCGCGGGCCCTCGCATGCCGTCGAGGCGCTCGAGTGCTTCGGCGGCAACGGCTACGTGGAGGAGTCCGGCATGCCGCGGATGTATCGCGAGAGCCCGCTGGCCTCGATCTGGGAGGGCTCGGGCAACGTGCAGTCGCTGGACGTCCTGCGCGCGATGGCCCGGACGCCCCGGGCGCTCGAGGCGTTCTTCGCCGAGGTCGACGAGGCGGCGGGCGCGGAGCCGCGCCTGGATCGCTTCGCCGCTGAACTGCGGGAGGAGCTGACCGACCTCGACGGGATCGAGTCGCGCGCCCGCCGGGTGGTCGAGTGGATGGCCCTGGCCCTACAGGGGTCGCTGCTGGTGCGCTACGGCGACGCGGCCGTGGCCGACGCCTTCTGCGCCTCGCGCCTGGACGGCGACGGCGGCCGCGCGTTCGGGACGCTGCCGAAGGGCGTCGACTTCAAACGCATCATCGACCGGCACTCGCCGGTCGCCTGAGCGCGTTTGATCCCGGACTAGCCGGTCAGCGCCGCGATCAGGGCGACAGCGACGCCGCCGCCGAGCACGAGCCCGATTGCGTTCGCGGCCATGACCCAGGCGCCACCGAGGCGACGGGCCTGCGCCTGATCCGGCTCGAGTATGAGCAAACGTTCATACATTGGCCGGCGTAATTACACCGGCCGCGTCGGACCTAAACCTGAATCCGCGCCTAGAAGACGCGTTTTCCGCCGCGGGTGACGGTCCAGACGCCCGGCCCCCACTCCCCGACGCCCGCCTGTGTGTCCTGATAGCGCAAGGTCGCCCCTGCGGGAGGTCCCCAGCGCATGAAGCGAGCCTACATCCGGGCTTCCTCGAGCCAGCGCTCGTCGAGCCTGCGCACGATCGCCTCGGTCAGCTGGACCGCATCGGCCACCCTGGCGTAGTCCACGTTCTCGGGCACGTCCGAGGGCCAGTGGTAGTTCCCGGGCTGCTTGAGGTCGGTGACCGATGCGAGGGATGCGCACTCGTAGCCACCGGCCAGCGCGATGCAGCCGTCGGTGGCGTTGCGCAGGCGCAGGTTCGGATAGAGGTAGATGCCGAGCTCCTCGGCGAGCCCATCGACCAGCTCGAGCGAGCGCGAGGGGTAGTCCCGCATCGCCGTCATCCCCTCGCCCCGCAGGACGCACAGGTGGGGCGAGCCGACCGTGTCGACGCTGAGGATGAAGGTGCTCTCGGTGGGGAGCTCGGGGAAGTGGCGCTCGCCGAACGCCTGCATGCCGATGCAGTTGGCCTCCTCCGAGGTCGAGACCAACATCACGCGCGTGCGCTCCAGGGGGCTCTTGGCGAGGGCCCGCGCGATCGCGACCAGCACGGCCACCCCGGTCGCGTTGTCGTTGGCGCCCGGCACGACGCGGCGTAGTCCGATGTCCACCATCTCGGCAGCGAAGAGGGCGGAGACCAGCGCGCCTGCCTTAACGAGGGCCCGGCTGCCCAGCAGCGATCCGGCGGCCACCGCAGCCGGTCCGCCGATGATCGGCCACATCAGGGGCGGGCTCGTGTTCGCGCCCTCGATCAGCCCGGCCTGGTCGGCCAGCTCCGGGATCGCGGGATGGAAGACAAGGCCGGAGTGGGCGGCGTCGTGGTGGGCGACCAGGACCACCGTGCGCTCGGCGTCCTCGGGGCCGATCGAAGTCACGACGTTGGTGGCCTCCCGCTTGGGGAGCACCTTCCGCAGGTGGCGAGGCCCGGGCGGCATGTCGGTGGCCGCGGCGAACGCCCCGGCGGCCCCGAGCACGGCCCCGGTAAGCCGATGCCCACGCAACGCCGCGCGTCCCCCCAGTGCTCCGGCGGCGCCCGCCAGGCCCAGCGGCCACCAGTAGGTGCTGTGCAGGAGCTCGGTCTCGACCTCGCCGCCCGCGCCCTCCTCGGTGAGCCGCTCGAGCGTCCACTCGGCCGCCTCGACGCTCGCCCGGCGAGCCGCTCTCGCGCTCCATCGCCGCGAGCTCGCTGACCAGTTCGCGGAGCCAGCTCCTCGTCGAGGTGCGGCGTATCCGCCTTCTTGGCTTTCGCGGCCATGCGCGGCCGAGCGTATTGATCCTCAAGGGCGAGCGCCAAACGACCGAAATCAATAGGAGATGGGCCACGGAGGTGCTCAACCGATCGAGAGCGCGCGAGCGCTCGGCGCCGCCATGCTCGCGGGCGGCTTGCTCGCCGGGATATCCGTCGCCCTGCCTCCGGCCGCGACCCATTCCGAGACGGCCGTGATCGTGATCGGCGCGCTGGTCATCGCCATGGGCGTGCTTCCTCCTACGAACCCGAGAACCGGCGGGCGAGCTCTGGCTGGACTGCGCGGCTGCGCTGGGGACGGTGCTGGTCACGGTCGCGACGCTGGGCCGGTGGGCCCGGGACCGGAACGGGGGCCAACGAGATCCTCTACGTCTGGGTCTGCCTCTACTCCTTCTACTTCCTCAGCCTGCGCCACGCCCTTGGGCAGCTCGCGTTCGTGGGGCTCGCCTACGCATGGCTGCTGCGCGAGGAGGGGGTGCCCGCTCGAAGTCGCGCTGAACGAGTGGCTCATCACGCTCTCGACACTGCTGCTCGCCGGCCTCCTGGTCGCCCGGCTGCGGACATCGCTTCGGGGCGTAGTCTCCGAGCTCAGCCAGCGCGCCCGCCACGACAGCCTGACCGGGCTGCTCAACCGCCAGGAGTTCGAGGAGCGCGGCGCGGTGGAGCTGGCCCGCCAGCGCCGCGACGGCAGCCAGATGTCGCTGATCGCGGTCGACATCGACAACTTCAAGGCCCTCAACGACAGCCTCGGCCACCCGGCCGGCGACCGCGTGCTTCGCCGCGTCAGCACGGTGCTCGAGGCGGAGACGCGCCGAGTCGATGCGGTCGCGCGGGTCGGCGGCGACGAGTTCCTGGTCCTGCTCCCCGGCACCGACGAGGAGGCCGCCCAGCAGATCGCCGAGCGCCTGCTGATCGCCGCGCGCGACCCGGCCAAGGCGGACGGGACAGGGCCTCAGCCGTGAGCCTTGGCGTCGCGGTGGGCGGGCCCGAATCGTCGACGCTGCTCGCGCTCTGGGCCGCCGCGGATGAGGCCCTCTACGCGGCCAAGCGCTCCGGCGGGGACCGCGTCGCGATCGCGCGCGTGCGCAAGCCGCGGGCGACGGACACGGTCGCGATTCACTAGCCGCGCTGCGGCTGGCCCTACGATCCTTCAGGTGCCTGCGCGCAGCGCCATCAAGCTGTTCACGTTCCGTGGGATCCGGGTCGGCGTCGACTACTCGTGGTTCCTGGTCCTCTTCCTGGTCATCCTGTCCCTCTCCGGCTTCTACGAGGGCATCCTCAACGCGCGGGAGGGCTCGATCGGCCCATACGCGCTGGCGGTGGTCAGCGCGCTCGCGTTCTTCGGGTCGATCCTGCTGCACGAGATGGGGCATGCCATCGTCGCGCTGCGGGAGGGCATCGGCATCACCGACATCACGCTTGTGGCTGTTCGGCGGGGTCGCCCGCATGAGCCGCGACACGGACTCGCCCGGGGCCGAGTTCCGGATCGCCGTCGCCGGCCCTGTGGTGACCCTTCTGATCGCCGTCGGGTGCCTTGCCGCGGGCTTCGCGATCGGCGGCGAGGGCTTCTGGGACGCGCTGCGCTTCGACCAGCAGGCGGGCGTCTCCGGCGCGCTCGCGTTCTTGGCCTGGATCGCGAGCCTGAACGTGCTGCTCCTTGGCTTCAACCTGATCCCGGCCTTCCCGCTGGATGGAGGTCGCATCGCGCGCGCGATCGCGTGGCGCATCACCGGCGACCGCACGCGCGCCACGCGGATCGCGGCGACGCTCGGGCAGGGCTTCTCCTACGTGTTCATCGGCGTCGGCATCTGGATGGTCCTCGCCAAGGGCGACGTCATCGGAGGGGTCTGGCTGGCGCTCGTGGGCTTCATCCTGGGCTCGGCCGCACGCGGGGCGATCGCGCAGACGGAGCTGACGAGCCGGATCGAGGGCATCACCGTCCAGGACGTGATGGACGCCGAGCCGGTGGTCATCCCGGGCGACACCAGCGTCGAGCGCGCCCTGGACGAGTTCTTCCTGCGCTACCGCTGGCCGTGGTTCCCCGTCGTCGACCGGGCTCACCGGTTCGTCGGGCTGCTCCAGCGCGGGGCCGCGGACGCGGTTCCCGAGGGCCGGCGCGGCCACCGCCACTGTGACCGAGTTCGTCACGGCGGACGGCGACGGGACGCTCGGCGTGCGCACCGACACCCCGATCGAATCACTGCTCGCCAACGAGAACCTCCGCCGCCTCGGCGGCCTGGTCGCGGTCGACGACGACGGCCGCCTGCAGGGCGTGATCACGGCCGATCAGGTCGGCCGCGCGCTGCGCAACGCGCTCGCCGACGGCTGAGGCGCCCGCCCGGGACATAGGATTGGATGCCATGAGCGCGCCGGCGACGATGCCCGCCGATCCCGGCCGAGCGCCGACCCGGGGCGCTTGGCTCCGCGAGGTCTGGCGCTCGTCGATCGGCAAGAAGGTGATCGTCGCGATCAGCGGCGGGATCCTGGCGGCCTACGTCCTGCTCCATGTGCTGGGCAACCTGAAGGCGTTCCAGGGCACGGGTCGACGCCGGCGCGGCGATCGACGCCTACGCCTCGTTCCTGCGCACGGTCGGCGACCCGGTGATCCCCTACGAGGGGCTGCTGTGGGCGGTGCGCGTGGTCCTGATCGCAGCGCTCGTGCTGCACGTGACCGGCGTCATCCAGCTCGCCAAGCGAAACCGCGCCGCCCGGCCCGACGGCTACCCGGCGAAGCGGATCCAGCGCTCGCTCTCGTCGCGGACGATGCTGATCGGCGGCCTCATCATCCTGGCGTTCATCGTCTTCCACATCCTCCAGTTCACGACGGGCACGATCAACTCCGACGAGTACATCGAGGGCGCCGTCTACCACAACCTCTACGAGGCGTTCCAGAACCCGGTGTTCGTCGTCATCTATGTGGCGATCCCGATCGTGCTGGGCCTGCACCTGCGGCACGGGATCTGGAGCAGCGACCCAGACGGCGGGCTGGGACAAGCCGAACCGCAACCCGACGATCCGGCGGACGTCGAATTTCCTGGCGGTCGCGATCGCCGTTGGCTTCGCGTCGGTGCCGATCGCCTTCTGGACCGGGATCCTGGGGCCACCGGCATGACGCTTTCGCTCGACGCCCGCATCCCCGACGGGCCCGATCGAGGACAAGTGGCACAACTGGCTCGACGACCACCGGCTGGTCGGCCCGCGCCAGCGCGGCGATCACACGGTGATCGTCGTCGGCACCGGCCTGGCAGGCGCGAGCGCCTCCGCGACCCTGGCCGGCGCGGGCTATCGGGTCGAGTCGTTCTGCTTCCAGGACTCGGCTCGCCGCGCGCACTCGATCGCAGCGCAGGGCGGCATCAACGCCACCAAGGACTACGCCAACGAGGGCGACTCGATCCGCCGGCTGTTCGTCGACACGATGAAGGGCGGCGACTTCCGCGCCCGCGAGGCGAACGTCTGGCGGCTGGCGGAGACCTCCACGAACATCATCGATCAGGCAGTGGCGCAGGGCGTTCCGTTCAACCGCGAGTACGGCGGCATGCTGGCCACCCGCTCGTTCGGCGGGGTGCTGGTCGAGCGCACCTTCTACTGCCGCGGGCAGACCGGGCAGCAGCTGCTCCTGGGCGCCTACTCGGCGCTCCAGCGCCAGGTGGCGGACGGCCGCGCCCACGTCCACACCAAGCACGAGATGCTCGACGTTGTCGTTGTCGACGGCCAGGCGCGGGGAATCATCGCCCGCAACCTCGTCACCGGCGAGATCGAGCGCTACGCCGCCGACGCCGTCGTCCTCGCCTCCGGCGGCTACTGCAACGTCTACTACCTCTCCACGAACGCGATGGGGTGCAACGTCACCGCCGCCTGGCGCGCCCACCGGCGCGGCGCCGCGATGGCCAACCCATGCTTCACGCAGATCCACCCGACCTCGATCCCGGCCGACCGGCGAGTACCAGTCGAAGCTGACCCTGATGAGCGAGTCGCTTCGCAACGACGGGCGCGTCTGGGTGCCGCGCGACCCCGACGAGCAGCGCGCGCCCGCCGACATCCCGGAGAAGCCGACCGCTACTACTACCTCGAGGAGCGCTACCCGCGCTTCGGCAACCTGGTGCCGCGCGACGTGGCCTCGCGCGCGGCGAAGATCGTCTGCGACGAGGGGCTCGGCGTCGGCTCGACGGGCCGCGCCGTGTACCTCGACTTCCGCGACGCGATCACCGAGCGCGGCGCCCACGACATCCAGGAGCGCTACGGCAACCTCTTCGAGATGTACGAGCGGATCACCGGCTCGTCGCCGTGGAAGGAGCCGATGATGATCTACCCGGCTCCCCACTACTCGATGGGCGGGCTCTGGGTCGACTACGAGCTGCAGACCACGATCCCGGGCCTGTTCGCGATCGGCGAGGCGAACTTCTCCGACCACGGCGCCAACCGGCTCGGGGCGAGCGCGATGATGCAGTGCCTGGCCGACGGCTACTTCATCGCCCCGCACACGGTCACCAACTGGATCAGCGGCGTCCACGACCACGTCCCGACGGACCATCCGGCCTTCGACGCGTCCGAGCGCGACGTCCGTGAGCGGGTCGAGCGGCTGCTCGGCATCGGCGGCACCACCCCGCAGACCGTCTTCCACCGCGAGCTCGGCCACCTGATGCTCGACCGCTGCGGCATCACCCGCGATGCCGACGGCCTGCGCGACGCGCTCGACAAGGTCCGCGAGATGCGCGAGGCGTTCTGGTCGGACCTGAAGATCGAGCCGGGCGATCAGGGGATCAACCAGACGCTCGAGCTACGCCGGCCGGATCGCCGACTTCCTCGAGCTCGCGGAGCTGATGTGCCGCGACGCCCTCGCCCGCGACGAGTCCTGCGGCTGCCACCTGCGCGAGGAGCACCAGACCGAGGAGGGCGAGGCGATCCGCGACGACGAGCACTTCGCGAAGGTCGCAGGTCTGGGAGTGGAAGGGCGAGGACTCCGAGCCCGAGATGTCCACGGAGCCGCTCTCCTTCGAATCGATCGAGCTCGCGACGAGGAGCTACAAGTGAGGCTGACCCTCAACATCTGGCGCCAGGAGAACGCCGAGGCGGAGGGGCGCTTCGAGCGCTACGAGGTCGACGACATCGATCCCGACGCCTCCTTCCTCGAGATGCTCGACGTGCTGAACGACCGGCTTGTCGTCGAGGGCAAGCGCCCGATCGCCTTCGACACCGACTGCCGCGAGGGGATCTGCGGCACCTGCGGGCTCACGATCGACGGCATCCCGCACGGCCCGAAGCAGGTGACGAGCTGCCAGGTGTATCTGCGCGACTTCTCCGACGGCGCCGAGATCAGCGTCGAGCCGTTCCGCTCGAGCAACTTCCCGGTGCTTCGCGACCTGATCGTCGACCGCTCGGCGCTCGACCGCGTGATCGAGGCGGGCGGCTACATCTCGGTGAACGCCGGCCCCAAGCCCGAGCCGAACGCCAACCCGATCCACCCCGAGACGCAGGAGGCCGCGATGGACGCGGCGATCTGCATCGGCTGCGGAGCCTGCGTAGCAGCCTGCCCGAACGGCTCAGCGATGCTCTTCACCGGGGCCAAGGTCACCCACCTCAACCTCCTCCCCCAGGGCGAGGTCGAGAGCGCCCACCGCTCCCGCAGCATGGTCCGCCAGCACGACAACGAGGGCTTCGGCGGCTGCACCAACACGGGCGAGTGCCAGGAGGTCTGCCCGCAGCACATCTCGATCAAGGTCATCGGCGAGCTCAACCGCGAGTACCGCAAGGCGATGATCCAGAAGCTGCGCGAGCGCGGGGGGCCGCAGGAGGCGGTGTAGGAGCGAGGACAGGGGCGGGATGCGATCTCACGGTCGCCGGGGGGCATGAGCAGCGAGTGCAGGGTTTGGCCGTGTGTGGCGGCACAATCCTTCAGTCGATCCGCGGATGCTCTGATCCTAAGGATCGCTCGCCGGCAGCACGGCGCCGTCAAGCGGGCGCAGCTGATCGCCGCGGGCGTGACCAGGCACGAGATAACGACCAGGCTGCGCGACGGCCGACTAGTCCCCATCCACCAGGGCGTCTATCTCGTGGGCGCGGTCGCGAGCTCACACACGCACGAGGCCGCCGCCCTCCTTGCATGCGGCCGAGGCTCAGCGCTGAGCCACCGAAGCGCAGCATCCCTCTGGAGCCTGCTCCCCTACCCAGCCGCAGCCCCCGTCTGGATCACCACCCCGCCCGCGCGGAACGCCACCAGGCCTCGAATCAAGGTCATCCGGGCACGGCTCGACCCAAAGGACCTCCGCCGCACCGAAGCCATGCCCCTCACCAGCCCACCTCGCACCCTCCTCGACATGGCGACCCTTCTTCCCCAGGACGACCTCGAGTCCCTCGTCGCCGAGGCGAACTACCGCCGGCTCGCGAGCGAAGCAGAGCTGCGAGACCAGGTCCACGGCAACCACGGCCGCCGCGGCGTCGGCCCGCTCCGCCGCATCCTCGACCTTCCCGGCGGCCCCAGGCGGACACGCTCCCCAGCTGAACGCCAGCTGCTGCGCCTGCTGCGCGGCGCCGGCATCGACGGGTTCGAGACCAATGCCCGGATCCACGGCTACGAAGTGGACTTCCTTTGGCGCGACCAGACCCTCGTCGTCGAGATCGATGGTTGGGACGCCCACTCGGGCCGCGTCGCATTCGAGCGCGATCGGCTCAAGGCGGCCCGTTTACAAGCCGCGGGTCTCCGCGTCATGCCGATCACGGGCAGGCAGCTGGGCCGGGACCCGGCCGGAGTGCTCCGACGCCTGAAGGCGACACTGGGGCATGAGCACGGCGTTTCATAGACTGCGGCCAGTGCCTCGCCATGATGTGCTCGTAATCGGCGCCGGCCTTGCCGGCCAGCGTGCAGCTCTCGCAGCGGCCGAGGCTGGCGTGTCCGTCGGCATCGTGTCCAAGGTCCACCCGGTCCGCTCGCACTCCAACGCTGCGCAGGGCGGGATCAACGCCGCGCTCGACCCCGGCGACTCCTGGGAGAGCCACGCGTTCGACACGGTCAAGGGCTCCGACTACCTGGGCGACCAGGACGCGATCGAGATCATGTGCCGGGAGGCCCCGGAGGAGGTCGTCCACCTCGAGCACCTGGGCGTCCCGTTCCACCGCAACGAGGAGGGCAAGCTCGGCACCCGGGCCTTCGGCGGCGCCTCGCAGGCCCGCACCTTCTACGTCGCGGACATCACGGGCCAGGCGATCATGCACGTGCTCTACGAGCAGCTGATGCGCTTCTCCGACGCGGTCGACCGCTACGAGGAGTGGTTCACCACCGGCCTCGCCCTCGACGCCAACGGCGCCTGTTGCGGAGCGGTCCTGCGGAACATCCGCGACGGCTCGATGGAGGTCTTCGAAGCGAAGAATGTGATCCTCGCCACCGGCGGCAACGGGCAGATCTGGCGGCCCACCACGAACGCCCTGATCTGCACCGGCGACGGGATCGCGATGGCCTACCGCGCCGGGGCCGAGCTGATGGACATGGAGATGGTCCAGTACCACCCGACCACGCTCGCCCGCAAGGGCTTCCTGATCACCGAGGGCGCCCGCGGCGAGGGCGCGCATCTGCTGAACGCGAAGGGCGAGCGCTTCATGGAGCGCTACGCGCCGAACAAGATGGAGCTCGCCTCGCGCGACGTCGTCTCGCGCGCCGAACAGACCGAGATCGACGAGGGCCGGGGCTTCCCCGACGGCACCGTCGCCCTGGACGTAACCGTGGTCCCGCGCAAGCGAATCCACGAGGCGCTCCGCGAGATCGTTCTCGTCGGCCGCGACTTCGCCGGCGTCGACATCACCCGCGAGCCGATCCACATCAAGCCGGGCAATCACTACATGATGGGCGGGGTCCGCACCGACGTCCACGGCGCGACCTCGGTCGCCGGCCTCTACGCGGCGGGCGAGGTGGCCTGCGTGTCCGTGCACGGCGGAAACCGGCTGGGCGCCAACTCGCTGCTGGACACCCTGATCTTCGGGCGCCGCTCCGGCGAGCACGCTGCCGCCCGCGCCAAGACCCTCCCCCAGCCCCGCGCGCCGAGGTCCGCGTTGGCCGGCGAGAACGAGCGCGTCGACGCGATCCTGGCCCGCGGCGCCGACGATGGCGGCCGCCGAGTGGCCGAGATCCGCCACGAGATGAGCGTCGAGATGGACCGCTACCTCGGCGTCTTCCGCGACGCCGAGGGCATTCAGGCCGCGCTCGACGTCGTCAAGCGCCTGCAGGAGGACATCAAGAAGGTCTACATCGACGATCACTCGGCCGTCTTCAACCAGGACCTCCTCGGCGCGATGGAACTGGAGTTCATGCTCGACAACGCGGAGTGCACCTGCGTCGCCGCGCTTCATCGCACCGAGAGCCGCGGCGCGCACACCCGCACGGATTTCCCGGATCGCAACGACGAAGAGTGGCTCAAGCACATCAACCTGAGCGCGAACGGGGACGGGCCGGACATCTCCTACTCGGACGTGTCGATCACCCAATGGCAGCCCATGGAGCGCACCTACTAGGGTCGGGGCAGACGATGGCCATCTACAACCTGAGAGTCCGCCGCTACCAGCCCGAGGCCGTCAACGAGGACGGCGAGCCGAAGGGCACCTACTGGGAGGACTTCGAGGTCGACCTCGAGGAGACCCTCTCGGTGCTCGACGGGCTGCTCCACGCCCGCTCGGACTTGGACGGCTCCCTCGCGGTCCGCTGCTCCTGCCGGGCGGCCATCTGTGGGTCGTGCGGCGTGAAAGTCAACGGGGAGTCCGCGCTCGCCTGCAAGACCCAGCTTCAAGAAGCCCAGGACGAGGCCACGCGCACCGGTGGCGAAGGCCAGCCGATCACGGTCGAGCCCATGGGCAACATGCCGGTGATCAAGGACCTGGTCACGGACATGGAGTCGACCCACTGGACCAAGGTCCGCAGGGTCACCCCCTGGCTGCTCCCGGATCCGGAGGTCGAGGCCGAGCTCGAACGCGAGCACGTCGTCCCCCCGGAGTCGATGATCGACATCACGCAGTCGCATGGCGTGCATCCAGTGCGGGGCGTGCGTGTCCTCCTGCCTCGCGATGGAGGCCGACCCGGAGTTCATCGGTCCGGCCGCGCTCGCCAAGGCCTACCGTTTCGTGGGCGACCCCCGCGACGGGCAGGGATTCGAGCGGCTCTGGGACCTCTCCCAGGACGAGCACGGCATCTACGACTGCACCCACTGCTTCGCGTGCATCGACGCCTGCCCCAAGGGCGTCGCGCCGATGGACCAGATCATGCGCCTGCGCCGCGATGGCCGCCGACGAGCACGAGATCAACGACCACAACCACGGCGCCAGCCACGAGCACGCCTTCGTGAACATCATCGAGAAGAAGGGCACGCTCGACGAGTCGCTCCTGCTGCAGGAGTCCCTGGCGCCCGGCTTCATCGGCAAGCTGAAGCCACGCGCGGTCAAGGAGCTGCTGATCTCGCTCCCCACCGCGATCCGTGGAATCCGGACCGGCAAGATGCGCTCCCTCTCGAAGCTCATCCCGGGCATCCACCCGAAGCTCCCGGGCGACGCGCAGGACCACGTGAAGCGGATCTACGCCCACGCGGAGGAGCACCGCGAGGAGCTCAACCTCTACATCGCCGGTGAGGAAGAGGACGAGATGTCGCCCCCCGACCTCCCGAGCGAACCGACCGCCGCAGCCGCGAGCAGCGGAGAAGGAGCATCACAGTGAAGCTTGCCTACTGGCCCGGCTGCGTCTCGCGCGGGTTCACCCCCGAGCTGCACGGCTCGATGGCGCTGGTCGCCGAGCAGCTCGGCATCGAGCTGGTCACCCTCGACCGCGCCAACTGCTGCGGCGCCGGCGTGATCGCCGAGCACAACCAGGAGCTCGCCGACTCGCTGAACGCGCGCACGTTCGCCCTCGCGCAGTCGACCGGCCTGGCGATGATGAACATCTGCTCGACCTGCCAGGGCGCGCAGTCGGAGTGCAAGCAGCGCCTGGACGCGGACTCGGCCTACCGCGCTCACATCAACGAGGTGCTCTCGGCCGAGGGCCTGACATACGAGAAGGACAAGGACGGCTTCACCAACAAGAACTTCCTCTGGGTGCTGGTCGAGGACATCGGGCTCGAGACGCTCAAGGCGAACGTCAAACGCCCCCTGACCGGCCTGCGCGTCGGTCCGTTCTACGGCTGCTACATCATCCGCCCCAAGCACCGCCTGGGCTACGACGAGCATCCCGACCGCGACCTGTACCTGGAGCGCGTGATCGAGGCGCTGGGCGGCCAGGTCGTGGAGTACGAGGGCGCCCGCAAGTGCTGCGGCTTCCCGGTGATCACGATGAACCGCGAGACGTCGCTCCGCCAGGCCGGGACCCACCTCGGCGACGCTCTCGACGCCGGCGCCGACTGCCTGGTAACGCCGTGCCCGCTCTGCCACCTCAACCTCGACATGCAGCAGCCGGAGGCCGAGAAGGTCGTCGGCCGCGATCTCGGGCTCGCCGTACTTCACCTACCGCAGCTCGTCGGCCTCGCGCTCGGCTTCGAGCCCAAGGAGCTGGGCATGCCGAAGCACATCGCCTCGACCGACTGGGTCGACGTGCGCCTCGCCGGAACCGTCCCCGCCTAGCCGCTAGGCTGCCCGGCCGATGAGCGAGGAATTCGACCTGACCCAGGCCCCGCCGGTTCCGCCCGAGGTGGAGCAGGCGGCGATGCTCGGCAACACCAGGGACGCGGTGAACCTGTACATGAAGTTCACCGACGTCGACGAGGAGACGGCCCGCGCGGTCGTCGCCGAGCTCGCGGAGTAGCTAGCCCGGGTCGCTGGCGGGGACCTCGCCGTCCCCCTCGGAGTCCTGCCCGCCCATCCGCCGCTCAATCCACCTCGCGCCGACCGTGTCGGTGAGTCCGTGGGTGAGGATCGAGGCGAGGACCACGAACGCCGCGACGTCGAAGACCGTGGTGCCGTTCTCGACGCCCCCGTCGAGAACGAGCAGCGCGAACAGCATCGACGCCACGCCCTTCGGCCCGAACCACGCGATGAAGAGCTTGTGCGGACGAGGCATGCCGCTGCCGGCGAGCGCTCCCATCACCGCCACGGGCCGCGCGATGAGCAGCGCGAAGGGGATGAAGGCGATAAGCGCCCAGACCGACCGGTCGTATCCCGTTGCGACGATGATCGCGCCGAAGACGAAGAAGGTCAGGACCTGGAAGATCGTGGACACGTTCTCGGTGAAGTCGGCGAACTGCTCCGTGATCTCGTGCTCGGAAGCGCCGAGCGCGATCGCCGCCACGAAGGCGGCCACCAGGCCGTTGCCGAAGGTCACGTCGGCCAGGCCGAAGGCGGCCAGGCCGATCCCGATCGCGTAGATCCCCGCGTAGTGGTGCGTGATCCCGCCGCCGGGAACCCGGTGGTGTAAGCGCCCTCCGGCGATGCCCAGGACCACCCCGATGAAGGCGCCGAACGCGGCCTCGCCCATGAGCTCGAGGGCCTCGGAACCGGCATCTCCGCCGCTCCCGGCGAGGACCAGGAAGAAGAGGACGAACGGCAGGGCGAGGCCGTCGTTCAGGCCGGATTCGAGATTGAGCGTGTGGCGGATCTTCGCCGGCACCCCCTTCGCGGTGACGATCGACGAGGTGACCACAGGGTCGGTCGGCGTCAGAACGGCGCCCAGCAGGAAGGCCTCGGGCCAGCTCAGCGCCGGGAACAGGACCTTGGCGCCCAGGGCGAGCAGTCCCAGCGTCACGGGCATCGCGATCACCAGCGCCCGAGCGGTCGGGCCCCAATGGCGACTCAGGAGCTCGCGCTCGACGACCAACCCGTCGGAGATCAGCGTGAGGATCAGTGCCAGCTCGATCAGCTCGAACACACCGGCGTCGGAGACATCGACCGTCACGACCTCGGCCTCCGCGAGCACGATCCCGAGCAGGATCGAGAGCACCGCGGTCGACAGGACTGTCCCGCGCATGAGGCCCGAGAGCGCGGCAACGACCGTCAGCAACGCGCCGACGATCAGGAGCGCCTCGCCGAACCCGATCTCCATGCAGCCCTTATAGAGCAGCTAGCGGTGGCTGACCCAGTCGGCGTCGTCGCCGCAACGGACGAGCCCCCGACCCTGGCCGGCGCCGGGGTACGGGGCCGCGGAGTGAATGTCGCCTCCGGCCGTCGACGTCGCCACGAGCGCGCCAAGGTGGGCCACGGAATCCGCCCTCAGGAGGCGGCCGACCGCGGGCGGGTCCTCCACCCCGGCCTCGATCGCGACGGTGCCCGCCTCGGCCAGCTGGATCGTCCCGGCCGGCCAGAACGGCGCCGTCCCGCGGTAGTCGAGGTTTCCGGGGAGCGTCGCGTGGAAGCCGGGGGCGCTGAGCGTGACCGGCCTGGTCGCGTCGTACTGCAGCGAGAGGTGGTGCCGGCCTGCCGGCAGGGTCAGCTCGATGCTCGAAGGAGAGTCGCCCTCGATCGTGGCCGACGGCGCCCACGACGAGGCCTCGGCCCTAACCGTGCTCTGTGGCGCCGCCACGCCTCCGGTGAACCGACGCACCTGACGGCACTTGAACGGGCCCGTGGGCTCCGGCCCGGTCTCCGCGGGCACGCGCGGCCCGACGGGCCCGGCCCGCCAGAGCACGTACGAGTCCGTCTCCGCCACGAAGAGGTAGGACGGGGGCGGCCCGCTGGCATAGGCGGCGCGGGTCGTGATCACGTACGGGAACCGGTCGAGCTTCTCCGCCTCGACAGAGTCGAAGTCGAACTTCGACGCGACGTCCTTCAACTCGAAGTTGGGCTCGACGAAGTAGGGGTCGTAGAAGTTCCGCACGTGCGTGTACGGCCTCGAGCCGCGCAGCGAATAGAGCACGAAGTTGTCGCGGCCGAGGAACAGGACCGGCTCGCCCTGGACGATCGGCCTGAACTCGGCCAGCTCGTCCATGTGATCCTCCGGGCCCACCGGCGCTTGGCGCAGCACCAGGAAGCTGGAGATCGCAGCCAGCGCGAGCACGGCGGCGGCCAGGGCGAGGCGGAGGCCGCCGCGGCGCTCGATCAGGCCCCCGAGCGCGATCAGGGTGATCAGCGGGGCGAGGACGGCCAGCGCCTTCGCTGACGTGTAGACCGTGCCGAAGCCGCGGGCGAGGAAGTAGACGCAAACGCCCGCCAGGAGCGCGGCGGGGACCGACCAGCCGTGGTTGCGGATCCACCGGGGCGTGCCGAATGCGAGGGCCAGGAGGCCGAGCGCGGCGCCGCCGTAGAAGACGACCGCGGGCAGGCTTCCCGCGCCGGCGCTCAGGCGGAATTCGCTGGTCGGCCAGATGCCCAGTGCCTCCAGCGGGGATATGTGCCCGCGGAGGTTGCCGAGCCCGCCCTCGTTCGCCTTGTCGGGGTCGAGGGCGCGGAAGTCGACGAAGTCGCGCAGGCGGTCGAGGTCGGTCGCGACGAGTAGCAGCGCCACGCCGGCGGCGACCCCGGAGACCGCGAGCACGAGCCGGCCTCGCTCGCCAGCCGCGCGCCAGCTCGATCCCTCCCCAGACGACGGCGGCCCCCACGAGCCAGACCAGCCCGGGGAAGCTGTAGACGTACATGGTCCCGGCGGCCAGGACGCCCGAGCACGATCCCGTCGCGCGCCCGCTCGATCCGCGGCAGCCAGAGCGCGAAGGCCAGCAGGAACAGCGCCATGATCGGCTCCTTGAATGCCTCCTGGGCGAGGTAGGCGGCGATCAGATAGGGCAGCGCGGTCGCGGCGGCGGCGAACGTGCGCCAGGCGAAGCTCAGCCGCTCGAGCGCGCCAAACGCGAGCAGCGCCAGCAGCGCGGGGATGGCGAGGGTGAGCCCGGCGAAGACATCGATCTGACGGGTGCCGAAGGCCTCGGCGAGCCCGGCGACGAGGGCGTGGGGGCCGAGCGGGTAGCCCTGGTCGATCAGGACCGGCTCGGGCGTGTAGCCCTCGGCGAGCCAGGAGGACATCAGCAGGTGCGAGGCCATGTCGTCGTTGACGAGGCCGACGCCGAGGATCCCGACGCGCCCGGCGGCGATGAACGGCAGGGAAGCCACCAGCACCGCCAGCAGGGCGGCCGGCACTCCGGCGGCGAGGAACGCGCCGAGGCCCGGCGGGCGCCGCAGCGCGACAAAGATGACCGACGCGGCCGTGACCGCCCCGAGGGCGATCGCCACCGGCACCACCCCGGGCGCGGCGTTCGCCGCGATCCCGGCAACCGCGAGCAGCGCGGCCAGGCCCACCGGCGCCGCCTGCCACGAGGGCTCGCGCCGGCCCGACAGCGACAGCACAGCGAGGCCGACGACGACCGACGCCGCGACGAGCGCGGCCAGCGTTGCGTAGGCGCCGATCACGGCGGCGGATCGTAGGCGGTCAGGCGACTAGCTCAGCGGGCGAGGGCGGCTGCGCGCTCGGGCACGCGAACGAGGCCGCGCTCGTGAAGGAGCTCGGCGACCTGAACCGCGTTGGTGGCGGCGCCCTTGCGCAGGTTGTCGCCGACGACCCAGAGGTTCAGGCAGCGCTCGTGCGAGGGGTCGCGGCGGATGCGGCCGACCAGCACGTCGTCGCGGCCTTCGGCGGCGATCGCCATCGGGTAGATCGCCTCGCCGGGCGAGTCCATGACGACGACGCCGGGGGCGCCCGAGAGCAGCTCGCGGCACTCCTCCGGCGAGAGCGGGTCGCGCGTCTGGACGTTCACCGACTCCGAATGGCCGGTGAGCACCGGGACGCGGATGCAGGTCGCCGAGATCGGCAGCTCCTGCTCGGATGCGCCGAGGATCTTGCGCGTCTCGGCCATCACCTTGCGCTCCTCGGTCGTGTAGTCGTCGCCGTCCTTGAACGTCTCAACCTGGGGCAGGACGTTGAAGGCCACCTGGTGGGGGAAGACCTCGGCCGTGACATCGTCGCCGTCGAGGACGGCGCGTGACTGTGCCATCAGCTCCGCGATCGCGTTGCGCCCGGTACCCGAGACCGACTGGTAGGTGGAGACCACGAGCCGCTCGATCCCCGCCTCGCGGTAGATCGGCGCGAGCGCGACCACCAGCGCCATCGTCGTGCAGTTGGGGTTCGCCACGAGGCCCTGATGGGCCTCCGCGGCGTCCGGGTTGACCTCGGGGATGACGAGCGGGACGTTCTCGTGCATGCGGAAGTAGGAGGTGTTGTCGACGACGACGGCGCCCTCGTCGATGATGCGGGCGCCCACTCGGAGCTGATCGCCCCACCGGCCGAGGAGAGCACGATGTCGAGGCCCTTGATCGAGTCCTCGGTGAGCTCGATGACCTCCACCTCGTCGCCCGCGAACGGCACGCGCTTGCCCGCCGACCGGGCCGACGCGAGCGGCACCAGCTCGGAGACCGGGAAGTTGCGCTCTGCCAGCGACCTCGAGCAGCGTCGATCCGACGGCCCCGGTCGCGCCCAGGATTCCGACCCGGTAGCTCACGGCGTCACCTTCGGCCTGTGCTCGGCGCCCGTGGGCTCCTCCTTGCGGACGGCGTCGGCGCCCAGCTCGAACGCCTCGTGCAGCGCCTTCACGGCGTCGGGCACGCGATCCTCGGCGATCACGCAGGAGATCTTGATCGGCGACGTGGCGATCATCTCGATGTTGATCTGATTCGCGCCCAGCACCTGAAACACCTTCGCCGCGACACCCGGGTGGCTGCGCATCCCGGCGCCGACGATCGAGACCTTGCCGATCGCGTCGTCGGTCGAGATCGCCTCGCCCACCTCGAGACTGCCGATGGTGTCGAGCGCCGTCTTCAGGTCGTCGCGGCCGATCGTGAACGAGAGGTCGGCGCCGCGCTCGGAGGCCACCGGCTCGTTCTGGATGATCATGTCGACGTTCACGTTGGCCTCGGCGAGGGCGCCGAAGACACGCCCGGCTACGCCCGGCTCGTCGCGCAGGCCGGTGATCGTCACGCGCGACTCCTCGGTGGAGTGCGCTACGGCTGTTACCAGGGGTCGTTCCAAGGTCTCGTCCTCTGCCACGACGAGGGTACCGGCGCCGTCCTCGAACGAGCTGCGGCAATGCATGCGGACATCGTGGTTGCGCGCGTACTCGACGGAGCGCAACTGCAGGACCTTCGCGCCCGACGCCGCCATCTCCAGCATCTCCTCGAACGAGACCACCGTCAGCTTTCGGGCCTCGGGGACGATCCGCGGGTCGGCGGTGAACACGCCGGCGACGTCCGTGTAGATCTCGCACACGGACGCGCCGAGCGCGGCGGCGATCGCGACCGCGGTCGTGTCCGAGCCTCCGCGGCCCAGCGTCGTCACGTCGCGGCTGTCGCCCGAGACCCCCTGGAAGCCGGCGACGAGCACGATGCGATCGGCCTCGAGGGCCTCGCGGATGCGGTCGGCGCGGACGTCGATGATCCGCGCCTTGGTGTGGGAGGAGTCGGTGACGATCCCCGCCTGCGAGCCGGTGAGCGAGATCGCGTGGTGGCCCAGGTCGTGGATCGCCATCGCGCAGAGCGCGCAGGAGATCCGCTCTCCCACCGAGAGCAGCATGTCCATCTCGCGCGGCTCGGGCTGGTCGGAGACCTCCTGGGCCATCGCGACGAGCTCGTCGGTCGTCTGGCCGCGTGCCGAGAGCACGGCGACGACGCGCATGCCGTCCTCGCGCGCGGCGACGATCCGCCCGGCGGCGCGCTTGATGTCGTCAGGGGCGGCGACGGACGTCCCGCCGAACTTCATGACCACAGTTTCGGGTGACATTTGCCGATGAGAATACGGATGAAGGTGATGACGGCCGGGATCTGATGGAGGGCGGGCAACCCGAAGACCGTCGCGCCGAGCTTGCAAGCCGGCGCCTAGCTGCACGGCGCCGGACCATCGTCCTGCGGCGTGTCGCGGCCGTGGGCGCGGCGCTCGTCGCCACGGCCGGGATCTGGCTGCTGCTCTTCCGCGACGGCTCGAGCGAGGCCGCGGAGGACGCCAAGGAAGCCAGCCGAGGTGTGTCGGAGCCGGTCGCCGGCCTGGTGCGCGACATGACCCTCGCCGAGCGCGTCGATCAGGTGCTGTTGGTCGGCTTCGACGGCACCGACGCGAGCGCGCCCGTGGTGGAGGACCTGAGATCGCGCGAGCTCGGAGGTCTGCTCATCACCCGCCGCAACTGGATCGACCCTGAGCAGGGGCGGGCTCTGGTCTCCGCGCTGCGGGCCGCGGCGGTCGACGGCGGGGAAGTCTCCCCGCTGATGGTCACCGCGCAGGAAGGCGGCGAGTACAGCTCGCTGGCTGGACTGCCCCCGAGCTCGCGGGAGCTGGATATCGGCCGGACGGGCGATCCGGCCGCGGCGGAGGCGTGGGCCAAGGAGACCGCCGCGGCTCTGCGCAGCGCCGGGATCGACCTCAACCTCGCACCGGTCGCCGATGTCGTGACGATCGCGAGTCCGCTGCCGGCCGTGCGTTCACGGACGACGCGACGCTCGCCGCCGACCTCACGGCAGCGGCGGTGCGCGGCTGCGAGGAGGCGGGCATCGCCTGCGCCCCCAGCCACTTCCCCGGCCAGGGCGCGGCCTCGGAGGACACGGACGAGGGGCCTGCCACCGTCAGCCTCGACGAGACGTCGCTCGCCACCAGGGATCTCGCGGCGTTCCGTGCCGCCTTCGCCGAGCACGCCCCCGCGGTCGTGCTCTCGCTCGCATTCTTCGCCGCCTACGACTCGGTGACGCCGGCGGCACTGGCCCCGGCCGTCAGCACCGACCTGCTCCGCGACGAACTCGGCTACGAGGGCCTTGCGATCACCGATGACCTCTCCGCCGGAGCCATCAAGGCGACCCAGAGCCCAAAGGACGCCGCCGTCGCGGCCGTCGCCGCCGGCGCAGACCTCATCCAGATCTCCAGCCCAGCCGACAGCGAGGGAGTCGCCGACGCTCTGCTCGAGGCCGTCGAGTCGGGCGAGATCGAAGAGGACCGCCTGAGCGAGGCCGCCGGCCGAGTCCTCGAGCTGAAGCACGAGCTGAACCTCCTCCGCCCGTGACACCCCCGTAACAGGGGTCTGACCCCTGTTTCGCCTGCTGCTGCCGCGAAACCGCCCGGCGCGGGGTCAGACCCCGCGCGCGGGAGTGTGACCTGAATCACAGTGCGTGTACCTATCGCGCTGATATATCTACGCGATAGATATGGACCTCAGCCCCACCGCATACGTGATCCTCGGATTCCTCTCCTGGCGGCCGATGTCGGGCTACGACATCAAGTCGGTCGCCGACGAGTCGACCCGCTTCTTCTGGGCCGCGAGCTACGGCCAGATCTATCCGGAGCTGCGCCGTCTCGCGGACGCCGGGCTGATCGAGGCCGCCGAGGCCGCCGAAGGCGGGCGCCGGCGCCAGGAGTACGCGCTGACAGCCGAGCGGGCGCGAGGTCCTGGAGGGCTGGCTGGCGCACGAGCCCGACGTCTTCGAGCTCCGCGACGAGGGCCTGTTGAAGCTGTTCTTCGCGTCGGCCTCGCCCGAGACCGCGGTGGAGACCCTCGTCGCCAAGCGTGCCCAGCACGCCGAGACGCTCAGGCGCTTCCGCGAGATGGAGGCCTCCGGCAAGCCAACCGGGTTCGCGCTGCAGACGCTCCGCTACGGCATCGAGATGCAGGAGTGGTGCATCTCCTGGTGCGACCGCGCCATCGCAGACCTTGACCCCGCGAAGAGAAGGCAGCCTGATGTTCGAGCGCCTCGCAACCTTCGTGCAGGAGCGTCGCCGCCTCGTCGCGATCGGCGCCGGTGTGTTCTTCCTCGCCGCCGGCGCGCTCGGCAGCTCCGTCGCGGACCGCCTCGACCCCTACGGCGCCGACGATCCGGACACCGAGACGGTGATCGCGACCGAGCGCCTGGAGGACGCCGGCTATCGCTCGACCGGACGTGGTCGTCCTCGTCGAGGGCCACGGCATGCGCAACCGCCGCCAGCCGGGAGCGCGTCGACGCGTTGGCGGCCGAGGTCGCGCGCGACCCGGACGTCGCCGAGGTGAACGGGTTCTCAACCACGCACTCGCGCGCCTTCGTCTCTGAGGATGGCGACGCCACGTACCTCGCGGTCTCGCTCTCCCCCACCGACGACGAGGAGGTCCAGGACGCCGGCGAGCGGATCGAGGACCTGCTCGCGGACGAGCCCGGCGTGACCGTCGGGGGCCTCGCGGTCGCCCAGGCGCAGGTGAACGAACAGGTCGAGAACGGACCTGCGCAGGGCCGAGCTCTTCGCCTTCCCGCTGCTCTTCCTGCTCTCCCTGCTCTTCTTCCGCAGCCTGGTCGCCGCAATGCTGCCGCTGCTCGTCGGCGGCCTCGCGATCGTCGGCACGTTCCTGATGCTGCGTGTCGCGAGCGAGGTGGGCTCGATCTCGATCTTCGCGCTCAACCTCGTCACCGGGCTCGGCCTCGGGCTCGCGATCGACTACAGCCTGTTCATCGTCTCGCGCTACCGCGAGGAGATCGCGCGCAGCGGACCCGGCCTCGAGGCGATGCGCCGGACGATGGCGACCGCCGGCCGCACGGTCCTCTTCTCGTCGCTGACGGTCGCGGGCGCGCTGGCGGCGCTCTGCGTCTTCCCGCAGCGCTTCCTCTACTCGATGGGCATCGGCGGCTCGCTGGTCGCGCTGATCGCGGCGGCGATCGCCCTGATCGTGCTGCCGGCGATCCTCGCGCTCCTCGGCAACCGCGTGAACTCGCTCTCGCCGAAGTTCCTCCAGCGCCGGGCCGAGGAGGAGACCTCGGCGATGGACCACGGCTTCTGGTTCCGGCTCTCGCGGTTCGTGATGCGCGTGCCCGGCCGCGTCGCCGTGGCGAGCGCCGCGTTCCTGATCGTGCTCGGCATCCCGTTCTTCCAGATCGAGTTCACCTCGGTCGACGCCCAGGTGCTGCCGGAGTCCGCCAGCGCCCATCAGGTGGACGACGTCCTTCGCGCCGACTTCCCGCCGTTCCACGACAGCCCGGTGCAGGTCGCGGTCGCAGGCGGACGCCGCCGAGGCGGAGCGCGTGGCCGCCGAGGCGGCGGAGCTCCCGGGCGTCGCCGCGGTCAACGAGCCGGTCCGCCCTGGAGGACGACATCAGCGTCGATCGAGGTGATCTCGTCGAGCGCGACCGCTGACGGGGCCGAGCCAGGATCTGGTCGCCGACCTGCGGGAGATCTCCGGCGACGCGCTCGTCACCGGCTTCACGGCTGACTACGTGGACCTCCAGGAGAGCCTGGTCGACCACCTGCCGCTCGTGCTGGCGATCGTGGCGCTGGTGACGTTCATCGTCCTGTTCCTCTTCACCGGCTCCGTGGTCCTGCCGCTGAAGCAGATCCTCATGAACTTCCTCGGCCTCAGCGCGGTCTTCGGCCTGATGGTGCTGATCTTCCAGGACGGCCGGTTCGAGGGCCTCCTCGGCTACACCAGCCAGGGGGGCTTGGAGGCAACGCAGCCGCTGCTCCTGTTCGCGGTCGCGTTCGGGCTGTCCACCGACTACGGCGTGTTCCTGCTCTCGCGGATCAAGGAGGCCCGCGACGGCGGCGCCTCGGACTCCGAGGCGGTGGCGATCGGGCTCGAGCGGACCGGGCGAATCATCACCGCCGCGGCGCTGCTGTTCTCGATCGCGATCGGCGCGTTCGTCACCTCGCAGATCATCTTCATCAAGGAGGTCGGCCTCGGCACCGCGCTGGCCGTCCTGATCGACGCGACGATCGTCCGGGCGCTGCTGGTCCCGTCGCTGATGGAGCTGCTCGGCAAGTGGAACTGGTGGGCGCCGCGCGCCGCTGCGGCGACTCCACGAGCGCATCGGCCTCTCGGAGGCCTAGGGTAGTCCTCGAAGTCTCGGCGCGCCAGCCTACCCGCCCACCGCACGCCGGCCGGACATCGCGCGGCCCAGCGTGACCTCGTCGGCGTGCTCGAGGTCGGCGCCCACTGGCAGGCCGCTGGCGAGGCGGGTGATCTCCACGCTTCCCGACAGCAGCTCGGCGATGTGATGGGCCGTCGCCTCGCCGGTGGTGGTCGGGTTGGTCGCGATCACGACCTCGCTGACGTCGCCCTCCTCCACCCGGCGCGCGAGCTCGGCGATCTTCAGGTCGTCGGGGTCGATGCCGTCGATCGGCGAAAGCGCGCCGCCGAGCACGTGGTAGAGGCCGCGGTACTCGTGCGTGCGCTCGATCGGGATCACGTCGGCGGGCTCCTCGACGACGCAGATCAGCGCCCGGTCGCGGCGCTCGTCCTCGCAGATCCGGCATCGCGGCCCCTCGGCGAGGTTGAAGCAGACCTCGCAGAGGCCGACCTTCTCCTTGACCTCGCGGATCGCGTCGGCGAGGGCGAAGGCATCGTCGTCGGAGGCGCGCAGGACGTGGAACGCCAGCCGCTGCGCGGTGCGCTGGCCGATGCCCGGGAGCTTCGAGAGCTCCGCGATCAGCCGCTGGATCGGGCCTGCGTACATACCGGACGGGACCCGGCGCCTAGAGGCCGGGCAGGCCCAGGCCGCCGAGCCCGCCCGCCCCCCGAGGCCGCCGGCGACGCCGCCGAGCTTGTCGGACGCGAGCTGCTGGGCCGAGCGCAGCGCCTCGTTGACGGCCGCCATCACCATCTCGGAGAGCATCTCCGCCTCCTCGGGGTCGACGGCGTCGGGATCGATCTGCGACCTCGAGCAGCCGCAGGTCGCCGCTCATCTTGACCTTCACCATTCCGCCGCCGGCGCTGGCCTCGACGACCTCGTCCTTCAGTTTCTCCTGGGCCTCCGCCATGTCGGCCTGGACCTGCTGGAGCTGCTTCATCATCGAGTTCATGTCGAAGCCGCCGGCTCCCTGTGGCAGTCGCGTCATCCGGTTGCCTCCTTCGGGCTCTTGCTCGGGCTTGGGCTCGGGCTCGACCTCCTCGGCGTCGAACTCGGCCTTGAAGTGCTCGAAGACTTCGTCGTCGCTCAGCGACGGCGCCGTCCGGCTCGGCGGCGTCGTCGCCCTCCAGCAGCACGAAGACGGGGCGCAGGCGCTCTCCGGCGATCGTCTTGACCGGCATCGGCGAAGCGGTCACGGGCGTCGGCCGCCTCCGCCTTGCGCTTGTTGAAGGCGTTGGCGGGCGGGAAGCCGACCTTCACGACGGCGTCCTCGGCGTCCACCGCGACGGGCCGGGCCACCTCGAGCAGCGAGGACAGGAGCTCCTGGCCGGAGTCCCGCAGCTGGTCGACGACGGCGGGCCAAAGCTCCTTGATCCGCTCGAGGTCGATGGTCCCTGCGACGGCGGCGACGGGGCCTGAAGCCTCGGCGGCGCTTTCGGGAGCGTCCTGCTCCACGGCCGCCGAAGGTGGCGGGGGCGTCGGGCGTTCCTCCCGCGGAGGCTTGTCGGCCGCAGCTTCGTCGCTCGGAGGGGCCGGCGCCCTCTCGGCCGACCCCGACGCGGGGGGAATGCCGGATGCCCCTCCAGCCTCGAGCATCGCCTCGATGCGCTCGAGGCGCTGCATCAGGGCCTCCCGTGAGGGGTCGAGGCTTGGGCGCGCCGCGCGCAGGACGGCGAGCTCGACGGTCATCCGCGGCTCGTCGCCCTCGCGGATCGCGGTGAGCGACGCCGCGATCGCGTCGATCGCGCGGGCCAGGCCGATGTCCGTGAAGGTGGCCGCCTGCGCGCTCAACCGGTCGGGATCGGCGGCGGTCACCGCGAACACCCCGGCGGCGTCTCCGGCGGTGCGGATCACGAGCAGCTGGCGAAGGTGGGCGAGCAGGTCGCGGGCGAACTGGCTGACGTCGCCGCCGGAGGCGGCCAGGCGCTCTGTCGCCTCGAGCGCCGCGCGCCCGTCGGTCACAGCGATCGCGTCGGCAGCCGCGATGATGAGATCGGCGTCGGCGACGCCGAGCACGGCGAGCACGTCGTCGGTCTCGATCGACTTGTCCCCGTAGGCGACCAGCTGGTCGAGCGTGCCGAGCGCGTCGCGGAAGCTGCCGGTCGCCGAGCGGGCGATCGCGGAGACGGCGCCGTCGGCGATCTCGATCTGCTCGGCCACCGCCACGCGGCGCACCACCTCGGCGAGCTGCTCGAGCGTCGGCCGCTGGAAGTCGAACCGCTGGCAGCGGTCGACGATCGTCGGCATGACCTTGTGTGGCTCGGTGGTCGCGAGGACGAAGACGGTGTTTGGCGGCGGCTCCTCGAGCGTCTTGAGGAACGCGTTCCACGCCTCACGGGTGAGCATGTGCGCCTCGTCGAGGATGTAGACCTTCCACCCGCCCGCTGCGGGCGCGTAGCCGACGCGCTCTCGCAGGTCGCGGATGTCCTCGACGGAGCGGTTCGAGGCGGCGTCCATCTCGATCACGTCCATCGACGTGCCGGCGGCGATGGTGCGGCACGACTCGCACTCCCCGCACGGCGAGACGGTGGGCCCGTTCACGCAGTTCAGCGAGCGCGCGAGGATCTTCGCGAGCGAGGTCTTGCCCGTTCCCGCGGGAGCCGACGAAGAGGTAGGCGTGATGGACCCGATCGCGCTCGACCGCGTTGCGCAGGGTGCGCACGACGTGCTCCTGGCCGACGACCTCGTCGAAGGCCTGGGGCCGATGGCGGCGGTAGAGCGAGGTCTCGGCGCTCACCGTGGCTGAGTCTAGTGGCGGTCCGGCGGCTCGCCTGGCGGTTCGCGGGGATCGGCGCATTCGCGGACGCGAGGGCGCTACCTTGCAGGCCGCGGGTTTGGGTTGACCTGGCTCAGGATAAGCGCCAGGCTGCCGATCTAGGAGTTCGGGGGGACTCCTTCTTCGCCCCGCTTTTATGAGGACTCGTCTTTCGAGAACAGCCCTCGTAGCCGGCATTGCCATCGCAGCCGCCGGGGCCATCGCCGTGCCCGCACAGGGCGACATGAAGATCGAGCAGATCAACAGTCACCTCTGCAAGGTGACCGGTGGCGGCAAGTTCGTGAAGATCCCCGGCTTCCCCGGCGAGAAGATCGACAAGCGCCTGCGCGCCGACATCAAGTGGATGAAGCGCAAGTACGACATCTTCATCACCGACGGCTACGCGCCCACCGGCCACGCGGCCGGCGGCGAGCACCCGATCGGCCTCGCCGCCGACATCATTCCCAACGGCAGCAGCTGGGGGAAGATCGACGACCTCGCCCACCGCTTCGAGCCCCGCCAGAACCACGTCCGCCCGCCGATGCGCTGGGTCGGCTACGACGGCGATGCGGGTCACGGGCGCGGCAACCACCTGCACCTCTCCTGGAGCCATTCCGACACCCGCGCCCAAGCATCCGGCCAGGGTCGTCTACACCCGCGTCTGCCCCGGTGACGGCGGCGGTGGTGGCGGAGGCGGCGGCACCGGTGGCGGTGGCGGAGGCGGCGGCGTTGAGCCTCGCAAGTCGGGGCGGATGACCGAGGCCGAGATCGCCAACCTCGCCCCGGTCGTCCCCGAGACCGAAGAGCACGACGGCTACCACGGCAGCTAGACTCCCGCGCGGTCCTGACCGACCAGGACGCTCTTCCACGCCCGCAACGCATCGCGGCTGAGTGGAACTCGGCCTCGCCGAGGCAACCGACGCGATCCGCGTCCTCAACCGCCAGTACGGGCCAATCGACCAGTACCGCGGGTAAAGAGGCCGGATCCGGGCAGGACCGTGCGGCCCGCCCTCGGGAGAGGTCCCCGGGCGTGCCCGCCGTGGCTTGCTCGGGTCAGGCTTACCGCGGCACTTGCCCGCTACCGCTTAAGGCTGCTTCCTTCCGGACCTGACCTGATTCACGGGCGCGCATTGCGCGGGACCTGACCGTCAACGCCGCCTGCGGCGTACTGGCCCCGAGGGCCGAGACCCTCGGACGAGCTATCAGCCCCGCTAAAGCGGACTGCGGGTTACAGGGCACCGCTAACGCCCCGCCTAGCACGATCCGTCTTGGATCCTAGCTGCGGGAACGCGAGCCCGAGCGTGAGGTGCGCTTCGAAGTGCGCTTGGAGCTCGCACGCGACCCGTTTCGGGACCGCGAACGTCGAACGACGGCGCCGGCCGCCGTTGGTCGAGCGCTCAGCCGCCGGGATCTCGGTCTTGGCCACCGCCCTCGTCAGCGTCGGGATCAGTCCCTCCAGATACTTCGCCATCCGCTCCTCGTCGCGGCGGATCGCACGGGCGACCTTGGCGGTCTCCTTGTCGCCGACCGCCTCGGCCAGCGTCTCGATCGCCATGTAGGTCGCGATCTCCTCGTGCTCCTCGGAGTACTCGGTCTTGGCGTTCTTGAGGAGCTTCTCCTCGGGAGAGGTGCCGCGAAGCATGTGTAGGGGCCCCTTCGCAAGGGCAACGCCCTTGCTCGCGAGCTCCGGAACCTTGGCGGTCGAGCCGCCGAGCTTCTTTATGCGGCGCTCGAGCTGGCGCGCGTGGTCCTTGGTCTCGGTGAGGTGCTGCTTGAGACGCTTCTTATACGGCGCGCGGTCGGTCATCCCGATGTGCGCGCTCAGCGAGGTCTCGAGCTCTTTTTCCTTCGCGTGCGCTTCGTTCAGGTACTGAACAAGCTTGGTGTTGCGGGCGTTCAATTCAGCCATGCGTGGTCAATGACTCCTCTTAGTCGCGGAGTGGTGCGCCTGCCCGACCCGCGCCACGCGAGCCGAGGGCGCCGTAGTAGCGGTCGTCGCGGACTACCGGTGTGGTCGGCCTGTTTGCCGATCGCCACATCCAGAGCCCGACCGCGAGGCCGATGAGGCCGATGATGGTGAGGATCATGCCGACCGTCTCAAGGTCGACGCCCTCGATCGAGTCGCGCACCGCCGAACCAGAGGATCGCGCCCAGCGCCGTCAGAAAAAGTGATGTGCCTATAGCCATGGAGGCCCTCTGCCCGCTGCGAGCGCGCGCAAACGCCGCGCGGACGATTGTTGGGCACGCTGGCTACGATGCCGCGCTCATGGATCGCCGCCTCATCGGAATCATCGGCTTCGCCGCAGCCCTGGCCATCGTCATCGGGATCGTCCTGATCGCCCGCGGCGGTGGTGACGAGGAGGATTCAGGCTCGACCGAGGTCTCGACCGACCTCACCGAGAAGCCGGTGCCCGCGACCGGCGGGGACCCTCCGACCGAGCTCGTAAGCGAGGACATCGTCGAAGGGCGACGGCGCCGAGGCGAAGGCCGGCGACAAGATCACCGTCCAGTACGTGGGCGTCGACTTCGCGACCGGCGAGGAGTTCGACTCCTCGTGGGACGGCGAGCCGTTCGAGTTCGAGCTCGGCGCGCGGCGAGGTCATCCCCGGCTGGGACCAGGGCGTCGTGGGCATGAAGGAGGGCGGCCGCCGCCAGCTCACCATCCCGCCCGATCTGGCCTACGGCCCGCAGGGCTCGCCGCCCGCGATCGGGCCCGACGCGACGCTCGCGTTTGTGATCGACCTCGAGTCGGTCAAGTAGCGCCCCACCACTCCTAGAATCCCCGCCTCGGGCGCGTAGCTCAGTGGGAGAGCGCTCGCTTCACACGCGAGAGGTCGCTGGTTCGAAACCAGCCGCGCCCATGCCGGCCCAAGTAGAAGGAGTATGCTCGGCAAGCGGAGAGTTCCAAGTAGGAGGCGAACATGTCCTGGAACCTCAACGGCTCGTATTTCGAGACCTGCTCCTGCGATGTGATCTGTCCCTGCACGGCCTCGTTCGACCACGGCGCGACGAAGGACTGCTGCAGGGTCGTCCTGGTCTTCAACATCAAGGATGGCGAGATCGAGGGCACCGAGGTCAGCGGACCGCGGTCGTGGCGGTCATCGCCGACACGCCCAAGGTGATGACCGAGGGCAATTGGCGCCTGGCGTGGTCATCGACGAGGCGGCGTCCGACGAGCAGGTGGAGAAGCTCGGCCGCGTGTTCGCCGGGCCGCAGGGTGGCCCGATGGAGGCCGTGGGCCCGCTCGTCGGCGAGAACCTCGGCGTCGAGCGGGTGCCGATCGAGCTGTCCGAGGAAGGCCTCAGCCACTCGCGTCCAGATCGGCGACGAGGTCGACTTCGAGATCGAGGACATCGTCCCATTCGGCGTCGAGACGGGCGAACCCGTGCGGCTCACCGGCATGTTCCACCCGGCCGGCTCCGAGTTCAACCGTCTCGAGGCGAAGCGTTCGAAGATCAGCGCCTTCGGCATCGAGTACGAGGGGAAGACCGGGATTTCGGCCTCCGAGTTCGCCTGGGCGGCCTGAGGAGCCCGCGGGCACTTCCGCTGAGGGTGCCGGATGGAATCGGCGACCAGTCCGCCGCCTGCCCGCCCTTCCGGGCCTGATCCAGGTCGGGCTGATCGCGACTGCTGGTCGCCCTCGCCGCCGCGGCCTGGGTCGATCACCAGCGACCAGATGGGCGGGATGGACGCCGGGCCGGGCACTGAGCTCGGCACCCTCGGCTTCTTCATCGGCGTCTGGGTGGTGATGATGGCCGCGATGATGTTCCCGTCGATCGCACCGATGGTCCTGATGCAGGTGCGGATCCAGGAGGCGCGCCGCGAGCGCGGTGACGACGTCGCAGGCCGGCGCGACGACGCGTGTTCGTCGGCGGCTATCTGCTCGCGTGGGCGGCGGCCGGCCTGATCGCTACGGGATGTTCGAGCTCGGGGCGTCGCTGACCGGAGACTCTCTTCTCCTGGGACAACGCCGGGCCGTACCTCGCCGGCGGGGATCGTGCTCGGCGCGGCGGTCTACCAGCTCACCCCGCTGAAGGACGTCTGCCTGCGCCACTGCCGAAGCCCGTTCGCTTCCTGATGCAGCACTGGCGGCCCGGGCGGCAGCGGCGCCGTGCGGATGGGTGTCATCCACGGCGGCTGGTGCGTCGGCTGCTGCTGGGCGCTGATGGCCGCCCTGTTCGCCCTCGGCGTGATGAGCCTCGGCTGGATGGCGTTCATCGCGGCGCTGATCGCGGTCGAGAAGCTCCTGCCGTGGCGGCGCTCGTCAACCGCGGCATCGCGGTGCTGCTGGCGGTCCTGGGCCTCGGGCTCGCGTTCACGCCGGACAGCGTGCCCGGGCTGACCGTCCCCGGGTCGCCCGAGGCGACGCGCGCCATGCAGAGCATGGACATGGACGGCGGGGCGGTGGAGATGAAGGACGACTCGATGAAGGGCGATCACCCGATGAAGGATCAGCCCATGGACGACGACGGCTCGATGCCCTGATCAGGCCGCCGGCCGGTATGTCAGCAGCACCACTAGGGCCAACTCTCATTGGGCACCAGCCCCGTTCTGGTGCCCATATCCGCATACATCCACGTACATCCGCGCACATCCGAGGCGCCGATCGACGCCTATCCGTGCCTCAGGCGCCACCGCTTCACACGCGAGAGGTCGCTGGTTCGAAACCAGCCGCGCCCCATGGGACCGAGGCTGCGGCGGCCCGATGTCGCCGAGCCGCATGCGTCCGCGGTCGATGCGGCGGATGCGCTACGGATGCGGCCACCAGAACCGCCAGCCTGGTGCCCAATCAGTCGGAGGCGGCAATCCCTATCCGACAGGCCGGCGGCTTCGAGGCGCCTTGCTCGTGTCCGTGTACAGGATGAGCCGCACAACTTTGCCCTCTCTCAGCGTGAACAGCCCGCCGCGCCCTCATATCCTGAAGCCGCGTTGTCGCCGGCGTCGGGTCCACGTTGCCGGCCGCGTCGCGTGCACGGACGCGCACTTCGTGCCTGCGCTCGCTCAGGCCGCGGTAGATCTTCGGGGAGCTGCACGAGGTGTAGGAGAGGCCATCCAGCTTGCACTCGAACGTCAGCGGTCCGCTCTCGTCGGCGCCGGTGAAGCGAACCTTGGCCTTGTGTCGACTGCGCGTCACCGTGACGCCGGTGATCGTTGTCGTCGGCTCCGTCACGTCGGGCGGGACGCCCAGCGAGGAGAATCGGAGGACGCCGAAGGCAGGGCTAGGGGTCCCAACGTCCTCGGATTGCGGTCCCGCGGCGAGCAGCACCTTGCCGTCGGCCTGTACGGCCATTGCCTCGCCTCCGCCGGAGCCGCCGGCGGTGAACTTCACCGACACCCGCGCGCTGTCAAGGGCGCCCGACGAGGTCAACCGGATCGCGCCCCAGTCCCCGCTGGTCACTCCACCGACCACGATGTTGCCGTCCGCCAGGCCCTCGACCCCACCTGCGCTGTCGTAGAGGTTCTCCGAATCCGTGGGGTCGTCCGCGAGATCGATGGTCTTCTTGCCGTCGCCGTCGAAGCTGGCGTCGAGGGTCCCGTTCGAACCGATGCGGGCGATGGCGAAGTCACTTCCGATAACGGGGGCGGAATTCCCAGAAGCCGAGCCAGCAGCCAGGATCCGCCCGTCGGCAAGGAGATCGACGTCAAGCATATGCACGTATTCCGAACCGAAGTCGAGTTCTTGGATCCCATCGGCGCTGAAGGTGACGTCAGGGTCCCCATCGGGCTCGAATCGGGCGACGAACCCGGCTGTCGCTTCGGTGTCCGGAAAAAACACAGAACCGGCCACCACAATCCTGCCGTCGGGTTGGACCTCGACCGTCTCCGCCTGTTCCCACGAATCCACGCTCGGGAACATGTCCTGGTCCAGGACCCCATCGCCGCTAAAGCTGTTATCGGGATCCCCGTCGGCTTCGTAGACCGCGATTCCGATGTCAGGCTGGGCGAAGCTGTCGACCACGCCGTCACCATTGCCGACGGTGACGATGTCGCCGTTGTCGGGAGCGATCGCGACGTCCCGCGCAACGTCGCCGCTGGAGCTGCCCTCATCGGTGCGGACAACGACATCGGTGTGGACCTGCCCATCTCCGGAGAATCCCAGATCGGGGGCGCCCCCGGTCCCGTACCGAGCCACGGCGTAGACGTATTGTTCGCCGACGAGGGCGCCGCCCGCAGCGACGATCTTGCCGTCAGGTTGGATCGCGACCGACTCCGCCGACGCGGACGGATAGGCGGCGAAGTCCGTCGTGACCTTGCCGGTGCCGCCCCCGAAGCCGACGGTGTCGAGGGACCCGTCGGTGTTGTAGCGAACCACGCCGAAACGACCCATGAGGCTGTCGTCGTCCAGGTCCGCCACCCCGGCGAGGACGATCTGGCCGTCCGCTTCGACGGCGACGTCGTGGGCGACGTCAGGGAGGGCGGGGACGGTCGTCGCGAAGCTCGTCGTTTGCCTTCCATCGCCGTCGAAGGCCGGGTCGACCGCCTCACCGGCCCCCTGCGCTGCGGCAGCCCAAAGGACGCTCAGTGCGAGGAGGCCGGGGGCGAGAAATCGACAGCCGGCGCCCCATGCGATGGCGACCGCAGTTCACTGTTCCCCTCGCGAGCATTTGGCCGCTGGTTAGGCAGTGAAGGGGTAGACCGGCGAGCTGGCCGCCTTGCAGTCATCGGTCGGCTTGACCTCGGCGTAGTACTCACCGTCGGGCGGAACGCCCTCCTCGTTGTAGAGCCAGTAGTAGCCCGGCTGGGCGCTGCCCTTGTACGAAAGAGTCGATCCGCGCTTCTCGTCCGCCCCCTCAAGGACGCGATACACGATCACCCGTCGCCTGTTCTTGCAATCCCTCTCGGAGGAGAAGATGTCGCCCGACCAGGTCGTGCTTACCCCCCCGATGAGGAAGGTTTGGATGTTGTCCAGCGTCAACCGCGTGTTCGCCTTGCCGGCCGCCGACGCTGAGGGGACGCACACCACGGTGATTGCAGCCGCTAACAGCAGCACTCGCCTCATCTGGATTCTCCCTGCTTCCCCTGAGGGACAGCGCCTGGCGCGCCGTCCGTTGGACGAGCGTAGCCCGGCCGGAGCCATGCGGCATCGGTAGTAACCCGCAGACCTCACGGTGCCCATCGGGCACCAGAGCCGTTCTGGTGCCCATATCCGCATACATCCGCGCACATCCGCAGGCATATCCGAGCGCGATCCGACGCCTATCCGTGCCTGAGGCGCCACCGCTTCACACGCGAGAGGTCGCTGGTTCGAAACCAGCCGCGCCCATCCCCTCTGCGGCCGCGAGATACTGCGCGGGCGATGTCGCAGGAGAACGTGGAGATCGTGCGGCGCTTCTACGAGGCCTGGGCTCGTAACGAGTTCCCGGGGCCGACTGAACTCATGGACCCGGAGATCGAGTACGTCAATCCCGCCGGGGCTGTAGAGCCGGGAACTCGCCGTGGCCGAGCTGCGTTCAGCAGGGCGGTGGAAAAGGTCTTCGACGGATGGGAAACCTGGCAGATGGAGCCGGAGGCGTTCGAGGCCGTGGGAGATCAGGTCGCCGTCGTGTTGCGTTACCGCGCACGTGGTCGAAGGAGCGGCGTCGAGATAGACGGCCGCGAGTCCGCCTTGTGGACCGTGCGCGAGGGCACGGTTGTGCGGTACGCCTGGTTTCAAGAGCCGTCAGAAGCCCTCGAAGCCGCAGGGCTGTCGGAGTAGGCCGCTCCGTCAATTGGCAGACAGCCGAATCCGCTGCCCAAACCCAGGGTAATCCCAGCTAATCCACGGCCATCTCGCCGCGCCGATTCGTGCTATTCGTGCCTGGCGGTGTCCCGCTTCACACGCGAGAGGTCGCTGGTTTGAAACCAGCCCATGAGGCGGGTTGGGACCCCGCTTCATGAAAAGCAGGGGCAATCGCGGAGGCGGAGCCGTTCCCGCTGATCCTCCACGCTGTCGAGGAGCTCGGTTTGGCGGACCGCCCCGGTCGCGAGGGCAGGATCGAGCGGACTGCGATGGTCGAATCCGCGGCGATTCATCTCCTCGACCTGCCCCTCGTGGCGCACGTACAGGGCCTTGAGCCTTCCGCGCCAGCGCAGCGTCTCGGGATGGTTGGCGTAGCCGCGCTTGCCGGTGGTGAGAATCGACCACACGGCATGGAGCTCACGGTGCTCGCCAAGCAGGTGGCGATCACAGAGAACGTCCGGCTCGAGGTCCCAGATGCGCATGAGGGTCAAACGTTACGGGCGCGAGGCCGCGATTTCATTGGGCACCAGCGGGGTTCTGGTGCCCGAATCCGCGCACCGACACATCCGCAGGCATCGAAGCCGGCAATCGACGCCTACCCGTGCCTGAGGGACCACCGCTTCACACGCGAGAGGTCGCTGGTTCGAAACCAGCCCGCCCATGGAGGTCCTAGGCATCACTGCGCATCCCGATCGCTGCCCTTCATGGGTGCTGTCCACTCCGCACCCGTCTCGCGGCGGAAGGCCTCGAGGGCGCCGTCGAGCGTTCGGAAGAAGTGATCCGGGTCGAGCGTGCCGATGAGCTCGTAGCGCTCGAGCTTTGCCCTTACGGGGTCCTTGAGCTCGGCGAAGACGAGGGAGGTGCCGCGGGCGTTGACCTCCTTATCGAGCTCCAGGAGCATGTCGGCCGCCGTCGTGTCGACGTCTGTGATCGGCTCCGCTGCGATCACGATCCAGCGCGGCTTCGGCTCGCCGGCCGCGAGGCGGCGGATCTGATCGCGGAATGTCCGCGCGTTCGCGAAGAACAGCGGCGCGTCGAAGCGGAAGATCACGAGCCCGGGGAGCTCCTGGGCATCGGGGTACAGACTGCGGTCGTGCTGGCCCTCGAGTCCAGGAACCCGCCCGAGGGTGGTCTGGTAGGGCCACCACGCGCGGCGGAACACGTTGAGGATCGACAGCGCCACGGCGACGGCGATGCCGGCGAGCACGCCAAGCAGTGCCACGCCGAGGAAGGCGGCCATCGAGAGCAGGAACTCGACGCGTCGCTGGCGCCACAGCCGCCTGACCCCCGCGATGTCGGCCAGCGACAAAGATGCCGCGATCACGACGGCCGCAAGAGTGGCCTGCGGGAGGTTTCGCAGCAGCCCCGGCACAAGCACAAGCATCAGGACGATCACCGCTGCTCCGACCAACCCGGTGAGCTGTGTCTTCGCGCCTGCCTGCTCGGCCACCGCCGTGCGCGACCCGCTCGTGCTGACCGGGAAGCCCTGAAACAAGCCCGCGCCGACGTTGGCCGCGCCGATGCCGATCATCTCCTTGTTGCCGTCGATTTCCTGGCCCGTTCGGGCTGCGAAAGCCGAAGCGGTGGAGATCGTGTCGGTCAGGGATACCAGCGCAATGCCGAGGGCTCCCGCAAGCAGGAGCGGGAGGTCGGACACCGGGTCCGGCCAGGTGAAGGAGGGCAGCCCCTCGGGCAGCGTCCCCACGAGCGAGACCCCGTGGTCGGCGCCCTTGACGCTGGTGTCCGCGTCGAGCAGGAACTCCACGGTGCCGGCGTTGACATAGCCGACCTGCGTCGGCGAGGGCGACGGCCGCCTCGGTGACCAGCGCTCGCGGAGTCGGCGGAGATCGTCGGCGCGGGCGCCTCCTCGAGGACCTTCTGGTGGCGGCGCTGCGTGGAGCAGTCGCGCTCGCAGAGGTGCACGACGTTGCCGTGGGCGTCGGCGAGCACCTGCACCTCGACGTGGCGGCCGTGCTCGACGTACTTCTCGACCAGCAGGGTGTCGTCGCCGAACGCGCGACGGCGCCTCGCGCCGCGCCGCCGCGACGCGCCGCGGCAGGTCGGCGGCGGTCGCGCACGATCCGCATGCCCTTGCCGCCGCCGCCGGCCGCGGCCTTCACCAGCAGCGGGAAGCCGATCTCCGGCGGTCGGCGTCGGACGACGACGTCGCCGCCGGCGAGCTCGGCGGCGGGCACCACCGGCACGCCGGCGGCGACGGCGATCTGGCGGGCGGCGTCCTTGCGCCCCATCTGCTCGATGACGTCGGCGGCGGCCCGACGAAGACAACCCGGCCTCCTCGACGGCCGGGCGAAGGCCGCGCGCTCGGACAGGAAGCCGTAGCCGGGGTGGATCGCCTCGGCGCCGGCTGCGCCGGGCCGCGGCGAGGACGGCTTCGATGTCGAGGTACGCGGCGGCCGCGGACCGGCGTGCGTCGGCCTCGCGGACGTGCGGCGCGTCGGCGTCGAGCATCGGAGTAGACCGCGACGGTGCGCAGCCCGAGGCGCGCGGCGGCGCGCGATCACCCGCAGCGCGATCTCGCCGCGGTTGGCGACGAGCGAGCGTGGCGACGGCATGGTCAGGGCTCACATCCGGAAGACGCCGAAGGCGGGCTCGGGGACCGGCGCGTTGCGCCGCGGCGGCCAGGCCCAGGCCGAGCACGCGGCGGGTGTCGACGGGGTCGATGACGCCGTCGTCCCAGAGCCGCGCGGTGGAGTAGTACGGCGAGCCCTGCGTGCTCGTACTGGTCGCGGATCGGCGCCTTGAACGCCTCCTCGTCCTCGGCGGACCACTCCTCGCCGCGGGCCTCGATGCCGTCGCGGCGCACGGTCGCGAGCACGGACGCGGCCTGCTCGCCGCCCATCACCGAGATCCGCGCGTTCGGCCACATCCACAGGAAGCGCGGGTCGTAGGCGCGCCCGCACATGCCGTAGTTGCCGGCGCCGAACGAGCCGCCGATGACCACGGTGAACTTCGGGCACGACCGAGCAGGCGACCGCCGTGACCAGCTTGGCGCCGTCCTGGGCGATGCCGCCGTTCTCGTACTCGCGGCCGACCATGAAGCCGGTGATGTTCTGCAGGAACACCAGCGGGATGCCGCGCTGGTTGCACAGCTCGATGAAGTGCGCGCCCTTGAGCGCCGACTCGGAGAACAGGATGCCGTTGTTGGCGACGATGCCGACCGGGTAGCCCCAGATGCGGGCGAAGCCGCAGACCAGCGTCTCGCCGTAGAGCGCCTTGAACTCGTGGAACCGCGCTGCCGTCGACGATCCGGCGGATCACCTCGCGGACGTCGTACGGCGTGCGCGGTGTCGGTCGGCACGACGTCGTAGAGCCGTGCGGGTCCTCGGCCGGCTCCTCGACGGCTCGTGCGGCTCGAGCGAGGGCGCCGGCCGCGCGCTCGAAGGTCGCCGACGATCGAGCGGACGATCGCGAGCGCGTCGGCGTCGTCGTCGGCGAGGTGGTCGACGACGCCGGACTTGCGCGCGTGCACGTCGCCGCCGCCGAGGTCCTCGGCGGTGACGACCTCGCCGGTCGCGGCCTTCACCAGCGGCGGGCCGCCCAGGAAGATCGTGCCCTGGTCCTTGACGATCACCGTCTCGTCGGACATCGCCGGGACGTAGGCGCCGCCGGCCGTGCACGAGCCCATCACCGCCGCGATCTGCGGGATGCCCGGCGGCCGACAGGTTGGCCTGGTTGAAGAAGATCCGGCCGAAGTGCTCGCGGTCGGGGAACACCTCGTCCTGCATCGGCAGGAACGCGCCGCCGGAGTCGACGAGGTAGATGCAGGGCAGCCGGTTGGCGCGGGCGACCTCCTGCGCGCGCAGGTGCTTCTTCACCGTGATCGGGTAGTAGGTGCCGCCCTTGACGGTGGCGTCGTTGGCGACGATCACGCACTCGCGGCCGCGCGACCCGGCCGATGCCGGTGACGATGCCGGCGCGGGACGCGTCGGCCGTCGTCGTCGTACATCCCGGTCGGCGGCCAGCGGCGACAGCTCGAGGAACGGGCTGCCCGGGTCGAGCAGCCGGTCGACGCGCTCGCGGGCCAGCAGCTTGCCGCGGTCGAGGTGCTTGGCCCGCGCGGCCTCGCGAGCCGCCCTGGCGCGCGTCGGCGAGGCGCTCGCGCAGGTCGTCGACGAGCGCCTTCATCTCCGCGGCCATGCATCCTCCCGGTTAACGATCGCTAACCGGGTCAGGCTATCCCTCGCCCTGCGCCGACGCAACGGGAGCACGCCGCACGTGCCCCGCCGGGCCACCTGGCCCGTCTGGAAGCGGGGGGCATGGCGCATGCGGGCTATGTGATCTACGCAATCCACCCCGTAGCGTCTCCGTGACTGTCTTTAATCTCCTGGGGGAGTACACATGCCACCGCCCACGGTTACCCTGACGCGCTCTGCTGCCCGGAAGGGTGTCGTCGGCGCGGGCCTGATCGCGCTCGCGGTCGCCGGGGCGCTCGTGGTGCCGACCGGCACCACCGCCACCGCCGCGGACTGGCGTCCCAGGGCATCCCCGCGGCAGCGGTCTCCTCCGGCGAACCCGTGACCTCTCCGGACGCCACCATGGACCCGGCCGGCAACGCCACCGCGGTCTGGCTGAGCCCAGGGTGAGAACGGCGACTCCGGTCGTGCAGGCCGCTCCGCGCGCGAGGGCCCCAGTACGCGGACGATGGATGCGCCGTCCCTGACCCTGTCGACTGTAGACGGCATCGCGAGTGACTCCCAAAGTCGCGGTGGATAACGATGGCCGACATTTCACAGCCGATCTGGGTCGAGAACAGATCGGGCCGAGCGAGGTGCTACACGCAGCGAGCGTACTCATTGTGACCAGATGGTTGGTCCCCCACGGCACAGTCGCTCTCGGATGCGTCGGTGAACGTCGATGACAGCCGCAGGTCGCCATCAATGGCAAACGGGAACTCTCACGGTTGCCTGGGACGGCAGACACTCCAAGCACACAGACAACTGTCGCAGTCCGATGCCTCTAACGAGGCGGTGCAGCGTCCGACGCGGTCAAGCTTGGGACCCGACAGCTGAAATGCCAACCTGTGTCGGAGCAAGCCGGTGGCGAGGTGACTCGGACTTAATCCGGCCGCTCGCCTGGCAGGAGGCGAAGGGGGCCTCGGGCTGGCCTGGACGGGCATCGTGGCAGGCACTGACATTCGCAGTTCGTTCAGTCGAAGCAGCAAGAAGGTTACTGGTGTCACGGACTGGACGCCAGCTTAGTGACCCACTCGTGAGCGCCAGCGACGACGGACTCTGTCGGCAAGCGCCGCTGGCTGTCGACGGCCCCAAAATTTCGGTCGCGGTGGCCTGGGTACAGACCGATGGCGCCTGCCAGTGCCGTCTATGCGCGAATCCAAGCTCCGGCGACCTCGACTTCGGGTGTCGGCCGGAGGGCCGAAGCTTTGCGGCGTGAGACCCGTGAGCAGAGACGCTGGTCACCGAGGATGGCTTTCTCCTCCGGCGGCAACGGCACAGGTGTCACTTCGCGGCCGGCAGTCGCTTCGACGGCGACCTACTTGACCGTGTCAAGGCCAATCATGGCATCACCTACCTCCAGCGATTCAGAGCAGGGCCTGTTACTCCGCAGGACACGACAGGACAATGCGTGTCGAGGACATCGAAACGACCGCGAAGCGAACTTACCGCGTCGGCGGTCTAGTGGTCGCCGCCGACGGGGAACCCACCGACACTCGATGGGCGGCGAGCGACGGCGCCGCGACAGGCCTTCCGCTTGGCCCGACGACGAGCCCCTTTCAGGGGACGGCTGTGGACAGACGCGGTCGACGGCTCTCCCCAGACAAACTCGACGCTTCCGGTCGCGGTCGCTAGCGACTCGGCGGGTGATATCGCCGCGTTCTCTACCTATGCGTCACGGCCAGTCCCGGGTTTGCCGGTGATACGCAGCTGGTCGAGCGGATCTACGACAACAGCAAGCCGGTGACGCACATGCCGAGGGTGCTGCCGGCCGTCGCCACGTCGCTGCGCGTCCGCCCGTCGTGGACCGCGACCGACACCTGGTCGGCGATCAGCAAGCAGGTCGTCACCCGGGACGGTCACGCCCTACAACAGCAACACGGCGTCCAAGCGCTTCTCCACGTCCGGCGGCACCGTCCTGGCGCGTTCACCTACGCGCTTTCCACCGGTCGCACCTACTGCTTCACGGCCGTGGCCACGGACGCCGCTGACAACGTGAGCGACCCGTCGCCGGAGAAGCGGTGCACCACCACGCCGGTCGACGAGCGGTCCATGGCGGCGAGCACCGGCTGGACGAACAAGACCGTGAGCGGCTACTACCGCAACACCTACCGGACGACGTACAAGAAGAACGCCACCCTCACGCTGCCCGTCGTGGCCGCCAAGAAGCTGCAGCTGCTCACCGCTGTCGGTCCCCGCAACGGCACGATCACGGCGACCTTCCGCGGCGCCAAGCTCGGCACCTGGCGGCTTGCCGCTGCGCGCAGCGCACGGCGCACGATCACGCTGAAGACGTTCTCGGCCGTGACCACCGGCAGGCTCGTGCATCACGGTGGTCAGCGGCGACACCAAGGTCCGCAAGGGCAAGCGGGTCATCGTCACCCACCACCCGGTGCGGATCGACGGGCTGACGGCGCTGCGCTGACCGAATGGTGAGCGTCCGTTAACCTCGGCGGCTACTCTCGGGGGATGGCCAGCCGCCGCGAGCAGATCCTCGACACCGCCGCGAGCCTGTTCGCCGAGCGAGGGTTCCACGGCGTGTCGGTGGTCGAGCTCGGCGCTGCCTGCGGGATCTCCGGACCGGCGCTCTACAAGCACTTCCCGTCCAAGGACGCGATGCTCGCCGAGATGCTCGTCGAGATCAGCGAGGAGCTGCTGCGCGTCGGCCGGCGCGGTCGCGCAGGCACAGGACCCCATCGACGCGCTGCGGGCGCTGGTGGCCTGGCACGTCGAGTTCGCCCTGCACCACCAGCCGCTGATCGTCGTGCAGGACCGCGACTGGGCGTCCCTGCCCGAGGACGCGCGGGAGCGGGTCCGCGGCCTGCAGCGGAGGTACGTCGAGCTGTGGGCCGACCGGCTCCGCGAGGTGCACCCCGACCTCACCCCAAGCGGGCCCGGGCGATGGCGCACGCGGCCTTCGGGCTGATGAACTCCACGCCGCACAGCGCCCGATGCTCCCCGAGCCGGAGATGGCCGCGATGCTCGAGCGGATGGCTGTCGGTGCCCTCGGTCTAGGGTGACCGCCATGGCTCTCGCGACCTTCAAGGACCTCTGCATCGACGCCGCACGACCCGGCGATGCTCGGCGCCTTCTGGGCCGGCGTGCTCGGCCTCGAGCTGCACCTGCAGGAGGGCGGCGACGCCTACCTCACCGGCCCGACCCCGCGCACACCATCTGGGTCAACCGGGTCCCGGAGCCCAAGACCGTCAAGCACCGGATCCACCTCGACGTGAACGCCGCCTCGGTCGCCGAGATCGAGGCGCTGGGCGCCACGGTGCTCGACGCGGACAGCTTCCGCTGGACCCAGATGGCCGACCCCGAGGGCGGCGAGTTCTGCGTGTTCGTCCGCGAGGGCGAGATCACCCAGCGGCTCTACGAGATCGGCATCGACACCGCTGACTCCGCCGAGGCCTCGCACCGGATCGCGGGCGTGGTGGGCCGAGGTGCTCGGTGCGCCGGCTCGTCGACGACGAGCGGGGCTACACCTTCGTCGAGAACATCCCCGGCACGCCGTACGACACGCTCGACTTCGCCCCGGTGCCCGAGCCCAAGACCGTCAAGAACCGCATCCACCTCGACGTGACCACGCCCGACGTCGACGCCCTCGTCGCGGCGGGGGCCACGGTGCTGCGCGCCCAGGACGAGAGATCGGCTGGACCGTGCTCGCCGACCCCGACGGCAACGAGTTCTGCGCGTTCCTCGTCACCGGCTGACGCAGGCGCGACAGAGCCGCACCGACCCCCCGTCGGCCGGTGCGGCTCCGCGCGTCCGGTGCGGCTACTTCACCTCGGCGCGCAGCACCCGGACCACGCCGACCACGAAGGGCAGCACCACCCAGATCAGCGTGCTGGTGAGCCAGCTGGGCCCACTGCTCGCCGGTCATGTTCACCCCGGAGAACAGCGGCGGCTGCGACGGTGCCGAGGTCGATCCACGGGGCGGCGTCCTGCAGCGCGCGCCCACAGGCTCGCGACGATCGAGAACGCGATCGGCAGGACGAAGAAGGTCACGATCGCGGCCGCGGAGTTCAGGAACAGCAGGCCGAAGGCGAGGCCCTGCAGGACGCCGCTGACCTGCAGCAGCGCCGAACTTGGCGAAGTCGTCGAGCCCGATGTGCGCCCAGGCGTCGTCGGCGCCGCCGACCAGCGTGGCCAGCGCGGCGAACGTCATGGCGAGCACGATCGCGGCGAGCCCGGCGATCAGCGCGGCGAGCACCTTGGCGACCAGCACCCGGCCGCGCACCGGCATCAGCGTGAACGTCACCAGCGCGGTGCGCTGGCGTCCACTCGCTGGTGACCAGCAGGATGCCCAGCACCGGCAGCAGGAAGCCCTGCGGCGTGGCGGTGACGCCCATGAAGTTGAGGAAGGTGCGGTCGGACTGGTTCGGCGGCGAGGAAGAAGATCACGATGATCAGCCGCGGTGATCGCGCGCGATGGCGATCAGCAGCCAGCTGCCGCGCGGGTGTCGACGAGCTTGCGCAGCTCGACGCGGACCAGCCGGGACAGCGGGACCGGTGGCGTCCGCGAGACGTCGAGGGTCGGTGCCGCCGGGTCGAGCGTGGTGGCGGTCATGCCGGTGCTCCTTCGGTGGGTGAGCTGTCGCGCTGGGTGTCGGCGGTGAGCTGGAGGAACAGCTCCTCGAGGCCGGCGCCGTCGGCGGGCCGCAGCTCGACCAGGGTGATGCCGTTGGCGGCGGCGACCTTGCCGATCTGGATCGGCCTCGGCGTCGCTGCGCAGCCCGTCGCCGGAGGGCACGGCGTGGATGCCCTCGCGCGTGCAGGGCGTCGACGCAGCGCCTCGTGCTCGACGGCCTTCACGAACGCGCCGCGGGTCGTGCAGCAGCTCCTGCTTGGTGCCCTGCGCGACGATCCGGCCGTGGCCGATCAGGATCAGCTCGTCGGCGATCCTCTCGACCTCGTGGAGCAGGTGCGAGGACAGCAGCACGGTGCCGCCCCGCTCGGCGTACTCCTCGCAGCAGGCCGCGCATCCAGTGGATGCCGGCCGGGTCGAGCCCGTTGGCCGGCTCGTCGAGGATCAGGATCTTCGGGTCGCCGAGCAGCGCGTGCGCGATGCCGAGTCGCTGCCGCATGCCGAGCGAGTAGTTCTTCACCCGGCGCTTGGCCTCGGCCGGCGAGAGCGAGACCAGCTCGAGCATCTCGTCGACCCGCGCGCGTCGGCAGGCCCATCGTGTCGGCGCCGATGGTCAGGACCTCGCGGCCGGTGCGGCCGGCGTGCTGGGCCGAGGCGTCGAGCAGCACGCCGACGTGGCGGCCCGGGTTCGGGATGTCGGCGTACCGGTGGCCGCCGATCGTGACGCGCCCGCGGGTGGCCGGGGTGAGGCCGACCATGATGCGCATCGTGGTGGACTTGCCGGCGCCGTTCGGCCCGAGGAAGCCGGTGACCCGGCCGGGCTGCGCGACGAAGGACACGTCGTCGACGGCGAGGAAGCTCGCCGTAGCGTCTTGGTGACCCCGTCAACAGTGATCATGGGGCCGACCCTTCCGGCTGCCGCGCCGGCCGCGGCATCGGCCCGCGGGATCGACCGCACCGCGACCTAGGGAGGGGGTGGCCGCGACCCTGGTCGCTGCGCCGCGGCCGCCGCGGCTCCTAGCCTGGACGGCGTGCACGAGCCCACGCCCGAGCAGTACAACCCGCCGCTGACCTGGCGGTCGCACCTCTGGCGCACCGCGCTGGTGCTGCTGATCAGCGCGGTGCTGTGGTCCGCGATCGCCTCGGTGCAGTGGCACGAGGCCCGCCCGCTGTTCTGGCTCGACCTCGGTCTGGGGCTGGCGTCGCCTGGCGCTGTCGTTCTTCCGCCGCCGGTGGCCGCTCGCGGTCGCGCTGCTCACCAGCCCTGGCCGGGACCGTCTCCGCTGACCTCGGCGGGACCGGGCGTCCTGGCCGTCGGTCTCGCTGGCCACCCGCCGGGTGGTCTGGCAGATCGTGCTGGTCGGCGCTGTCGGCGTGGTCGGCGTCGATGGTCTACCCGATGATCGAGCCGCAGCCGCCGCAACGACCCGTGGTGGGTCAACTTCGCGTTCGGCATCGCGTTCACGATCGCGATGCTGGTCTGGGGCATGTACCTCGGCTCCCGGCGCGAGCTGCTGTGGACGCTGCGCGACCGTGCCGAGCGGGCCGAGGCCGAGCAGGAGCTGCGGGTGACCAGGGCGGTCCAACGAGCGGGCCCGGATCGCCCGCGAGATGCACGACGTGCTGGCGCACCGGATCAGCCTGATCACCATGCACGCCGGGGCGCTGGCCTACCGCACCGACCTCACCGCCGACGAGATGCGGGAGACCGCCGAGCTGATCCAGGCCAAGTCGCACGAGGCGCTGAGCGACCTGCGGCAGGTGCTCGGCGTGCTGCGCGGCGACGACCCGACCGGCCGCCGCGAGCGCCCGCAGCCGACCTTCGGGGACCTCGCGCGCGCTGGTGCTGGAGGCCGAGGACGTCCGGGCATGCGGGTGCAGTACGACGACCAGGTGCTCGACGTGCCGCGAGATGCCCGACCAGGTCGGCCGGACGACGTACCGGATCGTCCAGGAGGGCCTGACCAACGCCCGCAAGCACGCGCCCGGCGTCACCGTGCTGGTCGACGTCGCCGGCTCGCCGGCCGACGGGGTCGACATCCGGATCCGCAACCCGGCCCGCAGCCTGCACGCGACCAACGGCGTCGAGCACACCCGGCGCCGGGCTCGGCCTGGTCGGTCTCGGCGAGCGGGCCAAGCTGGCCGGCGGCCGGCTGGACACCCGGCGCGACGGCGGCACGTTCGAGCTGCACGGGTGGCTGCCGTGGACGCCGTGACGCTGACCGCGCCGCGCCGATCCGGGTGCTGGTCGTCGACGACGACGCGCTGGTGCGGTCCGGGCTGGTGATGATCCTCGGCGGCGCCCCCGACATCGAGGTGGTCGGCCAGGCGGTCGACGGCCGCGACGGCGTCGCCGCCGCCCGCGAGCACCGGCCGGACGTCGTGCTGATGGACATCCGGATGCCGCGGATGAACGGCCTGGAGGCCACCGAGCAGCATCGCAGTCGTGGGAGCGCCCGCCCAAGGTGATCGTGCTGACCACCTTCGACGCCGACGACTACGTGCGCGGGCGCTCGGCGCCGGCGCCAGCGGCTTCCTGCTCAAGGACACCGCCCCGGCGGCGATCATCGACGCGATCCGGCGGGTGGCCGACGGCGACCCGATGCTGTCGCCCAGCGTCACCGCGCCGGCTGATCGCCCAGCTGCACCGCCGGCGCCGGGCCCGGACCGGGTCCGCGGCCGCGCGCGGAGCGGCTGGCCCGGCTCACCGAGCGGGAGCGCGAGGTCGCGCGTCGCGGTCGGCGCAGGGCCTGAGCAACGCCGAGATCGCCGGCCGGCTGCACCTGTCGGTGCCGACGGTGAAGGCGCACATCGGCCGGCTGTTCGCCAAGCTCGAGGTCGACAACCGGGTGCAGATCGCCATCTGCGTGCACGACGCCGGCCTGGCGTGAGGCGCTAGGCTAGGCTGACGGCCATGAGCCTTCTGCAACAGCCCATCGCCCGCCTCGACGGCACCGCGGCCACCCTCGGCGAGATCACCGGCGGCCGGCCCGCGCTGGTCGTCAACGTCGCCTCGCAGGTGCGGCCTCACCCCGCAGTACGCCGCCCTGGAGGCGCTGCACGAGCAGTACGCCGGCCGCGGCTTCACCGTCGTCGGCGTGCCCTGCAACCAGTTCGGCGGCCAGGAGCCGGGCACCGCCGAGGAGATCGCGGAGTTCTGCTCCGCGACCTACGGCGTGACGTTCCCGATGACCGAGAAGGTCGAGGTCAACGGCGCCGGCCGGCACCCCGTGTACGACGAGCTGGTGCAGGTCGCCGACCAGGAGCGGCCGCGACCGGCGACGTGCAGTGGAACTTCGAGAAGTTCCTGCTCGACGGGTCCGGCGCCGTCGTCGCCCGGTTCGACCCGACCGTCGTACCCGACGACCCGCGCGGTGACCGCCGCCGATCGAGTCCGCTGCTGCACGTGACCCGGACCACGGGCCGTTCACCAGCAATTAACGTGCGCACGGGTCTCCGGAAGTACTCTAGGCTGTGGCCAGTGACCACCCAGACTCCTCCCCAGCCCACCTCGCGCCGCCCGGAGCCGCGTCCGACAAGCTCGACAAGCAGGTCCTCCTGGTCGCCGGCGTGGTCGTGCTCGGCGCGATCATGTCGATCCTCGACATCACCGTCGTCAGCGTCGCGCAGCCGACCTTCCAGCAGGTGTTCGACGCCACGCCCGGCCGCAGACCGCCTGGACGATGACCGGCTACACGCTGGCGCTCGCCTCGGTGATCCCGCTGACCGGCTGGGCCGCCGACCGGTTCGGCACCAAGCGGCTCTACATGCTCGCGGTCGGCGCTGTTCACCGCCGGCTCGGTGCTGTGCGCGGCCGCCGAGCAGCATCGAGATGCTCACCGCGTTCCGGGTGCTGCAGGGCCTCGGCGGCGGCATGCTGATGCCGCTCGGCATGACGATCATGACCCGCGCCGCCGGCCCCGAGCGGATCGGCCGCGTGATGGCCGTGCTCGGCGTGCCGATGCTGCTCGGCCCGATCTTCGGCCCGATCCTCGGCGGCTGGCTGATCGACATCGCCTCCTGGCACTGGATCTTCCTGATCAACCTGCCGATCGGCGCCGTCGCGCTGGCCTACGCCGCGATCGTGCTGCCCTCGGACAGCCCCGACCCCGTCGGAGAGCTTCGACTTCGTCGGCATGCTGCTGCTCTCGCCGGGCCTGGCGCTGTTCCTGTACGGCGTCTCCTCGATCCCCGAGGCCGGCACCGTCTGGGACACCAAGGTGCTCGTCACCGCCGCGATCGGGCTCGCGCTCGTCGTCGCTCTTCGTGCTGCGCACGCTGTTCCGCGCGCCCGAGCACCCGCTGATCGACCTGCAGCTGTTCCGCAACCGGGCGCTGACGCGTCTCGGTGATCGCGATGTCGCTGTTCGCGATCGCGTTCTTCGGCGCCAGCCTGCTGTTCCCGTCGTACTTCCTGCAGGTGCGCGGCGAGACCACGCTGCAGGCCGGGCTGCTGCTCGCCCCGCAGGGCATCGGCGCGATGCTGACCATGCCGGTCGCCGGCATGCTCACCGACAAGATCGGCCCCGGCAAGATCGTGCTGGCCGGCATCACGCGCGATCGTGGTCGGGATGGCGATGTTCACCCAGGTCGGCGTGGACACGTCCTACGCCTACCTGCTGAGCGCGCTGTTCGTGATGGGCCTGGGCATGGGCGGCACGATGATGCCGATCATGACCTCGGCGCTGCAGACGCTGAAGCGACCACGAGATCGCCCGCGGCTCGACGCTGATGAACATCACCCAGCAGGTCGCCGCCTCGATCGGCACCGCGCTGTTCTCGGTGCTGCTGACCAACGGCTTCAACGTCCAGCGACCGCCGGTCGGCCAGCTCGCGTCGCTGTCGACCCGGCGGGCCGGCTCAGCTGCCGACCCGGCGGATCGTCGCCGCAGGCGCTGCGCCGACATGGCCGACGCGTTCGGCGAGCGTGTTCGTGGTCGCGACGGTCCTGGTCGCGCTGTGCCTGGTCCCGGCGCTGCTGCTGCCGCGCCGCAAGCCGGCCGCCACCGACGCCGGCCGTCGGCGCCGCGCACTGACGCTGCTGCACTGACCGCCGCGACGCCGCGCTGGACGCCCCTGACGCAGCCACACCCCCGGCGTTGCAACGCGGGGGTGTGCACGGTTCCTGGGGACCCAGGGAATCTGCAGCCGCACCGGGCGGCGTCACCAGATGCGGACGCGGTCCTCGGGGTCGAGCCAGAGGCCGTCGCCGGGCTGCACGTCGAACGCGTCGTGGAACTCGTCGAGGTTGCGCACGATGTTGGCGCGGAACTCCGCCGGGCTGTGCGGGTCGACGGTGAGCAGCTGGAGCAGCTGCTCCTTGCGGCGCTTGGTGCGCCAGACGTGGGCGAAGTTGAGGAACACCCGCTGCGCGCCGGTGCAGCCCGTCGACGACCGGCGGCCTCGGCGCCCTCGAGGCTGATCAGGTAGGCCTTGAGCGCGATCGTGATGCCGCCGAGGTCGCCGATGTTCTCCCCGACCGTCAGCGCGCCGTTGACGTGCTCGCCGGGCAGCTCGGCCGGCTCGAACCCGTCGTACTGCTCGATCAGCTTGTCGGCCCGCTCCTGGAACGCCGCCCGGTCGGCGTCGGTCCACCAGTTCTCCAGGTTGCCGAGCTCGTCGTACTGCGAGCCCTGGTCGTCGAAGCCGTGGCCGATCTCGTGGCCGATCACCGCGCCGATGCCGCCGTAGTTCTCGGCCGGCTCGGCGTCGGCGTCGAAGAACGGCGCCTGCAGGATGCCGGCCGGGAAGCAGATCTCGTTCATGCCCGGGTTGTAGTAGGCGTTCACGTGCTGCGGCAGCATGAACCACTCGTCGCGGTCGACCGGCGAGCCGATCTTGCGCAGCTCGCGGTCGGTCTCGAACGCCGCGACCGCCCGGACGTTGCCGAGCAGGTCGTCGGCGCTGACCTCGAGCGCGGAGTAGTCGCGGAACTCGTCGGGGTAGCCGATCTTGGGCCGGAACGTCTCGAGCTTGCGGTAGGCCCGCTGCTTGGTCTCCTCGCTCATCCAGTCGAGCGCCTCGATGTTGCGGCGGTAGGCCTCGAGCAGGTTCGCGACCAGGTCGTCCATCATCTCCTTGGCGCGCGGCGGGAAGTGCCGGGCGACGTACTCCTCGCCGACCGCCTCGCCGATCGAGCCCTCGACGAACGCGACGCCGCGCTTCCAGCGGGCCCGCAGCTCGGGGGTGCCGTTGAGGGTGCGGCCGTAGAAGTCGAAGTTCTCCTCGACGAAGCCGCTGGAGAGGTACGGCGACGGCGGACCGGATGACCCGGACGGCGAGCCAGGCCTTCCAGTCCTCGAGCGGCACCTCGTCGAGCGCGGTCGAGAGGTGCTCGAGGTAGCGACGGCTGGCGCACGATCGTCTCGGCCAGGGTCGTGCTCGTCGGCGCCGAGCGCGTGCGCCCAGGCGTCCCAGGCGAGCGCCGGGCACCAGCGCGCTGCAGGTCCGCGAGCGTGCGTCAGGTTGTAGGTCTTGATCACGTCGCGGGTCTCGGCCCGCTCCCAGTGGCCCTGCGCCAGCCGGGTCTCGACGTCGAGCACCTGCTGCGCGGCGCGCGGCCGGGTCGGCCCAGCCGGCCAGCGCGAACAGCCTTCTCGAGGTGCGCGAGGTAGGCCGCGCGGATGTCGGCGAACTTCTCCTCGCGGTAGTAGGACTCGTCGGGCAGCCCGATGCCGCCCTGCACGATGTTGACGCAGGTAGCGGTCGGACGTCGCGGTCGTCGGTGTTGACGTAGGCGCCGAAGAAGCCGCCGCCGCCGCGCCGCTCGAGCCCGCCGACGAAGCTCGACGAGCGCGCCGAGGTCGGGCAGCGCGGCGACCGCGTCGAGGTCGGCGCGGACCGGCTCGGCGCCGAGCGCCTCGATGCGCTCCTCGTCCATGAAGCTGGCGAAAGGTCGCCGATCTTCTGGGCGTTGGAGCCGGGCTCGTGGCGTGCCGCTCGGCGAGCTCCTCGATGATCGCGCGGACCCGCTCCTCGGCCTCGTCGGCGAGCGCGACGAAGGCGCCCCAGCGCGGAACGGTCGGCGGGGATCTCCGTCGTGTCGAGCCAGCGGCCGTTCACGTGCCCGAAGAGGTCGTCCTGGGGGCGGATGTCGGGGTCCATGCCCGCGCGGGCGTCGTCGAGAATCGTCACGCGCGCCAGGCTACAGCCGGTCGCGTCAGCGTCCGGTCTGCGCGGAACGCGTCGGCCAGCACGTCGGCGCCCTGCTTGACCCGCTCGGTGTAGCTCGACGTAGTTCCAGGTCGGCCAGGTCCAGTCCATCGTCGCGGTCGGCCGATCCGGGGACCTCGAAGCGCGAACGCGATGCCCGGCGACCTTCACGCCGGTGCGCCGGGTCGCCGGGGCCGAGGGCGGTGCGGCTCGACGGGTCGGCCATCCCGAGCATCGACCACGGCAGCCGCAGGTGGACGGTGTCGTGGCCGCGGTCGACCTGCCAGGTGCCGAGGCTGTCGTAGCCGGCCGCGTCCGGGTCCCAGGTGCCCCGCCGCAGCGCGCCGACGTCCTGGAACTCGGCCGGGAACGCCTGCCGGCCGACGACCAGGCTGCGGTTGACCATCAGCCGGAACGGGTGGAACGGCGCGGCGACGTCCGGGACGGCGTCGGCCGGCCTGCCGCGTGTCGAGCCGGAGCGGGTCGAGGGCGCGGCGCGACGCTGACCTGCGCCGTCCCGGCCGCCGGCGACGACGGCGATCCGGTACGTCGTCGCCGGGGACCGACCGGCGACCGCGTCGGCGGCGATCGTGAACGCGTCGGGCACCGCGTCACGGAAGGTCACGTCGAGGTGGACGTAGGACGCGTCCGCGTCGGCGAGCACGTACTTCACCGGCCCCGGTCGCCGGGCTGATCTCGCGGGCGGCGTCCGGGACCCGCGCCGGCGTCGGTCGCGACCACGCCGAACCACTGCTCGTTGGTGAGCGGGTCGTGCCAGAGCTGGCGCCGGTCGCGCCGGGCCGCTGGTGCTCCATCGGTGTTCCAGGTGCGCTTGAACCACTCGTCGGTCCAGCGCGAACAGCAGCCCGCCGGCCATGCCCTGCGCCGCGATCAGCCGCAGCAGGTCGGCGTCGATCGCCATCGCCTGCTGCTCGGTGTGGCCGCCCTGGTCGCGGCCGTGCGGTGCCGCGGTGCGCGGAGCCGAGCGACGACGGCACGCCGAACTCGGTGATCAGCACCGGCATGCGCGTGTAGTGCCGCTTGCAGGTCGCGCAGGTAGCCCGCGTAGGCGTCCGGCCGGCCCGTCGTACGTCGACCTGCTGCAGCGCCGGCTCGTGCCGCTGGAAGTCCGGGTAGTAGGGGTAGGCGTGGAAGCTGGCGAACGTGCCGCCCGGCCAGGCCGCGGTCGGGCAGGACGTGGTTGGCGTCGACGCCGACCAGGTCCTCCAGGCGCAGCGGCTCGTCCGGGTGGCGCAGCGGGTCGGCGGTCGGCCAGTTCGCGAACGCGATCGGGGCGCTGACGCCGCGGGCGGCCTCGGCGGTCGCGAGCTCGTCCATGTGCCGGGCGATCCAGCGCTCGGTCGGCGGTGGCGTCGCGCGGTCGCTGCGCGAAGTAGCGTGCCCGGCGTGTACGGCGGCGGCCGGCGTCGCGCCGGTCGGTGCGCGCGCACGCCGAGGGGTCCCACTCGACGCCGATGATCCAGGCAGCGAGCCACGCGGAGACGTCGGTCGTCCCAGGTCCCGCACGCGCGGCCGGGCGTCGGGCGCCGGGTCAGGTCGCCGTGCACGGCCCCGAGGCGTCGCGCGAGCTCCGCGCGTGAACGCGCTGGTCGACGGCCGGGTCGTAGAGGTCGCCGGGCTGCACGTACGACTCGTCGGGCAGGTAGACGCCCTGCACGAGGTAGAGCGGGGCGTCGCGGGTGCGCCCGGTTGTAGGCGGCCAGCTCGTCGTAGAAGGCCGGCGGGTGGATCGTGTAGATCCGCACCGCCCGGACGCCCATCGCCGCCCATCTGCGCGAACCAGCGGCGGTAGTCGCGCGGCGGTGATCGCCAGCTCGCCGGGCTGGTGGGCGGGGTGGTGCTGCCGAGGTTCATGCCGGGCACGAAGGTCTTGTCGCCCGAGGCGGTGTGCAGCCGGAAGCCGTCGGCGGTCGGACGTCGCGACCGACAGCCCGTCCCGCCCGTCGTCCGCGGGAGCCGGCGCCCAGCCGTCGGTCCGGGCGCCGGCCGTCGACGGGCTGCCGGGTCGCCGCGCGGGTCGACGGGGCCCCGTGCAGGCGGCCAGCAAGCCACCGAGCAGCACGGGACGAGCACGGCCGCGCGGACCGCGGACCCGAGAGGTCACCACACCGGCAACTTTACTTTTCGCGGACTGGCTCAGCGCAGGAGAAGCACGGTCTTGCCGAGCACCGCGCGCTGCTCCAGGTCGGTGAGCGCGCGGGCCACCTCCTCGACGCGGGTACGTCGTCCCGACCGGCGGGTCCACGACGCCGCGACTCGAGCATCGGCAGCAGCGCGTCCCACTGCTCGCGCATGTAGCCCTCGCGGGCCATCGCGAAGGCGCCCCAGCCCACGCCGCGGACGTCGATGTTGTTCAGCAGCAGCCGGTTGACCTTCACCTCGGGGATGCCGCCCGCCGGTGAAGCCGACGACCAGCAGCCGGCCGAGGGTGCCGAGCGCCCGCAGCGAGTCGGTCATCAGGTCGCCGCCGACCACGTCGACCACGACGTCGACCCCGCGGCCGCCGGTCAGCTCCTTGACCGCGCCGAGGAAGCCGTCGACGAGCACCGCCTCGTCGGCGCCGAGCGGCGCGGACGAAGTCGGCCTTCTCCGGGGTGGAGACCACCGCGATCGTGCGGGCGCCGTACCCCTTCGCGACCTGGAGGGAGGCGGTGCCGACGCCGCCGGCGGCCCCGTGCACCAGCACCGTCTCGCCCTCCGCGGGCCGCGCCCGGGTCTCGAGCGCGAACTGCGCGGTCAGGTAGTTCATCGGCAGCGCGGCGGCCTTCTCGAAGGTGACCGCGTCCGGCAGCGGGAAGACCGCGTCGGGGTGCAGCGCGACCAGGTCGGCCCCGCCGCCGTACGGCAGCACGCAGGCGACCCGGTCGCCCGGCGGAGAAGCCGGAGCCGTCGGGGGCCTCGCGGACGACGCCGGCGAAGTCGACCCCGAGCTGGAAGGGCAGCTCGGGCTTGAGCTGGTACTCGCCCCGGCTCAGCAGCAGGTCCGGCCAGCTCATCCCGAGCGCGTGCACCTCGACCAGCACCTCGCGCGTCCCCGCGCGCCGGCTCGGGCGCCTCGACGACGTGGACCCCGGAGGGGCCCTCGAGCGGAGATGACCTGGACCGAACGCATGGGCAGCTCCTGCGGCGAGCGACGTCGGGCTGCCGGCCGCATCGGCCGCAGAGCGCGCGGCGCGACGTAGGCTCGCAGCGGCGCGCGTCCGGTCGCCGACGACCGTGCGGTCCCGGCGGGCACGTGCCAGAATGGCGCGGCGTCTTGAGAGCGACAGGACGCGCCGGACCCGGGGCGGAGGACCGCCGAGACGATGAGCGACGAGCTGTTCCCTACCCCGCCGACGACGCGACCGCCGGGGTCTTCCGCGTCGCTGGCCGAGATCGTCTACGCCAGCGACGACTTCGACGCGGTCTACAGCGCCGTGGTGGACGCCGCTCCCCGACTGGTGGCCGGCTGCGACCACGCCAGCCTGATGCTCGCGCGGCAACGACCGGTTCCTGACCGTCGCGGCCGAGCGACGACGTCGCGCACGCGATCGACACCTACGAGCGCGAGCTCGGCGAGGGACCCTGCCTGGACGCGATCGTCGACGCGTCGGTCTACCACGACGCCGACCTGACCGACGGCTCCCCGTGGCCCGGCTACCGAGCGGGTGCTCGCCACCACGCCGGTGCGCGGCATGGCCGGCTTCCGGCTGCTGGTCGGTGACCAGAAGACCGGCGCGCTCAACCTGTTCTCCGACACCCCCGGCGGCCTCGACGCCGCAGTCCGTCGACCAGGGCATCGTGCTGGCGTCGTTCGTGACGGTCGCGCTGCTGGCCGCCCACGAGCGCAAGGCGGCCGGCACGCTGCGCGCCGGGCTGGCCAGCAACCGCGAGATCGGCAAGGCGGTCGGCCTGATGATGGCCTTCCACAAGATCACCGACGACGAGGCGTTCGCCATGCTGCGCAAGGCCTCCCAGGACATGAACATCAAGCTGGCCGAGGTGGCCCGCCAGGTCGTGGCGCACCACAACCAGGTCTGAGCTCCGACCGGCGTCAGCCGACCTGCACGACCTGGGCCATCTCGAAGTGCATGGGGTCGGTGTAGTTCCAGTCGCCGCCCCAGGCGAAGCCCCACTTCTTGAAGATCGCCACCACCCGCCGGTCCATCTCGCCGACCGTGCCGCGCTGGTTGCCCGGCACGTTCAGGTCGACCGCGATCCCCCACGAGTGCAGCGAGAGCCCCTTGCGCCGGGTCGTTGGCGATGTACCGCGGGTAGTAGCAGCCGGCGTACTCGCCCGGGGTGGATCTTGTCGCGCCAGCCCGCGCTGCACGATCTCCGTCAGCGCGGCCCGCAGCTGCGGGCAGCATCCCCTTGTTGCAGGTGACGCTGCCGAGGATCGGCACCTTCTCGGTGCGGATGTAGGCCGCGCACCCAGGCCGAGGTCGGGCGTGACCGTGCCGTCGGCGTGCGGGGTGTAGGTGAACGTGCCGACGGCGTCGCTGACCGAGGTGCCGGACAGTACGGCGGTCTGCAGCACGTCACTGTCGAACTCGAGGGCCAGCGTCTGCATCGTGACGCCGGCGGCCGAGCGACCTTCTTCAGCCGCCGGTGACCGCCGACGGGGTGAGCCCGCCCGGTGGAGACCAGCAGCGCGTTGTCCGCGGGATGCCGAGCTGCTCGGCCGCGCTCGTAGTTCACGACGGCCGAGATCTGCTTGACGATCGGCGCGTAGGCGCCGATGTGCACCGTGCGGGGCGTCGTCCGCGGTGCCGAGGCGGCAGGTAGCCCTTGGGCTCCTCGAGCCTGCGCGGCAGCGCCGGGTCGACGGCGACCTCGCCGCCGGCGACCCGCTTCCAGACCTCGTCGGCGCTGCGCGGCGTGGGAGCGCCGTGAAGCGGCGGAACAGGCCGGGGTCGGCGGCGGCGATGCGTCAGCGTCCGCCCGTTCGACGACAGCGAGGCCAGCGAGAGCGGCATGACGGCCTCGACGCCCCGGGACGCGCGCCACCGCCGGCGCACCGTCGCCGGGATCGGCTTGCGTGCTGGTGACCAGCACGTCGGCGGTGCAGCAGCCGGCGGCTTCAGCGGCCCGGGGTCGGCGACGGCGTACGCCGCGGTCGTCCTCCGCGCTCGGAGCGGGGCCGTCGCCGGACGCCGACGGCGGGCGCGTCCGGGCTGGTCGGCGCCGGCGGCCGCGGACGGGGTGCGGTCGGGTGGCCGTCGGTGCAGCCCGGACGCAGTGCGGCCGCGAGCACGCGGACCAGGACACGGCGAGCAGCCGGCGCCGGCGCGCGCGCGCGCGCGCCGCGTCCCGCCCGTCGCATCCGGCTCCTCCCGGCTGGACACCGCGTCCCCCGGACGGTGTACCCCCATCCTCCCGTCCAGACAAGCCGCGTCACCGTCCTTGGTCCGGACCGGCCGTGCCGCGACCCATCCGCCGCGGCCGCCGTGCCGAACCACCGTGCATGTCCACGACAGCGCAGACCTCGGAGCGCCGCACCGGCTCCCCGCGCCGCCGCTGGATCGCGGGCGGTGCGGCGGGCCTGCTCGCCGGAGCCGCGGCGGTCGCCGCCTCCGAGGCGGTGGCCGCGCTGCTCGACCGGCGTCACCTCGCCCCTGCTCGCGGTCGGCAACCGGGCGTCGACGCGACCCCGCGGCCGCTCAAGGAGTTCGCGATCGAGACGTTCGGCGAGAACGACAAGCCGGTGCTGATCGGCGGCGTCGTCGCCACCGTCGCGCTGCTCGCGATCCTCATCGGCGTCGTCGGCGTACGCCGGCCCCGGGTCGCCCTGGGGGCGTTCCTGGTGCTCGGCGCTGGTCGCCACCGCGGCCGCGCTCACCGACCGGTCGGCCACCGCCGGCCGCCGGTCCTGCGCCTGCTGCCCGCCCTGGCCCTCGCTGGTGGTCGGGGTCGCGGCGCTCCTCCTGCTGCTGCGGGCCCTGCGCACTCCGCGCGTCGCCCACGGGACTCCGCAGCGGTCACCGCGCCGCGCGGCCGCACCCGTCGAGGCGCCGGGTCCGCGCACGTCCGCGACCGGCGAGCCCGGTCGAGAAGGTCGAGACCGTCGAGAACGGCAAGCCCCGCATGCTGGTCGGCGACGCTGCTGCCCGCCCACGTCGAGGGCGACGACCTGCCGGCGGCGTTCGACCGCCGCGCGTTCCTGCAGGCCGCCGTCGCCGTCGGTGCGGTCGCGGCCGCCGGCGGCGTGGCCCGCCAGGCCTTCGGCGGGTCCGCCGCCGCCGCGCCAGCGCGCCGACATCACGCTCCCCGAGCCGGCGACCGCCGGCGCCGGCGCTCGCGCCGGGCACCAGCCTCGACGTCCCCGGCATCTCGCCCGTACCTCACCGCGAACAAGGACTTCTACCGCGTCGACACCGCGCTGCGGGTCCCCGACGTGCCCGATCGACGGCTACACGCTGCGCATCCACGGGATGGTCGACAAGGAGATCGACGCTGACCTTCGAGGACCTGCTGACCCGCAGGATGATCGAGAAGCGGATCACCCTCACCTGCGTCTCCAACCCGGTCGGCGGCAAGTACCTCGGCAACGCCACCTGGATCGGCATCCCGCTCCGCGACCTCCTCGAGGAGGCCGGCGTCAAGGACGGCGCCGACGCGGTGAAGTCGACCAGCGCCGACAACATGACGATCGGTACGCCGCTGCAGGCGCTCGACCGACCCGACGCGCGACGCGATCATCGCCGTCGGCATGAACGGCGAGCCGCTCCCGCTCGAGCACGGCTTCCCGGTCCGGATGGTCGTGCCCGGCCTCTACGGCTACGTGTCGGCGACCAAGTGGCTCGTCGACCTCGAGGTGACCCGGTTCGCCGACTTCAAGGCCTACTGGTCCACCCGCGGCTACTCCGTGAAGGCGCCGATCAAGACGTCCTCGCGCATCGACGTACCCCAGCTCCTTCGCGCAGGTGAAGGCCGGCACGAAGGTCCCGGTCGCCGGCGTCGCCTGGTCGCAGGACCGCGGCATCAAGACGGTCGAGGTCCGCGTCGACGGCGGCCGCTGGCAGGAGGCCGACGCTCGCCGACGCAGGACAACATCGACACCTGGCGCCAGTGGGTGTGGATGTGGGAGCCGAAGTCCGGCAACCACACGATCGAGGTCCGCGCGACCGACGACACCGGCTACACGCAGACCGACAAGCGGGTCCCCATCGCGCCCAACGGCTCGACCGGCTGGCACAGCGTCAACGTCACCGCGAGCTGACGAACCGTTCTCGAAGTCTTTCGCCGACGGACCCATCCACCTCGCCGCAGAGCCGCGAATCACCACACAGAGCAAGGCACCCAAGCCGAGCCGAACGAAAGGGACATCTCATGCGCACCATGAAGAGGATCGCTGCCGCAACGGCGGTCGTGTCCGCGCTCACCATGACGGCAGCCTGTGGCAGCGACGACTCCGCCGACTCCGCCAGCGACACCGCCAGCAGCGCCGCCCCGTCGGCCCCCGAGAGCAGCGCCGCCGGCTCCCGAGAGCAGCGCCGCCGCCGACCCGGCCGCCGACCTCGTCGGCAAGGGCTGCGCCGGCTACGCCAAGCAGGTCCCGGACGGCAAGGGCTCCGTCGCCGGCATGGCCGAGGACCCGGTCGCCGTCGCCGCGGGCAACAACCCGCATCCTGAAGACCCTGACCGCCACGGTCTCCGGCAAGTTCAACCCCAAGGTCGAACCTGGTCGACACCCTCAACGGTGGCGAGTTCACGGTCTTCGCGCCGGTCGACGCCGCGTTCGCGAAGCTGCCCGAAGGCGACCGCTGAAGACGCTGGCCACCCCGAAGGGCGCCGAGACGCTGCACGACGGTGCTGACCTACCACGTGGTCCCGGAGCAGATGCTCCCCGACCAGATCGCCGGCAAGACCCTCAAGACCGTCCAGGGCGGCACCGTCAAGGTGACCGGCTCCGGCGACAACCTCAAGGTCAACGGCGCCAACGTGATCTGCGGCGGCGTGCACACCGCCAACGCCACGGTGTACCTCATCGACCAGGTGATGATGCCGAAGATGTGACCCCGCGACGGTGGTCGGGCCCGGTGACACCACCACCGGTCCCGGGCCCGACCACTCCACGACTTGGTCCGGCGGGCCGCTCCCGTCCGGACCGAGATTGGGTGGATCAACGCAGTGGCCTCGACCTCCGGGTCGGGGCCACTGCCCTGTCCCCGGCATCAACCGGCATACGGCGCAGTGGGTAGGACCCAGGCATGAGCGAGTCATCGAACGAGCAGTCCAGCGAGACCCCGGACGTCGGGCTGATCCCCGACGAGGACCTGCCCGAGGACCTGCAGCCGGACAAGAACCCGCTGGCGGCGGACCCCGACGACGAGTCGGACGACTCCGGCGACCAGTCCGCCGGCGCCGACGCGCAGGTCGAGGGCATGCCCGACATGGGGCAGCCGAGTTAACCGGTCCGGGGTCGCCCTTGGCGGAGTGCGACCAGATCTCCGAAGAGCTTCCGCCTAACGAAGATCTACCGCGATCGACGAGAGAAAACGAAACAGGCGAGCTGGACCACAACGACGACAAGAAGCTAGGCCGGAACACCGAGAGCGACGGAAGGCGGCTCCACGGCCGCAGACGGCGACACCGAGAGAACAAGCGAGCGCGGAGCGACTACGACTAGGTGCACGCCAAAGGGCGACGACGACACCCGGCTGGCCTACGCCGGGTCTGCCGAGCACCCGCGCGACGATCCAGGCCAGGTCGTCGGCGGTGCGGGCGGGGGCGTGACCCGGCTGCATGACGTGGCTGAGCACCAGCCGCACGATCGCGTCGATCGCCGCGTCCAGCTCCGCCGGCGTCATGCCGAGGTCGGGGAACCTGGTGATCCGCGCAGCGATGACGTCCTTGGCGGCCAGGATCAGCGGCTCCGCGTCGGTGGTGAGGAAGGGCAGCAGCTCGTTGTCCGCGCCCGGCCCGCCCGCGGACACGTTGTGCGCCGAGGCGAGCATCCGGTTGAGCAGCGGGTTGTCCTGGGCGGTGCGCAGGGTCTCGCTCGGCCGCCGAGCGGATCGCCTCCACCAGGTCGTCGTGGGTGTCCAGCTCGTGGGCCACGCCGGCGAGGAAGCGCTCGAGCTCGCGGAGCACCATCGCCAGTCCGAGCGCCGGCTTCGCGCCGTACTCGTTGTAGACGGTCTGCCGGCTGACGCCGGCCATCTCAGCGACCTTGGCCATCGTGACCGCCGCCCCAGCCGTGCTCGACGGTGATCGACGCGGTCGCGTCCAGCACCCGTTCGGCGACCGGCGGCCTCGACGCATCGGCGGGCTCGAAGTCGACCTTCTCGCGCACACCGCAGTCGGGGCAGGCCCAGTCGTCGGGTACGTCGGACCACGGCGTGCCCGGTGCGAAGCCCTCGCGTGCGTCGCCCGCCTGCTCGTCGTACACGTAGCCGCACCCGGGACAGGCGAAACGGGCCATCGTCGCTCCTCACTCCTGGCTGGCGTCGCTGGCTGGGCGCCCCGCCGAACCTACCGGGCGAGGGGGAGACGGACCTGGGCCGCGGTGGAAGGCTGGAGGTCATGACGTCCACGCACTGAAGCCACCGCCACAGATCGGCGTCACCGGACTCGCGGTGATGGGCCGCAACCTGGCCCGCAACTTCGCCCGCCACGGCCACACGGTCGCGCGTCCACAACCGGACCACCTGCCCGGACGACCGCCCTGGTCGAGGAGTTCGGCCACGAGGGCAGCTTCGTCGCGAGCGGAGTCGCTCGAGGACTTCGTGGCGGCGCTGCAGCGGCCGCGCGCCGTCATCTGATGGTGAAGGCGGGCGAGCCGACCGACGCGGTGATCGACGAGCTCGCCCCGCTGCTCGAGCGAGGGCGACATCATCATCGACGGCGGCAACGCCCACTTCGCCGACACCCGGCGCCGCGAGGCAGGCGCTGGCGCGAGCACGGGCCTCCACTTCGTCGGCATCGGCGTCTCCGGCGGCGAGGAGGGCGCGCTGCAACGGGCCGTCGATCATGGCCGGCGGCTCCGAGCGAGGCCTACGAGCACGCTCGGCCCGATCGCTCGAGTCGATCGCCGCGCAGGTCGACGGCGCGCCCGTGCTGCGACCCACGTCGGCCCCGACGGCGCCGGCCACTTCGTCAAGATGGTGCACAACGGCATCGAGTACGCCGACATGCAGCTGATCGCCGAGGCCTACGACCTGCTGCGCAACGTGCTCGGCGCACGCGCCCGCCGAGATCGCCGAGATCTTCCGCGACTGGAACGACGGGCGACCTCGACTCCTACCTGATCGAGATCACCGCCGAGGTGCTCGCGCCACGTCGACGCCGCGACCGGCAAGCCGTTCGTCGACGTCGTCGCCGACGCGGCCGAGCAGAAGGGCACCGGCCGCTGGACCGTGCAGACCGCCCTCGACCTGGGCGTGCCCGGTCACCGGCATCGCCGAGGCCGTCTTCGCCCGCAGCCTGTCCGGGCACACTCGAGCAGCGCGAGGCCGCGCGCGCCGGTGCTTCGCCGGGCCCGACGAGCGCCAGCCGCGACGTCGACGGACGCGCGACGGCTTCGTCGACGACGTCCGAGCGGCGCTGTACGCGTCCAAGATCGTCGCCTACGCCCAGGGCTTCGACCAGATCGCCGCCGGCAGCGACGAGTACGGCTGGGACATCGACCTCGGCGACGATGGCGACGATCTGGCGCGGCGGCTGCATCATCCGCGCGCAGCTTCCTGGACCGGATCCGCGAGGCGTACGACGACCGAGCCCGACCTGCCCACCGCTGCTCGCCGAGGAGTACTTCGCCAACGCCGTCAAGGACGGCGCACGACGCCTGGCGCCAGGTGGTCACCGCGGCCACCGGACGGGCGTGCCCGTCCCGGCCTTCGCCACGGCGCTGGCGTACTACGACGCGCTGCGCCGCGAGCGGCTGCCGGCCGCCCTGATCCAGGGCCAGCGCGACTTCTTCGGCGCGCACACCTACCGGCGCACCGACCGCGAGGGCACGTTCCACACCAGTGGGCCGAGGAGGGCCGCCCGGAGTCTGATCCCCCGAGTTGTCAGGCGCTCGATCGGTCAGGGCCGCGTGAGGATCTGACAACTCCGTGGAGGGCGTACTTCTTCGGGTAGGTTGGCGCGGGACAGGTCGCCGTCGAAGTGCGCGAGCACGCGGGGGTCCATCACCCGGCGCCACAGCGGCGGCACCATCGCGAGCAGGATCATCCCGGCGTACCCGGTGGGCAGCGCCGGCGACTCCTCGAAGTCGCGCAGCGTCTGGTAGCGCCGGGTCGGGTTCGCGTGGTGGTCGCTGTGCCGCTGCAGGTGGTAGAGCAGCACGTTCGTGGCGATGTTGTTGCTGTTCCACGAGTGCGACGGCAGCACCCGCTCGTAGCGGCCGGTGCCGTCGGCGCCGGTGCGGTGGCGGCGCATGCCGTAGTGCTCCAGGTAGTTCACGACCTCGAGCAGGCTGAGGCCGACGACGGCCTGGATCACCAGGAACGGCAGCACCTGCCAGCCGAAGGCGACGACCAGCGCGCCCCAGAGCACCAGCGACATCAGCCAGGAGTTCAGCACGTCGTTGCGGATCGACCAGTGCGACTGTGTTGCGGCGCTCGAACCGCGGCTTCTCCAGGCGCCACGCGCTGCGCAGCGAGCCGAGCGACGGTGCGCGGCAGGAACGCGTAGAGCGACTCGCCGACCCGCGAGCTGGCCGGGTCCTCCGGGGTGGCGACCCGGACGTGGTGGCCGCGGTTGTGCTCGATGTAGAAGTGGCCGTAGAAGCTCTGCGCCAGCGCGATCTTGGCCAGCCAGCGCTCGTGCTGCTCCTTCTTGTGGCCGAGCTCGTGGGCGGTGTTGATGCCGATGCCGGCGATCATGCCGATGCTCAGCGCGAGGCCGACCTTGTCCACCAGCGGCAGGCCGCCGCGCGGTGAACATCCAGCAGGCCCAGACCAGCGCGGCGTACTGGATCGGCAGGTAGAGGTAGGTGATCCAGCGGTAGTACCGGTCGTTCTCCAGCGCCTCGATCACGTCGTCCGGCGGGTTGCTGCGGTCGAGGCCGGCGAGCAGGTCGATCAGCCGGGACGACGCCGAAGACCACGATCGGGCCGATCCACCACCACACGCCCCAGCCGGTCAGCGCGTGCAGGCCCCAGGCGATGAAGGCCAGCGAGGGCACCACGAGGCCGAGCAGCCACAGGTAGCGCTTGGAGTCGGTCCACTGCTGGGTGGACTGCTGCGAGACGGTCGAGCCGGCGTCGAGCGTCGGTCATGGCGACACCTCCAGGTCGGTTTACAAAACCATAGAGAATGTAAACCGCCTGGCAAGGGGTCACCCGCGTGTCTCGGCACGAGGGCCTCGAGCGCGCGGCTAGCTGTTCTCCTTGCGGAAGGTGGAGGTGCCCCACCAGAGCGCGAGCGCGAACAGCACGCAGCGACCAGGCGGTGCCCCAGAGCAGCGCCGGAGGCGCCGAAGTCGCCGGCGAACGACGCCGCGGACGCGCGTCGACGACGTGCCGGATCGGCATGAAGTCGCTGGCCCGCTCCAGCCAGGCCGGGCCGATCGTCATCGGCAGCAGGATCCCCGAGAGCAGCAGCACCGGCATCATCACCATGTTGATGACCGGCGCCATCACGTCCTCGCTCTTGGTGGTCAGCGCCAGCGCGTTGGACGCCGCCGCGCAGGCGCCGCCGATCAGCAGGGTGAGCAGCACGCCGAGCACCATGCCGCCGACCGAGGCGTCCATGCCGAGCGCGTAGCCGAGCCCGACCAGGATCAGCGCCTGCACGAGCAGCTGCAGCAGGTCGCGGTAGAGCCGGCCGACCAGCAGCGCGGTGCGGCTGGCCGGGGTCACCCGCTCGGCCTCGATGACGCCCTCGCGCCACTCGCCGATCAGCCTGAAGCCGGCGAAGAACGCGCCGAAGATGCCGAGCTGGACGAGCATGCCGGGCACGAAGAACGTGTAGGCGTTGGTGGCGCCGAACTGGTCGACCAGCGGCTCGAGCAGCGGGCCGAACAGCAGCAGGTAGAGCACCGGCTGGAACAGCGCCGATGATGCACCCAGGCCGGGTTGCGCAGGTTCATCCGCAGCTGGCGGCGGAAGACGATGTGGCACTCGCGCAGGAACCTCATCGCAGGGCTCCCTCGGGTGCGTCGGTCGGTCGTCGGTCGGCGTCGGGGCCGTCGGGTCTCGGCGGGTCGGCGCTCGGTGGCCGGCCTCGGCGTCGCGCAGCGAGCGGCCGGTCAGGGTGAGGAACACGTCGTCGAGCGTGGGCCGGTGCACCTCGATGGACGTCCAGGTCGATGCCGGCGCGGTCGAGGTCGCGCAGCAGGCCCGGCACCGCCCGGCCGGCGCGCGGCACCCGGCCGCGGACGTGCCGGTCCGTCGACCTCGACCTCGCCCTGCCGTCGGCGAGCGCGGCCAGCTTGCGCGGCCGCCTCGGCGACCTGGTCGGGGTCGCGCGACCTCGAGGTCGACGAGGTCGCCGGCGACCTGCGCCTTGAGGTTGTCGGCGGTGTCGGCGGCGACGATCCGGCCCTGGTCGATGATCAGGATCCGGTCGGAGAGCGCGTCGGCCTCGTCGAGGTAGTGGGTGGTCAGGAACACCGTCGCGCCGCGCCGGTCGCGCAGGTCGCGCGATGTGCTCCCACAGGTTGGCCCGGGCCTGCGGGTCGAGGCCGGTGGTCGGCTCGTCGAGGAACACCAGCGTCGGGCTCGTGGATCAGGCCCATCACGATGTCGAGGCGGCGCTTCTGGCCGCCGGACATGTTCTTGGGCATCCGCGTCCCAGAGGCCGTCGAGGTGCATCTGCTCGAACAGCTCGCTTGCCGCGCTCCTCGACGACCTGCGCTGGCAGGCCGTAGAGCATGCCGTGGTCCATCACCTCGTCGCCGGCGCGGGCGCCGCTGAACGCGCCGCCGGCCTGGGAGACGTAGCCGATGCTGCGGCGCACCTCCTCGGACTCGCGTGACCACGTCGTAGCCGGCGACCGTGGCGGTGCCCGCGGTCGGCGTCAGCAGCGTGGTCAGCATCCGCAGCGTGGTGGTCTTGCCGGCGCCGTTGGGCCCGAGGAAGCCGACGACCTCGCCCTCGGCGACGTCGAGGTCGACGCCGTCGACGGCGCGGACCTCGGTCTTCTGCCTGCCCTGCTTGGTGTGGAAGGTCTGCACGAGACCTCGCGCGTGGATCACGCCGGCTCCCCTCTGGTCGGGGGCCGCCCCCGTAGGGACCCGCCGCCGACCAACTCATCGTCGACCCGGCCACCGACGGGACCGTCGACGGGCACGCCCGGGGCCGGGCGCATCAGGCGGGCATGACGACCGACGCCGCTGCCCGCGGTGAGCGCACCCGCGAGCGCAAGGGCCGGTCGTTCCCGGTCTGGGCCGAGACCATCGTCCTGCTGGTGCTGGCGCTGGTCGTCTCGGCGATCGTGAAGACGTTCTTCGTGCAGATGTTCTTCGTGCCCTCGGGCTCGATGCGCCCGCTGTTCATCGAGGACAACCAGATCCTGGTGCAGAATCTCCTACTGGCGCGGCGACGTGCCAGCGCGGTGACGTCGTCGTGTTCGACGATCCGGGCGGCCGGTGGCTCGGCGCCGAGGGCCTGCCGGCGCTCTCGCCCGATCCAGAAGGGCCTCTCCGAGGTCGGGCTCTA
>CAVSOA010000006.1:0-257352 GCA_963729505.1 uncultured Solirubrobacterales bacterium
TACCTCCGCGGAGCCTACTCAGCCCCGGCGCCCCCGCCACCGGCTGCTGAGCCCGCCTCGGCCGCGGGCGCGGGCTTCTGGTCCTCGATCCAGGCGTCGAACTCCTCCTGGGACTCGACCACCGCGAGCGCTCGCATCGTCGAGTGGCCGGCGCCGCAGTACTCGGTGCAGATCACGTTGTAGACGCCCTCGACGTCGGGGGTCACCTGCACCGTGTCGTCGACCTCGTCGCCACCCGCCCCTGAGGGCACCAGATCGCGCTTGATCCGCCACTCGGGGACCCAGAAGGAGTGCAGGACGTCGAGCGCGGTGAGGTGCAGGTCGAGCTGCTTGCCGACGGGCACGTGGAGCTCGTGCGAGCTCACTCCCTCCGCCGGGTACTCGAAGGTCCACTCGAACTGCTGCGCGACGATGCTCACGTCCATGCGCTCGGCCGCGGGGGCGACCTCCTCGATGTCGTCGAGGATCACCCAGCTGTAGCCGGCGCCGAAGAGCACGATGACCGTGGGGATCACGGTCCAGGCGATCTCCAGGCGCGTGTTGCCGTGGATCGGCTCGCCATCGGACTCGTCGCCGGGCTTCGCCCGGTACTTCCAGATCGCGTAGCCGAACATCACCATCACGATCGAGAACACGAAGCACGAGAGGACGATCATCACGTCCAGCAGCGTGTCGATCGGGCCCGCCTCCTCCGACGCGGCCTCGCCGAACCAGTCCGGGATGAGCATGATCACCGAGCTCACGATCGTGAGCACGACCATGACTCCGGCGAGCTTGAGATAAGTGGCGCGGGTCACCGGGCCGGGATTCTATATTCCGCCGCCCCCTGCCCCGGCGCCCCTCTAGTGCCTACGGACACTAGTTCTCCGGCGGGAGCTCGGACAGGTCGTCGAGGCGCCCCTCCGAGGCGCCGATTACGCCGTTGGCGACGCCCTCCCAGCTCCACAGACGCGCCACCGTCTCGCGCAGCGCGACGCGTGTTGACTCCCGCTCGGCGGGGCTGAGGGCGAACCACGCGGAGAGGCGCTCGGCGATGCCCTCGATCGCGCCGTCGCCCAGCGGGAACGACACCAGGGGAGCAACCGAGTCCGGCAGCGCGCCGGCCAGCTCGCGGCTGACCTCGGCGATCCCCGAGTGCCCGGCGCCGATCGGCAGCGAGCCGGCGGCGGCGGCCTCCGCCGCGACCATCCCGAACGCCTCCGGGAACGTGCTGGGGAAGACGAGGGCGTCGGACGCGGGCACCACGCTCGCCACCTCGTCATGTTCGAGGCGGCCGGCGAAGCGCACGCTGCCGGGCGCGGCGACGGCCTGGCGGTAGTAATCGCGCGAGGCGCGCTCAGGATCGTCGAGGAAGTCGCCCAGCATCCGCAGGCGATGGTCCTCCCCGCCCTCGAGCCCGCGACCCCGGGCCGCGATCTCCTGGCCGGTCGCCGCGTTCCCGGTCGCCAGGCCCATCCACAGCCGCTGAAGCGGCTCGCGGTACTCGCCGAACCCGACCACCAGCAGCCGGGCGTCGGGGTGCTGCGCGGTGACCATGGGCCACGCGGCGAGCAGCAGGTCCACCCCTTTGGAGACGATCAGCTTGCCGACGAACAGCGCGCGCGGCCCCTCGCCGGAGGCGAACCACTCGAGCGCGTCCGCGGCCGTCCGGGGGTCGCGCCCCCAGGCGCCGGGCGCCGCGCCGGAGGAGTCCCGCTTGAGGTCGAGGATCAGCTGACCGAGGCGCTCGTTTGCCTCCTCGGGGCTCGAGGCCGGGGTGAACAGGTCGACGTCGACGCCGGGAGGGCCAAGGCGGGTCTTGCCTGGCAGCTCGGGCATGTCGAGCGCCTGCCCACAGGCTCTCGCCCGTGTGCCGCGAGCCGACCAGCACCCCCGACGCCGCCTCCATTCCCTCGCGGGCAAACGGCAGAAAGCGCTCGGGCTCGGGCTTCACCGTGTACTCGAGCGCCGAGCCGTGGACCTTGGCGGCGAAGCCCGGCCCCCCGGCGGCGGCGCCAAGCCCCGCCCGGGCGAGAATCGCCGGGCCCATCACCAGGTGGTTCGCCAGCGCGGCGTCGGGCGGGCCGGCCGCATCGATCACGCTCCGGACCGCCGCGACGTTCGCCTCCACGTATCGCTCGACCTCGGCGTCACTCATCTGCGCGAAGGTCTTGACCTCGAAGCCGGCGTAGGAGTCGGCGACGTAGGTGGGGAGCAGCCCGTGGATGTCCGGGTTGTGGACGGTGACGGCGCCCGGCCTGCCGGGGCCGCCCACCGAATCGACCCAGTCCAGCTCATCCGCGGAGCGGTCCTGGCACAGCAGGTGGACCTCGTGGCCGAGCCGCGCGAGCGCCTGCGCCAGCGACGCGTTGTAGACGTTCGACCCGGTGCCGCGCAGGAGGTAGCCGTGGAAGATCAGGACGCGCATCCTCTGTGTGAATCTATGGCAGGGCGTTTCGCTGCGGCGATCGCGGATAAAGTTCCCGGCCGATGAGCAACGACGCTCAGACCTACCGCCTCCGCGCGCCGGCATCCGGCCGCGAGGCCCTGGCCGCCGTCGGCGACGGCGGCGTCTACGTCGATCGCGAGACCGGCGAGGAGATGGAGCCGGTTACGCGCACCCTGCCGCTGGCCCCTTCCGACTCGGCGCTCCTGCGGGTGCCGGAGAACCTCCGCGCCTGCAGCCGCTGCGACCAGCTCGTGGGCCTCGACGTCAGCGACTGCCCGTACTGCGGCATGCGCCTCGGCGCCGCGGAATGACCGGCCCGCACGCCGCTCCAGGGACGGTCCGGGGCCGTCGGGGATGGCTCGCGGTCGCGCTCGCCGCCGGCGCGCTCGCGCTGGCCGGCTGCGGCGACGACGACACCACGACCGACACCGGCACGACCTCCAGCACGGACAACACGCCGACGGGGGCGACGACCTCCACATCCACGACTACCGGCGATACGACGACAACGTCAACGCCCTCGTCCGGCGGCACCGGCTCGGGGGACGACTACGACCCCGAGGAGGACACGGAGGAGAACGACCTCAAGCCGCCCGGAGGGCAGCGAGGCGGAAGAGCTCGAGGAGCAGTGCGAGAAGAACCCGGGCTCCTGCTCCTAGGAGCGGCTGTCGGCCCTAGCTTTTCTTGAAGTACGCCCAGTAGATGATCCGGGCGTCGGAGTACGTGCAGCCGTAGGTCTCGACCGTGCCGACGTGCAGGTGCGGCCTGCTGCGCTGCGTCAGGTTCTTCTCGCCCTCGCAGCGACCGCTCGCGCGGCTGGCGCGCCAGAGGTCGTCGTTGCGAAGGTCGTGCGCGAACGCCGGGACCCAGGTCTGGGTGGTGAGCGCCGCGGTCCATCCCTGGTTGACCGGGATCGGGTTGTTGAGGGTGAAGTACTGGCGACGTCCCAGGAGCGGGTTGAGCTTGGTGACCGGGCTCTGGCCGCGCAGGCGGTACTTCCGCCCGTTGGCCTTCGAGATCATCGACAGGCGCGCGGACGGGGCCCCGTTGAAGGCTCGGTTCCCGAGCACGTCCTCGAAGAACTTCCGCTCGTCCGGTGCCGGGCGAGAGAGGTCCACCGCCCAGCCGACGATGTGACCGTCGGCCGGCACCTTCATCAGGCCGTCCTTGCCCTCGGCGGAGAGCTGGAAGCCCGTCACCTCGCCGAGCACCTGACAGCCCCGCCGCGGCGGGAAGTCGTTTCCACTCGGAGTCGGGCAGCTCGCCTTGGGCGTGTTCCTGGTCTTGCCGATCTCCTTCGCCTTCGAGGCGCCGGCGTCCCCGGCGGGCGAGAGGGCGACCGCGGCCGCGATCAGGCATCCGAAAGCAGCGGCAGTCGCAAGGCGACCCCGCGCCGACCCTGCCTGTGTCGTCGTCGCAGCCATGGGCTACGCGCATAGCTTAGAGGCCGAGAGGTTAAGAATGGGTTGGCCGCAAGTAGATTGAGCGCGTGCCTGCCATCGAAGTCCAAGGACTTGAGCGAACCTTCGGCGACGAGGTTCGCGCCGTGGACGGCGTCAACCTCGAGGTCGCGGAGGGCGAGATCTATGCGTTCCTGGGCCCGAATGGAGCCGGCAAGACGACCACTGTGCGCATGCTCACCACGCTGCTGCGCCCGACCGGGGGCGTCGCGCGGGTCGCCGGCTACGACGTCGTCACCAACGCTTCCGACGTCCGGCGCGCGATCGGCGTCGCGCTCCAGGAGGCCGCCCTCGACCCCCTGATGACCGGGCGCGAGCTGATCCGCCTCCAGGCGACCCTGCACGGCCTGCCCCGGAAGTCGGGCGAGGAGAAGGCGGAGGTGCTGCTTGACCGGGTCGGTCTCGAGCGGGCCGCCGATCGCCGCGTCGGGACCTACTCGGGAGGGATGCGACGCCGCCTCGATCTTGCCTCGGCGCTCGTGCATGAACCCGAGGTGCTGTTCCTCGACGAGCCGACGACGGGCCTCGACCCAGTCAGCCGCAAGGCGATCTGGGAGGAGGTCGCGAAGCTGAACGCGGAGGGCACGACCGTCTTCCTCACCACGCAGTACCTGGAGGAGGCCGACCAGCTCGCGAACCGGGTCGGGATCATCGACTCCGGCCACATCGTGGCCGAGGGGACGCCCGCTTCACTCAAGGCCGAGATCGGCAGCGCGCACCTGGAGGTGGGACTCGCGGATGGCAGCGCCGAGGAGGCCGAGCTCGTGGTGTCCACATTCGGAAAGGTGCTCCCGCGCAAGGACGGCCGCGTGCTGGTGGAGCTGACCGGGGGCGCAGCGGACGTCGCCAAGGTGGTCCGGGCCCTGGACGAGGCCGGGATCATCGTCGAGGGGCTCGACCTGATCGAGCCGACCCTCGACGACGTCTTCGTCGAAAAGACCGGCTACCACCTCGAGGGCGACGAAGAGGGCAAGGAGGAGGACGTCAGCGTGCCGCCCGTCGCAGAGCAGTATCCGCCTGACGTCCCGGCATGATCGATCGCCTGCTTCTGAACCTCCGCGTCATCTGGGCGCTTGGGCGCCGCTCGGTCCGCCAGACCTTCCGCCGTCCGCAGCTGATGGCCCCGATCATCGTCTTTCCCACCCTGCTGCTCGCGATTCAGACCGGCGGCGCGGCCGGCGCGGTCAACCTGCCCGGGTTCCCCCAGGTCGACGGGTTCCTGGACTTCATGCTCGCCGGGGCGATGATCCAGTCGACGCTCCTGGCGGCGAACAGCGGCGGCATCGCGCTGGCGGTGGACATCGAGATGGGGTTCACCGACCGGCTGCTGGCGGCGCCGATCTCACGCTTCGCGATGGTGCTGGGACGGCTGGCGGGCACCGCCGCGCTGGGGGCCGTTGCCGCGATCTGGTTCATCACCATCGGGCTGATCTTCGGCGCCTCCATCTCGGAGGGGGTGCTGGGCGCGATCGGCATCGTGATCCTCGTCAGCCTCACGGCGATCGCCTTCGGCGGCATCGGTGCGGCGATCGCGCTGCGCACCGGGAGCGCCTCCGTCGTCCAGGGGCTGTTCCCGCTGGTGTTCGTGATCCTCTTCCTGAGCTCGGCGTTCTTCCCGGCGAACCTGATGCTCGAGCCGGCCGCGAGCGTCGCCGACTACAACCCGCTTTCGTTCATCGTCGAGGGCATCCGCGAGCTGGTGATCTCGACGCTCACCGCTGAGGCGTTCTGGAAGGCGGCGGGCGCGATCGTGTTCGTCGGCGTGCTCAGCCTGGGCCTGTCGAACCTGGCGCTCCGCCGGCGCCTGAGGACGGGCTGATGGAGGCCTCCGGCGCAGAGACCGAGCGGCGCTTCGACTTCGCGGCATCGAGGGAGATGCTCGGGGCGCTGATCCGCCGCGCACGAAACGAGATCCTGCGCGTGCCGGGCGCGGCGATCCCCGGTGTGCTGGCGCCGACGATCTTCTTCCTGGGCCTCACCGCGGTGTTCGGCAGCCTCACGCTGCTGCCGGGCTTCGACACCGACAAGTATCAGAGCTTCATCATCCCGGTGAGCCTGATGCAGGGAGCCGGGTTCACCGGCGCCGCCACCGGGGTGAACATGGCCCGCGACATCGAGCAGGGCTGGTTCGACCGCCTGATCGCCTCCCCCGCCCCGCGCCCCGTCCTGCTCGCTGGCTTCGTGCTCTCGGCGGCGCTGCGGGCGCTGATCCCGGCCACGGTCGTGCTCTCGGTCGGCCTCGCCCTCGGTGTCAGCTGGCCCGGCGTGCCGGGGCTGCTGCTGGCACTGCTCCTGGTGATGGCGATGGGGACGGCGGCGGCGTGCTGGGGAACGATGCTGGCGCTCAAGTTCCGCAGCCAGTCGGCGGCTCCGCTGATGCAGTCGGGGATGTTCATCCTGATCCTGTTCACGACGGCCTACGCGCCGGCCGAGCTCCTGCAGCCGTGGCTCGCGGACGTCGCTTCGATCAACCCGATGACCGACGTGATCGAGGCGGCGAGACAGGGGTTCGTGACCGGCACCGTCACCTGGGCGGACACATGGCCCGGCCTGGTGGCGATGGCGGTTCTGATCGGGGTATTCGGGACGCTCGCGCTGCGCGGCATGCGGCGCTTCTCGTATTGACCGAACTCGCCGAGCTCTGCCACCGGGTGCTCTCCGACAGCTGGGCGTCGGGCGAGCGAAACGGCGTGCCCTACGCCTACACGCGCCCGAGCCCGTCGCGCTACCGATGGCAGTGGTACTGGGACTCGTGTTTCGCCGCGATCGTGTGGCGTCACTTCGACGCGGAGCGCTCGCGGTCGGAGCTCGAGAGCCTGATGCGTGCGATGCGGCCCGACGGGTTCGTCGGGCACGTGACCTTCTGGGACAGCCCGGTCACCCTGTGGCGGCGCGTCTACTACAACGTCGACTCGCGGGCGGCCGAGATGACCGGGACGATCCAGCCACCACTGCTCGCGTGGGCGTGGCAGCTCGCGGTCTCCGATCCATCGGAGGTCGAGGCGATCGGAAGACACCACGAGTGGCTCGTGGCAAACCGCGACCTCGAGGGTGACGGCCTGCTGTGGCTGATCCAGCCGGACGAGTCCGGCCTCGACTCCTCGCCCAAGTTCGACCCGGTCTGGGGCCACCGGTCACACGCGAACTGGGGGTTCTTCACGCTCGTCGCCCGCAACCGGCGACTTGAGTGGGATGCGCGGCGCATCCGCGACCGCGGCGGTCCGGTGCTGTGCGAGGTGATGACGAACGTGCTGTGGGGGCTGGCGCGGCTGGCGCGCGGCGAGCCGTCGATCACCCCCGCGCTGGTGGACCGCCTGTGGGACGACGAGCTCGGGTATTTCGTGGACGAGGCTCAGCCGGGCGGGCTTCGCCCGGCGGTGAACACGTGGGCGGGGCTGGCGCCCTTGGCCCTCCCCGATCTGCCGGAGGACATCGGCCGGCGGATGATCGAGGAGCACCTGCTGGATCCGAGGCGCTATTGGCTCCACTACCCGCCCGCATCCGTGTCGGCGCAGGAGCCGTCCTTCGAGCCCAACCGCGGCCCCGGCCTCAAGCTCCGCTACTGGCGCGGGCCGACCTGGGTGAACGCGGCGTGGATGCTCTGGCTGGGCTTGAAGCGGCTGGGCTACGAGGCCGAGGCCGAGCACATGGCTTCGCGCTTGGGCGAGCTCGTCCTCCGCGAGGGCCTGCGCGAGTACTACGACCCGAACACCGGCGAGGGCCTGGGAGCAACGGACTTCGCCTGGACGAGCCTGATCATGGAGATGATGTGAGAAAGTCAGGAGGTACGCCGACTCGCAGGGGAGGACCATGTTCGAACGCATTCGCCGCCACCTGACTTACGCCAACGTGATGTCGACGATCGCCGCCTTCGCCGCCATCGGCGGCGGCGTCGCGTGGGCGCTGGAGGCCAACAGCGTCAGGTCAAAGCACATCGTCAACGGGCAGGTGAAGAAGGCAGACATCAGGGACGAGGCCGTCCGTGCCAGCAAGGTCAAGCCAAACGCGCTCGACGCAACGCACCTCGCGGGAGTGGAGGAGCTCTCCAGCTCCGGGCTGAAGCTGGTCGACATACCCCCGCTCGAAACCACCGCGTTCGTGGGGCTACTCAGCACGCCGGAGTTCGACGTTTTCGGGGAGTGCGTCGACGCTGGAGGAGGGAACCTCCTGGCGACCCTCAAGGTGGAGGGGAACAACGACGGCTGGTCATTCGACGGCGATGGAGCGAACGGCAGCACCGACACCACGGACCTCGTCGTCAACGCCAGGCGAGTGATCGTGGAGGCCGGCCCAACCGCAGGGTCACACTTCGCCACGGGGCGCTTCATGGCGGCGCGGGGAACGCAGATCCTGGCCGGGATCGGCTCCGTCGCCACCGACGACTTCGGCGCCGACTGCGCCTTCGGCGTCTCGCTCCTCGGGTAGGTAGCTTCCTGCGCCTTGCCCGCAACCATCGACACCGGAATCGACGGACTCGTCCTGCTCGAGGTCGAGGCCCATGGCGACGAGCGTGGCTTCCTGCTCGAGAGCTTCAGCGCGGACGCCTGGCGCGAGGCCGGAGTGGGTGTCGAGTTCGTCCAGGACAACCACTCGCGATCGAGCGAGGGGATCCTTCGCGGGATCCACTTCCAGACCAGCCCGGGCCAGGCGAAGCTGGTGCGGTGTGTGCGCGGGGCGATCTGGGACGTCGCGGTCGATCTGCGACGGGACTCCCCCACCTACAGGCAGTGGGAGGGCTACGAGCTGAGCGACACCAACCACCGCCAGCTGTTCGTGCCGGCGGGCTTCGGCCACGGGTTCTGCGTGCTCTCCGACCTCGCCGACGTCGCCTACAAGCTCTCGAGCTACTACGACCCGGAGACCGAGGCCGGCATCGCCTGGAACGACCCCGACGTCGGGATCGAGTGGCCGATCAGCGACCCGCAGGTTTCCGAGCGCGACAGTGGCGCGCCGAAGCTCGCCGACATCGCGGACGACCTTCCCTTCTAGCGAGCGCTACTTGTAGCGGTAGGTGATGCGGCCGCGGTCGAGGTCGTAGGGCGAGAGCTCGATCTTCACCCGGTCGCCCGGGAGAATGCGGATGTAGTGTCGGCGCATCTTGCCGGAGATGTGCCCGAGGACCTGATGGTCGTTGTCGAGCGTGACCTTGAACATGGTGTTGGGCAGGGCCTCGGTGACCTCGCCCTCCATCTCGATCTTCTCTTCCTTGTTCGCCATACGCGCCGAAAGCGTAGCGCCTGCTCCCGTCGCGACCGCTAAGGCGTGGCTACGGCGGGTCGCAGCTGTCCGCGGTGTCGCCCTCGCCTGGAATGAAGTCGCACACGTCCACGCCAAGCCCCCCGATGAGATCGTCGGCGTCCACGCCACCCAGCAGGGTGTCGTCGCCATCCCGGCCGAGCAGCCGGTCGTCGCCCGTGAGCCCGCGCAGCTCATTCGGCCCGTCTGTGCCGCGCAGGATGTCGTCGTGGGCCGTGCCGGAGACGAACTCGAAGTTCGAGTGCTCCTGCTGGAGGGCGCCGGTCGTGGTTCCGGCGGCCAGGTCCACCACCAGCGCCCCGGGGACCCCGCCGCCGTAGACGAGAGCATCCACATCCGGCCCCGCGGCGATGCTGTCGCTGCCGCGAACCGCGTAGACCGTGTCGAAACCCGCGCCGGCGACGATCACGTCGCTGCCGGCGGACGCGGCGGCGTCGCTCGGGGACTCGATCGTGTCGTCGCCGCCGCGCGCCCTGATCAGGTCGCGTCCTGCACCGCCGGCAAGCGCATTGGGCCCGCCCGTCCCGATCAGCACGTCACGACCAGGCCCACCGCCCCCGCTGCCCCCGACGACGCGGTCGTTCCCCTCGCCGCCCCCGCCGGCGCCCCCGTCCTCGCCGAGGTCGATCGAATCGTTGCCCCCGTTGCCTATGGCAAGGTCATTGCCGGGACCCGCGAAGAAGTTGTTCGCCTCGTCGCCGCCCGTGAGCTCGTCGTTGCCATCGCCACCGGTCACCTCCTCGATCCGGGCGACCTCGTCGCTGCCCTGGCCTGTGAGGGTCCCTGCCACGAGGTCGACGGTCACAGCGGTGGTGACGCGTGAGAGGTCGAGATGGTCCTGACCCCCGCCGCCATCGACCTCGTCGTCGCCGGGCTCCCAGAAGCCGGGACTGATCTCGGGATCGGCGTCCGGGTGAAGCGAGTCGGCGCCGCCACCTCCGAGGAGCTCGTCGGGCTCGTCCGGTCCGAACCCGCCCCACAGCGCATCGGTGCCGGGGCCTCCCCTCAGCTCATCCGCGCCCAGCCACCCTCGTAGAAGATCGTCCCCGCCGCGCCCGTCGATGATGTCGGCGTTCCCGCTTCCCTGAATCCGGTTCGGACTCCCGTCGCCGCTCAGCTGGTCGGCGAAGTCGACGCTACCGAGGATGTCGTCGATCCCGGTCAGCTCGTCGTTTCCGGCCGCCCCGATGGCGGTGCCGGCGGCGAGGTCGACGATCACGCTGCCGGTCGCATCGGAGTAGCCCGCCGCGTCCTCGCCTGCCCCACCGCGGAGGACGTCATCGTTGCCGTCGCCAGAGAGATGGTCGGGCCCGGCATCGCCGGAGATCCGGTCCTCGCCGGTCCCCCCGAGAGGCCCTCGCCCCAGATCGCGAACGGATCGTCGCCGTTCGGCCCGCTCGGCCCGCCACAGATGCGATCGTCGCCGCCCATGCCATCGATCGTGTCGTTCGCCGCCCCGGCCGACGATCACGTCGTCGCCCGACGTCCCGTCGAGGTCGGGTCGGGGCCCGGCGTGCCCACGATCGTCGCCTCACGGCCGAAGCACTCGGGGGCGGCCTCGGCGGCAGAGGGCCCGAGCAGCGCCAGCGCCGCGGTGGCCAACGTGAGGCTCTTCGGACGTACGGTCATCCCGGGTCCGTTCCTTGGAACAGACCGACGGGAACGAGGTTACGCCTACTTCCCCTTGAACGTGGCCTTTCCGGGCCCCTCCTCGAGGAACGTCTTCACGGCGCCCTTGAGGTCCTCGGTGGCGAACAGCTCGGCGAACTGCTCCGGGGTCACCTCGTCGGCCCGGTCCACGCCGCCCTCGCAGTAGGCGCGGACGATCCGCTTCGTGGCCGCGTGTGCCTTCGTCGGGCCCGTCGCGAGGCGGTGCGCGAAGCGCATCCCCTTCTCGTGCACCGTGCCGTCGTCGACCACCCGGTTGACCACGCCCCAGCGCTCGAGCACCTCGGCGTCGTAGAGGCCGCCCGTCATCACGAACTCGCGCGCCCGGCCGGGGCCGGCCCGCTCCGCCATCCTCTGCGTCCCTCCCGCGCCCGGGGTGAGGCCCACGACCGCCTCGACGAGGCCGAACTTCGACGAGCGCTCCGCCCAGATGATGTCGCAGCCCAGAGCGATCTCGAGGCCGGCCGTTAGGCACAGGCCGTGGACCAGCGCGAGCGTCGGGATCTCCAGCGCCTCGAGCCGGCGCACGCCGTCGATCAGCGGCTGGGCGAAGCCGCCCGCCGCGCTCGGCGCCCGCGTCGAGGACGGCCTGGAAGTTCGCCACGTCGACGCCGCCGGTGAAGATGTCGCCGGTCGCGCGCCACACCAGCGCCCGCGCGTCCGAGCCCTCGACCTCGCCGACGCAGTCCAGGAGCTCCGTGCCACGAGTTGCGCCGTGAAAAGGTTGAGCGGCGGGTTCTCCAGCGTGATGACGGCGACGTCGCCGTCGCGGCTGAGGGTGATGGCTGGCGTCGCTCACTCGGAACCTCCTCTGATCTGGTCGGCGACGGCGGCGATCTCGTCGGGCTCGGCGCCGCGCGGGATCCACGGAAGCTTCAGGGGATCGTCCCTCGTAGCGAGGGATGACGTGGATGTGGAAGTGGAACACCGTCTGCCAGGCCGCCGGCCGGCAGGCGTTCAGGATGTTGAAGCCGTCCGGCTCGAGCGTGTCCTCCATCCGCTTCGCGAGCCGGCGGGCGGCGATCATCGTCGCCTCCAGGTCCTCGTCGGCGATCTCCATCAGGTCGGCGGAGTGGGCGCGCGGCACGACCAGGGCGTGGCCGCGAGTGGCCGGGTTGATGTCCATGAACGCGACGGTGCGCTCGTCGGAATCGAGGATCTGGCCGGGGATGTCGCCGGCGACGATGCCGCAGAACAGGCAGTCGTTCATCGGACGGGGAGCCTATTGCGTTCTGTTCGAGCGCCTCGCGCGCCAGCGCCACGGCGTCGTCGCGGACCGGTGACCTCACCCGCGTAGACGCCGGCCTCGATCTCCCCGAGCAGCCGGCCGAGCTCCGGGCCGGGCTCGATCCCGAGAGCGGCGGCCAGCTCGTCGCCGGCGATCGGCGAGCGCGGCGGGCCGTCGCGGCGGCGGTCGAGCGCGGCCGCCAGCATCTCCCCGGCGAGCTCGACGTGGGCGCGGATCATCTCCGGCGATGCGATCGGCCCCTCCCCGCTTGCCGAGAGCCGGTCGGCGACGGTGAGAAGGGTGACGTCGGCGGAGACTGGCTCGGTCGCCAGCAGGTACTCGTGGACCTGACGCGGGCGGCAAGCGGGCGCTCGGCCGGCGAGGAAGCCGAGGCGAAGGTGATGAAGCGTCACCCCGCGCAGATACGCGGTGAGCGCGCGCGATGCCTTGAGGCGCTCGCCGATCGCCTCGACCATCCGCGCGCCGACGTGGTCGTGGCCGATGAACGTGACGTAGCCGCGGCTGGCATCCCGCGTCGCGGGCTTGCCGACGTCGTGGAGCAGGGCGCCGAAGCGAAGCGCCTCGCCGTCGCGTGAACGAGTCGGCGAGCGGCTCGGCCAGCAGCTCGCGCAGTCTCGTCGGCGCGATCGCCCGCGCACCCGCTCGAGGTCGGCCTCCAGCTCCAGCAGCCGCCGCAGCACCTCGATCGTGTGCCCGTGGACATCGAGGTGGTGGTTGGGGTTCTGCTCGACCCCGCGCAGCCCCTCGACCTCGGGCAGGACGCCCGCCGATCGCACCGAGCTCGTCGCAGCAGCCTCGAGACCTCCGACCGGGTCGGGCGACGCGAGCAGCAGGCGCAGCTCCTGGAGCTGGCGCTCGCCCGCCGGCTCGCCCGCGCGCGGCGCCGCCGCCGCGCGCGAGCTCGAGCGTCGCCTCGTCGAGCGGAAGCCGAGCTCCGCGACCAGGCGCGCGGCGCGCAGCAGGCGCAGCGGGTCGTCGGCGAACGCGCGCTCCGACGGCGGCGCGCAGGACGCCGCGCTCGAGGTCCTCGAGCCCGCCCGTGGGGTCGAGCGGGCTCGGCGCCGGCGTCGCGATCGCGACGCGATCGCGTTGATCGTGAAGTCGCGCGCGCGCGAGGTCGGCCTCGATGTCGGTCGCCGCGCAGGCGCGCCACGTCGACGTGCCAGGCCTCGTCCGGCGCAACCGCCCGCCAGGTCGCGAACTCGGCCGAGAGCTCGAAGGCGTGGCCGCCCGCCGGCCTTCGCGATCGCCTTCGCGGCCTCGCGCTCGCCCTCGGCGACCGCGAGGTCCACGTCCACGACGTCGCGCCCCAGCACCGCGTCGCGAACGGCCCCGCCGACGACCCAGGCCTCGCCGCCCGGCGAGCTCGTTCCAGGCGACCGCGGCGGCCGGCGAGCCGGCCAGCCGATCGTTCAGCTCGCGCGCGTTCACGCGCCGGTGCTCGCGCGGCACGCGCGGCGAGATCCCGCAGGTGATCTCGTAGTTGATCGTCGCCAGCCGCCGCGCCAGCTCCTCGCAGAGGATCCGCTCGGAGCCCTGGGCGCCGATCAGCGTCACCTCGTCGCCCACCTCGACCTCGGTGTCCGGGCCGAGGTCGACGGTGAGGTTGTCCATCGAGATCGTGCCGACCACCGGGTAGCGGCGGCCGCCGATGAGCACCTCGCGCGTTGTTGGTGAGGCGCGCGGCGGACGCCGTCGCCGTAGCCGACCGGCACCACGCCCACCGGTGTCGCGCGGGCGCGCGCCAGCTCTGGCCGTAGCCGGCGCTGGCGCCGGCTCGAAGCGCTTGACGGCGGCCACGTAGGAGCGCAGCTACAGCGCGGGCTCGAGCTCGCGCGCGGCCGGGTCCTCCTGGAAGGGGTCGAGCCCGTAGATCGCGACCCCGCAGCGGACCATGTCGAGGTGCGAGGCGGGGTCGCGGAGGGTGGCGGCGCTGTTGGCCGCGTGCAGGCGCAGCGCCTGGTGCTCGTCGCGCGCACGGCGCCGGCCAGATCGCATGAAGCGCCCGAGCTGCTCGTCGAAGTAGCGCGAGCCAGGCTCGTCGGCGGTCGCGAAGTGAGTCCACAGCGCGGCCAGCTCGACCTCGGCGTCGTCGGCGGCGACGCGCGAGCAGCTCGGCCACCACGCGCGGGTCGCGCTCGCCCAGCCGGCCCATGCCGCGTGTCGTACTTCACGTGCACCCGCGGGCGTGATGCCCAGCGCCCGCCCGCGCGCCGCGACCGCCTCCAGGAAGCGCCGGCTCCCAGACCGCGACCTCCGAGCCCGCCTCGAGGGCCAGCTCGAGCTCGCCGTCGCTGAGCGCCCCCATCGTGAGGATCGGGACGTGCATCGCCGCTCGGCTCGCAGCTCGGCAGCCTCGGCGCCGGTCGCGACGGCCAGCATGCTCGCGCCGCCCGCGACGGCCGCGCCGGCGCACGGGGCCGACGCCGTGCCCGTAGCCGTCGGCCTTCACCACGGCGCACAGCTCGGTGCCGGCGCGTGAGCCCGCGCACGAGGCGTGCGCAGTTGCGCTCGACGGCGCCGGTGTCGACGATCGCGGTGGCCGCGCCGGAGCTCCGCTCACGCGAGCGCCTCCGCCAGCGCCTCGACCACGTCGCCCGCGATCACGGATTCGGCGAGCCGACTCCACGGCGGCGATCCGCCCCGGCGCGCCGGTGCGCCTCGACCCCCGCGCAGGCGGCCTCGAAGGCGTCCATCCCGCGGGCCAGCAGCGCGCCGATCGTGCCCGACAGCACGTCGCCGGTCCCGGCCGTGGCAAGCGCCGGTGCGCCGCCGCGCGAGACCGCGACGCCGCTCGCCGTCGGCCACCAGCGTGTCGTCGCCCTTCAGCACGACCACCGCGCCGCTTCGCGATGCCGCCTCGCGCACGGAGGCGAGCCGGTGCGCGGCCGACCTCCGACGAGTCGCGGCCCAGCAGCCGGCCGAGCTCGCCCTCGTGGGGGGTCAGCACCTCGGCCGCGTCGCGCGCGGCGAGCGCGTCGAGCTCGCCGTGTGAGCGCGGCGAGGCCGTCCGCGTCGATCAGGATCGGGGCCGCGACGCGCTCGGACAGCGAGCGGGCAAGCGCCGAGCGTCGCACCGTCACGGCCCATCCCGGGACCGAGGACGACGGCCGCGGCGCGCTCCGCCGCCTCGGCGATCGCGTCGGCGTCGCCGGCGCCCAGCCTGCCCTCGGCGGCTCCGAAGCCGCGCGACATCACCTCGGTCAGCTTCACCTCGAAGATCGCCTCCAGGTCGGCCGGCACCGCCACCGTCGCGTAGCCGGCGCCTGCCCGGATCGCCGCCTGCGCCGCCAGGCAGACTGCGCCCGTCAGGCCACGCGAGCCGCCGACCACGAGGACCTCGCCCGAGGTGAACTTGGTCGAGCCGGCCTCGCGCCGGGGCGCCGAGCGCAGGACGTCCGTCGCCGATCAGACCCGCCGCGGGCTCGTCCGGCGCGCCCTGCGGGATCCCGATCGGCGCCACCGTGAGCTCGCCCGTGCACGCCTTGCCCGGGCTGATCCAGTGCCCGAGCTTGGCGGCGTGGAACGTCACCGTGGCGCTCGCGCGCACGGCCGCGCCCTCCGTCTCTCCCGTGGAGGCGTCGACGCCCGAGGCGATGTCGGCAGCGACGACCGGGGCGCCGCAGCCGTTGATGGCGTCGATCGCGGCCGCCGCGGGATCGCGCGGTGCCCCCTCGAAACCCGTGCCGAAGATCGCGTCGATCACGGCGCCGGAGCCCGCCAGGGCATCGGCGATATCCTCGCCGGGAGACCTCCCGCGCGCCTCCCTCGAGGCGCTTGAGGTTCGCCGCTGCATCCTCGGAGAGCTCGGCGGCCGGCCACAGCAGCAGCGCCTCGACCCGATGGCCCCACTCAGCGAGCAGGCGTGCGGCGACGAGGCCATCGCCGCCGTTGTTGCCCTTGCCGCAGACGACGCGAATCGGGCCCTCGCCGGCGGTCTCGGCGGCGACGCCCGCCAGCGCCGCCCCGGCGGCCTCCATGAGCTCGAGCGAGGCAACGCCCTGCTCCGAGATCGCCCAGGCGTCGATCGCCCGCATCCCGGCGGCGTCTAGACGGGTTCGAGCCAGCTCTCCATCCCGCGCGGAGGGTAGCCCCGGCCGGAGGTACTCAGCGCGCGGCCGGGCGCGCCTGCACCACCGCGGCCGCGTGCTCACGCGTGTGGGTGAGCGAGACGTCCAGCTCGACCCCGAGCCGATCGGCGGCCTCGGCCGCGCTCCCGTGGAGGCGCAGACCGGGGCTGCGTCCTATCGCCGCCCGTCGACCTCGATCTCACGCAGGGAGACCACGTCGCCGCCCAGCGCCTTCACCGCCGCCTCCTTCGCCGCGAACCGGGCGGCCAGGTGCACCGCCGGGCGCTGGCGCGACGAGGCGTACTCCAGCTCCGCCGTCGTAAACAGCCGCTCGGCCAGGCGCGGCCGGCGCTCGAGCGCCCGCTCGAGCCGGGCGACCTCCAGCAGGTCAATGCCGATCACGCGGTCACTCCCCCACGCCGACGACGATTCGCGCCGCGCTCGCGCTCGTCGTCCTGCGCCGTCCCGAGGATCACGTAGTCGAGCGCCTCCGTGTACGGGCGGGCCGCGTCGTAGTCGGTGTCGCCGTCGTCGCCCTTCTCGGCGACGACGAGGAAGTCCTGCATCGCCACGAAGAACACGGCCGCGAAATCCCCGCCGAGGGCATCCTCAGCCGCCGAGAACAGCGGGGCGTCCGCCAGGGCATCTCCGGACTCGAGCAGCTCGGTCGCTGGATCCGGCCCGCCGAGGGCGCCCACGAGAAGGTCCTCGCGAAGGGCCAGCTCGACGCCGGTCCCGGTGGGCCCCTTGGCCGAGAAGCCCTCGGTGGCGTCCTCGAGGCTGGGCGGTCCGGTCGCTGCCCCCGTGGCGGCCTCGAAGAGCGCGCGCACCGAGTCGATCACCCGGGCGGTGGCCTCCGGGTCGGAGGTCTCGAGCAGCCCGCCCGCCCGGAACTCCGACTCGCTGGTCCCCGAGACGAAGAATGCGGCGTTGCCGAGCCAGGAGAGCAGGTCGTCCTCCAGGTCCAGTCCGGTCCGAGCTTCCAAGAAGCTCGTGATCGCCTCCGGGTTGAGGCTCGGGTCGCCCATCTCCGCTCCCAGCGCACCGATGCCGTCCAGCGACTGGCGCAGGGCCTCCCCCGCTCCCTCGATCGCCACCGCGAACCACGAGTCAGCCGGCATCTGGGCGAGCAACTCCGTGTTGCCCGCGATCCCCGCGCCGCCCGCGGCCGAGGTCTCGAGGGTCACCGTCTCCGGGGTTGCGCTGAGCGAAACAGCGATCGGCTCCGAGAGCAACGGCTCGAGCGCCGCCCGCGCAGCGTCGATCTGGGCCTCATCGACATCCGACGACGTCGCGGCGGCGTCCAGGGCAGTGCCGAGATCGACCCAGACCTCCATCAGCGCGTCGTCGTCGAGGGTCCCAACCTCCTCGGAGAAGTCCTCGGAGTCGCCGAGCGAGTCGCCGGCGGCGGCGTCGACGGCAGCCTTGAGCCCCGGCTCGGTGCCGACGACCATCGACTCGTCCACCAGGCCCACCGCGGTGCCCGTCGTGGCGTCGAGCGAGGTAGGTGGTGCCGTCGTACTCCCGCTCGTTCTCCTTGACCTCGGGGTCGGCGTCGGCGATCTTGTCGATGAAGGCCTGGGCGCCGTCGGCGTCCGAGACCGAGACGAGGTACGCGGCGTCGATCATCCCGGCGGCGCATCGGCGGGCTCGAACGAGCGCACGAAGACCGCGGCGGTGTCGCCCAGCCACGGCTCGATGTCCTCCGCGTAGGTGACGCCGGCGTCCGCGGCGGCGAGCTCACCGTCCAGCATGGCCGCGAACTCAGCCTCGGGGTCGGAGATCCCGGCGATCCGCTCCGTCAGCGAGGCGAGCGCCTCCGTGCGCTCGTCGTCGGGGAAGATCGCGGCCTCGAGGTAGAGAGGGGCGTCGGGCGGAACCAGCTGGGACGGGCCCGAGGCCTGCTCGTCCGAGGACCCGCACCCGCCGAGGAGGACGGTCGTGCCAGCGGCGAGCAGGACGGCACGAATCGTCTTTAGCGGGCGAGCCACGAGCGCGGCACTCTACCGAGGCCGCGCCGCTACTCGACCGTGACGGTCTTCGCCAGGTTCCGCGGCTGGTCCACGTTCAGGCCCTTCATGCGAGCCACGTGGTAGGCGAGGAGCTGGAGCGGCAGGACCGCGACGATCGGCTGCAGAATCCAGTCCGTTCGCGGAACCTCGATCATGAGGTCCGAGGCCTCGGCGGTCTTGATGGAGCCCTCGGTGGCGATCGAGATCACATCCGCGCCGCGGGCGCGGACCTCCTCCATGTTGGAGAGCATCTTGTCCAGCGTGGGGCTGTCGGTGGCCACGCACACGACCGGGGTCGACTCGTCCAGCAGCGCGATCGGGCCGTGCTTCATCTCGCCGGCCGCGTAGGCGTCGGAGGGGATGTAGGAGATCTCCTTCATCTTCAGCGCGCCCTCGAGGCAGATCGGCAGGCCGATGTTGCGGCCGAGGTAGAGGAAGAAGCGGCCCTCGTGCTCGGCCTCCGCGACCGAGATGACCCGCTCCTCGACCCGGTCGAGCGTCTCCTGGATCTTGTGCGGCAGGTGCTTTAGCTCCGCGATCAGCTCGGCGAGGCGCTCGTCGTCCATCGTGCCCCGCTGCTGCGCGATCCAGAGCCCGAGCAGGTACATCGCGGCAACCTGCGTGAGGAAGGTCTTGGTGGCGGCGACGCCGATCTCGAGCCCGGCCCGCGTGTAGAGGACAGCGTCCGAGTCGCGCGTCGCCTGGCTTCCCATGATGTTCGTCAGCGCCAGCACCTTCGCGCCGCGCTCGCGGGCCAGCCGCATCGCGGCCAGCGTGTCCGCCGTCTCGCCCGACTGGGTGATGCCGATCACCAGATCGTCGGACCCCACCACCGGGTCGCGGTAGCGGTACTCGGAGGCGATGTCCATCTCCACGGGCACGCGCGCCCACTGTTCGATGGCGTAGCGGCCGACGAGTCCGGCGTGGTAGGAGGTCCCGCAGGCGACGATCACGATCCGTCGCATGCCCGCGATGAACTCGGGTGAGATGTCCAGTTCGGAGAGGTCGACGCGGTCCTTCGACGGGAGGCGGTCCGCGATGGTCTCGGCAACGGCGTCGGGCTGCTCGTCGATCTCCTTGCGCATGAAGGTTTCGTAGCCGCCCTTCTCGGCCGTGTCCTCGTCCCACGAGATCTCCTCGACCTCGCGCTCGATCGGATTGCCATCGGCGTCGGTGATCGTGGCTCCGTCGGGGGTGACCGTGACCACCTCGCCGTTCTCGATCGCCAGCGAGCGACGGGTCTGGGCCAGGAAGGCGGGGATCGCCGACGCGATGAAGGTCTCGTCCTCGCCCATGCCGATCACCAGCGGGCACTCCTGGCGGGCGGCGACGAGCGTGTGGGGCTGCTCGGCGTGCATCGCGGCGAAGGCATAGTGGCCACGCAGCTCGTTGAACGACCTGCGGACAGCCTCGGTCAGGTCGCCGTCGTAGTTGCGCTCGATCAGGTGGGCGACGATCTCGGCATCGGTCTCCGAGGAGAAGATGTGGCCCTGCTCGGTCAGCTCGGCCCGCAGCTCGGAGTGGTTCTCGACGATGCCGTTGAGGACGATGTGGACTTCGTCGGAGCAATCGCCGTGCGGGTGCGCGTTCTCCTCAGTGACACGCCCGTGGGTCGCCCAGCGCGTGTGAGCGAGGCCGATCGTCGCGGGCGGCGCCGCGACCGCCACCGCACCGTCTCCGTCGGGCTCCATCCCGGCCGCCTCGCGCAGGTTGGCCAGGTTGCCGACGGCGCGCACGGAGTCGATGTGGCCGTCCTCGAGCAGCGAGATGCCGGCCGAGTCGTAGCCGCGGTACTCGAGCTTCTCGAGTCCGGCGACCAGCAGGTCACGGCAGGGGCGAGCGCCTACGTATCCGACGATTCCGCACATGGGCGGAGACAGGGTAGAGCGTGCCCGGGAGTCCCTAGGCCGAGAAGCGCTCCGCCTCCTCCGAGCCGCCGGTGGCGTCGCCCTTCGAGTAGGAGTGCGCGCCGGCGCCGGCGAGCGCGCCGCCCTGGACGATCAGGTACTCCTCGCGGATCGGGCTGCCCGCGAAGTGGCACTCGAGGATCTCGCGGGTGCCCGCGGCGTAGCGCGCCTGGGCCGAGAGGCTCGAGCCCGAGGTGTGCGGGGTCATGCCGTGGTGGGGCATCGTCCGCCAGGGATGGTCCCGGGGGGCGGGCTGGGGGAACCAGACGTCGCCGGCGTAGCCGGCGAGCTGGCCCGAGGTCAAGCGCCGCCGCGATCGCGTCGCGGTCGCAGATCTTGCCGCGGGCGGTGTTGACGATGTAGGCGCCGCGCTTCATCCGCCCGATCATCTCGGCGTCGAAGAGGTGCTCGGTCTCGGGGTGAAGCGGGGCGTTGATCGTGACCACGTCGAGCTCCGGGACCATCTCGGCGGTCGATTCGTGGAAGCGTCGCGCCGAGCTCGGCCTCGACCTCGGCCGGGAGGCGGTGGCGGTCGGTGTAGTGAAGGCCGACGTCGAAGGGCTTTAGGCGGCGCAGGACGGCGGTGCCGATCCGCCCCGCCGCGACGGTCCCGACCTGCATCCCCTCGACGTCGTAGGAGCGCGAGACGGCGTCGGCGATGTTCCAGCCGCCGTCGAGGACGATCTGGTGCATCGGGATGTAGTTGCGGACCAGCGAGAGGATCATCATCACGACGTGCTCGGAGACCGAGATCGAGTTGCAGTAGGTGACCTCGGCGACGGTGACGCCGGCCTCGATCGCGGCCTCGAGGTCGGTGTGATCGGAGCCGATCCCGGCGGTGATGATCAGCTTCAGGTTCGGCGCCTTGGCGATTCGCTCCGCGGTCATGTAGGCGGGCCAGAAGGGCTGGGAGATCACGACCTCGGCGTCGGCGAGGTTGCGGTCGAGCTCGGAGTCGGCTCCGTCCTTGTCGGAGGTGACGATCAGGGTGTGGCCTTGCTCCTCGAGGTACTTGCGAAGGCCGAGCTCGCCCGAGACGCTGCCCAGAAGCTCGCCGGGGGTGAAGTCGATCGCCTCCGGCGTCGGCGTCGTCTGGCCGTCGGGGTAGGACTCGATCCGAGGGACTTCGTCGCGTGGATAGGAGTCGGGGTAGCCGTCGACCGGGTCGTCGTAGAGAACGCAGAGAACGGTTGCCATGTTCGGGCCTCCTAGTTTTCGCGCTTGACCTGTGAGCCGCCGACGATCGCGTCTTCGCCGGAGGGGAATCGGACCCACGCCTTGTTGCCGCCGTCGTAGTCGGGCGCCCAGAGGATGAGCGTCGCCTCCTCGCGCTCCTCCGCGTCGGCGGGGCCGATCGAGACGGGCTCGGAGCCCTCGTCGGCCTCCCCGCGCCAGATCTGGACGAACGGGTTGTTCTCCCACTCCTCGCCGATCGTGGTCGGCTCCTTGTGGCCGGGATGCACCCGCGTCTCCGGCGGCAGCTTCATCAGCTTGTCCATCACCGAGGACTTCAGGTCGGCGAAGCCGGTCGCGCCCGGCGCCCGGGTCCCCCCCACCGTGCCCTTGAAGAGCACGTCGGCGGTCAGCACATCGTCGTCGCCGATACGCAGCGCGAGGTGGTCGGCGCAGTGCCCGGGCGTGTGGATCGGCTCGATCCGCAGCCCGCCGGACTCGATCACGTCGCCCTCGTCCATCGTGTCGCGTGACCTTGCCCTCGAGCAGCTCGGCGCACTCCGGCCGAGGCGAGGATCGGCACGTCGAAGCGCTTGGCCAGCTCCTCGACGCCGAGCACGTGGTCCCAGTGGTGGTGGGTGAGAAGGACGTGCGTGATCTCGGTTCCCTCGCGCTCGGCGCGCTCGACCAGCGGCTCGACGACGCCGTTGGCGTCGATGAAGACGCCGGTGCCGCCGGGCTCGTCGCAGACGAAGTAGGCGTTGGAGAGGAAGTCCGGCGATTCGACGCGCTGCAGGATCAAGGTGCGCTCCTCCTTGGATCGGCTCACATCAGAAATCGATGACGCTGCGGATGCCGTCCTGGGCCTCCATCAGCTCGAAGCCGCGGTTGACGTCGTCGAGCGTGATGCGGTGCGAGATGAACGGATCGACATCGATCTTGCCCTCCATCCACAGGTCCACCAGCTTCGGCACGCCCTCTCGGCCCTTGACGGTGCCGAAGGACGACCCGGCGATGCGCCGGCCGGTGATCAGGAAGCGTGGGATGACGTCCAGCGTCTCGCCCTTGCCGGCCACGCCCGGCCATCGTCGCGAGGCCCCAGCCCATCCGGGCCGACTCGACGGCCTGGCGCATCACGTTCACGTTGCCGGTCGCCTCGAAGGTGTAGTCGGCGCCGAAGCCGTCCGTCTCCGCCAAGCACCTTCTCGACGACGTCCTCGCCGCCGACCCACGTCGTCGGTGGCGCCCTGGCCCTTCGCCAGCTCCAGGCGGTCCTCCGAGAGGTCCACGCTGATGATCCGCTCAGCGCCCTGGAGGCGGCAGCCGGCGACGGCGCCGAGGCCGACCATGCCGGCACCGAAGACGACGCAGGTCGAGCCCTCCTCGACCTTGGCGGTGTTCATCGCGGCGCCGAGGCCGGTCGAGAGGCCGCAGGCGAACAGGCAGGCGCCCTCGAGCGGCGCCTCTGGATCGACCTTCGCGAGCGCGATCTCCGGCATCACGGTCGCCTCGGCGAACGTGGACGTGCCCATGAAGTGACGGATCTCCTCGCCGTCGCGGCTGAGGCGGGTGGTGCCGTCGGGCAGGTAGCCCTTGCCCTGCTGCTCGCGGATCGCCAGGCAGAGGTTGGTCCGAGGGTCAAGGCAGTGCACGCACTCGCCGCACTGAGGCGAGAACAGCGTGACCACGTGGTCGCCCGGCGCGACCGAGGTGACGTCGGTGCCGACGCTCTCGACGACCCCGGCCCCCTCGTGGCCCGAGGACGGTGGGCGAATAGCCCGAGGGATCGACCCCGGATGCCGTGTAGAGATCGGTGTGGCAGACGCCGCAGGCCACCAGGCGGACGAGCACCTCGTCCGGTCCCGGGTCGGCGAGATCCAGCTCCTGCACCTTCAGGGGCTGGCCGAACTCCTCCAGCACCGCCGCGCGAATCTTCATGCTGCCTCCTCCGTGTTGCTGCACTGAGCTCGTACCCGGTGCGGACAATATGCGGATCCGGGCACGGCCCGCGGCGGCGCGTTAGACGAGCTCGCGCTCGACCACCTCGACGAGCCGCGAGCACACCGCCTCGCACTCCTCGTCGTCGGGCGCCTCAACCATCACGCGGACGAGCGGCCTCCGTTCCGGATGGACGCACCAGCACCCGGCCACGGCCTTCGAGGTCGGCGTTCTCGCGATCGACCGCCTCCCAGAGTGCCGTCGCGCCGGCGATCGCCTCACGGTCGGCGACCTCGACGTTCCGAAGAGCTGCGGGAGCCGCCGAACGGCTTCGCGTCGGCGAGTGGGCGCGCCGGCCAGCGCGCCGGCGACCAGCAGCGCCGCCGCGATGCCGTCGCCCGTCGGCGCGAACTCCGTCCAGATGATGTGGCCGGACTGCTCGCCGCCCAGCGCTCCAGCCACGCTCGCGCAGCGCCGCGGACGACGTAGCGGTCGCCGACGTCGGTGGTCGCAACCTCGATCCCGGCCTCCTCCATGGCCTGGTGGAAGCCGTAGTTCGTCATCACGGTGACGGCGATGCCCTCCGCCCGAGGCTGCCCGCCGTCGCCGAGATGCTTGGCGGCGATCGCGATCAGCTCGTCGCCGTCGCGGACCGCGCCGGTCCCGTCGACCGCGATGCACGCGGTCGCCGTCGCCGTCGAACGCGAAGCCGAGCTCGGGCGCCCGAGGCGGCCACGCGCTCGGCGAGCGCCTCCGGGTGCGTGGATCCGACGCCGTCGTTGATGTTGCGCCCGTCGGGCTCGGCGCCGATCACCTCGACCGTCGCCCCCAGAGCCTCGAACGCTGCCGGCGCGACGCGGTAGGTCGCGCCGTTGGCGCAGTCGAGCGCGACGGTCTGCGCCCGCTCAGGTCGAGGTCGAAGACCTGCGCGAGCTCGCGCAGGTAGTCGGCGCGGCGCGGCCTCCAGGGTCTCGACGCGTCCGAGCGTCTCGGCCGAATGGCTGACTCCCTCGGCGGCGGGCTCGCCCTCGAGCCGCTCGTGCACGAAGGCCTCGATCCGGGCGGTCACGTCGTCGTCGCAGCTTGGCGCCGTCGGCGCCGAAGAACTTGATGCCGTTGTCCCGCCAGGGGTTGTGCGAGGCGGAGACGACCGCTGCCAGGTCCAGACCGTGGCGGCGGACCAGGACGGAGGCGGCCGGGGTCGGCAGCACGCCGCCGAGCAGCGCGTCGCCACCGCCCTGGGCGATTCCGGCGGCGAGCGCCGCCTCCAGCATCGGCCCCGAGTCGCGGGTGTCGCGGACGATCAGACACCTGCGGGCGCTCCGGCCCGGCGGTCTCGGCGGCGGCGTGGCCCAGCGCCGTGGCGAGCTCCGCCGTCAGCACCTCGCCCGCGACGCCGCGGACGCCATCGGTGCCGAAAAGCTTCTTGGCCAAGGGTTGACCCTTAGCGCTTACTGAACTGCGGCCGCTTGCGCGCCTTCTTGAGCCCCGCCTTGCGGCGCTCCTTCTCGCGGGCGTCGCGAGTCAGGTAGCCGCGGCGCTTGAGCTCGCCGCGCAGCTCCGGGTCGATCTCGGTCAGAGCGCGCGCGATGCCGTGACGCACGGCGCCGGCCTGGCCGCCGACCCCGCCGCCGTGGACGCGGACGTGAACGTCGACGGTGCTCTCGTAGCCGGCGGTGACGAGCGGCTGGCGCGCCATCGTCTGGTGCATGTTGCGCGGGAAGTATTCGTTGAGCTCTCGCGAGTTGATCTGGAACGTGCCGCTGCCCTTGCGGACGACGACGCGCGCGATCGCGCTCTTGCGCTTGCCGGTCGCCTGGATCCGGGCGTCGGAGTCGAGCTCGACCGCCTTGCGGGCGAGCGGCTCGTCGGCGACGGTGTCCTCGCCCGCGACCGCCTCGGCCTGGGCGCGTTCCTCGGCCTCGGCCTCCGCGCGGGCCCGTTCCTCCGCCGACAGCGGCCTGTCGGGCTCGAGAGCGATCGGCTCCAGGTCGGCGCCGGGGGCGGCGTCCTTGGCCTTGGGCTTGGCCTCGGCGGCGGCGTCGGGCCCCGGTGACGCCTCCTCGGGCTCGGAGGGCGCGTCCGCGTCGGGGGCATCCGGGGCCTCTGTGACCGTGGGCTCCTCGGGTGCGGCCCCGGTGCTGCGTCGGCGGGCGGCTCCTCGGCGCTGCGTCGCCTCCTCGGCAGGGGCCTCATCGGCGCCTCGGCGGCTCGGCTCCTCGGCGTGCCTCCGGCGCCTCGGCGCCGCGGGCGTCCTCCGGCCTGGGGCCTCGCTCGGCGGGCGCTCCTCCTCGGGCTGGACGTCGTCTTGCTGCTCGTCGTCGGCCATCAGGCGTCGACCTCCATCGGCTTGGGCTGCTGCGCCTGGTGCGGGTGCTCGGGCCCGGCGTAGACGTGAAGCTTGGTGATCTGCTGGCGTGCAAGGCGGTTCTTGGGAAGCATCCCCTTCACGGCCTTGCGGATGACCTCCTCGGGCTGGCGCTCGAGCTGCTCGCCGAGGGTGCGCGACTTGATCCCGCCCGGGTAACCCGGAGTGGCGGTAGTAGATCTTGTCGGTCAGCTTCTTCCCGGTCACGCGGATCCGCTCGGCGTTGACAACGACGACGTAGTCGCCGGTGTCGCAGTGCGGCGTGTACTCGGGCTTGCGCTTGCCGCGCAGCGCGTCGGCGATCTGGGTCGCGAGGCGGCCCAGGGTCTTGCCCTCGGCATCGACGACGTACCAGTCGCGCTGGCGGTTCTCGGGTGTGGCTACGAAAGTCTTCATCAGTGCTCGCGAGGCGTGCAGCGCATCGCGCAAAAGCCGCGCCCGTGATCCCACGTCGCGCGGCCCGGTGATGATAGAGGCTCCTCTCCGAACTTGGCTGGGGATGGGACCCGCGGCGCTCCCTATCCTGCCGCCATCGTCGATCGGGCCCGAAACCACCTGGCGATCGCGGCCATCGTCAGTGCCGCCACGCTCGCCGCGGCCGTGCCCGGGCCTTCGCACGGCGCCGGCAAGCGGCCGGGCCCCGAGGACCTGCGCTGCCTCTCGCAGTGCGCCGGCCTGCGCGCCGCCGCGGTAGGCGGCCAGATCGTCGTGACCGGAAGGCGCCTGGGCTCGGTGGCCGAGGTGCGCTTCGCCGGCACCGGCGGGCCGATCGCGGTCGCCCCCATTCGGGCGGATGCGAAGCGGGTCGCCGCCCAGGTGCCGGCCGGCGCGGAGACCGGGCACCTGCGGCTCGCGAAGGGCAGCGGCGAGGAGGCCGCGACGCCACAACGCCTCCGCGTCGTCGACCAGAGCCAGGTTCCCAACGGCTTTCACCTGCGCAGCGCGAGCGTGCACCCGAGGAGCGTGTTCTTCGACCAGGCCAAGCCGATCGGCATGGAGCTACCGCTTCGAGGCGCCGAGCCGCACCGACATCCGGGTGGAGGTGGTTCGCGCCAAGGGCAAGCGGGTGATCAAGTCCTTCCGCCGCAAGGGCGTCCTCCCGTACTCGAAGCACAGCCAGCGCTGGAACGCGCTCGAGCGCGACGGCGACGTGGCGGACGACGGCCGCTACCAATTCCGGGTCGGCGCCTTCGGCGAGGACTCGTACTCCGGCGGCTCCCTGAAGCTGCGCGGCTACAAGTTCCCGATCCGCGGCTCGCACGGCTACGGCGGCTCGCTCCAGCGCTTCGGCGCTCCACGCAGCGGCGGCCGCCGCCACGAGGGCCAGGACGTCTACGCCAACTGCGGCACGAAGCTCGAGGCCGCGAGCGGCGGGCGCGTACAGAAGCGCGACTACGACCCCGAGTTGCTCGGCAACTACATCGTCCTCGACACCAAGGGATCGTCCACGGACCACCTCTACGTCCACATGCCCCACCCGTCCCCGTTCGGTGAGGGTGCGCGCGTGCACACCGGCGAGCGTGTCGGCGCGGTTGGCCAGACAGGCAACGCGCGAACCACCCCGTGCCATCTCCACTTCGAGATCTGGCCGAACGGCTGGCACCACGGATCACCGATCGACCCGCTCCCCTCGCTCAAGCGCTGGGACGGCTACTCGTGACCAAACGGGCTACCGAGGAGGCCCGCAGCTACGGGGTGGCGGCGGGGATGCTCACGGTCGCCCTGGCGACCGCGGGGCTCCTCACCTACGGCTTCTTCGCGCTCGCCTCGCACTCGCTGAGCGCCGACGACTACGGCCTGATCGTCGTCATGTGGTCGGTGGTCTTCATCGTCGTCTCGGTGCTGTTCCGGCCGGTCGAGCAGCTCACCTCGCGGACCATCGCCGAGCTCGAGACCCGCGGCGAGCACATCGGCCACGCCATGCGTGTCGCCGCTTCGATCCAGGCCGGAGTTGCGGTGCTGTTCGTGATCGCCGCCATGGCGCTCCGAACCACGATCGAGGACGAGCTGCTGGAGGGCAACGAGTTCCTCTTCTACGCGATGGTGGTCTCCGTCGTCGCCTTCGGCGCGAGCTTCCTCGCCCGGGGTTTCCTCGCGGGCGAGCGCAGGTTCGGCCTCTTCTCGATGCTGCTGATCATCGACAGCTCGGCCCGGCTCGCGTTCTCGCTGGCCGTCGCCGTCGGCATCGCCGAGGGGGTCGACCCGATCGCCCTCGGCGTCGTCGCGGGCCCCGCCCTCAGCTTGCTCGTCGTGCCCTTCGCCATTCGCGCTCCCCGGCCGGCGGGGGAAGTCGCGCCGCCGACGAAGGACGGGAGCGCGGCCAGCATGGACACACCCGCGTTCACGCTCGCCCACGGCGCGGGATTCGCCGCCGCGGTTCTGCTGATCATGCTCTCGGAGCAGGTCCTCCTCTCGAGCGGTGCCCTGTTCGCCCGGGCGGAGGAGGGCGCGGCCGCCGCGGGCTTCATGTTCAACATCCTCATGGTCGCCCGGGCCCCCGTGGTCCTGTTCCAGGCTGTTGCAGCCAGCCTCCTGCCGCACCTCACCCGCCTGCGATCGAAGGGGGACGAGTCCAGCGATGATGCGTTCCGCCTGTCCGTGCGGCTGACCATCACCGTCATTGCCGCCCTCACCGCCGTTCTCTGCCTCGTCCTCGCCGTCGCCGGCCCCGAGCTGATGCAGATCGCCTTCGGCGACAAGTTCACCTACGACCGCGAGGGCTTGGTGATCGTCGCGGTCGGCATGGGCTTCTACCTCTCGGCCGGAACGCTCAACCAGGCCGCTCTCGCGCAGGGCCAGGCACGTCGGAGCGCCCTCTGCTGGGTGGGATGCGCCGCGGGATTCATCGTCTGGAACCTCGCGGCGGACATCGAGGTGTTCCGCCGGGTCGAAGTCGGCTTCGCCGCCGCCGCGGTCGCGCTCTGCGCCTCGCTCTACCTCCTCTACCGAAATCCACGCGCCCGCGCCGGCGACGAGTTCGAGCCGGGCTCCTCCCAGGAGCTCGAGGCCCGGCTGGCCATCGCCGACGAATCGCTGTAGCTACTCCCACTCGATCGTGGCCGGGGGCTTCGAGGAGACGTCGAGCGCCACCCGGTTGACCCCGGGCACCTCGTTGATGATCCGGCTCGAGACGCGCTCGAGAAGGTCGTAGGGCAGACGCGCCCAGTCAGCCGTCATCGCGTCGTCCGAGGTCACCGCGCGGATCACGATCGGGTAGGCGTAGGTGCGCCCGTCGCCCTGGACGCCGACCGACCGAACCACCGGCAGCACGCAGAAGGACTGCCAGAGCTCGCGGTACATCCCCGCCGCGCGGACCTCCTCCTGGAGGATCGCGTCGGCCTCGCGCAGGATCTCGAGGCGCTCGCGGTTGACCTCGCCGCCGACGATCCGGATGCCCAGGCCGGGGCCCGGGAACGGCTGGCGCCAGACCAGGCGGTCGGGGAGCCCGAGCTCTGCCGCCACCGCGCGAACCTCGTCCTTGAACAGCATCCGCAGCGGCTCGACGAGGTCGAAGTCGAGGTCCTCGGGCAAGCCGCCGACGTTGTGGTGCGACTTGATCGTCGCCGCCGCGTGCCCGTCGCCCCCCGACTCGATCACGTCCGAATACAGCGTGCCCTGGACGAGGAAGCGCGCGTCCTGGAGCTTCGCCGCCTCGTCCTCGAAGACGCGGATGAACTCCTCGCCGATGATCTTGCGCTTGCGCTCCGGCTCGTCGACTCCGGCGAGCTTGTCGATGAAGCGGTCCTCGGCGCGAACGTGGACGAGCTGCGCGCCGAGCTGATCGCGAAACGCCTCCACCACCTGCTCGGCCTCGTTCTTGCGCATGAGCCCGTGGTCGACGAGCACGCAGGTGAGCTGATCGCCGATCGCCTTGTGGACCAGTGCGGCCGCGGTCGCGGAATCGACGCCGCCGGAGAGCCCGCAGATGACCTTTGCGTCGCCCACCTGGGCGCGGATGCGCTCGATCTGCTCGTCGATGACCGACGCCGGCGACCACCGCTCCTGGGCGCCCGCGATGCTGCGCAGGAAGCGCTCGAGGATCTGGGTGCCGTAGGGCGTGTGGACGACCTCGGGGTGGAACTGGATGCCGTAGAGGCCCCGCTCGGTGCTCTCGAAGGCGGCCACCGGCGAGCCGGGGCTCGCGGCCAGCGCGGCGAAGCCCTCCGGCGCCTCATAGACGCAGTCGCGGTGGCTCATCCAGGCCTGCTGCTCGGCCGGCAGGCCGTGCAGCAGCTCGCCGCCGCCGTTGGTGAGCGTCAGCTCGGTGCGCCCGAACTCACCGGACTCGGCGCCCTCGACGCGGCCGCCGAGCTCGTGGACCATCGCCTGCATGCCGTAACAGATGCCAAGCACCGGGATGTCGAGCTCCATGCAGCTCCGGGCGAAGGGCGGGGGCGCCCTCCGCGTACACGGAGGCCGGCCCGCCCGAGAGCACCAGCGCCAGCGGCGCGCGCTCGCGGATGCGGTCGAGGTCGGCGTCGTGCGGGAGCATCTCGGCGAAGACGCCGCACTCCCGGATCCGGCGGGCGATGAGCTGGGAGTACTGGCCGCCGAAGTCGAGGACCAGCACCTCCTCGCGCGGCGGCGCCCGCGAGGCGGTCGGCGGGCGTCGAGCTCGGTGACGGCAGGGGCGGCGGGCAGTTCAGGATCGCCGACCGCGATCTCCCGCGGCGCCGGCTGATCCTCTACCCGCGCCTGCCGCCGTCGGCCACTTAGTCATCCGAGGCGGCGACTCCCGCTGCGACGACCGCGCGCCCGTTCGAGCCCATCCCGACCGACTGCTCCTGCTGGAGCTTCTTGCCCTCGGTCTGGAGCGCCGGCGCGACCATGACCTCGGCGCGCTGGAAGTCGCGGATGTCCTCGTAGCCGCAGGTGGCCATCGAGGTCCGCAGGGCGCCGATCAGGTTGAAGGTGCCGTCGTTCTCGTGCGCCGGGCCGTTCAGGATCTGCTCGAGGGTTCCGTCCTGCACGGTCTTCACGCGCGTGCCGCGCGGGAGCGAGGGATGGAACGTCGCCATGCCCCAGTGGTAGCCACGGCCGGGCGCCTCCTAGGCGCGAGCCAGCGGCGAGCCGATCATCACCGCGTCGGCGCCGCAGGCGATCGCCTTCGAGAGGTCGCCGCCGGTGCGCATGCCGCCGTCGGCGATGACGTTGCAGTACTCGCCGGTCTCGAGCATGTGCTGCGAGCGAGCCTCGGCCACGTCGGCGATCGCGGTGGCCTGCGGGACGCCGATCCCCAGCACGCCGCGCGTGGTGCACGCCGCGCCCGGCCCGACTCCGACCAGCACGCCGGCGGCGCCGGTGCGCATGAGGTGAAGGCCGGTGTTGTAGGAGGCGCAGCCGCCGAGGATGCACGGAACCGGGACCTCGCCGATGAACTCCTTGAGGTTCAGGGGCTCGGACTTCTGTGAGACGTGCTCGGCCGAGATGACGGTGCCCTGGATCACCAGGATGTCGAGGCCGGCCTCGAGCGCGACCTCGTAGTACTCGGTGACCTTCTGCGGGGTGAGCGAGCCGGCGGCCACGGCGCCGGCGGCCTTGATCTCCTCGACGCGCTTGGCGATCAGCTCGGGCTGGACCGGGCGCCTCGTAGATCTCCTGCATCAGCTGCGTCGCCTTCTGCGGCGGCGACTTGGCGATCCGGTCGAGCTCGGCGTCGGCGTCCTCGTAGCGCGACCAGATGCCCTCGAGGTTCAGCACGCCGAGCCCGCCCTGGGCGCCGATCAGCGCCGCGGTGTCGGGGCTGACGACCCCGTCCATCGCCGAGGCGAGCAGCGGCAGCTCGAAGCGGTAGTGCCCGAGCGTCCACGAGATGTCCACGTCGTCGGGGTCGCGCGTGCGCCGCGAGGGGACGATCGCGATGTCGTCGAACCCGTAGGCGCGACGGCCCTTCTTGCCGCGGCCGATCTCTACTTCCACTGCCTAAGTCCTTCCTTCATTCTCGAAGCATCCAGGCTATGCGTGGGCGCGGACGAAAAAGCCCCGCTGTCGCGGGGCCTGAAAGCCGGAAAATGCGGGCTCTGGGGGTGGTTTCCCAACGCCCCGGCGATGATAACAGCGGTCAACCCCCGGCCTCGGGGCTTCCGAGCGCGCTAGGAGACGCCGACGGCGGGATCGACCTCACGAACCTCGACCTGTGGGATCAGCCGCTTCACCTCGGGCCGATCGATCACGCCGGCTCCGAAATGCTGGGTCGATTCGGCGCCCGCACGCCACCCCGTAGGCGAGGCACTCCTTGCGGCGAGAGCCCTTCGTAGCGCGCGGCGACGTAGCCGGCCAGGAACGCGTCGCCCGAGCCGACGGTCGACACGGGCTCGAGCTGCGTCGATCTCGACCTCGTAGCGGGTCCCGTGCGGGGCCTCCCCCGCGCGGCGACCGAGCGGCGCGCCGTTTCCCTCCTCGCCGACGATCGCGACGCAGCCGTTGACCCGCGTGATGATCGCCTCACCCGCGCCGATCTCGATCAGGCGCTCGAGGCCAGCCGCCAGGTCGGCCGGCTCGTCGAACTCATGCCCGACAGCACCCTCGGCCTCGAGCACGTTCGGCGCGACCACCGCGGGCCCCGCCTTCAGTCCCGCCTTCATCGGCTCGCCGTCGCAGTCGAGCACCGTGAGCACGCCGCGCTCGCGCAGCGCCGACGATCAGCCTGCCGTAGATGTCGGGATCCACGCCCGGGCGGGATGCTCCCGGCGATGACGCAGATCGTCGCGCCCTGGGCGAGGTAGAAGAGCTTCTCGAGGAACGCGTCGACCTCCCGCTCGGAGACCTCGGGGCCGCGCTCGTTGATCTCGGTCTGCTCGCCCGAGGTGGGATCGATCACAGCCAGGTTCGTCCGTGACTCGCCCTCGATCCGGGTGAAGTCATTGAGGATCGACTCGCCGGCCAGCAGCTCGAGGATGCGGTTGCCGGTCGCGCCGCCCGCAAGGCCCGGTCGCGATCACGGGCTTGCTCGAGCAGCTTCAGGGCGCGCGCGACGTTGACGCCCTTGCCGCCCGCGACCGTCGTCGACTCGACGGCGCGGTGGCGATGGCCGAGCCGGAAGCTCGGGACGGCGACGGTCCGGTCGATCGCCGCGTTCAGCGTGACGGTGAGAATCAAGTGCGCTTCAACCTCTCTCCGGCCGAGACGATAGCCGGGCGAGCCGTCAACGGCGGCGTCTCTGGTGCCTGAAGAGCCAGACCACGGGGCACGACGATGAGAACCAGAAGGCAGGCCGCGCCCGAGCGCGAGCAGCCCCCAGGCCCCCACGCGCTCGCCCGGTAGGGCGGCGTCGATGCGTCTCGATCAGGCTGGCGGCGTCCTCCGAGCGGGTCGCCACGAGCGGCACCCGCGCCTCCTCGGCGCCGTCGACGGTCACGATGGCCGTGGCCGAGCCGCTCCCCCTTCTTGACGGGCCCCTCGACCTCGGCCGGGACGCCGTCGGCCTGGACCTCGACGTCCTGGCGCTTGCGGACCGTCAGGACGACGCCGCGCGAGGCCTCGACCGGAACCGAGACGTCGCGGTCGATGATCGCGACGTCGTCGAGGCGCTCGCCCTCCTCGAGCACCCGTCTCCTGCGTGTAGAGCGAGAGGCCGTAGCGCAGGAGCTTCGAGGGTCCCCGCATCGCGCGCGGCCTCGGACGGAGCGCCGATCAGGGCGGAGACCACGGTGGCACCACCCTTGCGTCCCCGATCCGACCAGCACGTACCCGGCGCCATTCGTGAACCCGGTCTTGACCCCGTTGACGAACGGGAACTCCCGAACGAGGTTGTTGCGGTTCACCGCCTTGCCGGACCTTCTCCCCCTCGGTGAGCGTGATCGACGGGGTGTCGACCACAGCCCGCAGGAACGGGTCCGAGCGGACCTTGATCGCGAGGTCGACGAGGTCGCTCACCGACGTGTACTGGCTGGGGGCGTCGAAGCCGATCGGGTTCTCATACGAGGTCTCGTCGAGGCCCAGCTTGGCGGCGGTCGCGGTTCATCTCCTTGACGAACGCGTCCTCCGAGCCGGCCGACGCAACGGCCAGCGTCTGCGCGGCGTCGTTGCCGCTCTCCAGCAGCAGTCCGTAGAGGAGGTCGTGCACGGACACGCTCTCGTTGTCGCGAAGCCCCATCAGCGACTCGGCCGCACCGGGCGAATACGGGGCGGCGGTCACGACGTCGTCGAGCTGGAGGTCCTGCCGGGCCAAGAGAGCGGTCATGAGCTTCGTCGTGCTCGCCATCGGCAGCTCGTCGTGGGGCGAGCGTGCCGCCAGAACGTCGCCGTCGGAGGCATCGACCAGCACCCACGAACTGGCGACTCGGGCGCGGCGGCTCCTTCGCTCCGGCCGCCGGGGCGAGGACGCAGCGCGACCGCGAGCGCCGCCAGGAGCGCGCGGGCGCGCCTCGCTCAGCGCAGCTCTAGCGTGGCGCCGGAGGGGAGCGCCTGCGGGTCGATCGTCGGGGTTGAGGGCCTCGATCTGCTCCACCGGCACCCCGTACTTCGCCGCGATCCTGCCGAGCGTGTCGCCCGGCTGGACGACGTACATCGTGCGGCGGCTCCTCCTGGGTCTGCTCCTTCGGGGGCTTCGGATCCGAGTGCTTCTTGTGGTCGCCGCCGCCCGTCAGGCTCCGAGCCGGAGATCACGAGGTAGACGGCGATGGCCGCTGCCGCGACCGCGAGGACCGCGAGCACGCGCGCGATCCAGCGACCGAGGCTCGCCCGCCCTGATGCGTTCGTCGTGCTGCTTTCCATTCGCCGCCTCGTCGCGTAGCAGTGCGCCTTGAGGGGCGTCGATGGTACGTGCTATCAGCCGGCGGTCAGGCTCCACAGCTCCGCCCGCAAGGCTTCTGCCGCGGCTCGGGGATCCTCCGCGCCCGCGATCGAGCGCGAGGCCGGGACGAGGATCGATCCCGGGTGTGAGCCCAGCGCCGGCCCGAGCGCCGACGCATCCCCGCCCTGCGCCCCCACGCCGGGGATCAGGAAAATGGCCGCAGGCATCAAGCTCGCGCAGCCGACCGAGGTGCTCCGGCTCGGTGGCGCCAACGACCGCGCCCATCCCGGAGAGCCCGGATTCGCCGGCCAGGCGCTTCGGCGCGCGCGGCCACCATGCCTGCGATCCGCTCGTGCAGCGGGACATCCGGCGTCGGCAGGTCGAAGAGATCAGCCGCGCCCGGGTTCGACGTGCGCACCAGCGCGAAGACGCCCGGCACCCGCGCCCTCGGCGGCGGCGACGAGCGGATCCAGCGCGTCGCCGCCGATCAGCGGGTTGGCCGTCGCGGCGTCGGCGCCCAGGCCCGGGGGCGGGCCGAACAGCGCATCCCCGTAGACGGTCGGCGCTCACGGGCACGTCCCCGCGCTTGCCGTCGGCGAGCACCAGCAGCCCCGCGTCGCGAGCGACGCCCGATCACCTCGGCGAGGACCTCGTAGCCCGGCGCTCCGAGGCGCTCAAAGCACGCGAGCTGGAACTTGACCGCGACGCAGGCCTCGCCCGCGCTCGCGATCACCCCGGAGCACGTGTCCCTCACCGCTCCGGGGTCTCCCGGGGCGGGATCGAGCCCGAGACAGACCTGGCTACGCCGCTCCTCGACGAGGGCGGCGAGCCGATCTGCGAACGGTTGCGTCAGCTGCCCTTGACCGTCTTCTTGAGGCCGGCGCCCGCCGAGAACTTCGGCACCTTGCCGCCCGGGATCGTGATGCGCTCCTTGGTGCGCGGATTCACACCCTGGCGCGGGCCGCGCTCGGCGACGCTGAACTTGCCGAAGCCGGTGAAGCTGATCTCCCCGCCGCCCCTCAGCGTGTCGCTGATTCCGCCCAGCACGGCCTCAACCGCGTCGGCGGCGGCCTTCTTGCTGTCGAAGTCTCCGGCGATCTTGTCTACGAACTCAGCCTTGGTCATTCCTGGCTCCTTCTCTGTTGCTCTCTTGCAGCGGTGACGGCGCGGAATCTAACAACGTGCACCGGCGCAACTGCCGCCGCCGTCAGACAAGCGCGGGCTGAGAGCGCCCTACATCCGGTCGGGAGCCGCGATGCCCAACAGGTCCAGCGTGGTGGCGATGACGCGTCGCGTCGCGAGACAGATGGCTAGGCGCGCGCTCTCGGTCGTGGGCTCGACCCCCACGACCTGGCAATCGCGGTAGAAGGCGTGGAAGTCCGCCGCCGTCGCCGTCGCGTACGCGCACAGCCGATGAGGCGCGCGGCGCTCTGCCGCCTCGGCGATCTCCTCGGGCAGCTCGAGCAGCCTGCGGACCAGCGCGCGCTCGCTCGGCTCCGCCGCGACGCCCAGCACCTCATCCGTCCCCTCCGCGACGTCATCCACCGCATGCCCCTCGGCTGCGGCCTTGGCCAGAATGCTGGCGATGCGCGCGTGCGCGTACTGGACGTAGTAGACGGGGTTGTCCTGCGAGCGCTTGCGCGCGAGGTCGAGGTCGAGATCGAGCGCGGTGTCATGACTGCGCTGCGTCATGAAGAAGCGGGCGGCGTCGACCCCGATGTCGTCCATCAGCTCGTCGAGCGTCACGAACTCGCCCTTGCGCTTCGACATCCGGGCCCGCTCCCCGCCTTCGACGACCTGCACCAGCTGCATGATCGGCGCCTCGTAGGCCTCGCCGGCGTCCCGCAGTGCCTCCAGCGCACCGCGCATCCGCGGGATGTAGCCGTGGTGGTCCGCCCCGAGCGGGTCGATCAGCCGCTCCCAGCCGCGATCGAGCTTGTCGCGGTGATAGGCGATGTCCGCCGCGAAGTAGGTGGGCTGGCCGTCCGCCCGGATGAGGACGCGGTCCTTCTCGTCGCCGAACTCGGAGGTGCGCAGCCACACCGCGCCCTCCTTCTCGTAGACGTGACCCTTCGCCCGCAACTCCTCGACCGTGCTCGCGACGGCGTCGGCCTCGTACAGGGAACGCTCCGAGAACCACGTGTCGAAAGTCGCGCCGAAGCGCTCGAGCGTCGCGGCGATCCGCTCCGTCATGGCCGTCGTTCCGGCAACCGCCAACGCGTCCAGATCGTCGGGCCCGAGACCCTGCGTCCGCAAGCTCGGAGGCGAGGTCCGCGACGTACTCCCCGCTGTAGCCGTCCTCGGGAACCGGCTCGCCGCGCATGTGCGCGGCGATCGATGCGGCGAAGCGCTCCACCTGCCCACCGGTGTCGTTCAGCAGGTACTCCCGGCCGACCTCGTGGCCCCGCGCCTCGAGCAGGCGCGCGAGCGAGTCGCCGTACGCGGCTCCGCGACCGCCGGCCACGGTCAGCGGGCCGGTCGGGTTCGCCGACACGTACTCCACGAGGACGCGCTCGACCTTCGTCGGCACCGATGTCCCGTAGGCATCGCCGGCCGCGAGGATGGCCGCCGCCGCCTCGCGGTGCCAGCGGTCCGTCAGGTGCAGGTTCAGAAACCCCGGCCCGGCGACCTCCACGCTCCTCGCCACATCGCCCAGCCGCTCGCCGACGTCCGCGCCCAGCCGCTCGGCGATGTCGCGCGGCTTCTCCCCGACGACGGGCGCCAGCAGCATGGCCGCGTTGGTGGAGTAGTCGCCCATCTCCGGGCGCGGCGGGCGCTCGAGGGTGGGCCGCCCGGCACCGTCGCCGTCCGCGAAGCTCGCGACGGCGGCATCAATGGTTGCGCGCAACTCGGTGAGCGGATCGGACACGGCCGCCGAGTCTAAGCTGCGGTCGTTGTGAGGGTTCTCGTAACAGGGGGGGCCGGCTTCATCGGCTCGAACCTCGTCGACGCCCTCGTCGCGCGAGGCGACGAGGTGCTCGTCGTCGACGATCTCTCGTCGGGCCGCCGCGAGAACCTGACCGGGGCTCTCGAGGCGGGAGCGGAGCTGGTCGAGGCGGACATCTCCGATGCGGATGCGATCGCGGCGGCGTTCGCGACCCACTCGCCCGAGCTCGTCTGCCACCTGGCGGCGCAGATCGACGTCAGGCGCTCGGTAGCCGACCCGGTCCACGACCTCTCCCTCAACGTGGGCGGCACGATCAACCTGCTCGAGGCCGCGCGGAGCGCAGGCACGGGCCGGTTCCTCTTCACGTCCACCGGCGGTGCCATCTACGGCGAGGGCGAGGGCCGCCCTCTCCCGCTGGACGAAGACGCCGACGCCAGGCCTGACGCGCCGTACGGCCAGAGCAAGCTGGCCGCGGAGGGCTACGTCGACCTCTACTCGCGCCTCTACGGGCTATCGACGGCGTCGCTGCGCCTTGGCAACGTCTACGGGCCCCGGCAGGACCCGCACGGTGAGGCGGGCGTGGTCGCGATCTTCTCCAGCGCCCTGCTCCACGGCGGTACCACGAGGGTGTTCGGAGGCGGCGAGCAGACGCGTGACTACGTCTTCGTGACCGATGTGGTCGCCGCCTTCCTCGCCGCGTCGGGGAGCGACGCGACGGGCCCGTTCAACGTCGGCACCGGGAACGAGACGAGCGTGCTGGAGCTCGGCACCGCGATCGCCACGCTGTGCGAGCGGCCCTTCGAGCCGGAGCTCGCGCCGAAGCGCCCCGGCGAGGTGCAGCGAATCGCGATCGATTCCGCGCGCGCCCGGCAGGAGCTCGGCTGGAGCGCCGAGTTCAGCCTCGAGCGCGGTCTTCAGTCGACCGTGGACTCGTTCCGCTCGTAGGCCAGCGCCGCGCCGATCCGCTCGACCGCGGACGGGTGGGTGCCGAACAGGAACGTCGCGTAGCCCGGCGGGTCGGGGTCCGAGACGTTGTCGGCTGCCAGGCGCCGCTGGAGGCCGATCAACGCCTCCGGGTCGTGGGTGAGCTCGAGGGCGTACTCGTCGGCTGCGGCCTCGACATCTCGCGAGAGCTGGTTTCCGGGCACGTTCAGCACGAACGTCACGATCCCGATCGCAAGCGCGTACGCGGGCAGGGCCGCCGGCGAGCCCGGTGCCGCTCCGCTGCGGTCCGTCATCGCCCCCGCCGCCTCGCGGACGAACAAGAGGCCGAGCGGCGCGATGATCGCGACGAAGGCGAGGCCGCGGGGGATGTCGTCGTGGGCGACGTGGCCGAGCTCGTGGGCGACGACCGAACGCAGCTCCGGACGCTCGGCGGCGTCGATCAGGTTGTCGTAGAGGACGACTCGCTTGGTGGACCCCAGGCCGCCGACGTAGGCGTTCAGCGCCGTGGACCGGCGGCTCGCGTCCACCCGGTAGACCTCGCCGATGTCGACGCCGCCCTCGCGCCCGAGCGCCAGGACCTCCGCGCGCAGCTTGCTCCCCTCGCGGCAGGGGATCGAAATCATTGAAGAGCGGCGCCAGCACGACCGGGGCAAGCCACGAGAAGGCGGCGGAGATCGCGACCACCCCCGCTGCTGCCGGCGCCCACCACCCGCGTGGGAACCGGCGGACCAGAGCGAGCAATAGCGCCGCGCCCGCGCCCGCGAAGACCGCGGCGATCGCCGCTCCCTTGGCGTAGTCCCCCAGCCACGGGCCCAGCGACTGGGTCGAGAGGCCAACGTCCACCGAGCGCTCGTGCGCTGCAACGTCGAAGGGAAGCCCGACGAGCGCGACCGTGACCGAGAGCCCGGCGCCGGCCGCGGCGGCCCCCAGTACGGGGCGATTTCCGAGGCGCTCCAACGCGGAGCGCGCAACGCGCGGGCGCCCAGTCGCGAGGACGATGAGGACGAGGCCCTGCGCAGCGAGGCTGCCGAAGAGGAGCAAACGCTGCCCTGAGCGGTAGTCGCGGGCCTGTTCAAGCTCCGCTGAGTCGAAGTACTCGCCCTCGTCGACCGCCTCGGGCTCGGCGGCCGGCTCGTCGGGAGCCAGCAGCCATGCCGCACCCTCGGCCACGATCACCATCGCGACGACGATGACTCCGATCCGTGCCCCGCGTTTCACTATGGGTCCCGCCCGCCAGGCATCGCCCTACGATAGTCGGCTTCCCACGCCGCCCCTCCCGCATGCACCTGGCGATCCTGAGCGACATCCACTCCAACATGCCCGCGCTCGAGGCGGTCCTCGGCGCGATCGACGCCGCGGGCGTCGACGAGACCTGGTGCCTGGGCGACGTCGTCGGCTACGGGGCCCACCCCGACGAGTGCACCGCCGCGGTCGCGGAGCATTGCGCCCTGTCCCTGGTCGGCAACCACGACCTCGCCGTCACCGGGGAGCTCGACATCTCATCGTTCTCGCCGGCTGCATCCGACGGCGGTCCGCTGGACGCAGCGCTCCGCGAACGACGAGACCCTTCGGTTCCTGCGCGGCCTGGAGCCGAAGGCGACCGACCGCGAGGTCGCGCTCTACCACGCGTCGCCGCGCGATCCGATCTGGGAGTACGTGCTCTGGCCCGACCAGGCCGCCGAGTGCATCGCCCACCAGGACGCTCGCGTCAGCTTCGTCGGCCACTCCCACGTCGCCCTCCACTTCACGCTCGGACGGTGATGGCACGCCCGAGGACGCCACAGCGCCTTGCCGAAGGTGCCCAGGCGGAGGACGGGACCGTCCTCGACCTCCGCGAGGGACGCTGGCTGATCAACCCGGGCAGCGTCGGTCAGCCCCGCGACGGCGACCCGCGCGCCGCCTGGCTCGAGCTCGACACCGAGGCCTGGACGGCCACGTATCACCGCGTCGAGTACGACATCGCGCGAGCGGCCGAGGCGATCCTCGCGGCCGAGCTCCCGGAGCACTTGGCGAAGCGGTTGGAGATCGGCCAGTGAGGCGTATCGCCGCGATTACACTCGCGCCGATGCCGGGATCAGCTCGCCGCCGTGCCGCCGCAGCCGTGCTCGCCGCCGCGGCACTGGGGCTCGCCGGCTGCGGCTCGGGCGACGATGCCGGCACGATCCCGCAGGACGACTCGGAAGCCCTCCTGGCGGCGCTCTCGCAGGTCCAATCGGACGTCGACAGCGGGAACTGCGCGATCGCGACGACGCACGCGACGCAGTTCGTGGACGGCGTCAACGGGCTCCCGAAGGAGGTCGGGGTCAAGACAAAGGAAGAGCTGCGCAAGGCCGGGGAGAACCTGGTCAACATGACTCAGGACCCGGTCAAGTGCGAGGAGCCGGACGAGGAGACGACCACCGATCCCGACACGGGTGCCAGCGGCTTCTCGGGGGAGGACGGCTGATGGCCCCGACGGTGATCTCGGACCGCTATGAGCTGGGCGATCGCCTCGGCTCGGGTGGCATGTCGATGGTGTTCGCCGCGACCGACCGCGTGCTCGAGCGCACGGTGGCGGTGAAGATCCTGGCCGAGCATCTCTCCGACGACGAGAAGTTCGTCGCGCGCTTCCGCCGCGAGGCGCTGGCGGTGGCCAGGCTCATCCACCCCAACATCGTTCAGGTCTACGACACGGGCGTAGACGACGACCGCCACTACATCGTCATGGAGTTCGTCGAGGGTCGCTCCGGGGCACAGCTGCTCCAAACGGAGGGACGCCTCGGCGCAGCGACCTCGGTGCAGATCGGCGTCCAGGCCTGCTCGGGCCTCGAGTACGCCCACCGCCAGGGGATCATCCACCGCGACGTCAAGCCCGGCAACCTGATGGTGATCGGCGGGCCCTCAGGCAGTCGCAAGCGTGGCGCGGGCGGCCATGACCCGCCGACCGGCGAGATGACCGTGAAGATCGCCGACTTCGGCATCGCCCGCGCCGCCGAGCAGACCCGCCTGACCCAGGTCGGCTCGGTCGTCGGGACGGCCGCCTACCTCGCGCCGGAGCAGGCGCGCGGCGAGGAGACCACGCCCGCGGCCGACGTCTACGCGCTCGGGGTCGTGATCTACCAGCTGCTGACGGGGCGCCTCCCGTGGGAGGGCTCGACGCTCGCCGAGCTGGCCATCCGCCGTGAGAACGAGAAGCCGCTCTCCCCCACCTCGTATGACCCGGGCGTCCCCGAAGAGCTATCCACGGCGGTGTTGCGCGCCCTCGAGGGCGACGTTGCCAACCGCTACACCACCGCCCGCGACTTCTCGGCCGCGATGCGCTCCGGGCTGGCTGGCATCGAGCCGCAGGTGGCCGCCTCGGACGCGCCGACACGCGTGGTCGCCGCCGAGACCGCGGCCACGCGCGCCATGGCCGATCCGCCGACGCCAATCGCCGAGCAGCGCCCCGTCCGCCGGCCGCCACCGCCACCACCTCCCGCCCGCCCGGCGATCGCACCGGCCGCACCCAAGAAGCGATCCGCCTTCGGCCGCTTCATGCGCGTCCTCGGGCTTCTGCTGCTGATCGGCGTCCTCGCGGCCCTGATCGCCGGTGGCGTTCTGCTGCTGACCGACGCCGGGCAGGACACCGACGTCGGCGGCTTCATCAAGGATGAGATCAACGACCAGATCGACGCGCTCGAGGACTTCATCCGCGACAACACGCAGTAGAGGTCCTCAGGCAGCCTCCCATGGCGCCTGGCCGCCGAGGATCGCCTCGCGGTAGGCGTTCATCGCGCCGTCGCGGATTGCATCACGGGCGCCGCGAACGACTTCCTCGAGGAACGCGAGGTTGTGAATGGTCATGAGCCGAACTCCGGTCAGCTCGTGCTCCCGGCAGAGGTAGTGGAGGTAGGCCCTGGAATGACGCTCACAGGTGCGGCATGGGCAACCCGCGACCAGGGGTTCATCGTCGTCGGCCAGCACGGCACGGCGCACGTTCAGGCGAAAGCGCTCCCCGGGCGCAGGCGCCAGCGCCATGCCGTGACGTGCGAGCCGGGTCGGAACGGCGCAGTCGAAAACGTCGATCCCGCGGACGATCCCCTCCACCAGGTCGTCGGGCTCCCCGATGCCGAGCAGGTGCTTGGGCGCGTCCTCCGGCAGGTGCGGGGTCGTGAGATCGAGCACCCCGTACATCTCCGGCTTGTCGCGTCCCAGCGTGCCGCCGATCGAGATCCCGTCGACACCGGCCGACGAGACGAGCGCAGCCGACTCCCGGCGCAGGTCCTCGTGAACCCCGCCCTGGACGATCCCGAAGACGGCCTGGCGCTCCGGCCCGTTCTCGCCATGCCAGGCAAGACACCGTTCCAGCCAGCGATGCGTGCGCTCGGTTGACCGGGCCGTGTAGTCGCGCTCGGCGTGAAAGGGGGTGCACTCGTCGAATACGAGGGCGATGTCCGATCCGAGAGCGGCCTGGACGCCCATCGATTCCTCCGGGCCGAGGAACCGCTCCGATCCGTCGATGTAGGAGCGGAAGCTCACCCCGCGCTCCGAGATGTCGAGCACCCCGCCCGAGGAGCCTGCCCTGCCACGGCGGCCCTTGATCTCGTCGGCAACGGTTCCGTGGGCGAGCGAGAAAACCTGGAAGCCGCCGGAGTCGGTGATGATCGCGCCGTCCCAGCCCATGAAGCGGTGGAGCCCGCCAAGGCGTTCGACCCGGTCCTCCCCTGGTGCGAGGAACAGGTGGAAGGTGTTTCCGAGCACCATCTCGTAGCCGAGGTCGCGAACGTCCCCGACGTCGAGCGAGCGCACGCTTCCCCGGGTGGCCAGCGGGATGAAGGCCGGTGTTTCGACCGGGCCGTGCGGCGTCACCAGCCGGCCCGCGCGGGCCTGGCCGTCGCGGGCATCGATCTCGAACGAGAGGCGGGCGGGATCGTGGCGCACGGCCTATGGCGGTGAGACCAGGGATCGTCCCGACATCGCCGCCGGCTGCTCGATCCCCAGCAGCGCCAGAGCCGTGGGCGCCACGTCCGCGAGGATGCCGCCCCCGTCGAGCGCCGCCCCCGGCAGGGTCACGATGAACGGCACCGGGTTCGTCGAGTGAGCCGTGTTCGGCGAGCCGTCGGGCTCGAGCATGTGGTCCGCGTTGCCGTGGTCGGCCGTGACGATGCACGCCCCGCCGGATTCGTGGACGGCGCGGACGACGTCCGCGAGGCATCCGTCCACGGCCTCGACTGCGGCAACCGCCGCCGGGATGTCGCCGGTATGGCCGACCATGTCGGGGTTGGCGAAGTTGATGATCCCGAAGCGGTAGCCGCCCTCCCGCCACCGGCTCGCGAACGCCTCGGCGGCTGCGGCGGCGCTCATCTCCGGCTTGTGGTCGTAGGTGGGGACGTCGCGCGGCGAGTCGACAAGGCAGCGCTCCTCGCCCTCCCATTCGTCCTCGCGCCCCCCGTTGAAGAAGTAGGTGACGTGGGCGTACTTCTCGGTCTCGGCGACGTGGAGCTGGCGCTCCCCTCGCTCCGCCAGGACCTCGGCGAGCGTCGTCTCGGGCCGCGCCGGCGGGAACGCCACCGGGTACCTCCACCCCTCCCTGTACTCCGTCAGCGTCGTCAGGGCGACCTCGGGGGCGTCCCCGCGATCGAACTCGGCGAAGCTGCCCTCCCCCAGTGCCCGGCAGAGCTCACGGGCGCGGTCAGGCCTGAAGTTGAAGTGGATGGCGGCGTCGCCGTCGGCCATGCCGTCGTAGTCGCCGATCACGGTGGGCTCGATGAACTCGTCGGTCTTGCCGCGGGCGTGGGCGGCCTCGACGGCCGCCGCGGCCGTGTCGGCCCGCTCACCCTGCGCGTGGACGATCGCGTCGTAGGCGAGCTTGATCCGATCCCATCGGTTGTCGCGGTCCATCGCGAAATAGCGCCCGCCCACGGTCCCGATGCGACCGCGGCCGTCGAGCCACCCCTCGAGCTCGGAGATGTAGCCGGGCGCCGAGTCGGGCAGCGTGTCGCGGCCGTCGGTGAAGGCGTGGACTACGAGGTCCGCAACTCCCTCGCGCGCCGCGAGCTCGATCAGCGCCTCGATGTGGGCCCATCCGGAGTGAACGCCGCCGTCGGAGACCAGCCCCATGAGGTGCAGCCGGCCGCGCGGGCTCTCCTTCGCCGCCCGGCAGGCGGCGCGAAGCGCCTCGTTCTCGAAGAACGTGCCGTCGGTCACCGCGTCATCGAGGCGGGCCAGGTCCTGCTTTACGACTGCGCCGGCGCCCAGGTTCAGGTGCCCGACCTCGGAGTTGCCCATCTGACCATCGGGGAGGCCGACGTCCCGGCCGGAGGCCGAGAGCGTGGTGTGCGGGTAGCGCTCCCACAGTTCGTCGAAGGTGGGCGTGTCGGCCTGCGAGATCGCGTTCCCGGGTCCGTCGGCCTCGAGGCCCCAGCCGTCGAGGATGACCAGGGCGAGCCCGGGGACCGGGGCCGAGGCCGCGCCCTCCGGAAGCGTCATGTCGCCGCGCGGCAGATGGCCAGGAAGTCCCCGGGGTCGAGGCTGGCGCCGCCGATGAGCCCGCCGTCGACGTCGGGCTGGGCGATCAGCTCGGCGGCGTTGCCCGGCTTCATCGATCCGCCGTAGAGGATGCGCACAGCCTCGGCTGCCGCGGCGTCGCGCTCGGCCAGCTGCGAGCGCACGAAGGCGCACGCTTCCTGAGCCTGCTCGGTTGTGGCGGTGCGGCCGGTGCCGATCGCCCAGATCGGCTCGTAGGCAACGACCACCTCGCCGAGCCGCGTGCCATCAACCTCCGCGAGATCAGCGTCGAGCTGGGCGGCGATCACGGCCTCGGTCTCTCCCGCGTCGCGCTGGGCCTCAGACTCCCCGACGCAGAGGATCGGCAGCAGCCCGGCGGCGAGCGCGGCCGGGACCTTGCGCGCGAGGGCCTCGTCCGTCTCGCCGAAGAGCTGGCGGCGCTCGGAGTGGCCGAGGACGACCGCCTCGACGCCGATGTCGGTCAGCATCGGCGCGGAGACCTCCCCGGTGAACGCACCCGAGTCCTCGAAATGCATGTTTTGAGCGGCGATCCGCACCGGAGCGGCACCGGCCTGCTCGACCGCTGCCGCGAGCGCCGTGAACGGTGCGCACACGACCACGTCAACCCCGGAGAGGCCCTCGGCCTTGGCCACGAAGCGCTCGAGGAAATGAGCCGCCTCACCGACGGTCTTGTTCATCTTCCAGTTCGCCGCCACCAGCGGCCGACGCGACTCAGGCATCGTCGAGCGCCTCAACGCCGGGCAGTGGCTTGCCCTCCATCAGCTCGAGCGACGCGCCCCCGCCCGTCGAGAGCCAGTCCACCCGATCGGCCAGCCCGAACGCGACGAGAGCGGCGGCGGAGTCGCCCCCTCCCACGACCGTCGTCCCGGGCGCCGACGCCACGGCCTCGGCGACGGTTCGGGTTCCCGCCGCGAACGGCTCCAGCTCGAACGCGCCCATCGGGCCGTTCCAGAACACCGTCCCGGCCCCGCCGATCGCCGCCGCGTACGCGGCGGCTGTACGCGGGCCGACGTCCAGGCCCATCCAGCCCTCGGGGACGTCGACGCCGTCGAGCTCGCGGCGCTCGGCGCCGGCGTCGAAGCGGTCGGCGGCCACCAGATCGACGGGCAGCACGAGCTCGCACGCCGAGTCCTCGGCCGCCTCGAGCACCCGCCGGGCCGGCTCGATCTCCGCGTCGTCCACGAGCGAGTCCCCGACCTCGATGCCCTGGGCTCGGAAGAACGCGAAGCACATCGCGCCGCCGACGAGCAATTGCTCGGCGCGGTCGAGAAAGGCCTCGATGACGCCGATCTTGTCGCCGACCTTGGCGCCCCCGAGAACCATGCAAAGCGGGCGGGCTGGGTCGTCGCGGACGAAGGTCAGCTCGCGCACCTCCCGCTCGAGGAGGAGCCCGGCGTAGGCAGGCAGGTGATGCGCGACCCCCTCGGTGGTCGCGTGCGCGCGGTGCGCGGCGCCGAAGGCGTCGTTCACGTAGAGCTCGGCCAGCCCGGCGAGGGCCTGCGCGAGCGCCGGGTCGTTGGCGGTCTCCCCGGGCTCGTAGCGGCTGTTCTCCAGGAGCACGACGTCACTCGGGGGGTCGTCGGCCACGAGGCGCACGACGGCATCGCCCGCGACCCCGGGCTCGAGGTGGACGTCAGCCTCGAGCAGGCCGGCCAGGTGCGCTGCTACCGGCGCCATCGAGAGCTCCGGCTCGCGATCCTCGGGCCGCCCCAGGTGCGAGACGAGGATCGGCATCGCCCCGGCCTCACGCAGCAGCTCGATCGTCGGCAGCGCGGCGCGGATCCGGGTGTCGTCGGCCACCTCGCCGCCGTCCAGCGGCACGTTGAAGTCCACGCGCACGAGGACGCGGCGGCCCGAGACCTCGGCGTCGCGGACGCTCGCCTTGGTGAAGGTCCCGCGAGCCGTGCTTGCGCTCAACGGGCTAGGCGCCCACCGCCGCCGGCTCCAGCACCTTGGCGGCGAGCTCGACGCAGCGGTTGGAGTAGCCCCACTCGTTGTCGTACCACGCGACCGCCTTCACGAGGGTGCCCTCCATGACCATCGTCTGGTCGGCGTCGAAGATCGACGAGTGCGGGTCCTTGACGATGTCGGTCGAGACGATCGGATCCTCGGTGTAGGCGAGGATCCCGCTCGAGCGGGCCCCCCGCGGCCTCGCTGGCGGCCGCGTTGATCTCGTCGACGGTCGTCTCGCGGGAGACGACGCAGACGAGGTCGACCACGGAGCCGGTGGCCACGGGCGCGCGGACCGCGATCCCGTTCAGCTTGCCGTCGAGCTCGGGAAGGACCAGGCCGACGGCCTTGGCGGCGCCCGTCGTGGTGGGGATCAGGTTGAGCGCGGCAGCACGGGCGCGCCGCAGGTCCTTGTGCGGCATGTCCTGGAGGCGTTGGTCGGACGTGTAGGCATGGATCGTTGTCATCAGCCCGTGCTCGATGCCGACCGCATCGTTGATCACCTTCGCGAGCGGCGCCAGGCAGTTGGTGGTGCACGAGGCGTTGGAGATGATGTGGTGCTGGTCGGGGTCGTAGGCGTCGTCGAAGTTCACGCCGAGGGCGACCGTCACATCGGGATCGGTGGCGGGCGCCGAGATGATCACCTTCTTCGCCCCGGCCTCGATGTGCTTGGCCGCGTCGTCGCGCTTGGTGAAGATCCCGGTCGACTCGATCACCACGTCTACCCCGAGCTCCCCCCACGGCAGGTCCGCGGGATCGCGCTCGGAGAGGATGCGGATCTCCGAGCCGTCGACGGTGATCGATCCGTCGCCCGCGCTGACCTCGCCCGGAAAGCGCCCGAGGATCGAGTCGTACTTGAGCAGGTGAGCGAGCGTGCTCGGCGTCGGCGATGTCGTTGACCGCGACGAACTCGAGGTCGGTGCCGGCCTCGTGGGCGGCCCGGAAGAGGTTGCGGCCGATCCGCCCGAACCCGTTGATGCCCACCTTCACGCTTGCCATCCGTCCTCCTGGTCTCGTCTGTTTGGGTCGTTCGTCAGTCGACGCCGACGGTGATCTCGATGCGATGCCCGTCGGGGTCGCGCAGGTACGCCGCATAGTAGGTAGGCCCGTACTCCGGGCGCTGCCCCGGGTCGCCCTGGTTGATGCCACCGGCGTTGACGCCGCCCTCCCAGGCGGCCTTCACAGCGGAGATCCCGTTCGCAGCGAAGGCGACATGGCCGCCCCCGGCGGCAGTGTCGCGGCGCTGGGAGATGAAGAAGACGGGCCGAAAGATCCCCCAGCCGACGCGCTCGTCGGTCTCGACCTGGCGGCGCCAGCCGAGGGGGCCGAGCACGGAGTCGTAGAACGATCCGGCGGACTCCAGGTCCGACACCTCGAGGCTGACGTGATGGATCACGCCGACAACCTATGGCAGCGGTCAGGCACGCGGCTCCCAGCGGAAGGTCCGAACCGCGATCAGGAGGCCGGCGACGCCCCAGATGGCGACGACCGCGAGCTGGCCCCACTCGAAGCCGGCGCCGGTGGTCGTCGGGCTCCAGGCAGTGAAGAACGCCTCGAAGAAGTGGCGGATCGGGAACAGGTCGGCGAACTGCAGCACGCCCTCCGGGATCTCCGTCTCCGGAATGAAGATGCCCGAGAGGAAGTACAGGGGCAGGAGCGCGGCGTTCGAGATCGGCGCGGCGGCGTCCTCCGAGGGAATCGCGGCCGTGAGCGCAAAGCCCAGGCAGGAGAAGGACGCGGCACCCACGAGCAGCGTCACGATCACGGCGGGCAGCCGCTCGAACGGGATCTCCACCCCGTAGAGGATGCGGCCGATCGTGGCCACGACCACCAGGCTCAGGACGGAGACGACGATCGAATTGCCCACACGCCCGGCGATGAAGACCCAGGGCGGGAGCGGCGTGCCGCGCGTGCGCTTCAGCAGGCCCTGCTCGCGGTCCACGGTGAGCGAGATGGCGAGGCTCTGCATCGTCGCCGAGACCACTGCCAAGGTGATGATCGCCGGCACGTAGTAGGTCGTGGTCTTGACCGCCGAGCGACTCGATGGTGTCGTTGCCGAAGATCGTGGCGAAGATCAGCAGGAACATCACCGGCAGCAGGACCGTGAAGAACACGGAAGCCGGGTTGCGCCAGAACGTCTTCTGGTCGAACCGGAACTGGTGGGCGACTAGGGCGGCCGAGCTCATTCGGCGTGACTCGCCTCAGCGGCGTCGGTGAGCTCGAGGTAGACATCCTCGAGGCTGGGCCTGCGGACCTCGAGGCCGGAGAGAACCACGCCCCGCTCGATCGACCATGAGGTCAGCGCAGCGAGCGCCGGCACGGGGTCCAGCGCTTCGACCACGACGTCCACGGCCCCGTCGCTCGTGGGCGTGGCCTCGCCGTCGACGGGTAGCTGAGCCGCCGCCTCGGTGGGTACGCGGAACGTGATTCGCGCCGCTGCGCCCTCCCGCCCTCCGAGGTCGGCGGGGCTGCCCTCCGCGACGAGCTCGCCGCGGGCGATGACCGCGAGGCGGTCGGCCAGGGCCTGAGCCTCCTCCATGTAGTGAGTCGTGAGGAACACCGTCTTCCCGAGATCGCGGAGGCTGCCGATGACCTCCCACGCGTGCCGCCGTGCCGACGGGTCGAAGCCCGTCGTCGGCTCGTCGAGGAACAGGAGCTCCGGGTCGCCGATCAAGGCCAGGCCCACGTCGAGGCGGCGTTGTTGCCCGCCGGACATCCGCAGGACGCGCGTCTCCGCCTTCTCGGTGAGCCCGACGAGCTCGATCGTTTCGTCGACGTCACGGGGTTCGGAGTAGTAGCCGCCGAACAGCTGCAGGGTCTCCCGCACGGTCAACTCAGGGTGCATCTTGCTCTGCTGGAGGACGATCCCGATGCGTTCGCGCCATTCGCGGTCGGCCTCGCCGGGATCGATGCCGAGCACCTCCACGTCGCCCGAGGAACGCTCGCGGTAGCCCTCCAGGATCTCCACCGTCGTCGTCTTGCCGGCGCCGTTGGGGCCCAGGAAGCCAAAGATCTCGCCGCGCGTGAACCTCGAGGTCGATGCCTCGGACCGCCTCGAAGTCGTCGTAGGACTTGTGCAGGCCGGATACGCGGATGACCGGGTCAGTCACCCGCGGGATTCAAGCAGCCGTCCAGTGGTGGGTTCAGTCCAGCTCGACGTCGCGGTGCACGACCCGCAGCACGAGGTCCTCGCGCCCGACGAGGTGCTGGGCGATGCGGTCGGCGATGGTGACCGAGCGGTGGCGGCCGCCGGTGCAGCCGATCGCGATCGTGAGGTGGGTCTTGCCCTCCGCCACGTAAGCGGGCAGCAGGAAGTCGAGGAGGGGCAGCAGGCGCTGGTAGAACTCGTTCGCCAGCTCGCCCGCCTCGACGTGCTCGACCACCTTCGGGATCGCGGCCGGTCAACGGGCGGAGATCCTCGCGGTAGTGGGGATTGGGCAGGAACCGCACGTCGAGCATCAGGTCGGCATCGCGCGGGGGTCCGTTCTTGAACCCGAAGGTGAGGATCGTCAGGGCCAGCTTCGCGGGCCCGCGTGGGCCCAGCATCTCGGTCGCGATCCGGCGGCGCAGCATCGCCCCGGTGAGCTCCGACGTGTCCATGACGACGTGGGCCTGCTCGCGCAGCGGGCCCAGGATCTCCCGCTCGGAGCGGATCCCGTCCGTGACCCGGCCATCCGGGGCCAGGGGATGGCGCCGCCGGGTCTCCTTGAAGCGGTCGAGCAGCGTCTCCTCGTCCGCCTCGAGGAAGAGGACCCGCGGCTTGATGCCACCCGACGCGAGCTCCTCGAGAACGGCGGTCAGGTCCTGGAAGTACTCCCCGCCACGCACGTCGGAGACGACAGCGGCGCGCCGGACGCCGCTTCCCTCGTGGCGGAACAGCTCGCCGAGCGCGCCGATCATCCGCGGCGGGAGGTTGTCGACGCAGAAGTACCCGCCGTCCTCGAAGGCGGCGATCGCCTCCGACTTGCCGGCCCCGGAGTAGCCGGTGATCACAACGAGGTCGACGTGCTTCGACGCGCCGTCGCCGGCCGCCTCGACTTGGTCTCCCCCGGGCTCGCTCATCCTGCCCTGTTGAGCTGGCTATGGATGTCGCGGGCGAGCTTGCCGGGCAGGCCCGGTACCGCCTCGAGCTCCTCGCGGCTGGCCGCGACCAGGCGCTCGGGCGAGCCGAAATGCTTCAGCAGGGCGCGCTTGCGGACCGGGCCGACGCCGCGCAGCTCGTCGAGGAGCGAGGAGGTCATGGCCTGGTCGCGGCGGCCGCGATGGTGCGTGATCGCGAACCGGTGCGCCTCATCGCGCACGCGCTGGAGCAGCCGCAGGGCCTGCGAGTCCTCGGGCACCGGCACCGGCTCCGATCGACCCGGGACGAACACCTCCTCGACGCGCTTGGCAAGCCCGATCACGGCCACCGGCTCGGAGCCCTGCTCCACCAGCGGGGCGAGCGCGCGCATCCCAGCCGCGAGCTGGCCCTTGCCGCCGTCGATGACGATCAGGTCCGGGAGCGCAGCGAAGCTCTCGTCGCGGTCGGGCTCGTGCGGCGAGAGGTCCGCCTGATCCTCGTGCCGCGCCAGACGGCGCCCCAGCACCTCCTCGATCGAGGAGAAGTCGTCCGGCCCGCGCGAGCGGTCGCCGCGGATGCGGAACCGACGGTAGTCCGACTTCTTCGGCGCGCCGCCTTCGAAGACGACCATCGAGGCCACGGTGTGCTCGCCGCCGAGGTTCGAGACGTCGAAGCCCTCGACCCGCACCGGGAGCCGCGGCAGCTCGAGCGCGTCCTGGAGTTCGGAGAGCGCATCGACCCGCTGCGCGCGCCGGCGCTCGCGCCGGAGTCTGTCCTGGGCCAGGGCGAGGCCGGCGTTTCGCTCCGCGAGCTCCCGCAGACGGCGCTTGTCGCCGCGCTCGGCAACCCGCATCTCCACGGTGCCCCCGCGCTGCGCCGAGAGCGCCTCCGCGATCACGTCCGCGCGGTCCCGCAGGGCCTCCCCGACCACGATCAGGCGGGGGACCGAGGGGGCCGCCGCGTAGTACTGGGCGAGGAACTCCTCCGTTACCTCGGCCTCCCCGCGCTTCGCCTCGTTCGCGAGGTAGAACCCGTGGCGCTCGGCGAGGATGCCGTCGCGAACCTGGAAGACCTGCGCGTTCGCGTCCGGTCCATCCACCGCGACGCCGATCAGGTCGGCGCTCTCGTGCGAGTCGGAGGCGATGCTGCGCCGCTGCATCAGCGAGCGCACCGCGTCGAGGCGGTCACGATAGATCGCGGCGCGCTCGAACTCCTCCGCCTCGGCCGCCTCCTTCATCTTGCGCTCGACGTCGCGCTCGACGTCGCGGTAGCGCCCGGAGAGGAAACTGCCGATCGCCTCGATGTTCCGCCGGTACTCCTCGCGGTCGATGTAGCCGACGCAGGGGGCCTGGCAGCGCTTGATGTAGTAGTCGAGGCATGGGACGCCCGAGCGGCGCCCGGGCTCAGGGCCGTCACAGGTGCGGTACTGGAAGAGCTTCCCGAGCAGGTTGAGGGTCTCGCGAGTGCGCTTCGCATTCGAGTACGGCCCGAAGTAGAGGCGCCCGGAGCGATGGCGCTCACGCGTGAAGTAGACGCGCGGGAACTCCTCGTCCATCGAGATCCCGATGTAGGGGTAGGACTTGTCGTCGCGCAGGCGGATGTTGAACTGCGGCCGGTGGCGCTTGATGAACTGCTGCTCGGCCAGCAGTGCCTCGGCCTCGTTCTCGGTGACCAGGAAGTCGATGGATGCCACCCGGTCCGTGATGTCGCGGATCGTCGACTTGCCCGAGAAGTGCCCCGCCACGCGCTTGCGGATCGACGTCGCCTTGCCGACGTAGAGGACCTTCTCCCCCTCGTCCTTGAACAGGTAGACGCCCGGCTGATCGGGCAACTCCTTGCGCTGCTGTGCGATATCAGCCACTCGTACAAGGTTAGGCTCCGCGCCCCCCGGCAAAGACCGCCAACCCAAGGAGTTAGAAGAGATGAGCGAGACGACCCCTCCCGAGCTGAAGACTTTGCGCCTCGAGGTGGACGGCGAGATCGGGACGCTCACCCTGGACCGCCCCGACTCGTTCAACGCGATGAGCCCGGAGCTGATCGGCGAGCTGGTCGTCGCGTCGGGCTGGCTGGCGGACCGCGCGCCGCTGCGCGCCCTGATCGTCACGGGCGCCGGCAAGGCCTTCTCCTCGGGTGGCGACGTCAACTGGTTCAAGCAGGGCGTCGATTCGGAGGACTTCGACCTGCCCGCCGACGTCCGCCGCGGGGCCGACGTCCTCCACCAGGCGATCGTGGACTTCCGCCGCATTCCCTATCCCGTAATCGGTGCCATCAACGGGGTCGCGGCGGGCGCCGGGTTCTCGCTGGCGCTGATGTGCGACACGCGGATCGCCTCCGAGGAGGCCGCCTTCGTCTGCGCCTACGGGCGCATCGGCGCCTCTCCCGACGGCGGGATGACCTACTTCCTGCCCCGGATGGTGGGCCCGGCCCGGGCGATCGAGCTGCTGTTGAACGACCCGCTGTTGAGCGCGCAACAGGCGCTGGAGGAGCGGATCGTGGCCGAGGTCGTGCCCGCCGACGAGCTGATGGACCGCGCCCGCGACAAGGCCGAGAAGCTGGCCGCAAAGGCGCCGCACTACGTGCGGATGTCGAAGCTGCTGGTCGGATCGAGCCTCGACAACTCCCTGGCCGACCACCTCCAACTCGAGCGCCACGGCATCGCCGACTCGATGGCGACTGAGGACCTGCGGGAGGGCGTCACGGCCTTCTTCGAGAAGCGCGAGGCGACGTTCGCCGGGACGTAGAGGGGTCTAGAGTAGAAATCGAGTTTCCCGAAGAAAGGATGCACCCGGATGAAGAAGCTCGTACTGCTGTTCGCGCTCCTGGCGCTGGTGCCGTTCTCCCTCGCCGCATGCGGCGGCGATGACGACGAGAGCACGTCGGCCGACACCACCGAGGAGACGACGAGCACCGAGGCCGACACCAGCGGGGACACCGGCGGCGAGACCGTGGCGGTCTCCGCAGCCGCCGACGGCAGCCTCGCCTACGACCAGACCGAGCTGAGCGCCGCCGCGGGATCGGCCACGTTCGAGTTCGACAACCCGGCATCGATCGGCCACGACTTCTGCCTCGAGTCGGACGGCTCCGAGGTCGGATGCACGGACGTCGTGTCCGGGGACTCGTCGACGCTCGACGCGGACCTCGAAGCGGGCGAGTACACCTACTACTGCAGCGTCGACGGCCACCGCGACGCCGGCATGGAGGGCACGCTCACGGTTAAGTAACCAAGGGCACAGAAACCGTTTCGACGGCGGCCTGAGGGCCGCCGTCGTCGTTCCGGGGACCTACGCCACCAGCGCGCGGCCGACCGAGTCGGCCACGCAGCAGGGCTTCTCGTTGCCCTCGACTTCGAAGGTGAAGCGGGTGACGACGTGCCACCAGCCGCCGTCGAGCTCGTCGACGGAGATCAGCTCGCCCCGTGCCCGCACGCGCGAACCCGCTGGGACGGGGGCCGGGAAGCGCACCTTGTCGAAGCCGTAGTTGACGCCGAGCTTCACGCCTGACTGCGTGATCAGCTGCTTGCGCAGGCCGTCGGTGAGGCAGAGCGTGAGGTTGCCGTGCGCGACCGTCGTGCCGAAGGGGCTCTCCGCCTTCGCGCGCTCGACGTCGACGTGGATCCACTGGTCGTCGCGGGAGACCTCCGCGAACTTGTCGATGTCCTCCTGGGTGATGGTCACCCAGTCGGTGGGGCCGAGCTCCTGGCCGATCAGGCCCTGAAGCTCGTCGATGGAAGTGACTTCGACGGGTGGCACGGGCCCGGAACGCTACCGGCTCAGGTGAAGCGGATGTCCTCGCAGGACCCTACGACGGCGGGCGAGCCCGCGGCTACTGACGGCAGACGGCGTACGACGTGACGCTCTGGAAGTTGCCCCCGCCGGTCGCGTTGTTGATCCCGGCCTGCCAGGTCTCGGGCTGGAGCGTCCCGCCGGCGTCGAACGGGATAGTTCGCGACGGCGAACATCCGCTGCGTGTAGTCGCCGCTGGAGCGCAGCCCGCCACCGACGAGGCTGGTGCCGCCGCCGCACTGGGCCGCGGATCGATGTTCTGGGTGCCGTCGTCGACCGTCGTCGACTGGTCGCTGTAGTCGTAGTCGCCTGGGGGGCGAGCCTTGTCGCAGACCACGAATCCGACCATGAACTGGTCGGGCATGCCGACGTTGTTGTTGTCGACGTAGATGCTCCAGCCGTCGTCCATCCGTTTGCCCTTGTCGCCGTCGTCGAAGGGCCGGGCCGTGTTCAGGGCCATCTCGTCGTTGAGGAAGCCGCTCGACGAGAGGCCGCCCCCCACCGCCGGCTCGTCGTTCGGGCAGTCCACGGCGACGCCGACCTGCGAGCCCTCCGGCGCGGGGACGGATGCGCGTCGCCTTGTAGCGGTAGTCCCTCTCCGCCGCGCGCTTGTCGCAGATCGCGTAGACGGTGTACGGCGCGGTCGGCGGGTCGCCGCCGTTCAGGTTCTGGACATAGGCGATCCAGCCGTCGTCGAGCCGTTCGTCGGCGTCATCGTCATACGGCCGAGAGGTGTTGATCTCGACGCGTGGCCCGTAGCCGGCGTCCGCGAAGACGCCGCCGGAGACGACCGGCTCGTCGTCGGGGCAGATGGCCTGGGTCCCCTCCTGACTGTTGTCGTCGACGGAGTCGAGGACCGAGACGTAGCGGTAGCCCTTGGCCGAGACCTCGGCGGCAGCGGCCGCGGACGCGGTGACGGCGCCCGCGATCAGGACCCCGCCGAGTAGAAGCACCCCCAAGCGTGCCATGTCGCGCAGGGTACACCCCCTCATGCCACCAACCGCACCTCGAGGGGGTCCGGCCACTCCCCCGCCCCGCCCATCAGCGCGAGGATGCGCGCGACGTAGGCCTGGGTCTCCGGGTAGGGCGGAACGCAGCTGCAGGCGACGACCGGTGCCGGGCCGGCGTTGTAGGCGGCGAGCGCGAGCGGGATCTGGCCGAACTGTTCCAGCAGATCCGACATGAGGTGCGCCTGAGCGTCGATGGCCGCGTCCGCGTCGAACGGGTCGCGCAGGCCGTACGCCGCGGCCGTCGCCGGCATGAACTGGGCGATGCCGCGAGCCCCGGCGGGCGAGACCGCGCGCGGGTCGAAGCCCGACTCGGCCATGAGCTGGGCGGCGAGCAGGCCGGCCGAGACGCCCCAGCGCGCCGCGGCGGACTCGATCGGGGCGCGGTAGGGGAACGGGACGAAATCGGGGAGCGTTCGCGGCGATCCGCCGTCACCGCTCCCCGCGTTGCGCCCCCTGGGAGCAGGGGGGCGGGCCCCGTTCGTATCCGAAATGCCAGTCCTCCCACTCGTAGCGCTTGACGAAGCCGAACCGCGGCGCGTTCTGCGGCGAGCCAGGCGTAGGCGCCGGGCGGGCCGAGGTCGAGCTCGGTGCCGCAACGGTGAAGCGAGGTGCCTGGGCGCGCGACCCAGCGCGGGTCGGGGTTCGCGGCGAAGAGACGGGCCTGCTCGGCGTCGGAGCGGTAGGCCGAGTTGATCAGCAGGCGCGATCCCGTCCCTCGCCGCCGCGTCGGCCAGCCGGTCGAACGCCTCGGCGACGTCCGGGCGCATCTGGCTTGCCCTGGCGGGTAGCGAGGGGTCCCGAGTAGTCGCCGGCGGCGGTGGGAGCGGCGGAGGCGGAGGGCGGCGACGCCTGAGCGACGGCCCACCGGCCCGGATCCGACTTCAGCTCGACGCGTGCGCGGACAGGCACCGCCTCCGAGGCGTCCGGGAAGGCAACGTGCGACCGGCCCAGCCTGGTTGTGCCGAGCCGCGTCGGCTGCGGCCTCCTGCGCGCGCGGCCAGATACTCCGCGCGCTCCATGTGCGCGCGGTTGGGGGAGCCGTCGCGCAAGCAGCGCCGGCGCCGTCAGCCGCGGCAGGTCGTCGCGCATCGAGCGGGCCGCCGACAGCGCCGCGAGGTCGGCCGCACGCTGTTCGCGCGAGGTGGCGGCGACCGCGCCGCCGAGCGCCGTCAGCGCCAACGCGATCAGCACGGTCACGAGGCACAGGCCGGCCACCAGCGGCAGCGCCTGGCCGCCGGCCGGCGCGAGGCGTGCGGCGATCCTGGCGGCGCGCCCGCCCGCGGGACCGCCCGGGTCGAGGCCGGCGAGCGCCCGCCGGGCGCCGACCAGACCCGAGCGGCCGCGTGGCGACGCGCAGCGGGATGCCCGCACCGCGGAGCTCGGCCGCGAGCAGCGCGAGGAGGTGGCGATGTTCGCGCGGATCGGCCCGCACGAGCGCCGCCGGCGACCGGGAGGCCCGGGATCGTCCAGCGCCTCCCGCCAGTGCGGCTGGGGGAAGGTGCGCGACGACCGGCCCGCCGGCGGCGCTGGCCAGCTCGGCGAGGCGCTCGAGCCAGCCCTCGTCCAGCTCGAGAGCCGGCCCAGCAGATTCGGCCGCGCGCGGCCGGGCGCCGCCAGCTCCCCGGCGGAGAGGCGCGCCTCGAGCTCGCGAGCGGAGGTCGAGGACAGCAGCGTCGGGCGGCGCCGAGACCGAGCGGCGGCCTCGACCAGCAGGACGCCCGGCCCGGCGCCCTCCCGCTCGCGCGAGGCGAGCGCGACCGCGACCGCCGCGGCGGTGGCGACGCCCTCGCCCGCTGACCGACAGCTCGGTGGCGATCAGGAGGCCGGGCGTACCCATGCCGAGTCCTCGACCTCGAGCGCATCGCGCCAGACGACGGGAGCAGCGCCGGCGGGCGCAGCCTTACCGCGACCGATCCGCCGCCGGAGATCCGGGTCTCGACCCGGCCGCGGGCCCATCCGGGCAGCGCGGAGGAGATCGCCGCCTCGGCCGGCTCACCGGCGGCGACGGCAAGAGCTCCCGCCTCGACCGCCCCGTCGGCCAGCGTGGCCGCGTAGCCGACCGCCAGGAGCTGGAGCGCGATCAGGCCGGCGAGCAGCAGCGCGGGGATGCCCGCGAGCAGCTCAACCGAGGCCTGGCCCGCCGCAGTGCGGAGGAGCGGTTCAGCCATGCCCGCCCTCGACGTCCAGGGCCGAGCGCGCGCGACCGGGATCGAATCGACGCCCGGGATCAGCGACGGAACGCGCAGCGAGACCTCGAGCGGATCGCCCGAGGCCGCGAATCCCTCGCGCAGCGACCTGGGGCACGGCGCTGCGCGCCGCCGCGCGAGCGTCCCCGCCGACGTGCTGCGCCCGGGCTCCCGCGCGGGCCGCGTTCGCGCTCGTCCACAGGCCCCAGCCGACAACGCGAGCTGGATCGCGAGCGCAACCAGCAGCGCCAGGGCCGGCAGCACGGCTACCAGCTCGACTGACGCCTGGCCGCGCTCTCGCTCGTGGGTGGGCACACGCCGAGCGTGCGCCCTGCCACGTCACGCGTGGACGCGCCGAGCTGTGCCGGAATCAGTAGGTCTGAGATTCGATCCACAGGCGCCAGATCGCGACGCCCGCGACGGCCAGCAGGCCGATCCAGACGAGTGCGCCGAGACCGGTCTCGAGCAGCTCGTCGGCGCCCGCAATCATCAGGACGATCAGGCCGATGGCGGCGACGAGGATGCCGCGGTCGCGATCGGAGAGGGACATGATCGTGAGCCGCTGCGAGCGGTAGATCTGGTAGGCCGGCGAGCCCGATCACGACGAGGAAGGCGAGCGAGATCGTGGTCAGGATCGCCTCGGCGACATTGTCGCCGGCGGGCACGGCCGCGACGACGAACGCCAGCGCCATGATGATCGCGATATTGCGGACGTGCCTCATTTGGCGGTCATCACGATTATCCCGACGACGATCGCCGCGACGAACGCCAGCCCGGCGACGACCGCGAGGGAGCCGTAGGCGACCGCGCTCGTGTTGCGGCCCTCGCGTGCCATCTCGGCGAAGCGGGCGACCCCGTAGAGGGCGATCGAGAAGATCAGGGTGATCCCCACGCCGGAGACGAACGCGGCCGCGACGGTCTTGGCGAGCGCGCCGGTGTCGATGAATCCGCTGATCATCAGCCGTCCTCATCCGGTGGCGTACATCGGATTCCGTGCCCGCTGCGTGAGGAAGACGGCCAGCGCGCCGAGCCCCATCGCGCACACGATCAGCGGGCCCAGGGCGCCGGTTCCGAAGATGCGCGTGAAGCCGTAGGTGAGCGCGCCGATCCCGGCCGCGGCCGGGAAGGTCAGGAGCCAGGCGGTGACGATGTTGCCGGCGACGCCCCACCGCACCGCCGAGACCCGCTTGCCCGCCCCGGCGCCCATGACGGCGCCGGAGATGACCTGTGTGGTCGACAGCGGGAAGCCGTAGTGCGAGGAGGCGAGGATCACTGCCGCGCCGGCGCCCTGCGCCGAGAATCCCTGGGCCGAGTCCATCTTGATGATCCGCGTTCCCATCGTCTTGATGATCCGCCAGCCGCCCGAGTAGGTGCCGAGAGCGATCGCCGCAGCGGCTGAGACCACGACCCAGGTCGGCGGATCGGCCCCATCGGAGAGGTTCCCGTTTGCGATCAGCGCCAGCGTGATCACGCCCATGGTCTTCTGCGCGTCGTTGGTGCCGTGGGCCAGGGCGAGCATCCCGCCCGAGACGATCTGGCCGAGGCTGAAGCCGCGGGTGACCGGGCCGGGTCGCTGGCGCCCGACCACGCGGTAGCAGATGACGATCGCGAGCCCCCCGACGATGAACGCAACGATGGGAGCCACGATCGCCGGGATCAGCACCTTCCCGACGATCCCCTCACCCATCACCGCGTCGAAGCCCACCGCCGCGACCACGGAGCCCACAACTCCTCCGATCAGCGCGTGGGACGAGCTCGAGGGCAGGCCGTAGTACCAGGTGATCAGGTTCCAGGCGATCGCCCCGACCAGGCCGGCGAAGATCACGAGCGGCGTGATCGCGTCCGCGTCGACCACGTCGGAGGCGATCGTCGCCGCCACCGCCAGCGAGATGAAGGCGCCGACGAAGTTGAGGATCGCCGCGTAGGTGACCGCCACTCGCGGGGCCATCGCCCGGGTCGAGATCGAGGTCGCGACGACGTTGGCGGTGTCGTGGAAGCCGTTGGTGAAGTCGAACGCGAGCGCCGTCCCGATGACGATGTAGAGGATCAGGTCCTGCTCGGCCATGGCGACGTCGCCCTGCGGGCGCTACGCGTTCTTGATGACGATGCCCTCGATGATGTGCGCCGCCGTCTCACAGGCGTCGACCGCCCGCTCGAGCCGGAGGAAGATGTCCCTCCAGCGGATCACGAACATCGGGTCGATCCCGTTCGCGAACAGCGAGGCGACGGCATCGCGGTAGAGCCGGTCGCCGTCGTTCTCGAGCCGGTGAATCTCGATCCAGTAGGGCTCGAGGTCCTTGAACCCACGCAGGTGCTCGAGCGCCACCGCGAGCTGCTCGCAGCTCTTGACCAGCACGTCGGCGATCGCCTGCGACTGCTCCATCGGAGCCTCGATCCGGTAGAGGCCCATGAAGTCGGCGGTCTCCTCGATGTAGTCGACGATGTCGTCGAGCTGGGTCGCGAGGTTGTAGATGTCCTCGCCGTCGATGGGCGTGACGAAGGTGGCCTGCACCCGCTGGACGATCTGGTGGGTGATCTTGTCGCCCTCCTGCTCGGCCAGCAGGATCTCGCGCGCCAGACCCTTCTCCTCGGGCCAGTGCTGGAGCATCTCCTGGAGCAGCCGCGCCGCCCGCAGGGTGTTCTGGCCAGCCTGGTTGAACAGGTCGAAGAAGACCTTGTCCTTGGGGACCAGCGACGGCAGTGCCACGGGTTCAAGCTACCAATCCGCGAGGACATCGGCTATCCGCGAAGCCGCTTGCCCATCCCATTTTTCCGGCGGCTGCGGGGGATTCCGCGGCCGGTCCGCCAGCAGGCCCGGGATCTCCCGGATGCGTGCCGGGTCGAGTCCGAGCAGTGTGTTGGTGCCGGCCCTGACGGTCACCGGCCGTTCGGTGTTGTCGCGCAGGGTGAAACAGGGGACGCCCAGGAACGTGGTCTCCTCCTGGATCCCGCCGGAGTCGGTGAGGACCGCGGCGGCGGCGGCCTCCAGCGAGAGGAAGTCGAGGTAGCCGACCGGGTCCACCAGGCGCAGCCCCTCCGGGACGTCCGAGCCCATCATCTTCCTGGTGCGCGGGTGGACCGGGAAGACGACCGGGATCTCCGCCGCCACCTCGGCCAGGGCGGCGGTGGCGTCGGCCAGGAGCGGCGTGTCGACGAGGGCCGGGCGGTGGAGCGTGACGAGCAGGTAGGTGCCCGGCTCGAGGCCGTGACGCCGCGGCGGCGTCCCGCTCGGAGAAACGCTCACGCAGGGCGACGAGGGTGTCGATCATCGTGTTGCCGACGAAGCGCATCTTCTCGTCGCCTACTCCCTCGTCGCGCAGGTTCGTGATCGCCTCCTCGGAGTGCAGGAACAACAGCTCGGAGACGTGGTCGGCCACCACGCGGTTGATCTCCTCGGGCATCGCCCGGTCGAAGCTGCGAAGCCCGGATTCCACATGCCCGACCGGGATCTCCAGGCGCCCGGCGCACAGCGCCGCGGCCAGGGTCGAGTTGACGTCGCCCGGGACGAGGACCAGCTCGGGGTGCTCGCGCCGGAGGACGGGCTCCAGGCCCTCGAGGACACGGGCGGTCTGCTCGGCGTGGGATCCGGAGCCGACGCCGAGCATGTAGTCGGGCTCGGGCACGCCCAGCTCCTCGAAGAAGACGTCGGACATCGCCCGGTCGTAGTGCTGGCCGGTGTGGACCACTACGTTCTCGTGGTCCCGTTCGCCGCAGGCGGCGATGACCGGGGCCATCTTCACGAAGTTGGGGCGGGTGCCGAGGACGTGGACGATGCGCATCGCGGGGTCAGCGTACGGGCCGCGCCCGCTCGCTCAGTCGCCGAGGTGGCGCCCGAGGAAGTCGAGCTGGTCGGTGACGGCCCGCTCAAACGGCTCGCCGACGTAGATCTGGAAGTGGGAGATCGGATAGGTGATGAGCTCGCCGCGGGGCGCGCGTCCGGCGGCCTTGATCGACGGCGCCGGGGGCGTGATGTGGTCGTCGGTCCCCACCTGGAAGAGGATCGGGCAGGCGACCTTGGACGCCTCGCGGCCGGGTGAGTACAGGGCGAAGGTCAGCATGATCCGTGCAGCGACCTCGTTGCGCCAGTCGAAACCCTCCGGGTACATGTCCGCGTACCCGTTGCCGGCGTCGTCCCCCGTCATCGCCGCCAGCGAGCCCGGCGGGCCGACCGTGGCCATGTACTGGGGAGGGCGGCCGGCCAGCGCGCGGGCGCGGTCCTTGATCCCCAGCCAGCTGAGCCGGAGCGCGCGCCCTACGTCGAGCTCCCGCAGCGTGGCGATCCCGTCCGTGTGTGGAATCTGGGCGATCACCGCGGCGAGTTGACCGTCCTCGGCCGCCGTGTGAATGACGTGACCGCCCGAGAACGACGAGCCCCAGATCACGATGCGGTCGGGATCCACGCCGTCGAGGCCGCGGGCGTGGGCCACCGCCGCGTGCCAGTCCGCGTGCTCGCGGGCTACGTCGAGGAGCTGGCGCGGCTCGCCCTCGCTCTCGCCGAAGTGGCGGTAGTCGAACACCAGAACCGAATAGCCGGCGGCGGCGAAGCGCTCGGCGTAGGCGTCGAGCCTGCCCTCCTTGAGCGCCCCGAAGCCGTGCGCCATCACGACGCAGGGGACCGGCCCGGCGGCATCGGCCGGCTCGTAGAGCCAGCCGGCGCAGCTCTCACCCGCGGAGTCGAAGCGAACGTTCTGGCGCTGGGCGTGGGCCTCAGCCCGAGAGGCCATCGATACGCCCCGCGAGCTCGAAGTCGGCCTCGGTGAGCCCGCCCGCGGAGTGGTTCGTGATCGAGACCTTCACGGTGTCCCATGAGATCTCGAGGTCCGGGTGATGGCCCATCTCCTCCGCCGGCCCAACGATCGCGTCAACGAGCTTCACGGAGCCGACGAAGTCCTCGTTCTTGAACTCCTTGACGATGGAATCGCCGTCGCGAGACCAGCCGTCCAGCTCGCCGAGGCGCTCGTCGATCGCGTCGTCGTCGAGCAGATCAGCCATTGGAACCCACCTACCCCGCGGGCAGGTGGCAAACCGCCTCGACGTTGTTGCCGTCGGGGTCGTGCACGAACGCCCCGTAGTAGTTGGGGTGGTAGATCTCGCGCGGGCCTGGCTCGCCGTTGTCGGTGCCGCCGGCCTCGAGGGCGGCGGCGTGGAACGCGTCGACGAGCTCGCGCGAGTCGACTCCGAAGGCCACGTGGACGCGCGTGTTGGCCGCGTCGCGGGTGCCGATCCAGAAGAAGGGCTTCTGGTCCTTCGGCGAGCCGAACCCTGCGATACCGGGCATCGGCTCCATCAGCAGCTCGTAGCCCAGGGGCGCCAGAGCCTTGGAGTAGAAGTCGCGGCTTCGTTCGAAATCCGACACGTTGAGACCAAGGTGATCGAGCATGCGTTGAGCCTATTCTCATGAGGTGCGAATCGCCAGCCTCGTCCCGTCCGCCACCGAGATCCTCTTCGCGCTCGGCCTGGGCGAAAGCGTCGTCGCCGTCACGCACGAATGCGACTTCCCCGACGCGGCGACTCGGCTGCCCCGGCTGACCGCGAGCGTCATCCCGGAAGGGCTCCCGCCAGCCGAGATCGACGCGCGGGTGCGCGAGGTGACGGCCCGCGGGGAGGCGCTCTACACGCTGGACGAGGCAGCGCTCGCGCCGCTGGAGCCGGACCTGATCGTCACCCAGGCGCTGTGCGCGGTCTGCGCGGTCTCCTACGACGATGTCCGCGCCGTCGCCGAGCGACTGCCGTCGCGCCCCGCGGTGATCTCGCTCGACCCAGAGACGCTGGACGAGGTGCTGGACGACGTTGGGCGGGTGGCCGAGGCCGCGGGGCGGCCGGAGCTCGCTCCCCCGCTCCAGACGGAGCTCGAGGCCCGGCTGGACAGGGTCCGGGCGGCGGTGGCGAACGCGGGCCGACCGCGGGCGGCGGCGCTGGAGTGGCTCGACCCGCCGTTCGCCGGCGGCCACTGGGTGCCGGAGATGATCGAGCTCGCGGGCGGCGTGGACGTGATCGGGACCGCCCGGGCGTGAAGTCGCGGACGGTCGACCTGGGAGGAGCTGGCCGCTGCCCGGGCCTGACGTCGCGGTGGTGATGCCGTGCGGCCTCTACGCCGACGAGGCGGCCGAGCAGGCCGCGACGCACCGCCGGGAGCTGGAGGCGCTCGGCGCCACGCGCGATCGTCGCCGTCGACGCCGCCTCTTCCTTCTCGCGCCCCGGGCCTCGCCTGGCCGACGGCGTCGAGCTGCTCGGGCATCTGCTGCACCCCGAGCTGGTGCGCCGCGCCGGACTCGCTCGCGTGGCGCGAGCTCGAGCCGGCCTCACGCTGACCGCGGCCCGGCTACTGCGGGGTCAGGCGGCTGGAACTGGTCGGGCACGCCCGCTGCCGCGGCCGCGAGGCAGGCCAGCGAAGAGGCTCGCCGCACAGCGCGCACCATGATGGCCAGCTCGATCGGCAGCCTGTTTGGCATCCGCGCGCGCTCGAAGAATGCGACGACGAGCGCGGCGACGGCGCCGCCGATCAGGCCGCCGACGTGGCCGCCCACGCTGATCACGCTCGACGCGCCGAGGGTGAAGACGAGGTTGAGCACGCACGAAGAAGCCGATCTGGGATGCGACCTGCTCCAGCCCGCGGTGGCGAGCCATGATGAACGCGGCCGCCATCAGGCCGAAGATCGCGCCCGAGGCGCCGACCGTCAGATCGTTCGGGGAGAGGATCAGAGCGCCGAGCGGATCCGGCCAGCAGCGACACGAAGTAGATCCCGAGGAACCGGGCGGTTCCGACCGCCGGCTCGAGCAGCGAGCCGAGGACATAGAGGGCGAACATGTTGAAGGCGAGGTGGATCAGGCCCGCGTGGAGGAAGCCGGAGGTGACGATCCGCCACCACTCGCCGCCGACGTCGATGGCGAACGCGTTCAGGCCGCCGTCCTGGATCAGGTCTCCCCCGCCGCTGAACGAGGTGGCGCTGGCGCCGCCGCCGAGCATCTCCGCCAGGAAGGCGAGGACGTTCAGCCCGATCAGGACGTAGGTGGCGGGCTCGGCGCCCTGGCCGAAGCCGCCGGCGCGTCACGCGGCGGACCTGAGTGCTCTGCTGCGCGCACTCCGGGCAGCGCATGCCGACCGGCGTCGAGATCATGCAGTCCGGGCAGATCGGGCGGGCGCACATCGAGCACGCCACGTTGGTGTCGCGGCCGGGATGGCGGTAGCAGTCGGGCATCGGCGCCCGAGCCTACCCGGGGCGGCTCAACGAGGCTCTGAGTCAGCTGATGTCGGCGCGCAGGATCGGCGGCGAGGTCGGCTGCGCTCGTCGGCCGACGGCTCCTCGGTGACGAGCACCGCGTCGGCGCCGTCGAGAGAGTCGCCGAGCGCGACCTCCTGGGTTCCGTCCTCGTGCGGGGTGAAGCTGGCGGCGGGCTCCATCGTGCCGCCGCGGCTGACCCACGTCTGGTAGACGTCGCCCTTCTCCGGCGCAGGGGCCCGCTGGACGTGGAGGATCGCGTCGCCGCCGGCCCCGTGCTCGAGGGTCGCGGCGAGGGTGCCCGCGGGAATCGAGCCGACAGCCTGCGCCTGGATGTTGTCACGCTCGGGCCCGCCGGAGTCGCTCAGCACGTAGCCCACGGCGAGGCCTGCGGCGAGGACGACCACGGCGGCGAGGACGGTCGCGGGGCGCAGCGCGAACCCGCTCCAGCTCCAACGCCGGCGCGGCGGTTCGGCTGCGGCCGGCGCGGCCGCGGCCGCGTCCGCCCGTACCTCCCTCATCAGGCTGGCGCGCAGGCTCGCGGGCGGCTCGAGCTGCTCGACCGAGGCCGGCAACAGATCGACCGCCGGCTGCAGCCAGCGCAGGTACTCGGCGCAGCCCTCGCAGCCCGCGACGTGCTCCTCGACCTCGGCGGCCTGCGCCGTGTCGAGCGCACCCAGCGCGTAGGCCGCGAGGTCGTCGCGCCTCTCTGCGTGCATCTGCTCTCCCCCCGTCATGGCAGCACCTCGGAAGCTTCCCTCACGGCCATGCCCTCCGCAAGGCTCACCCGTGCCTTCTCCAGCCCCAGGCGCATCCGGCCCTTGATCGTGCCGAGCGGCTCGCCAAGCATGTCGGCGATCTCGGAGTGGCTGAAGCCGCCGAAATAGGCCAGCTCGATCACCCGCGACTGCTCCGTTGGGAGCTCCCCCAGCGCGCCACGGACCTGGCGGGCGGTCTCGCGGCGGATCACCTCCGAGTCGGTCTTCACGGCAGCCAGGCTGGGACTCGAGCACGGCGTCGTCGTCGAGGTCGAGCTTCGGCGCCGGGGTGGCGGCGCGCCGGAGCGCATCGATCGCCCGGTTGCGGACGATCCCGAGCGACCACGAGCGGACGCTGCCGCGCGCCCGGTCGTATCCGGCCTTGCTGCGCCAGATCGACAGAAACGCCTCCTGCACGACGTCCTCGGCGAGGTTGCGGTCTCCGACGATGCGGTGGGCGAGCGAGTAGGCGGGACCGCCGTGACGCTCGTAGAAGACCTCGAAGGCCGTCTCGTCCTTGCTGTCGACGAGGGTCATCAGATCCTCGTCAGCCAGTCGCTGTATGTGATCACGCTTCATCGCAGGCGCACCGGTCCGGTCTCCATCCCTATGCCTACGTCACGCGTGCGCGCGTGGATCACCGGTCCGATGCGTCCGCTTCAGCGTAGATAGTTGGCGCAAGCGATCCCCAAGGAGGAACAGGGATGGAAGCGTCAAGTCCTGCTCGCCTTTACTGCACGCTGGTCGGCGGGGTCCTGGTCATCGCCGGAATCATCGGCTTCTTCTACGAGGCCAGCTTCGCCACGGGCGACTCGGTCGTCTCCGACGACGCGTTCGGCATCCTCGCGGTCAACGGGTGGCACAACCTGATCCACCTCTCACTTGGCCTGCTGGGACTGGCCTGCGCCGGCTACGCCGCGCGCACCTACGCGCTGGGCGTCGGCCTGCTGTACGTGGTGCTCGCCGTCTGGGGATTCCTCGTGACCGACAACGGGGTCGCCGTGCTCCTCGACCTGGTCCCGATCAACTCCGAGGACAACTGGCTGCACCTGATCCTGGGTCTGACCGGGCTCGCGGCGGGCGCCGCGACGCCGAAGGCGTCGGACCCCGTACCGGCGACCTAGGGCGGCTAGCTCCGGCGAAGGTCTCGGAGGGCGCTCTCGGCGCCCTCCATGAGGCCGTGCGGGCGCCTGCGCCGACGCATGCCGACCACGGCGAGGGCCCCGGCGGCAGCGGTGCCGACCGCGATCGCCGCCACGGGCCGAACCCAGTTGCGCGGGTCGCGCAGCGATTCGAGCTCGCTTTCGGTCAGCTCGTCCGCCCAGCTGGAGAGCTCGGCGGCGGCCGACTCGGTGATGGCCGACAGGGTCGACTCGACGCGGCCGGACAGCCGCTCCGGGGGCTCGATGGGACGCAGCGCGTCGCGAAGCAGGACCTCGAGGTCCAGATGCTTCTCGGGCTCAGTCATCGTCTTCCTCCAAGGGCTCGTCCTCGGCCGCGATCATTTCCTCCAATTGCTTGATCGCCCGATGGATGAGCACCTTCGTGGCCCCGTCGGACTTGCCGAGCGCCCGCGCGATCTCGCGGTTCGACATATCCAGCGTGAAACGCATGATCAGCGCGTCGCGGCGCTCGTCGGAGAGGTCGTCCAGCCTGCGGATCACCGCCCGCAGTTCCTCGCGCCCGGCGACGATCTGCTCGGTGTCGTGCGGGTGCGCCGGGGGCTCTACCGCTTCGATGTTCGCCTCCGGCCGGCGCGAGCGGTCGCGGTGATGGTTCGCGGCGAGGTTGTGCGCGATGCGGATCAGCCACGGGCGCAGGGGCCGTCCATGCGACTCGCGCTGTGCCCGCTCGAAGTGCCGGTACGCCTGGAGAAAGGTCTGCTCGGTGATGTCCTCGGCGTCGTGGTGGTTTCCCACCCGGTAGTACGAGTAGGAGTAGACGTCCCGGAGATGGTCCTTGTAGAGCGCCTCGAAGTCGCGGTCGAGCTCGGCCTTCGCCGCCGATCCGGCCGGTGGTGAGCTCGCCTCGGTCATCCGGGGAGACATAGAGGGCGATGGTGCCGGCGCCGCGCATCACGCCGCCCGCCGCGCGCGCTCGACACGCCTGAGACCCGCGACCCATTCGCCGGCGTCGATCTCGCCCGCCACCAGCGCCGCAAGGCCCTCGAGGTCCGGGGCGTCGATCCCGGACTCGCGGACGGCCTCCGCGAGGAGCGGCACGGAGTCGAGCGCCTCCGACGCCTGGCCGATCCGCCCGGGGATCTGCTCGGCCGGAACGCCCGTGCCCAGCAGCTCGCCCGCGCGGCGGTTGCGGCTGCCGGGCGCGAGGACGGTGGCGGTGAGATCGCCGATCCCGGCGAGTCCCGAGAAGGTGTCCAGCTCGCCGCCCTGGGCGAGCGCGAAGTCAACGCACTCGCGCCAGATCCCGGCGGCGGCGATGCCGGCGGCGTTCATGCCGTGCGGCTCCGCGGCAGCGGCGGCGAGGGCGGCGGCGTTCTTGGCGACGCCGGCGATCTCGACGCCGACGACGTCATCGGTGCGCTCGCAGACGAGGCCGGCGCGGTCGAAGACCTCGCCCAGCTGCGAGCGGAGGTCGCGGTCGGTGGAGCCCAGCACGAGGGCGGCCATCCCCGCGGCGGCCTCGCGGGCGTGCGCGGGCCCGCCCAGGCAGGCGATCGCCCTGGCGCGCACGCGCTCGGAGACGTAGCGGTTGGGCAGCGTGCCCTTCGGCTGGACGAGGCCCTTCGAGAGGAGCAGGACGGCGCTGCGGGAGCCGATCCGGTCGGCGAGCGCCCCAACCGTTGCGGGCAGCCCGGCGGACGGGCACCGCCAGGCAGACGAGGTCGCAGGCGGCCAGCTCGATCTCGGCGGTGCGGCAGACCGTGATCTCGCTCGGAGAGCTTCACCCCGGGGAGGTACTCCTCGTTCACCCGCTTCTTCGCGATCTGTTGCGCCTTCTCAGCGGAGCGGGTGCCGAGCTGTACCTCCACGCCGCCGCGCGCGAGCAGCACGGCGACGGCGGTGCCCCAGCTGCCGGCGCCGATCACGGCTGCCTTGCGCAGCGGCGGCAGGCCGCCCAGCCACTCCCACTGAAGCTCGATGTTGGGCCAGATGCGGTCGGTCACCGTTGCGGCGAGCTGCGGCGACGGGCGCTCGGTCTGCGGGAAGGTCATGGGCGTGCCGGCGCGCAGGTTGACCTTGCGGGGGCGGATGCGGATGCCGCGGCGGACGTGCTCGGTGCCGTGGACGGCGACCGGGAGGACGTTCGACGCCCGACTCGAGCGCGAGCCGGCCGACGCCGCGCTTCGGGCATGCCCAGCGAGCCGGAGCGGTGCCGGGTGCCCTCGGGGAAGATCACGACCGTGCCGCCGCGCTCGACCGCCAGGCGGGCGGTCTCCATCGCGACCTCGTCGGACTGGCCGCGGCGGATCGGGAAGGCGCCGAGGCGGCTGAGAATCCAGCCCTGCCAGCGCTTCTCGAAGAGCTCGACCTTGGCGACGAACTGGATCTGGCGGCGCCAGGGCAGCAGCGCGCCGATCACGAAGGGGTCGAGGAAGCTGCGGTGGTTCGAGGCGACGATCAGGCCGCCCTTCACGCGGGCGTGCTCGCGGCCCGTCCGCTGGAGGCGGAACCAGATCAGGAAGGCCGGCACGAGGATGAGCCGAACGATGAAGTAGATGACGCGGTTCACCCCGTGCTTGCGGGCGAACTCGTGGTAGCGCTCGAAGCGCTCGTCGCTGATGACGGCGTCCGTGCGCGGCGGCGCCGACCGGCGGGGCTGGTCCTGGTCCATGCCAGTGCCTACACGCGCATGGCGGGCGTGCGTTACCCCGCCGACGCGCTCGCACGCGTGCTACCAGGCGTTTTCGCACGAGCTCCGCCAGCTCCTCGCGGCTGAGGGGGTTGCGCATGGCGTGCCCTGGAGGCGGCCGTGGATCGGGTCGAGCGCGGCGTCGAGGGCGTCGCGATCGGGGCCGAGTCGCCCAGGCGGCGAGGCCCGCCGCCGAGCTCGGTCAGGCGGTCGGGCAGGCCGTCGAGGTCGGTGCCGAGCGCCTCGCGCGAGGGCCTCCATCGCCGCCGGCTCGCGCTCGCGCATCGCGCCCATCGTGTGGGGCAGCATCGTCGCGTTGGTCTCCGCGTGCGGCGATCCCGACGCCGCGGACCAGCTCCTGGCAGACGGCGTGATGGAGGCTGAGGCCGGCGCCGTCGATCGCGTTCGCGCAGAACAGCGAGCCGAGCGCCAGCGTGACGCGGTCGCGCCCGTCGGCGCGGCTGTCGAGCGGGTCGGCGATCAGCTCGATCCCCCGGAGGGCCGAGAGGGTCGAGAACGGGTTGGCGACCGGGCCGAAGAGGGCGTCGGCGCCGTGGCCGAGGGAGTTGAGCGCGGTCGCGCGGAGCGGCCTCGTCGGGCAGGTCGGTCATGGCGTGCGGGTCGGCGATCGACGATACCGGGCGGTTCAGCCGCGGTGCCGTCGTGCCCTCCGGGCAGGCGGTGGATGCGCGGTGATCTCGGCGCCCGGAGAGCGTCGTCGGGATCGCGGCGGTCTGGCCCTCCCGCACCGCGGCGATCGCCTTCGCGGTGTCGATCACGCGGCCGCCGCCGAAGGCGACGAGGCGGTCGGAGCCGACCGCGTCGAACAAGGTCGCCGACGTGTCCGCAACCTTGCCGGGCGGGACCTCGATGAACGGCGCCCGCCGGCGTCGACGAGACCGGCCGGCGCGCCCGCCAGCGCCCGCTCGGTGCTCAGCAGCTCGAACTCGGTCCCAGCCGGCGCCGCGAAGGGTGGCCGGGCGCCTCGGCGAGCGCACCCTCCCCGAAGCGCACCACCCGGGGCCCGTCGTGCCAGGTGAAATCGCGTGCGTTGGGGAGCTCGCTCGGATCTTCCATGCAGAGCCCGGGGCGGGACTCGAACCCGCACAACCCGCTTTACAAGAGCGGTGCTCTACCAATTGAAGCTACCCGGGCAGTTCGTAGTCGGCCGCCCAATTTACGCGGCGGGCCTGACCGTTGAGCGTCGGCTCGACCCGAAGGGAGATGGCGTGCCTCTCCCCAGCCGGGACCGGCACGACGTAAACCTTGTCGTTGTCCCGGCAGTAGACGAGAAACACCTCTGCCTCGCCGTCATATCCGCGGGTGAACACTCCCCTCGTGTTGGCCCGGACACTCCGCGTGTTGAACTCAATCACGCCGCGGCGCAATCGCCCGGTCTTGCACTGTGCCCGTACGAAGCGATCCCCTAGGTCGAGGACCAGGTCGTACCGCTGGTTGACACCGAACGGGAGCAAGGCTGGATAGCCACGCTTCACCAGCACAGCAAGGATCGCCGCCTCGCTCCGCAGCCCGACGTCCACGGGGTGGTCGGTGATCGTGGGCTTGAAGCCGAGAGGGCCGGCAGCATCCGCGTCGCTCATTGCGACGCGGATGCTGCTCGGAAAGGAGTGACCTGTGGGTGACCGGTGTGCCGAGTGTGTCTCGGGCCGGTGCCGAGACGCGCCTAGATGACCATCTCGCGGCTGGCGACGTGCTGGCTGACCTTGCGCTTGACGCGCTGGAGGGCGTTGTCGACGGTCTTGGTGTCGCACTCGAGGCGCTCGCCGATGACGTCGTAGGGATAGCCGTCCAGGTACAGGGACAGCACGCGGCTCTCGAGGTCCGACAGCACGTGTGAGAGGCACTCGACGAGGCTCGACAGCTCCTCGCTCGCGATCACTCGCTCGGACGGGTCCTCGCTGAGCGGGCCCGGCAGGACCTCCTCGAGCGTGGCGTCGGAGTCGATGGCCGCCGCCGGCGTCTGCGCGAACGAGACGTACTGGTTGAGCGGTGCGTGCTTGTTGCGTGAGGCGGTCTTCACCGCGGTGATGATCTGGCGCGTCACGCACAGCTCCGCGAAGTTGCGGAAGCTCGACTCGCGGTCGGTGCGGAAATCGCGGATCGCCTTGTAGAGGCCGACGAGCCCCTCCTGGATCAGGTCGTCGGAGTCGCCGCCGAGCAGGAAGTACGAGGACGCCTTCAGGCGCACGAACCCCCTGTAGCGGCGGATGAGACGCTCGTATGCATCGGCGCTCCCCCGCTTGGCGAGGGCGACGAGGTACGCATCATCAAGCTCGGGTTGAGCCTGATGCCTGACGGTTGCAACGGCAGCCGGCGCTGCCGCCACGGCGGCGAGTTCCTGGGTGGATGCGGTAGGTACGGCCACGAAGTCCTCCTTGTCTGGACCTTTCGTGGCGCCGGTACCTCCCAGTAGGGCGCCCCTCTCCTTCTTTCAGGGTGATCGGCAGGCCGGGGTTCGACCTTTAGTTCACCCTTATGTGGAACTCTAGCCGCGCTTGGGTGGTTCTGTCAACCCCTGCGGGGTCATGCAAAGTTCGTTGCAGTTTCCGTAACGCGTCCGCGGGCGTTGCTATTCAGACGCCCCCGCGCTGGCGCAGCGCCTCGAACAGGAGCACCGTGGCGGCGGCGGAGACGTTCAGCGAGGCGACCCTGCCCCGCACCGGGATCGAGACCAGCAGGTCGCAGCTGTCGGCCACGCGCCGGCGCAGGCCCTTCCCCTCCCCGCCCAGGACGAGGACGACCTTGCCGGTCAGATCGGCCTGCCCGTAGGGCCCTCGGCCCCGGCCTCGGCGCCGTAGATCCAGGCTCCGGCGTCCTTGGCGGCGAGCAGCCAGTCGGCCAGGTTCGTGACCCGGGCGACCCGGAGGTGCTCGACGGCGCCCGCGGACGCCTTGCAGGTGGCCGGGGTCATCGCGGCGGCGCGCCGTGAAGGGATCACCACGCCCGTCGCCCCCGCCGACTCGGCGGAGCGGCAGATGGCGCCGAGGTTGCGCGTGTCCTGGATCTGGTCGAGCGCGACGACCAGGGCGTCCTCGTCGTCCATGAGGGTCGTCGGATCCGCGTACGGATACGGGTCCACCTCGGCGACGATCCCCTGGTGGTCGGGGCTTCCGGCGATGCGGTCGAGCTCGCGCCGAGGGCAGGTCATCCGAGGTCCAGACCCTGCGGACCTGGCGGCGGCCGCGCTTGGCCTCGGCCACGGGCCGCCGGCCGTAGACGACGTCGCCGTCGATCTCGATCCGGTCAGCCACGGCGGCACCAGGCGTCCTCCGTCGGGCCCGTCGCGAACGTCATAACCACGGCGCGCGAGGTCGTCGCGGAGCTGGTCGGCCAGTTCGTAGTCGCCGTTCGTTCGCGCCTCGTCGCGCGCGGCGACGAGGCGCTCCGCCTCGGGGTCTGCCGCGTCGTCCTCGTCGAGCAGCGCCTCCAGGCCCAACAGCGGCGAGCATCTCGGCCACGGCCGCGCGAGCGCCCGCCAGCGGGCGCCGGTTGGCCTCCGCGATCAACTCGAACAGCGCCGCGAAGGCGCGCGGGCGTGTTGAAATCGTCGGCCAGCGCCTCCAACAGAGCCTCCAGGCGCTCGGCGACGAATGCGTCCCGGTCCCCATCGACGGCGGGCTCGCGGAGGAAGTTGCGGATGCGCTCCACCCTCGCGGCAGCCTCCGAGAGGGCCTGGTCGGAGAACTCGAGCGGCTGGCGGTAGTGACCGGAGGCGAGGAAGGCCACGACCGCGATCGGCCCGTAGGCGTCGAGCGCCTCGGCGAGGCCGAAGATGTTGCCCTCGGACTTCGACATCTTCTCCGCGGCGAGCTCGACCATGCCGTTGTGCATCCACAGCCGGGCCAGCGGCTCGCCGCGGCCGGCCTCGGTCTGGGCGACCTCGTTCTCGTGGTGGGGGAAGACCAGGTCGCGGCCGCCGCCGTGGATCGCGAAGTCGGTCCCGAGGAGCTTCTCCGCCATCGCCGAGCACTCGATGTGCCATCCGGGGCGCCCGGGGCCCCAGGGGGACGGCCAGGAGGTGTCCTCGTCGTCCTTCTGCGCCTTCCACAGCGCGAAGTCGAGGGCGTCCTCCTTGAGCGACGCGCTACCGGCCTCCTCGCCCTGATCCATGTCGTCGGGATCGCGGTTGGAGAGCTTCCCGTAGCCGGGCTGGCTGCGCACGCGGAAGTAGACGTCGCCGCCCGACTCGTAGGCGTGCTCGCGCTCGATCAGGGCCTCGATCAGGTCGACGATCTCGGGGATCGTCTCGGTGGCCAGCGGCTCGGCATCGGGCCGTCCCAGCCCGAGGCGCTCCGTGTCCTCGCGGTAGAGGCGCGTCATCTCTGCGGCGTGTTCGGCGGAGCCGACGCCCAGCTCGCGCGCTGCGTCGTAGATCTTGTCGTTGACGTCGGTGACGTTGATGACCAGCTTCGGCGCGTAGCCCTCGCGCTCGAGGAAGCGCCGCAGCAGGGTGAAGACCACATACGGGCGTGCGTTACCGATGTGGATTCGCGAGTAGACGGTGGGGCCGCAGGCGTAGATCCCGACCTCGGGCGGGTTCCGGGGCTCGAGCGTGCGGACCTCCCCGCTGAGCGTGTCGCTGATCCGCACCTCGCGCATGACCCTCGCGATGCTACCCGTGGCCCCAGGCACGGACGTGGCGGCGGTGCGCAGTATCGCTATTTGCGGGAACGTCGCTGGACCGGGGCGCTGTCACGGCCGCCGCGGACGTTAAGGTGGCGTCCGCCGATGGCGGCCCGAGGGAAGGCAAAGGCAGGCGCGGTGGCCCCGGCTGGGGTTTCGCTCGCGGAGCAACGGAGGCTTCGAGTCGAGGCGGCGTTCGCGACGCTCCCGCACAGGTACCTGGGGGCCGAGCCCGGCTTCCGGGCGACCTACGAGATCAGGCTCGGCGACGTCGGGCGTACCTGGCACGTCCGCGTCGCGGGCGACGACTGCGAGGTGCGGCCCACCGTGGGCGGCGAGCCCGACGTGGTCATCGGGACCGATGCCGCAACGTGGCTCGCCCTCCGCGAGGGGCGGCTGTCGGGCATCGACGCGTTCGCGCTGCGCCGGCTTTACGTGCGCGGCGACCTCGACCTCGCGCTGGGCTTCGAGGGCCTGTTCCGCCTGCCCGGCGACCGCCCGCCGCTGCTGCGGATCCTGTCGGTTGAGTCGGGCGGGCCCGCCATCTCAACGCTCGTGGCGGGCGACGGCCCGGAGCAGGTCGTGTGCCTGCACGGGCTGGGGTCGAACAAGGCATCGTTCTTCGAAACCATCTCCGCCCTCACGCCCGAGCACACGGTCCACGCTCTCGACCTGCCGGGCTTCGGCTCCTCGGAGAAGCCGGCGCGCGGCCGCTACGACGCGGCGTGGTTCGCCCGCTCCGTACTCGGCTACCTCGACGCGATGGCGATCGAAAAGGCCCATCTTGTGGGCAACTCGATGGGCGGCCGGGTGGCGCTGGAGTTCGCGCTGACATACCCGGAGCGGGTCGGCTCGCTGAGCCTGCTGGCGCCCGCGGTCGCCTGGCGGCGGAACCGGGAATTCGCCCCGCTCGTGCGCCTTCTGCGCCCCGAGCTCGCCGCGATTCCGCACCCGATGCGCGCCGCGCAGGTGCGCGAGACGTTCTGGAGCCTGTTCGCACGCCCGGAGCGGCTCGACCCCGCCGCCGCGGATGTCGTCGCCGACGAGTTCTGTCGCACCTACCGCTCCCGGTCCGGGCGGGTCGCGTTCTACGCAGCCCTGCGGAACATCTACCTCGACGCCCCCCATGGCGACAGCGGCTTCTGGACGCGACTGTCGGGGCTCAAGCCTCCCGCGCTGTTCGTCTGGGGAGACAGCGACCGCCTGGTCCCGGCGAGCTTCGCCCGCCACGTCGCCGAGGCCCTCCCCGATGCCCGCCAGGAGATCCTCACCGACTGCGGACACGTGCCGCAGGTCGAGCTCGCCGACCGCACCAACGCGATGATCGCCGAGCTGATCGCCGAGAACGAGACCGCCGCCCCGGCCGCCGCCGAGGCGGACACCCGCCGCTCGCGGGCTCGCGCCCGCGCCCTGTTCGGCAGGGTCGCCGCGCTCTCGACGCGCTAGCCGCGCGGGTCGCATTGCGTCCGGCGCGGACGCGCGCGGTCGCGTGTTCGGCGCGGCGACTCGGGTAGCCGCCGTAAGATGACGACGATGGCTGAACCTTCCACGGTCGCCGAGCACGCGCGCTCGAATGGCGGCGGAACGCATGCCGAGACGAACGGCACGGGCCTCCGTGACCGCCTGGCTCCGCTCGGCGGTCTCACGCGGGTCGGCGGCCCCCTCGGGCGGGTCGGGCGAGGTCTGCTCGCCGCTGCCCAGGACGCCGCCGGCGAGGCTGCGGGGTCGGCGTCGCGCAGGGTGCGCCAGCGCCTCCGTGCCGATCTCGACGACCGCGATCCCGACTGGCTGCGCGAACGGCTGCCGCTGCTGTGGCTGCTCGCCACGATCTGGTTCCGGGGCGAGGTTCGGAACCTGGGCAACATCCCCGAGAAGGGCGCCGTGCTGCTCGTTGGGAACCACTCGGGCGGCAACGTCACGCCCGACACATTCATCTTCACGCTGGCGTTCTCGAGCTACTTCGGGATCGAGCGCAAGTTCCATCAGCTCGCCCACAACCTCGTTGTGACTCTGCCGGTCAGCGGCGCGCTGGTCCGGCGTGGCGGCACCGTCGCCGCGTCCCACAAGAACGCCGAGAAGGCCCTTGCGGCCGGGGCGGCGCTGCTGGTGTATCCGGGCGGCGACTGGGAGGTCCACAGGCCCAGCTGGGACAGCGACAAGGTCGACTTCGGCGGGCGCAAGGGCTTCATCCGCCTGGCGCTCGACCAGAACGTCCCGATCGTCCCCGTCGTGTCGATCGGCGGCCAGGAGACCGCGCTCTTCCTCAGCCGCGGCGACGGGCTCGCCAGGGCGCTGCAGCTCGACAAGCTCTTCCGCCTCAAGGTGCTGCCGATCTCGCTCGCCGTTCCATGGGGACTCAACGTCGGCGACTTCCTCGGCCACGTCCCACTCCCGGCGAAGGTCACCACCGAGGTGCTCCCGGCGATCGACCTGCGCGAGCAGTTCGGTCCCGAGCCCGACATCGACGAGGTCTACGAGCACATCACAGGCGAGATGCAGCGCACCCTCGACGCGCTCGCGGCCGAGCGCCGCTACCCCCTCATCGGCTGATGCGCCTCAACGAGTCGATCGTCATCTCGGCGCCGCCGAAGCTGGTCTGGGACCACATCACGGATGCCTCGAACTACCTCCATTTCATGTCCGGGGTCACCCGGTGGGAGGTCGAGGGCGACGACTCCAGGCTCGCCGAGGGCTCGCGCATCAAGATGCTGATCCGCGTGGGCTCCGCCGAGGTCGGCGGCCTGATCGAGATCGTGGAATACCAGACCGAGCGCGAGCTGGCCTGGGGCTCCGTGATGGGCGTCGATCAGCGTGGCCGCTGGCGGCTGCGAGAGACGCCCGACGGCCGCACCAGGGTCGAGCTGCGCTACGCCTACGGCGTCGCGGGGGCCGGCATCCCTGGGTGGATCGCCGAGCTCGTCTCCTCTCCCTGCCTTGGGGAGCAACCTTCGCAAGTCGCTCCAGCAGCTCAAGCGACAGGTCGAGCACGAGCGCCTGCGCGCCGAGGCGGCACGCCGCCGCGCCGAGCGCGAGCCCGCCGAGATCTAGCCGTTCTCAGTTTTTCTTGCCGTTGATGGCGCTGACCAGCTGGCGCTTGTTCATCTTCGAGCGGCCGTCGATGCCGAGGTTCTTGGCCTCGTTGTAGAGCTGCTCGCGGGTGCGTCCGCGCGGGCCGCCCGAACCGGAGCGCTTGCCGCCGCGACGGCCGGATGAGATGTCCTTGGTCGAGCTGCGGGAGGCCTGGCGCGACTCGCCGGAGCGGGCCCGCTCCTTGTTGACGGTGCGCGCGGCGATCTCCTCGGCGCGGCCCTCGGACTTGCCCTGTTGCTTCTGGCTCTCCTTGACGTGCTCGTACTGGCGGGCACGCTTCGTGCCCTTCTTGACTCCGCGTGGGGGCATGGCGACTCCTTTCCGTGGCTTCTCGGCCGCTGGCTACCCCTCGCCCTGCCGCGAAAAACGGCTCGAGTCGACTTCGACGCGAGAGCGGCGTTCGATCGCCGGGCCGCTCGATCACCTCGCCCGTGGCGGCGAAGCGGAGCCGTGGCAGGGACAGTCCCAGGTGCCGCTCGGCAGCGAGTTCCACGCCGACCGATGCAGCCAGGTGGCGTGCATGCGTGGCCGACGAGCGTCGTGGAGCTCGCCGGCTCGTCGCGGTAGAGCGCGGTCTTCCCCAGCCCGGCGTCGACGATCGCCCCCTCGCCGGGCTCCAGGTCGGCCGAGCCGGAGTCGCCGGCGCGGCTGAGGCGACCCGCGACGAAATGACACGGCGCCTCGATCGTCTGCCGGACCAGATTCACGATCGACTCGGGCCGGATCATCTAGGTGAGCTCGCGCTTGAGGACCTTGCCGGTGGCGTTGCGCGGAAGCGAGTCGAGGAACTCGACGTCGCGCGGGACCTTGTACGAGGAGAGGTTGGACTTGACGAGCTCCTTCACGTCGTCCTCGGAGACGTCTCCGCCGGAGGTGACGACGAACGCCTTCAGGCGCTGGCCCCACTCGTCGTCGTCGACCCCGATGACCGCGACCTCCTTGACGTTGTCATGGCCCGCGATCAGGTCCTCGACCTCGGCGCGGGAAGACGTTCTCGCCGCCGGAGACGATCATCTCGTCGTCGCGGCCGTCGATGAACAGGCGTCCCTCGTCGTCGAAGTGCCCGACGTCGCCGGAGGACAGCAGGCCCTCGTACTCGTCCTTGCCACCGCCGCCGGTGTAGCCCTCGAAGGCCATGTCGTTGCCCACGAACACGCGCCCGGTCTCGCCCTCCGGGACCTCGCCCTCACCCTTCTCGTCGACGATCTTCACGATCGTCCCGCGTGGCGGCTTGCCGGCGGTTCCGGGAGCGGCACGGAGGTCCTCCGGGGTGGCGATCGTGGCCCAGGCGACCTCGGTCGACCCGTAGAGGTTGTAGAGGTTGTCGCCGAAATGGTCCATCCATTTCTCGGCCAGCGGGCCGGGGAGCGCCGAGCCGCTCACGGCGGTCACGCGCAGGCTCGGCAGGTCGTACTTGTCGAGCACGTCCTCGTCGAGCTGGAGGATGCGCTGCATCATCACCGGCACGACGACGAGCGCCGTCGCCTCGTGCTCGGAGATCGCCTTCAGCGTCGCCTCGGGATCGAACTTGCGCCGGACCACGTAGGTCGAGTTCAGCGCCAGCCCGAGCTGGAAGTGCGCGAAGCCCCAGGAGTGGAAGAGCGGGGCGGCGATCACGGTCTTCTCGCGCGAGTGCAGTGGGATCACCGAGAACATCGCGGCCAGCGGCGCCAAGCGTGTCGGGCGCCGAGCGCTGCGCTCCCTTCGGCGTCCCGGTGGTCCCCGAGGTGAGGATGATGAAGCGAGCCGAGTCCTCCGGCGACGAAGGCGTTTCGTCGCTGTGCTCCTCGATCAGGGAGTCGATGGTCGTGTCGGAGACATCGCCGTCGTTCCAGGCGACGTAGCGCTTGACGCCCGTGTCGGCGTCGGCCTCGGACAGCAGCTCGCCGAACTCCTCGTCGTAGACGAGCGCGACGGGCTCCTCGCGATCCATCACGCCCTCCAGCTGCGGGCCGGAGAACATCGTGTTGAGGTAGAGGGCGTGGGCGCCCAGCTTCGCGGCCGCGAGCGTCACGTCGATGAAGTTGCGGTGGTTTCGGGCCATGATCGCGATGCCGTCGCCCGACCCCGATCCCCTCGTCCGCGAGCCCGTTGGCGAGGGCGTTCGAGCGCAGGTGGAGGTCGCGGAAGGTCAGCTCGCCCACCTCGTCGATGAACGCGACCTCGTCCGGGTGATTGATCGCGGCACCGGCGATGCCGGCGGCCGGCGACGGCCCGTAGCGGATCAGCTCGCGGACGGTCCGCGCGAGCTTGTCGGGGCGGACCGGGCGGATCACGCCCGCCCCGCGAAGCGTCTTCAGATTGAACGGAACGTCGGTGATCGGCCCCAGCGGGCCCACGTTGATGCGTTTGAGCGGCCCGAGATCCACGCGTGCAGACTAGACGCAGGCGGCTCAGTCCACGTCGAGGAGGACGACCGCGATCGCCGCGATCCCCTCGGCCGCGGCCGATCCAGCCCATGCCCTCGTTGGTCGTCGCCTTCACGTTGACGGGCGCACGCCAGCGCGTCGCCGAGCAGCCGCTCCATCTCGGGCCGGTGGGGGCCGATCGCGGGCTGCTCGCAGACCACCGTGACGTCGACGTTCGCGACGATGCCGCGGACCTCACCGAGCACGATCCGCAGCAGGTCGAGCGAATCGGCGTCGCGCCAGCGCTCGTCGCTCGGGGGGAAGTGAGCCCCGAGGTCGCCCAGGCCGGCAGCGCCCAGCACAGCGTCGATCACGGCGTGCGTGACGACGTCGGCGTCGGAGTGGCCGGCGAGCCCAACCGACGTGCTCGATCTCCACGCCTCCGAGCACCAGGCGCCGGCCCTCGGCGAACCGGTGGGAGTCATAGCCGATGCCCACGCGCGCGCTCATGGACTCATCCGAGCGGCTCCATCCGGCGCTCGCGGCCCTCGAACACGGCGATCTCGTCGATGCCCCAACCGCGCATCACGCTCGATCGTCCGCTCGTACTCGAAGCCGATGTCCTCGGGAACGTGGGCGTCGGAGGACAGGGAGAAGGCGGCGCCGGCGTCGACCAGCATCTCCGCGAGGGCGGGCGCCGGGTAGAGCTCGTCCACCGGCTTGCGCAGGCCGGCGGTCGAGACCTCCACGGCGACCCCCGTCTCGGCCACCGCCTCGACCAGCGGCTCGTAGTGAAACCGGGGATCGCGATCGGGACCGGGTCGGGCGGAGCCCCACACCTTCACGAGGTCGGGATGGGCGAGGATGTCGAACAGGCCCGAGCGCGCCGCCTCACCGACCGTCTCGAAGTAGTGGTTCCAGATCTTGTCTGGGTCGCCTCCGCCCTCCCACACGTCCCACCCGTCGTGATCGACCGCGAGGTCGCCGAGGAAGTGGACCGAGCCCACCACGTAGTCGAAGTCGTGCTCGTCGAGCAGCTCGGCCGTGCGGTCCTCGAGGCCCGGCAGGTAGTCCATCTCGATACCAAGGCGAAGCGGCGTTCCGCGGACGAACTCGCAGTAGGCGGCGAGGTCGTCGTGCGCGTTCTGCTCCCACCACTCGTGGCGCCAAAGCTCCAGCGAGTCGGTGAAGCGGTGGATGTGCTCGGAGACGCCGAGCTCCTCGATGCCCGCCTCGTGGGCGGCCTCGAGGTAGCGATCGACGTTCTCCTGGGTGAAGTAGCGCTCCGGCGGCGAGTCGAAGTCGTCCGGGCGCAGATGCACGTGGTAGTCCGTCAGCACCGCCGGTACGCTAGCCGCCCGTGGTTCACCTGAGGATCGTCGTCCCGAGCCACCAGAGCGGTCACGCGATGGACCTGCTCGAGAACACGCCGTCGGTCTGCAACCTGATCTTCCTCGAGCGCGCCGCGCGGCGCCCCGAGGGCGACGTGATCCTCTGCGACGTCGCGCGCGAGGACGCGAGCGTGATCATCTCCGACCTCAAGGAGCTCGAGATCGACCGCGAAGGGTCGATCGCGATGGAGGAGATCGACTCCCTGATCTCCGACGCCGCCGACCGCGCGATCCACGCCGCCGAGGGGCTTCCCACCGACGCCGTCATCTGGGAGGAGGTCGAGGCGCGGACCTCCGAGAACATCGAGCTGTCGGCGAGCTTCCTGGCGTTCATGATGCTCGCCTGCCTGATCGCCTCCGTCGGCGTGATGCTGCGACTCGCCCATCCTGATCATCGGCGCGATGGTGCGTGGGGCCGGAGTTCGGGCCCGATCGCCGGCCTCTGCGTCGCGGCGGTCCAGCGCACGGCCGGACGTCTTCCGGCGCTCGCGCGCGCGCCCTCGTGATCGGCTTCCCCGCTCGGCATCGCCGCCGCCTTCGTCTTCGCGCTGCTCATCCGGGCGGTGGGTCTGACCCCGGACGACTTCTCGGTCGAGATCCACCCACTCACCGACTTCATCTCGCACCCCGACGCTTCTCCTTCATCGTCGCGATGATCGCGGGCATGCGCCGGAGTGCTCTCGCTGACCTCGGCCAAGTCGGGCGCGCTCGTCGGGGTCCTGATCTCGGTGACGACGATTCCCGCCGCGGCGAACATCGGGGTCGCCGGCCGCCTACGGCCAGTGGAACGAGTGGCGCGGCGCGATGGCGCAGCTCGCCGTGAACCTGTTCGGGATCTTCCTCGCCGGCATCGCGCACGCTCTGGGTGCAGCGGCGGATCTACATGCAAGCGCCGCGTCGAAGCACCTCCAGCGACCGGCACGCGAGGCCGCCGGGCTCCCGATCGGGCACAGCCGCCGCGAGGGCAGCGCAACCTACCAGCAGCCCGGCTGGGGAACGATGACCTCGACGGACCGCCACCGACCTGGCGATCATGGCCCTGGCGTTCGCCGCGGGGACGCTGATCGCCGCCGCGGCGGGCGCGGCGAACACCGGGACGGCGTTCACCTTCGGCGTGTTGGGCTTCGCCCTGGCGCTCGGTCTACGTGCTCGTCCGCCGCTAGATACCGACGCCAGCAGGAGCTCGGCGACCCGCAGGTCCTCGGGCGTCGTGACCTTGAGGTTGGTGGCGGGCGCCGGGTGGAGCAGCACCTCGCCGCCCGCGCGCCTCGATCACCATGGCCTCGTCGGTGACCCCGGCTTGGGCGGCGTCGAGGGCGTCGCGGAGCGATCGCGACTCGGAACACCTGAGGAGTCTGCGCCGCCCACAGGAGCTCGCGGTCCTCGGTCGAGGCAACGCGGGCGCGCCTCGTCGTCCGAGCGCGGCCGGTCGGCGCGCTTGACGGTGTCGAGGATCGGGGCCGCGGCGATGACCCCGGCCGCACCCGGGGACGACGCCAGGCGCTCGACCAACGCGTCGACAGCTCGGCGGTGACCAGCGGGCGGGCGGCGTCGTGGATGGCGACCAGCTCCGAGCCGACGCAGCTCGAGCGCCAGGGCGACGGATTGAGAGCGGGTGGCTCCGCCCGCGACGACCTCGGCGCCGAGCGGCCCGCCGAGATCGCGCAGTTCGCCCAGATGCGCTCTCGGGGCCCGCGATCACCGCGCCGGAGATGCGACCGCGCAGCGGCCAGCGCGTCCAGCGACCAGGCCACGAGCGGCCTGCCGGCAACGGGGACGAGGGCCTTGGGCTCCCAGCGCCCAGGCGTTCGCCCGAGCCGGCCGCCGCGATGACCGCCGTCGCCTGTGCGGCAGCGGTCATCGCGGGCCGGCTCGTGGCCGCCTAGGCAGCGGCTCCGGCGGGGACCTTGTCGCCGAACCGCTCCCCGAGCAGGTCCGTCGATGTACTCCTCGGCGCCTTCGGCGTCGGTGTCCCGCGCGTACATGAACTCGCTGGCGAGGATCTTCTTCGCCCGCGTGTACATCTGCTTCTCGCCGGTGGAGAGCCCCTTCTCCATCTCGCGGATGGCGAGATTGCGCACGACCTCGGCGAGCTCGAAGACGTCACCCGTCTTGATCTTCTCGCGGTTGTACTTGAACCGGCGATTCCAGTTCTTGGGCATGTCCGACACCTCGCCGGTGAGAACGTCGATCACCCTCTTCACATCGTCCTCCCCGATCACGCGCCGCAATCCGGCGCGGTGGGCGTTCTCGCAGGGGACCATGACGGTCATGTCGTTGTGGAGGATCTTGATGGTGAGGTAGTCCCGCTTCTCACCCATCATGTCCCTGCTCTCCTTCTTCAGGACCATGCCGGCCCCGTGGTGTGGATAGACGACGTTGTCGCCCTCCTCGAAGGTGCACTCGACGGGAACGAGTTCCTCGTCGAGCTCGAGCTCTTCCTCCTCTACTGCTACCTCTGGAATTGGGTACTCCCTTCGTGGTTTAGGCGGCCGCCGTGGGCGGCGGCAACCGTCCTGATCTATGGGTAACGGTCGACAAGGTCGACCTCCTGAAGTCTTGCCGAGCGCCTCCCTGATGTCGCGGGCCCTGGTCTCCCCCACCCCTTCGACCGAGGCGAGCTCGCTCCTCGCCGGCGGCGCGGAGGGCATCGAGGTCGCCGAAGTGCTGGACGAGCCGCTGAGCGACCAGGCGCGGCAGTCGCGGGATGCGCGAGAGCGCCCGGTATCCACGGGGCGCGACGACGAAGTCGACGGTGGACGTCTTGCGGTCATAGCCGAGGAGCTCGGCGAGGCGCCCGAAGTCGAGGACCTCCTCGTGCGGCAGCGATCCGCCAGCGACTGAAGGACCTCTCCACGCGGCGGCTCGGTGTCCTCGGCGGCGTAGTCGCGCACGAGCGCGGCGCGGTCGGCCATGACGCCGACCACGGTCTCCTCGAGCTGCATCTCGATCAGCCGGCCCTCGGTGCCGAGCTCGATGATGTAGCGCTCGACCTCGGCGGCCATGCGCGTGACCATCTCGGCGCGCTGGAGGACTGCGAGGGCGTCGTAGAGGACGCCTCGCCGGCGAACTCGGCGGCGGTGAGGCGGGAGGACATCTGGTCGAGCCGGGCGCGGTACTTCTCGAGCGTCGCCAGGCCCTGGTTGGCCTTGGAGAGCACGGTCGGGATGTCCTGCAGGATGTACTTGATCCCCTCCGAGTAGAGCGAGACCACGTCGCGGCGGGCCGAGACCGCGATGACCAGGGCCTCGGTCTGCTTCGAGACGCGCTCGGCGGTGCGATGCCGGGTGCCCGTCTCCATCGAGAGGATCGTCGGGTCGGGCATCAGCTGGACGTTCGCCCACGCGATCTTGGTGGCGGAGGGGTCGAGGATGATCGCCCCGTCCATCTTCGCCACTTGGTAGAGCAGGCCGGGCGTGTAGTCGACGTCAAGGCGAATGCCGCCCGAGAAGAGGAACGAGATGTCGTCCGTCTCGCCGATGACCAGCAGGCCGCCGGATCGCGCGTGGATGATGTTGTCGATGCCCTCCCGCAGCTGGGTGCCGGGGGCGACCATGTCGAGTGCTCTGAGGAGGCGCGGGTCCTGCCGCGCCTCGAGCTCGGTGAGGTCGTCGGATGGGAGGAGCCACGCGTGTCACTCGGTCCTGGGTGCGTGGCAGCCGTCGAATCACCTAACGATGATGACAAAAGAATTTCGGGCGCGAGCTGGCGGTCAATCCCGCGTGGAGAGGTCGGATACGCGCTTGTCAAGCCGCGGGGCGCGGAGGCTTCGCGGCGCTAGCGCAGCTTGCGCGCTCGCGCTGTCCTGATTCTTGAAGAGCGGAGGGCGTCGCGCAGGCGTCGCTGCCTGGGTCAGGCCCTTCGTGCGTTCGGAGGCCGCGGGGCCCAGGACCGGGGCGAGGCCGAACTTCGAGGCCTCCGCGACGCGGCGGTCGGCGTGGGCGACGCCGCGCAGCTCGCCCGTGAGCCCGATCTCGCCGAAGCATGCGAGCGGCCTGCCGTCGGTCATCGCGAAGCGGCTCGCCGCGGTGGGCGGAGGCGAGCGCCAGCGCCACGGCGAGGTCGGCGCCTGGCTCGTCAACCCGGACACCGCCCGCGACGTTCACGAACACGTCCGAGCTGGCCGAGAGCGACGGACCGCCGTGGCGCGCGAGGACGGCGATGACCATCGCCAGGCGGTTGCGGTCGATGCCCGTGCGCGATCCGGCGCGGCGGCACGATCTCCGTCGGCGCGACGAGCGCCTGGACCTCGACGAGCAGGGGCGGGTGCCCTCCATCGAGCAGAGCACGACCGAGCCCGGGGCCGCGCTCGCCTCGGCGACGAAGCGAGCCGACGCGTCCTCCACCTCCACGAGTCCGCCCGCGCGCATCTCGAAGACGCCGACCTCGCTGGTCGCCCCGAACCGGTTCTTGAGCGCGCGCAGTGTCCGGAAGTGGCGCTCGCGCTCGCCCTCGAAGAAGAGGACGCAGTCGACCAGGTGCTCGAGGACGCGCGGGCCGGCGACGGCGCCCTCCTTCGTCACGTGCCCGACGAGGATCACGGCGCAGTCCAGGCGCTTGGCGGCCTCCATGATCGCCGTCGCCGCCTCGCGGACCTGGCCCACCGAGCCCGGTGCCCCGGTCATCCCCTCCGCGTGCATCGTCTGGATCGAGTCGATCACGCAGGCCTGCGGGCGCTCGGCCTCGAGCGTGGCCACGACCTGCTCCAGCGAGGTCTCGGCGACCGCCGGCACCTCGAGCGCCGCCGGGCCAGGCGCTCGGCGCGCAGGCGCACCTGGGCGGCCGACTCCTCGCCCGAGACGTAGAGCACGCTCGACGCCCGCGGCGGCGAGGTTGCCGAGCGCCATGCCGGTGATCGTCGACTTGCCGATCCCCGGCTCGCCGCCCAGTAGCACCAGCGAGCCCGGCACGAGCCCGCCGCCCAGCACGCGATCGAGCTCGTCGATGCCGGTGCGCAGCCGGGCGCACCTCGGGCGTCGCGACGTCGCGAAGCGCGACCGGCTTCGGCCCCCGCGACCCGCGCGCCGCGCCGGCCGGAGCCGCCCGACTGCGCGGGCGCCGGCGCCGTCTCGACCAGGGTGTTCCACTCGCCGCATCCGGCGCAGCGGCCCGACCACGCGAGCGCCTCGTGCGCGCAGGACTGGCAGACGTAGGTGGACCGCTGCTTCGCCATCTCCCTGACTGTGTCAAGCGCACCCGACGACATCGCGCCCCCGCGGCTCGTTTCTACAGGCGTACCGGACACTGCGGCGGGAACCGGGCGCCAGCCCGGCTCGGAGGCTCTACTCGTCCTCGGCCGGCTCGGCGTCGCCACGAGGATCGCTTGGATCCTCTTGCGGGGCAGCGTCGGGCTCGGGTGGCGCGTCTGCGGCCGGTTCATCCTCGTCGTCCCCGCGAGCGCCGACCGCGGCCGGCTCCTTCTTCTTCGCGCGGGGCTTGCGAGGCTTCACGAGCTTGAGCTTGAGGGGCTTGTCCTCCTCGTCGCCCGACTCGTCGCGCTCGACGACCACCGTCGTGCCAGGCGTGATCGTTCCGGCGCGCAGCACCTCGTCGGCGAGCGGATCCTCGATGTAGCGCTGGATCGCACGGCGCAGCGGACGCGCGCCCATCGCCGGGTCCCAGCCCTTCTCGGCGATCAGGTCCTTGGCCTCGTCGGTGAGGTCGAGCTGCAGCTCGTGCTCGGAGACCTGCGCGCGGACACGCGTGATGAGGAGGTCGATGATCTCGCGGATCTCCTCCCGCGAGAGCTTGTGGAAGACGATGACCTCGTCGATCCGGTTCAGGAACTCCGGGCGGAAGACCTTCTTCAGGTCGCCCATGATCTTGCCCTTCATGTCCTCGTAGGAGGCGCCGGTGTCGTCGTCGGTCATCGCGAAGCCGAACGAGACGTTGCGCGCGATGTCCTTGGCGCCGACGTTGGAGGTCATGATCACGATCGTGTTGCGGAAGTCGACCGTGCGCCCCTGGGCGTCGGTCAGGCGTCCGTCCTCCAGGATCTGGAGCAGGATGTTGAAGACGTCGGGGTGGGCCTTCTCGATCTCGTCGAGCAGCAGCACCGAGTACGGCTTGCGGCGCACGGCCTCGGTGAGCTGGCCGCCCTCGTCGTAGCCGACGTAGCCGGGGGGCGAGCCCACGAGCCGCGAGACCGCGTGCTTCTCCATGTACTCGGACATGTCGATGCGGATCATCGAGTCCTCGTCGCCGAACAGGAACTCGGAGAGGGTGCGGGCGAGCTCGGTCTTGCCGACGCCGGAGGGGCCGAGGAAGATGAACGAGCCGGCGGGGCGCTTGGGGTCCTTGATTCCGGCGCGGGAGCGGCGGATCGCCTTCGAGACCGCCTCGATCGCGACGTTCTGCCCGATCACGCGCTTGTGCAGCTCCTCCTCCATGCGGATGAGCTTCTTGGTCTCGGCCTCGGTGAGCTTGAAGACGGGGATCCCGGTCCACATCGAGACGATGTCCGCGATCTCCTCCTCGCCGACCTCCGGGCGCTCGCCGCCCTCGCCCTCGGTCCACTGGTCCTCGAGCTCGCGCTTCTTGTTGGTGAGCGTGCGCTCCTTGTCGCGCAGGTTCGCGGCCTTCTCGAACTCCTGGGCCTCGATCGCGGCCTCCTTGGCGCGCCGCGTCTCCTCGATCTCCTCCTCGAGGTCGCGGTAGACGGGCGGCGAGGACATCGACTTGATGCGCATGCGCGAGGCGGCCTCGTCGATGAGGTCGATCGCCTTGTCGGGCAGGAAGCGGTCGGAGATGTAGCGGTCGGCCAGCTCGGCGGCGGCCTGGAGGCCGTCGTCGGTGATCTTCACGCGGTGATGGTCCTCGTAGCGCTCGCGCAGGCCCTCGAGGATCTTCACGGTGTCGGGCACCGGCGGCTCCTCGACCTTGATCTGCTGGAAGCGCCGCTCAAGCGCGGAGTCGCGCTCGAGGTACTTGCGGTACTCGTCGAGCGTGGTGGCGCCGATCGTCTGCAGCTCGCCGCGGGCGAGCGCAGGCTTCAGGATCGAGGCCGCGTCGATCGCGCCCTCGGCGGCGCCGGCGCCGACCAGGTTGTGGAGCTCGTCGATGAAGAGGACGATGTCGCCGCGCTGGGTGATCTCCTTCATCACCTTCTTGAGGCGCTCCTCGAACTCGCCGCGGTACTTGGAGCCGGCGACCAGGGCAGCCAGGTCGAGCGTGTAGATCTGCTTGTTGCGCAGAAGCTCGGGGACCTCGCCCTTGATGATCTGGGATGCGAGCCCCTCGACGATGGCTGTCTTGCCCACGCCGGGCTCGCCCAGCAGCACGGGGTTGTTCTTCTGGCGACGGGAGAGGATCTGCATGATCCGCTCGATCTCGGTCGCGCGGCCGATCACCGGGTCGAGCTTGCCCTCGGCGGCGAGCTTGGTCAGGTTGCGGCCGAACTGGTCGAGCAGCTTCGAGGACTTCTTGCCCTCGCCGGAGCCGGAGCCCGAGCCCTGGCGACGGCCGCCGGGACCGGAGAGCATGCGGATGACCTCGTTGCGGATCTTCTCCGAGTCGGCGTCGAAGTCCAGCAGGATCCGGGCAGCTACGCCCTCGTTCTCACGCACGAGGCCGAGCAGGATGTGCTCGGTGCCGATGTAGTTGTGGCCGAGGGAGAGCGCCTCGCGGAGGGCCAGCTCGAGCACCTTCTTCGCGCGCGGCGTGAAGGGGATCTGGCCGGAGGTGACTTCCTCGCCGGAGCCGACGATCCGGACGACCTGGGCGCGGACGCGCTCGACGGTGATGTCCAGCGACTCGAGGACGCGGGCGGCGAGCCCCTCCTCCTCGCGGAGCAGCCCGAGCAGGATGTGCTCGGTGCCGATGTAGTTGTGCTTGAGCGTGCGCGCTTCTTCCTGCGCGAGAACCACCACCTGGCGGGCCCTTTCTGTGAATCGCTCAAACACTTCTAACTCCCTACTCCTCTAACCCATCAACCGGTTCGACCTCAGTCAGTATCGCCAGCCGTGCGGTCGCCCTTTCCCGCTGGTGGAGGGACGCCACGGCACCGGGGCTCCATCCACGTTCTTCGGCTGCTGGGTGCCGACGGATTAGAACCTCCGGTTTCGACTACGACGAGGCGTCGATTATATCGGGGGGTGTGCGTGGCCCCGCCGGATGGCGTGCGTGCGAACCCCCGATTTGCGGAAGTCAGACGCCCTCGGGGGGCTTGGGGTTGGCCACGCTGGTCATATCGGCGCCCTGGAACGGGGCGCGGAAGAGAAGGTTCGTGTCGCCGCAACGAAGGGTGTCGCCGTTGCGAAGACGCCTGCGGCGCTCGATTTTTTCGCTGCCGACAAAGGTGCCGTTCGTCGAGAGGCCGTCGTCGACGACCGCCCAGTCGTCGCCGATCTTGACCAGCTCCGCGTGGACCCGCGAGACGTTCGAATCCCATGGCAGCCCGATGTCACAGGATGGGCCGCGCCCGATCGTCACGCTGTCCCAGCCGTCGCGGAGCGACAGCACCTGCTGCCGGCCATGCGAGTCGGTCCAGGACAAGAACGGGTACCCCTCGCGCTCGGCCGCTGCGATCTCCGGGGACTCGTCCACGCGCCCTAGCTTCTCATCGCCGGGAAGAGCACGACCTCCCGCAGCGTCTTCGCGCCCGTCAGGAGCATCACGAGGCGGTCGATCCCGAGCCCGACCCCGCCGGTGGGCGGCATGCCCTGTTCGAGCGCCTCGATGTAGGACTCGTCGAACGGCTGCGCCTCCTCGTCGCCGCGGCGAAGCTCCTCGGCCTGGGCCTCGAAGCGCCGGCGCTGCTCGTCCGGGTCGTTCAGCTCGGTGAACGCGTTGGCGATCTCGAAGCCACCGCAGAAGGCCTCCCAGCGCTCGACCAGGCCCTCGGTCTCGCGATGGCGCTTGGCGAACGGCGACATCTCCACCGGGTAGTCGGTGATGAAGGTCGGCTGCTGAAGGTTCGGCTCGACCTCCTTCGAGAGCAGCCCGTCGACGAGCTTGCCCCACCCCTCCTTGGGATCGGCCTCGGAGTCCATCGCGTCGGCGAGGGCCTCGCGGGTCGGGTGCTCGGCGATGTCGATGCCGCTGCGCTCCCGGATCGCCTCGCGAAGGGTGATCCGCCGCCACGGCGGGGCGAGGTCGATCTTCGCGCCGTCGCGCTCGATCTCGGTCGTGCCGTTGACCTCCTCGGCGACGAAGGCCACCAGCCGCTCGAGCCGGTCGGCGGCGTCGTTGTAGTCCGCGTAGGCCTCGTACCACTCGAGCATCGTGAACTCGGGGTTGTGCTTGAACGAGACGCCCTCGTTGCGGAAGTCCTTCCCGAGCTCGTACACGCGGTCGAGGCCGCCGACGATCAAGCGCTTCAGGTAGAGCTCGGTGGCGATCCGCAGGTAGAGGTCACGGTCGAGCTCGTTGTGGTGGGTGACGAACGGCCGGGCGAGCGCGCCGCCGTAGAGCGGCTGGAGCACCGGCGTCTCGACCTCGAGAAAGCCCTCGGAGTCAAGCCAGCGCCGCGTCGCGGCGACCGCGTTCGCGCGCTTGGTGAACAGCTCTCGGGCCTCCTCGTTGGCGGCGAGGTCGAGCTCGCGCCGGCGGTAGCGCGTCTCGACGTTCTCGAGGCCGTGGAACTTGTCCGGCGGCGGACGCAGGCTCTTCGCCAGGAGCTCCCAGGACGTGAGCTTCAGCGAGAGCTCGCCCCGGCGAGTCTTGAACGCGGTTCCCTCGACGCCGATGAAGTCGCCGAGGTCGACGTGCAGAAGCGCCTCGTGTCGCTCCTCCCCGAGCACGTCCGCCCGCGCGTGAAGCTGGATCCGGCCGCTGCGATCGACGAGATCCAGGAACGCGGACTTGCCGTGCCCGCGGCGGGCTGCCAACCGGCCGGCGAGGCGATAGGAGTCCTCGGTCTCCTCCCCGTCACCGAGGCCATCGTGGGCTTCGCGGACGGTGGCGACCTCGACGCGCCCCGGGAACGCGTGAGGGAACGGCTCGACTCCCTCGGCGCGCAACCGCTCGAGCTTCGCCCGGCGGTCGGCGATCGCGCCGGGCTCGTCGGCGGCCGGCTCAGCTCCTTCTTCGGGATCGGGTGCCATCCGGCGGCGAGCCTAACGCCCGCCGCCCGGCCGAGAGGGCGGGGGCGTGATGAGACCGGTCACACCCTGGATACGAGAGCGGCCGGCTAGGCCGATTCGATCTTGGTGATCTTGAGCTTCTTCTTGGGGCCGCGCGGAGCCTCAACGGTGACGATGTCGCCGCGCTTGTGGCCCTGGAGGGCACGGCCGATCGGCGACTCGTTGGAGAGCTTCTGCTCTGCCAGGTTCGCCTCGGCCGACCCGACGATGTGGAACTTCTTCGAGTCGCCGGACTTCTGGTCCTTCACGTGGACGAGGACGCCGACGCCGACGGTGCTCGTGTCGACCTTGCCCTTGTCGACGACGGTGGCGCGGCGCAGCCGCTCCTCGAGCTGGGCGATGCGCTGCTCGAGCAGCGCCTGCTCGTTCTTGGCGTCGTCGTACTCGGAGTTCTCGGCGATGTCCCCGAACTCGCGCGCCTCCTTGATCCGGGCTGCCACCTCGCGGCGGCGCTCGGTCGTGAGATGCTCGACCTCCGCCTTGAGCTTGTCGAGCCCCTCCTTGGTGATGAGCGATTCCCGGGCCAATTCCTGAACCTCGTCCTCTGATCTTGTTGCGGCCGGTACGGGCCGCCCGCCTCACGAAAATTGCCCCGGCGGGCTGCGTCTCTGGACGCACACCCACCCGAGCGGCGCGCGATTATAGCGAGGGCGGTACGGCGGCCAGCGGGTCTGAATCGCCGCCTGCAGGGAGGCCGTCAAGCATGGCCCGGACCTCGTCCAGGGTGTTCGTCCGCTGGTAGGAGTCCGCCTCTCGCCCCGTGATCCCCAGCTGCTCCAGGTACCAGGGGTAGAACTTGCGCAGGTTGCGGGCCGCTCGCTCCGGGCCCCAGTGCTCCTCGGCGCGATCCAGCACCCAGCGCAGCTCGGCCACGACCTCGTCGTCTGTGGGCGGCTCCGTACGGCGCTCGGTCAGCTCCTCGAAGATCCAGGGCGAGCCGAGCCCGCCCCGCGCGATCATCACGGCGTCGGCGCCGGACTCGGTGTAGGCGCGCCGCGCCGCCTCGGCCGAGCGCAGGCCGCCCGAGATCACCATCGGCACCTCGATCGCCTCGACCAGCTCGCGGGCCAGCGCATAATCGGGCTGCCCGGAGTGATGCACGGCGGCCGATCGCGGGTGGAAGCCGATCGCCGCCACGTCGGTCTCCTGCGCCAGCCGCAGGGCGAGGTCGAACCCGGAGCGGTCGCCGGGCTCGACGCCGGAGCGCAGCTTCACGGTAACCGGCCGCCCGGAGCCCTCGATCGCCGCCCTCGCGACCTCCAGCGCCCGCTCCGGCTCGCGAAGCAGCGCCGCGCCCGCGCCCGACTTGCAGATCTTCGGGACCGGGCACCCCATGTTGATGTCGACGATGTCGGCCCCGGCGCCCGCCGCGGCGCGCGGCGGCCCCGAGCATCACCTCCGGGTCAGGTCCGAAGAGCTGGATCGACACCGGGTGCTCGTCCGGGTGGACGGTGAGCATCTCGCGCAGAGTCCGGTCGTTGCCGTGGCGGATCGCGAAGCTCGAGACCATCTCCGAGACGGCGAGGCCGGCGCCGTGGCGGCGGGCCTGGAGGCGAACGAACCAGTTGCCGATACCGGCGAGCGGCGCGAGCAGGACGCGGTTGGCGATCTCGACGTCGCCGATGCTGAAGGGCTCGGTGAGGGCGGGTTGGGCCATCAGGCCGTCAGGCCTCGTTCATCTCGGAGATCAGCCGCAACCCGGTGAGCGTGAGCAGATCGTCGACCTCGTCGATGGTCTCGCAGAACGGGGCGATGGCAGCGGCGAGGCCGCCGGTGGCGATGAACGGCGTCCCCTCCCCCAGCTCGGCTTCGATCCGCCGGGCGATGCCGTCGATCAGGCCGGCGAACCCGTAGACCACACCGGACTGGATGGCCTCCCGCGTGGACTTGCCGATCGCTGCCTCGGGCTCGGCGAGGTCGATGCGCGGGATCCTCGCGCCGCGCTCGGTGAGGGCCGTGAGCGAGATCTCCACACCCGGCGCGATGGCTCCTCCCAGGTACTCCCCCTCGGCGGAGACGGCGTCGAAGTTGATGCCGGTGCCGAAGTCGACCACGACGCAGGCGCTCTCGAACCGGTCGTAGGCCGCGACCGCATTCACAAGGCGGTCGGCGCCGACCTCGTAGGGGTTGTCGATCCGGATCGCCATCCCCGTCTTGATCCCGGGCCCCACGAGGAGGCACGGGGCGGAGAGGTATCGGCTGGCCATCGCCTCGTACTCGGTGCCCAGCGGCGGGACCACCGACGAGACGACGGCGCTGGAGAGCGAGGAGAAATCACAGCCGCTGAGCTCGAGCAGCCCCTTGATGCGCTCGGCCAGCTCGTCGCCCGTTGCACCGGCGCGGGTCTGAAAGCGCCAGTGCTCGACCAGCTCGGCGCCGTCGAAGGCGCCGAGGTGGGTCTGCGTGTTGCCGACGTCGACCGCGAGAAGCACCCGACGATTATCCCGACGGGACCGAAGCAGGGTGCATGAGCGCGTCTCTACGATGCCCCGCCATGGAAGAAGCGACGCTGTATTCGATCCCCGGATCGCACCCGACCATCGCCGTCGCCCGCGAGCTCGAGCTCAAGGGCATCCCCTACAAGCGCAGGGACCTGATGCCGGTTATCGGCCGTGGGGTGCTGAAGGCGATGCGATTCCCGGGCGTCACGATCCCCTCCCTGCGGATCGACGGGCGGAAGCTGACCGGCTCACGGGAGATCTCCAAGGCGCTGGACGAGATCCGACCGGATCCGCCGCTGTTCCCCGCCGACCCGGAGCAGCGCGCCGCGGTCGAGGAGGCCGAGGTGTGGGGCGAGAAGGTGCTCTCCGACGCGATCAGGCGGATCCTCTGGAACGCGATCAAGCGCGACAAGGCGCCGCTGGCGAGCTACGCCGAGGGCGCCAAGCTGGGCGTCCCGATCGGCGTGGCGGTGAAGACCGCCGCCCCGATCATCGCCGCCGAGGTGCGGATCCACGGCGTCACCGACGACGCCGTGCGGGCTGACCTGGCCGCGCTCGCGGGCTGGCTGGACCGAGTCGACGAGTGGATCGCCGAGGGCGTACTAGGGGGCGATCAGCCCAACGCCGCCGACTTCCAGATCGCCGCTGCCCTGGGCCTCGCGATGACGATGGCGGACCTCCGCCCCGCAATCGAGGGCCGTCCCGCCGGCGAGCTGTCAAAGCGGCTGGTCCCGGACTACCCGGGCGAGATCCCGCCGATCATGCCCGTCGAGTGGCTCAAGCCACTGCGCGAACGCCGCGGCTAGGGCTCCCGAGAACCGTCCGCGCCCGGCGAAGCGGCGCGGGGGCAATGAGGGAGTGGCCAGCAACCGCTGGACACTTTTGGGCGTGATAGCAACCACAAACGTCCACTCGTTCGGCGGCTGAACCTCTTGCCCCGGCATGTAGGGGCAAACCGTTCAGTCACCGCCTCCGCTTCCCCTACCCAGCCAAACCCGGCCTGCGGACGACCGACTACTCCGGCGCCGCCAAGGCCGGGTCCGACCTACAGCTCGCCCACCCGCTTCACGCGCTGGCCCTCGAGAGCGTCGCGTGCGGTCGCGAGTCGCGTCCCGTCCGGCAGCTCGAGTGCGGGGTCGAGCTCGAGGAGCGGCTCGAGGACGAAGCGCCGAGACGACACCTCGGGGTGCGGGAGGCTGAGCGCCTCCGTCTCCAGCTCGATGTCCCCGAGCAGGAGCACGTCGACATCGATCGGACGCGGGCCGTGGCGCGGGCCGCCGCCCTCGCGGCCGAGCGCGGCCTCGACGCGCTTGCAGGCGGCGAGCAGCTCCGTCGGCTCGAGCGCCGTGCGGATGCGGATCGCGGCGTTCAGGAAGTCGGGTTGGTCGAGGACCTCGCCCACGGGCTCGGTCTCGTACAGGGACGATGTGGCCTCGACGATGACGCCCCGCTCGGAGAGCGCGGCGATCGCGGCCCGGAGGTTGGCGGCCGGGTCGCCGACATTGGAGCCCAGGCCGAGGTAGCCGGTGCGCTCGCTCACGTGGGCTCGGCGCGCACGGTCACCTCGACCGTGGCGGCGCCCGTGACGTGGTCGAGCGGAGGCTCGGGCTTCGAGGTGCGCACGGTCGCGGCCGTGGCGCCAAGGCGTTCCACGAGGCGCTCGCCGATCACCTGGGCGAGTCGCTCGAGCGTTTGGTAGCTCGTCTCCGTCGCGGCCTGGACGGCGATGTCGCAGACCTCGGCGTAGTCGACGGTCCCGGCCAGCTCGTCCGTCCGCGTCGCCGGGGCGTCGGCGACCTCGAGCACGAGATCGATCTCCAGGCGCTGGCCGACCTCACGTTCCGCCTCGGTCACGCCATGATGCGTGTATGCGGAGATACCCCGCAGTTCGACGCGCACGGGGGCGCCGGACTCGTCGCTGGCCGCCATCGGGCCAACGTAGCGGCTTTCCGCTGGAAGGCCGCCGGCCCGAACCGACCAGAGAGGCATGAGCGCCAGTCGCCTGACGCTGCTCGCGTTAATTGCGTGCGTGCTCGTTGGGGGCGCGGCGACCACCTCCGCCGACCCCATCGACCCGGCGCACCTCGCCTATGAGACCCACAAGGCCGAGCAGTACAAGACGATCCCGATCAGGAAGAACCGCCGCAAGACGCCGCGCGCGCTGATCACGCTCGGACCCTCCGAGGTCGGCCCGTTCCAGGCCGGCGACATCGTCTGGGCGCAGGGGGAGTACGAGGTGACCGTGTGCCTGAAGGCGGGCGTCGAGTTCCCGCAATCGCCCTGCCCGGGCAAGCTCTACGCCTACAACCCGAAGCTGACCGGGCAGCTCGTTCTCTCGCCATCTCAGGCGCCGAAGGACCCCCTGGCGATCCCGATCTCGCGCCGGCGGGGCCTCCACTGCTACCAGCGGGTTCCGAACCGCAACCGGCACTGCCTGCTGACCGTCCCGCCCGGCAAGGAGCGCCTCGACGCCCCATGCGATCCCTGCTACCTCCACCTGATCGTCTCCGCCTCGCACCAGAAGTCGAGGAAGGGGCACAAGGTGACGATCGGATCCTTCGACGACCGCCTCTCGATCCATCAGAACCGGGCCGGGCTCAGCATGCTGCGGCTCCGCGGCGTCCCCAAGCCAAAGCCCGAGGTGACGACGAAGGCGCTGCGGCCGGTCAAGGTCAGGCCGGAGAACGAGGAGGGCGACCGCCTCACCGTCTACTCGATCCCGATCGCCCGTCCGCGCGCCGGCGATACCTACTGGGTGGAGTCGAAGTACGTGGCCCGGGTCGCGCACCTGCCGTACTCGGTGGCGATGCGCAACGAGCTTTTTCTCGGTCGGCACAAGCGCTCCAACGATCCCAAGGGCGCCTACGGCCCGACCGAATACCCGGTCGTCTCGCCCCGCAACGGCTGGACCTGCACCCGCGGACCGTCGGGACATCAGAGCCCGTGCGTGATCCAGAAGGGCGGGGTGCTGCGCTTTGACCGAAGCTCGAACGAGACCTTCCACCTCAATCTGACCGTCGGCGCGAGCGCGTCGCTGCTCGACAAGCAGCACTACCGCGGCGGACGCGTACGCCTCGGCAACGGCTACCTGCGGATCTACGAGTTCGACAACACGATCTGAGCCGAGGGCAAAGCGGCTTCTGAGCGGCTTTTCGCTGAAGCTCGGGCGGCTGTGTGCCGACGAAGGACGCATGAGGTCCCATCGCCCATCGCTCATCGGGTTCGTTGCGGCAGGCCTGCTGGCTGCCGGCGCGACGACGGGAATCGCGGATCCCTCGGACCCGGCGCATCTCGCCTACAAGACGCACGACGCCGAGCAGTTCAAGACGATCCCGATCGAGAAGGACCCCGACCGCTCGCCGAAGACCCTGATCACGCTGGGGCCGTCGAAGGTCGGCGGGTTCCGCGCGGGCGACATGGTCCGGGCGCAGGGCGAGTTCGAGATGACGATCTGCCTCAAGGCGCACGGCCCCTTCCCGCAATCCCCCTGCGTCGGCAAGGTCTACGGATATGACCCGAAGCTGACGGCCCAGCTCGTTCTGTCGCCGTCGACCGGCCCCAGCAGTCCCCGGGCCGTCCCGATCTCTCGCCGCCGGAGCCTTCAGTGCTCCCAGCACATCCCCGGGAGAAACCGCCACTGCCTGCTCACGGTCCCGCCGGCGAAGAAGCGCCTCACCGACGACTGCTCTCCCTGCAACCTGCACCTGGTCGTCTCCGCGTCTCACCCGCGGGCGAAGCACGGGCACAAGGTGACGATGGGCTCGTTCGACGACAACCTCTCGATCAACCAGAACCGGGCCGGGCTGAGCATGCTGCGACTCCGCGGGACGACGATGCCGGAGCCCGACGAGACGACGAAGATTCTGAGACAGGTGAAACTGGAGCCCGAGGGGCAGGAGGGGGAGCGCAGGACCATCTACTCGCTGCCGATCCGCAACCCCCGCGCCGGTGACACCTACTGGGTCGAATCGAAGTTCGTGGCGAGGGTCGGCCATCTCCCGTACGACGCGGCGATTCGCAACGAGCTGATGCTGGGGGCGCGCGTCCGCTCCAACGACCCTCAGGGCGTCTACGGGCCGACCGAATACCCGGTCGTCTCGCCACGCAACGGCTGGACCTGCACCAAGGCCAACTCCGGCCACGAGACGCCCTGTGCGATCCAAAAGGGTGGGGTGCTGCGCTTCGACGCGGACTCGAACAAGACCTACCACCTGAACCTGACCGTCGGCGCGAGCGCCTCGATGTACGACGGCCAGAACTTCCGCGGCGGCAGCCTGCGCTTCAGCAAGGGCTACCTCCGCCTCTACAAGTTCGACAACACCCTCTGAGCGAAACGGGGCTCGGCCCCGTTTCTGAGAGAGTCCGGGCATGGCAGATGAGGTGGTGATCGAGCGCCGTTTCCGGGGTCCGCCGGCGAGCGCGAACGGCGGCTATACCTGCGGGCTCATCGCCGGTGCGCTCGGGGCTCGCACCGCCGAGGTGAACCTGCGGATCCCACCGCCGCTCGAGCGCGGGCTGGCGCTCGAGGACGAGGCCGACGCGGCGCAACTGCTCGACGGGGCGGACACGGTCGCCGACGGCCGCAGGCTCGACTCTGTCGAGCTCGACCTGCCGGATCCTCCGCCGTTCCACGACGCGGAGAACGCCGACCTGCGCTCAGAGTTCTACGACGACCACTCCTTCCCGGGCTGCTTCGTCTGCGGGCCCGACCGGGACCCCGGGGACGGGCTCTGCATCTATCCCGGGCACGTCGACGCACACGAGATGCTGGCGTGCGTGTGGACGCCGGACCTGAGCCTCGCGGGCGCGAACGGGGCGGTTCGCGACGAGTTCACCTGGGCGGCGCTCGACTGCCCAAGCGGAATCGCGGCACACCACTACGCGCCGGACGAGGGCGCGATGGTCCTGGCACGCCTTCGCGGTCACATCGAGGAGCGAATCGAGCCCGGCCAGCCGCAAATCGTCATCGGGTGGCCGGTGGAGCGCGACGGGCGCAAGCACCGCGCTGGGACCGCGATCTTCGACGCCTCCGGCAAGCCCCTGGCGTGGGCCGACGCCCTCTGGATCGAGCTGCGGCGCACTCCTGTAGCAGGGGTCTGACCCCCAAAAGCGCTGCAATTGCGTGAAAAGCGCGCCCCTTGGGGTCAGACCCCTGTGACGGGAGTGTTACCGCGGGGCGGCCCAGGTTCGCTCGATCCGCCGCATGGCCGCCGGGTACACGATCAGGTGCCGGAACGGTTTGATCGCCGCCATGTAGACCTTTCCCAGCGTCCCGTTGGGCTTCACGAGCACGGCCATCTGACCCCGGTAGCCGCCTTCGCCGTCAGGTACCCAGCCCAGGTGCATCACCCCGTGGACTGTGCGGTTGGCGATCTCGGCGGCCCACTCGTCGTCCAGCAAGTAGAGCGAGCTGAACGGGAGCGAGCCGAATTCCGGGCCCGGCGGTCTCCCTTGCAGATCGTCGGGCAGCCGGTCGCGAAGCGTCGGCACCCGTGAGCCCAGCCCAGCGTCCTCGTCGTCCCATCCGAAGAGCTCCCCCAGCTTCCAGCGGATCGCCCACAGCGCCCGCGAGACCGCGGACGAGCCCTGCGGCAGGATCGCCCTCGGCGAACGCCTTGACGAGCAGGGGGAAGTCGTCGGGCCCGCCGGGCGTCGGCAGCGCCCAGACGTCCTCGAGCTTGAAGTCGCGAGTGAGCTCGTGGATCCGCCACGGCTGGGAGGTATGCGCGGAACCCGGGAGCCGCGAGGACCCGATCACTCGCCGGTTTGGCCGCGGTAGTCCGCGACGGTCTTGGCGCACTTGTCGAAGCGCTCTTGCAGGTCGCCGGGGACGGTCGGCGGAAGCCAGAAGACGCAGCGCTTCACCCCGGCCTCGGCGAAGCGGTCGATCGCCGCTGGATCACGGGGGCTGCCGTACACCATCACCTGCGGCGGCTCGCGGCCGGCGTCCGCGGCGAGGCCGTGGAGCTTCTCGATCCGCGCGGCAAGCTTTTCGACGTCGCCGAGGTAGTTCGGGATCCAGCCGTCGCCGAACGCGAGGACGCGGTCGTAGACCGTCTTGCCGTTGCCGCCCACGATCACCGGCGGATGAGGCTTCTGGACGGGCTTCGGCCACGACCAGATGCGGTCGAAGCTCACGTAGCGGCCGTCGTAGGAGGCCTCCTCGGAGGTCCAGATCTGCTTCATCGCCTCGACCCGCTCGCGCATGATCCCGAAGCGGCGCTCGGGGTCGGTGCCGTGGTTTCGCATCTCCTCCAGATTCCAACCGGCGCCGACGCCGAGCTCGACCCGGCCGCCGGAGAGCAGATCGAGGGTCGCCACCTCCTTGGCTGTCGTGATCGGATCGCGCTCGACGATCAGGAGGAGACCCGTGCACAGGCGAATCCGCTCCGTCATCGCGGCCGCCTGGGTGAGCGAGATCAGCGGGTCGTAGATGCGCGAGTACTCCCTCGGCAGGTCACCGCCCGCCGGGTACGGGGTCTCCCGGCTTGCCGGGATGTGCGTGTGCTCCGTGACGTAGAAGGCGTCGAAGCCCGACTCCTCGGCCCGGCGGGCAAGCTCCCCCGGCGGCGGTGAGTCCTCGGTGGGGAAGATCGCTAGGCCGAACTCCACGCTCGTCCCGGGTCGAGGATCGCCTCCGCCACGAGCGCAGCCTCGCGCATCTCCTTCACGTCGTGCACCCTGAGCATCTCGGCCCCCGCCCGCAGCGCGAGGACGTTGGACGCGATCGAGCCACCGATGCGCTCCCCCACCTCGCGGCCGGTGATCTTGCCGATGAAGGTCTTGCGCGAGGTGCCGACGAGGATCGGGCGTCCCAGCTCGCGCAGCTCGCCCAGGCGACGCAGCAATTCGAGGTTGTGCTCGAGCGTCTTTCCGAAGCCGATGCCCGGGTCGATCCAGATCCGCTCCTCATCGATGCCCGCCGCGACCGCGGCCTTCACCCGCGCGGTCAGGAACGCCTTGACGTCGTCGACGACGTCCTCGTACGTGGGGTTCTCCTGCATCGTGCGCGGGGTCCCCTGCATGTGCATCAGCGCAACCTCACAGCCGCGGTCCGCGCAGAGCCCGGCGAGGTCGGGGTCGGCCGTGAGGGCGGTGACGTCGTTGACCATGCGCGCCCCGGCGTCGAGGGCCGCCCCCGCCACGGCGGGCTTGGACGTATCGATCGAGACGGCAACCCCCGCCGCGACGAGCCCTGCGACCACGGGCGCCGTCCGCTCGACCTCCTCGCCGGCCGGCACCTCGGCCGCGCCGGGCCGCGTCGACTCACCACCGACGTCGACGATCTCGGCACCCTCGGCGGCGAGCTCCCGCCCGTGCGCGATCGCGGCCTCGGGGTCGAGGAAGAGGCCCCCGTCCGAGAACGAGTCGGGGGTGACGTTGAGGATGCCCATCGAGCCGCGTCATACGCGCGGGGCGTCCAGGAGCAGCTGGCGGCGTACGTCGCGGAGTCCGGGCGTCGGGTCGGCCGCCGCATCTCGGCCGAGCCGCCGGCGAAGCCCGGGCGGGGCGTGTGTGACCGGGCGCGGGCCTTCCTGCGCCGGCTTCTTCTCGGCCTCCGGCTCGGGCTCCTCCGGAGCCGCGTCGGCCTCGGGCTCGTCGACGCCGAAGACCTCCTCCTCGGCGACGCCGTCGAGCAGCTTCACGAACTGCTCGGCGTCGATCGTCTCGCGATCGAGCAGGATCTTCGAGATGCGCTCGAGCTGCTCGCGGTTCTCCTCGAGGATGCCGCGCGCGGTCTGGTGGCCCTCCTCGACGATGCGCCGGATCTCGTCGTCGATCTCGCGCGCGATCTCGTCCGAGTAGTCGGGCTCGGCCGAGAACTCGCGGCCCAGGAAGGGCTGCGAGCGGTCGTGGCCGAAGACGCGGGGGCCGAGGCGCTCGGACATCCCGTAGCGCATGACCATGGCCTTGGCGCTCTCGGTCACCTTCTCGAGGTCGTTCGAGGCGCCGGTGGTGATCTCGGAGAAGACGATCTCCTCGGCGGCGCGCCCGCCCAGCGTCATCGCCATGTTGTCGGTCAGCTCGGCGCGCGTGGTCAGGAACTTGTCCTCGCCCGGGAGGGCGATCGTGTAGCCCAGGGCCTGGCCGCGGGAGATGATCGAGATCTTGTGGACCGGATCGCAGTTGGGCAGCACGTGCCCGACGATCGCGTGACCCATCTCGTGGTAGGCGGTGACGAGGCGCTCCTTCTCCGACATGACCCGGGTCTTCTTCTCGGGGCCGGCGATCACGCGCATGATCCCCTCCTCGAGCTCCACCATCGTGATCTCGCGCTTGCCCGTAGCGGGCGGTCAGCAGGGCCGCCTCGTTGATCAGGTTCGCGAGGTCGGCGCCGGTGAAGCCGGGCGTCTGCGCGGCGAGCGTGTCGAGCTCGAGCTCCTTCGCCAGCGGCTTGCCGCGGGTGTGGACCTCGAGGATCTTGCGGCGGCCGAGGCGGTCGGGCGGTCGACCACGACCTGACGGTCGAAGCGGCCGGGCCGCAGCAGCGCCGGGTCGAGGATGTCGGGCCGGTTGGTGGCCGCGATGAGGATGATGTTGTCCTTCATCTCGAAGCCGTCCATCTCCACGAGGAGCTGGTTCAGGGTCTGCTCGCGCTCGTCGTGACCGCCGCCCATGCCGGCGCCGCGGTGGCGGCCGACGGCGTCGATCTCGTCCATGAAGATGATGCAGGGGGAGTTCTGCTTGGCCTGCTCGAAGAGGTCGCGCACGCGGCTGGCGCCGACGCCCACGAACATCTCGACGAAGTCCGAGCCGGAGATCGAGAAGAACGGCACGCCGGCCTCGCCCGCGACGGCGCGAGCGAGCAGCGTCTTACCGGTGCCGGGCGGGCCGTAGAGCAGCACGCCCTTGGGGATCCGGGCGCCCAGCGCCTGGAACTTCTTGGGGTTCTCGAGGAACTCCTTGATCTCGTGCAGCTCCTGCACGGCCTCGTCGACCCCGGCGACGTCGCGGAAGGTGATCTTGGGCGCATCGACGGACATGCGCTTGGCCTTCGACTTGCCGAAGCTCATCACGCGGGAGCCCCCGCCCTGCATCTGGTTCATCAGGAAGATCCAGAACCCGAAGAACAGGAGGAACGGGAGGATGTAGGTGAGGATGTTGAGGAAGCTGGAGCCGCCCGTGGACTCGACGTCGGTGTCGATCTCGTTGCGCTGGAGGGTGTTGACCAGCGATTCCTCGGTGTTCGGCGGATAGCCGGTCGAGTACTCCTCGCCGTTGGTCTCGACGACCTTGGCCGTCTGCGTCTTCGGCGCGAGCGTGACCGTCTCGATCGAGGCGGCGTCGTTCTCGATCTGCGCGAGGAACTCGTTGTACGTGGGCGGATCCTCCTTCTCGCCCGGGCTGATCAGCCGCTGCGCGAAGAAGGCGAGCACGATCACGATCAGGATCGGGAACGCGGCGCTGCGGAAGAGCCGCCTCATCATCGGATCGCTGTATTTGAGTTCCTCACGTTTTCGCGCATGGTCAAGGGTTACCGGTGCCCTGCGACGATTTTCAGCGTACCAGTACGCCTAAAGCGCTCCATCAACGCTTCTACGAACGGCTGGGACGCGCTGTCTCAGCTACTCGTCGAGAACGGCCACGTAGCGCAGGTTCCGGTAGCGCTGAGCATGGTCGAGGCCGTAGCCGATCGCGAAGCGGTTCGGGATCTCGAAGCCGACGTATTGATCGGCAGGTCCACGCGCCGGCGCTCGGGCTTGGTGAGCAGCGCGCAGACCTCGAGCGAGGCGGGGTTGCGCGCCCGCAGGTTCTTCATCAGGTAGTGGAGCGTCAGGCCCGAATCGATGATGTCCTCGACGAGCAGCACGTCGCGGCCCTCGATCGAGGCGTCGAGGTCCTTGAGGATGCGCACGACGCCCGAGGAGTCAGTCGCCGAGCCGTAGGAGGAGACGGCCATGAAGTCGACCTCGCAGTCGACCTCCAGCGGCGCATGAGGTCGGCGAGGAACGGGACGGCGCCCTTCAGCACGCCGATGAGCAGCAGGTCGCGCCCGCGTAGTCGCGGCTGATCTCGGCCCCGAGCTCGGCGACGCGCCGCTCGAGGTCCTCCTCGCTCACGAGGATCTCGCCGATGCCGGCCATGCCGGCCCCTACTCTGTCAGGCGAGCGGTCAGGACGGCGACCTCGGCGGTCCCGGCGCCGAGCCGGAAGCGCTCGCCGACGGCGACCCCCGGGATCCACGCGACCTCGCCCCCCACGGTCACCACCGGGATCGAGTGCCGCTCCGAGCGCGGGATGCCGCCCTCGGCGAGGAGGTCGCCGAGCGTCTTGGTCCCCTCCATTCCCAGCGGCTGCATCCGGTCGCCCTCCCGCCAGGTGCGGACCTCGACGGCCCCGGCCAGAGTGGCGGCGTCGAGCGTGGCCAGCTCGGGCCCGGCGGCGTCGACCGGCGCCGGGTGAAGCTCGGCGCGCACCTCCCAGCGTCCGAGCCGCGCCGAGGCCGGGCACGCCCAGGGCGAACCGGCGCCGGCGCGGCGTCGGCCGGGCGCGAGGTGGCGAACCCGACCGAGCCGGCTCTCGCAGACCGCGTGCAGGCCGGAGCCGAGGTCGATCTCGCCGCCCTCCGGCGTGCAGGCCAGGCGCATGATCTCCGTCCGCCCGCGAGCGGCCCAGGGCCACCGGCCGGCCGGCGGCGCGCTCGGCGAGGGCGCGCAGCGCGAGGCGCTGGAGCGGCGGGCTCGCGCCGGGCGAGCTCCGCCGGCGAGCGACCGACACGTCCCCGGCCGCGGCGCCCATCGGCCTCGAGCTCCTCGAGCACCACGCGCTCGAGCAGGGCGGCATCCTCGGCCAGCTCGGCGCGCGTCTCGGCGATGTTGCGCTCGGCGGCGGAGTTCAGGTCGCGGAGGACCGGCAGCGCCTCGATGCGGACCCGGTTGCGGGCGAAGGCAGGGATCGTCGTTCGTCTCGTCGTCGCTGAAGCGCAGGCCGGCGGCGGCGGCAAGCCGGCGCGTGTCGGCACGGTCGAGACCGCAAGGAGCGGACGGACCACGCGCCCGTTGCGCGGCGAGAGGCCCAGGAGGCCGCGGGCCCCGGGCGACACGGCGAGCCGGTAGAGCACCGTCTCGACCTGGTCGGTCCGCGTGTGGCCGGTCACGATCACGTCGGCCGCCGTCTTCGCCCGCAGACGCTCGGCGGCCGCGTAGCGCGCCTCGCGCGCGGCGGCCTGGAGGTTTCCGGCCGCCAGCTCCGGGCGCTCGACGTGGAGGTCAAGGCGAAGGTCGCCGCAGAGGTCGCGGCAGGCTCGCTCGTCGGCGGCGGCGCCCTCGCGCAGCCCGTAGTTCAGGTGAAGCGCGTGGACGTCGCCCGGATCGAGCAGCTGGGCCAGCGCGGCGGCGGCGCAGGCGGAGTCGGCGCCACCCGAGACCATGACCACGGCCGATGCCCCCCGCGGTGATGAGGCCGCTCGCCTCGGCGGCGGCGCCCAGCTCGGCGAGCGCAGCGTCGCGATCCCGCGGTCGTGGGCTGGCGGCGCTCTCCACGCGGCGATACTAAGGCGAGCGAGGGACGTTGAATCACTTGCGGACGGCTTCGCCGTCCTTACATGCTGCTTTCGCACCTAAAGGTGCTCGCCCGAACTACTCCGGCTCGCGAGCGGTCGCGACGAACAGCTCGACCGGCTCGGAGAGGCCCTTGAGATCGACGCGCCCGATCGGCTCGAAGTCGAGGTAGTCGGAGCCGCCGATCGCGTCGACGACCGCGGCGGTGACCATGACCTCGCCGCCGAGCGCGCGGGCGACGACGCGGTGGGTCAGGTTGACCTCGCCGCCGAAGTAGTCGCCGTCGCGATAGACGGCCTTGCCGTAGTGGAGCCCGACGCGGGGCTGCGGGCGTTCGCCGAAGAGGCCGAGGAAGCCGACGGCCCACTCCGTGAGCGTCCCCGGGTCGGGCGAGACGATCATCACCTCGTCGCCGATCGTCTTCACGATCAGCGCCTCGGCCGGGAGCGTCGCCTCGACCGTCTCGACGAAGCGCTCGACCAGGTCGAGCGCCTCCTCGTCGCCCTCCTCCTCCGTGTAGCGCGTGAAGCCGGTCAGGTCGACGAAGCAGAAGGCCATCTGCACCCGGCCCAGCGTCCCCGGCGCCATCTCGGCCTCCATGTGCCCGACCACGTCCTGCTCGAGGTAGAAGCGCAGGTACCGCTGGTGGACGTACTCCATGAGCGGCGAGGTGAGCGGGAGCAGCTCGCGGACGAGGCCCTCCATCTCCTCGGCCATCTCCAGCGAGTCGACCCCCTGGCGCATCAGCGGCTCGTGCACGAAGAGATGAAACAGGCGGACCTCGGCCTCGGCGATCTTCCGGATCGACTGCGCGTAGACCCGGATCAGCTGCAGCACCGCGACCAGCGGGAAGCCAGAACGCAGGACCTCGGCGATCGTCTCCATCGCCTCGGCGTCCTCGTCGGTGAGGGTTCCCTCGAGCGCCGTCGGGGTCCCGAGCAGCGACATGATCCGCTCGATCAGCTGCTCCTCGAGCCCGGAGATCTCGGCCGCCGCGTCGCGGGTCAGCGAGCGCTCGCTGCCTGGCAGGAGATCCTCGATGTAGCCGAAGGCGAGCCGCCCGTCGCGGACGGCGCGGCGCAGGTCCTACAGCGAGTGCCCGCGCTCGCGCATGCGGGCCACGACGCGGGCCTGCGCGGCCAGCGCGCGCGTCCAGCGTCCCTTGCGGACCGGGATCACGCGCTCGTCCGCCCACCGCTTCAGGGTCGAGGCGAGACCGCCCGAGATCCGGGCGGCCTCGCTGATGCTGATCACGTCCTCGCTCACCGGCCGCACGCTACCTGCCAGCCGATGGCCCGTCTGTGACCGGAATTCCGATTCTCCGGACGTAGCGACGGGGTCGCATGGGGCCCCGTCGCTTGCGGACGTCACGGCCCGCTACGTCGGCCTGCGGCGCCGAAGACGCCTTGCGGGACCTTCGCCATCTCGCCCCAGTCGCCACGGGGCGGGCGGGCAGGGGAGCCCACTGCGGCCTGTTGCCTTCTTCGTGGATCCAGCCTACGCCCGCGGCCGCGGGGTGTCAACGGACAGTTCGTCCGGACCGGCTCAGGCGATCGCGAGGTGCGGGTAGTCCGCCTCTGGCGATGCGCCGGTAGGGCTCGCAGACCAGCCGCATCGCGGGCAGGTAGAGCAGCGCGATCTTGCGATTCGCCGCGGACCTTGACCCGGCCGCCGAGCGATCGCGACCGCCAGGCTCTCGCTCGCCCTGGAGATAGCGGTTGGCCACGTCCGAGTTCATCTCGAGCTCCAGCTTCGGCGGCCAGGTCCATGTCGTCGGAGAAGCCCAGCGGAGGTGGTGCGCCGGCTCCTCGGTCGCGGCCACGTTCAGCGTGGTGTCCAGGTCCGGGTAGCGGAAGCGCAGCCGGATCTCCGCCGCTCGAAGCAGGGCACCGATCCGCTCGTCGCGCGTCGACCTCGGCGAGAACCCGTCGAGCAGCGCCCGGAACTCGGCGCGCGACGGAGTCGGCCGACTCGGTCGCCTCCTCCGTCCTCAGGGCAACCGCGCCTCCCATGGCCGGACTATATGCCCGCACGTGGCCGATGCCGGCACATCGCCCGGCGCCGATCTACAGGAACGCCGACCTTCGCTTGGCGAGGTTCTCGTACAGCTTCTGCTGGATCGTCTCGCGCACCTGCTCGGAGACGTCGAAGACCACCCGGCGGTCGTCGGCCGCATCGGGGCCGTGCTCGGAGAGGTCGATCGGCTCGCAGAACTCGATCCGCCAGCGAGACGGCAGCGGGATCAGGCCCAGCGGCCCGAGCAAGGGGAACGTTGGGGTGATCGGGGCGAACGGAGCCCCGACCGCCTTCGCGAGCGTCCGGCTCTCGCCGATCTTCGGATAGATCTCCTCGGAGCCGACGACGGCGACCGGGACGATCGGCGCACCGGTCTGCAGCGCGACCTCCACGAAGCCGCCGCGGCCGAACCGCTGGAGCCGGTAGCGCTCCGAGAAGGGCTTGCCGGTTCCCTTCACGCCCTCGGGGAAGACCATCACCAGCTCGTCCTGGCGCAGCAGGCGCATCGCGTTGAACGGGCTGGCCGGCACGCCGCCCACCCGGCGCATGAACGTCGACAGGTACGGCAGCACGAACGCCCAGTCGAGGACCATGAACCGCGCCCATCGGGGCAGCGGGTGCTCCTTCATGATCGCCGCGAGGATCATCGAGGCGTCGAACGGGAAGAGCGCGCCGGCGTGGTTGGAGACGAGCAGCGCCCGTCCATGTCCGGGGACGTTGTGCACTCCGGTCGTCATCGACCCGCCACCACACCTCGTAGAGGAACTCGAACAGCGGATAGACGGCCTCCGCGAAGTCCTCGTCGAAGCCCCACTCGTCCTCGCGGTACTCGCCCCGGAGGCGGCGGCTGATCGTCTCGAGCGCTCGTGCTGAAGCCGGTCGGGCAGCGCCGAGGCCGCGCCCTCAGCGGCGTTCAGCGGATCCATGCCTGCCCTCGACGCCGTGGCGAAGGCGACGCAGGAAGTCCGCAAGCGCCTCGGGCGCGGCGGCGGCCGGCGACGGCGCGTTCACGCGCGGCCTCCGGCGAAGCCGATCGACGATGGCGCCGGGATGGAGGTTGACGGGCCGATCCTGCGACCCCGCAGCCCGGCGGCGAAGTCGCGAACGGCGCCCTCGGCGTCGAAGGCCGGCTCGTAGCCGACCTCCTCGAGCAGGCGGGTGTTGTCGACGCCACGGCCGTAGCGAAGGAGGCGAACGCCGTCGCCCCAGAGGCGGCCGACCCCGAGCCGATCGCCAAGGCGGGCAGGGCCGGGCTCGAACAGCGGATGCGGGATGGCAACCGACGGGCGGCGCGCAAGGCGGAGGGCCCGGCTGAGCGAGATCGACCCGATCGGGGCGACGTTCACGGCGCCCCGGACGTCGCTGCAGATCGCGGCCGCCAGCGCGCCGGTCGCGTCCTCGGTGTGCATCAGCTGAAGGCGAGGGTCGAAGCCGAGCTGGGTCGGGACCACCGGCAGCGACAGGTAGCGGGCCAGCGGCATGTCGAGATCCGGACCGATCTCGGGCTGATGGCGGAGCATGCAGCAGGCGATCTCGGGGTGGCGCCGGGCGAAGTTCAGAGAAGTAGTCCTCGAGCTCGGAGATGTCGCGCTGGAACCGGGTGCGGAGCGGCATCCGCCGCGCCAGGTCCTCGGTGAAGAAGTACGGGGCGCACCCTCGCAGCCGTAGATCGCCGCCGAGCCGCGGACGACGACCCGCTCGAGCGTCGGGGTCCGCTCGCAGGCGGCGAGGAGCTGGAGCGTCCCGATCACGTTGATGTCGTGCAGCGCGCGGGCGGGCTTGCCGGGCTCGGGGTAGAGCAGGATCCCGCAGTGGACGACGGTGTCGGCCTCGGTGCTCGGCAGGATCCGCGACAGGAGCGGGTTGCGGATGTCGGCCTCGATGAACTCGGTGAGCTCGAGGTCCTGTGGCGGGCGGGCGCGAGTCGATCCCGGCGACGTGGTCGACGCCGGGGTCGCGCATCGAGCCTGCCGGGCGAGCTCCGAGCCCCAGTGGCCGGAGACCCCGGTGATCACGACCCGGCGCCCCGTGGCCATTACCTAATCCTCAGCCTTAGGGTTAGCTTCCGCCGCCCCTCCCGGCGCGTCCTCGGAGTCCACCCCGGAACCGTCGGCCTCACGGCGAAGGCCCTCCTCGACGTCGGCGAGCCTCTTCTCAAGCGCCTCCAGGCGACGGGCCAGCTCCGCGCCGGCGCCCTGGCCACGCTTGGCGAGCTCGGCGCCGGCGACCTGCCCGCGGCGCGTCGAGCTCGTCGCGTGCCTCCTGGCCGCGGCGGCTCAGCTCGCTCACTGGCCTCGCGGCCGCGGCGGGTGATCTCGTCGACCAGCTCGCCGGCCCGCTCGCGCGTGCTCGCCGCCGAGGCGGCGGTGGCCGCCAGCGTGCGCTCCACGGCATCGCGGAGGGCGTCGCCGACCCCGCGATCGCCCGTGTCTTCGCTGCTCTCGGTCAAGGGCTGGAAAGCTTAGAGGCGAATGACCGATCACCTCCGCCCCACCGCCGCGATCGCCCCCGCTCGCCGTGCTGCCGGGCGACCCAGGGCGCGCTCTGGCGCTCGCCCAGGACCTGCTCGAGGGCCCGCGGATGGCCAACCACGCCCGCGGCCTCTGGGGGTACACGGCGGCCACGCCGGGAGGGGACGAGCTCACGGTCCAGTCCACCGGCATCGGCGGGCCCGAGCGTGGCGATCGTGCTCACCGAGCTCGCATTCGCTGGGGGTGCGGCGTGCGATCCGGATCGGTACCTGCACGGCGCTCGACCCCTCGGTGGAAGCGGGCGAGCTGGTGGTGGCGCAATCGGCCATCCCCCCCGGCGGGAGCGAGACGGCTCATGCCCGATGCCGCTCTCACGGCCGCCCTGGCCGCCGCGGAGCCGCGCCTCCGTGAGGTCACGGTGGCCGGCGCCGACCGCTACCACGACCCGGACGAGACGGCGCTGCGAGAGGCGCGGCTGGCCGCCGGCGGCCACGTCGTCGATCTCGGCACCGCCGCGATGCTGGAGGTCGGGGATCGACTTGGGGTCGAGGTCGCCAGCGTCCTGGTCGTGGCGCGCGACGCGAGCCTGCAGCTCGACGACGAGGTGGTCGAGAGCCTCTCGCTGGAGCTCGGGCGGGCGGCCTCAGCCAGCCTGCTCGCCTGAGCGAGCGCGCCCCTGAGCCCGCAGGCCGGCGACGTCGTCGCCGAGCTCGTCGAGCCTGTCCTCGATCTCCTCGAGGCGCGTTGAGATCGAGCGCAGCCGGCGCTCGAGACGCTCCAGGTCGGCGGCCGCAGGCACGCCAACGGCGTTCATGGCGCTGCGCTGAGCCTGCGCGGCGCGCTCGCCTGCGCCCAGGGCTCGCGAGAGCGCCTGGCTGAAAACGGGGTTGTCGAGGAGCGCCTCAGCGAGGTCGCCCAGCGCGTCCTCCCCCTTGGCGCGGATGCCGCCGCGGTCCTCGCGCTCACTCAGCTCGTCATCCATGGCTGCGGGCGCAGAGTACCGACCCGCCCACTACCCTCAAGCCCAGGCACTTCGATGCCGATTGTTTGGCGAGGGTTAAGTGGCCGGCGGACCCGCGCATCAATCCGATGGTTTCGGGTACGGTTGCCACGCCCAATAGATCGTTGCAAGGCATGAGTCAAACAAGTAGCGTTTTGAACGCTCCGGAGCAGGCGATTGCCATGGCGTTTGTGGAGGGTCGGCAGGGTTAGGTGCCCGTAGGGGTTTTTTGAGGATGAGACGCAACTTTCTTCTAGCGATCGCGCTTGCCGTTACCGGGGCTCTCATCGTGGTCGGATCCGCGGCTGCAAGGACCGACCTGCTCGATACCGGCAACGGCGGAGTGCAGATCGATTTGCCCGCGGGCGAGGACCTCCCGCCGCTGGGCAGCCTGCCGGAGTGCTCGAACCTCCGCGATGACGACGACGACGGCAGCACCGACCTGGACGACGCCGAATGCGACGATCCGCTCGACAACTCCGAGGCGGAGTCGACGACACCGCCCGACGACAACCCCTTGCCCGACCCCGACCCCGAGCCGGATCCTGACCCCGGTCCCGGCACCGGTCCCGGCACCGGCGATCCCGGCAACGGCGGCGGCGGCGGCGGCAACGGCTCCACCGGCGGCGGCAACGGCTCCGACAACGGTGGCAACGGCCAGGACGGCGGCGACAACGGCGGCAGCGGTGGCGACAAGCCCGACGACCCGATGGAGAAGCCCACCGACCGCAACCCCGACGGCTCCCCCACCGACACCAACCCGACCCTGACGGTCGCCGACTTCGGCCCGGCCCCGATGGGCGTTCCGAACTTCATGATCGACCAGTTCTCGATCCCGCCCTTCCTGTTGCCGATCTACCAGGCCTGCGGAACCGCAGTACGGGATCCCGTGGCAGGTGCTCGCCTCGATCAACCGGATCGAGACCGCCTTCGGCACCAACCTGAACGTCTCGACCGCGGGCGCGCTGGGCTGGATGCAGTTCATGCCGTCGACCTGGGAGGCCTACGGGGTCGACGCCAACAACGACGGGCGCAAGGACCCCTACAACCCGGTCGACGCGATCTGCGCCGCCGCCCGCTACCTCAACGCCGCCGGCGGCGAGGATGACCTTCGCACCGCGATCTTCGCCTACAACCACGCCGACTGGTACGTCGACGAGGTCCTGCTCTACGCCAAGCAGTACGGCAATCTCCCCGACGACCTCGTCGGCTCGCTGACCGGCCTCACCGAGGGCGCCCGGTTCCCGGTCGCCGCCGACTCCCGCTATGCCGATGACATCTCCGAGCGCGAGGCCGCCGAGCGCTCGGCCCCCCGCAAGGGAGTCGCCGGCAACGTGGCCGATGTTGTCTCAGCCTCACCCACACGTCGAGGGATCAACATCTACTCGAAGGCGGGCGCTCCGGTCGTCGCGGTCAACGACGGCGTCATCCGCGAGATCGGGGAGAACGACAAGCTCGGCAAGTACATCGTCCTTCAGGACTCCTACGGCAACCGCTTCACCTACGCCGAGCTCGGCAAGGTCTCCGAGGTCTACCCGGTGCCGAAGGAGCAGAAGCTGACGGCCGACGACTTCAAGCTCGTCTCCCCCGGCGGTGACGACAAGCCGTCCGAGCCGGCCAGCGACAGCTCGCGCGCCGACGACGACGCCGACAAGAAGCTGGTCGCCGAGACTCAGCACTCCGAGCCCACCGACGAGGAGGAGGCCGACGCCGGCCCGCTGAACACCGAGGACCTGCGCGAGCGCCTCTACGCCTTCCCGGAGCGGCCCGAGAACGCCAGCCGCGCGGACCTCAGCGGCCAGCTCGACGACCTGCTGGCGACGCGCTTCCCCGGCTACGAGAGCTTCAAGTCCTACCTCGGCGGCGTCATGAAGTTCGACAGCAAGACGATGGAGATGGAGGCCCTGCGCGAGGGCTCCAAGGTCGTCGCCGGCACCGTCCTCGGCCGCATCGGCGATGAGGGCGAGTCGGCCTCGCACGTGAACTTCGCGATCCGGCCTGCCGGCCGCGGCGCTCCCAAGGTCGACCCGAAGCCCATCCTCGACGGCTGGAAGCTGCTGGAGGCGACCGCGATCTATCGCGCCGCCGGCAAGGACCCGTTCGAGGGCAGCGGCGCGACCGTCGGCCAGACGCTCCTGATGTCGAAGGAGCAGCTGGAGCGGCGTGTCCTCGCAGACCCGCGCCTCGAGATCTACGAATGCGGTCGCCAGGACATCCAGTCCGGCCAGATCGACCGCCGCATCCTGGCGATGCTCGAGTACCTCGCCGAGCGCGGGTTCCGCCTGACGATCACCTCGCTCAAGTGCGGCCACTCGACCTACACCTCCTCGGGCAACGTCAGCCAGCACTCCATCGGCGGCGCTGTGGACATCGCCGCGATCAACGGCCAATCGATCCTGGGCAACCAGGGACCGGGCACGCTGTCCTACGCGCTGGTGCAGGACGTGCTCGCGCTCCAGGGCACGATGGCGCCCGACCAGGTGATCTCCCTGATGGACTTCGGCGGTCCCAGCTTCGCCATGGCGGACCACGATGACCACGTGCACGTGGGCTACGCGGCGCTCGGCGGCCCCGGCTCGCCCGAGGACAAGCAGTTCGTCCAGATCCTGAAGCCCGCCCAGTGGGAGCGGCTGATCGGCCGCATCGCCGAGATCGACAACCCCGAGGTGCCGACCAAGCCCTCGAAGTTCTCGCTTCCCGCCAACGGCAGCGACAAGGGCGACCACCAGGACAAGGGGCGCAACCGCGCCTCCGGCGCCCACGTCGGCGAGTAGCCTCGCCGCCATAGCCGACCTTCTCGCCTTCGTCCAGTTCGACTATCCCGGCCGCCTCGGCCCAGAGGACGGGCGCTACGTGGTGCGCTCCGCCGGCGGCGGCGCCGAGCGCGTGCTGGTGGTCGGCGGCATCAAGGGCCTGGCCGTCGCGATGCGGCGCGGACGCAGGCGGCGCGGAAAGGCCCGCCAGGCCGACGCAGATGGCGCCCCCGAGGTGCCCGTCACCAGGCTGACGGTGATCCAGCCGGACCCTCTCCCGGATCAGGACGAGGCTGAAGCTTGGCTCGACGAGCTCAAGGGGTCTCCGGATCTGTCGGATGAGCTTGTCGCCGAGGGCCACGCGATCGTCAATCGCGCGATGCACGCGCATCAGCTGGCAACGCAGGACCCCTACGGTGGCGGCGTCCCGGCGAGCCTGGCGCTGACGACGCGAGTCGGCTACGGGACCGGCGACGAGCTCGTCGATGGCCAGTTCACGGACGCGGTCGAGGTCCCTCCCTCTCCCGGTCCCCGCGGGCGAACCGAGGCGCTGCGCCCACAGGAGCGCCTCGCCGCGACGCTGGGCCGCCGCGAGGCGGACGACACCTGCGAGACGCTGCTCCTGCGAGCGAGGGCCGACCTGGACGGCGAGCGCGTGCGGGAGGCGGCCCTCCAGCTGCGCGTCGGCCTCGAGGCGCTTCTGGCCGAGGTGAAGCCCGCCGGCGCCGCGGCGGCCACCGGCGGCGGCGCGCAGATCGGCGCCGACCAGGCCGCCCGACAGACCGAGGACCTGGCCACGTTGGAGGAGCGCCGGTCGATCACCGGCGAGGCGGCGAACGAGGCCCTGGCCGGCGAGCTATCGGCCGAGCGCGCCGAGGAGGTCACCGAGACCCTCAGCCTGTGCGAGCGGGTGCTGCGGCGGCGGCGGATCCTGGGGCAGTAGGCGCGGGCGGGTCGGTCTCGCGAGTCCAGGTTCGGGCGTCTCAGACGAGCCCTAGCCGTCGAGCGCCGCCAGCACCGCGCCCAGCTCGTCCACCACGTCCCCGTCCAGGCGCACCGTTGCGCGATCGTCGTAGGGAGTGGCGCTCTGGGTGACGATGGCGACCGCGCCGCCGTTGGCAAGGGTCAGCTCGGGCAGGCCCGCGACCGGGAATACCTCGAGCGAGGATCCCACGCAGAGGAGCAGCTCGGCCGCGGCGCAGAGCTCCTGCGCCTCCATCATCGCCTCGACCGGCAGGTGCTCGCCGAACAGCACTACGTCCGGCTTCACCTTCCCCATGCAGCCGCCGCACGTGGCGATCCCGTCCTCGTCGAAGAGCTCCGCCACCCGCTCCAGCTCATACCGGGCGCCGCAGGTCGTGCAGCTCGACGTGGCGATCGAGCCGTGGACCTCGATGACCTTCTGCGAGCCCGCCGCGGCGTGCAGGCGGTCGATGTTCTGGGTCACGACGCACCCCAGGAGGCCGCGCCCTTCGAGCTCGGCGAGCGCCTCGTGGGCCGGGTTGGGCCGCTTGTCGCCCAGCATCTCGAAGCGCGGCCGGTAGTACTCCCAGAAGCCCGCCGTGTCGCGGTGGAACGCGTCGATGTGGGCGACCTTCATGGGGTCGACCTTCGTCCACATCCCCGTGCCGGGGCTGCGGAAGTCGGGGATGCCGGAGGGGACCGAGATCCCGGCTCCGGTCAGAGCAACGGTGGCATCGGACTCGCGGATCAAGTCCGCGAGCCGCTGCGTGCCCGTGGCGGCGTCTACTTGCCCTGCCACTTCGGGGTGCGCTTGCCGAGGAAGGAGGAGATGCCCTCCTTCGCGTCCTCGCTTGTGAAGGCCTTGGCGAAGGCGGCCTTCTCGGCCTCGATCCCCTCATCGAGGTCGCCCCTGTAGGAGACCTCCTTGATCAGCTCGACGGCGAGCGGCGCCTGGCCGGCGAGCTTGCGGGCCCACTGCATCGCCGTGTCGAACAGCTCGTGGTCGGGGACGACCCGCGTCGCGAGGCCGTGCTCCAGCGCCTCGCCCGCCGAGATCGAGTCGCCGACGAGGTTCATCTCCAGGCGCCTTGCCCGGGCCGACCAGCCTCGGCAGGCGCTGCGTGCCCCCGAAGCCGGGGATGATCCCCAGCTTGATCTCCGGCTGGCCGAAGACGGCCGACTCGGCGGCGATCCGGAAATCGCAGGCCATGGCCAGCTCACAGCCGCCGCCGAACGCCAGCGCGTTCACCGCTGCGATCGTCGAGACCCGGTTGGAGCCGAGCTCCCGCAGGAGCGCGTGGCCGGTGTGGATCAGCTCCTCGCTGCCCTCGTCCATCGAGGTGAACGCCTTGATGTCCGCTCCAGCGGAGAACACGACCGGGATCGAGGAGGCGACCACCATGGCGCCGACCTCGTCGTTGGCCTTGACCTTCTCCCAGACCGTGCCCAGGTCCTTGATCACCTGCGGCGAGATCGCGTTCATCGGCATGTTCGTGAGCCAGGCGATCGCCACGTCGTCGCGGGTCTCCAGCTTCACCGTGTCGGCTGATCGCCCTCGTCCGGCTGCGGGTAGGCGTAGAACCCCTGGCCCGACTTCTGGCCGAGCCGGCCCTGGGCCGCCAGGCGCTTCAGCACGGTGGGCGCCTCGAAACGCTCGCCGTGCGCGTCCTTGGCCTTCTCGAGCTTCTCGAGCACCACGTCGAGGCCCTCGAGGTCCGCCTTCATGAACGGGGGGAACAGCCCGCGCCTGGGGTCGAGCCCGGCGCCGGCCATCATCCCGAGGTCGATGTCGCGCGCGGTGGCGACACCCTCCTCGAGCAGCAGGCAGGCCTCCACCAGCGCCTTCAGGCCGAACGTCTCGACGAGCTCGTCGTCGGGCTCGCCGTCGCCCTCGATCTGCGGCTCGCCATCCTTGTAGAAGCCGTCGCCGCCGGACTTGGCGCCCAGCTTCCCGTCGGCCACCAGCTTCTGCATCCCCTTGTGGACGTAGAAGCTGTCGCCGTAGGACTCGTTCAGGTGCTCGGCGACGTGCATGACCGTGTCCAGGCCCAGCAGGTCGGTGAGGATGAACGGCCCCATCGGCGCGAGCTGCGCCTCGGCGACCTTGGCATCGATCTTCTGGATCGACAGGCCCTGCTCCTCCTGGGCACGCCAGAGCTCGCCCACGGCGGAGTTGAGGATGCGGTTGACCACGAAGCCGGGGACCTCGGCGCAGGTGATCGGCTGCTTGCGGATCGCCTGGGCGAAGTTGTAGGCGGCCTGAGTCGTCTCGGCCGAGGTGTCCTCGCCCTCGACGATCTCCAGCAGCGGCATCACCGACGCCGGATAGAAGAAGTGGAAGCCGACCACCTTGTCGGGGCGCAGCGTCGCGTCGCCCATCTCGGTGATGGAGAGCGAGGAGGTGTTGGAGGCGAGGATCGCGTGGCCGGGCGTGACCTCGTCGAGCTCGCGGAAGACCGACTGCTTGATCTCCATCTTCTCCGGCGCCGCCTCGATCACGAAGTCCACGTCGCCGAAGCCGGAGTAGTCGAGCGAGCCATCGATCCTGCCCATGACCTCTTCAAGACGCGCGTCGGCCTGCTCCTGGGTGAGCTTCTCCTTCTCGACGAGCTTGGCGAGCTGCGCCTTGGTGACCTCGCGGGCCTTGTCCAGCCCGTGGTCGACGAACTCCTGCTTGATGTCCTTGAGCACGACGTCGATGTCTGCCGCGGCGATGACCTGGGCGATCTCGCCGCCCATCGTGCCGGCGCCGACGACGGCGGCCTTGAATACGAACATGTGCCTCCGATCAGGGGTGATTGAGCCGCGGAAACGTAGCGGGCGGGCGCTACTCGGCGAAGTGCGCGGCCTCTTCCACCTCGCGCTTGAGGTAGAAGAGGGAGCGCTCGAGCGACCGGCGCTGCTGGGTGCGGATGAAGAGGACGTCCGAGACGCGCCCGAAAAAGCCGCCGCCGCTCAGCCGGTAGGTGAGGCGTTGCTCGACCAGCGTCCCCTCGCCCTTGATCTCGAAGGTGGTGGTCATCTCCCCCTCGGTCTGGGCATCGACGAACTCGATCTTGTGGAGCGTGCGCGGGTGATGCTCGAGGACCGTCTCGGTCACCTCACCGCGTCCCGCCGGGGTCGAGCGCCAGCGCAGCGTGCCGCCGACCTCCGGGTAGCCCTCGCTGGCCACGGCCGAGCCGAATCCATCGACCCAGGTCGGCCACCATCGTGAATCGAAGTGGTAGTCCCAGGTCTCGGCCAGGGAAGCGTTGACCAGCAACGAGGCCGAGACCTCGCTCACGGATAGATCTCGCTCTTGATCAGCGAGACCGAGCGGATCACCGCGTCGAGAAAGGGCTCGACCTCCTTGCGCAGGCGCTTGTACTCGGCCTTGCCCTCCCGCGTGAGCGCGTAGTAGCGGCGCGTGCGCCTGTCGGGATGCTCCCAGCTTCCCTCGATCAGCCCACGGGACTCCATCTCGCGCAGCATCGGGTAGATCGTGTTCGGGTTCGCCGAGATCGCGCCCTCGGTGATCCGCTCGATCTCCTCGATCAGCCGGTTGCCGTAGGCCGGCTCGCGCGCAATCAGGTGGAGCACCAGCAGCGGGACGACATCTCGCCGCCGGATCTCGCCGCCGAACACGTCCATCGACCGGCCCCTGCCCTTCGGCGCCGGAGCGCCCTCCGCGGCGGCGGCCCGCTCGCGCGCGGTGCGAGCCGCGCGCGCGACCGGGTCGGGCGAGGCGCGCGAGCCCCGTCGCTTCGGCTTGGCTCGCTCGGCCATGGGGCGACTATAGGCGTGCCCAGGGCGCAGGCGCCTCCGTGACGGTCGTCATTGACACGCCGGGGCGATGCGCGTAGGGTCGCCAAGCCGTCAACCAGGGAGATGCCTTGTCGAACATGACCGAAAACCAGCGGATGCAGTTCGACCGCCCGGACCTCCGTGAGCGCAACACCGGCGTGCGGGTCTCCTCGACGCGCGCGATGGGGGTCTTCATGGTGATCGCGATCGCGATCGCGATCGCCCTCAGCTGGGCAACGATCGAGGCGCTGGACGACTGGGCCCAGTGGGTTGTCCTGGGCGGAATCCTTTTCACCGTGATCGGCGCCATGATCGCGGTCAGCCCGAACCGCCAGGCCTAGAACGCGAAAGGGCCCCGGATGGGGCCCTGTTCGCTCGAGCTGGTGTGGTGCGAGTCCTACGCGGCGGCGGGGGCCGTCTCTGACTCGCGGGCCGCGGCCGCGTTCTGCGTGGCGACGGCCTCGGGGATCGGCTCGTTCACGTCGCGGCCCATCAGGACCTCCTTGGCGATCACGAGGCGCTGGATCTGCGAGGTGCCCTCATACAGCTGCATGATCTTCGCGTCGCGCATGAGCTTCTCGACCGGGTACTCCTTGATGAAGCCGTAGCCGCCGTAGACCTGCACGGCGTCGACCGTGATCTCCATCGCCGAGTCGGCGGCGAAGCGCTTGGCGTGCGAGCACGCGAGCGTGTTGCGCAGGCCGTTGTCGAGCTGCGCGGCCGAGGCCCAGGTGAGCAGACGGCCCGCCTCGACCTTGGTCGCCATGTCGGCGATCATGAACGAGACCGCTTGGTGCATCGCGATCGGGACCCCGAACTGGATGCGCTCCTTCGAGTACTCCGCGGCGAACTCGAACGCGGCCCGGCCGATGCCGACGGCCATCGCCGCCACGCCCGGGCGGGTCCGGTCCAGCGTCATCATCGCCAGCTTGAACCCCTTGTTCTCCTCGCCGAGCAGGTGGTCGGCGGGGATCTCGGTCTCGTTGAAGGTGATGGTGGCGGTGTTCGACGCCCGCTGGCCCATCTTGTCTTCCTTCTTGTCGACCGTGATCGTGTCGTCCTTGGGGACGACGAAGGCGGAGATCCCGCGATGGCCGGCGTCCTTGTCGGTTTTCGCGTAGACGGTGAACCAGTCGGCGTAGCCGCCGTTCGTAATGAAGCACTTCGAGCCGTTCAGGACCCACTTGTCGCCGACCTTCTTGGCCGTGGTCTTCATCCCGGAGACGTCGGAGCCGGCGTCCGGCTCAGTCAGGCAGAACGATGCGAGCTTCGGCTCCTCGGTGAGCATCCCGAGGTACTTCTCCTTGATCTCGTCCGATCCGCCGAGGCCAACCGGAGTCATCGCCAGGCCGTTCGCGGCCAGCGAGGTGCCGATGCCGGAGCAGCCCCAGCCGAATTCCTCCTCGATGAGGCAGCCGGAGAGGAAGTCCAGGCCCGGCCCGCCGTATTCCTCGGGCACGTGCGTGTTCATCAAGCCGACCTCCCAGGCCTTCTCGACGATCTCCTGCGGCCAGGTTCCGTCCTTGTCGTAGTCCCAGGCGACGGTCCGGATCTCCTTCTCGGCGAAGTTGTGCGCGAGTTCACGGAGGTCCTTCTGCTCGTCAGTGAGGGTGAAGTCAACCACTGCTCAGGTGCTCCTTCGAAAGAGTCGGGGCGGGCATGATTCGTGCGTGAGAGCCCACCGGGAAAGCCGATTGACTAGTCAGTCAGCCGCTGCAGAATAGCGCAATCGATACCGGAATCGCGCCGCTACGGGGCCCCGCCGGCCAGGCCGCCGCCGAAGAAGTCGTCGAGGACGGGGACGCATCCAGGCCTCCCCCTCCCGGCCTGAAAAGCTTGGCCCGCTCAGTGGCCAGGCCACTGGTGAGGCTACGCTCTTTTCCCGGTGCCGGCTGCGATTTCCAACGGCGAGGTGATCCTCATCATCGTGTTCGCCGCCATCCCAATCGGCGCGCTCTCCTTCGCGCTCAGCGGCAACGCGTTCAAGCAGATCGGCAAGGGCCAGTTCTCGGTGGAGTTCGACCAGGACCTCCCCCAGAAGCTGAGCGACTCCGACTCGGGGGCGGCCGCGGCGATCCGTGACGCCGAGGTGCGCCAGCTACTGGAGGCGAAGGCCTACCGGCAGCGCGCCCGGGGCGAGGAGCCGCTGGACGTCGAGACGGAGATCGCTCGGATCCGCTCCGAGGAGGCGGCGACGGCCGTCGGGGAGGACCCCCAGCTCGTGGAGGAGGTCCGCCAGCTGGTGGTCGCCCGGAACGCACGCCGCGAGCGCCGGGGCGAGGAGCCGCTCGACATCGAGGCAGAGGTCCAGCGGCAGCTCCGCGAGCTCGAGAGCCTCGGGCAGTAGCTCAGTGCCGCCGGGCGCCTCGGAGGGTTAGTCTGCTTTTCCATGGCCTCCGACGCCGACACAGAGGATCACGTCGTCGAGATCGACGACGCGCTCGTTCGCCCGGGGACCTACTTCAATCCGCAGACCGAGGTCGTGATGGTGATCGACGATTCCGTCTCGATCGACCAGGAGGTCTTCAACATGGAGGCCTATGAGGGCGCAGACTGGGTGCGGATCAGCGACGAGGTGCCGGTCGACGAGGAGGCGCGCGACACCGCCCTGGAGCGCTTCCAGACGCACTACCACCCCGGCCTGGAGGGTTCGCTCTCGGAGACCGCGCTGGAGCTCGACGACCCGGAGGAGAACGAGGGCGAGGATGGACAGGAGGTCGGGCGCGAGGACTAACGCCCGACCGGGGACGAGAGGAGACGGATGAGCGGCTACAGCATCGCCACGCGTGACGAGGCGACGGATTTCATGGCCCAGTACCCCGGCTACGGGGAGATGCGGTTCTTCGCCGACGCCGCTGGACGCCGAGCAGGTGGCCTTCACCTGGCGCGCGATGCCCGTCGGGACGGGCGGCAAGGGCTCCTACGGGCACCGCCATTCCGAGCAGGAGGAGATCTACTTCGTGCTCTCCGGGAAGCTCTTATTCAAGCTGGGCGACGAGATCGTCGAGGTCGGCCCGCACACGGCGGTCCGCGTCGCGCGCCGAGACGTTCCGCTCGGTCCACAACGACGGGCCGGAGGAGGCCGAGATGGTGATCGTCTCGATCCGCATCGAAGACTCGAGGCGCTGACTCGAGACGACGCCCGACTTCTGGCCGGACGACTGAGCGCTCGAGGATGCTGCAGGAAGGCGATCGCGCCCCGGACTTCTCCCTGCCGGATCAGAACGGCGAGACCGTCTCGCTCTCCGATCTGTCCGGGTCGACCACGGTCCTCTACTTCTACCCGCGGGCCGACACCCCGGGCTGCACCAAGCAGGCGTGCAGCGTGCGTGACCGCAGCGGCGAGTACGGAGAGGCCGGGGCCCGAGTGATCGGCATCTCGCCCGATTCCGTGAAGGACGTCGCCAAGTTCGCGGGCAAGTACTCGCTGGACTTCACCCTGCTCGCCGACGCCGACCATGCGGTGGCGGATGCCTTCGGGGCCTGGATCGAGAAGTCGATGTACGGGAAGAAGTACTGGGGCGTCCAGCGGGCGACGTTCATCATCGGCCCCGACCTGACAATCGCCAAGGTCTTCCCGAAGGTCTCGCCGAAGACGCACGACGACGTCGTGCTGGAAGCGCTCGCCGAGCTCGCGGCGGCCTAGGCCAGCACGACGTAGACGATGAACGTCGCGAACAGGGCGATCCAAGCAGCGACCGCCGGCAGCTCGAAGCGCTTTCTCCGGCGCAGCGTCCAGTAGGCGATCGCGCCACCCACCAGGCCGAGGGCGCCCGACATCACCGCGAAGCGGTCGAGATCCCAGTCGGTGAAGGCCAGCCCGATGGCGATCGGGATCGTCGACTGGAACACCATCGCCCCGGTGATGTTCCCCAGCGCCAGGCTGTCCTTGCCGTCGCGGATCCAGAAGAAGCTGTTGGCCTTCTCCGGCAACTCGGTCGCCAGCGGCGCCAGCACCAGCGAAAGCACCAGTGGCTCGACGCCGAGCTGCTCGGCCACCCCCAGGAGCTCCTCGACGAACAGATGGGCGCCACCCACGATCGCTCCGAGGCCGACCAGCAGCTGCAGCACGATCGTGCCGGTCGGTGGCTCGTCGCCTGGGGTTCGGTCCATGTACAGCGCGCCGATCTCCTCGGCGTCCTGCACGTCGCCACCCCCGCGGATCGTCTTCGTCACGTAGAGCCCGTAGGCGAGCACGTACAGAATCGCGAGCGGGATCTGCAGGGCCTCCGGGGCGCCCAGGCCCAGCGCGACACCGACCGCGAAGAAGGCCCCGAAGAACAGGAGGTCGCGGTCCAGCGTCTCGGTGTCGGCGTCGAGCTCTGGGCCCTGCTCGCGCCGGCCTCTGTAGATGAGAGCCGAGATGCCCACCACGGCCATGGCGATGGTGGCGAGCATGAACGGAGCGCCGATGATCGCGCCGACAGCGACGTCCTCGGAGCCCTCGGAGCCCCCGAGAATCGCGACGATCGGGAGCAGCGTCTCGGGCATGGCCGTCCCGACCGCCGCCAGCACGCTGCCCGTCGCCCCCTCCCCCAGCTTGAGGCGGTGGCCCGCCCACTCGACGGCGTTCGTGAACAGCAGCGCGCCCGCGAGAATGACCGCGAAACTCGCCAGGAGCAGCAGTTCGTCCACGCGCTAGCGCCTCCGGCTCAGGCCACGAAGAAGGCGATGCCGAGGATCGCGTAGACCGCGAGCAACTGCACCCCCTCGAACCAGGTCGACTCCCCCTCGTGCGTGACCGCCTGCGCGATCATGATCGCGATGATCACGGCTCCCACCTCGAAGCCGTTGAACACCAGCGGCATCGGGAACGGGCCCAAGAAGAACGAGACGATCACCAGCACCGGCGCGACGAACAGGGCGACCTGGGCACTGGAGCCGATCGCGATGTTGACGGCGAGATTCATCTTGTTCTTGTAGGCGACGAGCACGGCAACCCAGTGCTCGGCCGCGTTCCCGACGATCGCGACAACGATGACGCCGATGAAGAACTCGCTCAGCCCCACCGCCTCCGACGCCTCCGAGATCGAGCCGACCAGGATCTCGGACATCAGTCCTACCGCGAGCCCGGCGATCGCGAGCATGGCGATCGACCGGCGCACGCTCCATCCGAACTGCGCCTCGTCCTCGTTCTCCTCCGTAGGGGTTGAAGAGGTCCCGGTGTGTCTTCAGCGAGAACAGGAGGCCGGTCACGTAGGTGGCGATCAGGACGACCGCGACCGCCAGGGACAGCTCCTCGACCGTGGAGTCGTAGTTCACGATCTCCGCGCCGGGATGTGGCAGCCCCTGGCCCTCGACGAGCTCGAATATCGCCGGCATCACCAGAGCGGCCACGGCCAGCAGCAGCATCAGCGACTGGACGTTGGCGGCGGTGGAGTCGAAGCGCTGGCGCTCGCGGCCGAGCCCGCCGACGAACATCGCCGCGCCCATCACGAGCAGGATGTTTCCGAGGATCGAGCCGATGATCGACGCCTTCACCACCTCGTGGAGGCCTGCCCCGAGGGCGAACAGGGCGATGATCAGCTCCGGCGCGTTCCCGAAGGTGACGTTCAAGAGGCCGCCGATGCCGGGTCCGGACTTCGCGGCGAGCTCCTCGGTCGCGAGGCCCATCAGCGCCGCCGTCGGGATGATCCCGAGCGCCGCGACTCCGAAGATCATGCCCGCCGAGGCGTGTGCCAACTCGAGGACGACGGCCAGCGGGATGAACGGGACCAGCATGTAGGGCCAGCCCTGCGCGGACAGGAGGAACCGGCCCGGCCCGCCGCCCGCGGCTGCTCCCCCGCCTGGATCGCCGCTCGCCATTGCGCCCGGAGCCTACTTACCCAAACGGCGAGGGGCCCCGGCGCTCACGCCGGGGCCCTCTGCCCAGTTGCTTGTGACGAGCGGCTACTGCAGCTCGGTGATGCAGGCCGCGGCCGCGTCGGGATCATTGCCCGCGGCCTCGACGCAGTCGAGGTAGGCCTGGCTGTCGCCGCCGCCGGGGAGCTCCCCGCCAGCGCCGCCTCCGCCGCCGAGACCGGGGACGCTGCCCCCGCCACTGTCGAGGCCCTCGAGGCCGCCGAGGGCGCCGAGTCCGCCCAGCCCGCCGAGGCTGCCGAGCAGCTCGTCGATCGGCTTGGCGTCGGCCGGGGCCTCAATCGTCTGCTCCTCGTTCACGTCGCTGAATCCGACCGACAGGCCGAAGTCGATGCTGTCGACGGGCACGGGGGTCGCGCTCTCGATCGCGGACGGATCGATGCTGACGTTCAGGTCCAGCTTGCGCAGCAGGTCGTCGTCCGCGCCGCTGTAGAAGTCGAAGCTGGCCTCCGAGATGGCTTCCTCGGCCTGGCTCAGCTGCTCCTCCGGAACGGCCTGGGCGTTCGGGATGGACTGGGCCAGCCCGACGATGTCGTCGAGCATCTGCCCGATGTCGACGTTGCCGCTGATGTGCACGGCGTCGGTGCCGTCAACGTCCTCGGTGCCGTCGTTCGAGAGGTCGGTGAACCAGCCGCTGACGTCGAACTCGCAGGCTGAGGCGTCGCCGCCCTGAGCCTCGATCGCCTGCGCGCAGCCCTCCTGGAAGCTGGCCGCGGCGTCGGCATCGGTGCCGTCCTCGCCCGCCGCGCCGGTCGCACCGGCGGAGGCGGCCTCGAAGGAGTCCTTGAACTGCGCGAACATGTCTCGTCCCGACCTCGTAGGTATCGCCGTTGTACTCGACGAAGGCGTTGTCGTCGGTGATGATCAGGCCGCCCTCGAAGTCGATGCTCTGGCCCGCGCCCTCGCCGCTGACGGACGCGGTGAGATCCAGCTGCGGAATCGCGGTCGGATCGTCCTCGACGCCCTGGAAGGGCCCGTTCAGGCTGAAGGTGAAGCTCCCCTGATCCCCGGCTGAGGCATCGACGGAGATGTCGAGCACGCCGCTCGTGATCTGCTCATCGTTGTTGAGCGTCGAATCGATGACCTCCTGCGGATCAGCGTCACCGCCACCATCGTCGCTGCCGCAGGCTGAGATCGCCAGCGGTGCCGTGAGGGCGATCAGGGCCGCCGCAAAGAGAGAACGGGTACGGGTCAAGGGATGCTCCAGTCGTTAGTTTCGAATTTCGGGCGCGGAGCGTAGCGAGTCCCGGGCGCTCTGAGGTTGGCGTAGCGTTACCCTGCCCCACCCTCATGACCCCCCGGACGATCCTCTATACGGGCAAGGGCGGCGTCGGCAAGACCAGCGTCGCTGCGGCCACCGCTCGCCGCTGCGCGGCATCGGGCCTGCGCACCGTTGTGTTGTCCACGGATCCGGCCCACAGCCTGGCGGATTCGCTGGAGGCCGACCTGGGCCCGGACCCCACCCCGCTTGCTGACTGCCTCTGGGGCCAGGAGGTCCAGGCGCAACGCGAGATGGAGGAGAACTGGAGCGCCGTGCAGGGCTGGCTGGGCGAGCTGCTCTCAGACCGCGGCGTGATGGACATCGCCGCCGAGGAGCTGACGGTGCCGCCCGGGATGGACGAGCTCTTCAGCCTGCTCCAGATCAAGCGCCACCACGCGTCGGGCGAGTTCGACGTGATCATCGTCGACTGCGCCCCAACCGGCGAGACCCTGCGGCTCCTGTCCTTCCCGGACATCGCCCGATGGTGGCTGGACAAGGTGCTCCCATGGGAGCGCCGCGTCGCGGCGGCCGCGCGTCCGCTGGCGCGCACGCTCCTGGACGTCAAGCTGCCGACCGAAGACGTCTTCACGGAGGTGCAGCGCTTGGTACGCAACCTGATCTCGATGAACGAGATCCTCCGAGATCGCCGCCACGCGTCGATCCGCCTCGTGATGAACCCCGATCGGATGGTGATCCGGGAGGCCCAGCGGACCTTCACCTACCTCAACCTCTACGGCTATCTGACCGACGCCGTCGTGGTCAACCGCGTGTTCCCGCTGGAGGTCGCCGACGGCTATTTCGGCGAGTGGCAGGCCAGCCAGCACGAGCGCCTCGCCGACGTGCGAGCCGGGTTCGCTCCGGTCCCGATCGTGACCGCGCCGTACCTCGCGACCGAGGTGATCGGGCCGGCGATGCTCGACCGGCTAGGCGGCGAGCTCTTCGGCGACGATGATCCCTCCCGCGTCATGTACGCCGGGATCGCCCGCGAGATCAGCCAGGAAAACGGGACCACGACGCTGCGAATCGCGGTGCCCTTCGCGGAGAAAGATCAGATCTCGGTCAAGAAGGTCGACCAGGAGCTGGTGGTCTCCGCCGGCCGCGAGAAGCGCACGATCATCCTCCCTCCCGCCCTCGCCCGGAGAGCCCCCGCGGGGGCCAAGCTCGAGGACGGCTCCCTCCTCGTCGCATTCAGCGGGGGTGAGTGAGATCGACGAGCGCACGCAGCACGAAGACCCATTCGGCGGATTCGACCCCCCGCCGGGCCCGCCGGGCGACTGGACCCGCCTGGCGAACGAGGCGCTCGGCGGGAACTTCGACGCGCTGCGCGCCCACGTCGATGGCGAGGAGACGCAGTGCGTCGAGTGGTGCCCGATCTGCCGTCTCGCCGACGTCTGGCGCGCCAACGCGACGCCCGAGCTCCGCGAGCAATGGTCCTCCGTCCAGCGCGAGCTCCTGCTCGCCGTCCGCTCGCTAGCCGACCACTACCTGGATCGCGACGACCGGGACCCGGAGCGCCGCGGCCCACACGTGGAGGACATCCCGATCGAGTAGGCGGAGGGTGAACGGGCGTCCGGTGAAGGGCGACCCCGATCTTTGCCCACATACGAGCACTAGTTGGGGTCTCGATCAACCGAGGCGGCAGCACGCACCCCTACCCAGCCAAACCCCGCCCACGGACGACCGACCACGCCTGAGCCCTCCCGCCACGGCGCCTGCAAGCGTGACGGATCTCACATAGCGGCACCGCGCCCTGCGTATCGTTGCCTACGTGGCTGGAGAGGTCGCCTGCGCCGCGTGTGGTACCGCCAACCCCGAGCGGGCCCGCTTCTGCATGTCCTGCGGGGCGACGCTCGCCGCGGCGTGCTCGAAGTGTGGGACCGAGAACCCTCCGGGCGCCAAGTTCTGCATCGAGTGCGGGAACGGGCTGGCGGGCGCCTCCGGGCCGGCCCAGCCGTCCGCGGCCGCCACGGCGTCCGCTGCGCCGATCCGTCCTGACCTGGCTCCGCCCGGGGCCGTCGCGGGCCTGCCCGAGGAGCGACGAAAGGCCACCGTGCTGTTCGCCGACCTCTCGGGGTACACGGCCGTGGCCGAACGGACGGACCCCGAGACGTTGAAGTCCATGGTCGACCGTGCGCTCCAGCGCCTCGGCCAGGAGGTCGATCGCTACGGCGGCCGCGTCGACAAGTTCATCGGCGACAACGTCATGGCGGTATTCGGGGCGCCGGTCTCCCACGAGGACGATCCCGAGCGCGCGGTGCGTGCCGGCCTGGCGATGCAGCAAGCGATGGAGGAGATCAACACCGACATCGCCGACCGCGTCGACGCCTCCTTCCTCCTGCGGGTCGGCATCAACTCCGGCGAGGTTCTGGCCGGCCAGGTCGGCCGCGACTACACGGTGATGGGCGACCCAGTCAACGTCGCGGCGCGGCTCCAGGCGGCGGCGCGCCCCGGCACCGTCACCGTCGGCGAGATCACGCACAGGTTGACCACGCGGGGCCATCCAATACGACGAGCTCGAGCCGCTCGAGCTGAAGGGCAAGTCGGAGCCAGTCCGGGCCTGGGAGGCCGTGGCGGTGGCGGTGGAAACACCGACGCGCATCGCGCGCGCCGCGACGCCCCTGATCGGGCGTGAGGACGAGTCGGAGCTGCTGGGCTCGCTGTTCGCCCGGGTCGTGAAGGAGGAACGCCCCCACCTGGTGACGGTGATGGGGCAGGCGGGCGTCGGCAAGAGCCGGCTGCTTCGAGAGCTCGCCGCGACGGTGGCGGAGAACCCGAGCCAGCCCCTGATGCGGGTCGGCCACTGTCCCGCCTACGGCACCGCGCTTGCCTACTGGGCTCTCGGAGAGGTCATCCGCAGCCAGTTCGAGATCGTCGACACCGACGATTCCGAGCTCGCCTGGGGCAAGCTCAGCGCCGGACTCGAGAGCCTTGTCTCCGAGGAGATCACCGACGAGCCCCCGGAGCGCCTGGCGGCGCTGATCGCCAGGCCGCTGGGGATCGAGGTCCCGGAGGAGATCGCCGCGAACCTCGGCATCGACTCCGAGGACGCGCAGGGGATGCGCGACCGGATCTTCTCCGCGGTTCGCTCGCTGGTCGAGGGGGCCTGCCGCCAGAAGCCGCTCGTCCTTGCGATCGAGGACATCCACTGGGCGGACGAGGGAATGCTCGACCTGATCGAGTATCTGGCCCGCTGGGTCCGTGGCCCGCTCTTCCTGGTCTGCATGGCCCGCGACGAGTTGCTTGACCGCCGGCCCGGTTGGGGAGGCGGCCGCCGCAACGCCACCACGATCGCGCTCGACCCCCTCGAGCCTGAGCGCGCACGCGAGCTCGTCGGGGCACTGTTCCCCGAGGGCGAGGGCAGCAACGGCCACGCTGAGCTGATGCGCCAGGTCGCGGACCGCTCGGGCGGCAACCCGCTGTTCGCCGAGGAGATGGTGAACCGGATCATGGAGGAGGGCTCGCCCGACGCCCAGACCCTGCCGGAGACGGTCCACTCCGTGCTCGCGGCACGCCTCGACTCGCTGCGGGTCGACGAGCGGTCGGTGCTCCAGCACGCCTCCGTCGTCGGGCACACCTTCTGGGAGGGCTCCCTGCTCACGCTGGCCGACCAGAGCAAGGATCTCGCCGAAACGCTTGGCTCGCTTCAGGACAAGGACCTGATCGTGCCCACCGCCGGCAGCCGGCTGGCGGGCGAGCACGAGTACGCGTTCAAGCACGTGCTGATCCGCGACGTCGCCTACTCGACGCTGCCGAAGTCGGTTCGCGCCCGCCGGCACGCCGAGGTCGGCGCGTTCATCTCGGACCGGGCGGCCGACCGCTCAGAGGGCGTCGTAGCGATGGTCGCCGACCACTACGGCAAGGCGGCGGAGCTCGGCGCCGACGCCGGATTCGACGACGTCGAGCTTGCGGATATCGGCGCGAAGGCCGTCGAGGCACTCGAGGCCGCCGGCGACAACGCGGCCGCCATCTACTCGAATCAGGAGGCGCTGGGCCACTACGAGAAGGCGCTGGCGGTCAGGCCCGACCTCGAATCGGATACGCGTGCGCGGATGGCGGAGAAGCTGGGCGACGTCGCCCTTCGTCTCGGGCGAGTGGACCAGGCGACGGAGGTCTGGGAGGAGTGCCTCGACCATCACCGCCAGGAGGAGGACCTCCAGCGGGTGGGCGACCTGCACCGGAAGATCGGCGCCGCGCTCTGGCACAAGGGCAACCGCGAGGGCTCGATCGAGCACTACCAGCGCGGCATCGACCTGCTGAAGGACGGGCCGCCATGCCTCGAGCTCGTCCGCCTCTACGAGGAGGCAGCGTCGCTGTACATGCACACCGGCGACAACATGCTTGCGATCTACGCCTCGGAGAAGGCGCTCCGCCTGGCCGAGCGCCTCGGCGAGGCAGCCGCCGCAAGCCGCGCCCACGGCATCTTCGGACGCGTGTTCGGCCGCATCGGCGACTCCGAGCGCGCCCGCGAGAACCTCGAGCGCTCGGTTGAGCTGGCCCGTGAGTCCGATCCCGCCGAGGCGGTGCGCGCGCTGCTCACCCTCGGCTATCACCTCGAGGTCTCCGAGGCCGACTACGCGGAGGCGGCGTCCGCATACGAGGAGGCGCTGGGCCTAGCCGAGCAGACGGGCGACCTCCCCTCTCAGGTCGAGCTGCACGCCGCCCTGGCGCAGCTTGCGGGACACCGTGGCGACTGGGATGCCGTCGAGGTGGAGACCGACGCCTCCGCCTCGCTGGCCGAGCGCGAGGGCCTCACCGGCAAGCTCTGCTTCCCCTACGTCATGCGCGGCGCGCTGCGCTGGCGCGAGGGTGACTTCGACGCCTCCGCCGAGCTCCTGCGAAACGCCGCCGAGCTGGCCGAGCAGGTGGGCCGCTCGGAGGTCGCATTCCAGGCGCTGTTCTGGCTCGCGAGCGCGCTGCGGCAGCGCGGCGACTACACCGAGGCCGACACCGAGCTCTCGCGTGCGCTGGACATCTGCGAGCGAGCCGGCCTGGTCGCCCAGTCCGTCGAGGCGATCTCCGCGCGCGCCCTGAACCTGATGCTGGCCGGGCGCGGCGACGCGGCCCGTGAGGCCGCCGAGGAGGCCCAGCGCCTTGCGGAACGGCTGCGCTATCCGGTCGGCAAGGCGGCCGCGCTCGAGGCAGCGGGCGCGTCAGACCTCGATCATGCCGCCGGCTCCGCCTCCCTGCTGGAGGCGCGAGCCGCCTGGCAGGAGCTGGGCCGCCCCCTCGACGCGGCCCGGTGTGAGTACATCCGCGGCCTCGTGCTCTCCCACGACGGGAGCAACGCCGAGGCGACCGAGGCGCTCGAGCTCGCGGCCGAGGAGGCCGAGCGTTACGGCGTCGCGCACCTGGCGGAGCTGGCGCGCTCCCGCGTGCCGAGCTAGGTCGCTAGGCCAGGCCTTCCTTCTCGTACTCGCGCAGGAAGCCCTCGAACAGGCGCTTGTGGCCCTGCTCGTCCTGGAGGATCGCGATGACCATGTCCTGGGTGACCGGATCGACTCCGTCGGTCTCCTCGACGATGCGGGAGTAGAACTCGATCGCGCCCTGCTCGGCCTCGATCACTCCGCGGATGACGTGGACGACGTCCACCTGGTCATCGGGCGGCTGCAGGTATGTCTGCTCGGCGCTGAACTCGAGTGAACCCGGAACAACGCCATAGAGCGTCTTGATCCTCTCGGCGAACTGCTTCGCGTGGCCGAGCTCCTCCTGGATGTCCTCCTCAAGCGACTCACGGATCTCCATCGCGCGGACGCCGTCGGGGTTGACGGAGTTCGCGATGTAGCTCATCACGGTCTCGATCTCCATCCAATACGCCCTGGCCAGGAGCTCGATGATCTCGTCTCGCTTCTCTTCGTTCTCGGCGGCCATGATGTCGCCGGCGGTTGTTGTCTCAGGCACTGGGGTTCTCCTTCTGATGGCGGAAGTTGTGCCTACCGGATACCCGCCATCGGCGGGCCTACAATCGGGCGATGCCCCACGCGAGCGCCCCCGACGGCGCCGAGATCTACTACGAGGAACGCGGCTCCGGCCCCCTCGTGGTGATCGGGAGCTATTGGTCGATGCACCCCTCGGCGCTCGAGCCGTTGACGGCCGAGCTCGAGCCCGACCATCGAGTTGTCCGCTACGACGACCGAGGCACCGGGCAGTCGACCCACACCGGCCCCTATGACATGGCGACGGGGGCCTCCGACCTCGCCGCGGTCCTGGGCGCACTCGGCGAGCCGGCGGTCATCGTAGGCGTGGCCGACGCCCCGTCCCGCGGCGGTCCGCGTGGCCGTATCCGATCCCGACTTGATCGTCGCCATCGTCTGTGCCGGCGGCGCGCCGATCGGGCGCCGCAGCTTCGAGGGCATCGAGACGCTCGCGACCTCGGAGTCCGTTGTCCAGGCGCTGCTCCAACAGGTCGAGACCGACTATCGCGGCGCCCTGAGGTCGCTGGTGGGCAGCACGAACGAGCAGATGGACGAGGAGGAGCTGCGCGAGCGAACCGCAGCTCAGGCCGAGCACGTGCCGGCCGACACGGGCGCCGCGCGCCTGAAGGCGTGGGCCTCCGACGACCCGCTCGAGTACTCACGGGCCGCCGGAGGGAAGGTCTGGGTGCTGATCACCGACGGCCCCACCGGCGGGTGGTTCCCGACCGGCGCGGAACTGGCTGGGGCAGTGAGCGACCTGTTGCCGGAGGCGCATGTGGCCGAGATCGAGGGCGGCTGGGTCAGCCGCCCCGACGAGACCGCGGCCGTCGTCCGGCGGATCACGGCCGACGAGGGCGCCCCTCCCACCGAGGGCAGGATCACCGCGTGAGCGGCCGCGTGCTCTTCCCTTGACGCTGCGCCCCGCGGAGCGAATCGCCGCCCTCGGCGCCGTGGCCGTGGCCGGGAGCCTGCTCTTCCCCTGGTATGGCATCGAGCTCGAGCTCTTCAATGGCTTCTCGCAGACCGGCCTCGAGGCCTTCGGCTTCGGCCACGCCGCGCTGCTGGTCACGGCCGTGGCGTCGCTGGCGCTGATCTGGATGTGCGCGAATGGGTACGAGCTGCCGCGCCCGCTCGGCGAGGGCGCGTTGCTCATCGCCGCGGGAATCTGGACGGCCCTGCTCGTCACCTACCTGGCGATCGACCGACCGGACGAGATCGCGGGCTTCGACCGCGTGCGGCTTCGGTACGGGGCGTTCGTCGCCCTCGGCGGGGCCGCCGCCCTCCTCCTCGGCGGCGTCAGGTTGAGGCTGCTGCGGCCTGCGAGAGGCGAAGCTCCAGAAGCGGTGGTTTAACCCCGCTGAAGCGGGGGAAGTAACGCTTGTGCCAACAGTCCGCGCGTGTCGGTAACCCCCCAACGGCACGCGCAGTCTGATGGCAGACCCCTCGAAAACGGGGCGCCCACCGGCGCCCCGTTTTCTTTTCTGCGCGCAACGAGAGACGGGGCGCACAAGGCGCCCCATCCCCGCTTGGAGGTGCCCCGCGGGGTGGCCCGAAAGCCACCTCGGGGATATGTATTGCTTCGCGTCGACCGAGCGTTTGGGGGCTCGGTCACATCCGCGGCTTTTCCCGGCATGACGCCGGGTTCCGCTGTGATGCCCACCCATCCATCGGCGCCGGCGGTCGGGACAGGATCGAGGCGCTCCGAAACTGGACGTTCGTACTAACCGGCCGCCGTCACGAGCCGCCTGTCGTGCTCGTGGGTAAGCATGCCCGGCGCGTCCGAGGCGGCGACCCAGCGCAGCTCGTCGACCTCGTCGTTCGGCTCGAACTCTCCGCCCAACGGGCGCATCAGGAAATAGCGCACGAGCTTGGTCCGTCCCTTGCGGTCCAGGTAGCTCGCCGGCTCCAGCGGCTCGCCGAGCTCACAGCGCAGCCCGGTCTCCTCCTCGACCTCGCGCAGGGCGGCATCCTCGAAGGTCTCGCCCTTCTCCAACTTCCCCTTTGGCAGCGACCAGTCGTCGTACCGCGGCCGGTGAATCAGCGCGACCTCGATTTCTCCACCGGATTCGCGCACGACCAGCCCCCCGGCCGCCAGCACCTCGGCGGTCATCGAGAGTGATTCCGCGCCCGCCCGTGCGCGGGGGCGCACGGGGGCGAACTGGGCGTGGACGGCGGCGAAGCCCGTACCCGGGGGTACGGGCGAGGAGGCCGGGCGCGATCCAGTGACGCCATCCATGCGTCATCCGCGTGCGTGGGTCGTGGAATTGCTCATCTAGGCGGGCGCGGGAGCCGGCTCGGGTCCGTCGCCACCCCCGGGGGCCTCCTCCGACTCCCGGCGGTATGCGACGTACTCGCGAACGACGATCTGGATCGTCGCGGCGGTCGGGATGGCGAGGATCGCTCCCATCACGCCGAACAGGGTTGACCCGATCAGAACGGCGACGAGGGTCACGAACGGCTCGATCTTCGTCGCCCGCTTCTGGATCTGCGGCTGGACGAGGTAATTCTCGATCTGCTGGAAGACGATCGCGTAGATCACCCAGACGATGAGGCTGACCGGGAAGTCCACGAACAGCATCACGATCGCGATCAGCACCGAGGCGATCGTGGCGCCGACGACCGGAATCAGGTCGAAGAAGAAGACGAGCAGGGCCAGCGGCGCCGCGAAGGGCGCCCCGAGGATCGAGAGGACGATGAACGCGCAGACCGCCGCGATGCCCGCCTGGAGCATGGCGCCGCCGATGTAGTTTCCGATCGCATCCGCGACGTGCCGGGCGGCGCGATCGATCCGCTCCGCCCGGTCGGGCGAGCTGCGTTTTCAGGAACTGCGATTTCCAGCGGGGCCCCGACCCGACCATGAAGATCGAGAGCACCAGCACGGTTACGAACGCGAAGATCGAGTTGATCACGCCGACGCCGATGTCCTTGAGGATGTTCGCCGCGTCACCGATCTTGCTCGGGAGCTCCTTGGCCGCATTCTCGATCTCGCTGGTGAAGTCGTACTTGTCGTTCAGGTTGCTGAGGGTCTCGTTGTCGTTGACGAAGGTGGTGACGTCGTTCGCGTACTCGGGGACGTTGTTGGCGAGATCCTCGGCCTGGCTGACCATCGTCGGGATGAGCAGGGCGCCCAGCAGGACCGGGATGGCGACCAGGATCAGATAGGCGGTGGCGACGGCCAGCCCGCGCTTCATCTTGCGCTCGAGGAGGTTCACGGGCCCGGTCATCGCGACGGCGATGAACGCCGCGACGACGACGAACGAAAGCGGCTTGCGGACGCGATAGATGACGTAGAGCGCCAGCGCCGCCAGAATGACGATCAGGACGATCCGCAGGATCGCGCGCGTGCTTGGGCCTTCGGCCGACATGCCACCGTCCAATTTCGGCAGCGGCGGGCGATTTCCTCGCCCGGAACGCGAAACGGGCCGGGTCGTGCGACCCGGCCCGTTTGCCGTTTCGATGTCCTTCGGAGCGCTACTCCGTGTAGCCGGCCTCCTGGAGGTAGTCGGCCGCGACGTCCTCGGGCTTCTCGCGGTCGAGGCTGACGCGGGCGTTCAGCTCCTGCATCACCTCGAGCGTGAGGCTCTCCTGGACCTTCTCGATCGTCTCACCGAAGTCGGGGCCGGCCTCGTCGGCAGCCTCCTGGCTCGCGATGAAGAGCACGTTGCCCGAGGGCAGCAGGCTCTGATCGTCCTCGAGGATCGTGTAGTCCTCGGACTCGGCCAGCTGGCCGTCTGTCGTGAACAGAATCGACAGGTCGGCGTCGCCCTTGTCGAGCACCTCGTAGCGGAGCTCGATGTCCACCGGGGTGAACTTGCCGAACGTCAGGCCGTAGTTGTCCTCAAGGCCTGCGAGGCAATCCACGCGCTCACGACACTCCGGCGAGCCCGCGAGGGTGAGGTCCTCGGAGACGCCCTCCAGGTCGGAGATCGAGGAGACCCCCAGCTCATCGGCCGTCTCGGTGAGCAGCCCCACCGCGTTGGCGCTCGAGAACGGGGTCGGTGGGTACGCCACCAGGCCCTTCTTCTCGAACTCCTCCTGGGAGTCCTCATAGGCCTGCTCCGCGTCCCCGGGGACATCCTCGGGCTCGAACCCGAAGAACGAGGTCAGCGCGGTCGACGTGTACTCCGGGTACCCGGAGATCTCGCCGGCCTCCAGCGCCTTCAGCGCGACCTGCTCGGAGCCGAGGTTGAGATCCGTGTCGACGGTGTAGCCCGCGGCCTCGAGCGCCTGGGCGTAGATCTCGCCGAGGATGAACTGCTCGTCGAAGTTCTTCGAGCCGATCGTCAGGTCGACCGCCTCGTTGTCGGGGTTGGACTCGATCAGCGTGGACGACGTTTCCTCAGTGCCTCCGTCGTCGCCCGAATCGCTGTCGTCATCGCCGCAGGCGGCGACCGAGACGGCGAGCACGAGCGCGGCGAACAGCGCGAACATCAGGCGCCACCGGGGGTTGGAACTCATTGGGACGGGTCCTCCTCTCTAGGGGACCTCCGCGAGGGAGGCAAGTGCGGGCCGCATCCTACGCCGAACGGGTGCGCGAACGGCGGCGGGCGACACCCAATGGGTGTGCCGGCGCCTCAGACCGAGGCTGCGGCGGCGCGCTGGAGCTCGAGGCCCCGTGGGGTCAGCAGCCGCTGGAGGCCCGAGAGGAGGAGCTCGACCGTGATCGCCAGCGCCGCCACCAGCATCGCCCCGGCGAGGACCCCGGAGTCGCCGAAGACGTTGCGGTTGATGATGAAGTCGCCGAGCGTCGTCTGACCCGCCAGGGTCGCGATCGTGGCCGTGGCGATGATGTTGATCGCCGCGGTCCGCAGCCCGGTGAAGATCGTTGGCACCGCGAGCGGCAGCTCGACCTTCCGGACAACCTCCCAGCCCGTCATCCCCATGCCCTTCGCGGCCTCGACCGCGGTCCGGTCGACCTGGCTGATCCCGACGAAGCTGTTGGTCAGGATCGGAGGGATCCCGAGGACGGCCAGCGCGATCGTGACGTTCAAAAAGCCGATGCCGACGAAGGCGATCAGGAACGCGATCAGGGCGAGCTCCGGGACCGCGCGGCCCGCGTTGCCGACCGCAATCGCGACCCCCTCCCCGCGCCCGCGGTGACCCAGCCAGACCCCGACCGGAAGCGCGACCAGCACGGCCGCGGCGAACGCGGCGCCGCTGACCTTCAGGTGAGCCACGAGCTTGTCCAGGACCTCGGAGGGTCCCCCGACCTCGCCGTCGACCGTGAAGTCCGACGGCTGGGGCGAGCCGATGAAGTCGAACGCGTCCCCGAATGAGGAGAAGACGTCCGCGAGCGGCAAGACGTGGCTCATACCGGACGCACCCGCCTCCAGGGGGCCAGGACGCGCTGCGCGAGGACGAGGAGCAGGTCGAAGGTGATCGCGATCAGGATCGCGGCGCCGCCCGCCATCAGCACGCCGGTCCGGAAGGTGAGGTTGGAGCCTCCGATCAACTCGTTCCCGAGCCCGTCGCCGCCGGCGAAGACGGCGAGGGTCGCGAGCGCGACCGTCGAGACAGTCGCGATGCGCAGGCCGGCGATGATCTCCGGCATCGCGAGGGGCAGCTCGACCCGCCACAGCAGCTGGCGGTCCGACATGCCCATCCCCCGCCCCGCGTCCTTCGTGTCGGCGGGGACGTTCGCAAGGCCGGCGACGATGTTGCGGTAGAGGATCTGGAGCGTGTAGGCGGTGAGCGCGATCACAGCCGTCACGTTGCCGCGCCCGGTGATCGGCAGCAGCAGGAAGAAGAAGGCGATGCTGGGGATCGTGTACAGGATCCCCGTGGAGATGTTGAGCGGCGGGATCAGCCAGCGGCGGCGGTGCGAGAGCAGCGCCAGGGCCATGGCGATGACGAAGCCCGCGGCGACCGAGATCACGACCAGGACGACGTGCTCGAGCGCCGGGGTGGTGTAGCGGTCGATGTGGTCGATCGCCCAGCCCGGGCAGAAGATCCCGTCGTTGGCGATGCAATCCGCGTCGCCGCTGCGATCCTTGAAGAAGCTGTCGTCGATCTGAGCGAGCGGAATGAGCAGCTGCGCGAGCGAGGCCATGCGCGACTCAGCCCAGGGGCCGCTCGGCCGCTGGGTGCTCCTCCTCCAGCGCCTCGGGGGAGTTCAGGAACTCGGAGATGATCTCGACCGAGAGGACGCCCGCGATCCTTCTGGAGGCGTCGACGACCGGGCCGTACTGGGTCTCGGCCTGAAGCAGGTCGGAGAGCGCGTCGCGCATGACGTCGTCGCGCTCGAGGATCGGCTTGGCCGCGATGCTGGGACGAGCGGGCACGATGTCGGCCTCGAGGTCTGCGTCCGAGAGCCAGCCAAGGGGGCGGCGCTCGGAATCGACCACGAGGGCATGCGGGACCTCCGCCCCGGAGAGCTTGCCCCGGACCTCGGTCATCGCCTGGCCCACGTGCGCCAGCGGCGCCTCCCAGAGGTCGATGTCGGCGACGCGAAGCAGGGACAGGCGCTTCAGCGCCCGGTCGGCCCCGACGAAGTCCTCGACGAAGCCGTCGGCGGGGGCCATCAGGAGCTCGGCGGGGGTGGCGTACTGGGCGATCCTCCCGCCCTCTCGAAGTACCGCGATCCGGTCGCCCATCTTGATCGCCTCGTCGATGTCGTGGGTGACGAACAGGATGGTCTTGCGGAGCTCAGCCTGCAGCCGCAGGAACTCGTTCTGGAGGCGCTCGCGGTTGATCGGGTCGACCGCGCCGAACGGCTCGTCCATCAGCATCACGCCGGGGTCGGCGGCGAGCGCCCGGGCGACGCCCACTCGCTGCTGCTGGCCGCCGGAGAGCTGCGAGGGGTAGCGCTCGGCGAGCTCGGGGTCGAGCCCGATCAGCCCGAGAAGCTCCTTGGCCCTCGCCTCGCCGCGCTCTCGCGGCCACCCGAGCAGGTTCGGGACGGTGGCGATGTTCTCGGCGATCGTGCGGTGTGGGAAGAGCCCGATCTGCTGAATGACGTACCCGATCTCGCGCCGTAGATCTGACGGCGTGCGATCGCGGACGGAGGTGCCCCCGACCAGGATGTCGCCCTCGGTGATCTCCACCATCCGGTTGACCATCCGCATCGCGGTGGTCTTGCCGCACCCGGAGGGACCCACGAGGACGCAGATCTCGCCGGCCGGTACGTCCAGCGTCAGGCTCTCGACGGCTGCCTGGTCAGCGCCCGGATAGCGCTTGGTCGCGCCATCGAAGCTCACCGGGAGCGCCTGGGCCCTGTCCTGCTGAGCGCCGATCAGGGATTCGGTCTCGCCCACGGCGCGAGACTACCCGCTGGCGGTCAGCCCCAGTACTCCACGTGCCACCACTCGTTGTCGTGCGCCGCGTACCAGCCGTAGGTGGGGCCGATCGCGTCGACCACGGAGCGCATCTCCGTCGTCGCGAGGTCGACGGCGACGCCGAGCTCGTGCGAGGAGGTGCCGGGCGGATTGGCCGGGGCGCCCGCGCCCGAGAGGAAGAGGTCGTAGAGCTCGGCCTGCTGGTCGTGGGTGCGGTAGGCCGAGACGGTGCCGCCCGGGTAGAGGTCGACCCCGTAGGAGGCCAGGGCCTCGGATCGCATCGAGTTCCACGACGCCGCCGCCGCCGGATCGAGGGGTAGGTCGCCGTATGGAGATGGCACGTAGGCCAGTCCGTAGGCCGAGGCGGTTTCGGTCGCAGCCGGCGTTGTCGCGACGCCGGCGGCAGCGACGGCCGCGGCGCCGTCCGCCTCCGACGGGATCTGGATGGTTGTGCCCGCGATCAGTAGAGCGTCCTCGGCGATCCCGTTGAAGGCGGCGATCGTGCCCGTCGTGAGGTTGTTCGCGACCGCGATCGACCACAGCGTCTCGCCTGGCTGGACGACGTGCCCGGCCCCTCCGCTCGCGGCCGCCGGGGCCGCTGTCGCCGGGGCCGGAGCCGCGGCTGCCAGCGCGGCGGCACCCTCGTCGACGGTCGGGATCTGGATCGTCGATCCCGCGATCACCTGTCCGTCCTCGGGCAGGCCGTTGAACGCCGCCACGGTGCGGGTGGTGAAGTTATTCGCCGCGGCGATCGACCACAGCGTCTCGCCTGGCTGGACAACGTGCGGCACCGCCGCCTCGGCATTGGCGGCCATGGCCAGCGTGGCCGCGGCGAGTCCGCACGCAATGCCCCATCGATTTCGGCCCATCGTTGCCTCCTTTCAGAGGCCCCCCGATGTTCCCCCTCGCGCTGCCATTCGCGGACGGCCGCCGCCCGCCTGCCGGGTTGCCACGCGTTACGGGCCGATGAGCGGTTTGATTCATCCAGCATGACCGGCCCCACGACCCCCACGCACGAGCACCACTGGGGCTGGGCCGACCTTCACGGTTGGCAGGTGCTGCGGCCGCTTCTGGACGGCGGCGCCTTCCTGCCGTGGAGTGAGGGCGCCATGTCCCCGGCGGGGCTCGCGACGGTCGCGACGGAGATCTCGTTCGCCGAACGGCTGGTGATCGTCGAGCTGGGCTCCGGGGTGAGCACCATCGTGCTCGCCCGCCTGGCGCGCGAACTCGGGGGGCGAATCTGGGCGGTCGAGCACCACCCCGGGTGGGCGGGGTGGGTGCGGCGGGCGATCGAGCGCGACGGGCTCGGCGAGGTCGCCACCGTCGTCGACGCCCCACTCGAACCGCACGCGCTCTCCCGCGACGGCGCGCCCTGGTACGCGGCGGCGGCGCTCGATGAGCTTCCGGCCGCGGGCATCGAGCTGCTGTTGGTCGACGGCCCGCCGGGCTACGGCGAGGGGATGGCCGCCAGCCGATACCCGGCGCTACCCGTCCTCGGCGAGCGCCTGGCGGATGGAGCGCTGGTCGTGCTCGACGACGCCGCGCGCGAGGCGGAGTCCGAGATCCTCGACGCGTGGGAGCGCGACCAGGGCTTCACGTTCGACCGTCGGCGGGCCGAGCGGATCGCGGTGGGACGGCGGGCGGAGGGTAGCGCTCGACGCCTAGGGCACGGGGCGTCGGCGGTCGTCCGCAGGCCGGGTTGGGGCTGGGTAGGGGGCGGGGGGTGGGGCCTGGTTGGTGTGCGTGATTCGCCCCGGATAGAGGGGTCGATCCTGCACACCCTGCGGCCCCGCCCCGCTCCCCTACAGCTCCAGCTCGTACTCCATCCAGGTCTCGCCCTTCGCGCCCGCCGCGTCATACACCGACTGGGCGGTGTGGTTGTCGGTGGCGGTGGTCCACATGAGGCAGGGTGCGCCGTGGCGCCGGGCCCGGTCGGCGCACGAGTCGATCAGCGCCCGTCCGGCGCCGGTGCGGCGCGCCTCGGGGGCGACGAAGAGGTCCTCCATGATCGCCACTCGGGCCGCGCGCAGGCTTGACCACTTCCAGCCCACCGCCGCGAAGCCGACCGGCTTTCCGCTGTCGTCGCGCGCTACCAGCAGCATGCCGTCGGGCTCGGGCGTCGCCATCAGCGCCCGGGCCATCTCCGCCAGGCCCTCGTCGTCCGGCGCCACCTCGTAGAAGACGCAGTAGTCGTGCATCAACGGGACAAGTGCCTCGAGGTCTCCCTCGTTCGCCGGCTCGATCTCCATGCCCCGCATGGAAGCAGGTGTGGCGGGTAGTCGGGAGCCAGGAGACCAGGCGATGAGCATCGGCTCCACCGACACCTCACACAGGGGGCCCTCCGACCACGGGGACGGGCTGATGGACCGTGCCCGGCTTGAGCAGGACGCGCCCGACTCGCCCACCCGGATGAGCGTGCGGATGTGGTGGGACACGCTGAAGCGGACCGTCCGCGAGTTCCGGGACGACGGGCTGACCGACTGGGCGGCTGCGCTCACCTACTACGGCGTGCTCGCGATCTTCCCGGCGCTGATCGCGCTCGTCTCGATCCTCGGACTGGTCGGCACCTCCGCGACCGACCCGCTGGCCGACAACCTTGCTGCGCTCGCCCCCGGCCCCGCCAACGAGATCATCACCGGCGCGATCGACGAGATCGCCGCCAGCCGCAATACGGCGGGCCTCGCGTTCGTGCTCGGCCTCCTGGGCGCGCTGTGGGCGGCCTCCGGATACGTCGGCGCCTTCTCGCGCGCGTCGAACGTGATCTACGAGATCGAGGAGGGGCGGCCGTTTTGGAAGCTCCGCCCGCAGCAGTTGGCGCTCACCTTCGTGCTGATCCTCTTGCTCGCGGCGCTCGCCCTCGCGGTGGTCGTGTCGGGACCCATCGCGCGGGAGGTCGGGAACGTCGTCGGCGCCGGGGACACGGCGGTCACCGTCTGGGAGATCGCCAAGTGGCCGCTGATGGCCGCCGTGGTCGTCGGGATCTTCGCGGTCCTCTACTTCGCGGCGCCGAACGTGCGCCAGCCCGGCTTCCGATGGATCACCCCCGGCGGCGTGCTCGCGCTCGTTCTTTGGCTCCTGGCGTCCGCCGGGTTCGCCCTCTACGTGTCGAACTTCGCCTCCTACAACGCCACCTACGGCAGCATCGCCGGGATCATCGTGTTCCTGGTCTGGCTGTGGATCTCGAACGTGGCGCTGCTTCTCGGCGCCGAGCTGAACGCGGAGCTCGAGCGCACGCGGGAGCTCGAGGCGGGCGTCCCGGAGGAGCGGACTATCGCTTTGCCTGCCCGGGCGGAACCTTCTTAGGCTTCTTGGGCTTCGGCGCCTTCTCGCCGGCCTCGGCGCGCGCAGCCTCGAGCTCGGCGCGGACCGCATCGGTCTGATTCGGGATCTCCAGGCGCCGCTCGAGCACCGGCACAGCCTCGGCCGGGCGGCCCGCCTCTCGCAGGGCGTGCCCGAGGTTGAAGAGCGCGTAGGCGTAGTTGATGTCGCCCGTCGCATCTCCGAACATCGCGACCGACTGCCGCAGGACGGGCACCGCCTCGGAGGGACGCCCGGCCTCGGTCAGGGCGAAGCCCTTGTCGTTGAGCGCCGCGGCCTGGGCGATGTCGGGATTGGGATCGGGTGCCGGCACGGCGTCACCGGCCGAAGCATCCTTCTCGGGCTCGGCGGGCTCATCGGTCGCGTCCGCCCCACTCGCGCTCGCGGACCCCTCGGCCCCCTGCTGAGCCTCGGCCTTCCGCTTCGTGGCGTCGAAAGCAGCGTCGACGGAGCGATCCGAGCCGCCGGACAGCCCGATCGCCAGGGCGGCGAGCACGGCTACAGCCCCGAGCGCGCCGATCGCCGCCAGTCGCCGGCCGTCAACCCGCAGCCGAGTGGGGGCCTCGCCGGGCTTCGCGACCGGGATCACCTCGGTGGGAGGCACCGGATCGGGGTCGAACGGCGCGGGCGCGCGTCGCGGGAGCGGAGGCGGGAGCTCCGCGAGAGCGGCCGCGGCCGACGGCGGGCGCCGCTGAGGGTCCGGGTCGGCGAGCGTCTCCGCGAGCGCGGCGAGGGCCGGACTTGATGTCGCGGACAGAATCTCCTGGAGGAGGACACCGGTCGAGTACAGATCGGTGCGCGGACTCGCCTCGTCCCCCTGCATCAGTTCCGGCGCCATGTATCGGCCGGTCCCCGGCATCTGGCCGGTCTGGGTGATTGAGGTGGCGTCCTCAGGGCGCGCGATGCCGAAGTCGGTGAGCAACGCCCTCCCGCCCGGGGCGAGCAGGACGTTCGCCGGCTTGACGTCACGGTGCACCACCCCGGCGCGGTGGATGGCCCCGAGGGCCGACAGCAGGTCGGTCGCCACGCGGTCGGCCTGGATCGTGTCGCCCCGTTCGAGCCGGGTGGCGAGGTTCGGGCCGGAGATGTACTCCATGACCAGGTACGGCTGCGGGGCGTCAGGATCGAAGTCGAAGACGCGCACCAGGTTGGGATGCGCCAGCCCCGCGGCGATGCGGGCCTCGCGGCGAAACCGCGCGACGAACGCCTCATCGTCGGTGAGCCCTTCGGCGAGCAGCTTCACGGCCACGTCGCGATCGAGCCTGACGTCGTCCGCCAGCCACACGGTGGCCATGCCGCCCACGCCAATGCGCTCACGCAAGGAGTAACGGCCGCCAAGGAGAGTGTCCTTGCGGGTGGGTGTCGATGAGCCCGCCATCAACCCTGGCGAGTACCCGGAGGACCTTCATGGAAACGACCGCGCGACGATGCCCCGAAGGCCCGCCACGCGTACCATTGAGCGCAAGGTGGCGGCCCTTCCAGAACTCGAGCCAGGGGCAGTGGCGGAGATTGGCTCGAGGCTGCGCGCGAACGTGCGCAGGGCGGTAAAGGTCGACGATCGCGTGGTGGGGGATGTGCTCGTCGCGCTCCTGGCCGAGGGCCACGTGCTGATCGAGGACTTCCCCGGTGTGGGCAAGACCGCTCTGGCCCGCGCGCTGGCGCGGTCGATCGAAGCCGAGTACGCCCGGGTGCAGTGCACGGCGGACCTGCTTCCCGCGGACCTCGTGGGCACCAACGTCTACGACGCCAGAGGTAACCGGTTCGAGTTTCACCCCGGGCCGGTGTTCGCGAACGTCGTCCTCGTCGACGAGATCAACCGCGCATCCCCGAAGACGCAGTCGGGCCTGCTCGAGTGCATGCAGGAGCGGCGGATCACGATCGACAACGTCGCCCACCAGCTCGCTCGGCCGTTCCTGGTCGTCGCGACGCAGAACCCCGTCGAGTACGAGGGCACCTACCCGCTTCCGGAAGCGCAGCTCGACCGGTTCATGATGCGCGTCGCCCTGGGCTATCCCGCACCCGGCGACGAGGCCGACATGTACGAATCGCATGCCGCGGGCGACCGGGTCCTCGACATCGAGCCGGTGGCAGACGTCGCCACGATCCTCGCCGCCCAGGCCGCCGCTGCCGCGATCCACGGCAGCGACGCCCTGCGCGCCTACGTCGTCGCGCTTTGCGCCGCGACCCGCGAGGACCCACGCCTGGAACTCGGCGCCAGCCCGCGCGCCGGCCTGTTGCTGTTCCGGGCCGCGAAGGCGCGCGCCGCACTGGAGGGGCGCGATCACGCGCTACCAGACGACGTCCAGGTGCTGGCCCCGTCGGTGCTCGCCCACCGGCTCCTGCTCGCCCCCGGCGCCGCGCCCGATGACCGCGAGACCGCCGTACGCGAGGCGCTCGAGCGAGTGCCCGCGCTCTAGCCCATGGCCCATCCAGCGCCGCCGGAGCCTCACCGATCCGGCGCCCTGCGTTGGATCGCGCTGCTCGCCGGGACGCTGCTCACCGTAGGCCTGGCGTTCGACTCGCTCTCCCTGCTCGTCTGCGGCTGCGCGCTGGGCGTGCTCGCGCTCGGCGCCGCCCTGTGGGTACGTTCCGCCGCCACAGGCACCCTTCTGGAGCGCATGCCGGGCCCGGCGCGCATGGGCGAGGACGAGGTCTACCCCCTGCGGGTCCGAGTGCGGCGCACCTGGCTGCCGCTTCCTCCCGCCGATCTGATCGACCCGCTGCTGACGGCTCCCGTTGCCGTGGGATCGCGCGGGCCGAACCTCGTCTCGGTCGCCGCCCCCGCGCCTCGCCGAGGCCGCCACGTCCTCCCTCCATCGCGCCTGGAACTCGCCGATCCCGTCGGCATCTGCCGGCGCGAGATCAGCGCCGGGGGCGGAGACGAGCTCCTCGTCCTGCCCCGGATCGAGCCGGTGCGCCTGGCGGGCAGCCCCGCCGGCCGGGACGAGGGCTGGATTGAGGGGCTCGACCACGACGGTGATGGCGCCGGTGTCGAGAGCGGCGCCGTGGACCTCGAGATGGACGGGCTGCGCCCATACCGCCCGGGCAGCCCAGCGTCGCGGATCCACTGGCGCACCGTGGCGCGCACCGGCGAGATGTACGAGCGCCGGTTCGTGGCGGGCGCCGACGCTGCGCCCCTGATCGCGCTCGACACCAGCGAGCCCGCCGGCCCGGATGAACTGGAGTGCGCCGTGCGCGCCGCGGCCTCGCTTTGTTTCCACCTGGCGCGGCGCGGCGGCTGCGCGATCCTCGTGTCCGACCGCATCTCCCCCAGCCTCGTCGATCCCCGACTGCGCTCCTGGCCGGATGTCCATGCCCGGCTGGCGCTGGTCCAGGCCGGCGATCCGCCGCCGCGGCCGCGCCAGGCCCGGGGGCGAGTCGCAACCTTCTGGGTCACGGCCTCCGCCGCTGCGTTCGGGGCGAGCGTGGCCTCCAGGCGACTGCCGGGCTCATACGTCGTCTCGCCCGTGCCGCTCGCCGGCGCACGCGTGGGGTTCACCGTGGCGGGATGCTCCGGCCAGCGGGCGCGGGCAGCTGCCCGGGTGGCGGCGTGACCGCGGAGGGCCGGCGGCGCGCCCTGATCGCGTGGGTCGCGACCGTCGCATTCGCCGCGTTCTGCGCATTCCACTGGGCCAACCTCCTCAAGGCCCCGCCGGTGGGCAAGATCCTCCTGATCGTGGCGATCGCCGCCGCGCTGGGCCTGGGGCTTCTGACCATCGCAGCGCGGGCCCAAACCCCGGAGCGGGCCCGGGCCGGCGCCGCGGCGCTGACGCTTGTGGCCGTCGTCGCGGGCCTGCTGGCGGCGGGCATCGAGCTGCGCCTGTTCACGCCCGCCCACTGGGACGCGCTGGGCGGCGGGATCGGCGATGGCATCGCCGGGCTCGGGGGCGCCACCTATCCCTACGACGAGGACGCCAGGTGGGCGAATCTGGTGCTGCTCGCCGCGCTGCCCGTGATCCTGGTCGCCGCGTTCGCCTTCTGCTTCTGGCCGGTCCGCAAGGCGCGCTGGACCCGCGGGGTGGGCCTGGGCATCCTGGTCGGCGCCTACGGGCTCGCGAGCGTGCTCTACGCGCCCGGCCTGCCACTGCTCCACGGCATCCTGCTGCTCGCCCTCCTGGCCTCCTGCCTCTGGGCCCCGGAGTTGCGCACCTCGCGCCTGGCGCTGGCGGCCGGGGCTGTGGCCCTCGCCGCGCTGGTCGCCGTTCCAGTCGCCGGGGCTCTCGACCGCGAGCGACCCGTCGTCGACTACCGCTCCTGGGATTGGACGGGCGGCGAGCCGAGCGTTGGCTTCGCGTGGAACCACGCCTACGGCCCGCTCGATTGGCCCCGCGAAGGGACCGCCCTGCTGGAGGTGCGAAGCCCCGAGGCGCATTACTGGCGCTCGATCGTCCTCGAGCGGTTCGACGGCTTCCGCTGGGTCCGGTCAGACATCGCCTCGAGGCCCATGGAGCTCCCCAACCTGATCGAGGGCTCCGAGGGTGGCGACCTTCGCGACGACTGGTACGAGACAACCGAGGTGACGGTCCGAGAGCTGCGAAGCGGCCTGGTGGTCAGCCCCGGGAGCCCGCAGAGCGTCGACGGCATCGAGGAGACGATCGCCGGGGACGGCACGACGCTCGCGGGCGAGCTGCCGGCGAGCGGTCAGTCCTACGAGGTGGTCTCCTACGCGCCCGATCCATCCACGGAGGAACTGAAGTCAGCCCCGGGCGAATACGACCCGGCGCTCGCACGCTTCACGCAGCTCGACCTGCCGACCAGCCGCGTTGAGCTGCCCGGGAACCTCGACCTGCCGCAGCTCGAGACCGGAGCGACCAACCTCATCACCGAGACCCTTCACGTTCCGCTCTGGGGCGAGCCCAGCCCGGCCCTGGCCGTCGCGGCACGCGAGTCCGGCTACGGCGACGTCTACGCCCTCGCTCAGCGCCTGCGCCGGGAATCGTCGACCCCCTACGAGTTCGTGCGGGCCGTCGAGCGCCATCTCGGACAGGGGTTCAGCTACTCCGAGTCGCCGGCCCAGAGCAGGCGGCCCCTGCGCTCATTTCTGTTCGCAGGAGCGGACCGGGTACTGCCAGCAGTTCTCCGGCGCGATGGCGCTGATCCTGCGGATGGCCGGCATCCCCACGCGCGTCGTCTCCGGCTTCAGCCCGGGGGCCCCGGACCTGGACGAGGATGGCGTGTTCGTGGTCCGCGACACCGACGCCCACTCGTGGGTCGAGACCTACTTCTCGGGCATCGGCTGGGTCCCGTTCGACCCGACCCCGTCGGCGTCCCCGGCCAACTTCCAGTCGGCCAGCACCGCCGCCGCCGCGACGCCGGCCGCGATCTCCGAGCAGCCCGGTGCGCGCGAGCGGGAACCGGCGATCTCCGACGAGGCCGCGGGCGCCGCGGGTGCGTCCGACGAGGCTGGATCGCCGTGGCCGGGCATCGTCCTGCTCCTGCTCGTGGTGGCGCTCGGCGGGCTCGGCGCAAGCGCCACCGTCCGTCGCCGGCGCTTCCAGCGGCTGCGCCCGCAGGAGCGTCTTGCGGCTCAGGCGGCTGAGCTCGCCGCGGCCGCCGGCGTAGCGCGCTATCGGCCGGAGCCCGGCCAGACGCTGCGACAGCTCGAGCGCCGGCTGCGGGCGGGCGGGCGCACTCGCGCCGCGGGCTACGCGGCGCGGCTCGGCGATTCGCGCTTCGGCGCCCGGCGTCCCAGGGCGCCTGACCTCGACGAGCGCAGGAGCGTCCGCCGGGATCTGGCACGCTCGCAGGGCCTGCGCGTCCGCCTGCGGATGCTCGCCGCGATCCCGCCCGGCGCCCCCGACCGCGGATAGGGTCCCGCGGGATGCCCGCCTCGACGCCAGCCGAAGCGGCCGGCCTGCTGCAGCCGACCGACACGCTCGGGATCCCGCTTGGCACCGGGCAGCCGGCGGCATTCCTCGCGGCGCTCGGCGAGCGCGACGACTGGGAGGACCTTCGCGTCTACGGCGCGCTGCTGCTCGTCGGGACCGAGCTGTTCAACCACCCCCGCGTCCATTACCTCTCGGGGTTCTTCGGACCGATCGAACGGGCGCTGCGCGAAGCGGGCTCCAACATCAGCTTCGTCCCCGCCGACTTCAGGCGCTTCGCGCCGCTGCTGGAGGAGCAGGCCCACGGGTGATGGCGACGATGGCGGCGCCGCCGTCCGGCGATGGTTGGTGCAGCCTCTCGCTACATGCCGGGGGGACCGAGGCCGAGCTTCGCCGGGCGGCGAAGGACCCGGATCGCCTCCTGGTGGTCGAGGTCTCGAAGGGCTTCCCGGCGACCTTCGGCATCCCGCCGGAGTATCCGCACGCGCTTCACATCGACGAGATCGACGTGCTGGTCGAAAGCGACGCAGCCCCGTTCCCGCTTCAGGACACAGCGCCGACCGACGCCGATCGGGCGATCGCCGACCACGCCAGCATGTTCATCCCGGAGGGAGCGACCCTCCAGACCGGGATCGGGTCGGTTCCCTCGACGCTCGTGGGGCTGCTGGCCGAGGGCGATCGCGGCGACTTCGGGGTGCACTCGGAGATGTTCACGACGGGCCTTATGCATCTGCATGAGAGCGGCAAGGTGACCAACCGCAAGGGCCAGTTCGACGGCGTCTCGGTCGCGACCTTCGCCGCCGGCACCGAGGAGCTCTACGACTGGCTGCGGGGTAACCAGGACGTCGCCTTCCTCCCCGTGGAGGTGATCAACTCCCCCGAGCTGATCGGGCGCAACCGGCTGATGACGACGATCAACGGCGCGATGTCCGTGGATATCCACGGACAGGTCATCGCCGACACCATCGGTGGAAGCCAGTTCTCAGGGATCGGCGGGCACGAGGACTTCGTCTCCGGCCCCGCACTCCAGCTCGAGGACCGGGCGCTGCTCTGCCTGCCGTCCACCGTGACGATCGGTGACGAGGTCCGCTCGCGGATCGTGCCCTGGTTTGGGGCGGGCGCGGTGATCACGACCCCGCGCCACCAGGTGGACGTGATCATCACCGAGTACGGCGCGGCCGAGCTCCAGGGCAAGACCGTCCACCAGCGGGGGGAGGCGCTCGCAGCGATCGCCCACCCGGACTTCCGGGACGGACTGCTCGAGGCCGCCGAGCGCGCGTCCGGCGGGCGCTCGGCGCAGGGCAGCGCCTAGCCCAGCGGGCGCCCGGTCCAGCGCGGCTTGGCGGTCACGATCTGGAGGTCGCGCAGCCGCGCCTCGCGAAAGCCGGCCTCCGACAGCGCGAGCCACAGACGCCAGAGGCGGCGAAACGGTTCGTCGTAGCCGAGCTCCTCGAGCTGCTCGGTGGCCCCCTCGAACCGCTCACGCCACTGGCGGAGTGTGACGACGTAGCTGGGGCTGATGTCGTCGAGCCAGATGGTGCGCATGTCGGTGTTGCGCGCGACGTGATGCTGGATCACCTCCAGAGACGGCAGGCTGCCGCCCGGGAAGATGAGCTGGTTCGCGAAGGTACGAGCACCCCGCTCGGCCTCGTACGCGCTGTCCTCGACGCGCGATCGCCTGGAGGAACATCAGCCCGTGGGGCTCCAGTAAAGCCGAGCACTTTTCGAAGAAGACGCCGAAGTACTGCCACCCCACGGCCTCGATCATCTCCAGCGAAACCAGCTTGTCGTAGGTACCGGTCAGATCCCTGTAGTCGGAGCCGAGCACGGTCACTCGGTCCTCGAGCCCCGCCGCACGCACCCGCGCCTCGGCGTACTCGCGCTGCTCGCGCGAGATCGTCGTCGTCGTGACCCGGCAGCCGCAGCGCGACGCGGCGTGCACCGCCATCCCGCCCCAGCCCGATCCGATCTCCAGCAGGTGGTCGTCCCCGACCAGCTCCAGCCGCCGGCAGACGCGCTCCAGGCGGGCCTCCTGAGCCTCCTCGAGGCTCACATCCTCATGCTCGAAGACCGCCGAGGAATACATCATCGAGTCGCGGTCGAGGAAGAGCTCGAACAGGTCGTTGCCGAGGTCGTAGTGGGCGAGGATGTTCCGCGCCGCGCCGGCGCGGGTGTTCAGCACCCGCAGGTTGCGCATGCTCCGGAGCGGGCGTGCGAGCGGCGCGATCCGCCGCCTGGCACGATCGCCCCGCCTGACCTCCCGTGCCGCAAGACGGCAGAGGGCGACCAAATCGTCCGTCTCCCACATGCCCGCCGCGTAGGAGAGGCCCATGCCGACGCTGCGGCGGCGGGCGAGTTCGACATACGCCTGAGGCGAGCGGATCTCCACTCGGCACCATCGGCGCGCCGTTGCCGAGCTCGAGCCGCTCCCCTGACCAGGCCTCCGTGAGCTCGACGCTCCCTGTCCGCAGACCGCGAAGGACGCGATGGAATAGCCGCCGGGAGACTCGCTCGAGCGGCCCGCGCGGGCCGCGAGGCGGCGCCGCGGAGGGCCGTGCCGGTGCCCGGCGCGCCGTACGGGAGACCTGACGAGCGCCCCGGACCGCCATCAGCCAGGTGCGGGCCGCGGGTGGTAGGGCGCCCCCTTGAGCTTCAGCTTGAGGGCGTTCCAGTAGATGCGAGCCAGGGTGCTCGCGGCGGCCGGTGGATAGGTCAGCATCGCGCGCGTCATCTCGCTGCGACTCAGCTCGCGCCTTCGCAGCGCCAAGCCGGCCGCGAAGACGACATCCCCCTGCTGCTCGCTCGTGATCGACACCGCGAGGTCCTCGCCTGGCTCAGCGAGGCGCCACCGATACGTCTGATCCATTGGCATGAACGGCGACACGTGAAGCCGCTTTTCAAATTCCCCCGTGAGCGCGCCATCACGACCGTCGAGGACGTAGGAGTGGCGCTCGCCCCACGGGGTGCTTGTCACCTCCGCGATCACAGCCTCGACCATATCGCCGGGCTCGTCATAGAGGTAGTGAAAGCTGACCGGGTTGAACCCGATGCCCAGCACGCGAGGCGTGGTGAGCACCCTGACCGGGCCGGCGGGCCGAAAGCCGGCCCGCTCGGCGACGAGGTCGCGCGCCGCCTCCGCGAGGGGGACGGCCTCAGCGCCCAAGTGGTCCCGAGGCCGGAACCGAACCGGCGCCGGGCGCCGAGCCGACCACAGCGGATGGCGGTCGAGCGCCTCGGGCAACTCGTCGAGGTCGAGCAACACCATGCCGATCCGGTAGCGGAACGAGTGCGCGACCGGCCCGCGGCGTGAATGCGTCACCCATCCCTCGTAAAGGGCCGAGGCGCTCACGCCGCCGCCAGCTCCAGCGCGGCGCGAGGCATTACCGTGCGCCCGCGCTCCAGCGCCCCCATCGCACCGCAGGCCCGCAGCGCGCTCCAGACGCCGTCCTCGTGAAACCCCCACCGCCAGTACGCACCGCAGAAATGAGTCCGCCCGTGGCTCACCTCCGCCCAGCGAGCCTGGGCGGCCACCGCCTCGCGGGTGTAGACGGGGTGTGCGTAGGAGGTCGTCCTGATCACCTTCGCCGGATCGATGTCCGCCGTGCGGTTGAGCGTGACCAGGAATTCGCGATCCGCGGCGAGCGACTGGAGGCGATTCATGTGGTACGTCACGGTCGTGCGACCGGCAGGATCGCCGGTGAGGTGATAATTCCAGCTCGCCCAGGCCGCGCGGCGGCGGGGCATCAGTCGCCTGTCCGTGTGGAGGACGGTCTCGTTCTCCTGGTAGGCGATCGCGCCGAGCACCTCACGCTCGGAGTCGGAGGGATCGGCCAGCATCGCCAGCGCCTGGTCGGAGTGACAGGCGAACACGACACGGTCGAACCGCTCGCATCCTCCGTCCCACCGGATCTCGACACCGCGATCGTCACGTGCCACCGACCACACTCGTGCGGCCGTTCGGATCCGCGACGCGAACGGAGCGGTGAGAGCGTTCACGTAGCGCTGGGACCCGCCGGTGACCGTGTGCCACCGAGGGCGGCCCAGGAGCTGGAGCGATCCGTGATTCGCGAAGAACTCGGCGATGAAGCTGGCCGGGAAACTCCAGAGCTGCTCAGGGTCCGCCGACCAGACCGCGGCGACCTGAGGCACGATCAGCCGCTCCACGAAGTACTCGGAGTACCCGCGCGACTCGCAGAACTCGCGGAGCGAGGGCCCCGAGCCGTTCGTCCCGATCAGCTCCCGTGCCTCCCGGAAGAAGCGGCGCAGGTCGAAGAGCATCCGGTGAAACGACGGATCGACGATGTGACCGAGGTTGGCGAACAGGCCCAGGGGCGTTGCGGCCCACTCGAACTCCCCGCGTCCGTCGGAGACGGAGAAGCTCATGGTCGACGGCTGTGTCGCCACCCCGAGCTCGGACAGGAGCTGGCGGAAGTTGGGGTAGTTGCGGTCGTTGAACACGATGAAGCCGGTATCGACGGCCCAGCTACCGCCTGGCGTCTCCACCTCAACCGTGTTGGAGTGCCCGCCCGGGCGCACGCCGGCTTCGAAGACGCAGATCTCATCGCCTGCGCGATCCAGCTCCCGGGCGGCGACGAGCCCCGAGACGCCGCCGCCGACGATCGCCGTCCTCATTCGCCCGCGACCGGCAGCGCTGCCAATTCGCGCTCCAGGCCCGCCTTCGCGTTCTCCGCCAGACGCCTGAAGCCGACCCTCATCGGGAGCTCGAGCAGCCTCGCCGGCCCCTTGAGGGTCAGCTCCGCGTCGTACGTCATCACCGTCCCGCCCTCGCTCTCGGCGAAGGTGATCGTGTCGAGGGAGATCACCGAGGAGGTCTCCGCACGCACGACGACGCGGCTCGGCCGCTCGTACGCGACGGTCTCGTAGACGTACTCGGTCTCGCGTCCGAGCGCCCTCACGACGACGCGGAAGCGTGCGCCGGGGCCGGGCGCGGGATCGAGCGCCTCGGCCTCCCTGACCGACGGGTCCCACTCGGCCACCGAGGCGAAGTCGGCCATGTAGTCGAAGACGCGCTCGCGGGGCGCGGCGCTCGGCACGGTGTCGCGAAACCGCGGCATCAGCCCTCCTCTCCGCCGGGCCCAGCGGTGAGTCGCTCCAGCTCAGCCCAGAGCGCGGCCCGGTCCGCTGCGGACTCCCGCGTCCCCGGCACGCGGTAGGGATTGCGCAGTCGGCGATCGTGCCACAGCGCCCCGGCATGGCCATCGGCTTCGTCGCAGGCGAGCAGCCACACCGCGGTGTCGGCGCCCTGCTCGGCGTCACGCAGGATCGGTCCCATCAGCTTGTGGAATCGCGGCAGCGACTTGGTCAGGCCGGGGGTGTCCGCCCAACCCGGGTGCATGGAGTGGAAACCCGCAGTAGCGCCATCGCGCCCAGCGAAGAGCTCGTGCGCACACGACCTGGGCGCGCTTCGCATGTGCGTAGAAGCGCGCGCCATCGAAGTCGCGGCGCTCGAGCTGGAGGTCGGAGCTGTCGAGCTTGGCGGTGAACATGCCCCCGGAGCTGACCCAGACCACCCGCGCGCGTCCGGCCGCCTCCAGCGGGCCGAGCAGCAACCGCGTCATCAGGAACGGCCCAACGACGGCGGTGGCGAAAGTCAGCTCGATGCCCTGCGCGCTGCGCTCGCGATCGGCGGTGAGCACGCCGGCGTTGTGGATCAGCCCCGACAGCACGGGGACCTCAGCCGTGAATTCCTCCGCGAAGGACCGGACCGAGTCCAGGTCGGAGACGTCGCAGATCCATACCTTCGCTTCGCCGCCACCGGCGGCGCGCACGCGCTTTGCCGCGGACTCGCCCCGTTGCCGGTCCCGAACGAGCAGGTGGACCCGGGCCTCCGCCTCCACGAGCTGGGCGCAAGCGGCCTCGCCAATCCCGGAGCTAGCGCCGGTGATGAGCACGTCGCGGCCGCGAAGCGCGCCCGCCGGCACGCGCTCTCCCCACGCTTGCGCGCGCAGCCGGTAGCCCAAGCGCCCGTAGCCGGGGGCGACCGTGAAATCGAGGACGCGATCGAGAGGTCTTGCAAGCATTGTCCGCGGGTGGACTACGTAGCCGGGACCGGAACGGTTGAATCAGCCTCGAGGGTGCCCGCTATCGTTCGTGCCGCCATGGAAGGGGAACCTCGCCGCAGGGATCGCGCGCGTATTGCTGGACTGACCGTACTCGCGGCCGGATTCGCGCTAGTCGCGGTGCCGTCCGGAGCCAGCGCGGACTCCGAGACCAAGACCTTCCGCCTCCCGATCACGGTCGGCGGCTACCAGGTGAAGCAGAACGTGGTCAGCGGGCCGCGACCGATGGTCGACGGCCACATCACGCACATGAAGACGGATGTGGTGGACGCCGCCTGCGCCAACGTCACCTCATGCCCCGACAGCGAGCCGGTTCCGATCAGCCGTCTGATGCTGCATCACATCGTCTTCCTCAACCAGGGACGGCCCGACCAGAGCTGCAACGTCGACGAGGGCATCCTCGGTTTCGACAACCTCAACGCCGCGCCCGCCGTGGAGCGTTTCTTCGCCGCCGGCGAGGAGCGCGCAAACCTCGCGATGCCCCCAGGCTACGGCTACGACATGGGGAAGGCCCCGCCCGACACGCCGGGGTACGGCGGCAATCGCTGGTCCGTGCTCTACATGGTCATGAACCACAAGGCCGACACCGACTCCGCGTTCATCGAGTACGAGGTCACCTACACGGAGGATCCCGGGGCTCCCCAACAGGAGGGAACCGACTCCCAGCAGGACGCCGTGCCGTTCTGGATGGACGTCGAGAACTGCCGGGCCGACCCGATCTACAACATCCCGGGCACCGGCGAGCCCGAGGACACCAACGTGAACGTCCGCGACTTCAACGTCGACCCCGTCAAGCTCGGCGCCCCCGCGGGCCGGATCGTCGCGGGCGGCGGCCACGTGCACGGCGGCGCGTACGAGCTCGAGGTGAGCCAGCCACAGTGCGGCGACCGCACGCTGGCCGACCTCGGAGCCGACCTGGGGCATGCCGAACCACCCCTTCTACAACGTGAAGCCGATCCTCCACGAGCCGGGACCGATGAACATGAGCGCGTTCGAGACTCAGCAGGGATTCCCGATCAGAGCCGGGCAGCCCCTGCGGCTGCACTCGGTCTACGACGACTCGCGGCCCCACACGCGGGTGATGGGGATCATGATCCTGTTCATCGCGCCCGACGCCTCGGTGCCGGCGGATCCGTGCTCGGCGCCGATGCCGACCGACGTCGTGACCCACCAGACGACGGACCCTGGTCGCACCGGCGAGCCGCCGGAGTTCAAGGTCCCTCTGACCGGGCTCGACGAGCAGGGCAACGCGGTCAAGGTCGCGAAGCCTCCCGGCAAACTCGAGGAAGTGAAGTCGGGGGCGAGGATCAAGGTCGAGAACACGCGGTTCTCGAAGCGCAACGTCAGGATCGACCGCGGGGACAAGCTCAACTGGGTCTTCGACACGCCCACCGCTGAGATCCACAACGTCACCCTCGCGAACGGGCCCGAGGGCTTCGGGTCGCCGAACCTGAGCCAGGACGAGAACGACGTCCCCCGTGAGTTCGGCCGGACCTTCAAGAAGGCCGGGACCTACCGCCTCTTCTGCGCGCTCCACCCGACTCAGATGACCGAGCGCGTCGTCGTCAAGCGCTAGGCCCACCGGACCCGCCTACGATCGCGGGCAGGTAGCCCGAACGTGAGGTCCCGGCTCAACTCCCTTCGAGAGCGCGTCGAGCGCTGGCTCGAGCCCGTGCTCGCGACGAGCTATTACCGTGCGCTGCGGCGCGCGCTGGACGCCGGGGCTCTCGACAGCGCGGCCTCGCTCACCTACTACCTGATCCTCTCGCTGGTGCCGTGCATAACGCTGATGGTGGCGCTGATCGGGCTCGTGGGCAGGGACCCCGAGACGACGAACGCGGTCCTCGACATCATCCAGAACGGCGGCTCGGCGGATGCCGCGGACGCGCTGCGGGGGGCGATCCAGACGGCACTCGAGTCGAACACGCGCTCCGGCACGGCCCTCGGCCTGAGCGCGATCGGCACCCTCTACGTCGCGTCGCTCTACGTATCCGCCTTCACGCGGGCGGCGGCGGGAGTCGGGGGCGGCAGCCGGCGCAGCTCGCTCAAGCGCCGTCCGCTGCAGGTCCTGGTCACCTTCGTCGGCGTGATCCTGATGGCTTTCGTGCTGTTCCTCCTGGTGCTGTCCAAGCGCCTCGCCGACGCCCTCGCGGAGGAGACGGGTATCGGGCTCCTCTCCCAGGAGCTGTGGCCGGTGGCCAAGTGGGCGGCCGTGATCGGGTGTCTGGTCGTGATCGTCGCCGGCCTCTACTCGCTCGACCCCACGCGCGAGCGCCGCTGGCCGCCGCGTCCGAGCCGCGGCAGCATGATCGCGGTGGCGCTGTGGCTGACGGCGACGATCGGCTTCGAGATCTACCTCTCGACGCTGGCCAGCTACGACGAGACCTACGGGGCCGCGCTCGGCGGCATCATCACCTTCCTGGTCTGGGCCTGGCTCACCAACATCGTCCTGATCTACGGGCTGGCGATCGACCAGGAGCGGCGCACGGATCGAACCGGCGCCGCCGGCGCGAACCTGAGGTAACGTCGCCGGTCTCATGGTTGCCGGCACGAAGGGCAGGGTGCGGCGAGCCGTCCGCGTGGCCGGCGTCACTGCCTTGCTCGCGAACGGCCCTCGCCTCCGCCGGCCCGGCAAACGCGAGCGCCACCACGGCGTCCGCGGACAGACCGCTACTCGCTCGTCCACGGCTGCTTCGGGCTGCGGTCCGTCTCGCGCGACCAGTACGTGACGAAGTCGGGCAACGGCTATACCGCCACGGCCGCCGCTCTCGACGGAGCCGAGCCGTTCCGCATGCAGGCCACCGACCTCGGCAAGTACCTGCTCTACGGCGCGGCCGAGGACTTCCTGGCGAACGACACAACGCCCGTCCTCGGCGGGATCGTCTCGGCCGACGCGCCGAGCGACACCGCCGACTGGACCGTGGTCGAGTCGGGCGAGGGCTTCACGCTGACCACCGGCAGCCGACAGCTCTCGGTCGACGAGACCGGGAAGCTGGTCGCGGTCAACAGCGCCGCTGGCGATGCCGGGGTCTTCATCTTCGAGGAGCGCGACGGCTGCGCCACCTATCCCGAGGTCGAGGTCAACGCCACCGGTGGGCCGGCGACCGGTAGCCCAAGCTTCGGCGAGGTCAGCGGCCTGATCGACGGCCACATGCACCAGATGGCCTTCGAGTTCCTCGGTGGACGGGCGCACTGCGGCGCCCCGTGGCACAGGTTCGGCGCCCCGTACGCGCTGAAGGACTGCCCCGACCATGAGGTCGGGAACGGCTGCGCGGCGATCCTCGAGAACGTGCTGTTCGGCAATCCCGCGCGTTGCCACGACCCGGTCGGCTGGCCGACCTTCAACGACTGGCCCCACCCGCAGTCGCTGACCCACGAGCAGTCCTATTACAAGTGGCTGGAGCGGGCCTACCTGGGAGGCGAGCGCATCTTCGTGAACCTGCTGGTGGAGAACAGCGCGCTCTGCAACGTCTACCCGCTGAAGAAGAACTCGTGCAACGAGATGGACAGCGTCCTGCTGCAGGCGCAGCGGATGTACGAGCTCCAGGACTACATCGACGCCCAGAGCGGCGGACCCGGCGAGGGCTGGTTCCGGATCGTCAAGGGACCGTTCCGGGCGCGCAAGGTCATCAACCAGGGCAAGCTCGCCGTGATCATGGGCATGGAGGTCTCCGAGCCCTTCGACTGCGGGTTCAAGAAGATCGGCAACACCGAGATCCCCAACTGCGACGAGGCCTCGATCGACAGCTGGCTCAGCCGGCTGAAGGAGCTCGGGGTGCGCCAGCTCGAGATCACGAACAAGTTCGACAACGCGCTGACGGGCGTGGCGGGCGACGGCGGCACGCTCGGCACCGTCATCAACGGGGCCAACTTCCTCCAGACGGGAACGTTCTGGGACCTCCAGCCGTGCGCCGATCCCGAGAACTCCGACCACTCACCGATGGACACGGGCCTCCCCCACAACGACGATCAGATCATCTTCAACGGGCTCCAAGAGCTGGGAGTCGTCGTCCCCGACTACGAGGACGGCCCGCTGTGCAACCAGCGCGGGTTCTCCGAGCTCGGCGAGTTCGCGCTCCAGGGCATCATGGACCGGGGGATGATCTTCGACCCGGATCACATGAGCGTGATCGGGCGCGACCAGGCGATGAGCATGGTCGAGGAGGCCGAGTACCCGGGCCTGATCTCGTCGCACAGCTGGAGCACGCCGAACACCCTGCCGCGCCTCTACAAGCTGGGCGGCGTGATCACCCCCTACGCCGGCTCCTCCGAGAGCTTCTACCACCAGTGGACGCACCTGGACGCGCTGCGCGACGAGTTCGGCCGCAACTACTACGGCGTCGGCTGGGGCGCCGATATGAACGGCTTCGGCGCGCAGGGGCTCGCCCGCGGCGCCGACGCGCCCAACCCGGTGACCTACCCCTTCGAGTCCTTCGACGGCGAGGTGACGCTCGACAAGCAGATCTCCGGTCAGCGCACGTTCGACATCAACACCGACGGCGTCGCGCACTACGGCCTCTACCCCGACTGGCTCCAGGATGTGAAGAACGTCGCGGGCTCCGACGGCGACCAGCTGATCGAGGACATGAGCCGCGGCGCCGAGGCGTACCTGCAGATGTGGGAACGCGCCCGCGGCATCGAGGGCGTCCAGTGCGGCGGCTGGGGCGAGCGCGACTTCAACGCGAACGGCCTGGGGGACCGGATCCGCCTCCACGCCAACCCGAAGCCCACCCTTCGCCACGCCGGCCAGCCCGAGGACCGCACGATCACCTGGACCTGGTGCGGGAATCCCTCCGACGATTCGAGGAAGGTCAAGGCCATCTTCACCAACGGCGGCAACGTGGCGCTCATCCTCTCGACCCTGGGCCAGCACGCGATCGACGGCGCCGGCCCCGGCGACAGCAAGAGCAAGCTTCCCGACGACGCAACCCCGATGGGCTCCGGCCTCTTCACCGCGAAGGCGAGCGGCGGCAGCCACTACGTCTACGTGACGAAGGGCGGCAAGATCACCGCAACCGGCCTGGCGATCCGGCCGGTCGCGTCAAGCGCCGCCAACCTCGCGGACTTCGTGGACCGCGCGGACCTTCCGTAGCGCGGCACCGCGCCGCCTCGATACCGCCTTCGGACGAGGAGCGGCTAGGCCGCGACCGGGTCGCGGGCGGGCTCGGGCTCCGGTAGCGCCGCGGGCTTCGGGCGCGGGGCGAGCATGTACTCGTCGGCCGCGAAGCGGGCGGTCTGCTCGCGGAAGCGGAAGGTGAAGTCGGGCCACAGCGTGGTGTTGCGGCCCTTCGCGTCGAGGTACCAGCTCTGACATCCGCCGGCCGACCAGACGGACCCGTCGAGGGCGTGCTGGACCTCGTCGTTGAAGGCGTCCTGGGCCGTCTGGAGCGGCTCGGCCGACCACGCGCCCTCGGCATCCATGGCGCGCAGCGCCTCGGCGACGTAGTGGGCCTGCGCCTCGATCATGTAGACGATCGAGTTGTGCCCGAGGCCGGTGTTGGGCCCGAGTAGGAAGAAGAGGTTGGGGAAGCCGGCGAGGGCTGTGCCGCGGTGCGCCTGCATCCCCTGCTCGGCCCAGACATCCGCGAGATCGATCCCGTCGCGCCCGCGGACCTCGAAGCCGGAGAGCATGTCCTGCACCTTGAAGCCGGTGCCGTGGATGATCGCGTCGACCTCGATCTCGCGGCCGTCGGCGGTGACGATGCCGGTGTCCGGTGACCCGCTCGATGCCCGCCGGTCTCGACCTCGACATTCGGCGCGGTCGAGCGCCGGGTAGTAGTCGTTGGAGATCAGGATCCGCTTGCAGCCCATCACGTAGTCCGGGGTGACCTTGCGGCGCAGCTCGGGATCGGAGATCTGACGGCGGATGTGGAGCTTTGCGAGGCGGCCCGCCAGCTTCATGATCCGCGGCTGGACGCTGAACGCGATCACGCGCGACTCGAGCGCCCAGTAGATGAAGCGCCGGTAGGCCTGCTGGGCGGAGGGAAAGCGGCGGTAGATCGCGCGCTCGATGCGCGGTGATCGGACGGTCGCGCTTGGGGATGATCCACGGGGCGGTCCGCTGGAAGAGGTGGAGCTGGTCGACCTCTGGGGCGATCTGCGGGACGAACTGGATCGCGCTGGCGCCGGTGCCGATCACCGCGACCCGCTTGCCGGCGAAGTCGAAGTCGTGGTCCCACTCGGCGGAGTGGAAGCTCGCGCCCTTGAAGTCCTCGAGCCCGGGCACGTCGGCGTATGAGGGGTTCGACAGGCCGCCCATACCGCTGATCACGACGCGGGCGGTGATGGTCTCCTCGCCGTTCACGGTGACGTTCCAGAGCCCGGTGTCCTCGTCGCAGGCGCGCGCCCGTGACCGTCGCGCCGAAGCGCAGGTGCGGGCGGGCGCCGATCTCGGTCGCGGTCGCGCTCGAGGTAGTCGCGGATCTCGGGCTGGCGGCGCGAACATGCGCGTCCACTCCGGATTGGGGGCGAAGGAGAACGAGTAGAGGTGCGACTGGATGTCGCATGCGCACCCCGGATAGTGGTTGTCGCGCCAGGTGCCGCCGACCGAGTCGCCACGCTCGAGGATCAGGAAGTCGTCGCGGCCCTCGCGCTTCAGCCGGTTGGCCATCGCGAGGCCGGCGAAGCCGGAGCCGACGATCAGGACGTCGTGGTCGGGCTGGGTCGTGTTCTCAGAAGGTTTCATAACTGTAACTTACACTACTGTAGCATAGGGTTACGCCGATGAGCCCCGCCGCCGACACCAAGCCCCGCACCGCCGCCCGCAAGCGGATGAGCGGCGCCGAGCGGCGCGACCAGATCCTGGACGTGGCCATGGAGCAGGCGGAAGCGCGCGGCTTCCACGCCGCTCTCGATCGACGGCGTCGCCAAGGCGGCCGGCATCTCCCGCCCGATCGTCTACCAGCACTTCGGCGACCTCACGGCCTGCTGAACGCGGTGGTCGACCGCGAGGGCGAACGGGCCGTGGCCCAGCTCGCCGACCCTCCTCCCCACCGAGGTCGACGACCGATCCGCGCGAGCAGCTCATCGGGGCGCTCGGGCGCGTTCCTCGAGGCGGTCAACGCCGAGCCGGTCCGCTGGCGCCTGATCCTGATGCCGCCGGAGGGCGCGCCCGAGGTGATGCGCGAGCGCTTCGAGCGCGAGCGCGCCGGCGTCACGGCGCAGCTGGCGACCGTCGTCGGCCCGGCGCTGGCCTCGGCCCCGGGCGCGCCCGAGCCCCGACGCCGAGCTTCTGGCCCGCTCGCTGCAGGCGCTGGCCGAGGAGCTCGCCCGCGCCGTCCTCGAGGACCCCGAGCGCTATCCGGTCGACCGCATGCTCGAGTACGCGCGCTGGGCGCTGCAGCCTGTTCGCGATCGAGCCCGCCTAGGCGAGACTCAGCAGCTGGCCGCCGCACGAGTGCGCGGCGACGCGGCGCAGCAGGCCCTCGAGCTGCAGAGCGCTCGGCCGGCTGCAGGGGCTCGAGCAGCTCGCGCTCCGCGTCGTCGGCGGCGGCCTGGGCCGCCACGAGGCGCTTCGCCCCCGCCTCGGTCAGCGCGACCACGTGGCGGCGGCGGTCCGCTGGGTCGCGCGCTCTCACGAGCAGCCGCTCGAGCCTCGAGCCCGTCGAGCAGCGCGACCAGGTTCGACGGGTGGATCCGAAGGGCTCGCGCGAGCTGGAGCTGGGTCGACGGACCGGCCTCGGCGAGGTGGTGGAGCACCGCGAAGTCACGGCGGACGCAGGCCCATGCCCTCGAGGGCCTCGGTGAGGCGGGTGCTCGAGACCTGCGCCAGCCGCACGAACAGCAGGCCGCAGGCCGACCGCTCGGTCGCTCGGTCGGATCCGCGGTGGCGGTGGGCTCGCTGTGCTCATCGGCACGGATAATAGTTTGTATTCATAACGATTTCAAGCTATGATTATCGCGACGCGAGACCCTCCGCACGAATCGAGGCCTGAACAGACATGGACCAGACAACCGAGAGCCTTCTCCTCATCCCCACCGACGACACCGTGGTCTTCCCCGGGTCGACCGTCACGATCGCCGCCGACGTCGGCGACGCGGAGCGCGTGTTCCTGGTCCCGCGCCACGAGAACGACTTCGCCTCGGTCGGCACCGTCGCCGAGGTGATCGAGACCACCCGCCTCCCCGGCGGGCAGATCGCGGCCACCGTCGAGGGCCTCCACCGCGCCCAGGCCGGGGCGGCGCGCGACGCCGACGACGGCAGCCTGCGCGTCGACGCAACCCCGCACCCGGACGAGACACCCGGCGGACGAGCGCACCAAGGAGCTGACCCGCGAGTACCGCGCCGTGATCGAGGAGATCCTCGACATCCGCGGAGCCGACGCGCGCATCCGGGCCTTCCTGCGCTCGATCTCCGAGCCGGGCGCGCTGGCCGACACCTCCGGCTACTCGCCCGACCTCTCCTACGAGCAGAAGCGCGAGCTGCTGGAGACGCTGGACGTCGACCGAGCGCCTCGAGAAGGCCGTGGCGATGCAGCGCGAGCGGCTGGCCGAGCTGCAGATCCGCCAGCGCATCCGCGACGACGTCCAGGAGGGCGCCGAGGCCCAGCAGCGCGAGTACCTGCTGCGCAAGCAGATGGAGTCGATCCGCAAGGAGCTGGGCGAGGACGAGGCCTCGGTCGTCGACGAGTACCGCGAAGAAGATCGACGAGGGCGACATGCCCGACGAGGTCCGCGAGCAGGCCGAGCGCGAGCTGGGCCGCCTCGAGCGGATGGGCGAGTCCTCCGGCGAGTCCTCGATGATCCGCACCTACCTGGACTGGCTGATCTCCGTGCCGTGGGGCGAAGCGCTCCGACGGAGCGCCTCGACCCCGTGCACGCCCGCGAGGTCCTCGACGCCGACCACGCCGGGCTCGAGGACGTGAAGGACCGCATCACCGAATACATCGCCGTCCGCCGGCTGCGCGAGGAGCGCGGCGTGGAGGACGAGGGCCGCGGCGCCGGCGCGATCCTGACCCTGATCGGGCCTCCCGGCACCGGCAAGACCTCGATCGGCGAGTCGATCGCCCGGGCGACCGGGCGCGAGTTCGTGCGCATGGCGCTGGGCGGCGTGCGCGACGAGGCCGAGATCCGCGGCCACCGCCGCACCTACATCGGCGCCCTCCCGGGCCGCCTGGTCCGCGCGCTGCGCGACGCCGAGACGATGAACCCCGTGATCATGCTCGACGAGGTCGACAAGGTCGGCGCCGACTGGCGCGGCGACCCCTCGGCCGCCCTGCTCGAGGTGCTCGACCCCGCGCAGAACCACTCGTTCCGCGACCACTACCTCGACGTCGAGGTGGATCTCTCGGACGTGCTGTTCATCGCCACGGCGAACGTCGCCGACACGATCCCCGCGCCGCTGCTCGACCGGATGGAGGTCGTGAGCTTCGACGGCTACACGACCGACGAGAAGGTCGAGATCGCGAAGGGCTACCTGTGGCCGCGCCAGCTGAAGCGCAACGCGCCTGAACGAGGACGAGGTGGAGATCACCGACGAGCTGATCCGCACCGTGATCAGCGAGTACACCCGCGAGGCCGGCGTGCGCAACCTCGAGCGCGAGCTCGGGAAGGTGCTGCGCAAGACCGCGACGGCGATCGCCGTCGAAGAAGTCAAAGCCGCCCGTCGAGCTGGACCTCGACGCGGTGCGCTCCGCCCTCGGGCGTCAGCGCCACTTCCAGGAGGCGGCCGAGCGGACCGCCGTCCCCGGCGTGGCGACCGGCCTGTCGGTGACGGGCGCGGGCGGCGACGTGCTGTTCATCGAGGCGACCGCGATGAAGGGCAAGGACGAGTTCGTCCTCACCGGCCAGCTCGGTGACGTGATGAAGGAGTCGGCGCGGATCGCGCTCTCCTACGTGCGCGGCCATGCGGCCGAGCTGGGGATCGACGAGTCGGAGTTCTCCGAGCGTGAGTTCCACGTGCACGTCCCCGCGGGGGCGATCCCGAAGGACGGGCCCAGCGCCGGCATCACGATGACGACGGCCCTCGCGTCGCTCCTGAGCGGCCGGCCCGTCCGTCACACGGTCGGGATGACCGGCGAGATCACGCTGCAGGGCCGGGTCCTCCCCATCGGCGGCCTGAAGCAGAAGGTGCTCGCGGCTCACGCCGCCGGGCTCACCGACGTGATCATCCCCGAGCGGAACCGCGGCGACCTCGAGGACGTCCCCGAGGACGTGCGCGAGGCGATGAAGTTCCACCCGGTGATGACGATCGCCGAGGTGCTCGAGCTCGCCCTCGAGCCCGAGCCCTCGGTGGATCCGCTCCCGGCCTAGGCCGACCTGCCCCGATCGCCAGCTCGCGGTTCTGTAAACGCGCAGGACGCGACAAGGTTGTTAGGTTGGCCCGCTCCTGAGGGAACTTCGCCATGGAGGAGAAATGAACGAGCCGACCATTGATGACGCTGCGATCGACGGGCTGCGGTCCGCCTTGGGCGGCGAGGTGATCGCCCCCGACGACTCGGCCTACGAGGAGGCGCGCAACGTCTGGAACGGGCGGATTGACCGTCGCCCGGCCGTGATCGCGTCGTGTGAGTCCACCGACGACGTCGTCGCGGCCGTCAACTTCGGGCGCGAGAACGACCTGCTGATCTCCGTGCGCGGTGGCGCCCACTCGACGCCCGGCTACAGCACGTGCGACGGCGGGATCGTGATCGACCTGGGGCCGATGAAGGCCGTCGAAGTCGATCCCGAGGCGAGGACGGCTCGGGTACAGGGCGGCGCGAAGTGGGCCGACCTCGACGGCGCCACTCAAGAGCACGGCCTCGCGGTGACGGGCGGCCGCGTCTCGGACACGGGCGTGGCGGGCCTCGCGCTCGGCAGCGGCAGCGGCTGGCTGGAGCGGATGTATGGCGTGACCTGCGCCAGCCTCCTGGAGGCCGAGGTCGTGGTGGCGGACGGCCGAGTCGTCCGCGCCAGCGAGGACGAGAACTCCGACCTCCTCTGGGGCCTGCGCGGCGGCGGTGGCAACTTCGGCGTCGTAACCGAATTCGAGTTCCGCATCCATCCCGTCGGGCCGATCGTGGCGGGCGGGATGCTCCTGTACCCCCGAGAGCAGGCCCGCGACCTGATCCCCATCTACCGCGACTTCATGGCCGCGGCTCCGGACGAGGTCGGTGGGGGCCTGGCGCTCATCACGGCGCCGCCCGAGGAGTTCGTCCCCGAGGAGGTACGAGGCCAGCCCGCGGTGGGCATCGTCTACTGCTACGTCGGACCGCCCGAGGAGGGCGAGGAGGCGATCAAGCCGCTACGAGAGGCGACCAACCCAGTCCTCGACATCGTGCAGCCAATGCCCTACGCGGCGCTTCAGCAGATGCTGGACGCCGGGAACCCGACCGGGATCCGTGAGTACTTCAAGATCGACTGGCTGGAGGACCTGCCTGACGAGGCGATCGATGTGGTCATCGAGCAGGCGGAGGAGATGCCGGCCCCGTTCGGCCAGCTCATCCTGGCGCCAATGGGAGGGGCGGTCAGCCGCACGGACAACGACGCGCTGGCGCTCACCGTCCCCGACGCGCCCTGGGCCTACTTCTGCCTGACGATGTGGATGGACCCCCCCGCCGACGATCGCAACGTCGCCTGGACGCGGGGGTTCGCCGAAGCGATGGCCCCGTTCAGCCTCGGCCGGCTGGCCTTCCCGAACTTCATCGAGACCGACGATGCGCCAAACGCACGCGTCCGCGAGTCCTACGGCGACAAGTACGAGCGCCTCGTCGAGCTCAAGGACAAGTGGGACCCGGGCAACGCCTTCCGGCTGAACCAGAACATCATCCCCAGCGGCGGCTAGCCGGCCTGCGAGTAGCGCTTAGGCCGCCGCGGGCTTGTAGACCGAGACGACCGCCGCGCCGCCGAGGCCGATGTTGTGCTGGAGGGCGACCTCCGCCCCGTCAACCTGCCGCTTGTCGGCGGTGCCGCGCAGCTGCCAGGTGAGCTCCGAGCACTGCGCGAGCCCGGTGGCGCCCAGCGGGTGGCCCTTCGAGATCAGGCCGCCTGACGGGTTCACCACGGGGCCGTCGCCGCCGTACGTCGTCGCCTCGGCCTCGACCAGCTTGTGGCCCTCGCCCTCGGCGGCGAATCCCAACGCCTCGTAGGTGATCAGCTCGTTCGCCGAGAAGCAGTCGTGGAGCTCGCAGACGTCCACCTCGGACGCGGAGATCCCCGCCTCCTCGTAGGCGGAGTTCGCGGCCTCCTTCGACATGTCGTAGCCGACGATCTTGATGCAGTCCGTGTCGTCGGCGAACGTCGAGGAGAGGTCGGTCACCATCGCCTGGCCGGCGATCTCGACCGCCTGGTCCCAGAGGCCGTGCTCGTCCACGTAGCGCTCCGACGCAACGATCGCGCAGGCCGACCCGTCGGAGGTGGGCGAGCACTGGAGCTTGGTCAGCGGGGAGTGGATCATCCGCGCCTCCTTGATCTCGTCGAGCGTGTACTCGTCCTGGAACTGCGCGTACGGGTTGTTGACGGAGTGCTTGTGGTTCTTCCAGCCGATCCACGCGTAGTGGTCGGGCTCGGAGCCGTACTTCTCCATGTGGTCGCGGCCGGCGTTGCCGAACATCTGCGGCGCGGCGGGCGACTGCTCGGGCTCGCGCAGGGCGAACATCGCCCCGGCGTGCTTGTCGAGCGCGTTGGTGCGGTCGGTGTACTTGACGCCGAGCGAGCCCTTCTCCATCTTCTCGAAGCCGATCGCGAGGGCGCAATCAACGAGGCCGCCCTTCACCGCCTGCCTCGCGAGGAACAGCGCGGACGAGCCGGTGGAGCAGTTGTTGTTGACGTTGACGACCGGGATCCCGGTGAGGCCGAGCTGGTAGAGCGCCCGCTGGCCGTAGGTCGAGTCGCCGTAGCAGTAGCCGGCGTAGGCCTGCTCGACGTCTTCGTATGAGATGCCGGCGTCGGCGAGGGCGTTCTCCCCTGCCTCCTTGGCCCAGTCGGGGTAGTCGCCCTCCTTGGTGCCGGGCTTGTCGAACTTGGTCATTCCGACGCCGACGACGAAGGTGCGGCTGCCGTTCGTGGTCATGGAGAGTGGATCCCTTTCGATCGATCGCAGAAGCGCGCTGGAGAGCGGTCGACAAGATACAGAACATGCGCCCGGTTTGTTACCGTCCACCCGTGGAAGCGACGGCTGTCGGCCGCTACGAATCGGGCCCCGAGCGGCCCCATCCGGTCAGCCAGAACCCCGTGGTGCGCATCGCGGGCGATCTTCGCGACGAATGGAGGACGCGCGGCCGGTACCCGCCTGGCCCCACCCGCTTCAGCGCGAAACGCACGTACGGCATCGTCCACAACCCGTTGCCGATCCTGCTCGCCAACTACGAGCGCTACGGACCCGTCTTCTCCACCCGTCTGTTCCACGGCAAGCAGATCTGGATGTTGGGCCCCGAGGCCAACAACTTCGTGCTCGTCTCCCACCCCGGGAATTTCGTCTGGCGAGACGGCAGCTTCGGCGACCTGATCCCGCTGCTCGGCGACGGCCTGCTCACGATCGACGGCGACTACCACGACCGGGCGCGGCGGATCATGATGCCCGCCTTCCACAGCGAGCAGATCCAGGCCTCGCACGTGACGATGGCGGTGGAGGCCGAGGCCGCGATGGCCGGCTGGCGCGACGGCGCGGTCGTGGACATCTACGAATGGATGCGCAACCTGGCGATGCGGATCGCGATGCGAGCGCTGCTGGGGCTCGACCCGGACGAGCATGGCCACGGCGCCGACGCCGCTCACCACTTCGAGGTCGCGCTGGGCTTCTATGGCACTGACGCCCCGGCGCGGGTCATGCGCGGCCCGGGCAGCGCGTGGAGGCGGATGATCCGCTCGCGAGCCGTGCTGGACAGGATCGTGTTCGGCGAGATCGCGCGCCGCCGCGCGCACCCCGACGACGAGCGCCTGGACATCCTCAGCCTGCTGATCTCCGCGCGCGACGAGGATGGGTCCGGCCTCAGCGACACCGAGATCCGCGACCAGGTGATGACGCTGATGTTCGCCGGGCACGACACATCGACCTCGACCGTCACCTTCCAGCTCTATGAGCTCTCCCGCGCAGCCGAGGCGCGTGAGCGGCTGCGCGACGAGCTCGACGGAGTGCTCGGCGGCGACGCCCCCGACGCGGCCACCCTCCACCGCGAGCTGCCCTACCTCGACATGGTCACGGACGAGACGCTGCGCCTGTACCCGCCGGCGTGGATCGGCCCGCGCCGGGCTATCCGCACCTTCGAGTTCGCGGGGCACGAGGTGCCGGCTGGCGCCTACGTCAACTACTGCTCCTACGCGAGCCACCGCCTGCCGCACGTCTTCGCAGACCCCGACCGCTTCGAGCCCGAGCGCTTCACCAAGGAGCGCAAGACCGCCCTCCCCCGCGGCGCCTACGTGCCGTTCGGCTCTGGTTCGCGGATCTGCATCGGCAAGCGCTTCGGCCAGACGGAGGTCAAGCTCGTCACGGCCATCGCGCTCCAGCGGTTCGACTTCGAGCTCCTCCCCGGACACGAGATGACGGTGCGGCAGATGCCCACCCTCGGCCCGAAGGGCGGCCTGCCAATGCGCATCCGCGCCCGAGCCTGAGCCTCTTTAGGTCCCGTATTGGACCGCCCGCATCATGGCGCCATGACTGAACACCAAGACGAGCGGCGCTTCAGCCGCCGGCAGGCGATCGCGGGCGGCAGCGCCGTGGCGCTGGGCGTCGGCATCGGCGCCTACGCGCTGCTGAGCGGCGACGAGGAGACCACCACGACCACCACCCCTCCGGACACCGAGCCCACCGAGACAGCCGCCAGCGCGTCCGGTGAGGGTTCGTGCGTGCTGGCGCCCGAGCAGACCGAGGGGCCCTATTACATCGACGATGCGCTGGTGCGGCGCGACGTGCGCGAGGACCGCGACGGCGCCGAGCTGGACCTGGAGCTGAAGGTCCAGGCCGCCGAGGAGTGCGACCCGATCGAGAACGCGACGGTCGAGATCTGGCACGCCGACGCCGAGGGCGTGTACTCGGGCTTCGGCGGTGGCGCCGACGAGACGTTCCTGCGCGGTGCGCAGAGGACTGACACAGACGGCATCGCCCGATTCACCACCGTCTATCCAGGGTGGTATCAGGGGCGCACCGTCCACATCCACGTGAAGGTCCACGTCGGCGGCGAAGAGGTCCACACCGGACAGCTCTACTTCGACGACGAGGTGACCGACGAGGTCTACGAGGACGAGCTGTACGCGGCCCGGGGCGAGCGGGACGTCCGCAATGAAGACGACGGCATCTATTCGGCGGGTGGCGAGTCCAGCATGGTGACCGTGGAGCGCGAGGGCGACCGTTACGCCGGGGCGCTCACGATGGGCGTGCAGACCTAGACTGCCGCGAATGCCATCCCACGAAACGATCGACGTCCGCATCGACGGCGGAGCCGCCACGATCGAGCTCAACCGCCCCGATCAACTGAACGCCTGGGACCTCCAGCTTGGGACCGAGCTGCACGAGGCGGTGAAGAGCCTGTCCGCCGACGACGCCGTACGCGCCGTGATGATCACCGGCGCCGGCCGTGCGTTCTCCTCGGGCGCGGATCTGAAAGAGGAGCGCGGCGCCGACGACGGCCTGCCGGACCTCGGCGAGCGCCTGAAGTCGCTCTACAACCCGATCATCCTCGAGATCCGCGAGATGCCGAAGCCCGTGGTGGCCGGCGGTCAATGGCCCGGCCGTCGGTGTGGGCTGCGCCCTCGCGCTCGCCTGCGATCTGATCCTCGCGGCGGAGTCCGCCTACTTCCTGCTTGCGTTCGTGAACATCGGCCTCGTGCCCGACGGCGGCAGCAGCGCGACCGTGCCCGCCCGCGCCGGATTCGCCCGCGCCGCCGAGATGGCGATGCTCGGAGAGCGCGTCCCGGCCGCCCAGGCGCTCGACTGGGGGCTCGTCAACCGCGTCGTGCCCGACGACGAGCTCGCCGCCGAGGCCGGCGCGCTACGCGACCGTCTCGCGGCCGGCCCGACTCGCTCGTACGCCAACACGAAGAAGCTCCTCAACCGCAGGCTGCTGGCCAACCTGGACTCCCAGCTCGACGCCGAGGCCGACTTCCAGAGCGAGCAGGGGCGCACCGCCGACTTCGTCGAGGGCGTGCTGTCCTTCGTCGAGAAGCGCGACGCCAACTTCACCGGCGCTGATGGCCGATCGCGAGTATCCGCGTGCACGCGGACTTGGGATCGGCCATCTAGGCGTACGCTCCATCCCGTGAGCACCAACGGGGATCGCCGCCGGCTTGAGGTCGGCATCGTGGGCGCCGGCTTCGGCGGCCTCGGCATGGGCATCCAGCTGGACCGGCTGGGCGACACCGATTACACGATCTTCGAGCGCGGCGAGACCGTGGGCGGCGTCTGGCGCGCCAACACCTATCCCGGCGCGGCGTGCGACGTGCAATCGCACCTCTACTCGTTCTCGTTCGCGCCCGGGCACGAGTGGTCCCGCCGCTACGCCCCGCAGCCGGAGATCCTCACCTACCTCGAGAAGCTGACGGACGGCTTCGGCCTTCGCCCCCATCTGCGGCTCAACACGTCCATCGAGGCGGCGAGCTTCGACCCCGACACCGGGCGCTGGACGCTGATCACAGACGCCGGCGAGGAGCACTCGTTCGACGTTCTAGTCACGGCCTGCGGCCAGCTGAAGGATCCCGCGCTCCCCGCGATCGAGGGCATCGAGACGTTCGCCGGCCCGGCCTTCCACTCCGCCGAGTGGGATCACGACGTGGAGCTCGAGGGCAAAGCCGTCGCGGTGCTCGGCACGGGGGCCAGCGCGATCCAGTTCGCCCCGGAGGTGGCCAAGACCGCCGCGCAGACGACGATCTACCAGCGCTCGGCCCCGTGGATCCTGCCCAAGGCGGACCGCCCCTATCCCGAATGGGAGCGACGCCTGTTCGAGCGGTTCCCGGCCCGCGTCGCCGCCGCGCGCCTGGGCTTCGCCGCTTTCTACGAGCTCGGGACGTACGGGTTCACGGGAACCGACTGGATCATGGGCGGAATGCAGAAGGTGGCCGACCGCTACCGCAACAAGGAGCTCACGGACCCGGAGGTCCTCGCCAAGGCCACGCCCGACTATGCGATGGGCTGCAAGCGGCTGATCGTCTCGAACGACTGGTACCCGACGCTGATGCGAGAGGACGTGGAGCTCCTGACGGGATCCCCCGAGCGCATCACGAAGGACGGCGTGGTGGGGCCCGACGGCGTCGAGCGCCCGGCGGACGTGATCATCTACGGCACCGGCTTTCGCTCGCACGACTTCGTCGCCCCGATGGCCATCTCCGGCATGGGCGGACGCGACCTGAACGACGTCTGGGCCGAGCGGCCGGAGGCCTACCTCGGGACCGCGGTCAGCGGCTTCCCGAACATGTTCGTCCTCTACGGCCCGAACACGAACCACGGCTCGGGTTCCGTGCCCTACACCCTGGAGTGCCAGTACCGCTATGTCCTCGACGCGCTCGGGCGGATGCGCGAGGGCGGGTTCCGCTACCTGGAACTGCGACCCGAGACCCAGGCGGAATGGAGGCGCGAGATGGAGGAGCGCAGCCGCGATACGAAGTGGCTGACCGGTGGCTGCGATAACTGGTACGTCAACGGCGAGGGCATCAACACCAACAACTGGCCCGGCCCCTGGATGGAGTTCCGCCGGCGGACCAGCCGGATCAATCCGGGCGACTATCGCGTCGCCGTCTGAACGCTACGAGCGTTTCTTCTTGCGCAGGTTCTTGGGCGGGTTCGCCTTGCGCTCGGCGGGCGTCATCTGCCTGATGGTGAGCGTGCCATCGGCCACCTGCTCCTCGATCAGCTTCAATCGCTCCTCGCGGCGCTTCTGCTGGCGCGACGCCGTCGGGCCGGTGCCGCGGGCGGGCTTCTTCTCGTCGCCGGACTTCCCCTGGCCGGCCCCGTCGGCCTCCGCGCCCTTGGTCTCTTCGTCCTTCGCGGCCATCCTCAACTCCCTGTCGCGTCTGCGCCGTCCTCGACGAACGACTTCAGCTTTCCGGGCATCGTGTCCACCATCTGCTTGCGAAGCAGGTCGACCACCGGGCCCCTGACCACCATCCCCAGCATCCGTCCAAGATCGACCGAGAGCGCGTACGTCACCTTCGTCGTCGAATCGCCGAGGTCCTCGAGGGCCCAGCTGCCCTCCACGGCCGCGAGGTCGCCGCTCTCTTGCTCCCAGCTCATCCCCGTGGGCTCCGAGTAGGAGAAGCGCAGGCGCGACTTCAAATCCCGGACCTTGCCGTCGGTGACGGTGTCGACGAGCACCTGATTGCCCTCGCCGTCCCGCTCGACCGCATCGGCCTCCTTGATGCCGGGCTGCCACTTGGTCGAGCCCTCGACGTCCGCGGCCACCTCGAAGACGCGCTCGATCGGCGCGCGGATCGTCTCGGTGGCGTCTCCCTCGATCCTCCCCATGAGGCGCCCACCCTATCCCAGGTTGAACGCGCTGTCGGCCTCGGCGGCGACATGGCGCGCGATCGCGAAGGACGAGGTGGCCCCGGGCGACGGGGCGTTGCGGACGTGGAGCGCGCGATCCGTGGCCGAGAACGCGAAGTCGTCTACGAGCGATCCGTCCCGCGCCAGCGCCTGCGCCCGGATGCCCGCGAACGCGGGCTCAACGTCGGCCACCGTGAGCTCGGGGACGAAGCGCCGCGCCGCCGCCACGAAGGCGCGACGGCTGGCCGCATGGCGGATCTCGGTCGCGCCGGTGCGCCACCAGCGGCCGGCGAGCCGCCAGGTGCCCGGCCACGCCAACGTCGCGGCGAGGTCGCGTGGGCGGGCGTGCCGGAGCGAATAGGCATCGCGCCCTGGCGCCATCAGCGCGGTCGGCCCCACCAGGACCTCACCCGAGGTGTGGCGAGTCAGGTGAACCCCCAGGAACGGCAGCGCGGGGTCCGGCACCGGGTAGATCAGCGAGCGCACGAGTCCGCGCCGCTCGGGCCGAAGCCTCAGGTACGCGCCCCGGAACGGGACTATCCGAGGGTCGGGAGGGGCGCCGGCCATGACGGCGAGGCGGTCCGACCAGGCGCCGGCGCAGAAAAGAGCGTTCCGCGCCTCCAGGGTGCCCGTCGCATGCCGCAGCAGGATCGCACCGCCTCGCACGTCGATGCCCTCGACGCCGCTGCCGAGCACCACCGACCCATCCGCCTCGCGGACGTCGGCCGCCAATGCCAGCGTCACGGCGGCGAAGTCGGCGATCCCCGTCTCGGGCGAGTGGATGCCGGCGATCCCGGTGGCGTGGGGCTCGAGCTCGCGGATCCCGTCGGCGTCGAGGCGCCGCAGGCCAGGCACCCCGTTCTCCGTGCCGCGGCGCTCGAGCTCGTCCAGTCGCGCCAGCTCGCCCGCCTCCGTCGCGACGATGACCTTGCCGCACCGTTCGTGCGCGATCCCGCGCCGCTCGCAGAATTCGTACATCGCGGCGATCCCCTCACGGCACAGGCGCGCCTTCAGCGACCCCGGCTCGTAGTAGATGCCGGCGTGGAGGACACCCGAGTTGTGAGAGCTCTGGTGAGCCGCGATCCGGTCCTCGCGCTCGAGCACGCAGACCGACAGCCCCGGGTGGCGCTGTTGCAGCTCGCGGGCCGCGGCGAGGCCGAGGATGCCGGCGCCCACGACCGCCAGGTCGCAGCGCTCCGGGGCTGGGTCTCCTTCGGGCATCCCCGAAAGGCTATGCGCGGACGCCGCTGGATCTACAGCAGGAGGTCGGAGAGCTCCTCGACGGCCTCGCCCATGTAGATGGCCAGGCGCTGGACGTGCGGGAGCGTGTCGCGTGCGCCGGTGAACCCGAAGTTCATGGTCCCGGCATAGGACAGGCAGGTGATGTTGAGGGCGTTGCCGTGGAGCAGCAGCGAGAGGGGGAACAGCGCGTCCAGGCGTGCGCCGTTGTAGTAGAGCGGCTCCGCCGGCCCCGGCACGTTCGAGACGGCGACGCTGAAGGGGATCGGCGCGCGCCCGCCAAGCCCCGCGATCAGGCCCGTGATGTAGGGCCCGTTCAGCAGCAGCGTGTAGGAGCTGCGCGCCGAGTCCGGCAGGTCGCTCAGGTGCTGCTTGGCCTCGGCGGTCGAGCGCTTGATCGCGTCCAGCCGCTCGAGCGGGTCGGCGACGTTCGTCCCGAGCTCGGCGACCATCATCCCGATCGCGGTGCCGGTGCTCTCATCGTCCGCCTCGCGGAGGTTCACGGGGATCCCCGCGGTGAGCGGACGGTCCGGCAGGCGGCTGTGCTGCGTGAGGTAGCGGCGCAGCGCGGTGCCGCAGAGGTAGAGCACGACATCGTTGAGCGTGCAGCCCGCGGCCTTCGCCAGGTCCTTGATCCGCTGGAGGGGGTACTGCTGCGTCGCGAAGCGGCGTTGGCCGCCAAGCTTCCCGCCCAGGGACGATGCGGGGGCCCGGTAGGGCGCCTGCAGGCCGCCGTCGCCAACGCTCGCGCGGGCGAGCTGGAGCGCCGCGCGGCCCAGGCCGGTCACCGCCTCGGCGCCCCCACGTGCCGCGTCCGCGACCCCGCCGAGCGGGCCGCCGTTCGAGCCCTCACCGGAGCGCGAGCCCTTGCTGCCCGCGCCCACCGTCCAGAAGGCAGGCATCCCGCGCTCGTCGGGATCCGTGGAGAAGGCCCGCAGGATCAGGCGGATCCCGCTCACGCCGTCGATCAGCGAGTGATGGATCTTCATGTAGAGAGCGAAGCGGTTGCCCTCGAGGCCCTCGATCAGGTGGACCTCCCAGAGCGGGCGGTGAAGGTCGAGCTGGTGGCTGTGCAGGCGCGAGACGAGGATGCCCAGCTCGCGCTGGCCGCCGGGATGCGGCAACGCGGAGTGGCGGACGTGGTAGTCGAGGTCCACGTCGCGCTCGGCGCGCATCAGCGGCGTCTTCGAGCCGAGGACCGGAGCCTGGACCAGCCGCAGGTTCCAGGGCGGCGGGATCGTGTGCACGCCGCGCATCCGCTCGAGCTCCTGCGTGAGGTAGTCCGGGCCTGCGTCGTCGGGGAGCGTGAACTCGAACAAGCCACCCACGTGCATCGGGGTGTCGCGCGACTCGAGCACGAGCCAAGCTGCGTCGAGTGGTGGGACCTGCTTGAGGGCCACGTTCGCTCCTCCGTCCGGCGTGGTCGGACAGACCCTAGCCCCTCGCGTAGGGTGGCGGCGCGCATGACCGACTCGCCCGGCTCACTCTTCCTCCGCTTCCTGCGCTTCGGCGCGCTCGCCTGGGGCGGTCCCGCGGCGCAGATCGAGCGCATCAAGTCCGAGTGCGTCGACCGCGAGGGCTGGGTGGACGCGGAGACGTTCCGCAAGACCATCGCCGTCTACCAGATCCTCCCCGGGCCCGAGGCGACCGAGCTGTGCGTCTACTTCGGCCGCATCCGCGGCGGCAAGCTGGGCGCCCTGATGGCCGGGCTGGGCTTCGTGCTCCCCGGCTTCCTGCTGATGCTGGCCCTGACCATCCTCTACGTCGAGGCCGATCTCGCGGGAAGCGTCGACGAGATCTTCTACGGGCTGGCGGCCGCGGTTGTCGCGCTCGTGGCCCGCGCGCTGTTGCGCCTGGGGTCCTCCTTCCTCACCGACGTTCCCCTGGTGCTGATTGCGGCCGCGGCCTTCTCGCTCACGGTCTTCGCCGACGTCGCGTTCGTGATCGTGCTGATCGGCGCCGGCCTGGCCTACGAGCTGTGGAAGGCGGCCGGCAGGCAACGCGACGGTGCGCGCGCGATCGACCCGAGCCTGCCGGTGATCGCGGCGATCGCCGCCGCCGTCACGCTGCCGCTCACGGCCGAGATCTTCTTCGAGGGCCTGAAGGCGGGATTGCTCACCTTCGGCGGCGCCTACACGGTGATTCCGTTCCTCCAGGAGAGCGCGGTGGAGTCGCAGGGCTGGCTGACCCAGCAGCAGTTCGTCGACGGCCTGGCGCTCAGCGGGGCGCTCCCCGCACCGCTCATCATCTTCTCGACGTTCGTCGGCTACATCGCCGGCGGGCTCGCCGGGCGGCATCGCGATGACCGTCGCGATCTTCCTCCCCGCCTTCGTCTTCCCGATCTACCTACATCGCCAGCTCGTCGCCGTCGCGGAGAACCCCCGCATCCGCCCCTTCCTGCTCGGTGTCGCCGCGGGCGTCGTCGGCCTGATCGCGGCGGTCGCCGTGGACATCGCCGAAACCAGCATCGTCGACGTCCCCTCAGCGCTCATCGCCGTCGGTGCCTTCCTGGCGCTGATGCGCTGGCACTCCCCCCTCACCGTCGTCTACGTCGTGCTGGGCAGCGGCCTGATCGGCGCGGCCCTGCAGCTGACGGTGCTCTAACAAACGCCGTCGCCGGGGCACGTGCGGAAGAACCGCACGCCCCGGGGACGGCGAAGTAACGGCGACTGCCGTCTGGCGTTGCCGCCTTAGGCGGCGGCGCGCCAGCCGGCGAGCGACTCGTCGGTCGAGAGCCGGCGCAGGGCGCGGGCCTCGAGCTCGCGGGCCTCGGCCTGGGTGACCTCGACCTCGCGGGCGGCCTCTCGGATGCTGCGGGCCTCGCGGCCACCGGTGCCGAAGCGGGCGATGATGATGCGCCGCTCGTTCTCGGGCAGCTTGGCGAGGGCGTCCTCGACCGTCTGCTCCTGCTGGCGCTCCAGCACCTCCTCCTCGAGGTCGGCGGTGCTTTCAGCGACCAGCTCGCCCAGCGTGGTGTCGTCCTCGCCGACCGTCTGGTCGAGGCTGGTGGTGACCCGCGTCAGATCGCGAATCGCCATGACCTCGTCGAGCGGAAGCTCGGTCTCCTTCGAGACCTCTTCGTCGGTCGGCGTGCGGTCGAGCCTCGTCGCCAGCTCAGTGGTGACGCGGTTGACCGTGCGCTCGCGCTGCGCGATATGCGCGGGAATCCGGACCGGGCGACCGGTGTTGTCGAGCCCGCGCTGGATCGACTGCTTGATCCACAGCACGGCGTATGTCGAGAACTTGTATCCGCGACGCCAGTCGAACTTCTCCGCAGCGCGGATCAGGCCCAGCATCGCCTCCTGGACGAGGTCGCCCATGTCGAGGCCGTGGCCCTGATAGCGCCGTGCGAACTTGATCACCAGGCGCAGGTTCGAATTGATCAGGCGCTCCTTGGCGGCGAGATCGCCGCGCTCGATCGCCTGGGCCAGCTCGACCTCCTCCTCCTTCGTCAGGAGGGGGTACTTCATCGCCTGGTTGATGAACAGCTGCAGGCTGTCAGTCGTGTGCTCGGGCACGCCGTGCTCGCGCGACCGGCGGTCGTGCGTGGCGGCCCTTACTTGGTTGTCATGCTCACCGCGGACGCGGCGAGCCTCGCTGCGCTCATTCGCAGCCCCTCTATTCCGAGGCATACGGCTCCTTCCTAAGCGGTACTTTCCCCTGCCGCAGACCGAGTATGTGTGGTCTGCGCACCTCCCCAGTGCTTCATAAAGTATAGCGCAGAACCTGTGTTCGTGCGGTCACCTGGCCCATGCCCGGTTAACGCCTACGCGAAACGCCGTCCGGCGCTACTCAGAGAGCCGGAACAGGAGGACGCCAAGGGTAGCGGCAAGCGCCGGCGGAAGCGTTGCGGCCAGCCCAAGCGGCTCCAGATCGGCCCCGAACAGGGCGTCGGCCCCGAAAAAAGCAAGAAGGAAGACGCCCAGCCCCTCGAGGGCCAGTGGAAACAGGTGATGGCCGACGTGATCACTCATGGGGCCCACCGTACGCCCCGTCGGAGGCGCGGTTGTTAATGGACGGTGGAGCGTCCGCAACTGCGAACGGGTCTTCTGAGCGGGTACAGGCGGTAGGCTCGCGCGCCACGTGGCGCGCATCCATCACCTCAACTGCGGCAGTCTGTGCCCGCTGGGCGAGCGCTTCATCGCCGGCGAGGGCGGTCTTGGCACCACCGAGATCGTCTGCCACTGCCTGCTGATCGAGGCCGGTGATCAGCTCGTCCTGGTCGATACAGGCTTCGGCATGGACGACGCCGAGCACCCCTATCGCCGTCTCGGCGTCCCTTTCAAGGCCTCTCCTGCAGCCCAAGCCCCGCCGCCGAGGACACCGCGATCGAGCAGATCCGGGCACTGGGCTCGACCCGGGCGACGTCCGCCACATCACCGTCACCCACCTCGACGTCGACCACGCGGGCGGGCTGCCGGACTTCCCCGACGCCGAGGTCCACGTGTTCGGCGCCGAGCAGCGCGCCGCGCTTGACCCCACGCTTCGCGAGCGCGTCCCGCTACCGCCGGCCCGCACTTCGAGCACGGGCCGAAGTGGGTCACCTACGAGTCCGGCGGCGACAAGTGGATGGGCTTCGACAGCATCCGCGTGATCGAGGGCTTGGACGCTGGAGATCGCGCTGATCCCGCTCGAGGGCCACTCGCGCGGACACTGCGGGGTCGCCGTCAACGAGGGCGACGGCTGGCTACTCCACGCCGGCGACACCTACTTCCATCGTCACCAGATCGCCGACCCGCCCTCATGCCCACCGGTCCTGAAGGGCTTCCAGGTGCTGATGGCCGCCGACAACGCGGCTCGCAACCGCAACACCGAACGCCTACGAGAGCTGAGCGCCGCCCACGCCGACGACGTCCACCTCTTCTGTTCCCACGACCCGCACGACCTGCGGGCGTTCACGGCGGCCTAGCCGGTCAGGCTCAGCTGCGGGGCCTCGAGGTCGAGCAGCGCTCGCTTGATCTCAAGCCGCCGCCGAAGCCGACGAGGGAGCCGTCGGCGCCGATGACCCGATGGCACGGGAGGACGATCGCGAGTCGGGTTACGGCCCAGAGCGGCCCCGACCTCGCGGACGTCCGAGAGGTCGAGCCCAGCCGCATGCGTCAGCTCCTTGTAGGAGACGGTCTGCCCGTAGCGCACGTGGGAGAGTGCCGCCAGGACCTTGCCCAGAAGACCACTCGTGGGCGGAGCCAGCGGCAGGTCGAACTCCCGGCGCCCGGCGGAGAAGTAGTCCCCGAGCTGCCTCGCGGCCTCGTCGAGCAGCTCGCTGGGCGGGCCGCCGGCCCCGACCGCGCCGAATCCGACCTCGGTAAGGAGGCCGTCTCGCGCCTGCAGGCCGAGCGGCCCGACGGGGGAATCGATCGTCATCGTCGTCTCGGTCGCGGGCGCGGCCACGTCGCTCTTCATCTTGGGTGAAACGCCGGACGGCACGCGCCCGTGAGAGGTGCTCAGCCGAGCGTGCGAATGGCGTGCAGGTTGAACAGGGTCATCTCGAGCAGGTCGTCGACGGCCAGCGACTCGTCGGCGCCATGGATCCCGCCCTCATAGACGCCGAGGTCGGTGGCGAAGACCGGCGCGAAGCCATAGGCGACGGTGTCGTGGGCCTCGCGAATCCAGTGCGAGTCGGTGAACCCGGTCGAGATCAGCGGCAATAGCAGCGCTCCCGGCAGGCGAGACTCGACGTAGGCACGGCAGGCCTCGAACAGCGGTGTGTCGATGGGTGAAGCGGTGCCGCCGACCAGCGGCTCGAGCAACTCGAGCTCGTATTCGACCTCCCCATGGATCGCGTCCTCCACGTGGGCGCGGATGTCCCCCTCCGCCTGCCCCGGCAGCGCCCGGCAGTCGCAGATCACGTCCGCGAAGGGCGGGATCACGTTCGCGGGCTCGTGGGTCATGAGGCCGGTCGGGGTGACCATGAGGCGCGTCATCGGTGGCAAGCTCATCCGCCAGGTGCGGGTGGAGCTGGCCAGCCCAGGCGACCATCGCGTCGACGATCGCCTTCCGGCGCACCCATCTCGGTCGAGCGCGCGACCGATGCCGCTCAGGGATCGCGGGCTCGGCGCCATGGCCCAGCAGCAGCTCGACCGCCCGCGCCGCATGGCCCACCGGGTTGTCTGCCGCGGCCGGGACCGAGGCGTGACCCGCCCTGCCCTTGACCCGCAGCCGCATCGAGGTGGTCCGCTTCTCGCCCGTCGCGATCGTCACCACGCTGCGGCCGTCCGCGAGCTCGAGCAGCGACTCCTCCGCCCTCGTTGATGGCGTAGTCGCAGCGAACGTCCGGGCGCTCCCGCACGAGCCAGGACATCCCGACCTCGGCCAGATGTTGCGCTCCTCGTCGGCCTCCGCGACCAGGACGACGTCGCCAGCCGGCCGTTCGCCGCTGCGCGCGGTCTCGGCGAGGGCGACAGCCCGGGACGCGAGCTCGCCCTTCATGTCGCATGCCCCGCGGCCGATCAGGTGCCCATCTCGCACCTCGCCCGCGAACGGCGGGACAGTCCAGTTCTCCGCCGGCGCCGGGACCACGTCGGTGTGCGCCATCAGCATCAGCGACGGCCCGTCGCCGCCGGGAACGCGGGCGATCAGGTTGAGCCGCTCGGGATCCGGGCCGGCACAGCTCGCACTCGGCGCCCGCCTCGCGCGAGGTAGTCCGGCGAGCAGCTCGGCCGCCGGCGTCTCCGCGCCCGGGCGGGTTCGAGGTGTCGAGCCGGATCAGCCGCTGGGCGAGGTCGAGGACCTCGTCGCGAAGCGCGTCGTCGCGTCACGCGCGCGGGCGGCGGCGAGCTCGCGAACGCGCTCGATCGGGAACGCGTCCTGCATCGTCCCGTCGAGCCGCTGCGCCGGGTCGGGCCGCGACGAGGCAGTTCATGACCGCCTCATGGGCGGCCTCCCACGCGGCCAGGAAGTAGCGGATTCAGGTCGCCGTTCGCGACCCGGCCGTTCGCAGCTGGTCGCGAACGCCAGCCCGATCTCGCCCGAGCCCTCGGACGCGTAGGAGCCCGCGCGGGCCAGCCCGAGCAGCGGGCGCAGCGCGAGCCGCCGGAGCTGGTGCGGCAGCGAGCGGCGCATCGGTCGCGCAGACCGTGATGCACGAGCCCTCGTGACCGTCGCGCGGCGGCGCCGGGCCCAGCGAGGTGCCCAGCACGTCGAGGTCGGCCCGCTCGCCGAAGTTGCAGAGCAGCAGGACGCCGACGTGGTGATCGCCCACCTTCCGCGACGCCGTTCCGATCCCGCCCGGGAACTCGAAGCACGACCATCCCGGTGCCGGCGCCGACGCTTCCCTCGGCGACGTCGGGGCCGAGCGCACGCGAGCGCACGTTCGACGTCGCCCATCGTGGTGGTGCGCGAGTCGGCCATGTCGCCGTCGTCGCACTCGCCGACCACCGGGATCAGGACGTTGTCCGGGCCGCGGCCCGAGAGCGTGGATCGCCGCGTCGTACACGGTGCCGAGCTGCGTGCGTCCCGCACAGGTAGACCGGGCGTCTCCATCGTCCCGCGCTCCTCGATCTCGAGCTTGTCGGTGAGCTCGCCGAACCCGTTGACAGTGCGCGTCCCGGCCGGCAGCGGGCAGCGACGGCGGCTCGACGACCGTGACGCCCGCAGCGCTCACCGCTCTCGGCCTGCGAGTGGCCGACGCGGACGCCCGGCACGTCGGTGATCGCGTTGCGGGCACCGGGCTCCAGCCGGCCGACCGGGCCGGCGATGTCGCGCCAGCGCTCAGCCATCCGTCGTGGGCCTTGGCCCCGGCGGCGGGGTCGTGCAGCAGGCAAGCGGCGAGCTGATCCTTCCCGCCGGCCGAGAGCAGCTCGGGATCGACCTTGTCGCACGGCTCGAAGCGCTTCGGGACAGCGGGGGTGGAACCGGCACCCGGAGCGGAACCTCGGTCGCGTCGGGGAGCTCCCCGCTCAGGAGCTCGCGCTCCCCACCGCCGCCCGGGGTGGCGATGGGCACCGCGGCCACCAGCGCCTGCGTGTAGGGGTGCTGGGGGCGCTCGATGACGTCCTCGGCGGTGCCGAGCTCGACCACCCGGCCGAGGTACATCACCGCGATCCGGTCGCACAGCGTCCAGGCGAGGCTGAGGTCGTGCGTGATGAACAGCAGCGCCAGCTCGCGCTGCTTCTGGATGTCGAGCAGGACCCGGAGGATCTGGGCCTGCACCGACACGTCCAGCATCGAGACCGGCTCGTCGCAGATCAGGCCGTCCGGCTCGAGCACGAGCGCCGCCGCGATCGCCGCGCGCTGGCGCTGGCCGCCGGAGAGCTGATGGGGGTACCGCTCTCCGAAGCGCTCCGGGTCGAGGCCGACGTCCTCGAGCGCGCGCTTCACCCGCGCCTCGTGCTCCCCCTTGTCGACGCCCTGCACGACGAGGGGCTCCGCGACGATCGTCCGCACCCGCTGGCGGGGGTTGAGCGTCTGGTAGGGGTCCTGGAAGATCATCTGCAGCCGCCTGCTCAGCTCGGCGTGGCTCGTCTTGCCGTTCGACGCGCTCCCGTCGAGCACGACCTCCCCGGCCGCCGGCTCGACGAGGTTGAGGATCGCCCGAGCGAGCGTTGACTTGCCGCAGCCGGACTCGCCGACGACGCCGAGGACCTCGCCCTTGCCCCAGGCCAGCGACACGCCGTCGACCGCGCGCGCCAGGCCGCGGTCGACCTGGAACGAGACCTCGAGGTCGCGCACCTCCAGCAGGGACTCGGCTCATCCGGTCGCACCCGCCTTCCAGGCCTCGGAGAGGCCCTCCTCAGGCCACTCGGTCCACGGCGCGTAGTGGCAGGCGGCCCCGTGAGCCGGGCTTGACGTCGCGCAGCGCGGGATCCTCCCCGCAGCGATCGCCCGCGTAGGGGCAGCGAGGCCGGAAACGGCAGCCCGGGGGCGGCTCGCCCGGGTCCGGCGGGCCGCCGGGGATCGGATCGGCCAGGCCCCGCGTCGCCGCCGATCGACGGCATCGTCTCGAGCAGCCGCTTCGTGTACGGGTGCTGGGGGTCGGAGAAGACCGTCGCGACGGGGCCGATCTCGACGATCCGCCCCGCGTACATCACGGCGATGCGGTCGCACGTCTCGGCCAGCACTCCCAGGTCGTGCGAGATCAGGATGAGCGCCAGGCCGAGCTGCTCGCGCAGGCCGTTCGAGCAGCTGAGGCACCTGGGCCTGCATGACCACGTCGAGCGCGGTGGTCGGCTCGTCCGCGATCACCAGCGACGGGTTGCACGCGAGCGCCAGCGCGATCATCACCCGCTGGCGCTGGCCGCCCGAGAGCTGGTGGGCGTAGCGGCGCCCCAACGACCTCCGTGAGCCCGACCGTGGCCAGCAGCTCGTCGCGTCCGCTCCCGGACCTCGCTTCGAGTCCGCCGAGGGCGAGTGCAGCGTGATCGCCTCGGCGAACTGCGCCTCGACCCTCTGCACCGGATCGAGCGAGTTCATCGCGCCCTGGAAGACGAGGGAGATGTGGCGCCAGCGCACGTAGCGCATGCCGGTCTCGGTGCGGCGCTCGAGGTTGATCGGCTCGTCGCGCGCCCTTCAGGTTCAGGGTCATCGTGCCGGTCTGCTCGAGGCTCGCCCGGCAGCAGCTTCATCAGCGCGAGGGCGGTGGTCGTCTTCCCGCAGCCCGACTCCCCAGCCAGGCCCAAGCGCCTCGCCGTGCTGGAGCTCGAGGTCCACCCCGTCGACGATGAACTTCTCGCCGGCGTGGACGTGGAGGTCGCTTGACCTCAAGCAGCGGCTTCAAAGCTCTCCTCCAACAGCCTCGGATTGACGTACTCCTCGAACAGGTAGCCGATGAGTGGCGACCGAGAGGACCAGCATCGTGATGCAGAGGCCGGGCGGGATCACGTACCACCATGCCTCGGCGCTCGGCGCGCCGGACGCGAACGCGTTCTCGAGCATCGTGCCCCAGGAGATCTGGGTCGGGTCGCCGAGCCCGAGGAAGGCGAGCGCCGACTCCGAGAGGATCGCCACCGCCACGATCAGCACCGTGTTGGCGAAGATCAGCGGCAGCGCGTTGGGGAAGATGTGGGTCTTCAGGATGTACCAGTGGCTCGCGCCGAGCGCCCGAGCCCGCTCGACGAACGCCCGCTCGCGCAGGGTCAGCACCTGCGAGCGCACGATGCGGCCGGTCCCCGCCCACGAGGTGATCCCGATGACGAGGATCAGCACCCCGAGCGACGGCGCGAGCAGGCTCGAGAGCACGATCATCAGCGGCAGGGTCGGGATCACCAGGAACCAGTTGTCGACCCCGTCCAGGATGCGGTCGGTCCAGCCGCCGAAGTAGCCGCTCAGGAGCCCGACGGCAGCGCCGATCACCGCCGAGATGATGGCCGCGGAGAAGCCCGACGACGACCGAGACGCGGGCGCCCGACCAGCAGCTGCGAGAGGACGTCGGAGCCCTGCTCGGTCGTTCCCAGCCAGTGCTCCGAGCTCGGCGGGGCGAGCGTGTCGAGGCTGGAGGCGTAGGGGTCGTCGGGCGCGATCGCGCTGCCGAAGATGGCCATGAAGATGAAGAGGCCCAGGACGCCGAGGCCCGAACCGCCCGCGCCAGCTGCCGAACAGGAGCTCTCGTGCGCGAGCGCCCGTCATTTGGCCTGCACCCGCGGGTCGAGGAAGAAGTAGAGGCAGTCGGCGAGCAGGTTGGCGAAGATCACGCCTGCCGAGAAGACCAGGAACGTCCCCTGCAGCATCGGGAAGTCCTTGTCGGCGATCGCGTCGTAGCTGAGCTCGCCCAGTCCCGGCCACGAGAACAACGTCTCGATCGTGATCGACGCCGCCCGCGACGGCGCCGAACTGGATCGCGGCGATCGTCACCAGGGGCAGCAGCGCGTTCGGCACCGCGTGCTTGCTCACGACCCGATGCCAGGGCAGGCCCGTCGCCCGTTTGACCGTGACGAAGTCCTCGGTGAGGACGTCCACCATCGAGGAGCGCATGATCAGGAAGTACTGGCCCAGGAGCAGGAAGGTCATCGCCGTCACCGGCAGCACAAGGTGGTCGAGCACGTCCGCCGCCTCGGCGAACCAGCTCGAGAACTCGACCCCGGGACGTGACCTGCTGACCCGCCGGGAATATCGGGATCGCCACCGCGAAGACGAGGATCAGGATGATCCCGATCCAGTACTCGGGTGCGGAGTAGGTGAACAGGTTGAAGCCGAGCAGGCTGTCGTCGGTTCGCTTGCCCGCGTTTCGTCGCGGCCTTCACCCCCATCCAGGCCCCCACGATCGTCGCGATCAGGGTGCCGACGCCGACCAGCAGGAGCGTCCACGGGATCGCCGCCTTGATCTCGTCCCAGACCGGCTCGCGCGTGCGCTGGCTGATCCCAGCTCGCCGGGTGAGCGTGTCGCCGACGTAGTCGGCGAACTGCCCCATCAGCGGCTTGTCGAGCCCGTACTCGGCACGAAGCTCCGCGATCTCCTCCGGGGTCGACTGCGGCAGCCGCGCGAGCTGCGTCGGTCGGGTCGCCGACGGCCCTGAAGAGGAAGAAATTGAAGACGAGCACGAAGACGAGCGTCAGCAGCGCCGCGCCGATCTTGCCGATGAGCCAGCGAGCGTTCACCGGTGCCCGCGCACGCTTCACTCCAGCGGCTCGATCTCGCGCCGGCCGCGGGCGCGCCCGAAGAGGAATGCGGCGATGGCGATGATGAACGCGCCGATCGCGGCCACGCCGCCCGGGAGGCCGGAGGCGGTCGTCGGCCCCCGAGGAGCCCTCCCCAGGCGTCCAGGGTGAGGAGCGGCTCGTAGGAAACCTGCTGGCAGAAGGATCTCGCCGGTCTCGGCCGGGCACAGGCGCTCGACGTTGCCGAGCGCGTCTGGTGTTGTAGGCCTCCAGGTAGGGGTCGTAGCTGAGCACGAGGTACGGCAGGTCCTCCTGCACCATCGCGACCATCTCCTTGAACGAGCTCTTGGCGCTCCTCCTTGTTCTCGTCCCCGACGAGCGTGACCTGCTCCTCCAACAGGCGGTCGTACTCGGGGTTCGAGTAGAACGAATCCGAGGATGCCCCGATCTGGCTCGTAGTTACGAGGTCGAGCAGCGCAGCTCGGGTCGTACGGGTCCCCTCCCCAGCCCCAGATGAAGGTGTCGAACTCAGGTGCCGGCTTGCCGTTCTCCTTGCGGATCGGTGAGCTCCGTGAGCTTGTCGGTGCTGACCACTTGGACGTTGAACTCGATCACCGATCTCCTTCGTCTGCTCGGCGATCAGCTTCGCGTACTGGATCTCGGCGGGTGACTCCGAGCGCACGAACAGATCGAACGAGGCGACGTCTCCGTCCTTCTCGCGGATCCCGTCGGCGTTCAGCTCCCAGCCCGCGTCATCGAGCATCTGGTTCGCCATCTCGGGGTCGTATGGGTAGTCCAGCTCCGGGACCTCGTAGAAGTCCTTGTAGAACGACGGCAGGATGCCGTGGGCGACGAACGAGGTCCCCTGGTTGGCGATCTCGTTGTTTCGCTCGCGGTCGATCGAGTAGGCGATCGCCTGGCGCATCGTCTGGTCCTGAATCGCAGGGTTGAACTGCGCGTCCGGGCAGTTCTCCTCGGAGCAGAGGTTGAAGGCAAGTTCGGTGAACGAGTAGGTGGGCGCGTTCACGACCTCGATCCCCTCCTGCTTGCCGAGGCGGTCGAAGGTGGCGGGCTCGACCTCGGGGATGAAGTCGACCTCGCCGAGGGTCAGGGCGCGCTCGACCGCGTCGGCGCTGCCGTAGCGGATGAACTGGAGCTCGTCGAATGCGGGCTCCTCGCCTCGCCACTCCGGGTTCGGCGTCATGCTTCAGGATCCGGCTGCGCTCGAACTCGGTGACGATGAAGGGGCCGCTGCCGACAAGCGGCAGCTTCGGCTGGTAGCCGCCGGTGAGCTCGTCGACCGGCACCTTGCCCCAGATGTGCTCGGGCAGGATGTAGACGAAGAGGTCGCCGATCAGGCGCGCGTCGGGCTTCTTGCTGTGAGCACGACCGTCGTCGTCGTCGGGCGTCTTGATCGACTCGACGCCGGTGGTGTAGCCGGTGAAGAGCAGGCCATTCTCGCCCAGAGTCTCGAGCGACCACTTGACGTCCTCGGAGGTGATCGGTTCGCCGTCAGACCACTTCGCGTCCTCGATCAGGTGGAAGGTGACGGTCTTGCCGTCCTCCGAGACGTCCCAGCGACTCCGCGATCGCCGGGGCCGGGGTCAGGTTCTCGGGATCGAAGCCGACGAGCAGCTCCCAGTTGATCGCCCAGATCGTGAATTCCTCCTCGTTGACGCCGACGAAGGGGTTGAGCGTCTTCGGGATCCTGGGACCAGCCGATCCGAAGGACGTCCTTGGATTCGCCCGCCGAGTCGGCGTCCTGTGCGGACGCGGCTCCGGCCGCGAGCCCCAGCGCCGGCGGAGGCCGCGAGGATCGCGGCGATCGTTCCGAACCTCGTCAGCCTGGTCACAGTTCTCCTCCTCCGTGGTTGTCTCTCATGTAACGCCCGCCTCCATGAGCTCGAGGGTCTTCGCGTCGGCGTCCAACCGGGCCGTCGCGCCGAGTGGGATCGTCGCCATGTGCTTGCCGTGCCCTACGGGCACGTTCGCGATCGCCGGGATCCCCAGCGGCGCGATCAACTCGTCGAGGATCTCCTCGATCGACAGCATCGACTCGGCCTCCTCGGGCACGGTGAGCGGCTTCAGGTCGACGTTCGTGCCGAACACGAAGCCCTTCGCGCTCTCGAGCTTGCCGGCTCGGATCAGGTGGTTGAGCGCCGTGTCGACCAGGTACGTCTCCGTGAACAGATCCTCGACCATCACGATGCAGCCGTCCGTGTCGACCTCGTAGGGCGTGCCGATGCTGGAGCACAGGAGCGTCAGGCATCCGCCCACGATCGGCGCCTCCGCCGACCCGCCGCCGACGGTGAGCACGTAGGGGTCCTCGGGGTCCTCGAAGACGCGACCCAGCGGCTCGGGCTGAAACGCCCGGTGAAACCACTCCTCGGTCTCCGTCGTGAGCTCCTTGCGCTTGCGCGTAAACCGCATGAAGTTCGGCCCGTAGAAGGAAACCCAGCCCTTGTACTTCGCCAGCGCGAGGTGCAGGGCGGTGATATCGCTGAAGCCACAGACGATCCGCGGGTCGCCCACAGCGTCCCAGTCGACGAGGTGCAGCATCCGCGCGACTCCGTAGCCGCCGGCCATCGTGTGGATCATGTCGATCCCCGGCTCGCTGAGCGCCCACTGGAGATCCTCAGCCCGCTCTTCGTCCGTGCCCGCGAGGTATCCGTGGACCTTGCGGTGGTTGCGGTCCGAAGACGACCTCGTGCCCGCGCTTGGTGAAGTAGTCGGTCGCTTGCTCGAGCTCCGAGCGCGTCTGGGTCGGGCCGGAGGGGGCGACGACGGCGATCTTGGCCTTCTCGGGCAGCGCCGGCGGCTTGATCATCGGGTCGCCTTCACCGCCTCGGCGATCAGCTCAGGCCCCGCCTGCAGGGAGCCCAGCACGAGCTCGACGTATGCCTCGGCGACCTCCTCGACGGACAGCGGGCCGCGGGGGTCGAACCACAGCGCGGCGCCGGTGCACTGGAGGAGGATCGCGTAGGTGGCGACGTCGGGATGGGTGGCGTTCAGCGAACCGTCCGCCATCCCGGCCCGGATCCAGTCGGCGAAGCGCTCCTGGTAGGCGTCGCGCTGGGCGACCAGGGCCCTTCGCGGGCCCGGCGCCAGCGCCCGGATCTCGCTGTCGGTCACGAACGCGGCGCGACTGTGGATGCCGTGGAAGATGACGTGCTCGCGGACGGCCGCAGCAAGCTGCAACGCGGGCCGATCGTGGCGGCCGGCCGCCTCGAGCAGCCGCTCGGTCAGGCGGTCCATGAAGTCGTCCTGGAGCTGGACCAGGATCGCCTCCTTGCTGGCGTACCAGTGATAGATCGCCGCCGGCTGAACCTGCGCCGAAGTCGCGATCGCTCGCATCGACGTCGCGTGGTAGCCGAGCTTGGCGAAGAGCTCGAGCGCCGCCTCCTGGATCGCATCGCGGGTCTCGGGGCCGCGCCGCGCAGCCGAGCGCCCGTCGCGCCGGGCCGCGCCTTTCGCCGGTGCTGCGAGGGCTTCAGCCAAGGTGGAGAAGCTCCTTCGTCTGCTCCTGGGTGGCGACCTGGCGGCCGAGGGTCCCGGCCAGCTCGACCGCCATCTCGACCAGGGCCGCGTTCGACGGGGCGTGCACGCCCTTGCTGATGTAGGAGACGTCCTCCAGGCCCGTGCGGATCCCCGGGGCGCCCATCAAGAGCGCCAGGCCGAGGAGCCGCTGATGATGGCGGCCGATGCAGGTCACGGTCCAGAAGGTCTCGGGCGGGAGCGCGCGGACCATCGCGTTCAGCGCCTCCGGCGTCGCATCGATCCCGCCGGGCACCCCGAAGACGAGGTTGATCCGCATCGGCGAGGGCAGCAGGCCGTCGTCCAGCCAGCGCACGGCGCTGACCACGTGCCCGACGTCGAAGGCCTCGACCTCCAGCGCGATGCCCGCGTCCAGGGCGCGCTTGACGATGCCCTTGCCGGCGGGCGGCGGGGTGATGAAGGTCTCCTCGCCGAAGTTCATCGAGCCCGACTCGACCCCGGAGATGTCGGGCTTCGCCTCGAGGCCGGTGGTGCGCTCCTCGATCGTCATGTCGTTGGCGCCACCGGTGGACACCATCGTCAGGACGTCCGAGGAGGCCCGGATCCGGTCGATCACGTCGACGAACAGCTCCGGGCGCCCACTCGGCGTCCCGTCGTCCTCGCGCACGTGGAGGTGGACGACGGTCGCCCCGGCCCCGGCGGCACCGATCGCCGAATCGGCGATCTCCTCGGTCGTGTAGGGGATGTTCGGATTGTTCTCGCGGAAGACGTCGGCGCCGGTGATCGCGCACGTGAGGACGACCGGGATCGCTGTTCCAACTCATACGGCTACCTCCTCAGCGCCCGCGAGCGAGGCGCGCTCGGTGTCGGTGATCGGCCGCGAGCCCCGCCGTTGCGGATCCCACAGCACCAGGCCGAACTCGGCGGCAACGGCTATCTCACCCGCCGGGTCCAGGATCCGCTCGGTCGTGGTCAGGCTCGAGGTCCCCATCTCCTGCACCGAGCACTCCACGGTGACCTCCTTCTGGGAGGGGTCGATCTCGCGCTCGAACGTGACGGAGCAGCGCCCGACGACGTACTGGTCGGGGCCGATGCCGTGTGAGCCGAGGAAGGAATCGCGGCCTTGCTCGAGCAGGACCAGGACGGCGGTGTGCCCGACGTGCCCCAGGGCATCGATGTCCTCCCAGCGCGTCTGAACAGCGTGTGAGCTCACGCGGGCTCCTTCACAAGCCCGAACGCCTCGCGCAGGGGCTCCGAGCGACGCACCAGATCGAGCGCGTACGCGCCGCGATCCGCCGTGTAGCCGCTGCCCACCATCATCCGGGCGCTCGAACCGATCCCGTCGGCCGCGAGCGCGGCCGCGGAGAAGCTCGTGGCCATGGAGAAGAACAGGATCGTGCCCTCGTCCGCGGTGAGCAGGAGCGCTGTCGGCTCGCAGTGCGTGGCGTTGACGACGACCACGGTGAGGTCTGCGGGCGGCGCCCCTGCGGCGGTGACGGCCTCGACGGCGGCGAGGGGATCGCGCAGGTCCGCGGCCACGCCGATGTCGCAGAGGCCGAGGTCGCGCACCTGCGCGATCGCGTCCGGATCCACGTCGACCGCTACGAGCGTGCCTCCCTCAACTGCCTCCCGTGCCGCGGCGAGCGCCAGCTTCCCGGCGTGCCCTGCGCCCAGTACCGCGACCGTCCCGCCGGCGGCCGGCGCGAGGTCACGGGTCTGAGACGCCGCCGCGCACACGTCGAAGACCTCGATGGCCCGCTCGACCGGCATGTCGTGGGGCAACGACGCCCAGCTCGCGCGGTCGCACACGTAAGCGGTGCCGGCGACCTCCACCTGAGGTGAGTCGGGGTCGAGCCGCGTGACCTCGTCGATTCGCAGCGGGGTGAGCGTGAGCGAGCCGAGCGTGACCACGCGCTCCCCCATCTCGGGCGGGTCTCCGTAGCGCTCCCCGATCGCCGTCACCAGGCCCGTCAGAATGCCGCCGGAGTCGGTCTCGGGGTTGTGCATCTTGCCGCGTGCCTGGACGATGTCGCGGATGCGCTGCGCCATCGGGTCGACCGCACCCCCGGCCGCCTCGCGAATGCTGCGATGCGAAGTCGAGTCGAGGCAGAGGCGCTCGACCGCGAGCTCGAACTCGTACGGCCGGACCGGGCCGGAGGGGTCGAGCCGGGTGGCCGGCTGCGGTAGAGCGCCGCGAGGTTCGAGCACCCTGTCCGCGCCCAGGCGCTGGCCGATCTCGGACTTGTTCTCCACCTTCATGAACGGTCGTTAGGGAACCTATACCCACGCGATGGCGCGTGTCAAGAAACCCCGGTCAGGCTTCAGACAGGGCCCGCTGCGAAAGGACCGTATGCACGACCAGTGTCCCGAGGATCAGGAGGCCCGCGAGCACCGCCGTCAACGGAGGGGTTTCCCCGATGACCAGCCAGATCCACGCGGGACCCAGGATCACCTCGGGCAGCGTGACCAGGCTGGTCTCGGCGGCCGACAGGTAACGGGGGCCCTGGAGGATCAGCGCCAGCGACAGCGGCAGGAAGAACAGCCCCGCCACTACGACCAGGACGAGGTCCTCTCCACTCACCGACGCAGGAGCCGCGAACGGGAGCGTGACCAAGGCGAGGAGCAACGCGCCCAGCGCCTGGGCCGGGAGCATGTTCTTCCCGTCGGTCTGCTCGGCGATCACCAGGACCGTGGCCAAGGCGAGGGTTCCCCCCAGGGCCGCCAGCGCGCCGGAAACGCCCTCTCCCTGCGCCTCCGCCATGAATATCGCCGCCACCCCGGCGAGCACCGTCGCGCTCGCGATCCAGGTGCGCCTGGGCGCCACCTCTGAGGTGAACAGCCGGCCGATGATCAGGGCGAACATGGGCGCGCTGGAGACGACCACCAGCACGACCGTCGCGTCCGTCGCCCGGATCGACGTGACGAAGCCGACGTTCGCCACAACCAGCAGGCAGGCCACAGCAACGCCGGCCTTGCCGAGCGCCCAAAGGTCGCGGCGAAGTAGGGGACCCGACATCGCCCGCAGCAGGACAAGGAAGCCCACCATGGTCAGGGCCCCGCGAAAGAACAGCAGGGTCCAGTTGTCCATGTCGAGCAGGCGGATGAAGAGGGCATCGGGACTGAGCAGCAGGACGCCGACAGCGACGATGAGCAGCCCTCGCGCGCGGTTGGCGGCGCGGTCCCGTTCGTCCGTCGAGCCGCGATCCAAGGACCCAGGCGCGATGGTCATGCGCCTGCGGGGGTCACCGGCCGATCGTAGCCGCAGTCCGGCGGGGTTGAGCCTCTCCCCTATAAAGGGGCGGTGGCCCTCTCGATCCCCGTCGTCTGGAGCGACGCGCACCGGCTCCACGAGCCGGGCGGCGAGGTCTACCTGGGCGTCATGACGCCCGGCACCGAGGTTCCGGCGCGGGCGGAGCGAATCCGCGAGGCGCTCGAGGCGGCGGGCGCGGGCGTCGTCGAGGCCCGCTCCCACCCGGACTCGGCGCTTCACGCCGTCCACGACCCAGAGCTCCTCTCCTACCTGGCGGGCGCCTGGGATGCGTGGCTGGCTGCCCGCCTCGACCGCGACCCGGGCCAGGATCGAGTCGTCCCCTACCTCTTCCCCCACCCCGGCCTGCTGGACGGGCTCGAGCCCGCCGACCCGGCCGCCGCCGCCGCTCGGGCGGGGCGGTTCGCCTACGACACGATGACGCTGATCGGCCCCGGGACCTGGGACGCAGCCCGTGCCGGCGCTGACGTCGCGCTTACGGCGGCCGACCTGGTCGCTGAGGGCGAGCGCGCCGTCTACGCATGCTGCCGGCCGCCGGGACACCACGTCACCCGGAGCGCGTTCGGGGGCTCGTGCTACCTCAACAACGGAGCGATCGCGGCAGCCTCGCTGCGCGACGCGCTGGGCGCATCGGTGGCGATGATCGACATCGACGCCCACCACGGGAACGGTGCTCAATCGATCTTCTGGGAGGACCCGGAGGTGCTCACCGGCTCCGTTCACGTAAACCCCGGCGCCGGATGGTTCCCGCATTACCTCGGGTTCGCCTCCGAGCGCGGCGCTGGTCCCGGTGACGGGGCGAATCTCAACCTGCCGCTTGCGCCCGGATCGGGCGATGAGGCGTGGCTGGAGGCGGTGAATCGCCTAGCCGATTGGGCGAGCGCCGCGAATCCCGCGGCCCTCGTCGTGGCCCTTGGCGTCGACGCGGCCGGCGCCGACCCGGAGAGCCCGCTCGAGGTGACCGCGGAGGGCTACCGGAGGGCGGGCCGGACCCTGGCCGAGCTCGGGCTCCCAACCGTGATCGTCCAGGAGGGCGGGTACGACCTCGACACGATCGGCGAGCTGGTCCTCGCGTTCCTCGAGGGCTTCGGCTAGCCCAGCGAAAGCTGGACTCGATGACCGAGCGCATCGCACTCCTGACGTGGAACCGGCCGAAGCTGGTCCTCGTCGGCGTCGCGCTCTTCGCCATCGTCGCCGTGATGGTGGGGCGAGGCGTCGAGGAGCACCTGAAGGCGGCGGGCTTCACGGACAGCGGGTCCGAGAGCGAGAAGGCCATCGTGCTCCTGCGGGAGGAGCTCGGGTACGACGCGAACCCGGGCATCGTGCTGCTGGTCCGCGAGCCGGACGGCAACCGCCTCGACCTGACGAGCGAGAGGACCCGCCGCGAGATCGCACGACTGACCCGCGTCCTGCGCGGCACCGATCACGTGGGCAAGGCATTCGACCCGCTCGCGCCGCTGGAGCGGGTCTCCGAACGGATCGCGAACGCGCAGAAACGCAAGATCGAGGCCGCCGAGCGCCGGCGGGCCGCGGCGATCGAGACGGCGGAGCTCCGGGCAGCCCAGGCCGCGGCCCTCGGTCTCCCCCCTCCCCGCTCCCCGCCGCACCGGAGCCGCCGTCGAAGAAGGAGCTCGCCGACGCTCGCGCGAAGGAGCTCGAGCGCGCCGCCGATGAGCTGCGGCGCAAGAGCCCGTTGATCGCAGACGACGGACGGTCGATCGTGATCACCGGGCACCTGGCCACCCAGGACGTCGAGGAAGACGGAGGCGCTGCTGCCGAGGACGCAACCCAGCGTCTCGACTCCGACGTCTTCGCGATCGGTATCGGTGGCTTCGCCCCGAGCTTCAACGAGGTCAACGACCAGACCCGCTCGGACCTGACCAAGGCCGAGCTGATCGCGTTCCCGATCCTCACCCTCCTGCTCCTCATCGTCTTCCGCGGCGTGGTCGCCGCGCTGATCCCGTTGCTGATCGGGGTCGTCTCGATCATCGGGACGCTGATGATGCTCCGCGTCATGTCGGAGTTCGTGGACACGTCGCTGTTCGCCCTCAACATCGCCACCGGCCTCAGCCTCGGGCTCGCGGTCGACTACGCGCTGTTGATGGTCTCCCGCTTCCGGGAGGAGCTGGAGAACGACGGCTCGCACCGGGAGGCGCACCACCGAACGGTCGTCACGGCGGGACGCACCGTGCTGTTCTCCGGGTTCACAGTGGCGGTGGCGATGGCGGCGCTCGTCGTGTTTCCGCAGCGGTTCCTCTATTCCGTGGCCGTCGCGGGGGCCAGCGTCGCGATCCTCTCCTCGCTGATCGCGCTCTTCGCGGTTCCGGCGCTGCTCGCCCTCCTGGGCGATCGGATCAACGCGCTCTCGGTGCGCCGGGGCGCTGCGGTTTCCGACGAGTCCGACGGCTGGTACCGGCTCGCATGGTGGGTGATGCGCCGCCCGGTCGCTGTCGCGCTCGCCAGCTCCGCGCTGCTGCTCGCCGCGTCCGTGCCCTTGCTCAAGACCATCCTCACCGGGCCGAGCGCCGAGGCGGTTCCGCCCGGGCAGCCCTCATACGAGATCAACCACTACGTCGAGGACCACTACGACCGCGACGTCTCGGAGGCGATCACGGTGGCCGTCCGCGGTCCGGTAACCGACGAGCAACTGGACAGCCTCCACGACCGGATCGAGCGGATCGACGGCATCGAGCGGGGCCCGCAGTTCGAGCGGGCGTCCAAGACGGTCGCCTACGCGAACTTCGCCGGTGAGGACAGGGCCCTGACGGACGCACACCCAGGACGCGGTGCGGGAGATCCGCGCCGACGCAGCGCCCCGGGCGATGCAGAGCTCCTCGTCTCCGGCAACACCGCCCGCTTCATCGACCAGAAGCAGAGCCTGATCGACCACACGCCGCTGGTGATCGGGATCGTCGTGGTGACCACGCTGATTCTGCTGTTCATGCTGACCGGCTCGGTGATCCTGCCGATCAAGACCCTGATGATGAACACGCTCACGCTCGCCGCGAGCCTGGGGATCCTCGTGCTCGGCTTCCAGGAGGGCTGGTTCGACGGGATCCTCGACTACACGGGTCCGTCGGCGGTGGAGGTCACGAGCCTCGTCTTCGTCTTCGCGGTCACCTTCGGCCTCGCGACCGACTACGCGGTGCTCGTGATGGCCCGGATCAAGGAGCAGCACGACCTCGGCGCGCCGAACGAGGAGGCGGTCGCGATCGGGATCGGCCGTACCGGGCGCGTGATCACGGCGGCGGCCGCTGATGATCGCCGTCGTCTTCCTCGCCTTCGCGGTCAGCTCGGTCTTCTTCATGAAGCAGATCGCGATCGCCCAGGCCGCCGGCGTACTGATCGACGCGACGATCGTGCGGGCGCTCCTCGTGCCGTCGCTGATGCGCCTCCTCGGCGAGGTGGAACTGGTGGGCGCCCGCGCCGCTCGCGCGCTTCCAGGAGCGCTTCGGGTTCAGGGAGTAGCTAGGCCAGCCCCGCCTCGCGGGCCTTGCGCATCCGCAGCGCCAGGCTGGCGCTGCCGAGGGTGAAGGCGAGGTTCGAGGCCGGGAGCTTGTAGCCCGCCTTGGTGTGGGGCGCGTAGGTCACGGTCTCGCCGTCGGCTTCGAGCCAGCCTGTGTGGACGCGCTGCTCCTGGCCGATCATCCGAGGGTGGAACTCGTGCGAGGTGAGCCCGGCGCGGCGGCCCCCCTCGGGCACGGCGCCGCCCCCGACCGCCAGGCGAACGCCCGCCTCGCTCGCCTCGAGCGCTTGCGCGGGGCGCACGTCGGGCATCTCCTCGGCGCCGCACCAGCCGACCAGAGTGTGCGGGAGCCCCTTCGCCCGGTCGACGAGCTTCGCCGCGTCGACGCGCGGGCCGGTGCCGCCGCGCGGCGGCTTCTGGGGCGGCGGCGGATCTCCTAGCGGCGCTCCGTACACGGTCGCCTCACCCTCCGCGCCCGTGTCGGGCCAGGCGACGACGCGCTCGACCTGGATCGTGATCGCCACCCGCTGCCAGTAGTAGACCTCGAGCATGCGGCCGGCGAGCCCTTCCAGACGCGGCCCCAGGAACCGCTCCCACTCCGGCGTGATGGATTCGAGCCACTCGCGGTCGGGCTTCGGCGGGAACGAGGCCCGACCCTGGACCAGGACGTAGCCGGGCCGGTCGGTGAGGCCGTGGTCGCGGGCGTGGTAGGCGACCGCGACCCCACTGTTGCTGCGGATGCGGTCGAGCTTCTTCCAGAGCCCCAGCGAAGTCGAGAATGTGACCGTGCCCGCCTCGCGGTCGCGGAGGCCCAGCGGGGCCATGGGCGTGATCACCACGCCCTTCGCCGGCGTCAGGTAGGCGAAGCCCGCTGCGAGATCGGACGCGAGGAACTCATCGACCTCGTCGGGCCAGGAGACCGGCATCGGCTTTCGCGGGGCGCCGCGGCTACTTGGGCTGCGGGACGATCCGGATGTAGGGCTTCGGGGACTCCCACCCGTCCGGGTAGGTCTCCTTGGCCTCGTCGTCGGAGACCGAGCCGGCGATGATCACATCGTCGCCCGGCTTCCAGTTGACCGGCGTCGCAACCTTCTTGTTGGCCGTGAGCTGAAGCGAGTCGATCACGCGCAGCACCTCGTCGAAGTTCCGGCCGGTCGTCATCGGATAGATGAGGACGAGCTTGATCTTCTTGTCGGGCCCGATCACGAACACGTTTCGGACCGTCTGGTTCTGGGCCGGCGTGCGCTCGGTCGGGTCGCCGCTGGTGTCGGCCGGGAGCATCCCGTAGGCCTTCGAGACCTCGAACTCGGGGTCGGCGATGATCGGGTAGTTCGGGGCCGTGCCCTGGGTCTCCTCGATGTCCTTGGCCCAGTCGGCGTGGTTCTCGATCGGGTCGACCGAGAGGCCGATGATCTTCACGCCGCGCTCGTCGAACGCGGGCTTGGCGGACGCCATGTAGCCGAGCTCAGTCGTGCAGACGGGGGTGAAGTTGCGGGGATGCGAGAACAGGACGCCCCACGAGTCGCCGAGCCAGTCGTGGAAGCTGATCGGGCCTTCCGTGGTGTCCGCCTCGAAGTCGGGGGCGGTATCGCCAATTGTCAGAGCCATTGGTGTCTCCTTAGGGGTGCAGGACGCTGAACTCACGAGGCTAGCGACCCTCCTGCACCGGCGAGGTTTCTATACGGTCGCCGCACAAGACCGCACGTCGGGCATCTCGCCGCGGATCGTCCGGGCGCCTGCAGGCCGTCGTCGGTGTCGCCGGGCGGCATCCGGATGTCGACGATCAGAGAGGTCGGGCTTGTGGGCGCGCACCTTGCGCACCACGTCCTCCGCATCGCCGGCCTGGGCGACGACTCGATCCCTCGCGCTCGAGGAGGCGGACGATCCCCTCGCGCAGCAGAACCGAATCCTCGCCGACGACTACGCGCATGGCTCAATCTAGTCCTGTCCCGATGCATCCGGGAGCCGCGCCCGAGCTGGGTCCCCTCCCCACCGGGCTGTGAAGCTCCAGCTCTCCGCCAGAGCGGTCACGCGGTCGTGAAGTCCCATGAGGCCGGTACCCCCGCCATGGAGGCCCCTCCTGCGCCGTCGTCGGTGACCGTCACAACCAGCTGCCCGTCCGTCCGGGACACGTCCACACGCACCACATCGGCCTCCGCGTAGCGGGCGGCATTGGTGAGACTCTCGGCGATGACGTAGTACGCGGCAGCCTCGGCGGCCTCGGCGGGCGTGCCCGGGCTCCACGCTCAGCCGCACCTCGAACGGCGCCGAACCGCAACGCTCGACCGCGGTCTCCAGCCCATGCCTGGAGAGGATGGCCGGGTGCAGCCCGCGAGCGAGCTCGCGCAGCTCGGCCGTCGCCTCGCGCAGCTCGGTGGTCACTGTGTCCAGCAGCTCGGTGCCTCCCTGATATCGCCATCGGCAAATGCTCGCGAGCCAACTGGAGGTCAAGGCCATCGAGACCAGCCGCTGCTGCGCGCGTCGTGGAGGTCACGCTCCAGGCGGCGCGGCCTCGTCGGCAGCCGCACCAGGCGCGCCGCGAGGCGCGTAGCTCCTCGATCATCTCCTTGCGCTCCGTGATGTCGCGGAGGTGGCCGTGAAGAGCGGCGGGCCGGGGACGGCGACCTTGGTGATCGTCAGCTCGACCGGGAACTCAGAGCCGTCGCGCGCAGCCGGTGATCTCGATCCGCTGCCGAGGATCCGCGCCTCGCCGGTATCGAGGTAGCGGGCGAGGCCTCCCGGTGGCGCTCGCGCAGGGCAGGCGGGACCAACAGCGCGGCCATCTCTCTGCCGTTCGCCTCTTGGCGCTGTGCCCGAAAACCCTCTCCGCGGCCGGGTTGAAGCCGACGATCCGCCGCGATGATCCATCGTGATGATCGCGTCGAGCGCTGCGTCCAGCGTGGCGCGCAGTGGAGCCTCGTTGTGACGGACCGCCGCTCGGCGACCCGGTGCTCGAAGAAGCGCGACTGCCGCAGATGGGCAAGGGGGGCGACCCCGTCACTCACATCAGCCGCGCGTACCCGGACCGGGTCGAGGTCCGCGGGCGCGACCTCACCGGCGAGCTCATGGGCCGGCTCACCTTCACGGAGTACTTCCACCTGCTGGTGACCGGCTCCGAGCCGACCGAGGATCAGCGGTTCTTCCTCGACCTGTTGCTGATCGCGATCGCAGAGCACGGGATGATGCCGTCGAACGTCGCCGCGCGGATGACCCTCGACGCAACCCCGGACTCGCTCCACGGCGCCGTCGCCGCCGGGATCCTGGGCGCGGGCCCCGTCATCCTCGGGACTTCCGAGGCGTGCGCGCACCTTCTGGCCGAGGCCCAGGAGAGGGTCGAGGCCGGCGGCGAGCCGGCAACGGTCGCGGCCGAGATGGCGGGCGAACTGCGCGAGGCCGGCAAGCACGTGCCCGGCTTCGGCCACCCCGTTCATAAGCCCGTCGACCCCCGAGCGGAACGCATCTTCGCCCTGGCTGACGAACGTGGCGTCAGCGGAGCCCACGTCGCGCTCGCCCGAGCGTTCCACGTGGCGGTCACCGAGGGGCGCGGCAATCCCATCACGATGAACGTGTCGATGCCGATCGCGGCCGTCATGCTCGACCTTTCCTTCCCGCCCACCGCCGTGAAAGGCGTCCCGCTCCTGGCGCGCACCGCCAGCCTGATCGCGCACCTGGCGGAGGAGCAGGGGAACCAGATCGGGTTCCTGATGGCGGGAATCGCCGAAGACGCGATCGCCTACGAGGCGGAGGAAACCGCGGAGTGAGGCCACCGTCCGAGGCAGAGGCCCGCCCCTGGGCGGAGCAGCTCGCCGGGGACGACGAGTCGTATCGAGTCCAGGTCTCCTACCTGTTCGACCGCTCCGCGCTATACCGCGAGAAGCTCGGCTCGGCCGGGTTCTCCTCGGCCAAGGACGTGGGCGGCCTGGCCGACATCGCGGACCTGCCGCTGACCGAGAAGGCCGAGCTGCATGCGGGCGTAAGCGAAGACAACCCGTTCGGCGTCCACCTTTGCGCCAAGCAAGCCGACCTCGCTCGGATCTACTCGACAAGCGGCACCACTGGGACCCCCAGCTACATCCCACTGACCGCAGAGGATCTCGACAACTGGGTGACGGGGTCAGCGCGCAGCTACGGCGCCTCCGGTGTCGAGCCCGGCCAGACAATCGTCTCCACGTACAACGCCGGCCCCATCGCCGCCGGAGCGGCGCTCGGGGCGCTTGAGCGGATCGGGCTCGTCCACGTTCCCCTCGGGACCGGCAACACGGAGCGGCTGGTTCAAGCGATCGAGCACCTACGCCCACAGGCGGCCGTTCTGACTCCCTCGTACGCGGCGTACGCGGCTGAGCGGGCCGCCGAGCGCGGAGTGGACCTGCGGGACTCGAGCGTCGAGCGGGTTCTGGTTGCCGGCGAGCCCGGCGGCGGCGAGCCCGCGTTCCGGGCGAGACTCGAGGCCGCGTGGGGCGCCCGGGTCACCGAGGCGATGGGGGTCGGGGACATCGGCATCTCGCTATGGGGCGAATGCGAGGCCCAGGACGGGATGCACCTGGGCGCGCGCGGGTTCGTACACGCAGAGCTGATCGATCCCGGCACGGACGCACCGGTCGAGATCACCGACGGCGCCGCGGGTGAGCTCGTCCTGACCCACTTGCGCCACCGGGCTGCGCCCCTACTCCGGTTCCGCACCCGCGACCATGTGGAGGTCCGCATGCAGCCGTGCCCTTGCGGGCGCACGGGCCCTCGGATCCGCTGCGTCGGGCGTACCGACGACATGCTGATTGTCCGCGGCGTCAACGTGTTCCCCTCCGCCATCCGCGAAGTGATCGGGGAATTCGCCCCCCGCATCGCCGGCAACATCGTCGTGAGGCCCAAGGCGCCCGGTCCGAAGCAGGACCCACCGCTGCCGGTGAGCGTTGAGCTCGCCGAGGGCGAGGCCGCCGCGACAGGGCTGGCCGAGGCGATCCGTGACAGGCTCCGGGAGGTGCTCGTCTTCCAGGCGAGCATCGAGTTGGTGCCGTGGGGCAGCCTGCGGCGAAGCGAGTACAAGTCGATGCTGGTCGAACGCTAGATCTAGGCGGAGGTAGTCGTCGTGCAGAAGCTCCAGGTCCAAGGTGTCCACCACATCACGCTCACGGGGGCCGGCCGGCAGACGTCGATCGACTTCTGGGAGGGCGTGCTGGGGATGCCGTTCATCTTCGAGCAGCCCAACCTCGACAACGCCTCCGAGAGCCACCTGTACTTCGACCCCGGCGACGGCCGCCTGATCACGATCTTCACGAACGAGGAGCGCGACGGCAGCCCGGACCGCACCCCGATGGATCCCGGCTGCGTCCACCACATCGCGTTCGCGGTCTCGCAGGCCACGTTCTGGCAGGCGGTCGAGCGTCTCGACGAGCGCGGGATCGACAACACCGGCGTCAAGGACCGCGGCTTCATGGACTCGATCTACTTCACCGACCCGCTCGGCCTCCTGATCGAGCTGGCCTCCTACCGCTTCGAGCCGCCCGCCGGGCACACCCACGCCGACGTGCTGCTCGAGGGCCACAAGCTGCGCGTCGAGCGGGGCGATCACCACATCGACCGCGTGCACCTGGCCGACGCGATCGAGAACCTGACGACGCGCTCACGCGAGAGCCTCTCCGAGGACCGCTCGCCCAAGGACCCCTACAGCTAACGAAGGAGGAGCCAATGGCCGCCCACACCCTCAGCATCCTCAAGCCCAGCGTCAACAACCTGAGCGCCCGGATCCTGATCCGCGCCGGCGGGCTCGAGTTCGAGGAGGTCGACGTCTGGGGCAAGCAGGACGAGCCCGACTTCCTCGCGAAGGATCCCTCCAGGCTGACGCCGCTGCTGGAGGCGGAGGGTCTTTCCCGCGGAGCGCTCTGGGAGAGCTGCGCGATCATGCAGTACCTCTGTAACAAGCACGGGCTCGAGGACCTGTACCCCACGGACCCCGCCGAGCGCGCCAAGACCGACAGCGCGATGTTCTATTTGATCGGCACCCTGTATCCGCTGCTCGCGCGCGCCACGTATCCCACGCTCGGGTTCCCGCAGTACCCCGGCGAGGTCGGTCCCTCGGACGCGGACGACGAGCTCAAGGCCAAGGCCCAGGCCGACGCCACCGAGGCGCTCGCCCGCCCGCTCGAGGTCTACCGCGAGTTCTTCCTCGACGGCAACCGCTTCATCGGCGGCGAGCGCCCGACGATCGCCGACATCCGCCTTGCGGCATCCCTCGAGTTCCTGCGGGCGATCGACTACGACTTCCCGGCCTGGGCCGAGGAGTACATGGGCGCGATGGAGGAGGCGCTGGGGGACGCATACTCGGAGCCGGTCGCGGACGTGCGCGGCTTCGTCGCCTCGGTCAAGTAGGCGCGGTCAGCCCCCGACCCACGCCTCGATCACGCGTTCGACAGCACCTTGCCAGCGGGCGTCGCTCGCGGTAGGGTCGGCTCAACACGGCAGGTTTCGAACGACCAGGGAGATGCTTTGAGGAACTCACGGACGACACGCCTGGGCATGCTGATCTTGGCCCTCGTCGCGCTCGCGGCGATCGGCCTCTCGGCGGGGGCGAGCGCGAGCCCGGACGCCAAGCGCGGAACCGACGTCACGATCAAGATGAAGCTGAAGCGCGGATTCCCCGTGTTCAAGGGGCCGCAGAGCGTCTTCGTCGGCCAGAACATCACGGTCCTCAACAAGACCAGCCCGTCCGCGATCGGCCCGCACACGTTCTCGCTCGTCAAGAAGTCCGAGCTCCCGAACACGGAGCGCGAGCGCACGAAGTGTGGGAAGACCGCGAACCGCAAGCTGATCTGCAAGGACATCGCCGAGGCGCACGAGATGACCGGCAGCCTCTCCGCGGGCGAGCAGGTCGTCGACAACGGCACCGGCGGCCAGTGGGACTCGTCCTTCGACGGCGACGCCTTCGGGGACTCGTGGTTCACCGAGACCCAGTTCGAGAACCACACGCGCTCGGTCCCGGCGGAGCCCCAGACCCTGCGCTTCATGTGCATCATCCACCCGAGGATGCAGGGGAAGATCAAGGTCGTCGAGTAGCCCCGGTCTGGAGCGGGCTTTCGCTTTCTGGGGCCGGCATACGGCGGGCGCGACGCGTGGCGGTGTCGCGGCGTCAGTAGGATCGGGTGACCTGCCACGGACAAGGAGCTTCTAATGCCACTCGCCGCCGACTACCCGTTCCTCGACATCCTCTGGACGATGATCCTGTTCTTCGCGTGGATCGCGTGGATCTGGATTGCGATCACGAGTCTTCGTCGACATCTTCCGGCGCCACGACATCGGCGGCGATGCACAAGGCGGTCTGGGTGATCTTCATCATCCTCGTGCCGTTCCTCGGCGTGCTCGTCTATCTGATCGCCCAGCACGACGGGATGCGCGAGCGCAGCGAGAAGGACACGAAGGCCCAGCAGGCCGCCTTCGACAGCTACGTCAAGGAACGCGCAGGTGGCTCCGCCACGGAGATCGCCAAGGCGAAGGAGCTCCTCGACGCCGGGACGATCAACCAGGCCGAGTTCGACGCGATCAAGGCCAAGGCAGTCGCGTAGGCGGACCCGCCGCGGGCCAACGGGCGGCGGCTGCTAGTCGCCGTCCTCGCCTGTCTCGTCGTCGCCCGACGAGCCGACCACGTTGAACCCGCGGTCGAGCTGGACGTCGACCTGGCTGCCGTCGTCGAGCGTGACCTCGACCTCGTAGTAGCTCTCCTCGTCGCCCGTCTCCGTCCCGGAGACGGTGCCGCCGCCGGTCGACTCGAGCGCGGCTGCCTTCGCCTGGTCCAGGGCGCTGCCGCTGATGGCGACATCGGGACCCTCGGCAGCGTCCTCTGCCTCGTCCGACCCGCCTGCGATCGCCACTCCGGCACCGCCCGCCGCGAGCGCGAGAGCCGCCGCGCCGGCGCCGATGATCTTGGTTCGCTTCTTCATTCGCGTTCCTCCTCAGCCTCGACTATCCCACGCTTTGTAGGAGGCGGCGATGAAATGGGGATGAAAACGGTGGGCGCACGCGACGGCCGGCGCGGGCTGTGCAAGCCCCGCACCGGCCGCCACTCGGCTCTGGACCGGGTCCAATCCGGCCCTGCGCCCGCTCAGTCGCGGTCGCCGGCCTCCTCGTGATCGGCGGACTGGCCGACCACCTGGAAGCTGCGATCGAGCTGGACGTCGACCTGGCTACCGTCGTCGAGCGTGACCTCGACCTCGTAGTAGCTCTCCTCGTCGCCCGTCTCCGTCCCGGAGACGGTGCCGCCGCCGGTGGCGTCGAGCGCCGCGGCGCTCGCCTGGTCGAGGGCCGAGCCCTCGATCGCGACGTCCGGTCCTTCGGCCGCGTCCTCTGAGCCGCTGCCCGCGAGCGCAACGCCCGCGCCCCCCGCCCCGAGGGCGAGGACTGCGGCTCCGACGCTGATGATCTTGGTTCGGGTATTCACTTGGTACCTCCTGGTTGGGTTGCTCATCGCTGCGACGGTTCTACGAGGGCGTCGTGAAACCGCAATGAAGACCGAAGGTACCGGTTTTCACACAGGCTTCATCTCCGCTCTGAAGCGTGGGTGCGGGAGGAGCGCTAAACCGCGGCGCTCGGGGCAGGGCGTAAGTATTGGCGCGTGCCGGACGCCGCCCCAACAATCGTGCGCCCTCCGTGATCGCCGATCTGCTCGCCGCCGTTGCGGCCGGGCTGGCCGTCTCCGTCGAGCTCTTGGAGGCGCTCGCGATCGTCCTCGCGGTTGGGGTCAGCCGGCGCTGGCGCGACGCCGCCCTCGGCGCGCTCGCCGGCGCGCTCGCGTGCGGGGCGGTCGCAGTTGCCCTTGCCGTCGGGGTCCTCGGGAGCATCCCGATCGATTCACTGCGGCTTGTGATCGGGGTCCTGCTCCTGCTCTTCGGGCTCGAGTGGCTGCGCAAGGCGACCCTGCGCCTGGCTGGACTCAGGGCGCGCTCGTCGGCGCAGGATGAGTACGAGGACACCCTGGCCGAGCTGGCCGACGATCCGCTGCCGCCCGAGGGCAGCCCGGACTGGGTCGGCCGGGCGATCGCCTTCAAGGGCGTTCTGCTCGAGGGCGTGGAGATCGTGCTGATCGTGAGCGTCATCGCGGCCGAGCCGGGAAGCGAGACGGCGGCGCTGGTCGGGGCGGCGGTTGCAGCCGTCATCACGATCGCGGTCGGCATCGCCTGCGTGGGCGGCTGGCCGGCCTCCCGGAGACGCAGGTGAAATGGACGGTCGGCGTAATGCTCACCGCCTTCGGCGTGTTCTTCTGCGGCGAGGGCCTCCACGCCGACTGGCCGGGGGGCGACATCGCCCTTCTCTATGTCGCGGCCGCCCTCGCCCTCGCAAGCCGGTTCGAAATCATGCGAGCAACCCCGGCGCAGACCGCGCTCGCATGAGCCTCCTGGAGCAGGCCCGCAGGGCGGTCTTTGGCGAGACGTGGGAGCTCCCGGTCGCGGTCGCTGGACTTCTGTGCGTCGCCGTGGTCATCAAGCACGCCGCGCCCGAGGCCTGGGAACAGCTCGGCGGTCCGCTTCTGCTCGGCGGCGCCGTCACCGTTCTGATCGGCCTCGTCGAGCGGGGCAGACCGAGCCGCCCTCGGGCAAGAATCAGCCGCCGCCGTAGACCACGAGGAGGTCGGTGAGGACCCCCGCGGCGAAGCCGCACGCGAGCATGGCCAGGCCGAGCTCCCGATGTCCGTAGCGTCGCATCGCATTCCAGACCTCGCCGATCACGTAGAGAATCGCCCCCGCCGCAACCGCGTAGAAGATCAGTTCGAGCGGCTCGGAATCGACCTCGTAGCCCAGCATCGCCCCGAGGAACACAGGGGCGCCGCCGATGATGCCTGCCAGCCCCAGCCACTTCCAGGACGGGCGGATGTCTCCGAGGGGCCCCACGATCCCGAAACCCTCGGTGGCGTTGTGGAGGGCGAAGCCCACGATCAACACCGTGGCCAGGCCGATGTCCCCGGCCCCCGCCGAAACGCCGATGGCCAATCCCTCGGCGAAGTTGTGAAGCCCGATCGCCGCAGCGATCACCAGGCCCGTCCGCAGCGCGGCGGCCTTGTACTCCGAGGTCCGCGACAGGAGCCTGGCCTCGTCGTCGGCCGTGAGCACCTCGCCGGAGCCACCGGATACCGCCGGCCGCGGGCTCGGGCGCATGCGACGTTCCACGACGGCGAGCCCCGCGCTTCCGAGGGCGAACCCGCCGATCAGGAGCAGGGCCATGGCGGCCGCCCGGCCGAACGAACCGTCTCCGTCCGCAAACGCCTCCATGGCCTCCTCGGCGATCTCGAAGCCGTGCGCGAGCACGTCGACGAGCAGGAACACGAGGATGCCGACCGAGAACATCGCGAGGGCGACGCGCGCTCGCGTGCTGAGCAACCGCAGACGCCCCACCGGGAGGCCCAGGAAGATGGTGAAGCCCGCCAGGGCTCCGAGCAGGGCTGTTTCCTCAAACGTCATGCGATCGCTGGCTTATTAGGTGACCCTAATACGACCGCGACACTAGCAGCACCAGCCGAGCGCCCCTAACCTCGTCCGGCCCATGGCCACCCGCTCAGACCTGAGGGCCATCGCCATCGTAGGCGGGCACTAGGCCGGGCTCACTGCCCGTTGATCAGGACCGTCACGTTGTCGCCGAGGTCGTTCGCCGTGACGACGTCCGACAGGCCGTCCGGATCCAGCTTCGCCACCCTCACGTCCTGAGGCTCGTCGCCCACGGCGAATGAGACCGGGCTCTCGAATGTCCGCTTGCTGGATTGCTCGAAGACCGCGATGTTGTCGACGATGTTCGCGACCACGACCTCCCGGAGACCGGTCCCGTTCAGGTCGCCGACGGAGAGTCCGCTGGGCGATGTGTCCGCGCCCAGCTGCAGCGGGACCGGCGGCTTGAAGCCCTTTCGTTTCCCGTAGTACAGGGCGACGAAGTCGTTGCCGGTGACGGTATGAGTGAGGGCGAGGTCCATGCGCCCGTCCCGGTCGATGTCATGGATCACGATCCCGGTGCCACCGTCATCGGCCTCGAGATGGTTCGGCACGCGGAGATCGCGGTTCGCCTTCCCGTAGGCCACTACGACGTCGTCCGTGACGCCGAAGGTGGCCGCCGCGAGGTCGTCGCGTCCGTCGCGGTTGAGGTCGCCCGCCGCGATCTCCGCCGTCTCGATCCCCACCGCGACGCGCTGCGGCGGCAGGAAGGTGCCGTTGCCCCGGCCGAAGAGCACCGCGATGCGCTTCGAACTCAGTGAGGAGGCGGCCAGGTCGGTGCGCCCATCGCCGTCGAAGTCCCCGGCGGCGATGTCGTAGGGCCCTCCCCCGGCCTTGTAGCTCTTGGGCTGGCGAAAGGTCCCGATCCCGCGTGAGCGCATGACGGTGATCCTGTCGGGATCGAACTGCCCGTCAACGACGGCGAGGTCACGCCCCGGGGTCGCGTCGAACTGCCCAGCCGCCGTGCCTCCGTTCGTCTCGACCGCGGGCGCGATCGCGGAGGGGGGATCCATCGCCCCCGACCCGAGCCCTCTCAGATAGTTGGGCGCGAACCCGGCCACGGTCAGGTCGGGCACCCCGTCCAGGTTCACGTCGAACACCTCGAGGTCGTGTGCGCCGTCCCCGGCGGGGAAGGTGCCGGGAGGGTCGAATGCGATCGTGGCCTCAGCCGCCGTGGGAACGGCGAGCGCGGCAAGTAAGGCCCCCACCGTCGTCCACCCGCCAAGCCTGGAGATCCATCCCCGCATGCCCGCGAATCCTAACCCGCCGTCAACCACAGACGACGTTCCGGCACTGAGGCTCGTTGCCATTCCCGGCGGCCTCGTTGCCGCCCCCATCGCGGATGCCCCTGTGAGCGTTGATCCCGTACCTACCGTTGTCGGAGGCGTGGTTCCTGGCGATGGTCGCGTCCGGAACCTGAACCTGGATTCCGTCCCGCTGCGCCTGGTCCACGCGGTTGCCGAGGACCGCGGTGTGGCCGGCTCCCGACCTCACGAAGATGCCGATGCGCCCGGCACCCTCCACCACGTTCTTCCGCACGACGTTGTCGCGCGGTTTCAGCGTGGGCTCGAACGCGCCGACGCGGATCCCCGACTTGCCCGTATCGTCGACCCGGTTTCCGGCGAGCAGGTTGTCGTGACCGTCCTCCAGCGAGATGGCGACATCACCGCTCCCGCTGATCCGGTTGTGGGTAACGCTGTTGCGTGACCCGAGCAGAATGATCCCCTCGCCGTTTTCCTCCATTCCGTTGTGGCTCACGCGGTTGCGGTTGGAGTTCTCAATGAAGAGAGGCAAGAAGCCGTCGTTGTTGCCAGACATCTCGTTGTGCGTGATCGACGAACGGTTCGTCTGGAACATGTGAATTCCGATCTCGCCGTTGTCGCTGAAGTTATTCCGGGCCACCCGCACGTGGCTTGAGACGAAGAGCCCCATCCCGTCGCTGTCGTCGGTGGGCCCGTCCACGCCGGAGCTCCTGGTCACCTCGACCCCGGTCGAGAGCGCGACGATGATCCCGAAGCTCGCGTTCTCGGACGCGATCAGGTCGTGCACCTCGGTGCGCCTGGACTTGCCGACGATCACGCCGGCATCGAACTCGGTGACCGAGCCCCCCTTGATCACGACCCGGTCGTCGTGGTTAGAGAAGATGCCGATGTCGCAGGAGCCGTTCTCCGGGCACGAGGCGAACGGGGTCCCGTCGCCGTCCACCGTGTGCCCGTTCAGGTCCAACCTGATGCCGTCGGCACCGATCACGATCCCGCGGTTCGGGCAATCGACGAGATCGTTCTGGAGCGTCGTGTCCGCCGTGATCTTCTCGCCGCAGCTCACCGTTCCGGCGGACGCCGACGCCGGCAATGCGGCAGCGCCTGCGAGGCAGCCCACCGCCAGCAGTCCAGCGATCACGAAACGTCCACTGATGCCTTCGATCGCGTTCATGAGACCCCTCTCCAGTCGACCCCACGACCGAACCTACACCGCGCGACGGAAGCGCAATGTGATCTCCGTCGCACACGCCCCTAACCTCGTCCGGCCCATGGCCACCCGCTCAGACCTGAGGAACATCGCCATCGTCGCTCACGTCGACCACGGCAAGACGACGCTGGTCGACGCGATGCTGTGGCAATCCGGGGCGTTCCGCAAGGGCCAGGACGTCGCGGAGCGGGTCATGGACTCGATGGATCTCGAGCGGGAGAAGGGCATCACCATCCTCGCCAAGAACACGGCGGTCCGTTACGGCGACGTGAAGCTGAACATCGTCGACACCCCCGGGCACGCGGACTTCGGCGGCGAGGTCGAGCGCAGCCTGACGATGGTCGACGGGGTGCTGCTTCTGGTGGACGCCTCCGAGGGCCCGCTGCCGCAGACCCGATTCGTCCTTCGGAAGGCCCTCGAGTCGAACCTGCCCGTGATCCTGGTGATCAACAAGGTCGACCGCCCGGACGCACGGATCGCGCGAGGTGGTGGACGCCGTCTACGAGCTGTTCCTCGACCTCGACGCCACCGATGATCAGGTGGAGTTCCCGATCGTCTACACGAACGCCCGCGAGGGGTGGGCCTCCCTCGACGAGGGCGCCGAGGGAACCGACCTCTCCCCCCTGCTCGACCTGATGGTCGATCGCATCCCCGCGCCGGAGTACGACCCGGACCACCCGCTGCAGGCGCACGTCACGAACCTGGACGCCTCGCCCTACGTCGGGCGCCTGGCGCTGTGCCGTGTCCGCAACGGGACCATCCGCTCGGGAGCCCCGATCGCTTGGTGTCGCTCCAACGGCACCGTCGAGCGCGCGACGGTCACGGACCTCTACGTGACCGATGCGCTCGAGCGCGTGGAGGCGACGGAGGCCGGGCCGGGCGAGATCATCGCCGTCGCCGGGCTGCCCGAGGTGACGATCGGGGACACCCTGGCCGACCCGGATGACCCTCGTCCGCTCCCCGTGATCACGGTCGACGAGCCCTCGCTGTCGATCGTGGTCGGCATCAACACCTCGCCGCTGGCCGGCCGCGACGGGTCGAAGCTCACGGCGCGGCAGGTCCGTGCCCGCCTCGACCAGGAGCTGGTGGGCAACGTCTCGATCCGGGTCGCCGACACCGAGCGGCCCGACGCCTGGGAGGTCCACGGCCGCGGCGAGCTCCAGCTCGTCGTCCTGCTCGAGATGATGCGCCGCGAGGGCTTCGAGCTGACCGCGGGCCAGCCGCAGGTCATCACGCGGGAGATCGACGGGGTGATGCACGAGCCCGTGGAGCGCATGGCGATCGACGCGCCCGAGGAGTACGTCGGGGTGATCACCCAGATGCTCGCCCTGCGCAAGGGCCGGATGGAGCAGATGGTCAACCACTCCACCGGGTGGGTGCGCCTTGATTACCTCGTGCCGGCGCGCAGCCTCATCGGCTTTCGCACCGAGTTCCTGACTGAGACGCGCGGCACCGGGCTCCTGCACCACGTCTTCGATCGCTGGGAGCCGTGGGCGGGCGCGCATGCGGACCCGCCCCACCGGCTCGCTCGTGTCCGATCGCGCCGGCGAGAGCGCCAGCTTCGCGCTGTTCGGACTCCAGGAGCGCGGCACGCTGTTCGTCGGGCCGGGCGAGGACGTCTACGAGGGCATGATCGTCGGCGAGAACGCGCGCTCCGAGGACCTGGACGTGAATCCCGTCAAGCAGAAGCAGCAGACCAACGTGCGCGCCGCCAGCGCCGACATCCTCGTCCGCCTCGTGCCCGCGCGGCCGCTGGCCCTCGACCAGGCGCTCGAGTTCCTGCGCGAGGACGAGGCCGTGGAGATCACGCCCGAGAGCGTGCAGGCTGCGCAAGGCCGTGCTGGACAAGACCGACCGGCGCAAGGCCGCGCGCGGGGCCAAGCAGACGACCGACTGATCGATCACGCCGACTACTCGGCGTCGACGACTATCCGCCCCCCGCGCTCGTGGTTGAACCCGGCCCACGCCCAGTCGAGCATGGCCTTGGTCCGATCCTCGCCGGTTGACAGCAGCGCCAGGTGGACGGCCCCCCAGGCCAGTGACGCGGTCTTCCCCTTGAGCGTCCTGCCGTGCGGCAACTGGACGACCGCCGCGCCGCGGCCGATGGTCGCCATGGTGCCCTTGTCGTGGTAGCGAAACGGCTCCGTGGGCTTGCCGTCGATTTGCCGCGCGAGGTTCTCCCCCGCGGCCTCGCCGGACTGAAGCGCCACCGATCCGAGTTGAGGCAGGACATCCGTCGGGCTCCGCGCCGGGAATCCAGGCGATGTCGCCCACCGCGAGCACCTCCGGGTGCCCGGTTACCGCGAGGTCCGCGCCCACCGGGATGCGGCCGCCGTGCTGCAGGTCCAGGCGCAGCGACACGGCGATCGGGTTCGCCTCGAGCCCGGCGCCCCAGACCAGCGTCTGGGCGTCGAGCGTGCGGCCTGACTCGAGCGTGACCCCGCGTTGGGGTTACCGACGAGACCACCTCCCCCAGCGCCAGCTCGACCCCCCACTCCTCGAGCTTGTGCCTCGTGTACTCCTGGAGCTCGGGCTCGAACATCGAGAAAACGGTCTCGCCCGCCTCGACCAGGGTGAGCTTGGCCTCGGCGACCGGGAGCTTTGGATAGTCCTTCGCGAAGTCGCTGCGATAGAGCTCGGACAGCGCCCCGATCGTCTCGACGCCGGTCGGCCCGCCGCCGACGACCACGACGTCCAGCGCCCCGGCATCGACCAGCGAGGGATCGCGGTCCGCGGCCTCCCACCGGCGAAGGATGTGTGTCTTCAGCCGCACCGCATCGTCCAGCGTGTACATGGGGAAGGAGTGCTCGGCGGCGCCCTCCACCCCGAAGAAGGCGGCGCGAGCGCCGAGGGCAAGGACCAGGTAGTCGTAGTCGATCGGGTCCATCTCCTCGAAGGAGACGCGGCGCTCGGCCAGATCCACCGTGCTCGCGGTCGCTTGGTGGACGACCGCGTTGGCCTGATCGTGGAATAGGTCACGGACCGGATGGGCGACGTCGCTTGGCTCCAGCAGGTCGGTCGCGACCTGGTAGAGCATCGGCTGGAACGTGTGGTAGTCGTGGCTGTCCACAACGACGACGTCCGCTTCGGCCTTCCGCAGTCGGCGAGCCGCGCCCAGGCCCCCGAAGCCGGCGCCCAGGATCAGCACTGTCGGCCGCGGCTCCTCAGAGGTATGCATACCGATCCATTATGTTCCGGCACGGGTCGGCGGGTTGGCCGCCGACACGGAGACCGTCGGTGGCGGCGGCCACCGGATACCGAGGCACGAGGCACGGATGAGCTCCAGGCCCTTCACTGAGGAAGTCGACGAGCAGGGGGCCGTCTCCATTCAGGTCCACGTTCGCGGCCAGGAGGTCCTCCAGGATCCGCGCATCAACCGCGGCACGGCGTTCACCGAACCCGAGCGGGCTCACCTCGGCCTCGAGGGACTGCTTCCCAGGGCGGTCGAGACGATGGAGCAGCAGGCCTCGCGCTGCTACGCCCAGTACTCGCTGCTGGACGACGATCTCGACAAGTGGATCTTCCTGAGCCAGCTGCACGACCGCAACGAGGTGCTCTTCTACCGGCTGGTCGGCGAGCACGTCACCGAGATGCTCCCGATCGTCTACACGCCCACCGTGGGCACGGCGATCGAGCAGTTCAGCCAGGCATTCCGTCGCGCGCGGGGCGTTTTCCTGAACGTCGACGATGTCGAAGGCATCGATCGCGCACTGGAGCTCACGGGCCTCGAGGCGGATGACGTCGACCTCATCGTCGCCTCCGACGGCGAGGCGATTCTGGGCATCGGCGACTGGGGCGTCGGCGGCATCGACATCTCGATCGGCAAGCTCGCGGTGTATACGGTCGCAGCCGGGATCGACCCGGACCGGGTGCTCGCGGTGGGACTGGACGTCGGCACCAACCGCGAGGAGCTGCTGACCGATCCGCGCTACCTGGGCCTGCGCCGCTCCCGTGCCCGCGGCGAGGAGTACGAAGGCTTCATCGACGCCTACGTGGAGAGCGCCAGCCGGCGCTTCCCGCAACGCGATCCTCCACTGGGAGGACTTCGCCGCGCCCACCGCGCGCGGCATCCTCGCCCGGTACGGGGAGACCAAGCGCACGTTCGACGACGACATCCAGGGAACCGCATCGATCGGCCTCGCGTGCGCCCTCGCGGGCGTGCAGGTCTCCGGTGGCCGCCTCACCGACGAGCAGGTCGTCGTCTTCGGCGCCGGCGCCGCCGGCGTCGGCATCGCCGACCTGATCGCCCACGCGATGCAGGACGAAGGCCTCGACGCCGCCGATGCCGCGGGCCGGATCTGGCTGCTCGACCGCCCGGGCCTGCTGACGAGCGACATGGACGACCTCGCCGACTACCAGGTCGCGTATTCCAAGGACCCCGCGGCGGTCGCAGACTGGCGCGCCGACGACGGGGCACTGGGCCTGGCCGAGGTCGTGGCGGGCCTGCACCCGACGATGCTGATCGGGACGTCCGGCGTGACCGGCGCCTTCACGCGAGGAGATCGTGCGCTCCATGCACGCCAACTGCCCACATCCGATCGTGCTGCCGATGTCGAACCCGACCCCGCTGGCGGAGCAGACGCCGCAGCGCCTGATCGAGTGGACCGATGGCGCGGCACTGGTCGCGACCGGTAGCCCCTTCGATCCCGTCGCCTACGACGGCAGGACCTACCGGATCGGCCAGGCGAACAACGCCCTGATGTTCCCCGGCCTCGGGCTCGGGACGATCGTCGCGCGCGCATCCACGATGCCGGAGAGCCTGTTCCTGGCCGCCGCACGCGCGATCGCCGGCCTCGCGGACCCCTCCGACCCGTCCAAGGGCCTACTCCCGGGGATCGAGCGCCTCCGCGAGGTCTCGGCCACCGTGGCAGTCGAGGTCGTCAAGGCGGCGGTCGCCGACGGGATCGCCGAGGTCGAGGTCGATGACCCCGTCGAGGCTGTCCAGAAGGCGATGTGGCAGCCCAACTACCCGAAGATCAAGCACTGAGGAGGTGGCGATGAGCCAAACGGTCGCCGAGATCCTGATCGACCAGATGGTCTCGGCCGGGATCCGGAACGTCTACGGCATCGTCGGCGACTCGGCGAACCCGATCGTCGACGCGCTGCGCCGCCACTCTGGCGAGATCGAGTTCGTCCACGTCCGCAACGAGGAGGCCGGGGCGTTCGCGGCCGGCGCCGACGCCCAGATCTCGGGGCGACCCACGGCGGTGCTGGGCTCGTCCGGGCCGGGGAGCGCACACCTCCTCAACGGCCTCTACGACTGCCAGCGAAACGGTGCCCCCGTTTTCGCGATGGCCACACACATCCCCAGCACCGAGATCGGCACCGGCTACTTCCAGGAGACCCACCCGCAGGCGATGTTCGCGGGCTGCTGCCATTTCGTCGAGACGCTCAGCTCCCCGGCCCAGATGCCGCGGCTGTCGCAGCTCGCGATTCAGGCCGCGATCCTGGAACGCGGCGTCGGGATGGTGATCCTCCCCGGGGACATCGCCGCCGCCGAGGTGACCGACCCGCTGCTGGGCCAGGAGATCGTCACAACCCCGCCCTGCGCCCGGCCGGCCGACGCCGCCCTAGACCGGGCGAAGGAACTGATCGACGGAGCCGGGAAGATCGCGATCTACGGTGGGGAGGGCACGCGTGAGGCACGGGAGGAGGTCCTCGCGCTGTCGGAGACGCTGAAGGCGCCGGTCGCCTACGCCTACCGCGGCAAGGACGTGCTCGAGCATGACAACCCGGCCGCCGTCGGGATGATCGGACTGCTGGGCTGGGGCGCTGCGACCCTGGCCCTGGAGAGCTGCGATCTGCTGTTGATGCTCGGCACCGACTTTCCCTACCGGGCCTTCCTGCCGGAGGAGCCGACGATCATCCAGGTCGATGACCGCCCGGCTCATCTCGGGCGGCGGGCCAGCATCGACCTCGGGCTGGCGGGCGATGTCGGCGAGACGCTGCGTTCGCTGTTGCCGCGGCTCGAGCCGCGCCAGGACTCCTCGTTCCTCGACGGGATCGTCAAGCGCCACGGCAAGGACGTAAAGAAGCTCCGCACCTACGTCGAGCACGAGGGCTCGGGCGAGGGGCTGCGCCCGGAGATGGTCGCCGACGCGCTCGAGCGAGCTCGCCGACGCGGACGCGGTCTTCACGATCGACACCGGGATGTGCAACGTGTGGGGCGCCCGGTACCTGCAGATGAAGCCCGGGCGCCGGCTGCTGGCATCGTTCGGCCACGGCTCGATGGCGAACGCGATGCCCCAGGCGATCGGGGCGAAGCTCGGCTCGCCCGACCGCCAGGTGGTCGCCCTGTGCGGCGACGGGGGGCTCTCGATGCTGATGGGCGAGCTGTTGACGGCGGCCGGGCTCGACATCCCCGTGAAGCTGATGGTGTTCAACAACTCGACCCTGGGGATGGTCCGGGCCGAGATGATGGTCTCCGGCTACCAGCCCTTCGGGACCGACGTGCGCAACCCCGACTTCGGCGCGCTCGCGGCCGCGGCCGGGCTCCACGGCGAGCGGGTCACCGAGGCCGCCGACATCCGGCCCGCGATCCAGCGGGCATTCGACCACCCGGGGCCGGCCCTGATCGACTTCGTCACCGACCCGCGGGCCCTGGCGATGCCTCCGAAGACGACGCTCGCGGAGGTCAAGGGGTTCGCGCTGACGACCAGCAAGCTCGTCTTCGGCGGCGACTCGGCCGAGGCGTGGGCCCAGGTGAAGTCGAACATCCGCGACGCCCGGCAGGCCCTGTAGCCAAAAACCAGAAAGGACCGATGGACCTCAAGAACTACACCCCGAAGGGCGACAAGGAGAACTCACCGTTCTTCGAGGAGTACCTGCCGAAGATCTACGAGCGGCGCAAGGAATGCGGGCTCGACGAGCTCGTCGGCGACATGCGCGGCGTGGTCGTCCAGGTCGAGCAGGGCGACGCCATCAACTACTTGGCCGAGCTGGCCGCGATGGGGCCGTACCGCTTCGTCACCGCGCGCCTGACCGAGACCCACAAGGTCTTCTGCCTCCAGTCGCAGCCCGAGTTTCCCCGCCTGATCGTGCTCGAGCCGCTGACGGCCGACTACGAGGACCGGATGACGCAGTGGAACATGATGTACCCACTCGCCGCCCGCAAGCCGAACGCGCGCTACGTCGGCGAGATCTACCAGGCCGACGACCTCGGCGCGGTTCGCGATGCGATCGAGGCCCAGGGCATCCGCTTCGTCTACGAGGGCGACTCGAAGAACTCCTTCTACTGCCGCGAGCACCTGACCTTCACGTTCCTGTCCGACTACACCTACAACCGGGTCGGCTACATCGACATCGACATCGACGATGTCGATGCGCTGGTGCTCGGCGAGGAGCTGACCCTGGAGGCCGACGAGGAGGGCAAGCTGGAGCGCGCCGCGGCGCTGCAGGCCGAGCACGGGATCTCGGACCTCGTCCTGGGGCTGGACCACATGGCGACCCGCATCCTCGCGGGCGACCGGGAGGGGGCCATCCTCGAGTACCTGACGATGGTCCCGTACTACTTCTGGGGCGCCTACAACATCGTCGAGATGAACTCCTCGACCAACGTCACGCGGCACCCCGACATCGACGACGACAAGCGCTCGCCTGCCCGGGTGTTCACGGCCAACAACACCCCGGCGTTCGCGAACTCCTTCGAGGATCTGCCGATGCCGACCGAGGACTTCGTTCGGAACTTCGGCCGCCGCATGCACCACATGGCCTACGCGGTCATCGACGGGCACGTGGCGGAGGAGAAGAACGTCGACTACGTCGTCCGGCAACTGGAGGACATGGGAACCCCGTTCCTGGCCAACGTCGTCGGGGAATGTAAGAACGACCCAAACCTCAAGCAGATCTTCTCGAAGAGCTCGCAGTACTCGATGCTGATCACCGAGTACATCGAGCGCTGTCACCACTACGAGGGGTTCTTCACCAGGGACAACGTCGCGTCGCTGACGGCGGCGGCGGGGGCGGACGAACGCTACGAGCACGGACATGTCTTCGATTGAGCCTCGCTCGCGCGGGTCGAAGCGCTAGCCGGAAGGGGTAGAGCGATGGAGAAGATCGGATGGAAGGCGTGGTGGCTCACGGTCGCAACGGTGATCGCGCTGATCCCGATGGGGGCGCTGCTGCATCCCTTCTGGTACCGGCTCGAGATCATCTTCGTGCCGCTGGCCCTGCTGGGGCTCTGGGACGTGCTCCAGAAGCGGCACAGCATCCTGCGCAACTACCCGGTCGTCGGCCATTTCCGCTTCCTGCTCGAGGGGATGGGGCCCGAGATTCACCAGTACCTGGTCGAGAGCGACGAGGACGGCCGCCCGTTCCCGCGCGCCACCCGCTCGGCCATCTACCAGCGTGCGAAGAACGTCGAGGACAAGAAGCCGTTTGGCACCGAGGTCGACGTCACGGCTCCCGGCTACACCTGGCTCACGCACTCGATCGCGACCCGCCCGGTCGTCGAGGACCCCGTGAGCTCACTGCGAACGACCGTCGGGGGGCCCTCCTGCACGCAGCCCTACTCGGCCTCGATCCTGAACATCTCGGCGATGAGCTTCGGTGCCCTCGGGGCGCCCGCAATCCTGGCCATGAACAGCGGCGCGAAGATGGGGAACTTCGCCCACGACACCGGGGAGGGCAGCATCTCGCCCTACCACCGCGAGAACGGCGGCGATCTGATCTGGCAGATCGGCACGGGCTACTTCGGCTGCCGCACCGACGACGGCGGCTTCGACGCCGACGCATTCGAGGAGCGATCCCGCTCCGACCAGGTGAAGATGATCGAGATCAAGCTCTCCCAGGGCGCGAAACCCGGCCACGGCGGCATCCTGCCCGGCGCCAAGGTCACCAAGGAGATCGCCGAGACTCGTCTGGTGCCGGAGGGCAAGGACGTCTTTAGCCCCACGTACCACAAGGCCTTCTCGACCCCGCTCGAGATGACCGCGTTCATCGCGCAGCTGCGCGAGCTCTCCGGCGGCAAGCCGGTCGGCTTCAAGATCTGCATCGGCGACCCGCAGGAGTTCATGGCCGTGATCAAGGCGATGCTCGACACCGGGATCCACGCCGACTTCATCGTCGTCGACGGTGGCGAGGGCGGCACCGGCGCAGCGCCGCCGGAGTTCTCCGATTCGATGGGAGCGCCCCTGATGGAGGGCCTGCTGGTGGTGCAGAACGTGCTGCTCGGAGCCGGGATCCGCGAGGAGATGCGGGTCGGAGCCAGTGGCAAGCTCGTTACCGGGGCCAGCATCTGCGCCGCCATGTGCATCGGCGCCGATTGGGTCAACTCGGCCCGCGCCTTCATGATGGCCGTCGGCTGCATCCAGGCCCAGCGCTGCCATACGAACCGCTGCCCCGTTGGGGTCACCACACAGGATGAGAAGCTGCAGCGCGCGCTCGTCGTCCCCGACAAGGCCGAGCGCGTGCACCAATTCCACCGGAACACCGTCGGGGCGGTCGCGGAGCTGATCGCCGCCGTCGGGCTCGACCATCCCAGCGAGCTCGGCCCGGACAGGATGTACAAGCGCGTGGACGAGGACTAGGTCAAACGGTTCGACGAGATCTACCCGGTGATCGAGCCGGGGCAGCTGCTCGAGGGGGCGGCGCCCCCGCGCTTGCAGCACGTGTGGGATGTGGCGAGCCCGGAGCGCTTCCACACTCCCATCGACCGCCGGAGCCTGCCGGCCGCCTGATGGCCGCGGCCGAAGAGTCGCGAGCGCCCGAGCGCCAGGGCCTCGTCCTCGGCACCCTGATCCTGGTCGCAGGGGTCGCGAACCTCAACCTGTCCGTGGCGAACGTGGCGTTGCCCTCGATCGGCGCCGCCTTCGACGCCGGGCAGACCCAGCTCAACCTGGTGGCCGTCGGATACTCGTTCGGCCTGGCCGGCTCGGTGCTCTACCTCGGAGCGCTCGGCGATCGCTACGGACGGAAGCAGATGCTCGTCGGCGGCATGGCGCTGTCGATCCCTGCCTCGCTCCTGGCCGCCCTGGCGCCGTCGGTCGAGGTGCTGATCCTCGCCCGCGTGCTGGGCGGCATCGCGGCCGGGATGGCCTATCCGACGACGCTGGCGCTGATCACCGCGCTGTGGTCGGGCCCGGGGCGGACGAAGTCGATCGCGCTGTGGTCTGGGCTCGGCGGCGCGATCGCAGCGCTGGGGCCGTTGGTCTCGGGAGCGCTCCTCGAGCACTTCGACTGGGGCTCCGTGTTCGCGGTCACGCTGCCGCTCGCGCTGCTCGCGCTGGTGTTGGCGCTGCGACTGGTGCCCGCCCACGTCAACGAGACCTCCGACCCGGTGGACAACCTCGGCGGCATCCTCTCGGTGCTGCTGGTTGCCGCGCTGATCCTGGCGATCAACTTCGCAGCGGTCCCGAACGCGGCGGCCGCGGCCGTGGGGCTTGGGATCGTCGCGCTGGCGGCGGGGGTCGCCTTCGTTCTCCGCCAGCGCCGCGCACGAACTCCGCTGTATGACCTGGAGGTCGCCGGCCGGCGCGTGTTCTGGGTCGCCGCGGTCGCGGGGATCATCGTCTTCGGGTCGTTGATGGCGTCGATGTTCATCGGCCAACAGTTCCTCCAGAACGTGCTCGGCTACTCCTCGTTGGGCGCCGGAGCGGCGATCCTCCCCGCGGCCCTCCTGATGGTCGTGGTCGCGCCGCGGTCGGCCAAGCTCGTCGAGGCGAGGGGGGCTCGGTTCACGCTGCTCTTGGGCTACGCCTTCTGCCTGATTGGGGTTCATCGCGATGCTGGTGCTCTGGAACGAGGGCATCCCCTACTGGGAGGTGGCGCTCGGCTACGGCCTGATGGGGATCGGCGTGGGCTTCGCCGGCACGCCGGCCTCGCACTCCCTGACCGGATCGGTGCCCGTCAACCGCGCCGGCATGGCCTCCGGGACGGCCGACCTTCAGCGCGACCTGGGCGGAGCGATCATGCAGTCGATGTTCGGCGCGCTGCTGACCGCCGGGTACGCGTCCGCCGTGAGCGCGGCGATCACCGCCTCGCCCAATGCGGACAAGGTCTCGGACCAGGTCCAGAGCGAGCTTACGAAGTCCTTCTCGAGCGCCGCCGACACCGCGGCGCAGTATCCGAAGTACCAGGACCAGATCATCGCGGGCGCCAAGACGGCGTTTCTCCAGGGCGACGACCGGGCCTACCTCGCCGGGGCGATCGCGGTGGCGGTGGGCGCTGTCATCGTCTTCTTCCTGTTCCCGAAGCGCGACGATGAGCAGCGGCTGCTCGGCGAGTATCACGCGCCAGGACGTGCAGATCAGCGGGGGCGCCGGCTTGATCGACGCGCTCAGCACCCTCGCCACGTCCTCCGAGCTGCTGCCGGCGCGCAGCCAGATGGCGTTCACGCTGGGCTTCCACATCATCCTGGCCTCGCTCGGCGTCGCCTTCCCCGCGATGATGCTGATCGCCAACTACATCGGCCTGCGCAAGGAGGATCCGGTCGCGCTGGAGCTGGCGCAGCGCTGGTCGAAGGTGGCGGCCGTGACCTTCGCCGTGGGCGCGGTCACCGGGACGGTGCTCTCGTTCGAGTTCGGACTGCTGTGGCCGGAGTTCACCGGTCGCTTCGGCGAGGTCTTCGGGATCCTCTTCGCGATCGAGGGGATCTTCTTCTTCATCGAGGCGATCTTTATCGCGATCTACATCTTCGGCTGGAAGCGCCTCGGCGGCTGGGCGCATTTCTGGACCGGGGTGCCGATCGCGATCTGCGGGATCGGCGGCGCCTTCTCCGTCGTCGCCGTCAACGCCTGGATGAACCAGCCCGGGGGCTTCACGATGGACTCCGCCGGCAACGTCACCGACATCGACCCGCTCAAGGTCATCTTCAACGACGCGGTCCCGTACGAGGTTCCGCACATGATCCTCGCGGCATACCTGGTCACCGGCTTCCTGATCGCGTCGGTCTACGCGGTCGGGATGCTGCGCGGCCGGCGCGACCGCCACCACCGGCTCGGGTTGCTGATTCCGCTGACGGTGGCGTGCATCCTCGCCCCGATCCAGTTCGCGGTCGGCGATACCGCCGCTCGCGAAATCGCCAAGGACCAGCCCGTGAAGTTCGCGGCGATGGAGTGTGTCGAGCACACACACCGCGACGTGACCGAGTACCTCGGGGGGATCTGCACCGATGACGGCATCAAGGGAGGAATCGGGATCCCCGGCCTCGACTCGTGGCTCGTCGGCTTCAGCACCGACACGGAGGTGACCGGACTCGACTCGGTTCCGCCCCAGGACCGGCCGCCGGCGAACACGCTCCTTCACCTGTCCTTCGACGCAATGGTCGGCATCGGCACGGCGATGATCGCGCTCGGCGTCTGGTTCGGCGTCGTCTGGTGGCGAAAACGCGACATCCCTCAGACCAAGTGGTTCCTGCGCACCGTGGCGGTGTCCGGGATCGCCGCGATCGTGGCCCTCGAGGCCGGATGGATCGTGACCGAGGTCGGCCGACAACCATGGATCGTCTACGAGGTGATGCGGACCAAGGATGCGGTCACCGGCGCCAGTGGGATCTGGATCAGCTTCATCGTCGTCCTCCTCCTCTACACGGCTCTGGGCGTGGCGCTCGTCCTCACGCTGCGGACGATGGCCCGGCGCTGGCGTGAGGCCGACGTCGACGCGGTCGAGGTGCCGTACGGGCCGCGAGGGGAGGCGCCCGAGTGAGCAAGGCGGACGCAACGGCGCTGGGTGCTCTGGGTGGGCATCACCTTCTACGCCGTGTTCGGGGGCGCCGACTTCGGCGCCGGATTCTGGTCGCTGCTGGCCGGCCGCAGCGAGCGCGGCGAGCGCGCCCGTGGGCTGATCGACTGGGCGATCGGCCCGGTCTGGGAGGCCAACCACGTGTGGCTCATCTTCGTGCTGGTGGTTCTGTGGACTGCGTTCTCGGTCGCGTTCGAGGCGATCTTCTCCACCCTGTTCATCCCCCTGACGCCTGGCGGCGCTCGGCATCGTGCTGCGAGGCGCCGGGTTCGCCTTTCGCGAGGTCGTCGCGCGGCCCTCCACCCAGCGGCTGGCGACACGCCTGTTCGCGGTCTCCTCGGTCCTGACGCCGTTCTTCCTCGGGACCGTCGTCGGCGCGATCGCCTCCGGGCGCGTGCCCGTCGGCAACGCGACGGGCGACCCGGTCTCGAGCTGGCTCAACCCCCTTTCGGTGCTGATCGGCGTCCTGTTCGTCGCCACCGGCGCCTACCTCGCCGCCGTGTTCCTGATCAGCGACGCCCGCCGGGCCGGCGACGACGACCTCGAGGGCTACTTCGCCGCCCGGGCGCGCGCGGCCGCGATCGGCGCCGGCGTCGTGGCGCTCGTGGGCGTCTTCGTCCTGCGCGCGGACGCCCGCTACGTCTACGACGGGCTCACCAGCGACGCGGTCCCGCTGCTGGTGGCCTCTGCCCTGCTCGGCCTCGGGGCCCTGGTGCTGCTCCACCGCGGCGCTCGGCGCGGAGTGCGCGAACTGGCGGTGGGGGCGGTCGTGGCCGTGATCTGGGGCTGGGGCGTCGCCCAGCACCCCTACCTCCTCCCCACCGACCTCACAATCGACGCCGGGGCCGCTGACAGCGACACGCTGACGATGGTCCTGGCGGTGTTCGGGGCCGCCGTCCTGCTCGTGATCCCCTCGATCGCCCTGCTCTACACGCTCACTCAGCGCAGCCTGCTGGACAGCGAGGAGCACGGCGGCTCAACGGATCACCGGCGCTCGTTGCCGCGCTAGCGAGAGGGATGCGTTGAGTTCTTTGGGCGCGAGGCGCCCCTTCGCGTCAGCCCGGCGGCATCTCGTCGAACTGCGGCGCGTTGTCGCCGATCTGGTGCCAGCTGGCCTTGTAGGCGACCTGCTGGTGGAAGCTCGGCTCCATGTCGAGGTCGCCCATCAGCCCGGCGGCCACGAAGTAGACGTCGCCGAGGTCGTCGTAGATGCTGGACCCGCAGTTGCTGCAGAAGTTGCGGGGCGCGAGGTGGCTCTCGTAGGTCTTGACGAGGTCATCGCCCTTGGTGAACTTGAAGTTCTCCTTGGCCACGACGATTCCCGCGAGGCTCGAACCCGTCCAGTGCTGGCAGCGGGTGCAGTGGCAGTAACCCAGCGCTTGGGGGTCCTCCACCTCGTACTCGACGCCTTCGCACAAACAGGTTCCCTTGAGCGTTTCAGCCATCACGCCACTCCTTGGGTTGGTGGTGAACGATTCGCCGCCACGCTACCACTGGAGTGAGCTAGTCGCCCTCCTGCGCGCGAACGCCCGGAAGCTGGCGGTCGATGACGGGTGCGAGAGTCCGCGCGAACGTGGTCGTGAGGTGATTCGTGCCCCTGTAGGTCACAGCGTTTCCGATCACGGACCGGCAGTGGTCCTGAGGGCAGATCGACTCGGTCAGCCGCACGAGGTCGGCGCCGGTAGCCGCCGCGGCGCGGTCATCGAAATGATCCTTCTTGCGCTCGTCGACGTCGAAACCGCAGTCGTCGAGCGAGTCGAGAGACTTCGAGACGCAGTCGGAGACGTTGAACGGGGCGGTGGGGATGTCGCTGATCACGGCGACCGCGGCCCCCGTCGCCTCGAGTCGGTCGATCGTTTCGACGTAACCCGCTTCAAGGTTCTGTCTCGACTCCGGCTCGCCGAGGAGCGTGTCGCCGTCCATGGCGGTGTAGTCGATCGCGCCGGCGAGGATCACGAGGTCGGGGCGTTCCTGCTCGATCCGCTCCAGAGCCGACTCCCGCCAGGTCTGACACTCCTCGTAGGGCCCCGCCAATCTGTCGTTGAACACCAGGGTCGCCGACGGCGGGCAGCCGACCTTCGTGAGCCCGGTCAGCTGCCAGCCGCGCTCCTTGCCGATCCGTTCCAGGGCCGCGAAATACTGCTGGCCGTGCGAGTCGCCCATCAGGGTGACGTCGGTGGACGCCGATCCAAGGGAATACGAGCAGTCGCCCGAGGCCGTCTGCTCGATCTCCAGCAGGCAGCCGTCGGTGAACAGCCGCCCCCGATCCTCGTCGGCATGGATCGGGTTGGGCCGCAGAGCCGTCGCGGTCTGCTGCGGCTCCTTTTGCTGAACGAGCGCGGCCGCGCCCGGGACCGCGCCCCCGGGTGCAGTCTCCAGGTCGGGCTGCGCGGCCAGGACGAGCCCCGCCGTCGCCACGCCCGCAGCCATCGTCGCCGCTCCGAACGCGAGGGAGCGCGACGGGCTCCGCTTGAGCGTCCTCGAATTCATGAGTGGCAGCTCGACGAGGTGGTGGCTCACCACCGCAGGCACGAAGGAGGCCGCGATCACCGCGGCGCCGGCCGCCGGCGACAGGGGCCCCCACAGCTCGGTCGCGAAGATCACGGCCGGCCAGTGCCACAGATACCAGGAGTACGAGACCCGGCCGACATAGCGCACCGGGCGGGCCTCGAGGACGTCCAGCGGGGGCGACTCCGGTCGCCTGGCGCCGGCGGCGATCACCGCGACGGCGCCGAGCGTGGGCAGGAGAGCGAGGTATCCCGGGAACGGCGTCGCAGCATCGAACAGGAGGAACGCGGCCACGATCATGGCGAGGCCCGCCCAGGCGACGGCGCGCGATGTCGCCCGGGATAAGGGCGCGGCCGGCGCCAGGGCGAGTAGGCCGCCGAGCGCCAGCTCCCAGACGCGCGTGAACGTGGAGAAGTACGCCTGCGGGGGATGGGCCGCCGTATCGACGATGCTGAAGGCGAGCGAGCTCACGGCGATCACCGTCAGCGCGCCGGCGATGGCGCGGCGCGATGGCCGCCCGCGGCGGCGCCACCAAAGGGTCACGCCGAGGAGCAGGGCCGGCCAGACGAGGTAGAACTGTTCCTCGATCGCGAGCGACCAGTAGTGCTGGAGCGGGCTCAGGTCGGAGCTGGGCCCGAAGTAGTCGGCCGACTGCGCTACGAACCGCCAGTTGACGTAGTAGAGGGACGATGCGACGGCGTCGCCGGACAGCAGGTCGCGCCGGGCTGGCGAGAAGACCACCAGCGAGATCAGGAGCACGAAGATGATCACCAGCCCCGCCATGGGCAGGATGCGACGCGCCCTGCGCGCGTAGAAGGCGGCGAGTGAGATCGATCCGCGCCCCTCGAGCTCGCGGACCAGGATTCCCGTGATCAGGAATCCGGAGATGACGTAAAAGATGTCAACGCCGCAGAAACCGCCGGCCGCGAAGCCGAGGTTCGCGTGGGCGACAAGCACGCCCCCGATCGCCACCGCCCGCAGGCCCTCGACGTCCCGGCGAAAAATCACCGCTCGATCCTAGGAGGGCTAGGAAGTGCGCTAGCCGCCGTTGGTCAACGGTTCGTAGTCGCGGCAGGGCTCGCCGCGCAGCCCTGGGCAGGGCGGAAGCTCGGTCGGGACGTCCACGCCCGGGACGACCGGGAGGGTCAGGCGCGAGCGGGCGTGCTTGCCGTAGGCGACGTCCACCTCCGCCGTCCCCTTCGGCCGCGTCTTCGCGAACGCCCAGATCGGCTGGTCGCCGCCGACGGCCGAGATCGTGACCCGGATCCGCGAGTCCGCCCGGTAGGCGTGGGCCTGGTAGTACAGCGGGATCGTGAGCTTGGTGAAGCGGTCGTGTGGCAGCGGCGCCACGTCCCGCTCGCGCAGGCTCAGGACCGGCTCCAGCGGCGTGCTCTTCTTGCGTCGAGCTTGCGCTCGTTCGCGCGCAGCCACCCGCTCTGGACGAAGGTCTCCTTGTCGTCGGGCCTGACCTCGGTCACGGTCGCCTGCAGGTCGACGCTGGGCGCCGAAGAGCGGACCCAGAGCCGCACGTATCCCGACCCGATCGCCGTCGCGTCGCTCTTGAGCGGCGGGGTCAGATATGAGACCGCGTTGCCCTCGGGGCTCTGCTCCCACTGATACGAGGGCGTCGCCGTCCAGAGCCCCCCGGGGCCGGCCGCGGTATCGCCGGTGAAGTTCGTGGGCGGGCGAGCGTCCGGGTCCCAGGTGAAGCCGTCGGAGTGCTCACCGCGAGGGGCGCGCTTGCGCAGCGCCCCGTGGCGGCCCAGGTACCACGATCGGCCCTCGGTCCCCGGCACCGGGAACTCGGAGAACGAGTGCTCGAAGCCCGGGTACGGCTGACCGGGTTCGGACCCGCCGGCGCCGTTGTCGAAGAGGATCCGGATCGGCTCCTGAGCCTCGAACGTGGAGAGCGCGCCGTCGTAGGTCGGCTGCATCTGCACCGGGTCGGGGGGCAGGGTGACCCCGTCGATCCCCATCGCCTCCTGGTAGACCAGCGGCGCCCCGATCTGGATCAGCGGCGAGCCGAGCACGGGCGCCTCCTCGGCGACATAGAGCTTGAGGAAGTCGTACCAGCGGTTGAACGTCTCGGGGCCGAGCGAGTCGACGTGAGTTCCGTTCGTAAAGGTGAACCACTTACGGTCGGTCCCGGTCATGTGCTCGGCCAGCGTCGGGCAGTGACCGCCGGTCTGCTCGTCGGTGAACTGGCATGCCATGAAGACGGGCACGTCGATCTTGTCGACGAACGTCACCGGCGACAGCGGGTCGGCGACCTTCGGCTTGTAGTGGTCGTTGGCCTTGACCTTCTTCAGCAGGTTGCGAGCCTCGCCGTGCATGGCCTGGTTATCGGCGCAGATCTGATCCCCGCCTTGGATCCGCTCGTACGCCCACGCCTGGCCACCGTCGGGGGACGCTGGCAGGGCATCGTGGATCCGCTCCTTCGCCCACTCGAGCGCGAAGCCCGTGTTCAGGACGCCGCCCGGGTAGAGCGTCGTCTGCGTGTTGTCGATCACCGACAGCGGCGAGATCGCAGCCAGGCTCGGAGGCTGGTTCTGGGCCGTGAAGAGCTGACTGATCCCGCCGTAGGAGATGCCCATCATCCCGACGTGGCCGTTCGAGACCCACGACTGGCGGGCGACCGTCTCGATGACGTCGTAGCCATCGAGGCCCTGGAGCGGCTCGAAGAAGTCAAAGGCGCCGCCGGAGCAGCCGGTCCCCCGCATGTTGACGTCGACGACCGTGAAGCCCATGAGGTTCGCTATCAGCGCGATCCCGCTCTCGGGCCCGTGTGGGTTGGCGTAGCCGTAGCCGGCGTACTCGATCAGGGTCGGAGTCGGCGTCCCCGGCGGCAGGTCGGGAACCGGCAGGTCCGGGATGACGTCCTTGATGTCGCTGGGAGGGTGCACGTTGATGGCGAGCTTCGTCCCGTCGCGCGTCGTCATGTAGCCGTAGCCGTCGGAGGGAAGGCTTTGGTCGTAGACGCTGGTGTCGGGGGGCGCGGGCCTGGTCGAGAGCACCTTGAGCGGCTCGGACGCCTCGCCGCCGGCGGCGGGCTTGACCCGATAGCCGTTCCCGGGCTTGACCTTGCGGAAGAGGAGCCCGCCCTCGGGATTCGCCTCGCCGGTGCCGACGGCATGGCCCTTGCGCGTGAGCTTCATCGCGGCGCCCGGCTCGAGCCCGGTCGCATAGACCTGCTCGACGCTCCCATGAGCCTCGAAGGTCGGGGTGGCCTCAGCCTCGGCTGCCAGCGCGGCGCCGAGCAGCGCAGCGGCCGCAGCGGCCGCCAGGGCTGCGCGCGGCAGTCGGAGCGTGAGGTCCCTTCCCATCCGGTGTCGTTCTACCAACTCCCGGCGCCGCCCACGCCGGTTCGGAGAGCGCCATGCCGAAACGAGGCGCGGGAACTAGTCTCCCGGCCATGACCGAGCCCGACCCGATGCTGTCCTGCCCGATCGACGAGGTTCTGATGTCGGAATGGGACAGTTGGCAGGACGGCCCGCCGCACGAGTTGTTCAAGCGTCTGCGCGACGAGTGCCCGGTGCACTGGACGGAGCGGATCACCGAGCATCCCGACGAGGACGGATACTGGTCGGTGACCAGGGCCGACGACGTCCACACGGTCTCGAAGGACTGGCGCACCTACTCGTCCGAGCGCGGCGGGATCACCGCGCTGACGCACTCGATCATGCCGCTCGAGCTGCAGCAGGGCATGTTCATCGCGATGGACCCGCCCAAGCACGATCGCCTCAAGGCCCTGTTCCAGCGCGGCTTCACGCCGAAGCGGATCGCCGAGCACGAGGACGCGATCCGAGCGATCGCCGTCGGCGCGCTCGATCGGCTGAACGGAGCCGAGGAGTGCGACCTGATCGAGTCGGTCGCTCAGCCGGTCGTCTCGCGCGTGATCGGCAGCTTCATGGGCATCCCTCCCGAGGACGACGCGATCTGGGCGCGGCTGATGAATGCCGTCATCGGAGCGGGCGATGAGAAGCTCAATCCCGAGGGGCCGGACGCCGTCATGCAACGCGAGGTTCCCGAGATCTTCGAGCGCTGTACCCGGCTGATCGAAGAGCGCCGCGAGCGGCCCACGGACGACCTCACCAGTGTCCTCGTCCACGCGGAGCTCGACGGCGAGGGCCTCGCCGAGCACGAGATCGTGATGGGCTTCTTCCTGTTGATGGCGGCGGGGAACGACTCGACCAAGGCGACCTACTGCAGTGGCATGCGCGCGCTGCTCGAAAACCCCGATCAGCGTGCGCTGGTGCTCGAGGATCGCTCGCTCGTTGGCGGACTGGTCGAGGAGTCGCTGCGCATGTTCCCCGCCTTCAACCACTTCCGCCGCACCGCGATGGAGGACACGGAGCTCGCCGGCCAGCGAATCCGCGAGGGCGACAAGGTGGTCATGTGGTACGTCTCGTCGAACCGCGACGCGGACCGTTTCTCCGAGCCGGACCGATTCGACGTCACGCGGACGACGGAGCACCAGGCCTTCGGCGCCGGCGGCAGGCACTTCTGCCTGGGCACCGCCCTCGCCCGCCTCGAGCTGAAGGTCCTGTTCGAGGAAACCCTCGACCGCTTCCCCGAGATGGAGCTGGCGGGACGGCCCGTCCACGCGATCTCGCCGTTCTCGAACCAGCTCACCGAGCTGCCCGTCCGACTGGGCTGACCCGCCAGATGCAGATCACGTACAGGGTGCGTGTGGATGTCTGAACAGCTCTCATTGGCCCGCATCGAGGAGGCGTCGCGCGTGATCGATCCGCTGTTTCGCGACAGTCCTCAATTCGCCGACCCGCAGCTCTCGACGGCACTCGGCCGTGAGGTCGTCATCAAGCTCGAGACGGCGAACCCCCTCGGAAGCTTCAAGGGAAGGGGCGCGGACTTCCTGGTCCGTGACCTCGAACCTGGTCGCCGTCTCGCGTGCTCGACCGGCGGAAACTTCGGCCAGGCGCTGGCGTACGCCGGCGGCCGGCGGGGCTTCCCGGTCGAGGTGTTCGTCTCCGCGGACCTCGATGCCGGCAAGCTCGAGAGGATCCGGGCGCTCGCGACCCAGGTATTCGTGGTCGAGGGGGACGAGGAACGCGCGAAGGACGCGGCACGTGAACACGCTGCCGCCGACCCGGCGTGCCTCTTCGTTGAGGACGGGCGCGAGCTCGCGATCTCGGAGGGAGCGGGGACGATCGGAGTCGAGCTCATGGCCGCCGGCCCGATCGACACCCTCGTGATCCAGGTCGGGGACGGAGCCCTGGTCGGCGGCGTGGCGAGATGGGTGAAGGATCGCTCGCCGAGCACTCGCATCATCGGTGTCTGCGCAAGCGGCGCGCCGGCGATGCACCTGAGCTGGCGCGAGGGACGCGCGGTCGATGCTCCGGTGGACACGATCGCGAACGCGCTGGCCGTCGCTCGCCCTGTGCCCGAGAGCGTCGCGCGGATCCGGCCGCTGATTGACGATTTCGTGCTCGTCGACGATGACGACATGGTCGATGCGATGCGGCTTGCCGCGCACACCGTCGGCGTGCTTCTCGAGCCCGCCGGCGCCGCAGGGATCGCCGCGATCCGCCGCCACGGCCTGGATGGGGACCGCTTCGCGGTTCTGCTCACCGGCCAGGGGGTCCCGAGTGCGCTCCGAAACGCCGTGTTCGGGAACCGCCCCGACGCCTGAGCCTCGCCGCCGAGCGCCGGACGACGTAGGGACGCGCTACTCGCGCGAGGACGCTGTGTCCCTGGCGGGCGCCCGGGGATGGAGCTGCTGAGCGTCGAGGAGGTCGTGGACCAGCTGGATCGCGATCGAGCCCTCTCCGACCGCGGACGCCACGCGCTTGACGGATCCATGCCGCACATCGCCGCAGGCGAAGACGCCCGGCATGCTCGTCTCGAGCGGCAAGGGTGGGCGCTCGAGCGGCCAATCGTGCGCGAGGTCGTCGCCGGTGAGCAGGAATCCCTGCCCGTCCCTCGCGAGCTGCTCGGGCAGCCATTCGGTCCGCGGTCGCGCTCCGATCAGCACGAACAACCCATCGGCGGCGACGGTCTCGGGTTCCTCGGTCCCGTGACGGCGGAGCTCCAGATGCTGAAGTCGCCCATCGCCTCCCCCGCCGACCACCTGGGTGTCCAGGCGGACGTCGACGTTCGGTGCCGTCTCCAATTCGCGCACCAGATAGTGCGACATCCCGGCGTCGAGCGACGAGGCGCGAACAACGAGCGTGACGCGTACGGGCGTAGTCCGCCAGGTGCAGCGCCGCCTGCCCCGCCGAGTTGGCGCCGCCGACGATGTAGGCGTTCTTGCCGGCCATCGCGGGGGCCTCCGAGCTCGCGCCGCCATAGAAGACCCCGGCGCCGCTCAGGGATTCGAGCGCGGGAACACCGAGACGGCGGTAGGCGGCGCCGACGGCGAGGATCACCGCCTTGGCTCCGATCCGCCGGCCGTCGGAGAGGCTCACGAGCAGGCGATCACGGTCGCGCCTGAGATCGGTCACCCCGAGCATGAACGTGAAGCTCGCCCCGAAGACCCAGGCCTGGTTGTAGGCCTGCTGGGCGAGCCGCCTCCCGCTGACCCCACGCGGGAAGCCCAGGTAGTTGCGGATCAGCGAGCTGGACGTCGCCTGTCCGCCGATCCCGCCCTCGTCGACAACCAGCGTGTCCAGGCCCTCGGAGGCTCCATAGACAGCGGCCGAGAGACCAGCTGGTCCAGCGCCGATGACGACGACGTCGAACTCCTCCCCCTCGTTGTCGATGGCGGCACCAGTGGCGTCCGCGATCTCCCGGTCCGTTGGATCGCTCAGCACCCGGCCATCGGGAAGAAGCATCATCGGGAGCCGCGTCTCACCGCCCGCCTTGTCGAGCACGTCCCTCCCCTCCGCCGACTCGCTCAGGTGGAAGGCGTGCGGGATCGCGCAGCGCTGCAGGGTTCCCCTCAGCTCGTGCGCCCGTCCTTCCAGGTGTCGCCCACGACCTGGACGGTGTGAGGGGCGATGCTCCGAGCCTCCGTCCAGTCGAGCAGGAGGCCCGAGATGGCATGGTGAAACAACTCGTCCGGCGATACCGCCGGCCTGAGCACGTAGTCGTCGATCTGTCCCAGGGCCATCGAGGTGAAGATCGCCTTGCCCACCAGCCAATCGCCCCACTCCCCCCATGCGACCAGCAGGGCCCGCCTGGCATGTGGGTGAAGCTGCCGCACGCGCTCGAAGAACTCGCCGCCGTTCGTAAGCCCGAGCGGTTGGCTCGCCAGCACCAGGGCCACCTCCTCCCCGGCCTCCGAGAGCTGGGCGAGCATCGCGAGCGCCTCGTCCGGCGAGGAGGTACAGATGACCTCGTAACCCCCCGCGTAGCGCCCACGCAGCTCTCGCTCGACCGGGCCAAGCTCAGGATCAACGTCGACGGCTACGAGCGCGGGGAGTGACATACGAACCTCACAAGGCGGACGCACCCGGGGCCGGCCACGACGCCGCCACCGAGGTAAGGAGCGCTGCCAGCCCGATCCCTACGAGCGCGATCCGTCTCACGAACGGACCCTAGTCCACTCGCCCAGCCGAAGCAAGTGGCGCACCCGACGTACGATCCAGGGTCCTTGTATAAGCGACTCATCTCTCGCCCAGAACTCACGGAGGAGCAATGACGACAACCCAGTCCCAGCACGAGGTGTCCGTCTCATCGACCGACGAACTTCGTTCGCGAGCCCGGCAGGCGCTCGAGAACTGCGGCGTCGATCTTTCCTCCCCGACCGGATCGTCCGTGAGCGCTCGCTCGCCGATCACGGGCGAGGACCTGTTCGAGGTGCCCGCCGCCGGCAAGGCGGAGGTGGAGGCGGCAATCGCCGAGGCCAAGCAGGCATTTCGCGAGTGGCGCGCCGTACCGGCGCCCGTCCGGGGCGCGTTCGTCAAGCGTCTTGGCGAGCTGCTGGGCGAACACAAGGCGGATGTCGCCGAGCTGATCACGATCGAGGCGGGGAAGATCCGCTCGGAGTCCCTCGGCGAGGTGCAGGAGGCGATCGATATCTGCGACTTCGCGGTCGGGCTCTCGCGCCAGCTCGATGGGCGCACGATGCCGTCCGAGCGCCCAGGCCATCGGCTGATGGAGACGTGGCACCCGCTCGGGCGTGGTCGGCGTCATCACCGCGTTCAACTTCCCGTGCGCGGTGTGGGCCTGGAACGCCGCGGTCGCCTTCGTCTGCGGGGACACCATCGTGTGGAAGCCCTCGCCGATGACCCCGCTCACCTCGATGGCGTGCCAGGCCTTGGTGGAACGCGCCGCATCGGAGCGCGACGCGCCGGCTGCGGTCCAGCGGCTCGTGATCGCCGACGCTGAGGCGGGCCAGGCGCTGGTGGACAGCCCTGATGTCGCGCTCGTTAGCGCCACCGGATCGGAGCGCATGGGGACTGAGGTCGCGCCACGCGTGGCGGCCCGCATGGGGCGGGTGCTGCTGGAGCTCGGCGGGAACAACGCGGCGATCGTGGCGCCCTCGGCCGACCTCGAGCTCGCCCGGCGGGGAATCGTCTTCGCCGCTGCGGGAACGGCCGGCCAGCGCTGCACGACGCTGCGCCGGGTGATCTCACACGACGACATCGCCGACGAGCTCGTCGCCGGGCTGAGCGACGTGTTCGCCCGGCTCCCGATCGGCGACCCGAGCGACGACGGGACTTTGGTCGGCCCGCTGATCAACGAGCGCTCGTACCAGGGGATGGTCGCGGCCCTCGAGGAGGCGCAGTCCGACGGAGGCGAGCTGATCGTGGGCGGTGGCCGGCGTGAGGCCGCCGGCTACCCCGATGCCTATTACGTCGAGCCCGCGATCGTCCGCATGCCCGGCCAGACGGAGCTGGTGCGCCGCGAGACGTTCGCCCCCATCCTCTACGTCATGACCTACGGGGACCTCGACGACGCGATCGCGCTCCACAACGGGGTCCCCCAGGGGCTGTCGTCGAGCATCTTCACCGGCGATCAGCGAGAGGCCGAGCGCTTCCTGTCCTCGGAGGGCTCCGACTGCGGAATCGTCAACGTGAACATCGGAACCTCCGGCGCCGAGATCGGCGGCGCGTTCGGCGGTGAGAAGTCCACCGGAGGAGGCCGCGAGTCCGGCTCCGATGCCTGGCGCGCCTACATGCGCCGGGCGACCAACACCGTCAACTACTCGGACGAGCTGCCGCTGGCACAAGGCGTCGAGTTTGGGTGAGATCCGCGCCGTCTTGCTGACGCGCTGGGGATAGAAGGCGGTTTGGCGGCGACCGAGACACAGGAGCAGGCGCTCGAGCGTTACTTCCGAGAGCGCGTGGCTGCGCTCTCGAGCGGCGCGGCTTCAGGCGCCGAGCTCGACCAGCCGGTCCGCGAGGGCACCCGGCTGACCGGAAAGATGGCCCTCGCGCTGTTCGACGCGATGGTTGCGAGCAGAAACCTCGACCTCGCCGCGCGCTACCTGCGGAAGGAGGGCCCAGGCGTTTACACGATCGGATCCGCGGGTCACGAGTCCAACGCCGCGGTGGCCGCGGCGTTGAGGCCCACCGACCCGGCGCTCCTCCACTACCGATCGGGCGGGTTCTACTGCGCGCGGGCACAGCAGGTCCCGGACTCCAACCCGTTGCGGGACATCCTCCTCGGCCTGGTCGCCGCCGCGGATGAGCCGATCTCCGGCGGGAGACACAAGGTGTTCGGCAACCACGCGCTCGCGGTGATCCCTCAGACCTCGACCATCGCGTCTCATCTGCCCCGTGCGATGGGGGTCGGGTTCGCGATCGAACGCGCCCAGCGGATCGGCGTCGAACCCACGTGGCCAGAGGACGCGATCGTGGTCACATCGTTCGGTGATGCATCGCTCAACCACTCGACCGCCCTGGGGGCCCTGAACGCCGCCGAGTACAACGTGCATCAGGGGCTGCGGATGCCGGTGCTGTTCTGCTGCGAGGACAACGGCTTCGGCATCAGCGTCCGCACGCCTCGCGACTGGGTGAAGGAGGCTTGGTCGAATCGGCCACATCTGCGCTATTTCAGCGCCGATGGGACGGATATCGCGGGCGCCTACGACGCGGCCCTCGAGGCGGCCGAGTACGTGCGCAGCAGGCGCCGCCCGGCATTCCTGCACCTGCGGTGCGTGCGCTTCCTCGGTCATGCGGGCAGCGACGCCGAGATCGGGTATCGCAGCCGTGACGAGATCGGCGAGGGGCTCGAGCGCGATCCCCTCGTCCACGCGGCGCGCCTGCTCGCGGAGTCCGGGATCGCCGAGCCCAGCGAGTTGCTCGCCCGATACGACTCCGTTGCAGCGGACGTGCGGCGCCTGGCGGACGACGCCGCCGATCGACCGCGGCTTGAGAGCGCATCAGAGGTGATGGAGCCGATCGCTCGACGAGCGCCGGAGGCGGTCGCATCGGACTCAAGTCGGGCGGCGAGCCCGGACGCGAGGTCGAGCGCGTTCGGAGGCGAAGCTTCCAGAGGACGCGGGCCCGCTGACATTGGCCGAGTCGATCAACGCGACGTTGACGGACGCACTCGCGGCCCGGCCGGAGGTGCTGGTGTTCGGCGAGGACGTCGGGCGCAAGGGAGGCGTATACGGCGTCACCCGCGGACTGCAGCGCCGTTTCGGCATCACTCGCGTGTTCGACACGCTTCTCGACGAACAGACGATCCTCGGTCTCGCGCTCGGCTGCGGTGTCTCCGGCCTGCTTCCGGTTCCCGAGATCCAGTACCTGGCCTACCTGCACAATGCCGAGGATCAGCTCCGAGGCGAGGCCGCGACCTTGCCGTTCTTCTCGAATGGGCAGTACCGCAACCCGATGGTGCTGCGGCTCGCCGGATACGGCTACCAGAAGGGCTTCGGCGGGCATTTCCACAACGACGACGCCGTGGCAGTCCTCCGAGACATACCCGGGATCGTCGTGGCGTCTCCGGCACGACCGGACGACGCGGCGGCCATGCTCCGCGCCTGCCTGGCGGCAGCGTCCGCCGACGGATCGACGTGCGTCTTTCTGGAGCCGATCGCGCTCTACCACACCCGCGATCTGCTCAGCCCGGATGATGGTGGCTGGGCCGCGCCGTATACCCCACCCAGCGAATGGTCGGCCGCTCACGCCCCGATCGGCTCGGCGCGAGTACACGGTGACGGCAGCGACCTGACGATCCTCACATTCGCGAACGGCACCTACATGTCGCTGCGCGTCGCGCAGCGACTCGCCGACGACGGGATCGCTGTACGCGTGGTGGACCTACGCTGGCTCGCCCCACTGCCGGCTGCCGACATCCTCCGCGAGGCCGAGGCGACCGGACGCGTGCTGATCGTGGATGAGACGCGCCGAAGCGGCGGGGTCTCCGAGGGCGTCGTTGGCGCGCTCGTCGACGCGAACTTCGAGGGGAAGATCTCGCGGGTGACGAGCCAGGACTCCTTCATCCCACTGGGGGAAGCCGCCGATCACGTCTTGCTGCAGGAAGCCGAGATCGATGCCGCCGCGCGAGCGCTCGTAGGCAGCTAGCGCTCAGGCGACCGGCAGCAGAACGTCGTCGACCATCTCGGCGTTCGGCTCGCGCGCGAGCAGCTGACCTGCCGTGGTGGCGAGGAAGTCATTGAGCGCCACGTCCTCCTGGCAGACGAAGCCCGCGTCCGGCAACGAGCCCTCGGCGAGCAGCTCGACCATCCCGACCGCCCCCGCGGCTGTGGTCCAGGCGATGGCGGTCCGCGGGGCGCCCGCGACGATCCGCGGCCGGTACACGCGGACGAACTCCTCGCGGGCGGTGCGTCCGCCGTTGTTTCCCTCGGCCGCCCCGTAGAGGATCACCACGTCGTCTCGGACCGGAGGGTAGGCGTCGGCGAGGAGCCGCACGGCCTCGTCGCGCTCGCGTCCCATGCCGAGCTCGCGCAGCATGAACCGCATCAGATGCCGATGGCCCGGATACCGGATCGTCTTGTAGTCGATGCTGTCGACGCGCCCGGCGAAGGTCTCGCACATCGTCCCGAGCCCGCCGGAGGTGGTGAACGCCTCGTAGGGCGAGCCGTCGATGACGAGCGTCTCCAGGTCCTCCAGCGCCGGCACGGTGACGAGCTTGCCTCCACGCAGCCGCTCGCAGTCGTTCAGATACTCGTTGACGATCCCGGCGGGAGACCAGGTGCACGCGTAGCCGAGCGCGTTGTTCGGACTGCGCGGGAGGGCGCCGACGCGCAGCTGGACCCGCTCGGCGGTCTCGAGCTTGCCGATGAGGAAGCCACCAACGACGCAGATGAAGCCCGGGGCGAGACCGCAGCGCGGCATGAAGATCGTGCTGGAGTCCTTTGCGAGCTCCTTGATCGTGCTCGAGGTGGCAACGTCTTCGGTGAGATCCAAGTAGTGCGTCCCGGTGGCATGCGCCGCCGTCGCAACCCCCGCGTTCAGGAAGTAGGGCAGGCATGAGACGACGACGTCGATGTCCCCGAACAGCTTTTCGAGCGCAGCGGGATCGCTGACGTCCATGACCGACGCGCGCTCACCGGCCACCCTGCTGGAGTCGGAGTCGACCTCCCACACCTCGAACCCGCGCTCGGCGAGCATGTCTGCGAGCAGCCGCCCGACGTTGCCGAGGCCGACGACTGCGATCCGGTGGACGCGGGAGTGGGGCGGGTGGCGAATCCATGCCTGGGCGTGACTTACTATCCCAGGTGCTCGCGCATGCGATCGACCGCCTCGGTGATGCGCTCATCGGGTGTCGCCAGCGAGATCCGGAAGAAGCCCTCGCCCGACGGCCCGTACATCGAGCCCGGCGAGATCACCACGGCCGCCTCCTCCAGGACGAGCTCCGCGAACGATGTCGAGGTGTGGCCGTCCGGCACCGGCGCCCAGACGTAGATCGTCCCCTTCGGTTTCTCCACGTCCATGCCGATCTCGCGCAGGGTGCCGACCACGAGGTCGCGGCGCCGAGCGTAGATCTCGTTCATCTCGGTGATCCGCTCACGCGGGCCGTCGAGCGCCGCGACGCCGGCGAGCTGGATCGCCTCGAAGAGGCCGGAGTCCACGTTCGTCTTCAGCCGCCAGTACGAGGAGACGGCATCGGCGTTACCGAGGATCGCGGCGCAGCGCCAGCCGGTCATGTTGAACCCCTTCGAGAGCGAGAACGTCTCGACCCCCACCTCCTTCGCGCCCGGCGTGGCGAGGAAGCTCGGCGCGACGTATCCGTCGTAGGTCGTCTCCGAGTAGGCGTTGTCGTGGACGACGAGGATCTCGTGCTCGCGCGCCAGCCCGACGACGCGCTCGAAGAACCCCTCCGGGACGATCGCGCCCGTCGGGTTGTTCGGATAGTTGATGAACATCAGGCGCGCCCTGGCGAGGTCGTCGGCCGAGAGCTTGGCGAGGTCGGGTGCGAAGCCAAGCTCCGGCTCGAGCGGCAGCAGGACCGTCTCCGCGCCGGCCAGCAGCGGCCCGCCGGTATAGACGGGATAGCCGGGGTCCGAGACGAGCGCGACGTCGCCGGGGTCGAGGAAGGCGAAGCAGAGGTTGTAGATGCACTCCTTGGCGCCGATCGCCGGAATCACCTCCGAGTCCGGGTCGATCTCGACCTCGAACCGGCGGCGGTAGAAGCCGGCCAGGGCTGCCCTGAACTCCTCACGCCCACGGTTGGAGGGGTAGTTGTGGGTACCGGGGTCGGCCACGGCGGCCTGCATGGCCTCGATCACGTGGGGGAAGGTCGGGTGGTCGGGATCGCCGATCCCGAGGTTGATCACGTCGATTCCCGCGGCGCGCTTCTCCGCCACCCGCTGCTGGAGCTCGGCGAACTTGTACGGCGGGATCGCCTCGAGGCGCTTGGAGGGATCGGTGAGAGCCATCGGGCAAGTCAGGCTATCGGCAGCTCCTGGGCGCCCATGCGACCCGTCCTCACCGCCACGGGGGCAGCTCACGGCGCTATCGTTGCTCCGCGCGGGGACGTGTAAGCGGGGACGTGTCACCAGGGAGGGAATCCGCATGTCCGCACGTGTCCTCGTCGCCGCCACCGCGGCCGCCCTAGCGGCGCTCTTCGCCGCCCCTTCGGCCTTCGGCCAGCTCAGTCTTGCCTCGGACTTCGACGAAAGCAACGAGGGCTGGCAGCAGGCCTTCGGCGTCTTCACGTCAACCCCGGAGATAAGCGCCGCTCCTCGTTCCGCCACGGGCGGCAATCCCGGCGGCTTCATCCGCTCCAGCGAGTTCAACTCCGGTGACCCCGAGAATCCAATCGAGAGCGCCCTGGTGAGCCCAGCCTCCTGGTCGGGCGATGCGCTTTCGAACTACGGAGGGACGGTCGCCTTCGACGCGCTAAGCAACACTGCGAACCCGAACGCCACTCCGGACTTCCCCTTCGGGGTCACGCTCTTCCGCGGCACACTGCCCCTACCGACCAAGGGGAGGCGGCGGTCAGCGCCGTGATCGACACCGAGAGCGGCTTTACGCCGGGGACGTGGACGCACTACTCCATCCCGCTGGTCCCCGAGCGCTGGACGCAGGGGGGCGACCTGCCAGCGGACGAGTCCTATTTCCGGTACGTCCTGAAGAGCCTCGGTGGAATCATCGTCTCGCCCGACGCCTACGACGGTCCCTCCAGTGGGAACCTCGACAACCCGTCGTTCGCCGGCGGCAGCGCGCCGCCGCCTGCCGTCTACGCCCGGACGCTGACGACCAGCTACAGCGCGCGCGCATTCGGGGGGAGCTCTCCAGCGAGGGCTCCCTCGCCAACTGCTCGCGCAGCGTTGCCGTCAAGGTCTACCGCAAGGAGCGCGGGCCGGATTTCAAGGTTGGCCAGGATGAGACCAGCGACTTCGGTGCCTATGAGATCGCGGCGAGACGCAAGCCCGGGCGCTACTACGCCCGCGTCGGAAAGCAGTCGGTGTCCCCGGAGCTCGGCGTGAGCTGCGGCCCTGCGCGCTCGCCCGTGCTGAAGGTCGACTGACCCATCAGCAGCCCCCCGTGAAGTTCGGGTTCGCGACCGACCGGACGTCGTCGCGCGCGTCGAACCGGCCCTTATCGGGGCTCGCGCCGCCCTTCACCTCGTCCTTCGTGCCGTCCTTGGCAAGGAGCTTGTCGTCGCCGGCTTCGCCCATCAGGTTGTCCTTGTCGGCCCCACCATCCAGACAATCGGCCCCGTCGGAGCCCAGGAGGACATCCCTCTCGCTGCCACCGTCGATCGTGTCCGCACCGCCCTCGCCGTAGATGGTGTCATCGCCGCCGAGGCCGAAGACGGTGTCCTCCCCGGAGCTCCCGCAGATGACGTCGTCCCCGGAGGTGCCGTTCGTGGTCTGCCCCGGCTGGGCGATCTGGATCGTGCAGGCGAAGCCGCCCAGGAGGAGACGGAGCTTGTAGCTGCCGGAGGCAAAGGTATTGGACCTCGTCTGGCTCGTTGCGTCCGCGCGGACGTTCGTCTCCAGGGAGTAGAAGCCGGGAGCGAGGGTGCCGGTCTGGTTCATGCTCATCGAGGCGGGCGCCCCGCAACCCTGTGGCGAGGCCGCGACGAACTCGAAGATGTTCGCCTCGGCGCCCGGGTCCAGCAACACATCGACCTGGCTGCATTCGGAGTTGGGATCCCCGGACGCGCGCATCGACCCCAACACGGAGTAGTCGGTGAGCGAGTCGACGCTGAAGCTGACGTCCAGCCTGCCTCCCCCGAAGGCGCTGGACCGGTGGGGAAGATCTTGGTTCATCAGGGCGTCCCCGGATGCCGTGGACACGATCCGGTCCAGCTCCCCGGTCGCTGCGAACAGCGAGGTGCTCTGCGAGCTGTGGGCCTTGATCTTGCCGTGCGCACCCTTGAAGAAGGCCGACGCGCGCTTGTCGAAGCTGTTGAACCCCGCATCGGACTTCTCGTCCTCGTCACATTCCATCTCCACGCAGCCCTCGGCCTCGATGTCCGCGTCGGAGCTGATCACCCCCCTGGCCGCCGAATCGGCCGGGGCTGTGCTCGCCAGCGACGAGGATCCGAGCGACACGGCGAAGATCGCGATAGCGAGTGAATGTCGGCCGCTGAAAGCGAGTGAATGTCGACCGCTAGCGCTCATTTCTCCCCTGTGGCGACCCTACCATGGAGTGCCTCCTCCAGCGACCGTGTTCCGGGGCGCGCCACGGACGGCTCTGCGGCAGCGCCGGCGGCGACAAGCTCGTCGGCGGCCCCGGCGGTGGGGACACGTGCGACGGCGGGCCCGGACGCGATCGCGCGAGCGGGACCTGCGAGCGCACCAGGTCCGTTCCCTGAGCTACTCGGTCTTCTCCGCAACCAAAGCGATCTTCCGGACCCGTCCTTCGCGCAGCCAGTCGCTCCAGAGCCGGTGGGCAGCCAGCAGCTCCTCGAGTGCCCCGCGGCCGATCTGCGCGGCAATGTCCGTCGCATCGGCGGCGAAAGCCTCGGTCAACGAATCCGCCACGGCACGGTGTGACCGACTGCAGTCATCCTGCCAGCGGACAACCAGCCCGGCCCGCTCCAGGCAGGTGAGCATCTCATGCAGGGGCGTAAGCCAGACCGTGTCCGCGTCAGGCATACGCTGTCGCTCTGACTCCGTGAGGGGCAGGCCCGCTTCCATGGTGAAGGCGAACCGCCCACCGATCGTGAGCGCTCCTGATATCTCCAGAAGCAGCGTTTCCTTTTCGGGAAAGGCCAACATGGTCTCAAGCAGAAGCACCACGTCGAACGGGCCGGGCGGGATCGGTGGGATCCGCGAGACCTCGAAGCGACAGGGCAGGTGGCCAGCGCTCTCGCGTGCGATGTCAATGGCGCTGGCGCTGGCGTCCACTCCCAGATAGGTGCAACCGAGCTCCCGGGTGATGAACCGTCCGGGCCCGGCAATCCCGCAGCACAGGTCCAGCACCGAGACGGCGGGTGCGATGCCGGCCTGACCCGCCAGTGCCCGAATCTCTGTGGCACGCATGAAGCTCTCCTGCTCGACGAACTCGCCGGGGGGATACGCCGACATGCGCGCCCGCCGTAGGGCTTGGACGAACGGAGCGCGCTCGTCCTGCTTCATGGCAGTTCCATGCCCACTGAGTGGATTTGAACCTTTCGTCGTGGCAAGGCAGTATTCCGGGTGATGAGCACCTGGGCCGCGACACCCGCAGCCCCGCGAGGACCCAATCCCTCCCGTCACGGACGCAGGCTGCGAGCGGTTCAGGCCGGCCCCTTGACCGGTTTCATCGCTCAGGTCCTTCTGATCGCGGTGCTCGCGGGGATCGCCGCCCTCAGCGGCGTCGACCTCGCAGCCGCTGGTTGGGTCGTCGGAGTCACCTGCGCACTGATCACGAATGCCGCGCTGGCGCGCGGTCTCTACAACTGCGGCTCCGAGCGGCTGGGGCCGGCCGACTGGGTGACGCTCGCTCGCGCAACGCTCGCCGTCGGCGTCGCGGCCCTGACCGCGGCCTCGTTCGAGCAGTCCGTGCCGGTCACGATGGTGGTCTCACTCGCGGCCATCGCGCTGGCGCTGGACGCGGTCGACGGATTGGTCGCGCGACGTACGAGGACGACGGCGAGGTTGGGCGCGCGCTTCGACGCCGAGGTCGATGCCTTCCTGATTCTCATCCTGAGCGTGTACGTCGCCCGCTCGGCTGGCGCGTGGGTGCTCGCGATCGGCGCGGCACGCTACGTGTTCCTCGCGGCCGGGTGGACGCTGCCGTGGCTGCGCCAGCCGCTGCCGCCTCGCTACTGGCGCAAGGTCGTCGCTGCAACGCAAGGGATCGTGCTGACCATCGCGGCCGCAGACGTCCTACCGCCGACTGTGACCGAGGCCGCGCTCGTCGTCGCGCTCCTCCTTCTTGCCGAGTCGTTCGGCCGCGACGTGTGGTGGCTACGAAGCCACAGGCACGTCCCGCGCACTCCAGCGGCGGCGGGTGCGGATCCCGCCCTCGCTCCCGGAGCCGCCACTCCCCCGGCCGCGGAGGCGGACGAGGGCGAACGTGGATTGCCGCAGCGCTCACGACCCTCGCCTTTCTGCTCGTGTGGGGCGCCCTCGTCGCTCCCAACCAGCCGGTTCACCTGACCCCGATCGCGTTCGTGAGACTCCCGCTCGAGGGTCTCGTCCTCATCGCCGCGGTCATCGCCGTCCCCGCCTCCGCTCGACGCCTCGTGGCCGGGGTCGCCGGACCGGTTCTCGCTCTGGTGGCCCTGCTGAAGATCCTCGACATGGGGTTCTTCGCGACGTTCAACCGGCCGTTCGATCCCTATCAGGACTTGGGCTATGCGGGGATCGGCAGCGAGACGCTGCACAAGCTCCTCGGTGCGTCGAGCGCGAACCTGGTCATCGCTGGGACGCTGCTGCTCACCGCCGCGCTATTCGCCCTCATGACCCTGGCCGTGCTTCGGCTGACCCGGGTAGCCGCCAGCCACCGCGGGTGGTCGCTCCGGGCCGTCGCGGGGCTCGGCTTCGTCTGGATGCTCTGTTGGGTGTTCGGCGCGCATCTCGTCCCCGACACACGCGTCGCCTCGACGAGCGCGGCCAGCCTGGTCGTGGACAAGGTAGGCGCGCTGCGGGCCGGCATCGCGGACACCGGGGTCTTCGCGAAGGAGATCGGCCACGACCGCTTCCGCGACACCCCTGCCAACCAGCTGCTGACGGGCCTGCGCGGCAAGGACGTCATCCTCGCGTTCGTCGAGAGCTACGGCGAGGCCGCGGTCCAGGGCTCCTCCGTCTCGCCACAGGTCGGTGCCGTTCTCGACAACGGGACCAAGCGGCTGCGGGCCGCCGGCTTCTCCTCTCGGAGCGCCTTCCTCACCTCGCCGACGTTCGGCGGCATCAGCTGGCTGGCGCACTCCACCCTGCACTCGGGCCTCTGGGTCGACACCTCCCGGCGCTACGACCAGCTCCTCAAGACCAACCGCCTCACACTCAGCGCCGCATTCAACCGGGCCGGGTGGCGGACCGTCGATGTCGTGCCATCGAACGACCGTGACTGGCCTGAGGGGTCGTCGTTCTACCACTTCGACAAGCTCTACGACCGGCGTAACGTCGGGTATCAGGGCCCCCCTTTCGCCTACGCATCCATGCCCGACCAGTATGCCCTCGCGGCCTTGCAGCGCCACGAGCTCGCCAGGCCCCTCGGTCGTCCCCTCTTCGCGGAGGTCGACCTGGTGTCGAGCCACACGCCGTGGACCGACATACCGCGGCTGATCGACTGGCGCCGGGTCGGTAACGGCTCGATCTTCAACCGCATCCCGGTGGACGAGACGACAAGCGATGCGCTCTGGAGCGACTCCGCACGCGTACGCGCGGCATACGGCCGGTCGATCGAGTACACGCTGAGAACGCTGGTCTCGTTCGTGCAGCGCTACGGCGACTCCGATCTCGTGCTCGTCGTCGTGGGCGACCATCAGCCGTGGACCGTCGTCAGCGGCATGGGGGCGAGTCACGACGTGCCGATCTCCGTCATCGCCCGTGATCCGGCGGTCCTGAACCGGATCGCCACGGGGGGCTGGAACGACGGCCTGCGGCCCGACCCGCAAGCGTCGGTCTGGCCGATGAGCGCCTTCCGTGACCGCTTCCTTCGCGCATTCGGGCCGCGCCCGCAACCCGGTAGCCGGCAGCGCCCTCAGGAAAGGCGGGGGCCAGCATGAGCCGGACCGTGTGGAGGTGGGCCCGCTTGGTGGCATCCGCCGTGACGTTCACCGTCCTGATCTGGCACCTGGGGGCGGGTCCGTTTCTCGACGGCGTCCGCATGGTCGACGCTCGGGCGCTGGCGGCGGCGGCGAGCCTGGGGGTCGCGACCACTGTGTGCTGCGCTTGGCGGTGGAAGATCGTGGCCGGTGGCCTCGGCGTCCGCCTGTCCCTGCCCGCTGCGGTGGCGGCGTACTACCGATCGCTGTTCCTCAACCTCACGCTCCCCGGCGGAATCGTGGGCGACGTGCACAGAGGGATCAGCCACGGTCGCGACGTCAGCGATGTCGGCCGCGCGTTGCGGGCCGTTGCGTTGGAACGCTTGGCGGGGCAGGTCGTGCAGGTCGTCCTCACCGTGGTCCTTCTCCTCGTGCTGCCGTCGCCCGTGCAGTCGTACATGCCGCTGGTGGCGATCGCGCTCCTTGTGGCGGTGTTTGGCACCGTGCTCGTGGCTCGGGCGCGACCCGGTGGCGGTCGGTCAGCGTCCGCGCGCATCCGGAGCGCAGCGGCCGGGGACATCCGCGACGGGCTCCTCGCCGGTGGGGCCTGGCTGGGCATCGTGCTCGCATCCGTGCTGGTCGTCTGCGGCCACGCGATCACGTTCCTGATCGCCGCGCGAACGGCGGGCAGCACCGCTCCAGTGTCCGAGATGCTGCCGCTGGCGCTACTGGTCATGGTGGTCATGGTGTTGCCCAGCGTCGCTGGATGGGGCCCCCGCGAGGGCGCGACGGCATGGGCGTTCGGCGCGGCCGGCCTGGGTGCCGGGCTAGGGGTCGCCACCGCCGTCGTCTACGGCGTCATCGTGCTCGCCGCCAGCCTGCCGGGTGCTGCGGTCCTTGTGGTGTCATGGTCCCGTCGAACCTTGCGCCGGGCAGGGACCGAACCGCCGGTGGCGAGGGGAGCTGCACATGCTTGACCGCCCGTACACCCTGTTGAGCTGCGCCCTGTCCATCGACGGCTACCTCGGCAGCGTCTCGCCGCGGCGCCTCGCGCTGTCCAACGACGCCGACCTCGACCGGGTCGACGCCGTGCGCGCTTCGTGCGACGCGATCCTGGTGGGTGCGGGTACCGTGCGGAACGACAACCCTCGGCTGCTGGTGCGCTCGAAGGCCCGCCGCGACGAGAGGGCTGCTCGTGGGCTCGCCCCGTCGCCGATCAGGGTCACCGTGACGGAACGGGTGGAGTTGGACGCGCGCGCCGACTTCTTCACCACCGGCGACACCGAGACGCTCGTCTACGTCGCGAGCCAGCAGGTAGTCGACGCCGGCTCGCGGCTCGGGCCGGTGGCGACCGTGGTCGACGGTGGCAACCCGATCGAGATGCGCACGATCAGCGAGGACCTCGCCGCCCGCGGCGTGCAGCGGCTGATGGTCGAGGGCGGCGGCAAGGTGCACACCCAGTTCCTGACCGACAACCTCGCCGACGAGTTGCAGCTGGTCGTTGCACCGCTCTTCGTCGGCGACTCCCGGGCCCCCCGTTTCGTGAACGACGGCCGCTTCCCCTGGAACCCCGACCGGCGCGCGACGCTCGCCGACGTCCGCCAGATCGGCGATGTGGTGTTGCTGCGCTACGCGCTCTCGCCGCGGTTCCGGACCGACTGACCGAGGAGATGACCGCGGCTCGGTCTAGGGCAGGACCAGCAGGTCGGCGTGCTCCACAGTGACCCCAAGCTGCCCGGCTCTCGCGTCCGCCAGACGTCGGCGTGTGTAGGCGTCGGTCTCCGCGGCCAGCTCGACCTGCTGCTCGCACGCAGCACCCACCCACCCGGTGAACCACTCCGCCGCCAGGTCGGCCTGTGAGGCGCCTAGCCGCCAGGGGCTGGGCCGGACGAGGACCTCTGCCCCCAGTCGGCCGAACTCCTCGAGGGCAACCGCAACGGCGTCCGGGCCGAGCAGGCGGCCCCCCTTCGTCGTGCGACCTTGGTGGGCATCGAATGCGGCGGCCACGCGGCGGTCCAGTGAATCCGCCGGGGTCAGGTCGACGCGGCCGACGACCGTCAGGGTCAGAAGCGCGGGACAGCCTGCGCCGACGCAGACGCTGACCAGCCCGGTCAACTCGTCCTCGGTCAGCAGGTCCAGCAGCCCGGACGCGGTGATAAGGGTTGCGTCGGCGAGCTCGCCCGGGTGCAGCCGGGTGATGTCGGTCTGCTTCGCCTGGACGCTGACCGCGGCCCCGTCGGCGGCCGGGCCGGGGAGATCCGCGGCGGCGACCTCCAGCAGGTCCTCGTCGCGATCGTGCGCGACCCAGCGCTGCGGCCCGGGCAGCCGTGGCGCCAGCCAGCGGCCCATCGCCCCAGTGCCGCAGCCGAGGTCGTGGATCACCCGGCGGCCGGTTGCCGGGAGGTGCCGCCCGAGCTCCTCGACGAGGTCTTGTGCGCGGGCCGCGGCGTCAGCACGTTCGCGGAGCGCGAGCCATCCTCTGCTGACCCGGACGTGCTCGAGGGTCATCGTGACACCCCCGCCAGGACACCTGCGATCACCGAGGCGGTGGTCGACCACCTGGAGAGCGACTTGCGCCGCTCGCGGGCGGCCCGACGCAACCGCCCTCTCAGCTCGGCGTCGCCGAGCCAGGCCCGAAGCGCGGCGCCGAGCGCCCCAGGGTCGTCCGGCGGGACCAGCAGACCCGGTCGGGTCGCGGCGGTGCCCTGACCGAGGGCCTCCGTCAGCCCGCCGACGTCGGTTGCAACGACGGGCAGGCCCCGAGCCAGGGCCTCGATGACGACCATGCCGTACGCCTCAGCGCGTGACGCCAGCACCATCACGTCCGCGGCAGCGTAGGTGCGGTCAAGATCGGCTCCGGTCCGCGGTCCCGGGAAGCCCACACGGTCACCCAGCCCGCCGTCCACTGAGCGGCGACGGAGATCTTCCACGAACGCCGCGTCGCGCTCCAGGCTGCCCACGCACTCACAGCGCCAAGACAGATCCGTCATGGTCGCCAGCGCATCGAGCAGCACATCGTGGCCCTTGTCGAAGGTCACCGCCGCGACGCACAGCAGCGCCTCGCCGGTCCCGGTCCCGTTTGCGAGGTCGGCGGCGTCGACCGCGGGCTCAGCGACGTGCACCCGGTCGGCCGGCAAGCGGTACAGCTCCAGCAGCCGGCGCCGAGTCCATGCGCTCGTCGTGACGACGGCAGCGGCGGCCGAGAGGACCGCGCGTTCCCGCTGCCGGGCGTCGCCGACCGAGCCGTCTTCGGGAGGGTGGCCCAGCGGCATGTGCACGAGCACGACCAAACGCAACCGACGCGCATGCGGCACCAGCACCTCGGGGGCTGTCGAGGCGACCAGCCCGTCGAGCAGCACGACGGCGTCGTCGGGAATCCGCTGGACGACGCCATCGAGGGCAGCGAACGACGCCGCGTCGGGTTGCGGCCAGCGGCCGGCTACGGCGTGCTCGTGCAGCGACCAGCCGGCTGAGGTGAGCGCGCGGCAGAGCTGGCGGTCATAGGTGTTGCCCCCGCTCGGCCGGTCCGGATCGTCGATGCAGTCGGGTACGACAACATGCACCACCGTCACAACGACCGCTCGTAGCTCGCCCGGGCGACGTGCGATTCCTGCAGCGTGACGAGCAATCCGTCGAGCTCCCGAGCGGTGTCACCCAGAGCGCCGGCGTGCACCCTTTCCGCGAGTCGATCTGCGACCACCCTGGCGAGCGCCTCGGTGGTGGTGTTCATGCCCACGAATGCATCGTCGTCGTCGAGGTTGCGGTAGGTGAGCTCGGCTAACACAGCATGCAGCTGCTCGGCCGCTCGACCGATGTCAACGACGACGTCGTCAGCATCGAGGGCCGCGCGCCGGAACGTGGCGTCGACGACGTACGTCGCGCCGTGCAATCGCTGCGCGGGCCCGAACACCTCGCCGCGGAGGCTGTGAGCGATCATCATGTGGTCGCGGACCGTCACGCTGAACATGATCTACTCACGGTCGTAGGTGATGGTGTGGCAGAGCGCCGGCAGGCTCCCCGCGGCCAGTCGGGCCATCACGTCGGGCAGCTCATCGAAGCGGGACTGCCCAGTGACCAGCGCGTCGAGGGCAGGGTCGCGCAGGAGGTCGAGTGCAAGTGCCAGCCGCTCAGCCGTCGTACGGCGCCCGCTGCGGGCCGGGGAGACGGTGCCGACCTGGCTGGCGCGGATGCCAAGTCGACGCGAGTGGAACGCTCCACCGAGCGAAAGCCGGACCTCGCTGTCCCCGTACCAGCTGAGGTCGATGACCGTACCCTCAGGTGCGAGCAGGTCGAGCGACCGTTGCAGTCCGGCCGACGTCGCGCTGGCGTGCACGACCAGGTCGCGACCGTCGATGGCATCGGCCGGCAGCGCGAAGTCGACGCCGAGTGCGGCCGCGACATCGGCCCGGCCGACATCGACGTCTACGAGCGTGACCTGGACCCCCGGGAACCGACTCACCAGGCGTGCGACGCAGCAGCCGACCATCCCGGCGCCGACGACGGTCACCCGGTCGCCGAGAAGCGGCCGAGCGTCCCACAGGGCATTGACGGCGGTCTCGACCGTGCCGGCCAGCACCGCACGGGCGGGCGGCACGCCCTCGGGAACGACGGCTACCGCGCTGGCCGGCACCACGTAAGCGGTCTGGTGCGGGTACAGGCAGAAGACCGTGCGGCCGCTCAGCTCCGGCGGTCCCTGCTCCACGGTGCCGACGTTGAGGTAGCCGTACTTGACCGGCCCCGGGAAATCACCCTCCTGGAACGGCGCCCGCATCGCCGCGTACTGGCCCGGCGGCACACGGCCACGAAACACCAATGTCTCGGTGCCGCGGCTGACGCCCGACCGCAAGGTGCGCACCATCACGTCGTCCCGCCCCGGCTCGGGCAGCGTGAGCCGGCGGATCTCCCCACGGCCCGGGCTGCGCAGCCAGAACGCGTGCGCATCGATCTGCACGGGGCTCACCTTGCCAGACCTCGGCGTGCACGGCGCACGACCTCGACGTTCTCCTCCGACATCGCCCCAACTATCTCACCAAGACCGCCGCCTAGCTGGTGCCTCCGAACGCGGTCCCCATCGCGTCGCAGCCTGCGTCCTCATCGTAGGCGAAGCTGCCCGAGACGATGCTGCCACCCGAGCCGGTCGGTGGTGTGCCCTGCCGGTAGACGAAGTAGCCGGTGCCATCGTTGGCGGTCTGGATCTCATGCGACTCGCCGGGGTCGAAGTCCTCGTCGTCCACGGTCGTGGTGTGGCTTGATGCCCCGTCCTCCTTGGCGACCGCCTGGATCCAGGAGTTCGCAGTGTTCGTCTCAGCGTGGACCTCGACGTTGTCGTCTCCAGGGGTGATGATCGAGCAGCGAACCTCAAGGTGCAGCCCTCCCAGGTCCATCATGTCCTCGTTGTTGGGGTTCGGTGGGTCTTGCGTGAAGCTCCAGCTTCGCGCTCCCAGGCCGTCGACCTGATCGGAATCGTCCGCGAAGTCAGCGTTCGTCGCGTTCTGCGCGTTCGTCGCGTTCTGCGCGTTCGTCGCGTTGACGGCGTTCTGCGCATTGGCAGCGTTCTGGGCCGCGGGGACCGCGCTTAGGCTGCTCTCCAGGATGTCAGCGCCGGTCAGGGAGCTGTCGTTGAACAGGTCCTCCTCGTTGATCTCGGCCGTGCCGAGCGGGCTGTCGTCGGCGACGTCGGCCTCGTCGAGCGAGTTGGCGGCGATGTCGATGCCCCGCAGGCCCCCCGACGGCGTGTCGTCGTCGCGAACGTCGACGCTCTTTATCTGGTTATCGACGATGTGCTTCGAGCGGACGCTGTTGCGCTCGAGGGCCCAGGCGGTGCCGAGCCCAAGCGAGAAGAACAGTGCGACGTAGCCGATTACGTTTGTGCGCAGGTGCGTTGCAACTTTGGAGCTCACCGCGGTCCCTTGAGATTGTGCCCTTCCGCACGACCCTACACCTGGGCTGGGGGCATGTCAAACCCCGCCACGATCCGCGGTTCCCGACGATGGGCGCATCCCAGGCGCGGGATACTGCGGGCGATGTCGGTGGAGAACGTCGAGGCGGTCCGGGAGGCCTACGGGCGGATAAACGCCGACCCGCAGGAGCCTGGTGACCCGGAGTTCTTTCATCCCGACTTCGAGTTCGATGCGAGGGACGTTGCGCCGGACATGGGGATCGTCTCGGGCCTCGAAGCCGTAGACGAAGCGATGCACGAGTACAGGGCAATGTTCGACGGCTTCCATATCGAGCTCATCGAGGTACTCGACGCCGACGGGGAGGTCGTCGTCACCGCGGTTAAGGACGGCGGGCGGATGAAAGGGAGCGATGCCGAGGTGTGGAACCGCCTTTTTCACGTCCTCACCTTTCGTGAGGGCAAGATCGCACGCATGTCGGCGCACACCGACAAGAACCGGGCCCTCGAAGCCGCCGGGCTGTCGGAGTAGCGCTTCGGACCAAGCGCATGAGCGTGCGCCGACCGCTTTCCGGTTCTCCACCCGGGGACCTCACGGCACGGATCCTAAGCGCTTAACGCGAGCTTCAAATTCGACGATCCCACGGCTGCTTAGATTCGCCTGACGGGGTAGTGCGCAGGGAATGGAGTCAGAGGTGACCAGTACCGAGTCGCCGGGGAAAAGTCAGAGCTCGAGGGTTCGGGCGGGGATCGTCGCAGTCGCGCTCGCGGCCGGCATGGCGGTTCCGGCGAGCGCGGCAGCATGGACGGTCACCGTCCACGTCCACGGAGCCGGGACGGTGACCGAGGTGGCGAACCGCTTCGGCGACAACCAGGCGCAGATGAACTGCACCGTGTCCCCCGACGGAAAATCGGAAAGCTCGCCCGCGACCGACTGCGTCGGGGGCACGGCGAATGGCCTCTACAACTCCGGGAACATCGTTCGGCTCGCGCCCTCGACCACGGGCGCCGCGGCGACCAGGGGCTGGGCCTTCGACCACTGGACCGACAGCTCGGCGAGCGGCAAGGTCAACTGTGACCCACAGGACACGACGGGAGACTTCTCCTCGCCGACGTATTGCGAGTTCCAGGTGTTCCAGAACCTCGAGATCGACCTCTATTTCAAGGACACCTTCGGACCCAGCGCTGGGATAACCGGCGGGCCCACCGGGACGACGAAACAAACGTCCGCCACCTTCAACTTCAACGCCCCGACTCGATCCCGACGCGACCTTCGAGTGCCGGCTCGACCCGCCGGGAGCGGCTACCGGCTCCTTCGTCGCTTGCGGTGGGCCTTTCGACAAATCGGAGGCCTATACCTCGAGCGCCCTCAATGCCGACGGAGCCTGGACGTTCTACGTCGAAGCGACCGATCCCTCCGGAAATGCCGGCGGCGCAACTTCCCGGACCTGGACGATCGACACGACGCCACCCGAGACCGAGATCGACACCGGACCGGATGGACCGACGAATGACTCGACACCGCAGTTCACATTCCACGGGGTCGCCGGAGGCGCCGGGACCGGCTACACCTGCGTGATCGATGCCGGGACGCCCTCGGCATGCGACAGCGGGGCTTTCACCGCTCCCTCCCTCAGCGAGGGCCCGCATACGTTCTCGGTGTTCGCAACCGACGCCGTCGGCAACGCCGATACCTCACCGGCAACGCGGGAGTTCACCATCGACACGGTGGCGCCCTCTGCCGAGATCACCAAGCAGCCAAAGGCGATCATCAAGAGCAGACGCAGGAAGGTCCCCGTGTCGTTCGCGTTCCAGTCGAACGAGGGCGGCGCCTTCAAATGCTCGCTTGACGCCGCTCCGGCTCAAGACTGCACGTCCCCGGAGACCTACAAGGTCCAAAGAGGGGTCCATACGTTCTCGGTCACCGCGGTCGACGCCGCGGGCAACGAGAGCGATCCGGACACCTACGCCTTCCGCGTCAAGAGAAAACGCTAGGGGCCCGTTACGGAATGACGATGCTGAAGCCCACCTCGTTGGACGGCAGTGCCTGACCGACAACTGTCGTCGCCCCGGTGCCCGCGGCGTTGCGCACCGAGATGTTGGGGTAGGCGAACGTGAGGACTGGCCGAGCACCTCTCGAATTGACGGCGACCGTTTTCGGCGGGCCTTTCGTAAGTTGAGATCGCCCTTCGCGTACATGCACTGCTCGTAGGCGGCGTCGTACCGATGTTGGACCTCATTGGCTGCGTGCTGACCTGCGCCGGCACCCACGGCCGTTCCCGCCAGCAGACCACCGCCAGCTCCGACGGCGGCACCGAGCCCAGGATTGTGGGCGACAGCACCGATAGCCGCGCCCAGTCCCGCGCCGATCAGCGTGCCGACACCGGCCCGCTCCGCCGTCGCCAGGCCGCCGGCGCGTTCCGGAGTCGTGCCGGCCTGCTGCGCGGCCCACTGCCGGCACACCAAGTCGTCGCCCTGGAAAGCGTCGAACGACTTGCCGGTGCCGGGCAGAGCCATGACGCTCGGACCAGGGGGCACCGTCGCACAGGCCCCGAGGAGCAGGCCACACAGCACCGCAAGGGCAACAATTCTTCTGGTTGTGGTCACGGTCGTTCTGCCTCCGTCGCTTGTGACGGCGCCGGATGGACGGGCGTTGCGGCCGCCCCTACGCAACCTTCCACCGGCCCCAGGCCGTCTCAATGCACGACGGCCGTCAATGGCCCGAAGGAGGCGGCAATGAACGCTGTTTGGCTTCCATCAGCTGATAGCTCGATCGCGCCGGTGACGATTCTCGACCGCGAGGGGCGTGTGGTGCGGGTTCTCTCCGCGGCGGAGTTCCGACGACACCATGCAGCCCCCGTCCCCGCGCCATCGGGAGCGGCTCCGCGCCACCCGCGGCCGCGGAGAGATGAACGCCCCCGCGGGCTGGACAGCGAGAGCTGAAACAGCGTGCTACGGCGCCTTTCGCCGGGCCCTTTCATATTCTTGCGGAAATATCCGTGCCACGTTGGGCACAGACGAGGCCGTCCGTCTCAATGGTGAGTAGGATCGAAGGAGAGCAGCAATGAAGAAGCAGGGAATCGGGCTCGGGGCGGCAATCGTCGTCCTGCTCCTTGGCGTCGCTCCGGCGTATGCGTGGTGGCACGGACCACACGTGTGGGTCGGTGGGCCGCTCTGGTACCCAAATCCGTACTACGCGCCGCCCGTCTACGTGCCGCCCGTCGTCGTTCAACCATCGCCCCCGGTCGTCGTTCAGCCATCCCCGCCGCCCACCTACGTGCAGCCGCCCGCTACGGCCCCCGCCGAGTCGTCCTGGTACTACTGCGGAGGCTCGAAAGGCTACTATCCGTATGTCAAGGAATGCCCGGGTGGGTGGACGCGCGTCGCTCCACAGCCGAATCCAGGACCGTAGAGCCGACCGACGCCTCGCCGCCCGCCTTCAGCAAACGATCACCGCCACATCGGGCCCCCCCACACGTTCCAGTCCATGTCGGCCGCGTGAGCGCCCCAGGCCTCATCCTTCGCGATCTCACGCTGGAGTCTGAGGTGCTGATACTCCGAGTACTCCTTGGACCCGCCCACGTAGAGGCACTTGCACCCGTCGGGATCAGCGTACGTGTACACGACCGTGCCGTCCTTGACGTGACTCTCGAGCCGGTAGGGTGGCCGCGCCGCCAGGAGCTGCGCCCGGTCGGCGGTATCAGCGGGCCGCATCGCGAACCCGGCCGCCGCCAGCAGATCCTCGGTCGAGTGCGCCTCCGAACGGCGCATCGTCGCGCACCCCGTCAGCGTCATCGCGGCGGCAAGCGCGAGCGACATGACTCTTCTTCCTTTGCCCGCACGATCATTCATGGTGGACCTCCTCCTCGTTCACTTCTTTCGACGTTGGCGTCACGGCTTCGGTCACACGCCCGGGAAGATTGCGCAGTCGCGGGGGGATCGCCTGTTACGAGGTCGCCGTCCTTGTCCGCGTGGCCCTGGAAGGTCGGGAGAGGACAGCGTTGAGGCGTCAAGGGACAACGCGCTGCCGCACATCGAATCGTACGGCAGCGCGTGTCGGCGGAAAGTGGTTACGAGGCGTTACTGACTCGACGCAGGGTGATGGGCGTTCCGCTCAGCATCCCCGTGATCTCGTTGCCCTTGACGTTCAGCAACGGAGTGTCACCGTAGGATTCGTCGAAGCGAAACCGGATCGTGTCTCCATTCACGATGCCCTGGATCGGCCCGTCGGCAGTCCCGGCGCCCGTCAGCGTCCCGGTCACACTGTTGCCCGTCTGCTTCAGCACCATGGTCATCGTCGCCGTCCCTCTGAGCGTGGTCCCGACCCAGGTGCCGGTCACATCGGCGGGATCCTCAGCACTGGCGTAGCCCGCCAGCATCACGATCGACAGGCCGAGGAACATCAGCATCATTCGCTTCACTACCCTCTGTGTCATCTCTCAGCGTCCTCCCTTTCACGGCGCCATGCGCCTGATGGTCTCGTCAGTGAGACGGCGGATCAGGCCCGTCGCGTTTCCCACGGCCTAGCCCCCCTCGAGTTTCCGCAAGAACCGGATAGATCGTCACCGCGGGTTGCGACGTGAAGAGCTGACAATCGCGGTGTCGGCCGGGAGCAGGTTGGTCGTCTGGCCGAGATTCCGCCGCCAGCCCCGGGGACTGCGTTACATGCAACCCCAGCGATGTCACGGCCATCTCAAGCGCTGAGCACAGGGGAGGTCGTGCCATGAAGACGATGAGCGCAAGAATCGACACATCTACCCGCGCCCGGTTGCGGGCCGAGCTCGACACCATCTTGCAACGGCTGCGGCGCGAGGGGGATGCTCCGGAAGTCACCTTGATCGCCGGCGATTTCCTCGATGTCGCCCAGGGCGTCGAGCAGCAGGAGCTGGCCCACCTGACCGTCTCACGCCTGGCCGAGCGCGCCCGACGTCTGCGTAGCGCGTTGACGCGGCTGCAGGACGGCGAGTATGGCGTCTGCTTCGACTGCGGCGCGCCCATTCCGCCGAAGCGGTTGCTCGCACTCCCGGATACCACGACCTGCGTGGCGTGCCAGGAACAGCTCGAGCGCGTCGGGCCGCGCTGAGCCGCGTCGCCGCTGAGACTCAGGGACCAGGATCAAAGCACCTAGAAAGGGTTCCCGCGAAACAGACGCACTCGACCGGTTCACCCGCCGGGCCCTTGACGATCACGACTTGACGGCTGCAGTCCGGCCACTGCTGCGTTCGATGGTGGATCAACACGGTGAGAAGCACAGCCATCACGAGCAGAAGGCTCAGGATCCCGCCAGCCAGTTTCATGCAACCACGCTGTCGGCCTGGCTACGGCGCCTGAGGCGCGCGATCCAGCGAGACGAGGTCCCAGGAAATGACCGTGATGCGATAGTTGACCGCGCCCGGCAACGGCTCGGTGGTGAAGAATGTCTCGCCGGCCGCGGGGATGTCTCCGATCGCCCAGGCCAGCCTCCGTCCAACGAGATGACGGTCGGCATCCAAGCCCTCGATCTGCAGGCGCACGTCCGTCACTCGGTACTGCGAGTCATTGAAGACGCTGCCCTTGAGGGTGCCCGCACCATCCGTCGGCGGCGCCCAGCTCACCCGAAACCAGGTCTGGGCTCCCTCTTCGCCGGTCGGTCTGGTCTGTCCCCACGCCGTCGTCGCCAGGAGGGCGAGCGCAAGCCCGAATGTGAGGATGCGCATCATCACCACCGGGGTATGGCTGAGGTGGCGGCAATCCATGGTGTCGGCACGTGTCGTGGCTGGCATGGGCTCCGTCTCCTCCCTCATCTCATGGGACGCCCGTGCGGACCGGTCGGTTACACCTCGTCGCTTGCCGTAGAAGATCACGTTGCGATCCTCGACCGCCACCGCCCGCGCGCGCGTGGGGCACGTCAGGCATCCGAATTGAGGACGTAGCCTCAGTCGTCCTGTCCGTTCAGACTGTAACGATCCGTCAGTAAGCCGACGCCGTGCTCATCTGCCGCCCGCCCGCTTTCGCCTGCGTTCTCCTGACGTTCGAGCTCTTCGTCCGGTTTGGCACTCGCATTGCGTTGCGTCCGCCGTGTCGAAATTGGATGCCACTCGAACTGCCAGCGCGCGCGGACTCATTCACTGCGAAACACGTCGTGAGGAGCGAGATCGTATGACGTGCCGCCGTGACGCTCGGGCCGAGGCACGGAAATCGTCACGATTACGTTCGCGGCGCCGGACGATTGCGCTCGTTCTCATCTCGATCGTCGTGGGCGCCCTGAACGCCGAGGCCGCGTCGGTCACTCTCGCCTGGACCGAGCCCACGACGAACGCGGATGGAACACCCCTCACGGATCTCGCCGGCTATCGCGTGTACCTGGGGACTGCCGTGCCCCCGCCCTGCCCCGACGCCTCGTTCGATGCGGTGGCGGCCTTGAGCTCAACACCAACGATCGGTGAGTCGGTCGCCTACCAGGTTCCTGGTCTCACGGCGGGTGTGACGTATTTCGCAGTCGTCACCGCCGTCGACCTCTCCGGCAATGAGAGCAGCTGTTCCGGGGCGGCGAGCGGCGCCGCACGGGCGGACCTGAGCGTCAGCCCCGCCGGTGCGGTCAATCTCGGCAGCACGACCGTTGGTGCCGCTGTCGACACCACGTTCACGGTGCAGAACACCACCGGCTCGAGCTTGACGGGCACGGCAAGCGTCGGGGCGCCCTTCAGCGTTGTCTCCGGCGGTTCATTCTCGCTGGCCCCCAGCGCAAGTCGGACGGTGATCGTTCGCCTTCTTTCGACGACGGTCGGGAGCTTTGCGAGCAACGTGAACTTCACGGCGAACGGCGACACGGTCTCGCGCACCGTCACCGGATCGGCCATGAGCGTGCCCAGCGCGACGCTCGCGATCACGCGGAACGGCACGGGCACGGGGACGGTCACCAGCACGCCGGCCGGGATCACCTGTGGCAGCGATTGTACGGAGACGGTCGTGGCCGGCACGAGTGTCGTCCTCACGGCCGCCGGCGGCCTCGGGCTCGACGTTCTCCGGATGGAGCGGCGGCGGCTGCAGCGGGGCTGCGGCGTGCACCGTGACATTGAGCACCGACACGACGGTGACCGCGACGTTCAACACCAGCAGTATCACGACCGCCCCCATGCCGGTCGAGAGCAGTCTCTCTCCGTCGAGTGCGAATGTCGGCGCCCCCGGCTTGATGCTTACCGTGAACGGGAGCGGCTTCGTCTCCTCCTCCATGGTGCGCTGGAACGGCGCTGACCGGGCCACGACGTTCGTCAGCGCCAGTCAGCTCCGCGCCGCCATCAACACGTCGGACCTCGCCGCTGCGGCCGCGGTGCCGGTCGGCGTGTTCACGCCCGCGCCTGGCGGCGGCACGTCCGCGACTCAGCCGTTCACCGTGACCCCAGCGGCCGTGAGCGGCGGTGAAGTCCTCATCGACAACGCCGCACCGGGGGTGCAGGACCCTGCGGGTGGTCGCACGTTCACGGGGACGTGGTGCCTGTCGAACGCGAGCAAGCAGTTCGGGCCGAACTCGCTCCGCAGTTGCGGAACCGCTGGCGACACGTACCGATGGACGCCGATGATCGCGGTCACCGGCACCTATGATGTCTACGTCTGGGTACCGACGTACAACGCTCACTTGACCAGCGTGCCCATCCTGGTGGCGCACGCGTACGGGACCACGACCCGCCTATTCAACGAACGGAAGGCCCCGGGGAGCTGGGTTCTCCATGGTCGTTACACGTTCAACGCCGGCACGGCGGGCTACGTACAGGCCAGCGCCCAAAACGGCACCGCGCTCGCCGACGCCGTCCGCTTCGTGCCCATCAGGTAGCTGTCCTTCGCCAAAACTCCATCCGTAGCCGAGTGGTCCGGCCAAGGACTCCCTCGGCCCCCACCTCCCGTGGCCAGTGGGCTACCATGGGCCGCGAGGAGACAACCGCATGCGCCTGCCGCTCGAAGACGTCACCGTCATCGATCTGAGCCACGCGCTCGCCGGCCCCTTCTGCTCCACCATGCTCGCCGACTTCGGCGCGCGAGTGATCAAGCTCGAGCCCAAGGGCGCGGGCGACATCGCGCGCGCGTGGGGCACGCCGCTGCCGGGCGGCGAGACCGCGTACTTCGTGAGCCTGCACCGCAACAAGCAGGGCATCGAGGTGGATCTCAAGCATCCGCGGGGCAAGGAGCTCTTCTTCGAGCTCGTCGAGCGCGCCGACGTCGTCCTCGAGAACTACCGGACGGGCGCGCTGGAGCGCCTGGGCCTGGCCTATGCGGAGGCGCGCAAGCGCAATCCCGGCATCATCTACTGCTCGGTCTCCGGCTTCGGCCAGGACGGCCCCTATCGCGATCGCGCCGCGCTCGACCTCATCCTCCAGGCCGAGAGCGGCATGATCTCGGTGACCGGGCGAGGAAGGCGGCCGGGGCGTGCGCGCGGGGACCTCGATCGCCGACATGACGGCGGGCATGTACGCGGCCTTCGGGATCATGCTGGCGCTGCGCGTGAAGGAGCGGACCGGGCGAGGCCAGGCCATCGACGTCTCGATGCTCGAGGGCCAGATGTCGCTCCTCGGCACCATGATCGGCGGCTTCCTCGCCGACGGTGAGCTGCCCGCGCCCATGGGCACCGCCTACAAGGCCTTGCTCCCCTATCAGACGTTCCGGACCAAGACCCGCGACCTCGCGCTCGCGGTCGGCAGCGAGAAGCTCTGGCAGATCTTCTGTCCCGCGATCGGCCGGCCGGAGCTGGCGAACGATCCGCGCTATCGCCGGAACGCCGACCGCGCGAAGAACCGCGCCACGCTCATCCCGCTGCTCCAGGACGTCTTCCTGACGAAGACCTACGAGGAGTGGGAGGCGATCTTCCTGCCCAAGGGCATCCCCTTCGGCGCCATCAACAACATCGCGCAGGTCGTCGCGCATCCTCAGGTGCAGGCCCGCGGCACCCTCGTGGAGATGCAGCACCCGCGCGCGGGCAAGGTGAAGATGGTGGGTGCCCCGGTGCGCCTGTCCGAGACGCCGGGCTCGGTGCGGACACCGTCCCCCATGCTGGGCGAGCACACGACGGAGGTGCTGCGCGAGCTGCTCGGGATGAGTCCGGAGGCCGTGGCCGCTCTGCGGGACGCAGGGCGTGATCGGGGGACCA